>JBNLEB010000010.1:0-18861 GCA_050304695.1 Mariprofundaceae bacterium
GTGAATGTCGCGCACTGTTGGCCTCGTACTTCCGGAAAGGTCTGTGCATTTCTCTGCTAACCGAACGGTGTTATTGCCAAAAGAGTCGGTAGCAGGTCGAAGAGAAGCACGGAAAAAGAGGGGAGAACAAATTTAACTATGGTTTGTTTGTGTTTAGCAAGTAAACCAAATCTATTAAGAGGATAATAACAACATGAAAAAAATGTTTTTTTCTGCTGTAGCTTTCGCTGTTGTTGCTGTTTCTGCTGTTGCAGTTGCTCCAACTACTTCTGAAGCTGTACCTGCATTCGCACGCCAGACTGGCGCTGCATGCTTGAACTGCCACTTCCAGGCAATTCCACGACTGGCTGCTTTCGGTCGTAACTTCCGTATGAACGCTTTCCGCGACATGGGTGAGCAGGCGCTGATCGAAGATGAGCACCTCTCTCTGCCAGCGGTATTCAACGCTTCATTCCTGATGAAAGGTCGTTTTTCAACTGGCGACGAAAAGACTACTGCACTTGGTGTAACTAATGTTACTGCTAAGGGTGGTCTGATCGGTACTGCTGGTGCTGTAGATGCTGCTGGTAACGTAACTGGTGAGTCTCTTGCTGTTCAGTTCCCTGACGAATCAGCTCTGCTGTTCGGTGGTCGTCTTGGCGAGCACGCTGGCCTGTTCAACGAATGGGACGTAATCGGCGGTTCTATGCTGGGCGCTAAGATGGCTTATGTGTTCGATCTGGACGCAGGCATCGTTGCACTGGCAATCGGTACTACCGATGCACTGGGTGCACCTTCAATCTTCAACGATCCATCAAACGCTGTTTCCCGTAACACCCGTGGTGTTCAGACTCGTGCGAACGCTCTGCGTTCGACTGTAATGCACACTGGTGCGACCGGTGTTGGTGTTTACGGTCACCTGGCTGACTCTGTTTACTTCGCATTGGGTGGCCTGCTGGGCCAGAACGCTGGTGGTACCGCTGTTGGTAACTCCGGTGTTGACGTAACTCTGTCTCCATACCTGCGTGCTGCATTCACTGGCGAAATCGCTGGTTTCGACACAGTAATCGGTGGTTGGTATGCAAACACTGCTGTAGCTAACTACAAGCGTAGTGGTGCTGCTGCTGCTGTGAAGAACAACCGTAAGGAGTACGGTATCGACCTGCAGGTTCAGGGTGACCTGGGCGACCTGTCTCTGGGCTTCTACGCTCCGATCGTACTCTCTTCCAAGATTCCTACTGGTGCAATCAGTGGTGTAGCAGCTACCAATGTTAAGGTAACTGGTTACTTCCCACTGGTTCAGATCGCAATGGGTCCAATGGGCGCACGTCTGGGCTATGACTACTCCAAGACTACCGGTGCGGTTCTTACTATTGCTACAGAAGCCAAGTACACTAACTTCGTAGTTGGTGCATGGTATGACGTTGCTCAGAACCTGACTCTGGATCTGGAAGTTGACGCTATGAAGACTGATGTTACTGCAGCTGGCATTACTGCTGCTACCATCAAGCAGACTGCAACTACTCTGCAGATCGAGTACGTATACTAAGATTCCTTCGGGATTCTTTGTTAATCGAGAGAGGGGCGCTTCGGCGCCCCTCTTTTTTGTGTTGTTAGATACGGTTTGATATTTCCTGTATCAAACCTTTTACGCTTTCTAAAAGTGTGATTTTAGAAAGCTCACACAATTTAGCAGGATTGCTGAATTGGACGCCATTAGGCGGGCGAAGCCTGAAGGCCATGGATGGCCTGAATCAAAAGCCGCACATCCATGTACGGGAAGGACACGTACAAATGCCATCTTGTCCATATCCACATAAACTGTGAGTTGAAGAGTCGATTAATCAGGAATAGAATACTCCACATTAAATATGAGGAGTGTTTGAACGTATTATGCTCAGGCTGACCAAATTGACCGACTACGGGATTCTGTTGCTGACCCAGATGGCAACGGATGAGTCGTGCCTGTTTACCTCGGGCGATCTTGCGACTGCAACGCGAATTCCATCGCCGACGGTCAGCAAGGTGCTGCAGTCGCTGCTGGCTGCAGGTCTGCTGGAGTCGATCCGTGGTGCTCGTGGCGGTTATCGACTGATGCGGCCTGCCGAATCGATCTCGGTGCGGGAGATTATCGACTGCTTTGAAGGGCATATTGCCCTGACCGAGTGCAACGCCGATGGTGGCGAATGCGATCAGTTGCCGTTTTGCGCAACGCAGACCAACTGGAAGCGGATCAATGAAGCGGTGCGTGGCGCACTCGATAATATTACTTTGAAAGATATGACCGAAAAAGATTTTATTCCTGTTTTTTCCATCAGGAAAGGCGTGCCGATTCGATCAGATTCCGTGTCGAAAGCCGGTTGTGAGACTGTATAGATGGCGACGAATGAAGAGTTGAACGAACAGATGAAAGGTCGTGAATACGAGGCGGGCTTCATCACCGATATCGATGCCGACACCCTGCCGCCGGGACTGAACGACGACATCATTCGTGCCATCTCTGCCAAAAAGGGTGAGCCGGAGTGGCTGTTTAACTGGCGATTGGAAGCCTTTCATCACTGGCAGAGTATGAAGGAGCCTGAATGGGCGAATGTCCATCACGAGCCTATCGATTATCAGGCGATTTCCTACTACTCGGCACCCAAGCCGAAAGAGGATGCGCCGGAGAGTCTCGATGAGGTCGACCCGAAACTGCTGGAGACCTATGAGAAGCTCGGTATTCCGCTACGCGAGCAGGAGTTTCTGGCCGGTGTGAAGAATGTGGCTGTGGATGCGGTGTTCGATTCGGTCTCCGTGGCGACAACATTCAAAACCAAGCTGAAAGAGGCCGGGGTGATCTTCTGCCCGATCTCCGAGGCAGTGCGCGACTATCCTGAACTGGTGCAGCAGTATCTCGGTACGGTGGTGCCGACATCGGATAACTTCTTTGCTGCACTCAACTCTGCCGTATTTACCGATGGCTCATTCGTCTTCATTCCGAAAGGGGTGCGCTGCCCGATGGAGCTCTCTACATATTTTCGTATCAACGCCATGAATACAGGCCAGTTTGAGCGTACGTTGATCATTGCTGAAGAGGGTGCCTATGTGAGCTATCTGGAAGGGTGTACAGCACCGATGCGTGATGAGAATCAGCTGCATGCAGCCGTGGTAGAACTTGTAGCGCTTGATGATGCACAGATCAAATATTCGACGGTACAGAACTGGTATCCGGGCGATGAGAACGGTGTTGGCGGTATCTATAATTTCGTGACCAAGCGTGGCGAGTGCCGGGGTGCACGTGCCAAGATATCCTGGACGCAGGTGGAGACGGGCAGTGCGATTACCTGGAAATATCCGAGTTGTGTGCTTAAGGGCGATGAATCGGTCGGCGAATTCTATTCGGTGGCGCTGACCAGCAACTATCAACAGGCCGATACCGGCACCAAGATGATCCATCTGGGCAGGAACACCAAGAGCACTATTATCTCCAAAGGTATTTCGGCAGGTCACGGTCAGCAGTCGTACCGTGGTCTGGTGCGAGTCGGCAAGGATGCTGAAGGCGCCCGCAACTATACCCAGTGCGATTCATTGCTGTTGGGCAAAACATGCGGTGCACACACCTTCCCCTATGTAGAGGTGAAAAACGCCTCGGCGATTGTCGAACATGAGGCGACCACCTCAAAGATCGGTGATGATCAGCTCTTCTACTGCCAGCAACGCGGTATCTCGGAAGAGGATGCGGTTTCGTTGATCGTTAACGGTTTCTGTAAAGAGGTGTTTAACGAACTGCCGATGGAGTTCGCAGTAGAGGCTAACCGTCTCATGGAAGTCTCACTCGAAGGAGCAGTCGGGTGAAACCTTCCTCTTTTGATTCCATGCAGCGTTGCAGCAAGCCGTTCACTGCTCACATATCAATTAATATGCTGCGCGGCTCACGTCATGCCGCGCCTTGCCTGAAAACAAAACTGTCGATTTCAGAAATCGAATGTGGGATGAAACTATGTTAGTTATAAATGATCTGCATGCTTCCGTGGATGGCAAAGAAATTCTTAAAGGGATCAACCTTGAAGTGAAGGCTGGCGAGGTGCACGCCATCATGGGGCCGAATGGTTCCGGTAAAAGCACACTCTCCAATGTCATTGCGGGCCGTGATGGTTACGAGGTGACTTCCGGCAGCGTTACCTACAATGGTAAGAATCTGCTTGAGATGAGCCCGGAAGAGCGTTCATGGGAGGGTGTATTCCTCGCTTTCCAGTATCCGGTGGAGATTCCCGGCGTGAACAATACCTACCTGCTCAAGGCCGGTGTGAATGCCAAACGTAAACATCTGGGGCTGGGTGAGCTGGATGCCATGGATTTCATGCAGTTGGTGAAAGAGAAAGCAAAGCTGGTTGAGCTGGATCAATCCTTTTTGAGCCGTTCGGTGAACGAGGGTTTCTCCGGTGGCGAAAAGAAGCGTAACGAGATTTTCCAGATGGCCGTGCTGGAGCCGCAGTTGGCGCTGCTTGATGAGACCGATTCGGGATTGGACATCGATGCACTGCGTATTGTCGCCGGTGGCGTGAACAAACTGCGTGGCGATGATCGCGCTATTGTGATGGTGACTCACTATCAACGACTGCTTGACTACATCGAGCCGGATGTTGTGCACGTGCTGGCCGACGGCCGGATTTTGAAAAGTGGCGATAAAGCGCTGGCGTTGGAGCTTGAAGAGCGCGGTTACGACTGGGTGCTGGAAGAGGCTGCCGCGTGAGCGAAGGTGGTGAATTGATCGACCAGCTTCAGGCTCGATTCGAAGCAGCGCGTAAGGAGCTTCCCGGCTCGCACGAGGCGTGGGTGCGCGTGCTCAGAAAGAACGCGATGGATCAACTGGTGCAGGAGGGTTTGCCGACCACGAGACACGAGGAGTGGAAATATACCGATGTTAAAAGGTATCTGGATCGCCTGATTGCCGATAGTGCTGAAGGTTCCACGCTTGATGTCGCTGATGATGCGCTGGCGCCGTTTCTGTTTGATGATCCCGAATCTGATCGTTTGAGTAGTCATCGCATGGTGCTGGTGGATGGAAGGCTGTCCGAAGCGCTCTCGAATCTTGAAGCCATTCCCGCAGGTTTTCGTATCGAGAGTATGGCCCGCATGTTCATCGAAGAGCCGGATGTGATCGAGCCGTATTTGCACGACCAACATCTCTCCGGCGGCTTCGCCGAACTCAACAGCGCCATGATGCGTGATGGTGTCTATATCGATATCCCCGATGGTATGGTGATCGAGCAGCCGATTCATCTGCTTTTTCTTACAGCAGATGGTAGTGAGTCAAGCCAGCACATTCGTAACCTTATCGTGGTCGGCGAGTATGCAGAGGCGAGTGTGATTGAGCACTATGGATCGCTTGGTGAGGGCAGGGCTCTGATCAATGTGGCTACCGACATCGATCAGCATGCCGGTGGTCGGATCGAGCACTATATCCTGCAGCAGTCCGGAGAGAGTGAGGCGAATATCGGCTCGGTGCGTGTGCATCAGCACCGGGATAGCTACTACCACTCGCACTCCGTGGCCTTCGGTGCAGCCCTTTCACGGCGGGATATCCATGTTGAGATGAATGGAGAGGGGACTGAGTGTCTGCTTAACGGCCTCTATCTGGTGGGTGGCCGTCAGCATGTCGATCACCATACCCGCATCGATCATCTGCGTCCGAACTGCCGTAGTCGTGAGAATTATAAGGGCGTGGTCGATGGCCGGGCTCGCGCTGTATTTAACGGCAAAGTGGTGGTACATGAAGGTGCGGACGGCACCGACTCGGCGCAGTCCAATGCTAATTTGCTGCTCTCTGACAAGGCGGAAGTGGACACCAAGCCGGATCTCGAAATTTTTGCCGACGATGTGAAGTGCGCGCATGGCGCTACGGTCGGGCAGCTCGATATGACACAGCTCTTCTATCTGCGTTCGCGGGGGCTCTCCGAAGCTGAAGCGCGCAATGTGTTGATGTTCGCCTTTGCCGATGAGGTGTTGGCAGCGATCAAGGTGCCTGAAATACGCAAGTATCTGGAGCGTATCGCATTCGAGAAGCTGCCGCATGGCACCAGTCTTGAAGGGCTGTTGGGATGAAACCATCGTCTTTTGTTCTCATGCTGCGTTACAGCACCATTCTCGCTGCTCACATATCATCAGATATGCTGTGCAGCTCTAAGGGCGCTCCGCCTTGCCTGAAAACAAAATACTCGATTTCTAAGGGTAGTGGTGAATCGATATGAATTTGAATGTTGAAGCGGTTCGGGCCGAGTTTCCGGTTCTCCATCAGGAGGTCTACGGCAGGCCTCTGGTCTATCTCGATAACGCGGCGACGACACAGAAACCGCATCGCGTTATCGAGGCGGTGCGCAGCTACTACGAAGAGGACAATGCCAACGTCCACCGCGGTGTGCATGCGCTCTCCGAGCGGGCCACGGCGGCATACGAAGGGGCGCGTGAGAAATTGCGGGTGCTATTGAATGCCGCATCCACCAAAGAGATCGTCTTCACCCGCGGCACCACCGAATCGATCAACCTGGTCGCCTCCAGCTGGGGCAATGCCAATGTCAAAGCAGGCGACGAGGTGCTTATCACCGGCATGGAGCACCACTCCGATATCGTTCCATGGCAGATGCTGTGCGAGCGCACAGGTGCGACACTGAAGGTGCTGCCGATCAACGAGGCGGGCGAGCTCTGTATGGATGAGCTGGATGGCCTGTTGTCGGAGAAGACGAAGCTGGTCGGCGTGGTTCATCTCTCCAATGCGCTGGGAACGATCAATCCGGTCAAAACGATCGTCGACAAAGCCCATGTCATAGGTGCGAAAGTGCTGGTGGACGGGGCACAGGCAGTGGCGCATCTGACGGTGGATGTGCAGGCACTCGATGTCGATTTTTATGTGACCAGCGCCCACAAGATGTACGGGCCGACCGGCATCGGTCTGCTCTATGCGAAAGAGGCGTTACTCGAGGCGATGCCGCCCTACCAGGGCGGCGGCGATATGATCGCCATGGTCACTTTCGAACGTACCGAGTACAACGTACTGCCATACAAGTTCGAGGCGGGAACGCCGAACATCGCTGGAGCCATCGGTTTTGGAGCGGCAGTCGATTGGCTGAACCATACCGGCATCGAACATGCGGCTGCCCATGAGCAGACGTTGCTGGCTTATGCGACGGAACAGGCATTGGGCTTCGACGGCCTCAACCTGATCGGCACGACAAAAGAGAAGGCGACGGTGCTCTCCTTCACCATCGATGGCGTGCATCCGCACGACCTTGGCACTATTGTCGATCGTGAAGGGGTGGCGATCCGGGCCGGCCACCACTGCGCTATGCCGGTGATGCAGTTCTTCAAGGTGCCGGCGACGGCGCGCGCTTCGTTTGCCGTCTACAACACGACTGAAGAGATCGATGCCCTCTTTACCGCCCTGAAGAAGGCGAAGGAGATGTTTTCATGATCCGTACATGGATGTACGGCGGGCGAACATGTGAGTCCGTAAGCGGAGCAAAATCGCACTTTTGCGAAGCGATTAAGGCTGAGGCAGGAAGCCATAGACCGGAGGTATAAAACATGTTTAGTCTGAATGATCTCTATCAGCAGGTGATCATCGATCACACCAAGAGTCCGCGCAATTTCGGTAAGCTTGAGCCGTGCAACCATGACGCCGAGGGATTCAATCCGCTCTGTGGTGACCAACTGCACGTCTATCTTCAAATCAGCGATGACAACATCATCGAGGATGTGAAGTTCGAAGGGCAGGGGTGCTCTATTTCGACCGCTTCGGCATCCCTGATGACCGAAGCGCTGAAGGGGAAATCGGTGGATCAGTTCAACGAGATGTTCGCCGCCTTCCACGACATGGCGACAGCCGATATCTCCGAGACACCCGATGAGGAGGCATTGGGCAAGCTGGCCGTACTGGCCGGGGTCAAAGAGTTCCCTGCCCGTATCAAATGCGCCACGCTCTGCTGGCATACGATGAAGTCCGCGATTGAAGGAAGCGGCACGGCGAAGACCGAATGACGTTGTTAGATGCGCAAAAAAACATCCATGTTTTTCGCTTTGACGGATCGAAAAAGTATCATTTTCCGATCCTCCCAAGCCTCCGGCTTGCCGCCCGTCCATGGGCGGGGGGAGGTCAGGTATGACCTCCGGCGATATGATCACAATCAGCCGCGATGTCGATGCGGTGCTGATCCCGCTCGGTACGCCGGTGATGATTCCGGAGGGGGCGCAGGTGCGTATGACGCAGGAATTGGGTGGCAGCTACACTGTCTCTGTCAACGGCAATCTCGCTCGTGTCGACGGCAAAGACGCCGATGCGCTTGGCATGGCCGGCGGCGAGCCTGCCAGGGAGGTCGAGCTTAAAACGGCCGAGGGGCCGGTTGATATGGATGAGATATGGAATGTACTCAAGACCTGCTACGACCCCGAGATTCCGGTCAATATCGTCGACCTGGGACTGGTCTACGATTGTCATGTCGTCGACACCGATGAGGGTGGCAACCACGTTGAGGTGGTGATGACGCTGACAGCGCCCGGTTGCGGTATGGGGCCATTTATTGTCGATGATGTTCGTGCCAAAGTGCTCAGTGTTGCCAATGTGACCGACGTGCATGTGGAGCTGGTGTTCGAGCCGCCGTGGGATCGGGAAATGATGACGGACGAGGCGAAACTGGCTTTGGGAATGTTTTGACGAATCGTCTGTTCCTCCGACCGGCAATTTTCGGTGATTTCCGATGATTTCTGTTCCTGTGAAGAGTGGTCAGCCAAATACGAACAACGGGTCGAATAACTGGACGCCACTGGCGCTCGGGTTTCGCCCGTTTTTTGTGCTGGCAATCTGGTTTGCCATACTTCTTATGCTCGTGACATCGGGCGGATTCCTCACCGGTATCTGGCATTACAACTATTTTGACCTTCCGTTGTGGCATGCCCATGAGATGATATTCGGGTTTTCTGTCGCCGTCATTGCAGGTTTTTTGCTTACGGCTGTTCGTAACTGGACAGCTGTTCCGACGCCGACAGAAGGGCCTCTTGCGGTGCTGGTATTGGTATGGCTTTTGCCACGCCTTCTCTCGGCAGTAGCGATTCCGCCACTGTTGTATGCCCTGGTCGATTTCAGCTTCCTGCCAATCCTTGCCACTGTGCTTTTTAACTGTATCCGAAAAGCGGGACAGCCCCATCACTATATGATACCGGTACTTCTTTTGTTGCTGGCATGTACCAATTTCGGTATTCATCTCGATCAACTGGAGGTCGTCGAAGGTATTCGTTCGCAGATGCTGCATTT
The DNA here is from genome assembly GCA_050304695.1 of Mariprofundaceae bacterium. Lineage (GTDB taxonomy): Bacteria > Pseudomonadota > Zetaproteobacteria > Mariprofundales > Mariprofundaceae > WSZY01. The sequence goes on from JBNLEB010000010.1 coordinate 9,263, forward strand.
GGCGGTTTTAACGTTACTGGCGATCATCGTCGTTGTTGGGGGAAAAGTGTTTCCCTTTTTCATTGCTAGTGCCACCGCAGAGCGGAGGGAGGCGAACCGGGTTGTCGAGAGGTTGGCGCTCGTTTCTATTTTTGGCTTTGCCATGGTCAACCTGTTGATGTCGCCACTGTTTGTTGCCGTTGCCGCTATTGCCGTGGCAGTGCTGCATGCCCTGCGTCTATACGGCTGGTATACCCATAAAATCTGGGATCTGCCCATGCTTTGGGTTCTCTGGCTTGGGTACGGCTGGCTGATCATCGGTTTTCTGCTCTACGCCGCTTTGTCGCTGTTCGATTTGCCGCTGGCTGAAGCAATCCATGCATGGACCATTGGTGCAGTCGGTATGTTTACGGTCGGTATGATGGCGCGCGTATCGCTTGGACACACCGGTAGAGTCGTAGCAGCTATCAAGTGGATGCCGACGGCTTTTGTACTGCTACTTGTAAGCGCGGTTGCCAGAGTTGTACTGCCGATATTGAATCCCGATTGGCTTGATGTTTCGATTGTGCTGGCGGCCAGCGCTTGGATCATGGCGTTCGCGATTACTGCTTTTCGGTATTCAGGATTGCTGGTTAGGCCGCGGGTTGATGGTAAGGAAGGGTAACAGGAGATTATGTGATGGCTGAATGGATCGATGTTTGCAGCGAAGAGGCACTGAAACCGGGCGAGCGAAAGATCGTCTCCACCGATGCGGTCGAGATCGCCGTCTTTAACCTAGATGGCGAGTTTTATGCCATTGAGGATGTCTGCACCCACGATGGTGGTGAATTGGCAAGCGGTCGTTGCGAAGGGGACCAGATTATCTGTCCGCGCCATGGTGCTCGTTTCTGTATTCGTGATGGTAAAGCACTTACGCCTCCAGCCTATGAAGATATCGAAACCTTTCCTGTCCGAATTGATGGCGGAATCGTCCAGATCGATATCGATTGATTTTCGAACTCATTGCATGAAGGGGTTTATGCCTTATGCTATGATGCCGGGATGGGTAATAAAGCACAGGAAGGGCATGCGCCGAATCTAAGCGGGAAAGTGAAGCAGGCTATTATAGCCGCTAAACAAAATCCTGAATGGCCGCAATCAATTGCAAGGGCAGTTGTGATTTTGGCTATCTTTGGCTATTTTCTGTTTGCCAGTAACAATCTGTTGTTTAATGTTGCGACAACTTATCTGATCGTTGCGATTATATTCCTCGTTTGGATTGTCGGCTCACCATCTGTAAATCATCTGCGAAGAGTATTGATGTCTATCGGGGACATTACGACATCAACCATTTGTCTCTTTTATGCCGATGGCGAAGAGAGTGCTCTGTTTGTTGGGTTATTTCTCTGGATCATCACCGGATATGCATTTCGATATGGTGTTCGGTACGCATACTGGACAACTTTTCTGGCTGTGCTCGGTTTTGGAACCGTGATTGTTTACCAACCATTCTGGAATAACCACCTGCATATGGCCGCGGGGAATCTGCTACTTATATGCGTTATACCCATGTTTATGGTGTATCTGATCAAAAAACTCCATTTTGCTGTACAGGCCGCTGAAGAGGCGAATCAGGCCAAAACGCAATTTCTTGCCAGTATGAGTCATGAACTCCGAACGCCGCTTAACGGAATTATCGGCATGAGCGAAATGCTGGTGACAACGGAGTTGGATAAAGAACAACGAAAATATGCTGATATGATCCAATCTTCCGGCCATACGTTACTGGCACTGATTGAGGATATCCTGGACATATCGAAAATTGAAGCGGGTAAACTGATATCCGAAGTAAAAGCATTTGATCTGCATGCCGTGGTTGCTGAGATCGTTAAAAGTTTCAGGCATCAGGTTGAGAAAAAAGGGATCAATCTTATCTCCCATATTGATCCGGCAGTTCCTTTCAGACTGATTGGTGACGAGCTTCATCTCAGGCAGATATTGATGAACTTCCTAAGTAATGCGGTGAAGTTCACCGAAACGGGGCGAATCGAAGTGGTTGTTGAGCCGATGCAGGATGGTTCGGAAGAGAGAGTGTGGGTTCGCTTCAGGGTGATTGATACGGGAATTGGCCTTTCAGAGAAAGCACAGCAGCGGATCTTCGATAGTTTTGTCCAGGCTGATGCTTCGGTGACACGCAAGTATGGAGGCACAGGGTTGGGAACGACCATTGCCAGAGAGCTGGCAACCCTTATGGGAGGGTCGATAGGTGTAAATAGTAAGGAGGGTGAAGGCTCGGAGTTCTGGATAGAGATTCCTTTTGAGCGCCAGCCAAGTGTTCCGAAGGAGAGTATCGCGGCGACTTCATTTTCCGATGTGAGGGTATTAACGCTGCTTGGGGAAGAGTTGCTGCCAAAAGTGGAGGTGCCCCTGCAGCGCTGGGGACAGGAGATGGAGTCGGTGCCTAATCTGGCGAGGCTTTTTTCAAGACTTGTTGAGGCAACTGAAAGTGCTCGCCCGTTCCATGTTGTTATTGTGGAAGGTGAAAAGTTAGGTATGAGCGCGGAACAGTTTGTGGAGGCAGTACGGGCTGAGCAATGGTCAACGGATTTGTCGTTGGTACTGATCGATTCACGCCTAGAGCCGGCGAAACTCGATTCGCTTTTGCAGCAAGGTTACTCCTCTGTTCTTTATACGCCGATGAATGAGTCGCTTCTTTTTAATGCAATTCATGAGGCTTGTGTTGGAAAACAGATTGCCTCGGATGTTATCTCGGTTGCAGATATGCACAGAAAGAGAGATGCCGGATATTCTCTCAAACTGCTTGTGGCCGAAGACAATGAGGTGAACCAGACGGTGATCAGGGCTCTGTTGGAGCGGGTGGGACATCGGGTTACGATATGTGAAGATGGTGAAGAAGCACTTGATATGTTGACGAACCCATCGAGCAATTTCGATATGGCAATTCTGGATATGAACATGCCGAATCTGTCGGGTGTTGAAGTGTTGAAAGCCTACCGTTTTCTGGAGACCGGGGACCATCTGCCTATCATTATGTTATCAGCTAATGCCATGTCGGAGGCGATTAACGAGTGTCTCGATTCTGGAGCCGATGATTATCTGACCAAGCCGATTGAGCATAAAAAATTAATTAAAACTATCGAGAAATTTGTACAACCTGATCAAAACAGAGCTGGCGGAGCAGTCGTTCAGGCCTTTCCTGCACTGGATGAGAAATTAAACTGGGCCTGCATTGATATTTCTCCGCTGGAGGAGCTGAAGCGCTACACATCCCGTGATGGGTTTGTCGAAGAGCTGGTCGACAAGTTTATTCATAGTGGACAGTTGAGTCTGGAAGAGCTTGAGAGAGCGGCTGAAGGCGGGGATGTGCTCGCTTTTCAGCGGATTGTTCATGGGCTGAAGGGGAGTGCGGGAACCGTCGGGGCGGTTTCGATCTATCAGATATGTGAAGAGCTGGAGCATGAGCAGCACAATTTGACGCTTCCGGGTCTTGTGACGAATGCCAACAGGTTGGCTATGGTATTTCAGGATAGTAAAAAAGAGTTTGGGCAATATCTGAATCAAAATATTGAATAACTCTGTAAATATAACGGGGCTGGAAGCCAGCCCCGTTTCCGAGTGATTTTATCTATGAATTGAATTTCAAAGATTGTCGTGAAATAAGCCGTTCCATCATGCGAAGATCTTTATCCTCCAGTCGCATGGCTGCATCAGCCCATATTTTTGCACCTTCCATTAACTCATTCTGAGTTACCGGATTGCACAAACGCTTGGCTTGTCTGAATGCCCTGCGTCCGTTACGTGCACGATTCTCCCGTTTGATATATTCGTAGACGGCTTTTTCTCCTTCTCCATCTTCAGCGAGCACATCGACAACTCCGATTTCATGAAGTTCTTCAGCGGTGTAGAGTTTGCCTCCAAGTACCATATGTTCTGCTTTAACCATGCCGATCTTTCTGGAGAGGAAGCTGTATGCTCCCGCACCGGGAAAAAGATTGAAAAGGATATCCGGCAATCCCATTTTTGCACTTCGTTCGGCAATGATAATGTCATTGGCCAATACTCCTTCAAAGCCGCCTCCCAACGCATCCCCCTGAACGAGAGCTATGGTAGTCAGGTCTTTACCAAGATCTGTGTGAATGAGAAACATTGCTTTGATACACGCTTCATCATATTTCAGGAGAGCCTCCCTGTCATTGTTGCGAATGTGTTCCAGGAAGAGGTTAAGATCTCCCCCCAGGCAGAACACATTGGGGACACTTGAAGCCATGACAATATATTTCAGGTCATCGTGGTAGGCGATGTTTCCGGCAATGATATCGTCAAACCAATGCTGGATTTCTCCAACCACCTCAGGTGTAAAACAGGGCCTCGGATAGGCGTTCATCCGGTACCATGCCAGTTCGTGTTGTTCATCGTATTGAATATCCAGAGAAGTGAAATTCTCTGTGGGGTTGAATTTCAATTTTAAGTTTGTGTTGTAATGCATGATGCACTCCCTTCCATTTTATTTTGCAGGTAATGCCTGCCTCATCAGGCTGAACCCTGCGAACTGATTCTGTCAAATAGGTTCGCAGGATTGCTTCCCACATAGCTATTGTGGGTACCGGGATGAAATGTCAGTTATCGTTGAAATAAGATATGCGCTATGAATCACGTTTTTCATGAAAAAGGTGGTATGGGAGTTTTGAATCCGAGTGCTGTAAATATGCAGGGTTATCTGTTTGAGATGCCTCGTTTAAGGGCGGAGATGCCAAAGCGGGATTGAATATCATCAACGATATGGTCGACACTACGCTGTTTCTCGTGCTCGGGTGTTGTGAAAAGTTCTCCCTGCTTTGTTTCCGATGACTCGAAGCCATCAATACCCATGCCGATCAGGCGAACAGGTTGCTTTTCCGGAAGATGTTTATGTAACAGACCGAGAACCGTTTCCCATGCGATCTTGGTAGTGTCGGTAGGTCGGCTCAATGTCTTGGCACGGGTGATGGTGGTGAAATCATTGAAACGGAGTTTCAGATGGATGGTGCGTCCTTTGAAGCTTTTGCGACGAACACGGCGCATTACCTGCTCGGTCAGGTCGAGCAGCCATGCGGCGAGCATCTCGCGATCCTGAATGTCTGCGGAGAAGGTGGTTTCGTGCGAAATCGATTTGGCCATGTGCTCGGCAATAACAGGACGATAATCAATGCCCTGGGCGAGATTCAAGAAGTGTTTGCCATAATTGCCAAGCAGATGGTTGGCCTGCTCTTGAGTGAGCTTGCGGACATCACCCAGCGTGTGTAGTCCGGCTGCTGAGAACTGCTTTTCTGTCACTCTGCCGACACCCCATATGCGTTGGATGGGGAGAGGATCAAGAAAGGTGTGAATATCCTCGGGTCGTACGCAGACGAAGCCGTTGGGTTTATCGATGTCGCTGGCGATTTTGGCAATGAACTTGTTTGGGGCGATGCCGATAGAGGCTGTGAGCCCCAGCTCGTTTTGAATGGCCTGCTGGATGGTGCGGCCGATCTTCTCGCCTGAGCCGAACAGTTTCAGGCTGTCGGTAACATCGAGGAAGGCTTCATCCAGCGATAGCGGCTCTATCAATGGGGTGAAGCGGGCGAAGATGTCGTGAATCCGGCGGCTGATTTCGGCGTAGTGTTTGATGCGCGGCGGCAGCAGGATGAGAGAGGGGCAGAGCTTGAGTGCGGTTTTGGCCGGCATGGCGCTATGGATGCCATATGTGCGAGCGATATAGTTGGCGGCAGCTACGACGCCGCGGCTGGTGGCATTGCCGCCGACGATGACGGGCTTGCCGCGAAGTCCGGGGTTGTCCCGCTCTTCGACCGAGGCGTAAAAAGCATCCATGTCGATATGCAGGATGGCTCGTTGGTCTGTAGTGTTTCGCATGGCTCTATTGAACCGTATTGACGTGACTTTGAACAGATTCGTTAGGAACGGTTTCGGGCATCCATGCCACTCAGCCTTTGGCGCAGGTCAAAACATACGAGTTTTTCCCTGCTTACTAAAGCTGCCCATCCATGGGCAGTTAAAGGAGATGATATCATGAAATATGAGACGGCTGAACAGTGGCGGAACGCGGCAATGCAGCGTGCAGATGGTGTGGGTGCCGAAGAGTCCGAACGCAGGCGCCAAACGGTACGATCCCATCATGCCGCCGAGGGTACGGAGCCCGATGCCGAAACATTGGCCGATTACGAGCTCTATATCCTTGGAAAAATGGAGATGGATGAGTATCAGCAGTACCTTCTTTTTAAACATGCCCCCAGTGCTTGAAGATGTAGTCTGTGCGGGTTCGAACACACTTTCAAAAAGCCTTCTCAGAAGCTGTTGACACGGCACCTGCTCGACACTATGGTTCGCGACCCTTCGAGAGGCGTGACGTTTCTCATGAAGGTTTGAGTTTGGAGAAGAGGTAACGATGCCAACAATTAACCAGCTGGTTCGCAAGAGCCGTAAGGATAAACGCAAGATCAACAAGGTTCCGGCCCTGCAGGCATGCCCGCAGCGTCGTGGTGTTTGCACTCGTGTATATACAACCACGCCGAAGAAGCCTAACTCGGCATTGCGTAAAGTAGCTCGTGTACGTCTGACCAATGGTCATGAAGTGACAGCATACATTCCGGGTGAAGGCCACAAGTTGCAGGAGCACAGTGTCGTGCTGATCCGCGGCGGTCGTGTAAAGGACTTGCCTGGCGTGCGTTACCATGTTCTCCGTGGTGTTTTGGATACGACCGGTGTCGAAGGTCGTAAGCAGGCCCGTTCTAAATACGGCGCCAAGCGTCCGAAGTAAGTCGAGGAGTTTGAGTTATGCCACGTAAAGGTCCTGCCCCGCGCCGTCCGATTACCCTGGATGCCAAGTATGGTGACGCCAAGGTATCGACTGTTGTCAACAAGGTGATGCTGGATGGCAAGAAAGCCACAGCGGAAAGTATTGTTTATGGTGCGATGGAGATCGCAGCCCAGAAGACTGGCGCAGAGCCATTGGCAGCCCTGCACAATGCACTCGAGGCAGTGAAGCCTCTGGTAGAGGTAAAGTCTCGTCGTGTCGGTGGTGCCACCTATCAGGTACCGATCGAGGTTTCCGAGCGTCGTCAGCAGTCGCTGGCCGTACGCTGGCTGATCGAATACGCCCGTGGTCGCTCCGAGCACACTATGGCGGAGCGTCTGGGTAATGAGATGGCCGATGCGGTGAGTGAACGCGGTGGTGCGTTCAAGAAGCGTGATGAGACCCATCGTATGGCGGAGGCGAACAAGGCGTTCTCGCACTTCCGCTGGTAAGTTTGTTTTAGTTTATTGTTGTTAGTTTTTTAAAGTTTTTTTGTTCTAAATAGATACGGGTAAGAGGAGAAGCTGAAAGTGGCTAGAAAGACACCATTGGAGCGCGTGCGTAACATCGGCATTATGGCTCACATTGATGCGGGCAAGACAACTACTACTGAGCGTGTTCTCTTTTATACCGGCGTATCTCATAAGATCGGTGAGGTTCATGACGGCGCTGCCACCATGGACTGGATGGCACAGGAGCAGGAGCGTGGTATTACCATCACCTCGGCTGCGACTACCTGCAGCTGGAAAGATCACCAGATCAATATCATCGACACTCCCGGACACGTGGACTTCACCATTGAGGTGGAGCGTTCGCTACGAGTTCTCGACGGCGCTGTTGGTGTTTTCTGTGCGGTAGGTGGCGTTCAGCCTCAGTCCGAGACCGTATGGCGTCAGGCTGATAAATATAAAGTTCCCCGTATTGCTTTCGTTAACAAGATGGATCGTACCGGTGCCCGTTTCTTCGAAGTCGTTGATGAGATTCGTGAACGTCTGGGTCACAACGCCGTAGCGCTGAATATTCCGATTGGTAATGAAGAGAACTTCAAGGGTGTGGTTGACCTCGTCTCTATGAAGGCGATCGTCTGGAATGATGAGACCATGGGCGCCGAGTACACGGTAGAAGATATCCCGGCTGACCTGGTCGATCAGGCCGAAGAGCGTCGTGAGATGCTTCTTGATGCGGTTCTGGTTCACGATGAAGAGTTGATGGAGAAGTATCTTGAGGGTGAAGAGATTGACCTCGACGCGCTGAAGGGCTGCATTCGTAAGGCGGTTCTGGATATCGAAGTGATTCCTGTTCTGGCCGGTACTGCTTTCAAAAACAAGGGTGTACAGACACTTCTTGATGCGGTTGTCGATTTTATGCCTGCTCCGATTGACGTGCCTGCTATTCGCGGTGTTGATCCTGATGATGAGACCAAAGAGGACACACGTCCCTCCTCCGACGATGCGCCGTTTGCAGCCCTCGCATTCAAGGTGATGAACGATCCGTTTGTCGGTTCCCTAACCTTCTTCCGTGTCTATTCAGGCGTACTTGAATCCGGCTCTTACGTGATCAATACCACCAAGGACAGGAAAGAGCGTATCGGTCGTATTCTGCAGATGCATGCCAATGATCGTACCGAGATCAAGGAAGTTCGTGCCGGCGATATCGCTGCTGCTGTTGGTCTGAAGTCGACCACGACCGGTGACACACTCTGCGTTGATTCCGATCCGATTATTCTGGAACGCATGGAGTTCCCTGAGCCTGTGATCTCGGTAGCGATTGAGCCGAAGACCAAGGGTGACCAGGAGAAGATGGGTATTGCACTGGGCCGTCTGGCGGCAGAGGATCCATCCTTCCGTGTTCGTACCGACGAAGAGACCGGGCAGACCATCATCTCCGGTATGGGCGAGCTGCACCTCGAAATTATTGTCGACCGTATGCAGCGCGAGTTCAAGGTGGATGCAAACATTGGTAAGCCGCAGGTGGCCTACCGTGAAACCATTCGCAGCAAAGCGAAGGCCGAAGGCAAGTTCGTCCGTCAGTCAGGCGGTCGCGGTCAGTACGGCCACTGCTGGCTGGAGATTGAGCCTCTCGAGCCGGGTGGCGGTTTCGAGTTTGTCGACCAGATCGTCGGTGGTGCCATTCCGCGTGAATATATCCCTGCGGTTGGTAAAGGTGCCGAAGAGGCTATGGAGAACGGTGTTGTTGCCGGCTATCCGATGGTGGATATCAAGGTGACCGTTGTTGATGGTTCGTACCATGATGTGGACTCCAACGAAATGGCGTTCAAGGTGGCGGGTTCCATGGGCTTCCGTGCAGGCTGTGAACAGGCCAAGCCGGTTCTGCTTGAGCCGATGATGGAAGTGGAAGTGATCACCCCTGAAGAGTACATGGGCGATATCGTGGGCGATTTGAACCGTCGTCGTGGCAAGGTGCTTGGCATGGGTGACCGTGGTAACGCCAAGGTTGTCGATGCAGAGGTTCCGCTGTCTGAGATGTTCGGCTACTCAACCAACCTGCGCTCAATGTCGCAGGGCCGTGCCGTATACACCATGCAATTCAAACACTATGAAGAGGTTCCGAACAACATCGCCCAGGAAATTGTGGCGAGCGTGAAAGGTTAAGGAGTTAAGTAATGTCCAAGGAAAAGTTTGAGCGTAATAAGCCGCACGTGAACATTGGTACCATTGGTCACGTGGATCACGGCAAGACCACACTGACGGCAGCGATCACGAAGGTTCTGTCTGAGACGGGCGGAGCGACCTTCAAGGATTACGGTGATATTGACGGAGCTCCTGAAGAG
>JBNLEB010000011.1:0-1618 GCA_050304695.1 Mariprofundaceae bacterium
CGAACCTCATGAGTTGCATGTGGTGTGGGATGGCAAGGAGTTCCTGCTGCAGGATGGGCCACCCGATGCCGAGCTGTATGAACGACTGAAAAAACTCCAGACTGAGCTTGCGCTCAGTGATGGTTATGCCTCGGAGATCAATCTGCGTGCCGAAGAGTGGGTGTGTAGTTTGGGCGATTTTTTGAAACAGGGCGTTGTGTTGCTCATCGACTACGGTTTCCCCCGTCGCGAGTTTTACCATTCGCAGCGCAGTGAAGGGACCTTAATGTGCCACTATCGTCATCGCGCCCATAGCGACGCTTTGCTCTGGGTTGGGTTGCAGGATATTACCACCCACGTAGATTTCACCTCGGTGGGCGAGGCGGCCCTGGAAGCTGGACTGGAGGTGCGCGGTTACACCAATCAGGCGGCGTTCCTGATCGCCAATGGCCTGACCGAGTTGTTGGCCGAGACGGAAGGCGATATGAAGCAGCAACTCTCCCTGTCGGCACAGGTCAAACGCCTGACCATGCCGGGTGAGATGGGAGAGTTGTTCAAGGTGATGGCACTGGGCCGAGGTTGGGAAGGTGGTTTGCGGGGATTTGCTTTACGCGACGACCGAGTCAGTCTTTAGCCTCTGACTTCGGCCAGTTGACGCCGACGGGTACGCAGCAGTTCGGAGTAACTGCGGGCGAGGGATTTTTCATAGGCGCAATCGCCGGTTTGACCAATGGCGATCAGACGCGCCTCCAGATAGGCGATCTCTTCCATCAGGCGGATATGATGCTCATCCTGACGCGGGATAGTGCTGGTGTAATGATGGATTAAGCGTTGCATTGTGCTTTCCTCTCTTATCTCTTCAAGTCTTTGTTTGCGCTGCCAGCTTATCGGGGATTGATGACAGTTTTGTTACCAGGCAATGAAGATTTGGCGATATGCCTGGCTCAAGTGAACGCGCTATCATGGCGCACAGATTGATGTGACGGACGAGGTGACCATGTCTGAACGAGTAGAGAAGACCCAGGCGATGCTGGCCAAGCATCATCGCGATGGCCAGCGTTTTGCCGAAATGATGAAGCAGGGTTTTGCCGATCGATTTAACGATGAGTTCTGGAGTGAATGGGATCACTGGATCAAGCCGGTCTACTCCAATGAACCCGTGGTGCTGGATCTGGGCGCAGGCCCCGGGATGTTCGTTCGTGCACTGGCAGAACGTACCCCGGCGATGCGTGCCATCGGTGTGGAGTGTGCACCTTATATGCTGGAGGCGGCGGTTCAGTTGCCGCCCGGTTGCGAGATCATCAGTGAAGATCTGCACGACCCCAAATTGCCGCTGCCGGACAATTCCGTCGATGCAGCGATGGCTTCGGTGGTACTACATGAGATGAGTCAGCCGTTGCGTGCCTTGCAGGAGATGCGACGTTGCCTCAAACCGGGCGGTCGTCTCTATATTCTCGACTGGGTGCGGGCGCCGTTGGAGGTCTACATTCGTGCACAGACCGAAGAGGCGAAGGTATTCGATCGGGAAACGCCGGTCGAAGAGCTTGAAGATCTGTTTATCCATTTTATTGAGCACAATCGTTTCAGCCGCGAGGATTTGATCTATCTGCTTAATCAGTGCGGTTTTGCCGTGCTGCAT
>JBNLEB010000012.1:0-10453 GCA_050304695.1 Mariprofundaceae bacterium
GGCATGCCTCTTCGTATTGAGCATAAAAACCTTCGAACTGCACCGGGGTCAATCCGGCCGGAAAGGTCTCTTTCTCCTTATCATGCGTATCTATAAAAAGTTTCATCTTTTGCATCTTGTTTCTCCTTGGTCCTGTTGGACGAGGAGAAGGCTAAGATGGTGGAAAAACGATCTATGTAGCTATTGTTACACAGCGGAGCGATTAGTAGGCCGAGGCCTCGTACTCCGAATCGATCAGGTCCCCTCTGAGCTCATTCAGTAGCTCGTCGGCGAGCGCCATGCGGTAGAAAGTCTGCCACACCTCGAACGGCTCGCTCCCTTCGACATAGGGGTTGGCGGACTCAGGTTTTCTCATTCTGCGTGCCGCCCGAGCTTCAAGGATAATGGCGCGCTTTGTATCGAGATCCATCATCGAGCCATCACCCCTCCATGATGGTGGCGTAGGCAGTGCGGAGCAGTTCGAGCTCCACAGGTGTGGCGCTGCGCATCTGGGTGAGTGGCACGAACGAACCCTTCACCGCCTCGGCCTCGGCAAAGGGTGGATCGATGGTTTTAAAACGGGCCAGATAGATGCGAATCACCTTGCCGGGCACCTCGACCAGCTCGTGATACTCGCTGTCCGCCTCCAGATCGCCCGGCTCCAATCCGAGCCAGCGCTCGATTTCGGCGACGATGGCACCGGGGTGGGCAACAACGGTCGAGTCCGGCTCGACTTCGCCCGTCACCACCCGGCTCAGTTTTGCCAATGGATTGCCGATCAGCACAGGGCCATCATCCAGCCGGAAGAAACGGGTCATGGCACTGGTGGACTGCTTGTGATAGAGAATCACCGATGTCGAATCCATCAGTGGTGAAGGTTTAAACATGACTCGGCTCCTCTACCCTCTCTTCTCTCTTTCGGCCACCCTTACCGATCGCCGAACTGCCGTGACGAATGTCCCACATCTGTTTATAGAGGCTATCGAGCCGCGACAGTGAAGATTGCACCGCTTCCAGCTCGGCGAGCTTGGGAAAACGGCTGCGGTTACCCGCCACATACCACTTCTCCATCTCCTGCTTCATCGCATCGCGCTTTTTGGCGAGCCGGGCAATCTCCTCTTTCACCGCATGCATACGCGGCAGGCCGATATCGGCCACGGCATAGGAGACGGCGCGATCGAAGATGGTGCGCCCGCCACCTTCGGCGATGGTGCGGTGTAGCAATGCATCGTTGCGTACCATAACCCCGGCAAGGAAATCGACACCCCAATGGCTGAGCCCCGGCAGCCACGGCGTGGTCGGCCCCATCAATACCACCATCGCATCGCGGCTCAACTCGGCCAGACGCGGGAAGGTTTTGTTGATGATGGAGCTGGCCGTGATGAAGACCCAATCCGCCTCGGGGATCAGCTCCTCGGCCGCTGTATCGGGATAGTCGTTCGGACCGGGATGGCGCTCAAGCACGCGGATATCGTACTCCGCCTCGAATCGTTCCAGCCCCGGATAACGGCCGACCACAACGATACGCGCACCATTGATACGCGGCAGGAAGTAGTCGAAAACGGCCAGATTACCGTCGCTGTTGGGCAGCTCGACCAGATGTTCGAATTCGATAAAGCGGGGCCTGATCGTCGCGTTGATCGCCGCCATGGCCACGCTCGCCTTGTAAGGCTCCCAGCTTCTGATCCCCTCGGCCAGCTCAACCAGCGGCGTACCGGCCAGTGTCCGCGGCCACTCGATGTTGCGCGTGTAGGCCTGCGGACTCATCGCCAGACCGCACCCCTGAATGGAGCGGCAGAAGGTCCAGACCAGCCCGATCTGCACCAGCTCGGCCACCTCGCGGCTATTTACCTGCGAGAGTAGCCAATCGTAAAAATCACCGTCGGACGCCTGAGTCACTGCATTTTTCATCGTTGCCATCACAGTGCAGGCAGAAGCTTCACATCATGCTTGAAACTGCCCGGTTGCCCCCACACCTCCAGCGCCTCGACAAACATCTCCGGCTTCTGCGGATGACCGAGCAGCACATCGTGCTCGGCAAACAATGTGCCGTTGGCATAGCGAATGAAATGGGCAAAGCGGGTGCCCTCCGCATTGAGCCAACTGCCGCTGATCCGCTCTTCACTGTTGAAGCTGTCGGTCACCGTCTCGACCCTGCATTCGCCCCGCTCGGCAAACTGGATCGCACACTCATCGAAGCCCATATCGAGCAGCACGTTGCGGAAAAAGGTACAGAGGCCGCCGATATCGCTGTGGATCGATTCACAAGCCATTTCACTCATCGTTCATCACCTCGGCCAGATCGCGTACCACGCTGGCGCCGACCCGATCTTCAGGATCAAGCTGAAGCAACTTATCGAGTGCTTCATTTGCCATCGCCAATGCCCCCTGCCGCAGACTGATAAAGGCCAGCGCCTTGAGCGAATAGAGCAACAACCGTGCAAGCCCATCGACAAGAGACCAATCGGTGGCATCGGCATCCAGCAGACGCCAATCCCGTTCGACACCGGCCTGCTCGACCGCCTTCATCAAAGCCGTATCAACCATCACTGCCGCCTCATCGAAGCAGCCGCTGTAGCAGTAGTGTTTGTAGAGCGCCACATAGACCTCGATCTGATCCGGCCCCTCTTCCAGCGCACGTTTCAGGTGCGACTCGGCCCACACCTTGTCACTGGGCTTTTGCGCTGCCAGCTGCAGGAAGTGGTTGACATGCTCGGGAATATTCATGCCGAACTGCACACCCTCATGGGCATGGATCGAAGTCAGGTTTGTTGAGGTCATGGGCGTTGAGGCCATAGGAGCTGAGGGAAGAGGCATCGCTCTCTTATTAACCCCAGATATCCGGGGAGATCAGCAGCTCTTTGACCGGCTCTCCACCCTTCAGATGCTCTTCGATAATCATTGAGACATCCTCAGGCTTAAGCTGCGCATACATCACTCCATCCGGGTAAACCATCACTGTCGCCCCCTTCATACAGGGGCCGAGGCAACCGGTCGTGGTCAGCGCGAAGCGGCCGAACAGCCCCTCCTGCTCAAACTGCTTGGCAAACGCCTCGTAGACCGCAGGTGCTCCCTTGGATACACAGGAACCGCGCGGATGAAGCGCCGGACGATTCTGCACGCAGACGAATACATGCTTCTCAGGCTTGGGTATTTTATTAAAAATCATTAGGCAGCTACCGCAGCTGGTTCATGGGTATGACAGTTCTTCGGGCAAACACGCGAGCAGGAGCCGCAACCAATACAGTCCATCGCATCCTTGATCGCCATCACCATCACGACATCATCATCAATATCGTCGTAATCGTCATCGTAGTCGGAATCGTCCATCTCGCGCTCAACCAGATCGAACACATCGCGCGGACAGACCTTGTAGCAACGGCCGCAACCGATGCAGGTGGATTGATTCACCTCGGTGACAAACTCGGGGTTCCACTCCTCACCGCCACGGGTTAATCCTGTAATCATCTCACTCATCTTTTTTCTCCTGGTTCTATTGATCCGAAAAAATGCATCCCTGCATTTTTTCTCTGACGCAGTTGTAAAATACCCCAGGGCACCTTCTCTGCCGCTCATTGCGGCATTCACCTTGGCGTGGTTTTACAACTGCTTACAAAATCTTTCGATTTTGGCGAGCCATCCATGGCTCGCGACACTGGCTCAGGTTCCTTCAGCCTCAGCAAGTTTCTTGTTCGCCTCTTCCCACGCCTTGCAGGCGTCATAGGTGGACTGCGCCATGGCAGGTATCTCCTCGTAGGCAGCCGGCAGGCGATCCTCAACCAGATCGTGCAGTTGCGATGCCCATTCGCTGGCAATCCGTTTTTTCCTGCGCATATCTTTCTGCAGCGCTTTCAACTCTTCTTCCGTCATCTGTTTACTCCTTTTTTCACCACCGAGACACAGAGGCACGGAGAAAAAATGAAGAGAATTAGAAACATCTATCTCTTCTTTGCGTACCTTTGTCCCCCGGCGAGGATTTCCAAGGGTCACGCCCTTGGCGGTGAATCTCTTATTCCTTCGCGACCTCGGGGTACTTCTCGATCAGATTCAGTGCAGCGGCGAGCAGCTTCTCACCCTCCTCCTGCATCGCCTCGACTGTGCGAAAGCCAAAGCGATGGACATCGCGCAGCGAACGATCCAGCACCACCAGTTTTCCGGCTGTAATCAGTACACGGCCAAACCCCTCATGGGTGATATTGACGACCGGCACAGCCATGATTCCGGTGCTCTTCTCGATCAGGAATGAGATAGCGTTGTAGAGGCATTTCACCCGTGCCATGACAATTTCATCCGGATCACCGATCACCGGGATCTCGCGGCGGCGCTCCTTGGTCAGGATGAAAGGATCGAGAATCTTCGCATCCGACCACCCTTCATAAGTGTCATAGGTATCCAGTGCCCGCATCTGACGCACCATCTCCTGCATAAAGTCCGATTTCAGGATCGGGTCTTCCTCGGCAATCACCATCTCTACTGCACTCATATCAAACTCCTTTAAAACTCGGCGTATTCACGTTCCACCCATGGATGGGCGGCAAAGAACAGGAGGCAGGAAGCCCCTGTTCGTATCAACTACAATCCTCTTCCCAGCCCTCATCTTCCATCGCGTCGAAGCGGTTGCTGTCGGCTCTGTTCTGAGTCGCCAATGCCTTGGCCACCCATGCCGATGGGCCGTTGACCAAATCCTCCTGCAACGCCTTGATCAGCTCACCGATCTTCGCACCCGGCTCCACACGAACCGGCTGAATATTCATCCGCAGCAACTGCTGCACCGCCGATGAACCGACCGCCTGGCTATAGACAATGCCGCACCCTTTCAGCGCCTCCATCTTCACCGCCAGCTTGTCCTCGTTACCGTCCTGATCGAGCCGTCCGAACTGGGCCACCTCCAGCAGGGTCGCCTGCTCACTGTTGATGGCGTAGATGGCAAACGACTTGGCTGAACCGAAATGCTGGTTCACCTGTTTCATGTCCGTGGTCGCGAAGGCAACCTTCAGACTCGCATCGATATCCACCACGGGATCAACCACCCGCAACTGCCGCTGCAACTGCATAGCCACCTCCATCCGCATCATCCGCTGATGCAGTCAACCCATAGCCGGGATCTGTTTTCTGTGAATAGACCGAGTGGTAGGGCTCGATCTCGCCCTTGCCGCATGCCACCATCAGGTTGGCCATATCGAAGAGCGCCTGCCGTGTACCGGCATAGCCGACCCATGTGCGCTGGAAGCCGCCGAGCAGGTCGTATTGCGGAAAGCCTGCACGCAGGAACTGGCAACCGAGTCTTGCGGCAGACTCTCCGGCATGCGAATTGCCGATCATCAGATCGATCTTCTGGCCTGCCACCAGCTTCTCGGCATCTTCGAGATCGCCGATCTTGACCGCTTCAGCCTGAATCTGTTCGAGGATCGCAGCCCTTGCCGGAGCCACGGCTGCCACCACATCGCCGCCCATGCTGCGAACCAGTGCGCTAAAGCTGTAGAGCAGGTCAGCATCGGCTGCGACAACCACCTTCGACTGCCCCAACATAAAATGGGTATCGAGCATCGCATCCTGAAGCTGGGAGCGCTGCCGCTCCAAACGTGCAGGCACCGGCGTACCGGAAACCTCCTTGAGCGCCAGCATCAGTTTATCGACACTGTTCAGCCCCATCAGCGAATCGAACCGGTAATCGGGAACCCCTGTCCGCGCCTTGAGCAGATCGGCCGCCTTGTTGAGCGAATTGCCGATCACCAGCGTCACGGCCGACTCGCCCATGGTGATGATGTCCTCAACCGGGGTACCGCCGGTGGTGATGGGAGAGAAGTCGTTACCGCCAAGATGACCATCCAGCGACTCTGAAATATCGGGAAGCACGAGAGGCCGCATGCCGAAGCGCTCGATCGTATCCTTGACGAACTCGATGTCGCCCGGTGTCAGCATGGAACCGGCAAGCACATTCACCTGACGAGGGCGCATGCCGGGCGATGTTCTAGCTGTCGAGGCAGCAGGAACCAGCACATCGATCATCGCCTCCACCGCTGCGGCAAAGCCGGACTCGGCAGAGCCTGCAAAATCGGGGGTGGTCACCGGAATCACGGCAACGTCGTTATGCTCGGGATGTTTCTCACGGAACATCTTCACGGTGCGATTGATGTCCGTACCCTGTGTCTCAGAAAGGCCCGTGGTGAGCAGGCCGACCATCGCCGGGCTGTTCTTCTCACAGACGGTCTTCAATCCCTCAACGACATTGTCATCGGCACCCATGACAGAGCTGACCTGATCCATCGCGGTCGTCTGCAATGGAATCGGCTCACGGAAATGACGCACGAAGAAGACCTTGGCAAAGGCGCTGCATCCCTGCGAGCCGTGCAGCATCGGCATGGAGCGGTTGATACCGAGGAAGGCGAGCACACCGCCAACCGGCTGGCTTGCCTTGAGCGGGCTGACACTCAGCGCCTTATTGCGTTTCAGCACTTCAGCCATGACGTGCGCTCTCATTGCTGTGGCCCTTGCAGACAACGCGATATTCGACGCTCTTGTGTACCGGCGCGCAGCCGTGTGCATGCGCCCGCATCCAGCTCTTGAGAGAACTCATCACAGCGATGATCGAAGTCTTTTCAGGGGATGATTTACCTGAACGTTGCCGCTGCTCCCGGTGGTAAAAAGAGTCGAGAACCATTGATTTAGCCATGCATCACCCCCGGCGCCAGTGGTTTACCTTTCACACCGGACTCCTGCCACGGCGCCGGGCTGCGCACATCGGCCCAGACAGGGCTCTCCAGTGTCAGCGCGAACTGACGCGCCAGTTCCAGCATGCCGCTGTAACCCGCATAACCGAACTCGCGCTCCTGATTGATATCGAGAAACGGCAATCTTGCTTTGAGTGCCGTGTACATGTTGCGGCCGCCTGCAATGAGGATGTCCGCCCGGTAGTCAGCGACGATCTTCAGCAGTGCGCGCGGATTTCCATCCTCGATCATCACCGCCTCTTCGCCCATCAGCTCGCGGATACGTGCCTTATCCTCTTCGGTCGATTTCTTGGTGCCGGTGGCAACGACCGTCATGCCCAAATCCTGCAATGCCGAGATCACCGACCACGACTTCACACCGCCGGTATAGAGCAAAGCTCTTTTTCCATTCAGGCGCTCGCGCCACGGCTGCAATGCCTCGTTCAGCTTCGCCTCTTCACGGGCGATCAAGGCTTCGGTGCGCTCTGTCAGCGATGGATCGTCGATCAGGCGGGCGAAGTCGCGCAGCGCCTGCGATGTATCCTCCATGCCGTAGAAGCTGCCCTCGAACCATGGGGTGCCGAAGCTCGATTCGAGCTTGCGCGCCACATTCACCATCGCCTTGGAGCAGACCATCATGTTCACCTCGGCGCGATGCATCGACTGCACCTCATGGAAACGGGCATCCCCGGCCAGCGTGCAGAGTACGCGGATACCCAGCTCATCAAGCAGCGGCAGCACATGCCACAGCTCACCTGCAATGTTGTATTCGCCGATCAGGTTGACGTCGTGCACGGTGATGCCGGGGCGCTCGCTGCCCTTTGGCAGCGGCTTCGGCTCGGCGGTGCCGATCACATATTTGACCATCGATTCACCGGCAATGCGGTTACCCAGATTCTTGGTGCCGTAGAAGCCCGCCGCATCGACAGGCACGACAGGTACACCCCAGCGCTCGGCGGCGGCCTTGCAAACGGCATCGACATCGTCGCCGATCAGTGCGGGAACGCAGGTGTTGTAAACGAAAACAGCGGCAGGCGAATGCTCTTCGACCGCCTGCTTGATGGAGTGGAACAGCCGCTTCTCCGAGCGGCCCATGATCACATCCTGCTCGGTCAGATCGGTGGTGAAACCGAGACGGTAAAGTTCGGGGCCGGAGGAGCGTGTACCGCGGTTATCCCACGATGAACCGGCACAGGCGATCGGGCCATGCACGATGTGGGCCACATCGGCAATCGGCAGCAGCGCGATCTGGGCACCATCGAAAGCGCAACCGCCCGCGCTCGCTCCCGGTTTCGGTTTAGCGCAGCCGGACTTGGCCTTCTTGTTATGCTCGCATGCCGGTTCGTCCAGCAGCTCTGCGATGTCGCTCTGCTTCATAGAGACTCCTCTATAGAGTCCAGAGCAACGGAGATGCCAGATATTTACCCTTTTAAATCCAACAGGTTAGCGAATCACCCCTTGTCGCAAACCGGATCGCGACACTCCCATTGTAGCCTTTGCAACAATTGCCAACGAGCTATTGCGCATGCCAATCTGCAAGCCTAGTTTGGCCTCAAGGGATATGGGGGCTAACAATATAAACACGCTTCATACCCACCATAAAGGGAGGTCTCTATGGGGTGGAAAGGCACGATTCGTACTATTAGTGCTGCTGCAAGAGCTGCAGAAAGAGATGCTAAACGTCGTCAACGCGAACTTGAAAAACAACAAATACAATATGAACGTATGCAAGAATTGGAGCAGGCGGCATATGAAGTTGAAGTATATGAAAACCATATAGATATAATTCAATCTCTACATAAAGAATGCAGCCGCCCCATTGGCTGGCAAAAAATAGTTGCCTCTGAAGCTCCTCAAAAGCCTGAAAAATCGAGCCGGGCTGAACAAACCGCACGCCTCAAAATTGAAAACTACAAACCAAGTTTCATAGACCGACTCTTTAAAAGAGAGGAGAAGAGAAGGGATGAACTCGAAAAGGGTCTAAAACAAGCAATCGAAAAAGATACTTTAGAACATAGTGAAGAGTTGGCTAAATGGGAGGAAGAACTGAAAAACTGGGAAGAAAGCACAAGAATTGGTCAATCTCTACTTGATGGTAATCGTGAAGCAAAAATCGAAGCCATTGAAAACTTAGATCCATTCTCTGAAATCTCAAACTTGGGCTCTAGATTAGAAGTTCATATCGGCGAAGACGGAGTTGTTGAAGCGACAATTCATGTACATGGCGAAGAAATTGTGCCGAATGAAACCAAGAGTTTACTAAGAAGTGGAAAGCTGTCTGTTAAACAAATGCCAAAAGGTACTTTTAACGAATTCTACCAAGACTACGTATGTAGCAGCGCATTAAGGGTTGCAAATGAACTCTTTTCCGTGATTCCAGATGATATTGTCATCGTCACAGCAGTTGATAAATTATTAAATTCCAAAACAGGTCATCTTGAAGAATCACCAATTTTGTCTGCGTGCATTCCTAAGAACACCTTACAGTCTCTAAACTTAGAGGCTATTGACCCTTCAGATTCAATGGAAAACTTCATACATAATATGTCCTTCAAAAAAACAAAGGGATTCGATGCAGTTTCTCGCGTCAAATTACCAAGCAAGTGAGAGTGAAAGAAAATACGGAAATAAATGACCACCTCATATAAAAACAGTTTTTCAGGGAAAGGGGTGTTTCCGCCCAGATATGCTTTTACCCTGCTGATCCCTTTCAGGAACATCTTCCTCTCGCCGAAGAGGTTGATTCAGCGATTAGACTTGAAAGAGGATCATCATGTGCTGGAGATCGGCCCCGGCCCCGGATATTTCAGTACGCATGTGGCGAAGGTGTTGAAACGCGGCAGGCTGGTCTTGCTCGATATCCAGCAGGAGATGCTGGACTACGCCAAAAAGCGGCTGGATAAGCGAGGCATCACCAACGTCGAGTTCAAACTGACCGACGGCAACAGCCTCGACCTTGAAAGCAATACTTTTGACCGGGTGTTTATGGTCACCGTCATCGGCGAGGTGAATAACAAAGAGACTTACCTGAAAGAGATTCACAGGGTTTTGAAGGAGGATGGCATCCTCTCCATCTCAGAGGCAGCCGGTGATCCCGACAAGCTCAGCATCGATGAGCTTCAATCGCTCGCTTCAGCCCACGGCTTTGAAGTGAGTGAACGGTTCGGCAACCGGCTTCACTATACGGTTAACTTTAAAAAACAATGACGGAGTCAGGCTCGATTGATTCGCCACAGGAAGTTATGCACGATATAGAGATGGAATTTGAAATTGATACAGCCGGGAACCTTGATATCGAAGATTCCGAGCTATCGGAGCTGTTAACCGAGGTCTACGTTGAAGGCGGGTTCACCAGATTCGACGAAGCAGAGGTTTTGTTCGACCCATCCAGTGTGAGGCGACGGGGAACAGTGATCGGTGCCCGGGATCGGGAAACCTCGACCCTGGCCGGAATGGTGATCGTGGTACCGCCCGGATCGGAGGCTTGCCGATTGGCGAAAGACAATGAAGCGGAGATGCACTTGCTGGGGGTGAAGCCCGACTATCGTGGCAGAGGACTCGGGAAACGCCTTATCGAAGCGGCGCTCTCAAAAGCCAGGAGTGAGGGTTATTCAAGAATGATGCTGTGGACGCAGCTATCGATGAAAAGCGCCCAGAAGCTGTATCAGTCGTCAGGTTTCTCATACATCAAAACCTTTGAAAGAAACGGTCGGGAATTTCTGGTTTATGACAGAGAGCTTCGAAATCAATGAAATCAGATTCCC
>JBNLEB010000013.1:0-173440 GCA_050304695.1 Mariprofundaceae bacterium
TTGTGCTTCGCACTCGTCCAATTTGTCCGATCGTGCGCTGACTCGCACGCTCGAACAAATCGTTCGAGCACATTCCACACGCGAATACTCCGTGCAAGCGCGGAGAACCGCATGCGGAAACGCTCAACTCGGCCGTTAGGTTTGAAAGAGGGTGTCATTAAATTATGTGGAAATTAAATAGTGACTTCACAGTGGAAATGGCAAAAGAGTTCCTGTTAAGTGACTTCATTAAGTCAGTTAAAAGAACACGAATCCTTTATATAGAAACAGAACCAAAGCCAGAAATTGGCTACGGATTCTTCGAACCTATTATGCTTGTTCTGTGTTGGTGTGATTTTCTAGGTGCGCTTTACACAGGAAAGGCCAAGCACGGGGATGCGACGGAACGGTCGGAGATTTTTATAAAAGAGGTGATGAGTAAAGTTAACCCGAAGTACGCTCAGTCATCAAAGTTATTAGTAAAAAACTATAGGCATGGCTCTGTGCATGCTTATGCGCCTGGCGGTAACTTCAATATTCTTATCAATGAACCTGATTCCCATCTGAAACAAAATCATAGGCCTCGCGTGCTAAAGATTAATGTAGATAGCCTCATTGATGACTTTGAGCAAGCAATCATTTTATTTGCTGAGAATATTAAAGATTCAGGCCTAGAAGAAAACGGGAGTATTTTAGTGTTTAATAAATCTCGCCAGACGCTATTAAAGTACGAAAATGAGCAAACCTAACAATGGCGGTCGAGAGGGACTTACCTTCCGCGGTGTTTATTTTGTGCTAAAAGAGCCTAGCACAAAACAAATCCCGCTACGGTAAGCCCCTCACCGCTAGCGTTAAGTGCCAAGGAGTAATCAGACAGAATGGCGACATTACGAGAATACTTTGACGTTGATTTGAGTCGTTGTTTATCAACTCATAGCTCTTGGGAAATGAGGAATCAAAGTGGGGAATCTCTGCACTCGATAGTTGCTCGCATATCTCAAGATTTTGATGGTAACGCCAAGTACTGGTCATTCTTTATTGAAAATGGAGTAGATGTTGTTGGTACGGCAAATGCTCTGTTCAACAACAGTGAGGTAGCAAATTGCGTTTTATCGCCTGGGGGCGATGGCGTCTATGTGGAAATGGGTTTTCATGGTTACTCTGAAAGGGCCAATTCTGAAAGTCTAGTTTTTACTAAACGAATAATCCTTTATATAGATGAAATTTTAGGTGAAGCTGCTAGGGAACAGATTAAACAGCTTGGGATGGCGAAAGGCTTCCAGGTTTTAGTCAGAGATAAGGAATATGCATTGAAGCGATCAGAATTAGAAAAGCCATTAGCATTCATATCTCATGACTCAAGAGATAAAGATGATTTAGTCAGGCAGCTTGCGCATGAGCTTTCAAAATTAATGTGTCCAGTTTGGTATGATGAGTTTTCCCTAAATGTCGGTGATAGCTTACGTTCAAGCATTGAAGCTGGGCTAAAAGAGACTCGCAAATGTGTTGTCGTCCTCTCGCCTAGCTTTTTAAGCAATGATGGATGGGGTAAAGCCGAATTTGATTCTGTATACACAAGAGAAATTCTGGAAAAAGATAATGTCATTTTGCCGGTTTGGCATAACGTATCTGTAGAAGAGGTTTATCAATACAGCCCAAGGTTGGCTGATAAAGTCGGCCTAAATTCTGATCTTGGAGTTGAAGAGCTAGCAAAAAAGCTGGCACGAGTAATAAAAAATGAAAGCACTTAACAAGTTGCTGCACTCGGAAAATTTACTCGCTTCGCTCCTAAATTTCCGGTGAGCAAAGCGTTCGCCCGTGCTGCGCACGGCCGAACGGCCGAGTTGTGCTTCGCACTCGTCCAATTTGTCCGTTAGCAGACATTAAAAAAGGGAGGCGAATGCCTCCCTTTTTGATTTCTACAATGTAAGAACGATTAGTTTTTAGACTTGTCGATGATTTTTTTGATCCACGGCATCATCGAACGCAGCTTCTCACCGGTCTGCTCGATCGGATGAGCGGCATTGTTGCGACGTGCAGCGGTCATCGATGCGTAGTTGGTCGCACCTTCCAGAATGAACTGCTTGGCATATTCACCGGTCTGGATGTTGTGCAGGCACTCTTTCATCGCCTTGCGAGACTCCTCGTTGATCACGCGCGGGCCGGTGACGTACTCACCGTACTCGGCGTTGTTGGAGATCGAGTAGTTCATGTTGGCGATACCGCCCTCATACATCAGGTCGACGATCAATTTCAACTCGTGCAGGCACTCGAAATAGGCCATCTCAGGCGCGTAGCCCGCTTCAGTCAGGGTCTCGAAACCGGCCTTGACCAGCTCAACCGCGCCACCGCAGAGAACGGCCTGCTCACCGAACAGATCGGTCTCGGTCTCATCCTTGAAGGTGGTCTCGATGATGCCGGTACGGCCGCCACCGATGGCAGAGGCGTAAGAGAGCGCGATGTTCTTGGCATCGCCGGTCGCATCCTGGAAAACCGCGATCAGGTCAGGGATACCGCCGCCGTTGACGAACTCGTTACGAACGGTGTGACCCGGTGCCTTTGGTGCGATCATGATGACGTTCAGATCGGCTCTGGGAACGATCTGGTTGTAGTGGATGGCGAAACCGTGAGCGAAAGCGAGGGTGGCACCCTTCTTCAGGTTCGGCTCAAGCTCTTCCTTGTAGAGCACGGACTGGAACTCATCAGGCGTCAGTACCATGACAACATCGGCTCCGGCAACGGCTGCGGCTACATCGCTGGTCTTCAAGCCGTGTGCTTCGGCCTTGGCGATGGAAGAGGAACCTGCGCGCAAGCCCACAGTTACATCGACACCGGAATCGTTCAGGTTGCACGCATGTGCGTGGCCCTGAGAACCGTAACCGATAATGGCTACTTTTTTACTTTTAATGATCGAAAGATCGGCATCTTTGTCGTAATAGACATTCAGGGCCATGATAATCTCCTAACGTAAACTGCTGCATCTGCAGCGGTGTATAAACACTCTTGCGGACGCAAAGGCGGCGCAGAATATAGGATTTCATCCCTCAATTCCACATTGCTGTGTAATGCTCATTTCCGAACCCTCTCATTGCCGTTATAGTTGCCGACGTTCGAGCCACGGCAGGAGTTAGTTAAATGTCCGATAAACCCTGGGGAGGGCGCTTCGATGCCCCGACCGACAGTTTCGTAGAAGCCTTCAACGCATCCATCGATGTCGATGCGCGCATGTATGCCGAAGACATCGCAGGCTCCCGTGCGCACGCCACCATGCTCAATGCACAAGGCATCCTGACCGATGAGGAGCTCGCCTCCATCATCGATGGCCTGAATGAGATCGAGGCTCAGATCGAGCGTGGTGAATTCGAGTTCACCATCGAGTTGGAAGATGTGCACATGAACATCGAGAAGCGGCTGACCGACCGCATTGGCGATGCAGGGAAAAAGCTGCACACCGCCCGATCCCGTAATGATCAGGTCGCCACCGATGCGCGCCTCTATCTGCGCAGAAGAACTGACGATGTCATCACCCGTATTCATACCCTGCAAAAAGTGCTGGTTGAACTGGCAGAGGATCATGCTGACACCATCATGCCCGGCTTTACCCACCTGCAGACGGCGCAACCGGTCACCTTCGGCCACCATCTGCTCGCCTATGTCGAGATGTTCGAGCGCGATATGGATCGCTTCTTCGATGCCCGCGAGCGCATGAACCAGTGCCCGCTCGGCTCGGCAGCCCTGGCCGGAACCACCTTCGACATCAACCGTTTCCAGACAGCGGAAGCATTGGGCTTCAACGGCCCCTGCACCAACTCTCTGGACGCTGTCTCCGATCGTGATTTTATTATGGAGCTGCTCTCAGCTGCATCCATCTGTGCCGTGCACCTTTCCCGTTTTTCCGAGGAGCTGATCCTCTGGATGAGTTCCCAGTTCAGCTTTGTCGATCTGCCCGATGCCTTCTGCACCGGCTCATCAATCATGCCGCAGAAGAAGAATCCGGATATGCCGGAGCTGGTTCGCGGCAAGACCGGCCGCATCATCGGCGGCCTTGTTGCCATCCTGACCACGGTGAAGAGCCTGCCTTTGGCCTACAACAAGGATATGCAGGAGGACAAAGGCGCGATATTCGATGCCTTCGATAACCTCGAAGGCAGTCTGCGTGTTTTCGGCGATATGTTGCCCGATATCAAGGTGAACAAGGCAAACATGTTGAAAGCGGCAGCCTCCGGCTTTTCCACCGCCACTGATCTGGCCGATGCGCTGGTGCGGGCAGGTGTGCCGTTCCGTGAAGCACACGAAATTGTCGGGAAATCGGTCGGCCACTGCATCAAGGCGGGATGCGAACTGCACGAGATGGATCAGGCAGCATGTCAGGCCATCGATTCGCGCCTGACGGCCGAAATGGTTCAACAGCTCTCGGTTGAGGCGTGTGTGGCGGCGCGCAACCATATCGGCGGCACCGCCCCTGAGCAGGTGCGCCAGCAGTGTGCCACCTGGAAAGCGCTGCTCGAATCATCGAACGAATCACTCGATGCGAACCATTAAAGGCGGAGTCTTAAGCATGCGAAATATTTTACTAATTCTGACTATCGTAGTCTTTACCCTGTCGGCCTGCGGACGCAAAGAACCACCTCAGCCGATTGTAAACGATGCCCCACCAAGCATTACTGAAATCAACCACTCTATCTCGGGTAACACCCTGAAGATTGATCTGAAGGTGGCAGGTGGCAGTTACGCCATCGGCATCCAGATCGATCGCGCCGAGGTTGACCCGCATTGCAACTGCCCAGGTTTCTGGCGTCGCTACTCTGAAATCTCACCCAAGGCAAAACATTATGAGGCCCCCTCACTGACTAAGTTTATCAACCTGCGCAGTGGAGAGGTCGAGTATGCTTTCCGGGTTCGTGCCATCGATGCACTGGGCCGTTTCGGTCCGTGGAGTAAAGTGATCCGTGCGCGTGCGGATATTGCATTTTAACTTAAACCATGGATGAAAAACGATGCCAGCCGCGTCTGGAAAGGCTGGGCGCCTATCCGTTTGAGCGGCTGAAACGGCTACTTGCAGGCTGCCCGGCCAATAGCGAGCTTGAACATATCGATGCCGGTGCCGGTGAGCCGCGCCTGCCGCTGCCCGACTTCGTTGCCGATACGCTGAACGAAAACATTTCCGGCTTCTCCAAATACCCCTCCACGGTCGGTGGCATGGAGCTGCGTACGGCTATCGCCGACTGGCTTAAACGCCGTTACGGGCTGAAAAACGTCGATCCGGCTACGCAGGTGCTCAGTGCCAACGGCACGCGCGAATCGCTCTTCGCCATCGCTCATGCGCTGGTCAATCCCGAAGCCGATCCGAAACCTTACGTACTGATGCCCAATCCGATGTATCAGATCTATCTCGGTGCTGCCTACACCTCGGGTGCCAAGCCGTGGCTTCTGCCCTGCACGGAGGCGAGCGGTTTCGCTCCCGATCTCGCGGCCATACCTGAAGCTGTCTGGCAGCAGACGGCGCTGGTTTATGTCTGCTCACCCTCGAATCCGACCGGCTGGATCGCCGATGAGGCCTATTATACCGAACTACTGAAACTGGCCGACCGCTACGACTTCGCCATCGTTTCCGACGAGTGTTATTCAGAGATCTACTGGCAGGAGAAGCCGCTGGGACTACTCGAGGTGGCGCAAAGGCTCGGGCGTGCTGACTATGCCCGCTGTATCGTCATGAACTCGCTCTCCAAACGCTCGGCTTTGCCCGGCATGCGTTCAGGCCTAATCGCTGGCGATGCGAACCTGATCAAACGCTTCACCAAACTGCGTAGTTATACGGGACCTGCCACACCACTGCCATTGCAGGCAGTGGCAGCGAAAGCATGGTCGGATGAGGTGCATGTGGAGAAGCACCTCACCGTTTACCGGGAGAGCCTGAAAGCTTTCTTCGACATCTACGGTGGCGATATTCCGGAAGGCTCCTTCTTTGTCTGGTTGAAAGTGGGATCGGAGCCGGGAAGTGACGAGACGTTCGCCAAGGCTGCATGGCAACAGCAGCATATCACCGTTCTGCCCGGCTCCTACCTCGGTGCCGAGGATGAAAACGGCATCAATCCGGGCACGGGTTTCGTACGTGCAGCCCTGGTCGATGGGCCGGAAAAGGCCGCTGAACTTGCTCGCCGACTTAAAGCGGTGGAGGTTTAGCCGATGTTTGTTCCATCTCACATTGAATCGGAGATTCGTGCCCGCGCGGCCAGTGGCACAACCCTCAACTGCTATATCTACGAGACAACCCCGATGCGCGAGAAGATCGCCCATCTGGTTTCGATCATGCCCGAGGGGCTTGAGGTCTTTTATGCGATGAAGGCCAACCCGCATCCGGCCTTTCTACAGGCAGCACTCGAAGGCGGTGCTGTCGGCATCGAGATCGCCAGCCTTGGCGAGGCTGAGAAGGCGGTAGCGGCAGGTTTTTCGCCGGATCGGCTGATCTACACCGGTCCCGGCAAGTCGGTCGAGGAGCTGAGCTGGAGCGTGGAGCAGGGCGTGCGCACCGTGCACATCGAATCGCTGGCCGAGGCACACCGGCTCAACGCGATTTGTGAAGCCAGCGGCAAGCAGATCGATATCCTGCTGCGCATCAATGCTGACTTCGACATCCATGAAGCGCAGACCACCTTCTCCGGCGGCAGTAAGAAGTTCGGTATTGATGAGGAGCGGCTGGATGCGGCCCTACCGCAGATTCTGGCTCTGGATCACCTGAACTTCCGCGGCCTGCATGTCTATGCCGCTTCCGGCGTACTGAACGTCGCCGACCTGCTCAAGAATTGCCAGCTCGTTTTCGACCTGACGAAGAAGATCGAGGCGAACTATTCAGATGTTCGGTGTGATATCATCGATTTCGGCGGTGGCTTTGGCGTCGACTATCTTGAGGAGGGCCGCGACTTCGATCCGCAGGCCTATGCCGATGGGTTGGCTTCGATGATCGCCGATTACGGTTTTGCAGGACGTCATTTCGTACTGGAGCTGGGCCGCTATCTGGCTGCCGATTCCGGCTTCTTCTGCACGGAGATCCTCGATATCAAGGAGAGCCGTGGCAAGAAGCAGGTGGTTTGTGCCGGTGGCATCAACCATTTCCGCAGGCCTGCCGCCCTCTCGATCAACCATCCGCTCGCCATCGTGCGTATGGATCGACCGAAGCTGTTCGATGGGCAGGCCTTGATCCGTGGCGAAGAGGTCTACTTCGGCGGCCCTCTGTGCACCAGCGCAGACAAGCTGGCCAACGATGTTTATGTCGAAGCCGCCGACATCGGCGACATTGCCGTCTTCGGTCTCGCCGGTGCCTACGGCCTGACCATGTCGAATCAGGAATTTTTGAGCCATGCCAGGCCGCCGGAGATCGTGCTTTAAGACCTTCCCCTATATCTCTGGCCTGAACACCATCAGGGCAAATACGGCCAGCATGGCCGGAAAAGCGATCATTCCCAATGCTGTCCACCACTTTGCATACAGCCAGTAGCTGGATGGTAACCTGTCACCGTTTTGCACAGCCTCGTGCGCCATATCCCGCATACGGACTTGCAGCCAAACGACCGGCAACCAGCAGATGCCTGCCAGAATAAACAGGGCATAGGTGACCAGCAGCCAGGCTTCGGTCAGCGAATAGCCACCCAAAGAAACCAGCGCGATGCCTGTGATCGGCTGAACGAAAATTGCAGGCGTGGTGAACCAGTAATCGGCTCTGACCACCAGTCGGGAGACTTCTGCGATGGCTGCAATATTTCGGCTTCGGTTGATGAAATAGAGGTAGAAGGCACTACCGAAACCGACGCCGACCAGTACAATGCTGGAGATGATGTGCAGCCATTTAAACAACAGAAAACTATCCATGTCATCTCTCCCGTTCACGCTGGTGTAACAGCCAGAGCAGAAAAAGAATCGGCAGGTTTTTCAGGATCGGTCCGAACGGATGCAGCCAGTATTCGGTCAGACAGATCGCAATGACCACGCTGTAGCCGACAATCACGATTACCTGCATACGCCAGAGCCAAAGCGAAGGGAGGCTTAAGGTCAGTATGCCAAGCAATATATCCAGCGATGCCGTGCCATAGAGTGCGGCCAGGGCCGGGCTGCCATTCAACCCAACCGCCGCCAGCAGTTTCAGACTCTCCTGTTGCGGAAAAACAGCGAGCGAAAGGGCTCCGGTTATCATCCATACTGTCGCCAGCACGACTCTGGTCAGAAAAATATCGCGCTCATAAACCAGTAGACCGCTCATAAGATAAACTCCCGATAACTTTTCGGCGACCGGCCGAGCAGTTCAGAAAAAGGTTTTGAATCAGCACTGTTATCTGCCGCCATCATGGCCAGGGTATCGCTGCACAGAGGAGTTTTCGGAATCCTGTCGCCGATCACTGCTGCCAGATGAACTGCAAGCCCGGGCACAGCAATATGCCAGGCCGGGGTATATCCCAATTGAGCGCGATAACTATCGAGCATACCGCGCATCGTAGCCGCCTCAGCACCCACTGCATCGACCCGCAAACTCCTGGTATCGGCATCGTTGATCCACCGTTCGACAGCCGAACAGATGTCATCGATATGCACCGGCTGTAGCGTTTGCTCGCCTCCCATCGGCAACATGTGCAACGGAAGCTTTGCCAGCATACGGAACATGCGCGCACTGCCGCCATCTTCGCCGTAGATCACCGAAGGACGAAGGCAGAGCCAGCGCAACTTCTCCGGCATGCTTTTCAATGCCTGCTCGGCAGCGACACGTGTGCGAAAGTAGGCGGCATCGACACCGCTATCGATACCGAGCGCGGAAAAGTGCACGATCCGTTTCACACCTGCTTCGGCACAGGCGGCAAAGAGGGCCAGCGGTGTTTCGTGATGTAGCTGCTGCATGGGGTTAGTTTCGCTATCACGTAGAACTCCCACGGCATTGATCACGACATCAACCCCTCTAAGCCTTG
This sequence comes from Mariprofundaceae bacterium, assembly GCA_050304695.1. Lineage (GTDB taxonomy): Bacteria > Pseudomonadota > Zetaproteobacteria > Mariprofundales > Mariprofundaceae > WSZY01. The sequence goes on from JBNLEB010000013.1 coordinate 8,931, forward strand.
GAAACCATATCTCCTTGCGAACATCGGCGCAAAAATCGACAGGAATATCCGAGGCATCTCGCGGGTTGCGCACAGCTCTTATCACCGTGTGGCCGGACTGTTGCAGGGTGTGAGTCAAATGCCTGCCGATGAATCCGCTGGCGCCGCAGATCAGGATATTCATACGGGTTGTCCCGGTTTCGGAGCAACAGAGCGCCATACGTTTCGAGCCACGAACATCACCGTGAGAAAAACGCCGCTCAAGGCCAGAATCAGTGTCATCCGCAATGCATCCACCCAGCTCTGGCCGATCTCCCCCTTACCGAAGATCAACACCAGAATAAGCGCGCCGCTGTAAGCAAGAATATCCGCGCTTCTCAGCCAGAATTCAGCGCCCGGTTCGGACTGGCACAACTCCACGATAACTTTCCGAGTCGTACGCCGCAGGTAGAACATTGCAATCGATACCACAGTGAGGGTTAACAGCAGTGTTGAGATAAATATTTCAGGATTCATGGTTCCATACCTCCTTGTTCAATGGTGCATTTTCCGTTTTGACATTGATGCTTCAGTTGCTCTACCCGCCTCTCACTTCGCCGGGCAGCGCACCTTGCCCAGCAGCGAAACAGCCTCGGCAATCCGATCCGGGTAAACAGTCGGCGATGGCGTGCAATCCATGGGTAAAGACGAGTGGTGAGCGGCCTTGTGAACGAACCGCCCCACAGCCAGGCAACGGCAGTCTGTCCGATGGTGCGATAGATCAGCTCAAAGGCATCGACACCGGCATACCATGCCCCCCAGGCATCCCGAACATGCAGAGCACTCATCATTGCTTCACGCGTGATGCCCTCCTGCCGATAGGGGGTGTCGTCAAAATCTGCTGCCGAGCAGTCGACCAGTGTAAAAAAGCCCTTGGTGTCATGCGTCATGATTGCATCGATTTCCGCACAGCAGAGCGGACATGAACCATCGTAGTAAATTGTCATTGGCAAATGTTTTCCCATTTTCAACCTCCATTTATTTCATATATTTCTGTATAGACAGAAATATGCGGACAAAAAAACGTCCTATTTCGAGTTGATCAGATTCTGAATCTTCGCCCCCAGTTTCATCACCTTCATCAGGGTTGCCGGTTCGAGTTTCAACATCTGATCTCCCCATGTCGAAAGCGATTCCATCAATCCCAGTGTATCCTTGATACGCTGTTGAACGTCAGTACTCTCTTTCGTCAGCTCTTCGCTGTTCAGGCATGAGTGCAACACGTTGATGGTAGGATCGAATTCGCGCTGCTTACGCTCACTGACAACGATCCGGAACAGCTCCCACACATCGGTCGAGGTGGTAAAGTGATCACGGCGATCACCCATCACATGAGTCACACGGATCAACTTCCAGTTCAGCAACTCCTTGATACTGTTGCTGACATTGGAGCGGGCTACGCCCAGCGTTTCGACGATCTCATCCGCCGGCATCGGTTTGCCGGTCAGATAGAGTAACGCATGTATCTGCGATACCGTACGATTAACCCCCCATTTGGAGCCCATCTCTCCCCAATGGAGTACAAAACGTTCGGCAACAGGTTTCAATTTCATGGACGGACACTGGCACTTTCATTTGTTTCTGTCAATACAGAAATTTATGAATATGTTTGTTGTCGTTTGAGCAGGCTTGCGCCTCACCCCGAGCATGTGGAGTATTTGCGGCCACAACAAAGGAGCATCATATGAATCATCTGCAGGAAGTTATTGAGAAGGCTTGGGATACACGCGATAGCTGGAATATGTCCAACGTCGAGAATGGAACGCGTGAGGCCATCGAGCACTCCATCCAGCTGCTGGACGATGGTGGCGTACGTGTGGCAGAGCGTGACAGTAATGGCGTTTGGGAGACCAATGAGTGGTTGAAAAAGGCGGTGCTTCTCTACTTCAAGATTCATGACAATCAGGTAATTCACGGTGGCGATACCACCTACTACGACAAGGTGCCGCAGAAGTTTGCCAACTGGGGTGAAGATATGTTCCGTAAGGGCGGCATGCGCGTGGTTCCACCGGCGACTGTGCGCAAAGGTGCCTACATCGCGCCGAAAACCGTGCTGATGCCATCTTACGTTAATATCGGCGCCTATGTCGATGAGGGAACCATGGTCGACACCTGGTCGACCGTCGGCTCCTGCGCTCAGATCGGTAAAAATGTACATCTCTCCGGTGGCGTTGGTATTGGTGGTGTGCTGGAGCCTTTGCAGGCCACCCCGACCATTATCGAAGATAACTGCTTCATCGGCGCCCGTTCCGAAATCGTCGAAGGCGTGATCGTTCGCGAAGGCTCTGTTATTTCGATGGGTGTCTATATCGGCAAGTCCACCCGTATTTACGATCGTGAAACCGGCGAAACCTACTACGGTGAAGTGCCGCCCTACTCGGTGGTGGTCTCAGGTTCGATGCCGGGCAAAAACGGTGGCCCGAATCTCTACTGCGCAGTGATCGTGAAGAAGGTGGACGAGAAGACCCGTGCCAAGACCGGCATCACCGAACTGCTGCGCGAATAATCATCCCGACCTGACAAGGGCCTGCTCTGCAATCAGGCCCGCTTGCTGCCCTGATATTTGCCGGATAAGCTCCATCTCATCTGCACACCTTGAAATGGAGTATCGCTCATGGATGTGATCTGGCTCGGCCTCCTGGGCAGCCTCTTTGCCGGACTCTTCACAGTGGTCGGCGCTGGAGGTATCTTCTTTATCCGGCACCTCTCAGAGCGACTTGAGGATGGGCTTCTCAGTTTTGCGGCCGGTATCATGCTGGCTGCTTCATTTTTTTCACTACTACTGCCTGCCATCGAACATGCCGAAGTACAGTTTAGCACGAAAAGTGTCGCCATACTGATCATCGTTATCGGATTCCTGTCCGGAGCAGGGCTGCTCTATCTGCTACACAGATACCTGCCGCATGAGCACTTTCTCTCCGGGAAGGAGGGGCCTGACGCAAAAACACTTAAGCGGATCTGGCTGTTCGTGATTGCAATTACCCTGCACAATTTTCCGGAAGGTATGGCGGTAGGTGCAGGTTTTGCCGGTGGCGATATAGGTAACGGTTCTTCACTGGCTATCGGGATCGGCATTCAGAATATCCCCGAAGGATTATCCGTTGCCGTTGCCCTGATCGCCATTGGATACAGACGCTTATACTGCTTTTGGGTAGCCGCGCTCACCGGTCTGGCTGAACCGCTGGGCGGCCTGTTTGCCAGCTATGTTGTCTCGATTGCAGGGCCGCTGATGCCTGTTGCCCTCGCCTTTTCCGCCGGTGCCATGCTCTTTATCATCAGCGACGAAATTATTCCCGAAACACATCGCAGAGGGTTCAAAAACGTGGCTACGGCCAGTTTAATCATCGGCTTTGCCTGCATGATGTTTCTCGATGTGACTCTCGGATAAAAAGTTCGGTTCGCTTCTCTTACTCCGGAGCCCCGTTTTGCATTTGAAGAAGCGCTTTCTCTAATGCGCTCATATAAAAAGGTTTGTGCAGCATGGTACTGTTCCGTAGCAGCTCTTCGGGAATATCGGTATGCTTCGGATCATAGCCGGTCATAAATATAAACGGCAGATTTTCATTGAACTGGCGAAGCTGAGCAGCCAGCTCAAAGCCCCCCATAACAGGCATAACAATATCGGTGATGACAAGCTCGATCTCTTCCCGATGCTGATTGAAACATTCCAGAGCCGAGCCCCCATCCCTGGCGATCAGCACTTTATGCCCCATGCTTTTCAAAACCTCCTGGCAGACTGTGCGCAGATTAACGTCATCATCAACCAGTAGAATGGTCATGGCTTCCGATTTATCGGCTTTTTGCCTCGCATGCTTTTTATCCGCCTTCTCCTCGCGATGTTTTACAAGCGGGAAATAGAGGTGTACCGATGTCCCTTTACCTGCCTCGCTTTCGATCTCAACCACGCCTTGATGACTCTGCATAGAGCCATAAACCATAGAGAGGCCGAGCCCGGTACCCTTGTTCACATCTTTGGTGGTATAAAACGGCTCGAAGATATGTTCCATATTCTCATGCGGGATACCGCATCCGTTATCTCTGACAACGATATGTACCAGCATCCCTTCCGGGGATCCGGGCATCTCTCGATAAAGAATACTATTCGACTCATGTTGAGTGACCTGAACTTCAATCTTCGGAGTACCAACATCTTCAACCGCATCCCTCGCATTGCTCAACAGGTTGAGCATGATCTGGTGCAACTGCGTTGAGTCTGCATTGATCCACAACTCATCACTGCTCTGTTTCAAATTGAAACGAATGTTTTCAGGGATAATTGAGGGTATAAGCGTCTCGATTTCTCTCATAAACTCGTTCAAAGAGATCGTTTTCATCCGCACGATGTCCTTGCGTGCAAAAGTCATCAACTGCCTTACGATTTCAGCGGAGTGATGACTCAACTCTTTGATCGACTGAAGTTTTTCGTCAACTCTGGAACCAACCTTGAAAGAGCCTTCCTTCACATGCCTTTCGGCCAGATAGAGGTTGCCCTGTATGGCCGCAAGTGTGTTATTAAAGTCATGTGCGATACCGCCAACAAGGGTTCCGATCGCCTCCATCTTCTGATGCTCCTGCATATACGTTTCAAGCTGACGCAACTCTTTTTGAGTCTCTCTTATACCCTTTAGAATCTGCCTGCTCAAAATGACCCCGATCGCAAGTAAAAACAGGGTAGCCCCGAGCATGACCAGGCCGGTCAGTTCTTTTATTTTTCGCGCCGCATCGCCCAGCGTGGCAGAGAATCTGGTTTCCACTTTGCTAATATCGTGGTTCAGGCGATTGACATTATTTAATAGCCGCTGGAGATGCTGTCTGTCCGGATGGATGCGATTCACTTCCGTATGAATAGCAGTGCCAAGTCTCAGGAGTTCATCGATCATTCGATCTCCCTCTGTCCAGATGGAGATCGCCTTTTTCATATAACTGAATTCGCCGAAGTTGAGAAAAAGATCGATCATCTCATCAACATCGTCGGGGTGGTTGCGCCCTTGAAGAAAGCCCTGTCGGGCTCGCTCAATATCGGGAGGATCGGACTGCAATGCCAATCGTGCTTTCCGGTCTCCCAATGGAACGGATAAAAAATTCAGGTACTCATCATACGCCTTGTTATCAAAGGTCTCGGCATAGCGTTCGAGATAATAGACAGCATCTTTCTGGCTTTTGGACCAGAAACCTTCACCCGCCACATAGGCTCTGGCAGCATTCAGTGCATAGGCCTGAAAACGATCAAGCGCAACCAGACAGAACACAATGATCACGAAAAGGAAAATCACCAGATAAAAGTTTCTGGTAATCAGATCCCTCTCTCTGAAGAGGTGATAGAAGAATGCCTTAACCTTGCCTGCCATTAGCCGGTATCGTCACCTCTTGAAAATTTTGAAGCACGAAACACTTTATAAGTTATAGCGGCTTTTGACCGCCATGGAAAGGCGTTTTCAGCGATCCCGCAACAATCGGAAGATGGCGATCATGAGCGGGACGCCCATCACAAATGGCCCGATGACCTGTAACCCCTCTATATGGCTACCGAAAGAGTTGGAGATCATTACCGAGGCGTAAGCCACAAGCGGCATGGCGATAATGGCCGTGGTTACCTTGTTTCGTCCGGATACCGGAAACCTTTTCTCAAAAAGCCTGAAACAGAAATAGATGGTGAATGTGGTGAGAATCCATCCCACATAATTTTGTGCCGGTACCCCGTAGTAGGGACCGCCATCGACCCAGATCCATGCCCGATAGTCAGGGCCGGAGAGTACAGGGTCGATTAACAGATCCCATGCTGTCATCACCATAGCGCTGAGAAGTGAAAGCCTGATTATCGTACCCATGCCTGTGTCATGAACAATGGCTTTACCCTCGGCAATCAAATTGGCGATAATAAAGGAAGGATAGATCATCATGAACCACGCCAGTGGAATCAGAATCGGCACCTCACCCAGCTTGGGGCCGAGCATAGCGGTATAGTAGTAATTCCCGTAAACCATACCGGTAAGCACGCCCAGCTCCTCGAATATCCAGGATACCACGGCAGAGAAAAGGAAAAACGCCAGCGTCTGTTTCCAGCCAAGCAGATAGGCCGCGTGTGTCAGGCTGAACAGGAGCAGCACCACCGTCTGACCCTGAACGCCACCGGGCAGGTCGGGAAGGTGAATGATAGGGGCAAGCAGAACCCGTATCGCCGTAGCATAAGTGTATAGCAGTAGAAACAGTGTAGAGAGTTTAATGAGCATGGTTTCTTTCACCTTCTGTTTTTTCGATTTCCTCGTCCGCAGGCATACTTTCAATGATCGGCACGGCACTCGGCGGCTGCGGTGCCGGTGTCGCTTTTTCACGGGCAACGGTCATGCCCGCAGCAGTGATAAGAATCATACCACTGACCCCCAACATATCGGGGAGCTCGTTCCAGAGCAGAAACCCAACCAGCCCGGCAAAGAGAAGACTAGTATAACTGAAAGGGGAGACCTGTGTCACTGGTGCTCGCTGGTAGGCCCAGGTCATACCAAGCTGACCGAGACTGCCGAAGACACCTACGGCCAACAGCCAGACCCATGCCACCCCTTGTGGCCAGACAAAGAACCAAAGTAACGGAACAGCTGAAATAATGGAGGAGATCAACGCAAACCAGACCACTATGGTCACCGGATGATCATGATCCGAAAGTCGTTTGACGGTCGTTAGTGCAAGCCCTGCCATCGCACCTGAAGCGAGCCCTGACAACCCCGCTAGCGAGAAAAGATCGGCTGTGGGATGAAAAAGCAGCATGATACCGGCAAGGCTTAAGCCAAGTGCCCAGCGACGATGGCGCGTCCACGACTCTTTCAGCCACAGTACGGCGAATATCGCGATGAAGACCGGCGAGGTATAGTTGAGCAGCAGGGCATCGGCCAGATGCAGATGCTTGAGTGCATAGAAGTAGAGATACATAGCCGCAAGGCCTGCCGAAGCGCGCAGCAGATGCAGATGGAAGTAATGTGTTCTCAATGATTCCCGTCGGCGAAACAGCAGGGGCAACAAAACCAGTAGCGCAACGAAATTACGGAAGAAAACCACCTCGCTCTGCGGCAGTTCGGTACTGGCAAGCCGGACACAGGCAGCCATGGCAGCAAAGCTGGCAGCAGAGAGCAGAGCAAAACCGACCCATGCAGCGTTGCTCATCCCTGTAACCAAACCTGCGCTGGAAGTGTGCGCCTCACGCATATGCCTCTCTCAATACCTTTTCAAATGGATACCCATGCAATCGCGCTATAACGCGCAGCCTTACCGGCGGTAACCAGCAACAGAAACAGGCCGACATGGCTGCGTAGCAATCCTGCCACCAGGCAGAGCGGATCACCCACCACCGGCAGCCATGCCAGCAGCAGCGACGGCGTGCCGTATTTGGCAAACCAGCTTTCAGCCCGTGCCACCTTTGCCTCATTCATCCTTAGCCACCTTTTATGCACCGCCTCATTGCCCAAACGACCCATGCCGTAGGTGATCAGGCTGCCGAGCACATTACCAACGGTGGCAATCAGTACAAGTGAGGCCGCATCGCCACCCTCATTTAACTTATAGAGCAATAATGCTTCGGAGCCACCCGGGAAAAGCGTTGAAGAGATCAGGGCAGAAATAAACAGGCTCCAGTCCATCTGCTATACTCTCACCCAATGTCCGATCAAACGCACCTTTTTCACTACGCGTCACCCCTTGGCCCGATCGGCCTTCAACTGCAGGGGGGCCTCTGCCATAGCCTTAAGCTTGGTGTAACTTCAGAGACCGAATGCTCACCCGATCATCCGATGGCTCTCTGGTTGCGTGGATATTTTCTGGGAAAACGCCTGCCGTTGCCTGCCGTTGCCTGCCGTTGCCCCGGCACCAACACCCTTTCAGGCAAAGCTTCGCCAAGCACTGCTTAACATTCCGACTGGTGAAACCCGCACCTACGGCGAACTGGCGAAGCAGCTGAACAGTTCACCTCGCGCCATCGGACAATCGCTGGGAGCCAACCCGCTACCGATTCTGGTTCCCTGCCACCGTGTGGTTGCAGTCAATGGTCTGGGCGGCTTCTCCGGCGGTGAAGGCTGGAAAGAGAAACTGCTCGGATTCGAAGGGGTCATTTAAAGCGTGTTCACGCCCATCCGCGCCCATTGCCGTAACCGATGACGCCCGGACTCAAACAAGCCCCCTCACCACACCGAACTCGCGGCAAAACGCTCGGTGTCCCCGAACTGATCGCCATTGCACTCGGAGGCATGGTCGGTGGCGGCATCTTCACCATCCTCGGCATCTCGGTCTCGATGGTCGGTGCATACGCCCCCTTGGCGATCGCCATCGGCGGCACCATCGCAGCCATGGCCGCCTACTCCTATATCAAGCTTGGCGTCTTCTTTAAGGATGAAGGAGCAACGTACGCCTTTTTCAAAAAGACGTATCCCACCTCACCACTTGCCGCTTCATTCATCGGCTGGTGGGTGATCTTCGGCTATATCAGCACCATGGCACTCTACGCCTATACCTTTGCATCCTATGCCATCAGCTCTCTGCCGGTCGCCGATAACGAATGGATCAGAAAAGCGGTTGCGGGTGCTGTGATTCTCCTCTTCACACTGGTCAATGTCTGGAGCGTGAAGGGGATGGGCAAGCTCGAAGATCTGATGGTCTACACCAAGCTGGTGATTCTTGTCGTCATCTCATTCGTGCTGATCAACAACAGCAATACCAGCCTGCCGGCACTGGTCTCGAATAACGGTGCATTCGACCTGATGGCAATATTGATGGCCGCCTCCATCACTTTTGTCGCCTATGAAGGTTTTCAGCTGGTGATCAACGCCACCAACGAGATGGAGCAACCGGAGAAGAATATTCCGCGCGCAATCTATGCAGCCATCTTTCTGGCAACCGCGATTTATGTGATTATCTCGCTGGGAGCGATTCTGGCGATTCCGTTCAGCGATCTTATCGAAAACAAGGAGTATGCTCTTGCCGCCGGTGCCGATCATGTTCTTGGCCACTGGGGTACCGACCTGATCATCCTCGGTGCCCTGCTGGCAACCAGCAGCGCCATCAGCGGTACCCTGTTCGGTGCCTCGCGGCAGATGGCTGTGATTGCCGAGGATGGTTATTTTCCGGCGCTTCTGGCCCAACGTACCCACCGGATTCCGCGTAATGCCATCATCGCCATGTCGCTCTTTGCCTTTCTGCTGATTTTGAGTGGAAACCTGCGCCAGATTCTCGAATTCGGCAGTGTCACCTTCCTGCTGGTATCGCTGTTGATGGCCTGCGCCAATTTCAAAAAGCGGGAATCAACCGGCTCCTCGACCATCCTCACCCTGCTCACCATCGCAGGGCTGGCCACCGGCACACTCTGCATCCTCTATTTCGAGGCGGTACATCAGCCGGAACAGCTCTATTTCATTCTGGCCATCTACGCGATTTTGACAGTCGCAGCGTGGGCCTATGCAAGAAACCGACGCCACACGGATGACTCTACTTTACCGGAAAATCCTTGAATGGCACCTCTACCACGCCACTGACATTGACCTGAATCCGGCTCTCGCCGCCCGCCAGCGATGGCGCAACACGGCTTTTACTTACCGAAGAAAATCCATCCTCCATCATCGCCACACCGCGCATCGGACCGGGCATACCACTGGCATTGGTCTGCATATCGATAATGCGGAATGACTTGGCGGTCAGCCCCTCGGCAATATTTCCCGCCTTGGCGCGGAAGTTCCGAATCGCCTCCGTACGCAGCCGATCTTCGATCTGTTTGCGCAGCTTGTCGCTGACTTGAAACTGCAAACCGTTCAGCTTGACGCCCGCCGCCTCGATGTCGGCCATCCAGCCCGGTACGGCATCGATGTCCTGCGTTTTGATCTGGCCTGCCTGAACCAGCTGCCAGCTCTTGGTGGTAAAAACGCCCGAATCCCAGACCGGATTGAGCGAGCGATTGGTGGTCTCGTGCTTCACCTTCTCCTTTTTCAAACGTTCGGAGACCTTGGCGGCAATGCCATCAACCTTCTTGCGCAACAACTTGGCGCTATCCCCTTTCGCTTCGATGCGGTAGGAGACCACCACCTCGTCGTTGGCGACCTCTTCGTACGCCTCGGCGGAGAGCGATACCCTCGTGCCTTCCGGCTTATAGTCACCGGCATGCGCCAACGACATAAAAAATAGAGTGGATAGAATCAGTAGATATTTCATAGCTCTTAATATGGCCCGCCTTCCAACAACCCGCAAGCCGATCATTTGACGAATCCAATACGTAAAAACGACAGAAACATTTCGAGACACATTGTGTTAGCAAGGCATTGCCTCTAATATATCGAAAGTTTCTCACGCGGTTTTTGGCATAGGAATTTCTTTATCTGGAAACTGAAGGAGGCGTGCGAATTCATGCAACTCACAGGCGTTGGGCTTTATACCTTTCAAGAAGCAACGAGATTAACTGGCATTAAGTCGGTTGATTTACATCGTTGGTTGCATGGTTACAAGTCAGGCAAAAAAGAAATGCCTCCACTATGGGAAACAGAACTGAAAGGTTCGGATTTGGATGGTCTTAGTTTTCATGACCTACTGGAAGTTCGTTTCGTGAAGGCATTCCGAGAGGTTGGTGTGAGCTTGCAAACCATTCGTATTGCAGCTCGTAATGCACGTGAGATGTTCAATAGCCCTTACCCTTTCACTTGCAACCGATTCCAATCAGATGGCAAAACTATTTTTGGTGAAGCCATGCGAGAAACGGGCGAACAAGATATGCTCGATTTACACAAGAAACAGTTTGTTTTTGAAAAAGTTATTCGACCATTTCTTTACGAAGGAATTGAATTTGGGGCTGGAGATCGTGCATCACGATGGTTTCCTGTTCAAAAAAGTAAAAAAGTAGTGCTTGACCCAGATATTGCGTTTGGAAAACCAATTGTCACAGATGCCGGTATACGGACAGATATTCTATACGAAGCTTGGTTGGCTGAGGATGAGGACAAGAAGCGCGTTGCCCGCCAATTTGAAGTTCCAGTACAAGCAGTGGATACAGCTATTCGCTTCGAAGAACGCCTAGCTGCTTGAAATTCTTGCTGGACAACAATCTTCCTCCAGCTCTTGCCAGAGCTCTGCACGAACTGACGCACACCAACTCAAATGAAGCACATGAAGTCATACATCTAAAAGAAAAGTTCCCTCCAAACACGCCGGATACGGAGTGGATTGAGGCCCTAGCTAAAGAGGGTGACTGGGTAGTAATTACCCATGATAAATTCAACAAAGGCCTTGAACGAGAAGTACTGAGCCGTGCAGGACTAACGGTGTTTTTTCTTGATAACAGTTGGAGCCCCCATAACTTCTGGGAAAAAGCTCATCAGTTAGTTAAATGGTGGCCTGCAATTATCGCACAAGCTGAACGGATCACTGGTGGCGCTGGCTTCAGGGTTAAATGGAATTTCAGAAACGGCAAGTTCGAACAAATTAAGCTGTAGTTGTTAACCTTAAGAACCAATAAGGGCAAACTCGATTGATCTGAAAAAGGAGGTGCAATTGCATCACGTGATGTTCGATGTTGATGGCACGCTGGTTGAATCATTTGAATTCGATGAAGCCTGTTACCTTGATGCGGTTTACGCTGTGTTGGGGCACTACCTCGACAGTGACTGGAATCGATACGCACATGTGTCCGATGCCGGGATTCTTGATGAACACCTCCAATCCATCGGCAAATGGGGCGAGCGCGACGCGATTCATGCAGAGGTGAAGAAAGCGTTCATCGCCAACATTGAAGCACACCTGAAGCAGACACCGGCAAAACCGATCCGTGGCGCTGCCGGTTTCATCAAACAGTTGCGAGCCAACAACAGTGTATCCATCTCCATAGCAACCGGCGGATGGGGAGAGACAGCGCTTCTGAAGCTTAAGTCGGCAGGCATTGATGTGCGCGGCCTGCCCCTAATCTCATCGAACGATCACTACTCGCGCACCGAGATCATGAAGATCGCCCGGCAAAAAGCCGGAGCGACTTCCGAACATAACATCACCTATTTCGGTGATGCGGCATGGGACAAGCGGGCATGCGAAACGCTCGGCTTCAACTTCGTGCTCGTTGGAGAGAGATGCGAACATCATCAATCGATTGATGATTTCACCGCAACTGCACATGCAATGAGCTTTATAGGTCTGTAACAAAGCACAACATCCATAAATTTTGCGTCCTTTTTGCATCGGCTCCGTCTATATAGAGTTTACGGAGCGACACGATCATGAAAATAGAGATCACTGAGATATCACCTTGTAGTGAAAACGTTCGGGAGCTGTTCCGGCTTCTTGATACCCACAACATGTCCCACTGCTCACCGGATGTGTGCCACCTGACCCAACCGGATGAGCTTCGGGAGGCCCGATCGATCCTGCTCGGAATCTTCTACGACGATGAGCTGTGCGGTATGGGAGCGCTGAAGTTCTTCGACGACTACGCCGAGGTGACCCGTATGTTTGTCAAAGAGGCGTACCGGGGAAATGGACTTGCCGGAAAGCTGCTGGATGAGCTTGCCAAAGTCGCGCTGGGCCATGATTTGAACTTGCTGCGGCTCGAAACCAGCGATAAGTTCAAAAGCGCTGTCCGACTCTACCGGAGATACGGTTTCCAGCTCTGCGAGCCGTTTGGGGAGTACGTGCACAAGCCCTTCAACACCTACATGGAAAAACAGATCGAAACGGATTCCTGATGAAGAAAACTGGAGGTATTATCCCTTTATCGCAAACATTGGATGGTAAATAACATGTGCAAAAAGCCTGAGATTAATGAACTTATCGAATTTGCCATGTCCGATTCATTGTGGATCTCTCGTGAAAAAAGAGCCGAAATTGACGAGTACTTCGATAAATCACTTGTCGAACTGCTCGATCAAATAAGAGCTGATTGCGACGACCCCATCGAAGCATGGACCGAATCGAATTCATTTAGTGCGGCAGCTGCAAAAGTTGAGCCCGGCCTTCGTGCCAAATACCCGAATCTTTCTGACAAGAGCATAGGTTTGCTCCTCAACCACGCGGCGTTTTCATGGAGATGATAAATTTTGCGTCCTTTTTGACTGACCTCCGTCTATAGGGGTACGGCACGATAAGTGTCGCAACTCAAATGACTGGAGGTTGATGTGAATACGTTATTGATCGAAGAAGATGTGAAGGCGGCAGAGGAGTGCTGCGGCGGGCCTGCGCCCCAAGGCGTGGCGGCCTGCTGCGCCGAAGATGCCGAGGCCAAGGCGCGCGGCGAGGATGGCTGCGGATGCGGCGGCGCTACCAGCGATGGGGCAACCGATACGCAAAACGGTTGCTGTGACGAGACCCAAAGCCCTGTAAAGGACGACGAAATCCGTCAGGCCGTGCGTGAGCAATACAGCCAGGTGGCCGAAAGTGGCGGCTGCGGTTGTAGCACTGCCGATTCCGGCTGCTGCACTTCCACTGTGACCGATCTCGATGCGCTCTCCGGCGCACTGGGTTACTCGGCAGAGGAGACCGGGGCGGTGCCGGAAGGAGCCAACATGGGGCTGGGCTGCGGCAACCCGCAGGCGATCGCCGCGCTGAAGCCGGGTGAAACGGTGGTCGATCTCGGCAGCGGCGGCGGCTTTGACTGTTTCCTTGCTGCGGCACAGGTCGGCAAGAATGGACACGTCATCGGCGTGGACATGACCCCGGCGATGGTCTCCAAGGCACGCGCCAATGCGGAGAAGAGCGATTACAACAATGTCGAGTTTCGCCTCGGCGAAATCGAATCACTTCCCGTCGCCGATGCCACGGTGGATGCGATCATCTCCAACTGCGTCATCAATCTTTCGCCGGACAAGCAGCAGGTGTTCAGGGAATCGTTCCGAATCCTGAAGCCGGGCGGACGCCTTGCCATCGCAGACATCGTTGCATCGGCCGAACCACCCGAGGAGGTACGTAATGATCTGGCGCTCTTCACCGGCTGCATGGCGGGTGCCTCCCTCATCGACGAGATCGAGACTATGCTGAAGGCGAGCGGCTTCGAGCAGATCAGGATCGAGCCAAAGGATGAGAGCAAATCGTTCATCCGCGACTGGGCGCCGGGCATGCCGATCACGGACTACATCCTCTCGGCCACCATCGAAGCGGTGAAGCCCGCCGTTTGACCAGCTTTTTCACACCACGGCTCATCGGCCTGCGTGAAAAAATGCGCAGGCCGGTGAATTGGGTGTAAACTATCTAATCTAAGGAAGCGCTGATTCATTCAGTGCTTCCGTGTGGGCCAGGGCAAAACCGCGTTTTTGCCTCGGCGTGCTGATTTTTACCAGGATGGCAATAAATCAGCCTCCCTAACAGAACAAGGAGAACATGATGACACTGTCCGCAGCCGATCTCTGGCAGGAGCATAAAACCCGTCTGCACAAATACATCGCCCGGCGCGTGCCGGATCACCATGTCGCCGATGACATCCTGCAGGAGGTCTTTCTCAAGGTGCATCAGGGGCTCGCCAACATCAGGGAGCCGGGCAGTGTGGCCGCCTGGCTCTACCGGCTGGCATCCAATGCCATTGCCGACTACTACCGCAGCCACAGGCCGGCGGAGGAGCTGCCGGAGAACCTTGCTGCACCCAAAAAGAACCGTGATTACACCGCCGAGCTCGCCTCCTGCCTGCAACCCTTCATCGACGACCTGCCCGAAAAATACCGCACAGCACTGGTGCTCTCCGAGATTGAAGGCATCACGCAAAAGGAGGTCGCCAACCGGCTCGGCCTCTCCATCTCCGGTGCAAAATCGAGGGTACAGCGCGGCCGCGAGAAACTGCGCGGGCTACTCTCCGAATGTTGCGAGATCGAGGTCGGGCATAACGGCATCATCGGCTATGAGGTTCGCAGCGGAACCCGGAAAGCGCCATGCAACTGCCGTAATGATTGATACGTAATTGCCGACCAAAACGCCCATGCGACAATATTTGAAATGACCTTTTGGCAGATTGAGGTATATGCTTACCTCTTGTGAAAGGGAGATGCCTGATATGAAAACATTCCTCAAAGAGAACCCCACCATCGCTTTCGGCCTCGGCTTGCCACTGCTGCTCGTACTGGTGTTCCTGCTTGTTTCGGGCATCCCCACCTTGCTGGTGGCACCGCCGCAATACGAGGTGCTCTACACCACGAATTCCTACAACTACTCCAACGGCGTGCAGGTCTCTGTCGTCAACGGCAAGGTGCAGGTGGTCTATCAGGGCAGCGTACTGAACCGGCAGCAACCGCACATCTGGCGCTACAACCCGCAAACCGGCGGCGTAAAAGAGATCGGCTATACCCTGCCGCCCGGCCTTATCCCGCCGGGACAACAGCCAAACACCCCTGCGGATGCCTCGAAAACAACCCTGATCGACGTGCCCGAGCTTAACGAGCTGGCAGTCGACGCCTCCAGCATCGCACCGGACGGATACGAATTCGTCGTCGAGGGTAATCACTATTCGCGTAACCTCTTCACCGGCCTCTTCTACTCCTCCCGCTATCGCTATGAGGCGACACTAACCAAGAGTGGCCGCACTGTCCGCCTACCCAACACGACCAACCGCTACTACTCGGGTCAGACCCGCCTCATCGGCTGGATCATCCCATCATGATTTCGCTGCTGATTCTTATTGTCATCGTGCTGTTGATCGGTGGCGGTATCTGGGGCTGGCCGCTGGTGGCAGGTGCTCTCGGGCTATCGGCGATCTCGGACAAACCCGGCGCGCTGCGACATATCGCCCAGTTGATGCGAACCCACGACATCACACTTACCGAGGTTGAAACCGCTCTGCAAACACCTCTGCCTGACGATGTAGCCGCCAAACGCAGTAAGGGCGATATCGCCAAGACCCTCTTCGCCTACCTCGGCGCCATCTTTATCCTCTCCGGTATCGGCACCTATGTCGGTATGTTCTGGGACAGCATGGGCAGCGCGATGCGAATTGTCGTCACACTGGGTGTGGGCTACGTGCTGCTTATCGTACTCATCTCCGCCCTGCACGAGGATAAGTTTCCAAAAATGATCCTGCCGCTCGCCATCGCCAGCGTGGTGATGATGACCGGCGGCTGGTTCGTACTGATCGACGAACTCTTCCCGCGCGGCAATGACTGGCGCATTGCTGTTCTTTTCGTATCGGGCGTGATGGCCCTGCAT
This sequence comes from Mariprofundaceae bacterium, assembly GCA_050304695.1. Lineage (GTDB taxonomy): Bacteria > Pseudomonadota > Zetaproteobacteria > Mariprofundales > Mariprofundaceae > WSZY01. The sequence goes on from JBNLEB010000013.1 coordinate 25,077, forward strand.
CAGGGGGGACTGTTCGCCCGCTATCGCCGCACAGTGCTGGCGTTCACCGCCCTCTTCTTCGTTTATGGATTCATGGATGTCGGCCTCGACCTGCTCGGTATCCCGACCGAATATATCGCCATCATCCTCGGCGCTTCGCTGTTTCTGGTCGGCACGGCCATTGAAAAAACCGACCACCGCATCCTCACCGAACCTGCCCTGCTTGTCGGTATCATCTGGCTGAACAGCGGCATCTTTGAGTTTATCGCCATCGCCTCCTCCACCAACTGGGCAAGCCTCGTCACTGGCATATGCGTGATCCTGACCGCCTACGGCATGCACCGGGCCAAGCGCTATCCACGCCTGGCGGGGCTCGGCTATTTCATCGGCTCGATCATGGCTTACGGTGGCCTCTTCGATCTCGTTCATAATACATCCGTCGAACTACTCTTTTTCGCCGTCACGGCTTCTGCACTTTATGCCTGTGTCGTGCTGCAGAGCCGAGCGTTGCTGCTGACCACGGTGATCTCGATGCTCTCCTTCATCGGCTACTTCTCCGAAAAACATTTCGCCAACTCCCTCGGCTGGCCACTTACGCTTGTGCTGATGGGCATCGCTTTTCTCGCTGTCGGTGCCATCGCCATCAAGGTGAAGCGAAAAATCTGAGCGCCACCTATATCTAACCCTTTGTTGTCGTGCCGCCTGCAAGTAGCTTCGCGGCATGTCTGAAACCTCTCCATCCTCTTCAAACCAAACCGTAACCATTATCGGCGCCGGTCTCGCAGGCTCCGAAGCCGCATGGCAGCTGGCCAAACGCGGAATCAACGTGCGGCTGCACGAGATGCGCCCTGCCAAGATGACGCCGGCACACAGCACAGCCAACTGTGCCGAGCTTGTCTGCTCCAACACCTTTCGCGCCGATCATCTGGAGAATGCCGTGGGGCTGTTGCACGAGGAAATGCGGCGCATGGATTCGCTCATTATGCGCTGCGGTGACGAGGCACGCATCCCGGCCGGCACGGCGCTGGCGGTGGATCGCGAACAGTTCTCAACCCTGGTAACAAATGCCCTGAAGGCGGAACCGTTGATTGAGTTCATCGAGGGGGAGGTGACCGAAATCCCGAAAGATGGACTGCTGCTGATCGCCTCCGGCCCACTCACCTCCGATAGTCTCTACGAAGAGATTCGGCAGCTGACTGGCGAGGATCATCTCAACTTCTTCGATGCCATCGCCCCGGTGGTCGATGCCGAATCGGTGAATATGGATATCTGTTTCTGGAAGAACAGGTACGACAAAAACATCGAGGAGGGAGAGGCGGGTGACTACCTCAACTGCCCGATGAACGAAGCGCAGTACAAGGCCTTCATCCATGAGCTGGTGAGCGCCGAGAAGGTCGCCTTTAAAGGTTTCGAGGATATCCCCTTCTTCGAGGGGTGTATGCCGATCGAGGAGATGGCCGAGCGTGGTGAGGATACCCCCCGCTTCGGACCGATGAAACCGGTCGGCCTCGACCATCCCGAAACAGGCGAGCGCTACTACGCCGTGGTGCAGCTCCGGCGTGACAACCGCATGGGGAGCCTGCTCAACATGGTCGGCTTCCAGACCAAGATGACCTATGGCGAGCAGAAGCGGGTCTTCACCATGATTCCGGGTCTGGAGAGTGCCGAGTTCTTCAGGCTTGGTTCACTGCATCGCAACACCTTCATCAAATCTCCGGCACTGCTCGACGGCACACTGCGGTTAAAGAAGGAACCGCGCATCCTCTTCGCCGGCCAGATCACCGGCGTGGAAGGGTATGTCGAATCGGCATCGATGGGCTTGATGGCCGGACGTTTTCTGGCGAAGATGACAGTGGGTGAAGAGCCGACACCACCACCCGCCGACACCGCCCACGGTGCACTGCTAGCCCATATCTCGCAGACCCGCATCGAAGATTTCCAGCCGATGAACATCAATTTCGGCCTGTTACCACCGGGCAAGAAGCGCGACGGCAAACGCCGCTTCTCCAGAGCAGAGCGCCGCCGTTCCGTATCCGATGCAGCACTCGAATCGCTTTCACTCTGGCTGGAAGCCAACTAAACTCCCAATCAGCCGAAAATCGGGGAGAGAATATGGTTGGTAAACAACAGTGGCGCCACCTTATACTACAACTACTTCTTTGGTTGCTGCTATTCGGACTGCTGGGTGGATGGACAGCGTGTAGTCAGCAGGAGAGCTCTGTCGGCGGCTTCTCCATCAAAGATCGGCAGACTTTGGGTCAACTGCTTCCGGTAGAGAACACCCTGCCTCTGGATCAACGGGTAGCGGAAATTCCCGATCCGATATTCCGTGCCTGGAAACAGGCGGATGAAGCAATAAATCCGCAGGCCAAACGTTATAAGCCCTACCAGCTCACTGCCGATGAGCAGCACCAGTTCGCCCGCGCCATCGCCACACTTCCCGCATCGTGGCAAAAAATCATGCAACAGAAGCTCACCCGCTTCTTCTTTATCGACCATCTGCTCGGCGGCGGCATCACCGACTGGATCATCGATGCTGAGAATAACCGGGTCTACACGATGATTCTGAATCCGACTCTGCTGCATGTTTCAGCAAAGAGGTGGCTGGAGATGCGCGAAAACGGATCTTTCAAACTGGGGCCTTACCATATCGAGGTTGCCGGGCTGGAGGACATCTCTGCTCTAGAGTACATCCTGTGGCATGAATCAGCTCACCTGATCGACTTTGAAACGCAGCAGACCCCGGTCAACGATGTGCTACTTCGTCAACATTTCGGTTTTGACAAGACTGCCACCCCCTTTACCAGGAACGTATGGAAATCCGAAAAGCCTGAACCGGTTGACCTGTTCGACTTTTCCGCTCGCGAAAGGATCAACCCTTATCACATGGACCTGAATCAGCCGCAGATGCAGAACGGTGCACTAAAACCGGCATTTGATGCATGGTCGCATACTCCCTTTGTCACCATCTATGCATCAACCAGCTGGGCAGAGGACTATGCCGATTTCGCAGCCTTTATCCTTGCCCTGAACCGGACAGGCCATACACCGTACTGGCTGCTGAAAAGGGATGGTGAAACCATTGCCGAATTTTCGCCGCTCGCACATACGGCAAATAAACAACGTTTTATTCAACACGAAGAGTCTTCACCTCAATGAGATCGCCTCTTCTGCTCACCCTCTTACTTTTACTGTTTGCGGCCTGTTCACCAGAGTCTGGTGACATCTCTATTAGCCGTGAAGAGGCAGCTCAGATCGGCGAAAAAATCTTCCTGAACGAATGTGGCGGCGAAAAGGCGCTACTCACCTCATGGAATACCGGTGAAGCCTTCCCCTCTCTCGGTATCGGTCACTTTATCTGGTATCCGACCGGTTCCACCGGCCCGTTTGCAGAAAGCTTTCCAAAGCTGGTGCGTTATATCGAAGAGCAGGATATCTCCATCCCGCCATGGCTCAATGATGCCGCCAACTCCGGTGCACCGTGGTCATCGCGAGCTGTTTTTATCGCTTCACAAAACACAGGCCGAATGAAACAGCTTCGCCGCTTTCTTATCGAGACAAAACATCTCCAGACCCGTTTCATGATCAGGCGCTTAAACCGCGCCCTGCCGACCATACTCGCCGCGGCTTCCAATTCACAAAGAGCACATATCGAAAAGCAATTTCAGCGCGTAGCCGCCGCATCGATGGGCTACTATGCCCTGATCGATTACGTGAATTTTAAAGGTGAAGGAGTGAAACCTTCTGAACGCTATCAAGGCCAGGGTTGGGGGTTACTTCAGGTTCTGATGTCGATGGATGACTCGAAAGCGCCCCTTTCTGCTTTTGCCGAGGCAGCCGACCGGGTACTGACGCGACGGGTCGAACTTTCACCGCCGGAGAGGAATGAAGCACGCTGGCTTGCCGGGTGGCGTAACCGGCTCGCCACCTACACCTCACAGGCTAACTAGACTCCAGGTTCAGCTTCTCTTTCGCCCACGCCTGCGTGATCCGTTGTCGCTCTTCAAGAGAGGCCGACTCCAGTTCGGTCAATGCCTTGATCTGCTGCTCAAGGGTACGTGGAAGGTGAGTCTGCATCAGTGAAAGCAGGCTCTCCTTCACCTGCCACTGCAGGCCATCGGCCACCGACTGCATTACTGCCCGCAGATCGCTATCAGCCACCGGCGCACGCATATCGATCCGCTCCATCATACGCATGCGACTACTCAGTTCAGACGGTGCCAAATCACCATCATCGCAACGCCATGCAATCAGCATCGGTCGGTTCATCTCCCGCGCCCGTTCGATCAGGTGGAACAGTGCCAGCCCGTGTACCCGACTCACCGGACCCGCCTCTATATCCACCATCCAGCAGGCGTAGGACTCCAGATGATCGAACCAGCGGCCTACCAACCGAACCGCGGCTTCAGGCCTGGCATCTGCACGAACCAAACCGACATGCGGATGTTCCTGGCTCAATGCATGCAAAAAATGGGTTTTTCCGGCCATCTCATCCGATCCGAGCCAGAGTGTGCCACCCTGTACCATCCAGAGAGCGATACGGTTTGAAGCCTGCTCAACCCCGGCATGACGAACCCAGCGGCCATAGTTATAGGTGACAGGAATTTGATAATTAAGTCGCTGCTGCTGCATGGTTGTATTAGAAACTACTCTGCGTTCTCTTCAAATGCGGCCTTGCGCGTCCAGACAACCATGTAGTGCAGACCTGAGATACAGGTTACCACGAACGTAGCCCAGGTGATCATCCTGATCCACAGGTCGGATAGTGGTGAGGCCATGTGCAATAACATGGTGACAACAAAGACGATCTGCATGAAGGTGGTGACCTTGGAGATCATACTCGGCTCCATCTTCAGACTGCGTGTCACCATCTCGTATGCAATGGCACCAAGAACAATCACTACATCGCGGAATACCACAGCAAGAAAGAGAAACAATGGCACCTGATCGACAAGAAAGAGTGTTACGAAGCCGCTGATCAGCATCAGCTTATCGGCCAATGGATCAAGATAGGCGCCAACGGTCGTGCGCTGGTTAAAATAGCGGGCGATCGCCCCATCCACCATATCGGTGACTCCGGCAGCAATCATCAATATCAAAGCCAGCACCGCCTCACCCCGCAGAATAGCATAGACAATAAACGGTGTAAGAATAATTCGGCCAAGCGTCAGAATATTGGGGATATTGAGAATATTGCGCATGACCGGTTAATGGACCAGCCAACCAGCTGGCGTTGACTCTGCCTGCATACCTCGACGCCGGAACCACGTAGCCACCCATCGGTCGTCCGGCGCATTGAGCAACACCCGGTATTGGCGCCGGTCTGCACTCAAAAGAAGCGGGATCACGGCTTTTACAGCCGTCTCATGCCGCAAGGCATCTTCCAATACTACCTGCGCAGGCAGGGTTGAGGATTGCTCGATAGTAATCAACAGCTCCAGCTCATTTTTAACCGGTTCAACTGCAGGCGGTTCACTGGTCTCTTTCGTTTTCGTAAGTGCAGAGTTACGCATATTGACCAGCAGCGAATCGATCCATGCCTGTAGCTGTTCCAGTGCCTCACCGGATTCCAGGCTCTTTGTCTCACTAAAACCACTCAGCGCCGAATCACCTTCGATACTCAAATAGAGGCTGGCGCGATCCAGCCAGCGCCAGTTGAGTATCACACTCGGCGCATCGGTCGTTAACACCATGCCGTATCTCGCTGCCCTCTCCCCGGCATAGGCCTGTAGCGCCTCTTCTGTTTTCGGCATATCGCCACCGTTACTGTTGATCATCCGGATTTTCAGATCAAAGCGTGGAGACTCTTTGAGATAGGCGATCTTCTGCTGATCGAGATATTGCCATACCCTATCCTGATTGAAGATAACCTGAATCCGATCATTTTGGGGAACAACACGCAGGACAAAAGGCGTTGCACGCACCTTATCCGAAAGCGTCGATCGGGCCGCCGGTTCAACCAGTCTGTCCCAAAGCACCGGCAGTGCCTGTTGAATCGCATCCTGAACCGCTGGCATATTACCCTGTTCATCAGCAGTAATCTCAACCACCATCCGCGGATCGCCCTGGGCATAGGAAACGGTCGAAAACAACGCAAATGCCACAACCAGAAACAGTTCACTAAATCGATAAACTCTCATCCTCTTGCTGCTCACTTCACCACACGAAGGTGGCGAACTTTTCTTTCAACAGGTTTATCGTCTTCTACCGTCGTAACCTCATTAGATTCTTCGATCTGTACAACCGGCTGCTCTCCAACCTCCTCTTCAACACCCTCATCATCCGTTGCGCTATCATTTTGCAAACTACGCACAGCATTAACCACGGCACGGATCGTCTCCGGCACATCCTCTTCCCAGACAATCCCCTGCTCCATATCACCTTCCGGCAGATAGGCAGCCCAGATTCGATTCATCGGAATGCGACAGGTATAGACCTGACCGGAGAAGGAGAAGTCCGACTCCAGTGCATCCTCACGAATATGGATGGGTTGTGGCATGCGCATGTTCAGTACCAGCCGGAGAGCCGGATCACCCTTAAGAAAATTGGGCACGATCACCTCATCACTGGTGGCATCGACAACAATATAGATGCGCCCATGTTTCTGAAAAAACTGATTCAGCTTTTTGGCTTTCGCTGCATTGGCAAAACTCAGGCTCATCTGTTCCTCCACCCCTGCATATCAGGGTGTTTAATCAGCATTTCGACGGGCACGAACCCCTTCGGCAAATGTGTGCATAAGTGCCGCAGTGTCATCCCAATTAATGCAGGCGTCTGTGATACTGGTTCCGAACTCCGGTTTTACACCAGGCTTCACATCCTGCCGACCTGCGTTGAGGTGGCTCTCTACCATCGCACCGATAATTTTCCGGTTTCCGGCGGCGATCTGACCGGAAATATCCTTGCCTACCTCAATCTGCAGTTGGTGCTGTTTACGACTGTTGGCGTGGCTACAATCGATCATCACGCCCGTCTCCACACCGGCACTGGCGAGCTCATCCAGTGCTACAGCCACATGTGTCGCATCGTAGTTCGGCTCCCTGCCGCCTCGCAGAATCACATGGCAATCCTCATTACCACTGGTGGAGAAGATGGCCGAGTGCCCCTCTTTGGTCAGAGAGAGAAAATGGTGTGGATGCGCTGCTGCACGAATCGCATCAATGGCGATACCGAAACCGCCATCGGTACCGTTTTTGAAACCAACCGGACATGAAAGTCCGGATGAGAGTTCACGATGACCCTGGCTTTCGGTCGTGCGCGCACCGATGGCGCCCCAGCTGACCAGATCGGCCACATATTGCGGCGTGATCAGATCGAGAAACTCCGTACCGGCAGGGACACCCATATCGTTGACATCCAGCAACAATTTCCGAGCCAGGCGGATACCTTTGTTGATTTCGAACGTACCATCCAGATTAGGATCATTGATCAGCCCTTTCCATCCCACCGTGGTTCTCGGCTTCTCAAAGTAGACGCGCATGACAATCAACAGATCATCGGCCAGCTCTTCACGAATCGATTTCAAGCGGTCGGCATACTCAAGGGCTGCATCAGGATTATGGATCGAACATGGGCCAACCACGACCAGCAGCCGATCATCCTCTCCATACAAAATGCGGTGGATCGCCTCTCTGGCCTGAAAGGTGGTTGCGGCTGCCGTTTCACTAACCGGAAACTCAGTGTGAACCAGAGCTGGAGAGAGCACCTCCTTAATACCGCAAATACGCAGGTCGTCTGTTTGGTGTACTACCGGATGTGATACAGGGCTCATCGCGAATTTGCCACCTTTGTTCCTTGCATTGTTTTACCGAAATCCGGCTGCGCCGGAGTATTGCAGAAAAACGGGTAAATGATTAGCCCGAATGTTATTTGTATACGGCTCAGGCATCCATCCATGGGTGGAATAGTAGAGCTTCAATCACACACGAACGGGTCTATCCATCAGATGCTGTACCTTTCCGCACATGGATGTGCGGCAGCGACAAACTGGAGCCGTAAGCGAAGGCGAACATGTGCCGCTGAAGCGATCGAAGCAAAAGGCATGGAAGCCTTCTGCGTACCTAAAAAAACAGGCACACGGATGTGCCTGTTCGTATATAAAAATCACGCGGAGTGGCTCTATAAGCCGGGTTCTGTACCTCTGTCCGAAAACAGCGGTGATAGTCATTCATCTAGGCCGGTGGTTACCCACAGGCTCAAGCAGCCTACCCGGAAGCAGCGCGGGTCACGCCTGTTACTTCCCTATTTGGCCTTGCTGCGGATGGGGTTTACCTCAGCTCCCGTCCGTTACCGTACGGGACGGTGCGCTCTTACCACACCCTTTCACCCTTACCAGATAAATCCGGCGGTCTCTTCTCTGTAGCACTTTCCCGGGGTCGCCCCCGCCGGACGTTATCCGGCATCCTACCCGGTGCAGCCCGGACTTTCCTCGGCAGGTATATGCAAGCACACACCCAACGCGACTACCCGAACCACTCCGCTGACGAAATTTACAGGAAAGCGCCTTCGTTGACCAAGGGTGAAATCGAACACCCGTTTCTCAACGCGCTGTACTTAGAAGCCCACTTTCATGTAATGTCAAACCTGCTTACTGGCAGGTACATACTTATGGGTGAAGTTTTTCAATCGCTATTGATCTACACATGCGTTATCGCTGTATTTGCTTCGATGGTACATTCGAAAGGGCGTCGTCTAACTAAACTTGCACCATTCGAGATCTCTTTTCTCTTTATGCCGTGGCTGACGATCGTTTTAATGGCATTCATTTTCTTCGGTTCGGTTGAAGCATTTTACCAACGCTCACCTATCTGGGTCTTCTTCTGGCTATTGCAGGTGGTGGGTGCCGGTATGGTGGGAAGTTTTGTGTTGATGCCACGCTATTTTATCAAAGCGGAAACAACCACTGCTAAAATATTGGTTAATCTGGTTGCCGGACTATCGCTCTCAGCCCTCTTCGCCTTTACACGATTGACGCTGTTTGCACTAACCGGTGAAGTTTCATCCTATGACTGGCCGGAGGAGTAAACCGCTCATCAATCCGGCGAAATAAGTGCCTTCGGGTTAGCCACCGCCGCCATCAGAAAAAACATTTTCAGGCAAAGAAGACCGACAAGAAAAGCGGTGGTGCCGGTCATCATCAGCCTGGGAACCTCTCCGGTGGGGTAAAAGAGTCTTGGCAACAGGCTTAAGCCAGCAAAAAAACCGCCCAGGCCGGCGATCAGGATAACGGCAACGGGATGAAACCCCATCTCCACCACAGCGGGGCGAATGCCACCAAAGGTTCCCAGAATATAGAAGTAGACCATCACGAACGGGATAACCACCATGACCGGCTCCCAGAGACTCCAGCAAATCTGTTTCCCCCGACCATACCACATCGTTAAACCTGTGAGCAGCGAGGCAGGAACAGCATAAGATGTTATGGTCAGAGCAGAAGCCGTAATCATCGATGCCGCACCATTCTACTTTCCGAATAACCCCTTGATCGCACCGCCAACACCTTCAACTGTATCGCCCACAGCGCCACCTACTTTCGAACCCACAGCTGCACCAGCAGGGCCACCAATGGTCGCACCGATGGTGCCGCCTATCATTGAAGATGGTGCAGGATAAATTTTAGGACTTTCTGTTGTCCCGCCCACTATCAATTTAGCGCCGGAAAGCCCCTTCATACCACTGGTATTAATAGCTCCTTCCAGCTTGCCGTTACCTTTAATGGCAACCTGCCCATCTGCATTGAATGCAGACGAATCGAGTTTGATATTGTTCAGATAAATGTTTTTTCCGCGAACCTTGAGTTGAGTTTTAAACACATCAAACAGAATGGCGCTTCCGGTTACATTGCCATGCACCAGTGCGGCGGCAACACCGGACAAACCGACTCCCTCAAACTGACCTTTGCTTAATTGAACAGGGCCATCCACCTTGAGCGAACGCTGCATCGCTTTCTCATTCGCTCCTTTGGCTGATATTTTCAAAGTCGAGTCAAACTTACCGGAGACCTTATCCTGACCAGCCGCATCCTTCATCAATGGCAATATCTGGATATCTCCGGCTTTGATATCAGCTGTCAAAGTGCGCTCTTTTCCCTCCAGCGGGGCCAATTCGGCATTCAATAGCACGGAACCCTTATACAACGTTGCCTTCCAGTTCGGCATAACCAGCTTATTTTCGCTCAGCTTGATCGCTCCGGTCACCTTATCAATGCGAACAACATGTACACTCTTCCCTTTTGCCTTTTCGGAAACCCGCAGCACGATCTCTTTGAAGGTGATCCCCGAAACCTCGGCTTGCCCATCAAACAGCGGACCGAGCTCAACCGCCAACGACCCGGACCCAACCGCCAGCTTGGGCGTACCACCTTCGACATCGACAACGGTCAGATTGGTTATCGAGAGCGAGGGAGTTGGAACAAGCGAAACCGAAAGCGCCTCGATCTTTACCGGCATTCCCGCAGCTTCAGTAGCCTTTTCTTCAACAACTTGCCGAATCTGCTCTGAGGGAATAAAAAACGGGATGGCAATAACCACCAAAACAAGCAGGCCAACGACTATTCCAACATAACGAAGCGCCTTCATAACAACCTCCAGCGAACCTAGAATGCCTGCCCCGTACCCAAGTATAGACGCCACTTCTTGGTTGCGAAACCGTAGCCGCCATCAACACGAATTGTACCGTTCACCAGCCACCGCAAGGTCCAGCGTATGCCACTCCCCACACCGACAACCAATGCTTTATCCAGTGCACTTGAACCGTTCCTGCTCACATGGCCGGCATCGACAAATGCCACCAGTTGAAAGTTGCTGTTCACCTCCAACGGATGGCGCCCTTCCAAAGTACCGTAAATATAAGCGTTTCCCTGTAGTTCACCAGGATAGTAGCCTCTCATCTCATTTCGACTTCCCACATCAAAGAGGCCATCGCGGAGAACATTTCCTGTTCTCAATCCGGCATTGATTCTGTAACTGAGTGTATTCTGGCTTCCCAGGTCAAGATGGCGACGCCAGGAGATTGTTTGACTATAACTGTTGATGGTTGAGCCAAGCGCCCGATGTGCCACGTCAGCCTGATAATCGACCTCGCTTCCGGTCAACCAGGTGATATGATCGTCCACCATTCTGTAGCTGGCAGAAAACTGAACGGCATGGCGCCGCTGATCAATCACATCGGCAAGCGCAGGCCCACTACGAAGTGAATAAGCCGATTCGTTGGCAGAAAACCCGAGTCGAACATCCCAGCCCTCTCCCGGAACAGGGCCCAGACCATAGCGCACACCTGCACTCCAACTTTTCTGATCCCGCAAATAACTACTGCTAAGCACACCGTTTCGATAGGCATCAAAAATCGAGGTACCATCGTTATATGATACATCAAAACCAAAGTTTGAATCGAAAACCCTGCGCCAGATATAAGAGGATTGATAGGAACTGCCATTGTTTCCGGAAAAGTTCTTGCCGGTATCACGGCGCCAGGCCAAGCGAAGATGGTGATGCAAGCCCCACATATTGTGCTCGGTCAATGTGAGGCCTGCCGAAGATGCTCCACTATCGGATCGGCTCGCTTCCGGTAACAACCATAGTGGCCACCGATCATTGACTCGGATATGAACCACTCCTGCTCTATCCGGTGGATTCACAACAGCTTCGCTAAACAGGCCGAGGTTCCTTAATCTTCTTGATGCGGTTTCAGCGAAGAGCGGTTGCCAAACATCCCCTTCGGAGAAGGGTAGCTCACGCCTGACAACGCGTGCTTTAGAATGTTTTAGCCCTGTAATTTCTATATGTTTTATAACTTTGTCCGATGCTGCATAGGCATTGGTAGACAACACCAGCACCAATAGCCCTAGCAGCCGGATCAAGGCTTCCACGCTCCTTTCTCGCTGATAATTGCAGTGATCAAGCCGTTGGGCGTAACATCAAAGGCCGGATTGTTGGCTCGAATACCGTCGGACGTGATTGTAACATCGATCAGCCCTTCCCCATTTCTCATCCCCTGCACCCTTAACACCTCCTCTTCACCCCTGTTTTCGATCGGAATTCCCGCTCCTGTTTCACAGTCTAGATCAAAAGTACTTTCAGGGGCAGCAACATAAAAAGGAACATCGTGCTCCCTGGCCGCCAATGCCAGCATATAGGTGCCGATTTTATTGGCTACATCACCATTGGCGGCAATTCGATCGGCGCCGACGACCACCGCATCCACCCCTCCCTGCGCCATGGTCCATGCCGCTGCGCCATCGGCCTGAATCCGGCAGTTAATGTCCTCCTGATACAACTCCCAAGCGGTCAATTTGGCACCCTGCAAACGAGGGCGCGTCTCATCAGCTATCACGGAGGGCGACTCACCGCTGCGAGCCAATTTGTAGATACCGGAAAGTGCTGTCCCCCAGTCAACGGTTGCCAACCAGCCAGCATTGCAATGAGTCTGGATTCGCCTCTCTCCTACGGCCAGAACTTCTGCCAGGTGCTCTCCCATCCTTTCGCAACGCTCGACCTCGGCATCGGCATAAGCACTGGCTGCCTCGATCATATCGTTGTCCGTCGCTCCCGCTTCAAAAACCGCCTGCATGGAATCGCAGGCATGAAAAAGGTTTACTGCGGTCGGACGTGTCGAGCGGAACCTCGCCAGCCAGTGCGACTCAAAATGCTCCCGGTCAGTAACAAATGCCAGCGCCAGACCGTATGCCGCCATAGCACCGATCGCGGGCGCTCCGCGCACCTCCATGGTCTCGATTGCCCGCGCAACCTCCTCGGCATCACGGCTCTCCCTGATCTCGAAGGCGTGGGGCAATCGGCACTGATCGATCCACACCGGATAGCCATCCACTCCTCCCGAAGACCACTGGAGCGCCCTGTAATGCTTTCCATTGACCTTCATATTACAGTGGCTTTCTTAATCGTTTCAGAACCCCGTCCAGTTCTTCCGGACGGGTATAGGCGATACGCAGTTCGCCTGCTCCGCTCTTTTTACAATGGAAGGTAACCGGTAACCCCAGCTTTCGACTCAACTCTTCCTGAAGCGCGGCCACATCTGCGTCCACACTCTTTAGCTTAGGTTTCGAGCCCTTCTGCTGGGCTGCCCACTTCGCCTCCCGCTCCATCTGTCTGGCACTCCAGTCGTGCTCAACACAACTCTTTGCCAAAGCAATTGCCGTTTTCCGTTCAACACCAACGAGGGGTCGTGCATGCCCCATACCGAGTTCACGATTCTCGATCATCTTCTGGACTGGTTCCGGCAGTTGTAACAAACGGATGGTATTACTCACCTGTACTCGCGAAACATCTATTCGCTCAGCCACCTGCTGCTGCGTATAGGCAAACTCATCCATCAGGCGCTGATAGGCACGTGCCGACTCGATTGCTGTCAGATCATCGCGCTGTTCATTCTCGATGATAGCCAGTTCCAATGCCTGAAGATCATCAACCTCACGAACCACGACCGGAATATCTTGGAGGCCTGCTGCCTGGGAAGCACGCCAGCGCCGCTCTCCGGCAATCAGCTCGTAACCGTCTCCTGCCGGACGCACCAGAATCGGCATGATCACGCCCTCTTTACGGATCGACTCCGTTAAAGTCTTTAACTCATCTGGGTCAAAATGTGTTCTGGGCTGGTATCTGTTAGGTTTTATCTTTGAAATCAACACCTTAGAAGATTCTTCCATAATTTCTTTTGTTGGCTCATTGGACAACAGTGCATCCAGCCCCCGGCCAAGGCCTCGTTTCTTTATTGCTGTTTTCATCTCCACCCTCTCCTTATACTGCCTGACGCTGGATCAGCTCTTGTGCTACCTGAAGGTATGCCTGTGCTCCCGAAGAGCGAATATCGTGGTACATCGCCGGTATGCCGAAGCTAGGCGCTTCAGAGAGACGAACATTTCTCGGTATGATATTTTTGTAGACTTGGTTACCGAAATAGTCTCGCACCTCTTCTTCAACCTGTTGTGCCAAATTGTTTCGCCTGTCTACCATGGTAAGCAAAATACCATCCATCGCCAATTCAGGGTTAAGGCTCTGTCTTACCCGACGAATCGTATCAATCAACTGGGTTAGCCCCTCCATGGCATAGAACTCGGTCTGTAGTGTAATCAGCACTCGGTCGGCCGCGGTAAGTGCATTGAGAGTAAGCAAGTTTAAAGCCGGTGGACAATCAATAATGATATAGTCGAAGACCTCTCCCGCATAAGCTTTGAAGGCATCACGCATAATTTTCTCTCGCTGCTCAAGCGAGACCAGCTCCACCTCTGCTCCTGCAAGGTCGATGCTGGCAGGCACAAGAAAAAGCCCTTCGCACTCTGTCTCCATGATCACATCCTCAACGGTCGCATCGCGCATCAAAACAGCGTACATCCCCTGCTCTACACTCTTCTTGTCGATGCCCAGTCCCGAGGTGGTATTTCCCTGCGGATCGAGATCCAACAATAGCACCCGCTTATCAAGAGCCGCCAATGATGCAGCCAAGTTGATACTCGTGGTGGTTTTTCCCACTCCACCTTTCTGGTTGGCAATGGCCATAACCGGCCCGAAATTTTTATGTTTCACGTGAAACATCCTCCCTATCGATCGCTTTATCGCGATAGCAATAACAGTGTATTTGTTGGCTCTCCACGGCTCTGATGGTCTTTTGCCCTTCAAAAACCCACCCTGGAACAGATACCGCCTGAGCGCTCTGCGGCACAGGCAGCACGGCAACAGCACCACGGTTTGCATGCGGGGTGCACATCTGCAGCAACTCCGCCTCTCGTGTTACAGCCCGGGCAACACAGGCATCTACCCGCAGGCCCGGTAGATCGTTGATGTCAGCATCATAGACCTCAGCATTAAGCTTAAACACCCGAACCAGATGTCGAAGAAACTCAGCTCGCTTCTTTCGACGCTCTACCAACACACCCTGAAGGTCATCACGCTCAATCAACAACGGAATCCCCGGCACACCCATACCGCTACCGATATCGAGAAGCCTGCCGCCCTCAGGTATCCACTGCGCCAGTGCAACAGAGGGCTCAACAAAGCGCAACATAAAAGCCTGCACATCCTGAACAGACGTAAGATTCAGAGCCTTGCGGAAACGCAATACCTCAGCGCAGTAGCGCTCCAATCCCTGCCGACTCATGTGCCAGTCTGCTTCAGGTGTATCATCAGCGATGTTACGGCTGCCGGCGTAATGCCCGACATACGGGCAGCCTGTCCAATGCTGGCTGGCCGCCCCTCATGCAGCTTTTGTGCACACTCATGGCTTAAGCCACACACCGCTGTATAATCAATATCATCGGGAATCTTCTGGGCCTCCAACTGCTTGAAGCGCTCAACCTCCAACTCCTGCTTATCAAGATAGCCCTCGTAGTGAATAAAGGCCTTCAAGCTCGCCATATCCCGTTGATTAAGCCCTTCAGTTGAACCGAGAAGCAACAACGCCTTTTCAACATCCACGTCCTGACGATGACAGTAGGCGGCAAAGCCCATGCTCTGCTGTGGTGTCGGCAGGTCGGCCGCCTGCAACATTTCATGCGCAGCCTTACCGGTTCCCAGCAGGGTGGTGCGCACCTCTTCCATACATACATCCAAGCGATCTCTTCGAGCCTCATACACCCGAAAGCGCTTCGAATCATAAAGCCCCAACTGAATAGCTGTCGGTCCCAGCCGAAGATCGGCATTATCTTCGCGCAACCTTAACCTGAATTCGGCTCGCGAAGTGAACATACGATACGGTTCGGAGACCCCTTTGTTGACCAAGTCATCGACCATCACACCCATATAGGCTTCGGATCTGGTAGGTATCCACGATTCAATACCCAGCGCTCTGGCCGCTGCATTGATGCCAGCGATCAACCCCTGTGCCGCCGCCTCCTCATACCCCGTGGTACCATTGATCTGCCCGGCATGGAACAGCCCCACCACACGCTTGCACTCCAGCGTTGGTTTAAGCTCGGTAGGGTCAACATAGTCATACTCGATAGCGTAACCAGGACGGATGATATTGGCCTTTTCAAGCCCGGTGATTGAACGAACAAGGGCCCACTGCACATCGATAGGCAGAGACGTGGAGATACCGTTGGGATAGATCTCTTCATAATCGCGCCCCTCCGGTTCCAAAAAAATCTGATGGCTTGTTTTATCGGCAAAGCGAACGATCTTATCTTCAATACTTGGACAATAACGTGGCCCCCGACTTTCGATATTGCCGGAGTAGATGGGTGAACGCTCAAGGTTTTCACGAATGATTTCATGAGTCTGTTCGGTAGTTCGGGTAATGGCGCAAGGCACCTGCTCTTCCACCAAACGCTCACTGTCCAAAGAAAACGGTGTGGCTAATCTCTCTCCCGGTTGCATCTGTAGGGCATCCCAATCAATCGTTCTGCGATCAAGGCGCGGTGGTGTGCCGGTCTTTAGTCGTCCAAGGCGAAACTCGCGTCGATAAAGTCCATCGGTCAGGCCTTGCACCGCCGCGTCGCCCACCCGGCCCGCTGTAAACTGCCTTTCGCCAACATGTACCAACCCACCCAAAAAAGTGCCTGTTGTTAAAACCACTGACGATGCATTGTGCTCGACACCAAGTTCATCGACAGCACCGCAAACACGATCGTTCTCGAACAACAACTCTCGAACTGTTCCCTGATGCAAAAAGAGGTTTGGTGTGGCATCCAGCACGGCGCGCATCTCCATATGATAGAGTCTTCGGTCACACTGCGCCCGCGTCGCCTGAACGGCAGGGCCCTTACGTTGATTCAACACCCGATACTGGATAGCCGAACGGTCTGCTACTGCGCCCATAGCACCGCCCAGTGCATCCACCTCGCGCACCAAATGACCCTTTCCCACCCCGCCAATAGCAGGATTGCAGGACATCTTGGCAATGGTATCAAGATTCTGTGTGACCAGCCGGACACGCGCACCTCGACGCGCCGCTGCCAGCGCGGCTTCACACCCGGCATGCCCGGCACCCACCACCAGCACATCGACCGGTCCGTCGGGATGTTTCACGTGGAACACCTTCTCTTTTCCTGTTGTCATGGGACGCAGCAGATTACGTAGCTCTATTATCGAAATCCAGCGATGCAGGCGATCGGTTATCAACCCCGATCCACCAATACTATATGTAGTATATAGAATTTGTTATATCTACAACAGGTTGATCAGGGCAAAAAAAAGGGAGGCCGAAGCCTCCCTTGATAAAGCACAGAAGAAGAGATCAAGACGCGGCGCGCTTCTTCTCCAGCATATCGTGAATGATGGGTGAAAGTATTAACTCCATAGCAAGCAACATCTTACTGGATGGAACCACCAGCGTATTGCGACGAGACATGAACGAACCATTCAGCATGGAAAGCAGGTATGGGAAATCGATACCCCACTTCTGCGGCTGACGAATACGAATCACCATCAGGCTCTCATCCGGAGTTGGAACATCACGTGCTACGAACGGGTTGGATGTGTCAACCAGAGGAACTCGCTGGAAATTGATATCGGTATAGGTGAACTGCGGTGTAATGAAATGAACGTAGTCGTGCATACGCTGCAGGATGTTGTCGACCACGGCCTCTGTTGAATAACCACGCATCGCCGTATCGCGATGAATCTTCTGAATCCACTCCAGGTTGACCACCGGTACAATGCCCATGGAGAGGTCGGTATAAGGGCGAACCTCTTCAACACCACCATGCAGGCCTTCGTAAAAGAGAAGATCTGAGCCTTCGCCGACATCGCGCCAGTCGGTAAACTTACCGGCAGCAACACCATAGATTTCGGCTTCTTCATCATCATGTACATAGGTTCGAGCCTTACCTCGACCTGAATCGCCGTAGTCCTTGAACAGTTCGGCGATCTTATCGAACAGATTGGCCTCATCCGAGAAGTGACTCAGGCGCTTACCGGCCGCCTCGAACTCCTTGGCCTTCTCTCTGAACTCCATGCGGTCAAACTTGTGAAAGCAGTCACCCTCTACAATCGCGGCGGTTACCTGCTCACGATGAAAGATGTGTTCCAGTGCGACCTTCGCTGTACTGGTACCCGCACCGGAAGAACCGGTTACGGAAATGACAGGATGCTTAGCGGACATATATCAACTCCCTAGATGGTATTTCAAATAAAACGTCTGGGAGTGAAATGGCCATGTGCCGTCTCTCCCCTCAAATTGGTTTTGACGATGGGCCGCGCATTATGACGGCTACAGCTGTTGAAATTCAAGGAAAATAAACCGTTCCCGAACCTTTTAAGATAGTGTTTCTATTTGCCGACACAAAATTCTGAAAAGACCCGGTCAAGAATAAACTCCACGTCACCGATACCGAGAATCTCTCCCAGTGACGTCCAGGCACCTCTCCACTCCAGAGCAACCAGCTCGAGCTGATCTTCAGGGCCAAGTATCTTTAACCCCTTTTCGATCTGCTCAAGCGCCTGTTCAAGTGCTTGCCGGTGACGGGCACGCGTCACCATCAGGCTCTCCTCGCCTGCATCGACAACATCCAGATGCTCGGCCAGAGAGTGCATTAAGCCATCCACACCGGAGCCATACATCGCAGAGACGGGAATAAAACCTTCCGGGTATTTACCATCAGAGAGGTCGCTCTTGTTCATCACTCTGATATCGACATGGTGCTCCATCACCCAGCTATCCGATCTGGATGCATCAGCCACGAAGATCACCAGGTCGGCTTCGTCGGCAGCCTCTTCGGCCCGGCGCATCCCCTCTCTCTCGATCAGGTCATCACTGTTGCGGATACCTGCGGTATCAGCAAGTCGAACCGGAATGCCGTTAATCTCGAAATCAATCTCCAGCACATCGCGCGTGGTGCCGGGAATATCACTGACAATCGCCCGATCCCTGCCCGTTAATCTATTCAACAGGCTCGACTTACCCACGTTGGGAGCGCCGATAATTGCCACGGTTACTCCATCAAACAGCCGCTCACCCAAAGGTGCTGAAGCCAGCCACTTACGGATCGGCTCAACAAGTTGATGAGTAATATCATAACGGAGCTGCTTAAATAGCAGGGGTGGAATCTCCTCTTCGGGAAAATCCAGGCACGCCTCGACATGAGCTACAGCACCGGTCAGGTCATGCATCAGGCTTTCAACCCTGGAGCCAAACTCACCATGCAGGTGACGCTGGGCCAGTTTAGCTGCGCGTAGGGTTGATGCTTCAATACATGCGATCACTGCTTCGGCTTGCGACAGATCCATCTTGCCGTTCTCAACCGCCCGACGGGTGAACTCACCGGGTGCAGCAGGGTGCGCTCCGAAATCAAACACCTGCTGGAGAAGTGCTTTGAGCAGAAGCGGGCTCCCATGTGCCTGCAGCTCAACCACATCTTCACCGGTATAGGAGTGAGGTCCCTCAAAATAGATGGCTATACCGGCATCGATCAGTGATCTCTCGGTATCGTGCCAACAACAGTAGCGAGCATGGTTGGGAGTCATCGATGATAGACCGGAGAGCTTATTGGCAATCACTAAAGCATCTTCACCCGATATACGAATGATGCCGACACCACCACGGCCAGCAGGTGTGGCTATCGCTGCAATGGTCGTCATTAGGTCATATAACGCGGTTAATCAACACCCATCTTAGCCATCACCAATCGCTGCTGAATGATAGACAGGACATTGTTCACTACCCAGTAGAGCACCAGCCCTGCCGGAAAGAAGAGGAACATGACGGTAAAGAGAACCGGCAGGAACGACATAATCTTCGCCTGCATCGGATCGGGTGGCTGCGGGTTAAGGCGCTGCTGCACAAACATGGAAATACCCATCAGGATCGGCAACACATAGAAAGGATCCTGAACGGAGAGATCGGTAATCCAGCCCATAAATGGCGCTTGCCGCATCTCGATCGACATCAGCAACACCTTATAGAGAGCGAAGAAGACCGGAATCTGGATCAGGATCGGCAGACAACCACCGAGCGGATTCACCTTATTCTTTTTATAGAGCTCCATCATCTCCTGACCAAGGCGCTGACGATCGTCACCGAAGCGTTCCTGCAGACGTTTCTGCTCCGGTTGCAGTTTGCGCATGGCAGCCATCGACTGATACGACTTCTGTGTTGGGTAGAAAAAGAGAATCTTAATACAGATCAGTAGCAGAATAATGCACCAGCCATAGTTCGGTATATATTTATAGAACCATGTCAAGCCATCATGTAGCGGCTTGGCGATAAAGGCGAACCAGCCGAAATCGACGCTTCGCTCCAGCTCAACACCCTGCTCTTCAAGTACAGAGATGCGCTTCGGACCGATATATAGCTTGGATTTAAACACACCGGTTTTTCCATCCATCAGGCCATCATCAATCAGCCCTGAAGCATACGAACGTCCATTGGTTTTAAAGTAGTAGATATGATCCCGTTTCTGATCGGCAAAAATCGCTGTGATGAAGTAGCGATCCATGTTTCCGGTCCAGCCCCCAGTGGCTGCCTTCTTGATAGTTTGAGATTCATCAAGATCATCGTAACTGATCTCTTCCAGTTTACCTTCAATTAAAGCAATCGGACCCATGTGTTCGTAGAAAGTCGACCCCTCTTTATTCGGATAGCGCTCAACCACCTGAGAAAAGAGCTTGGCATCTATACCTTTTTCTACACGGTCTTCCACATCAATCAGATAGGAACCCTGTGTAAAAGTGTAAATACGATCCCATGCGCGGTCATCGGAGAGAGTCGCCCGCAAATGAACCTGATCGGCACCTTCGACTTTTTTCTGCGAAACTAATTTAAATACGGTCACACCCTTTTCACTGGAAAGACCACTTTTAACATAACGGGCGTGCGGCTCATCCTCTCCGAGTACAGAGACAAGTAGCGAATTCTCTTCGAGGCTATCTTTATATTGGGTAAGCTTAGCTTCCACAATCCAGCCGCGCTCATTCACACCAAGGGTTATGAGGTCATTCCCCATTGAGATGGTGTTACCGGTGATCTCTTTGGTTTTCAAACCACTATCTGCTACCGGAATATTTTTTACAGCTTTCCCGGTTGCCGGTCCTGCTACAATATCATCAGGATCGGGCCTTAATTCAGGAGTGGAAGTAGGGCCATTATCGACGCTGACACCCTCTTTGGAAGAGGACTGCTTCTGCTCAGTTTGCGCCGCTTGCTCTGCCGGTGGGAAGATCATTCCCCAACCCAATAAAATTAGCATGGACAGGGCAAATGCCAGAATCAAATTGCGTTGTTCCATGGTTTACATCACTCCTAAAACAATATAACTGCTTGACTTAAAAAGAGAAATAATCAACAAACAGTATTACGGTACAGAATCATACCCGCCTTTCGAAAAGGGATGACAACTGCACAGGCGCCGGAACGCTAACCATCCTCCACGCAATGCGCCATAACGTTCTATCGCCTCGACTGCATATTGCGAGCAGGTTGGGGTGTAAATACAGCGAGCCGGAAGGACTGGGGAGATCACATACTGGTAAAATTTTATCAAGCCCAGCAGAAGCACTTTCATGATCTTTCTCATTGATCTTTCCAGGCGGACCATTTCTGCTTCTCTACTTTGTTAAAAGCCTGAATTATCTGATCGGGTCTAATGCCGACTGATGCATCGGTTGTAGGGTAGACCAGCATATCGAATGAACGGTTTCGAATGGAATGTTGCCGGAAACACTCTCTTAACCTTCTCTTCAATCGGTTTCGCTGAATAGCATTGCCATATTTTCTGGAGACAGCCATACCGAGACGACCATGTGAAAAAGTGTTCGGGGAAAAAACAATACAGAGGCCATTGGCATGCAGCCTGCGCCCACTACGCAGAGACTTAAAGTCAGCCTTCGACCTTAAGCGGAAGGTGGGTGGAAAGTCTCTGCTCAGGCAGACAGCCGTTTGCGGCCTTTGGCACGACGACGGTTGATAATCGCGCGACCGGAACGGGTAGCCATACGGGCACGGAAACCGTGGGTACGGGCACGACGAATGCGACTAGGTTTAAAAGTGAAACTCATATCCAGCTCCTCGAAATTAAAGGGCCGCGAACTATATGTTTAGAGGAATTTATGTCAAGCAGTCTGGCGACTAACTCAAAAGATAAAATTATTTGTTTGATGGTTATGGATAACCGCCATTAAGCATGTACTATTCAGGCGATGACAGAGCAAGCGTGGGAGAATCATTGGCAAGCCATTGTCAAGCAACTGAAGGAAGATCTACCGGCCTCAAAATTTGATGCCTGGATTCAGCCCATTCATCCCGAATTTTCAGATGAGACATTAACACTGAAATTGCCAAGTAGGATTTTCCTTGATGGTCTGAAAGCTGATTGTGAAAAGAATATCTCTACCCTAGTGAAAAAGGTATTCGGATCCACCGTCACCCTCCTCTTTGATGTTGATGCATCACTCTCCCTTCCCAATGAAACGGCTAATTTGAAAAATGAGGAGAAGGCATCGAACATCGATGGTTATATCGATCCCCGTTTCACATTTGAGAATTTCGTTGTCGGTTCCAGTAACGAATTCTGTTACGCCGCTTGTCGTGCTGTAGCGGATAAACCAGGTGAAAGTTACAACCCTCTCTATATCCATGGCGGTGTAGGTCTCGGCAAAACACATCTGATTAATGCTGTTGCCAATGAGCTGATGCAGAAAGATCATATCAAGATCGCTTATCGAACCGGTGAACGTTTTACCAATGAACTGATCACCGCGATTCGTAATGGTGCCACCCATCAGTTTCGTGAACAGTATCGAAAGGTTGATGTGCTGATTATCGATGATGTCCAGTTTATTGCCGGGAAGACCAGTACGCAGGAGGAGTTCTTCCACACCTTCAATGCACTGCATGAAGTTCACAAACAGATCATTCTTGTTTCGGATCGAAGTCCCAGGGATATGAGTCATCTAGAAGAGCGTCTTCGTTCCCGTTTTAACTGGGGCCTGGTTGCCGACATCCAGCCACCCAATCTTGAAACCCGGCTGGCCATTCTTGCCAGTAAGGCAGAGCTTGCCGGTGTCTCGCTTGATCGCGAGGTCTCCTACCTTCTGGCTTCCCGCATTACCAATAATGTGCGCGAGCTGGAGGGTGCGCTTACCCGACTCACTGCATATGCCCGACTCACTGACCGGGCGATTGATATGGATATGGCCCGGCATGTTTTGCGCGATCAACTGCAGGAGGAGATAAGAACCGTCTCGGTTGACGATATCCAGAAAGGGGTAGCGAACTACTACAACATCAGTATCAAAGAGATGTTGTCGAAAAAGCGGACACGAACCGTGGCATTCCCAAGACAGATTGCCATGTATGCATGTAAGGAGCTGACCTCCCTTTCTCTACCGGAGATCGGTGAAAAGTTCGGCGGTAAGGATCATACAACCATTTTGTACGCACACCGGAAAATCGATAAGATGCGGAGCGAAGATAGAGATTTTGATGATGAGATTAAAAGACTCATCTCACTGCTCAAGCCGTAACCAGCGGATATGAGCGAAAAAAAAGAGTAAGTTGAGGAGAAGTGTTGTAGATAGTTGTGGATAACTATGGAGTTGTTGCTTCGGGGTTGCATTTCATATCACAGGCCATCAGACCACCACATGATATTCACAAGAACAGAATCGGGTTATACACAGGTAAAAAATCGTATAACCTGCTGAATCATAAAACAGATATATGTTTTTTCATGTTATCAACAATACCTACTATTATAGACTTAATATTTAGAAATAAGGTGAGTTAAGGAGTAAAGATGCACATCACAGTACCCAGAACCAGCTTTTTACAGCATGTGCAGCGTTGCCAGAACATTGTTGAAAAGAGAAGTACCAACGCCATTTTGTCGAATCTACTACTACAGGCCTCCGGAACCGGCCTCAATATTATAGCTACCGATCTTCAAATTGGTGTCCGCTCTTCCGTAGAAGCAAATATTGTCAGTGAGGGCGAAACTACTGTTTCGGCGAAGAAGCTTTTTGATATTGTTAAAGAGCTGGATGCTGAGGGCGATGTTGAATTAAGAACCGAAGCGGCATTTATGGAGATCAGGAGTGGCCGTTCAAAGTTTAAACTTTCTACCCTTCCGGCTGCCGATTACCCTGGTATCCCTGAACAGGACACCGACTTCTCTATCCAGGTGGATGGTCGAGATCTGGCCGGCATGATTGGAGCAACCAGCTTCTCCATGTCAACCGATGAGACACGTAAATATCTGACCGGCACCCTTTTTGAACTATCAACCGACCAGGGGCTGCAACTTGTCGCAACCGATGGCCATCGAATGGCACTGGTTGGCGCCCGTTTGGAGCAAGCGGTAGAGAACTGCCACGCCATTGTTCCTCGTAAGGCAGTGGCTGAGATTAAGAAGATCTGTGAAGAGGCCGATGGCCAAGTCACTCTCTCTCTGGGTAAAAGGCAGGTCTGCCTTGATGCCGGTGAGCATAGCCTCACTTCAAAGGTGATCGATGCACAGTTCCCTGTTTATCAGGATGTCATTCCATCGGGTAACCCGGAAGAGGCGCTGGTGGATCGCAGTCGTCTGGATCAGGTACTTCGCCGCAGTATGATTGTTGCTAACGAATTTACCCATGATGTTCGTCTGCAATTCTCGAACGGAACCGTGAATATCTCAGCTCACAATACGGAACAGGAGCAGGCCGAGGAACAGGTCGAAGCCGATTATTCAGGCAGGGAGGTGAGCATCGGGTTTAATGGTCGTTACCTGCGCGATGTATTGGGAGCTGTGAGTACGGATCGTGTCCGTATCCAGTTCAAGGATGAGCTCTCTCCGGTGTTGATGCTGGAAGAGGGTAGTGACGCATCAAAATATGTCGTAATGCCGATGCGTATTTAGACGTGATCTGCGGAGACGTAGCAGCTGATGTTCAACACGCCGAACCTCACAGTTAGAGAGTTTTCGCTTGTAGGCCTGCGCTGTCATGAACAGATCCATTGGCAATGTGAGGACGGTGTTAATCTTCTTTCCGGGAATAACGGTTCCGGTAAAACCACGATGCTGGAAGCTGTCTATATCATGGCACACGGACGTTCGTTCAGGCAGGCCCGTGATCCGGAGCTGGTTCGTTGGGGACAGTCCCATTATGAAATTGCCGGTATCTGGAAACGTTACGGACCGATGCATGTGAAAGTTAAAGGCAAAAGAGGTAAGAGCGAGGTTCAGCTTCAGGGAAAAAAAATATCCCGGCGTAAAGAGCTGACAGAGACACTTCCGGTGGTAGCCGATGCACCGCAGGCAGGAAAGCTGGTGGATGGAGTGCCGGGTGAGCGTCGGCGTTGGTTGGATGCCGTGGTTTGTGCTGCCGACCCAGCAGTTCTCAGGCAGTATCAGAACTATCTTCGGGCGTTAATGCAACGCAGCCGTCTGATTCGCCGCAGTCAAAATGCATCGGAACTGGATGCGTGGGAACGTCAGATTGTTGTATCGGGTCTGCAGGTTCTCAAAGCTCGGCGAGAGACAGTTGAGATGTTGAACCAGTCACTTGCCGGTGAAGAGGCATTGATGGAGACAACGTTACACCTTGAGATGAAGTCGACAGCACCGGAGAATGAAGAGGCATGGTTGGAGAGACTGGCAAGCAAGCGTGAAGAGGATGCCAGGCTGGGACGCCTGCAGGCAGGCCCTCACTGTGACCGGTTAAAGATTCTCTTTGGTGGCAGAGAGATTCGATCAGTCGGTTCCCGTGGTCAGCAAAAGCTGGCCGGTATGGCCTTAAGGCTGGCAGAGTGCGCCGTTCGATTGCAGAGCCGTCATTTGGCACCGCTTCTTTTGCTCGATGACTGCCTTGAAGCGCTGGATAAAGAGAGGCAACAGCGATTGATTCAGCGGTTGTGTGCATATTCGGGGCAAATTTTAATGACGGTTCCGAACGGTATCGAAATACCAAAACATTTAGAGATTCATCAAAGCCACCTCACAGCACCTTCGAAGATCGTGAGGGAACTGTCTGCGGTTCATAAAGTGGCAGGCGAAAAAATGGAGAGAGCAGCATGAGTGAAGAAGAGAATCAGGAACAGGTGTACGGCGCCGATAGTATTAAGGTTCTGAAAGGTCTTGATGCGGTTCGTAAACGTCCGGGTATGTATATCGGCGATACCGATGACGGTACAGGCCTGCACCACATGGTTTATGAAGCGGTTGATAACTCGATCGATGAAGCGCTGGCTGGCCACTGTGACAAGATCGAGGTGATTCTGCACTCGGATGACTCGGTGACGGTGCGCGATAACGGACGTGGTATTCCGGTGGATATGCATCCGGAGGAGAACCGTTCTGCTGCCGAAGTGATTATGACGGTGCTGCATGCCGGCGGTAAATTCGATTCCAACTCCTACAAAGTCTCCGGTGGCCTGCATGGTGTGGGTGTTTCGGTGGTCAATGCTCTCTCCGAATATCTGGAGTTGGAGATTCGTCGTGACGGTAAAGTCCACTTTTGCCGTTTCGAACACGGTGAGACGGTGAAACCGCTTAAGGTTGTCGGTGAAGTTGAGGGAACCGGAACGGAAGTACGCTTTTTGCCGAGCCTGGAAACCTTTTCTCATCGTAACATGTCATTCGATACTCTTGCCAAGCGCCTCAGAGAGTTATCATTCCTTAATAGTGGTGTGCGCATTGAGTTGATTGATGAGCGTGATGATAACCGCCAGCTGTTCGAATATGAGGGTGGTATCACCGCTTTTGTCGAGCATCTGAACAAGACCCGTACACCGGTCCATAAAGATCCGATCTCGGTGATGGGCGAAAAGGATGAGGTCGGTATCGAGCTCTCCATGCAGTGGACCGACTCCTATCAGGAGCATGTCTTCTGTTTTACCAACAACATTCCGCAGCGAGATGGCGGTACCCATCTGGCAGGCTTCAGGGCGGCTCTCACCCGTTGTGTGAACAACTACGCCAATGCTGAAGGGTTGCTGAAAAAGCATAAAGTGGCGCTGACCGGTGACGATTGCCGTGAAGGGCTGACGGCAGTGCTGTCGGTTAAGGTTCCCGACCCGAAATTCTCATCCCAGACCAAAGATAAGCTGGTCTCTTCCGAAGTGCGTCCGGCGGTTGAGACCACCGTGGCGGAAAAACTGGCCGAATGGTTCGAGGAGAACCCGACCGAGGCTAAACGCATTGTCGGCAAAGCGGCGGAAGCAGCGATGGCACGCGATGCGGCGAGAAAGGCACGCGATCTGACACGTCGAAAAGGCGCGCTGGATATCTCAAGCCTGCCCGGAAAACTGGCCGATTGTCAGGAGAAAGATCCTGCATCCTCGGAAATTTTCCTGGTGGAGGGTGATTCGGCAGGTGGTTCGGCCAAGCAGGGCCGTGATCGACGTACGCAGGCGATCTTGCCACTTAAAGGTAAAATCCTGAATGTCGAGAAAGCGCGCTTCGATAAAATGCTCTCTTCCCAGGAGATCGGCACGATGATCACAGCGCTGGGAACCGGCATCGGCAAAGAGGATTTTGATATTGCCAAACTGCGTTATCACAAGATTGTCATCATGACTGATGCGGATGTGGATGGCTCGCATATTCTCACCCTGCTGCTCACCTTCTTCTATCGTCAGATGCCAGAGGTGATCGAGCGCGGCCATCTCTACATTGCTCAGCCACCGCTCTACCGGGTAGCGAAAGGCAAGTCGGCCCGCTATGTCTCATCCGATGATGAGCTGTTTGAATTTTTGGTCGAACTGGGCATTCAGGATAAACAGTACTTTCCGGTTGCCAAAGGCAGCAAAATCATCGGCGATCGTCTGCAGACGACGGTTCGCAGCATCCATCGTCTGTTGAAGTTGCGGAGACGTTTAAGCCAGCGAATTGATCCGGAGGTTCTGAAATTCCTGATCGAAACCGGCAAAATCAATGTCGGCATGATGCGTGATAAAGAGAAACTGGAAACGCGTCTGGAGAAGCTGGGGAATGCCTTTAATGCGGTAACCCGTGAAGATGAAACCCTGAAATGGAAGATCTATGAAGATCCTGAGCAGGGCTGTTATTGGGTTCAGTTTGAGCGCCGCGACCATGGCCGCATGATGATGTCACGTCTGGATAAAGACCTGATCGGCACGGCTGAGTTCTCAGAAGCACTGAAACTATGTGCCACCGTTCAGGAGCTTGTCGGTGAAGGCGCACATATGGTTCATGGAGAGAAGCGGTGGGAGATCTCTCACTATGAGGATATTGTCGATGTGATCGAGAAAGAGGGGCGCAAAGGCATGAACATCCAGCGCTATAAAGGGCTGGGTGAGATGGATCCGGAACAGTTGTGGGAGACCACCATGGATGCCGAAGTGCGTACGCTGTTGCAGGTGACACTGGAAGATGTGGTGATGGCCGATGAGACCTTCTCCACTCTGATGGGTGATGCGGTGGAACCACGCCGTAAATTTATTCAGGACAACGCCTTGAAGGTACAGAACCTCGATGTCTGATTCTTCTTCTGCTTCATCCAAACAGACCCTGACCTATGCCGATGCCGGCGTGGATATTGATGCCGGTAACGCCTTTGTCGAGCGAATCAAAGGTGCGGTAAAAAGTACGACACGTCCGGAAGTATTGGCTGGCCTTGGCGGCTTTGGCGGCCTGTTCAGGCCGGAGTTTGGTTCGATGGCCGAACCGGTACTGGTTTCCGGCACCGATGGTGTTGGTACCAAACTACTGCTGCTACAGAAACATGACCGACCGCATGTGGCCGGCATCGATGCGGTAGCGATGTGTGTCAACGACATCGCCGCACTGGGGGCGGAACCACTCTTCTTCCTCGACTACCTGGCGACAGGAAGTTTGACCGGTGAGACTTTGGCCGGTGTGGTGGAAGGTATTGCCGAGGCATGCCGTGTTTGTGAATGTGCACTTGTCGGTGGTGAGACGGCTGAGATGCCGGGCATGTATGCACCGGGCCACTACGATATCGGAGGTTTCTCTGTCGGTGTGGTGGACCGTTCGAAAATCATCGATGGTGTCAATATTTCACAAGGGGATGTGATTCTGGGGCTGGCTTCCAACGGCCCGCACTCCAATGGTTACTCCATGGTTCGAAAACTGATCGAGCTCGGCGGCGCCGATCTTGAAAATGACCTGCTCTCCGATGGAAGCAGAGCAGTGGATGGGGTGCTCTCCCCTACCCGTCTCTATGTGCCCGCCGTGAAAGCGCTGATGAAGAGTGATGTTACGGTTCACGGCTTCTCACATATCACCGGTGGCGGCATGTTTGATAACCTGGAACGTATTTTGTCCGACGATCTGGCCGTAACCGTGGATGTAAGTAGTTGGCCGGTTCCACCGGCATTTGAGTATCTTCTCGGTTTTGCCGAGGTGGAGCGCAACGAGTGTTATCGCACCTTTAATATGGGTATCGGTTTTGCCGTGATTCTGCCGGAAGCCGAAGCGGAGAAAGCAACATCTGTTCTGAAGAATGCCGGTGAAACTGTCTACCGTATCGGCAAGGTTCATCAGCGTGATGGCGAACCGGTTACACTGATCGGTTAGTTCTTCGGCAGAAAAATATGAACTCCAGAGCAGTAGCGGTGATGGTCTCCGGTCGGGGGAGTAACCTGAAAGTGATCCTTAAAGCCGTTGAACGTGGTGAATGCCCGGTTGATGTAAAGCTGGTGATCTCCGACAGAGGAGATGCTGAAGCGTTGAACATCGCTCGTGCAGCAGCTGTTCCCAACGTGATCCACGTTGACCCGAAACAGTTTGAGAACCGTGAACAGTTCGATGCTGAGTGTGCCGACTTGCTCGATAACCATGGCTGCCAATGGATTGTACTGGCCGGTTATATGCGGATTCTCTCCTCATCTTTTGTACGCCGATTCCGAGGCCGCATTATCAATATACACCCATCGTTGTTGCCATCTTTTGTTGGCGCTAAAGCGGTGGAGGATGCATTGGAATATGGTGTGAAGGTTTCAGGATGCACTGTCCACCTGGTGGATGAAGTGCTCGATGGCGGCCCGATTCTGGCACAATCGGTTGTACCGGTTCTTGATGACGATACCCGCGACTCACTGCATGCCCGTATTCAAATCGAGGAGCACAAGCTCTACCCGGCAACCCTCGCCCGCATGGCCAATGAAGGTTTTGAAATTGTCGGCCGCAAAGTGATCTGGAACGGATCGAAGTAGATTCCCGGCCTTTATTCGACATAAGGGCCTTTTCATTCATTTTAAGCAAGGGCAGTTCTGCTGAAATCGTCTACAATCATAAGGCTGGATCAGGAAGAGATTTGATGAGGAGCCTTGAACCGAAGCATGCCCCCGATCATAGAGGTTAAACAGCTTACCAAGCAGTTTGGTGAAAACAGAGCGGTAAACGGTATCAATATAAGTATACCGAAAGGCGAGATATTCGGACTTCTCGGCCCCAACGCCGCGGGCAAATCGACCACGATCAGGCTTCTTTCCGGTATTCTTGGTATGGATGAGGGCGAAGCAAACATTCTCGGATACGATTTAAAAACCGAGCGCGAAAAGATCAAGGCGCGAATCGGTTATGTGGCCCAGTTTTTCGCGCTTTATCCCGAATTGACGGCAAGAGAGAACCTCGACTTTTACAGTGCGATCTATCCGGGGAACGATGGAGAGGAGGATGAGCAACTGCTGCAGACATACGGATTAAGCTCCGTGGCAGACCAGCGGGCCGGTGAACTCTCCGGCGGATATAAAAGACGCCTCTCCATTGCTTGTGCCATGGCTCATGATCCGGAGCTGATATTCCTGGACGAACCCACAGCAGGAATTGATCCGGTTACCCGTAAAGAGTTGTGGGAGCAGTTCTATACACTGGCATCCGAGGGCAAGACCCTGTTTGTAACCACACATTACATGGAGGAGGCCGAGCGTTGTAATCAACTGGCCTTTATTCATCGGGGGAATCTGGTTGCAGATGGCACGCCATCCGATCTGATATCCAGCCTTGATGAATATCTGGTTTTTGTCGCTCCGGTGCGTCATGACGGCCCACTTAGCCGGTCGCTTATGGATGTTACAGGTGTCCAGCTTCTCAATCAGTTTGGCGAAGAGTTGCGTATTGTGGCCAGTCAGTCGGTAGACCGCGATGCGCTGCAACGGCTGCTTGCTCCGTACGGTGTCGAGTCCCTCAGGCAGGGTCAGGCGAGCATCGAGGATGTGTTTATGCTGTTAACCCGTGAGGGGTCTGGCTCATGAGATATATGATCGCATTGATGAAGAAGGAGTTCCTGCAGTTAAGACGCGACCCTCGCCTGATCGGTTTTATCATCATGGCGCCGGTGGTCTTGCTGATTCTCTTCGGGCTTGCTCTTAAACTGGAGCCCGAGCATGTAAAGATGGCTTATGTGGATAACGACCGCTCGATCTTCAGTGATCTGATCAGAACCAACATCTGGAATGAGGGCTACTTCGATCTTTACGAAGTGGCCGATGAACAGGCCATAGTTCAGGATATTCGTGATGGTCGGGCAAGGGCCGGGCTCTATATTTCAACCGACTTTTCTGCCGAACTGACCGAAAACGGACAGCCTACGGTGCGGATGTATGTCGATGGCACGATGCCATCTCTGGCAACGGCGATGGATAACAATAAAGGTGCGATTACCGACGAAAAAGTAAGTGGCGAAATGTATTTTCTCGATGCTGATGCCGAAAACGCCATCATTGCACCCGAACCCTTCCTGCTGGATGTGACAGTGTTGTTCAACCCCGACAAACTGGAAACGTGGTTTTTCCTGCCCGGCATTATCGGTGTTCTGATTATGCAGGTTTCGCTGATACTGACGGGAACGTCGATTGTCCGGGAGAAAGAGAATCATACGCTGGAACAGATCATTGTCAGTCCGATTACACGGTTGCAGTTCATTATGGGTAAGGTGCTACCCTACGTGTTGATCGCTTTTGCCGATTTCTATGCCATCCTGATCCTAAGCTGGTTGCTGTTCGATCTGCCATCGCCCTCTTCCCACCTGTTACTGTTTGCACTGGCCTTTATCTATGTCTGTGGACTGATCGCTCTGGGGCTGGTGATTTCAACGGTGAGCCAGACACAACAGCAGGCGATCTTTCTCTCTATCTTTATACTTATTCCGTCGATTCTTCTCTCCGGATTCATCTTTCCGATCGAGGCGATGCCATCTTACATTCAGCCGGTATCCTACCTGCTGCCATTCACCTACTTCGTCGAGGTGATTCGGGGCATTCTGATCAAGGGCAATGATCTGATAGTACTGCTTCCCGATTATGCTGCGCTTACAGCCTTTGCTGTAGTTTTTATCGGGATCAGTGTTTTGCGATTCCAGAAAACATTGAGTTAAAGCATGTCTCTTAAACGATCCCTGTTATGGATCATGATCATCTGGTTGATCCCGGTAGATGCGTTTGCCGAGACAGCGGAGGAGAAAGGTCTGAAGATAGCCGAAACGGCAGACCGAACAGATCAGGGTTGGGGCGATTCAACGAGTAAACAGAAAATGATTTTGATCAACCGCCATGGGGAGAAGCGGGAGCGTCAGATGAGGAGTATGGCACTGGAGGTGCCGGAAGATGGCGATAAACGGTTGATCGTTTTTGATTATCCGCCGGATATGCGGGGAACAGGGCTTCTGAACTTTAGCCATAAAGTCGAGGATGATGATCAATGGCTCTATTTGCCGAAGCTGAAACGTGTCAGACGTATTGCCTCAAGAAGCAAGTCGACATCGTTTCTAGGAAGTGAATTTGCCTATGAAGATATCGCCGGGCAGGAGATCGAGAAATTCCACTATCGCTGGCTACGCGATGAGCCGCTTAATGAACGCCCCTGTTTTGTTGTCGAGTCGGTTCCGGTGGACAAGCGGAATTCGGGATATAGCAGGCGTGTCAGCTGGATCGACCAGGAGCGTTATGTGGTCTGGAAGATCGATTATTATGATCGTAAAAATAGCTTCTATAAAACGTTGACCTTTAGCGATTATCAGTTGTACCGGGATCATTATTGGCGTGCCGGGCAGATGGAGATGATCAATCATCAGAATGAGAATCGAACGTTACTGATCTGGGATTCCTATCGATTTAACACAGGCCTGAACGCTTCGGATTTTAGCCAACGAAGATTGAAACAGGGGCGATAATCGATGCATCGTTATGTTGGCAGGAAAATGCCCAACCAGGTTGAGGGGGAGATTGATCGAGTCTATAATCTATTTGCATTCAAGGAGCGCCAATCATGGAAAACTTCTCCCCGCTTGCCTTAGCTACTACGGCCTTATGCGGTGTCAGCGCTGTGCTCTATGCCTGGAGATCCGTCACGTGGGTTGAGGGGCTGGATGCCGGTAGTGACCGGATGCAGGAGATAGCCGAAACCGTTGCGGAGGGTGCTCGCGCTTATTTGCGGCGACAGTATCGAACCATTTTTGTTGTTGGTATGGGCGCGACTCTGCTGCTGGCTATCTTTATCGGAGTGGGAACAGCCATTGGCTTTGTAGTTGGTGCCCTGCTTTCGGCCGCTGCCGGCTTTATCGGTATGAACATCTCGGTCAAGGCCAATGTGCGCACAGCCGCTGCTGCAAGCGAAGGTCGTAATGCAGCGCTTCGAATCGCCTTTCGTGGCGGTGCTGTGACCGGCCTGATGGTTGTCGGCCTCGGTCTGCTGGGTGTTACACTCTTCTTTGTCGCCTTGTTAATCAGTGGTGACGATGATCCGCGCCATCTTCTGCAGCCGTTGATTGGTGTGGCGTTTGGCGCCTCCTTGATCTCCATCTTTGCCCGTGTCGGTGGCGGTATCTTTACCAAGGGTGCCGATGTTGGTGCTGACCTAGTGGGTAAGGTTGAGGCGGATATTCCCGAGGATGATCCGCGCAACCCGGCTGTGATTGCCGATAATGTGGGAGATAACGTTGGCGATTGTGCCGGCATGGCAGCCGACCTGTTTGAGACCTATGCGGTGACTATGATTGCGACCATGCTTCTGGCAGCACTTACCTTTTCAGGTTTCGGCAATGCTGTGATCTATCCGCTGGCGCTGGGTGGTGCAGCTATTGTGGCAACGATTCTCGGTGTTCGCTTTGTGAAGATCGGGCCTGATCAGAAAGTGATGAAAGCGCTTTACAAAGGCCTGATTGCATCGGGGGTGATCTCCCTCTTCCTCTTCTACCCTATTACGGCGTGGCTGATGCACGGTAACGGCATGTACTCGGTACATGCTCTCTTCGGCGCAGCCCTGATTGGCCTGGCGTTGACAGCGGCTCTGGTGGTGATTACCGAATACTACACCAGTCGCCTCTTCTCGCCGGTCCGTATGATTGCCAAGGCTTCTGAAACGGGGCACGCCACCAATGTCATCGCAGGCTTGGGGCTATCGATGAAATCGACGGCCCTGCCAGTGCTCGTCGTAACCGTAGCGATACAAGCCGCATTCCAGTTGGCCGGGCTCTATGGTATCGCCATTGCCGCGACCGCCATGCTCTCCATGACCGGCATGATCGTGGCGCTTGATGCTTACGGTCCGATTACCGATAACGCTGGCGGAATTGCCGAGATGGCGGAACTGCCGCATGAGATTCGAGATGTTACCGACCCGCTGGATGCGGTAGGTAATACCACCAAGGCGGTGACCAAGGGTTATGCTATCGGCTCGGCAGGGCTCGCAGCCCTGGTGCTGTTTCAGGACTATACCCATGAACTCTCTATGCACGGAGCGACAATGCGGTTCGACCTGTCGGATCATAACATCATTATCGGACTGCTGGTCGGTGGTTTGCTGCCATATCTCTTTGGTGCTTTGACCATGGAGTCGGTCGGTCGTGCTGCCCAGAGTATCGTGATCGAGGTGCGCAGGCAGTTCAGGGAGATCCCCGGCATCATGAATAAAACGGCCAGGCCGGACTATTCACAAGCGGTTGACATACTCACCAAATCGGCGTTGAAGGAGATGATTCTACCCTCGTTGCTTCCGGTGCTGGCACCGATTGCCGTCGGTTTTATTTTTGGTCCGGTCGCTCTCGGTGGTGTACTGGTTGGTGCCATTGTCACCGGTATCTTCGTGGCGATCTCCATGACTATAGGCGGTGGTGCATGGGATAATGCCAAAAAATATATCGAGGATGGCAACAATGGCGGCAAGGGTTCCGATGCACACAAAGCTGCGGTAACCGGTGATACGGTGGGTGATCCTTACAAGGATACTGCAGGCCCGGCGATCAATCCGATGATCAAGATTGTGAATATTGTTGCGCTTTTGATTGTTGCGCTGATTGTTTAATCATCGTGGTAATCTGGATACGGATAGAGTAGATGTCGTTATCGGGCATTAATATTCCTAAGAATATAGAACGATTCCTGGTGATATAATAAGATTCTATAGAATGTATTTGCATTCCTTAGAATGCTAACCTAGGTTCTGCTGCCAGAGAGGTCGTAGCGATGAGTAACCGCTCTCGAAATCTGGGTCAGTTGGTCAAGGCGATTCATATTGCCGAACAGAACCTGACACTGCGTATCAATCGTGCTTTAGCTCCCTTGGCCCTGAATCGTTCGCAACTGAGTGTGCTTGCCTGCTTCTCCAATCAACCCAATCGAAACCAGACTGTCTCCTCGCTTGTCTCTGCCGTGGAGCTAAACCAACCGGCAGTGACCAAGATTGTCGGCTATCTGATCGGGCAGGGCTGGCTGGTGCATCAACTCGATCCGAACGATGCACGCCGGCGCTCGCTTACAATCACTCCGGCTGGACTCGGTATTGTCATTGCCGCATATAAAACACTTACGCCGATTGTCGATGGGGTGTTCGAAGCGCTTGTTGATGATGAGATCGTGCAGCTTACCCGGCTATTGAACAGAAGCGGAGCGTAGGCGATTCATAAGTGACCATGGAGATGGCTATATATGAATTGATGTTCTACGGGTTACTGATTGGGATCATCGCAGGTGCGATGGGAGGAACGCTCGCTGGCATTGCCGGAGTGGGCGGCGGTTTGATCTATCTCCCTCTGTTCTACCTGACCATGCCGGGAGCCCCGGAAAACGTCGCAGTTCAGGTGATTCTGAGCTTGGCAGCCGTGGCACTGACAGGCTTCTTTTCGGCCCGCGCCCACTGGCGGCTGGGACACCTGAACCAAAAAGCGTTCAGGCAACTGATACCCGGACTGTTGATCGGTGCTGTCCTTGGTTTATGGAGTGCCCTGAGAATTCCTGAAGCGGCCATTCTTTTTTCACTGGCGCTGCTCGATGCATGGATAGCCTGGGATTACGGACGCAAAACTACGCAAAACAGCACGGTTCCTCTGGCTCCTCTCTCTGCTCCGATCGGCTACATTTCAGGGCTGCTGGGCATTGGTGGCGGCACGATGTTGGTGCCCCTGTTAAGGCGAACGGTCGCGCTACGGGAAGCGGTTGGAACATCTGCAATGTGCGGCATGGTGATGACACTGGTAGCAGTGGGGGTAAATCTGCTATTCGAATCCCAGTGGCGGCAGCTGTTGAGTGATCAGGTACCGTTTGTTATCGGTACGCTTATCGGGATATTGATAGTCATACCGCACACGTCCGGCTGGGCGGCATATCTGCATGAGAGGCTGCCTGAGCAGACGATGCGAACGGTATTAAAAATGTTGTTTGCGGTGTTGGCAGTGTCGCTATTCGTAGCCGGGTTGCTGGCGGTTTGATGATTAACTAAGCGGACTGCCCGGTCGCTGCCATGGGATTTTGTCTTTCGATTCGATAGCCACGCGCATCACGATGCCCAGCGATGCCAGCATCGTCACCAGAGCGGAGCCGCCATAGCTGATAAAGGGGAGAGGCACGCCAACCACCGGCAACATACCCGATACCATACCGATATTCACAAAGATATAGAGCATGAATACCGAGGCGATGCCGACAGAGAGCAGAGAGCCAAACCGGCTATGGGCGCGTGAAGCAATGATAAGCATGCGGGAGATCAACACCGCATAGAGGACGAGCAGCAACAGTACGGAGATCAACCCGCCCTCTTCAGCCAGAACTGCAAAAATGAAATCGGTATGTTGCTCAGGCAGAAAGTGGAGGCGTGCTTGTGTGCCCTCAAGATAACCTTTACCAAACAGACCGCCGGAACCGATAGCGATGCTTGATTGAATTACATGGTAACCGGCACCCAGGGGATCTGATTGAGGATTGAGAAAGCTTAAAACGCGGCTCTTCTGGTAATCATGCATATTATTCCAGAGCAGATAAAGCGCGATGGGGCTTGCAGCAACGGCTGCAAATACCCAGCGCCAGCGAATGCCGGAGGCCAACAGCATGGAACAGGCGGCAAGGAGTAGTACCAGCGCGGTTCCGAGATCCGGTTGCAGAATAATAAGTGCTGCCGGAACGGTTGTAATGGCTGTAGCAACGGAGAAGTTAGTAAGAGAGGTTGGTTCGCGCGAAGAGAACCAGTGTGCCAGCATTAGCATCAATACCCACTTCATTAACTCGGAGGGCTGCAGGTAGATAATCCCGAGATTGAGCCAGCGCCGTGCTCCCATCTGTACGTCACCAACCAGAGGAATGAGTAGTAATAGAATCAGGGCAATAAGATAAACTGGCCAGGTAATCAGGCCAATGGTGCGAAGAGGAACAAAGCAGATTAAAAAGAATATCGAGAGGCCCAGCAGCCAGAAAAGGTTCTGACGTTGCCAAATTGTGATATCGCCATGGTGTACGGCGGCGTAGAGGGTGACAACACCAAGCAGGCCCAGCGCAAGAAGGCTACAAAGCAGTATCTTATCGAGACGCATCCAAACATTCATCATGGTTTGGTGCTCTTGTGACTATTCGGCGTATCCATAGCCTGTTGTCCGGCCTCCTGTTTTGCCAGATACTGAAGCATCGGTTTTACAACGGGCGCAGCATCGCTGCCTCCATGGCCGCCGTGTTCCACAAAGACAGCAAAGGCAACCTTAGGGCTATCGTAGGGAGCGTAACCCATGAACCAGGCGTGATCTTTATGGCGATCAAGCTCTGGCGTACGACCGGCCTCTTTCTCATCATCCTGAGCCATGGCAATAACCTGAGCTGTTCCGGTTTTACCAGCAACAGGCCAGGCAGCCCAGTTTAGAGCCCAATGTGCGGTACCTTTAGGTTTGGCAATTACATCGCGCATGGCCTTTTGAATACGTTGAAGGTGATCCGGATTGACGTCCACGCGACGTATGATAGCTGGCTCACTGCCGGCCAGCAGTTTCGGCATTAATACTTTTCCGCCGTTGGCAATGGCCGCAGCAAAACGAGCCATCTGTAGCGGTGAGACCGTGGACATGCCCTGTCCGATGGCTGTAATCATCGTTTCGCCACGGTACCAGGGACGAACTTTGCCATCGCGCAACTGCTGTTGGATACTGGGGAGGGTTCCCCGGGTTTCAGGTGTGAGCAAAATACCGGTATGCTCACCCAATCCCCATAATCGTGCCTCTTCGGTCAGGCGCTGCATGCCGATAAGGTCACCCAACTCATAGAAATAGACATCGCAGGAGCGGACAATGCTCTTATGCAGCGTAACATCACCATGACCCTTGCGCCGCCAGCAGCGGAGATTCCGGTCAGCCAGTTCAAGATAACCGGGACACTGGGTTTTGCCTGTGGCAAGCGGAATCTGATGCCGAAGCCCGGCAAAGCTTGTGACCATCTTGAAAGTTGATGCGGGTGGATAGGCTGCTTGGGTTGTTCGGTTGAGAAGTGGTTTGCGAGGGTCCTCGATCCAGGCCTGCCACTGCTCATGTTCCAGCCCTGTGATGAAATGATTGGTGTTAAAGCCTGGCTGACTAAGCAGGGTTAGCAGTTCACCGGTATGTACATCCATAACGACTACAGCTCCGGTACGCCTGCCAAGTGCTTTAGCGGCAATCTGCTGTAAGGTTACGTCGATGCTTAATTTGATATCGCCACCGATTTTAGGTGGTGTCTGCTTCAGTACGGCAATACGGCGACCGGTTGCATCGATCTCTTCCTGCTGTGAGCCCGGTGTGCCATGCAGTGTGGTTTCAAAAACCCGCTCCAGGCCGCTGCGCCCGACATTTTCGGTTCGCAGGTAGCCGCGCTGCAGGTCTTTTGGGCCGGCCAGAGAAAGATAGCCGACCAGATGCGAAGTAAGTTTATCATAGGGGTAGTGGCGGTGGGTGCCGGCAACCACATCGATACCGGAGAGCTGGTGAAGTCGTGCAGCGACAGGAGCAACGTGTTGCCAGCTTAATTTATCCTCCAGCAGAACAGGGCGATCACTTCGCGCATGGTGAATACGATTTCGCACACGGTTCAGTTGTTGTTTACTCCAATTCAGGAGCTCTTGTAGCTCGTTGAGTGCACTTTCCAAGTTTTCGACACGTTCAGGAATCATCTGAACCTGGTAAGATACATGGTTGATCGCAAGGCCAACGCCATATCGGTCGGTAATAATTCCTCGTGTTGGAAGAAGCGGTACGACATTGATACGATTTTTATTCGCCTGTAGTAGCAAGCCCTCATGCTGATACAGCTGTAAATTGATTAAGCGCAAAAACAGCAACAACAACAGTAGCCCCATCGCTATCTGGAAAAAAAGCATCCTTCCTTCGAAGCGTTGCCTGATGTTAAGCTGATTTATCATAGGTTCCGGCAATCAGGTACCAGGCAACAATGGATAGGGTAACTGTCATCAACCATTGGGAGAGTGACCAATTGGCCCATATGAGCGGCAGAAGACCAAGTATCAGAAACAACAGACGCTGAGGAAGGCCGGCACCAAGTCTTGCATCGGTCTGTGCCAGCAATAACGGCAGCGTTAGCACAATGGGCAGGCATATGAATAGAGACCAGTGAAGTACTAGGTCATGCACCAGGAAGCCTGGCAAAACCCAAACCCAGTTACTCCGCTGTGCCAGTAATGATGCAAGTAGCAGTGCAGCACTCCAGTCGGGCTGTGCAATTAGTCCGGTCAGGCCAAGGTTGAGCATCATACCTGACAGCGAAAGCAGTAGAATAAGCGGCGGAATCACGGCTTGGCGGAGGAGTCGACAGAAGAGGCCATGGCCAGCCAGCTTTCTCGCTGCCAGTGGGCAACAGGAACCGCATCCACACGTGCAAAGATCTGACCGGGTAGCGGTGTGATTTTGGTGATTCGTGCGACGGGCAGACCCGGCGGGAAAATGCCGCCGGCCCCACTGGTTTGCAGAAGTGTATCGACCGCCGGGGCTTGCTCGATAGGGACGAAATCGACGATAAGCCGATCGCCTTCACCACGCACCAGTGCTGCCAGTGATGAGTTGGCCACAGTGACAGGAACGGCAATGGATGCATCAAGAATAGTTCGTACGACAGCCGAATCGGATTTGGCATCATCCACCACTCCCACCAATCCATCACTGGAAACAATCACATCGTCAGGTTTGGCACCGTTGACAAGCAGAATCAGACGCTGACTCATCTTATCCGGACTTCTGCCTTGTACCTTTGCTGCGTGCCAGTGATAACCCTTGAGTTGTTGAATACTGAGCAGAGCGCGCAGTTGCCGGTTCTCTTCACGAAGGCTGGTGACCTCCTGAATCAGGGCAGACTGTTTCTCCAGCTCAATTGTGGCTCGCTGATAGTCCGCCTGAAGTTGTCGGCTATCATCAAACCAGCGACTGAACTCCTGCCACCAGCGTCCCGGCGCCTGTAACGCTGAGAGTAGTGGTGCCATACCAAGGTTGAGGCGTTGGCCAATGGGCAGCTGTTGCAGTGAGATGAGAAGAATCGCGGCCAGGCCTAACCAGGCAAACAGGCGCAGTGATGTTCTTCTCCGGGACACGGGTTACTCCTCGAAGAGGACGCCCCGCATGTGATCGAGCTCTTCCAGAACACGACCGCTTCCCAGTACAACACAGTTCAGGGCATCTTCTGCGACCGTAACCGGCAGACCGGTCTCCTCACGAAGCAGTTGATCAAGTCCAACAAGTTGCGAACCACCGCCGGTCAACATGATGCCTTTATCAACAATATCAGCGGAGAGTTCAGGAGGTGTCCGTTCCAGACAGACCTTAACGCCATCAATAATGGCATTCACCGATTCCGTCAGGGCTTCGAGAATTTCGGAGTCGTCAAGCGTGAGGTTTTTAGGCACACCATTGATCAGGTCACGACCCTTCACCTCCATTTCGCGGCGCTGTTCTTGTGGATAGGCGCTGCCGATCTCCATCTTTATCCGCTCGGCAGTTGGGGCTCCCACCAGCAGGCTGTATTTTCTGCGCAGATGGTTGATGATCGCATCATCCATTTTGTCACCGCCTACCCGAACCGAACGGGAGTAGACAATACCGCCATAACTAATTACGGCGATCTCACTGGTGCCTCCACCGATGTCAACTACCATCGAACCGGAAGCCTCGGTGACAGGTAGGTCAGAACCGATGGCTGCAGCCATCGGTTCTTCGATCAGAAACACCTCCCGGGCACCGGCAGATAGGGCCGATTCGCGGATAGCACGACGCTCAACCGGAGTGGAGCCGTAGGGAACACAGATGACAATTCGGGGAGCGATGCCCCATGCACGTTTATGCACTTTGCGGATGAACTGTTTTAACATCTCTTCGGTTACTACAAAGTCGGCAATAACACCATCCTTTAGCGGGCGAATGGCTTGAATAGCATCGGGCGTACGACCCAGCATTCGTTTGGCATCTGCTCCGACGGCAAGCACCTTACGGTGTCTTCCGCCACCTTCATGCACAGCTACAACAGAGGGTTCATTCAACACAATGCCCTCTCCACGGACATAGATCAGCGTATTGGCCGTACCGAGATCGATCGAAATGTCGCGAGAGAAGAATCCAAAA
Source organism: Mariprofundaceae bacterium (assembly GCA_050304695.1). Lineage (GTDB taxonomy): Bacteria > Pseudomonadota > Zetaproteobacteria > Mariprofundales > Mariprofundaceae > WSZY01. The sequence continues at coordinate 66,746 of JBNLEB010000013.1, forward strand.
AGATTTTGCAGCATGGCTAGTTACCTGATTTAAAAAAGAGTTCGTTCGGCAGCATAGTTGCAGGAGCCGCCTAGGTAAAGAGAACAACAAAGTTTTACAAAAATGGAAAAAATGGAATTTAGAGCCTTAAAATTGATCAACTGCCGATGGTGGATGCGATCAACAGACAGATCAGTGCAATGACCAGATAACCCTTCAATGAGATACGAGAGTGACGGTATGGCATAATGTGATCAACGTACATGAAAGAACCCCTTAACAAAGACCGGGTCAGGTTATGCGCTGTCTGAGAGCAGGATGTGTTGTGTATCACGTATAGAAAATGTTTCGTTAACCTCCTGACAGATACAGTTGAACATAGCGGGTCATGGGACGAGTCCGGTGTTCGTAGAGATAGATGCCTTGCCAGATTCCCAGAGCCAGCCGCCCTTTTGTAACAGGGATGTTTAGCGATACCTGTGTCAGAGCCATGCGGATATGAGCTGGCATATCATCAGGCCCTTCGGCACGATGCTGAAACATCGGGTCGCCATCTGGCACCAGACGTGACATAAAACGTTCCATATCATGAAGAACGTCCGGGTCGGCATTTTCCTGAATCATCAATGAGCAGCTGGTGTGTTGAACGAAAAGATTGAGCATCCCTGTTTTGATGTCACTTCCGGAGATCCGCTGTTGAATCTCACGTGTGATATTGGTGAAACCGCGCCCCCGGCAGGCGATGTGCAGTTGATCCTGTATCTGTTTCATGAGGCGATTTCCAGCCAGACAGGAGCATGATCTGACGGACGTTCTTTGCCGCGCTCATCGGAGTGGACCCCCCCTCCTATCAGTTTCAGGGTTTTGGTTGTCAGCAGATGATCGATGCGGATGCCCCAGCCGCGCCGAAAGGCGTTAAGGCGATAGTCCCACCAGCTATACATCGGTTCGTCGGGATGAAGTTGTCGAATGGAGTCGCTTAGCCCCAGTTCAAGAAATGACTGGAACATCTCCCGTTCCGGGTCGGAGCACATGATTTTGTTCTCCCAGCGTTTCGGGTTATGCACATCAATGTCTGCCGGTGCGATATTAAAATCGCCCAGCACGATTAACTTTTCATGCGTATCGAGTTCTGTTTGAAGATAATCGCGAAAAGCATGTAGCCAGCGGAACTTATAGTCGTACTTCTCCGAGCCAACCTCCTGTCCATTGGGGATATAGATGTTGATGATGCGGATGTCGCCAATGGTGGCAGTGAGCAGCCGTTGTTGCGAATCATCCAGTGCAGGAATCTGACGTGCGGTATCCGTTGCCGCTGCTTTGCTGACAATGGCAACACCATTGTAGGTTTTCTGACCTGCGAAAAGCACATGGTAACCGGCATCTTCAATCTCTTTAACCGGGAACTTCTCATCCGGCAGTTTGGTCTCCTGCAGCGCGATGATATCGGGCGTATGCTCCTGTAAATATGCTAAAAAATGGGGCAGTCGTACATTGAGGGAGTTAACGTTCCAGGTGGCGATCTTCATCCGCTTATCATAGCGGGGTTATTTTACAGCTCAATGTTGGCATGTGACTTGTAAGCAGGTTTAAGTAATTGGCGACCACTCCGATATAATTTAAGGAGAGGCGTATAAGAGGAGGCTGCAGATGAATCCATTTCGTGCAAAACGAATTGCTGATCAGTTTTCAACGGTCGGCACATTTCAGGTTATCAACAAGCTTAATGGTGTGGCAGTAAGCTATCGAGGATATCAGGTCTATTTCGAAGAGGAGTCGAAATTATGGCCTTACCTGTTTCATATTGCTCAGGCTGAACATCAGGAGTCAGTAGTTGCGGAGGTAGAAGCAAAACTGATTGCCTGAAAATTTCCGCAATCGGGGGGATTTTTTTCACGAACTTATTTCGCGATATGTGGGATAGCTTCTCTCGTTTGAAGAGGGGTATATCTATGAAATTCATACCATTTATGCCTGTGATACTGTTGTTGGCTTTAGGGGGGGGGGGTGCAGCGAGAGTATCGAGACACTCGCGGAAGATCACCAGAGACGAAACGACATTTTAAAGGCATGTGCCAATATGGACGAAGTATCACCGGATGATGCATTGTGCCAGATGGCATCCAAGGCCCAGATTGAGGCAGCAAAACGTTCGATTCAGGGGCCTTTCGATCAAATGTAGCATGTTGTTGGGTGAGCAGAGTCACATCGCGTAACAGTGTTGTCATAAAGAATAGGCAAACTTCACCAACAGAGGAGATGCCCTATGAATCTGTTCCGTGCCAAAAAAATTGCCGAAGCCTTTTCACAGGTTGGCGGCTTCAGCGTAGAAAATAGTTTCGGTACTCTGAGTGTCGAATACCTGGGCTACAAAGCCTGCTTCTTTCAGGAGGAGAGTTTTTGGGCATTCATTTTTAATGTTGCCCGTGCCAGCCACGAGGAGAGCCCGGTTGCCCGGATCGAGGCAGAACTGAAAGCATAAATCAGAAAACAGTTAATGAAATAAATATTTAAAACCCGGCCTTCCATGGAAAAGGTCGGGTTTTTTATGCATTAAGCTCTTTGAGGACGCGCTTGATGGCTCGATGCATGGAGTCTCCTGAAGCGTAACGCTTCTCCGGCTCTTTCTTCAGAGCTTTATCGATAATTTTGCGTACCGAAGCCGGAATCTCCGGTCGGATTTCACAGATGTCCGGGTGTTTTTCACTTATGATCTGGTACGACAGCGTGGCGATAGAGTCGCCATTAAAAGGGCGCTGGCCGGTGAGCAGAATGAACATCGTCGAGCCCAGCGAGAAGAGATCGGATTGACCTTCAACCTTGTGCCCGGCCATCTGTTCCGGAGACATGAAGCTCGGCGTACCAAGGATCACACCGGTTTTGGTTCTGCTGTTGGAAGTGATACGGGCAATACCGAAATCGGTGATCTTAAGTGAGCCATTTTTGGTATTGTACATCAGGTTACCTGGCTTGATGTCGCGGTGAACGACCTCCTGCTCATGGGCATAGCTAAGCGCTCCGGCGATTTCGGCAATAATCTCGAGAACCGTCTTGATCGGCAGTAGTTTACCAGGTTTGGTAAAATCGCTCAGGGCCACTCCGTCCACATACTCCATAGCAATATAGGAGAGGTCATGCTCTTCGCCTGCATCGTAGATGGTGACGATATTGGGATGGTTCAGACGACCTGCAGCCGCAGCTTCATGGAAAAAGCGATTACGCACGTCCTTCAGCGTATCATCGTCGAACTCCTGGGTCAGAGCCAGCGTCTTGATGGCGACAACACGGTCAATCGTTGGATCACGCCCTTGATAGACGATACCCATCGCACCCTTCCCAAGCTCTTTTTCGACCACATAACGTCCCAGTGTTGGGGCATGCTCCATGCCATCCATCAATAGCGATGATGGTGCATGCGATCCGCTCCTGAGCATCACGTTCTGCTCAAGTTTATAGGCTTTGGCGCGGCGGGATTCGACATCCCTGAACCCCGTTCGACGGGAGAGAATATAGTCGTAGGCGGTGAGCGCCTTACCGAATTGGCGTTTGCGCTCAAAATCGATCGCCAGATTATAGATAAGGTCAAGGTTACCATCATTGACTGGAAGATTACGGAAGCAGGCCATCGCTTTATCGAGCATACCCTGCTCCTGATAGGAGATGCCCAGCTCCCGGTTGGTGTGGGCAGAGTCAGCTATATGTTTCATGTGCTGAACGTCATAAATGCGCCGGGAGGTAAACAGGACGTGGCCGATGAGCAATAGCAGAGCCGGAATAGCAGTTTGTAGCCAGTTTTGATTGGCAACCATCAGATACTGGCTGGTGCCCAGAAGTAGTAGCAGCATGATCAGGGTTACCAGTGAGGCGGGAAGTACTTTGAGGCGGGGGACAAACAGAGCCAGATAGAGGGCGATGAACAGCATCAGTCCCATCTCTATCCAGAGATAGGAGAGTGGTCGGGTATAGTAGTCGTGATCGATGATGCTCGCAATCGCCTGGCCGGTGAGTTCAAGGCGGTCGATACGACCGATCGGGGTGATAAAGGAGGGGCCCTCATTAAGCCCGATAAGCACAATCTTATCACGTAGATCAAGGGCTTTGTTTGCGCTCTGTAACAGCTCATTGGCCATGTAGTGCGTGAACGGGGAGCTACCCTCTTTTGGACGATAGTAACCGATATTGAGCTGCATTCCCGGCGTGGTCTGAATGGTCTGGTCGCCAAGCGTGATAGAGCGATGCAGGTCGATGCCGATATGGCGGGCTTTGCCGGTGATGATACGGTCGGCTACCAGCAGGGCCAGAGAGGGGAAATAGTCGCCGTTTGATAGCGCAACCAGCGGAATACTTCGAACCACCTTATCCTGAATATCGACATACTCGATATGCCCGACCCCGGAAGATTTTCTGGCAAAGTCGGGAATGGGAAGACGAAATGGGCGCCCCTCTATCGCAGTCAGATCATCGGCAGGCGCAATCAATCCGGCAGTTAGCGAGAGGTCGTTTTCTTCAATGTCGCGAATACGGAAGACCTTGATGAGCCTTGCTTCCTCTTCGGGGTCTTCACTCTGTGAGCCCGGTTCCATGGCGAGAAAAATACTGCGGGTCTTCTTGATCGCCCTTACCAGTTTGTTGTCGGCATCGAGATCCTTCAGGGCACGGTTGGTAATATAGCGAACCCTTGCGGCATCCCTTCTTTTAAGCTTTTCCCTGGCCAGGGTTTCAAGCTCTTCAAAGTAGGCGGCTCCCGGTACCGGCTGGCTGGATGAGAGTGGCAGCATCAGGGCGACCGACTGAGGACGCTCTGCCGCAACTTTGTCCAGCAGGTCGGCCAGTTTCTGGCGCAGGCTGAAGCGCTGATCCGGCTCCTGTGACGGACGCGGCTCCATACGGACGATAACGATATCCTTGGTTGCCCCTGCAACTCGATGGCCGAACCCCTGGCTGTTGTCATAGAGCGCGCCTTCGATCTGTTCAAACAGGTCGATATGGGTTGTCTTGCCGATGGCAAAGAACGACAGCAGCATCAGGGCGATAAACCAGCTCTGTTTGATAAAGTTTAAGCGTTGCAATCGTTATCCCGTGTTTCCGGCATGGCCATGCTGGTTGAGTGATAGAATATTGAAGGCGATCTCCCCATCGCAAGCGACTCTAAAGTGAAGCATACCGAAGTGCCACAACCGATTATGGTGTCAGTCTGACGCTTCATGATGAACGCTTGCGCATCAGATAGAGAATCCAGCCAATGCCTACGACAATCATCGTGGATGAGAGCAGCATTCCCATGGTGACAGGGCCGAAGAGGAAACCAAGTTGTTCATCCGGCTCCCTGAAGTTTTCGCAGAAAATTCGGGCAATGGCATATCCGGCCAGGAAGAGGGCGGCCCGCATCCCTTCCGGCCAACCCTTTTTGCGTGTGAACCAGAGAATGAGGAAGAGCACGATGCCCTCCAGAGTCAGTTCATAGAGTTGGCTTGGGTGTCTCGCTTCTGGTCCCGCTGCCGGAAAAACCATCGCCCACGGTACGTCGGAGGTTGCCGGAACTACCCGCCCCCATAGCTCACCATTGATGAAATTCCCCATGCGCCCGAATGCCAGCCCGATCGGCGCGACTACGAAGAAGCGATCCATCAACAACATGAATGGCATGGCATGTTTTTTACAATACCACCAGCCTGCAATAATCGGGCCGACCAGTCCGCCGTGGAAGCTCATGCCGCCTTGCCATACTTTAAAGGTGTCGAGCGGATGTTCGAGGTAATGGATGGGATTGTAGAAGATGATATAGGCGATGCGACCGCCGAGGATGACACCGAGAATCAGAGCGGTGAACAGCCCTTCATACTCTTCGGGATTAACGGCTGCTCCCCACTCACCGCGCTCTTTGAGTTGATATCTTACCAGGTGCCAAACGAGGAAAAAGCCAACGACATACATCAGCCCGTACCAGTGGATGGCGACAGGCCCGATCTGCAGGGCTACGGGATCAATTTGCGGTGCAAGCATGCGGGCAGCTTAGCAGGAAGATGTGACAGGGAAAGTTATCCGATGCGTTGGAAGGAAAGGCGAATCGATCGTATCATTGCATATACGATTATTTACGACCCATGATTCTTAATATGCGAAGAAACAGATTAATGATGTCCATATATAGAGCCGCAGCACTATCAACAGCATTATCCAGAGTTTTAGGGATCTGGTTTGCTCTTCCCCAGTCGTAACCGATGTAACCGCAAAAAATAGTCGCGATAGCCCAGTCTATCCAGTTATGGTGAACGCCCAGAACAAATATCTGGAACAGCTCAACGATAAGAACCGAAAACAAAGCAATCGTTAATGCTCCGACAATTTTTTGGAAGAGCCTCGGATACATGGAACCAAGAAGCATCATGATGAATGTAACGCCCGCTGTAACCTTGATGGCATCGATAACCAGGTGGGTGTCGTATTGTGATACGACCATGTTTACAATAAGCCCAAAGGGGACAACCACAAAGTTGTAACCAACGAAACTGACTAATGGTTTGTCCGAAGAGTTGAAGAGATATATTCCGAAAAAGCAGGAAGCAAAATAGCCGATAAGGAAAATCCATATATTGATTGCCCAAAGCGTTTCGGGGTTTATGTTAACGACAAGCAACCAGTTAATGAAGAAGCCCCAGCACAGGACAAGTCCGATCATTATGTTATAGACAGTATCGCTGATTTCATTAGCGGTCGAGGTTCGACGGCTGAACACATCGGATTCAAGCATCATTTAAGTTTTTCCTTTTCAAAGAGATTGGAGCAGGCCTTGAGTTGCGCATATTGTCCCCTTCGTGAGCAAAGGGTGGACGAAGTGTGAGGATGTTACAAGTTTATATCGTCCTATATTCATCTATGGAATCTGTGTCTAATCGTGGAGCCAGCTTACATTGACATAACGTGAGATCACAGTGCCCAGAGCAGCAAACCACCGAAGAGAATGCGATAGATGCCGAAGGCGATGAAGGTGAAGCGCTCAAGAAAGCTGAGCAGCAGTTTCATTGTGGCGTAGGCGGCGAGGAAGGCGACAAGAAAACCATAAAGCAGCGGCAATATCTGCTCACCGCTGAAATCCTGCCAGTGTTTCAGCAGATCATATCCACTTGCCGCCAGCATCACGGGAAGCGCTAGCAGGAAGGAGAATTCGGCACTGGCTTTACGATCCAGCCCGACCAGCATGGCCCCGATGATCGATGCACCGGCGCGGCTGGTACCGGGGATGAGTGCGGCCACCTGAGCGATACCGATCCACAGCGCCTGTTTGTAGCTGACATCCTCGACATCGGTGGTCTCGTATACTTTATTTCGTTGCAGGTACTCCACTAGCAGGAAAATCAGGCCGCCAACGGTAAACATTGTCGCCACGATCTCGACCGAGAACATCGCCTTGATCTGCTTGTGGAAGAGAAAGCCGACGGCACCGACCGGGATAAACGCCAGCGCCACCTTCTGCCACAGCTCCCGATGCGCCAGTGTCAGTTTATCCCGGTAGGTCGCTGTCACAGCCAGGATAGCAGCGAGCTGGATAATGACCTCGAACGCTTTGTTATCCTCGGTTTGTGATAGGCCAAGCCACTCGCTTGCCACGATCAGGTGGCCGGTGGAGGAGATGGGCAGGAACTCGGTAATTCCTTCGATGATGCCAAGGATGATGGCCTGAACGATATCCATAAATTGTTAACCCTCCGTAGTGAAGGACACTCTACGGCTTGCCGAACACATGCCAAGCAGCCATGCTTTAGGAAGCTCTGATAAACTATCCATTGGTCGTGTTATATCCACTTGCAGGCTATTCCCATAGCCACTGTCGCGGCCATGAATAGTTCCACAGAGCTTCCTTTTACGAACCGGTTCCGGAGGATGTATGAAGTCATTATTTTCTAAGTTGATGGATATCATGGAGACGATCAGAAAGATCGTGGTCAGTGGTTTCCTGCTGATCTTCCTGTTGATCTTCTTCTCTGTGCTTTTCTCATCCAAACCGGAAGTTCCCGAGCATGCTGTGCTGGTGATCGAACCGGAAGGACGTCTGGTTGAGCAGTTGGTTCGACCCAGTGCAGATGCCTTTCCATTTGCTATCCCCGACCCCAATCAGGTGGTGGTGAGCGATGTCGTACAGGCTCTCAGACTGGCCAGGAATGATCCGAAGATCGAAATGGTTCGGCTTGAGCTGGCAAAAATGCAGCCTGCACCTCTGGCCAAGCTTCAGGATTTGCGCAGAGCGATTGATGATTTCAAACAGAGTGGAAAACAGGTCGTGGTATTTGGAAGTGCCTTTTCACAGTCTCAGTACTATCTTGCCGCTTCTGCAGACAAGCTCTTCCTGCATCCCATGGGTTTGATTGAACTAACCGGTTTTGCTCTCTACCAGAATTATTTCAAATCGGCACTGGGCAAGCTTGACATTGATATCCACCTCTTTCGTGCTGGCGAATATAAGTCTGCCGCCGAGCCATTGGTTCGCGATGACATGTCCGAAGCGGCACGAACAGCCAACCGGGCATGGCTGACCACGCTTTGGGAATTATATAAAACCGATGTGGCGACAATGCGGAGTATCAAAGCCGAACGAATTCAGGCGGTGCTCGATAGTCCGATTCGTTTTCTGTCCGAGCACAATGGCGATTTTGCTGTACTTATGAAGACCGAGGGCCTGGTCGATGAATTGGCTGACAGGCATGAAGTTGAAGATTTTATCGTCGACAGGCTTGGCAGGAAGAGCCGGGATGATGTCGCTATGATCGGTTACAAAGCCTATTTGCGGGCAACGGATATGGAGCTTCCGGAAGTCCCGAGCCAGAACCTGATTGGTGTGGTTCAGGCTTGCGGTCCGATCATTAATGGTGAACAGCCTACAGGAACAGCCGGTGGAGATACCATTGCCGGTCTGCTAAGAGATGCCCGGGAGGATGAGCGGATCAAAGCGGTGGTGCTGAGGGTGGACTCTCCTGGTGGTAGTGCTCTGGCTTCGGAGGTGATTCGAAAAGAGGTGGCGCGGATTAGAGAAGCTGGCAAGCCGGTGGTGGTATCGATGGGCAGTGTGGCGGCATCCGGCGGTTACTGGATCTCTGCTCCTGCCGATGAGATTTGGGCACAGCCAACGACCATTACCGGTTCTATCGGTGTGTTTGGTGTGATAGTAGGTGTGCACAGGGGTTTAGAGGATATCGGTATCCATACCGATGGCCTGGGGACGACGACTATTGCCGGAGGATTGCGCTCTGATCGACCATTACACCCGGAATTGAAAAAGGCGTTTCAGATGGGTGTCGATGACACCTATAAAAAATTTATCGCCCATGTCTCCAGCGGTCGTGGCATGGAATCGACACGAGTCGAACAGTTGGCACAGGGTCGTGTCTGGAGTGGTGTCGATGCGAAGAAGCTGGGACTGGTGGATCAGCTGGGAACTCTTAATGCCGCTGTGGCGTCTGCAGCTAAGCGGGCTGGCGTAGCCAATGACTACCGTAAGGTTTCTGTCGAGAAGAAAATCGATTTTGCCGAGTTCTTTGTCGAGAATATGATACGGGATCTGGAGAGTTATTTCGGTGGTTCGGTGGTTAAGAAGATAGCCTCTTATACTGTAGTAAAGAGTTGGCTGGATGGATTGAAAGGGCTGGATCTCTACATTCGTTTCAATGATCCGCGTCAGGTCTATGCCTACAGTGAACTGCCCTATTAAGGGATGACCTGCGCGGAGACTCTGAAAACTCAGAGTATCCTTCTGCCGACTAAATGAAGCGACTCGACGCTGCTCGTCGTTTGGTTGGCTCCAAACAAACGGCACTTCTCGCGCATTGGTTCGCTTCATTTTGCACAGCAGCCTCGGTATGAACGGTATAGAAAAAGCCCTCTGCAGCATCACTGCAGAGGGCTCTATCGATCAACTTGCCGAACTTTTTCAGGTCGATACGTTTAGATTGGATTTGCACCGAAGCGATTCTGGCCAGAGGTGCTGCCCAGTATCATGAAAACCAGCAGAATAATGGGTCCGATCACGGGCACAAAGAGAATCAGTAACCACCAACCGCTACGGTCTGTGTCATGCAGGCGTCGTACAGTGACAGCAATACTCGGGATCAATACTGCCAGAGCGTAAACCCCGCCGAAAAGCCCAAGACCGACCTGCATGTTGATAGTGCCGAGCGTCATATCGATAAACCCTAACGCGATACTGATGATCAGGTTGATCAGAAAGAACATCCAGTACTCCATTCGTCGCGCTCTGCCGCTGAAGACCGCATATTTTTTAAGAACATCCAAATACCAATGCATAATAACTCCCCTCCTAAACTTCATCGTTATTGAAAATGAGAGAGGCAGGTTAAATGATATTAACGCCTCTCGCATACGTGTTGCTGATTTATAGACGGATAGAAGCGGATGCGCAATAGAGGTCAACGGGTCGTTTTAAGAGACGGCTGTTAACCAGAGAGGCAGGGTGAGTAGTGAAAGTGCGGTTGTCACAGTTACCGCTTCGGCGTAGAGAGAGGTGTCGAGCTTGAATCGGTCGCAGATCACCAGTCCCAACACCATCGTTGGCATCGCCCCTTCGATCACGGCGGGCGCCAGCAGCCGTTCCGGCATGCCGACGCCGATACATGCACCCCAGACGATTAGCGGCATCAGGATTAACTGAATCGCAACCATTGGCAGGATGATTGGGATTCGTTTTATCCAGCCCGCCTGCCAGCGAAGTGCCATGCCGATGGAGAGCAGCATCAGCGGGACTACTGCGGAGCCGAGCAGACCGAGCGCCTCATCCAGCCAGACAGGCATGGATATATGCAGGGCACTGGCAGTGACTCCGGCGGTAGCAGCCCAGAGGGCAGGAACCCGGATGAGTTCAATACCGATGTGTGCTTTTTGAACCGGGGAGCCAAAATGGCTGGCAATCAGTATGCCGATGGTAAAGAGCAGCGGCGTGCTGGCAAAAAGGTCGAAGTGAATCGCAACGGATTGTGCCCATGGGCCGAAGGTTTGTGTCAGCACCGGCAGGCCAAGATAGGTAAAATTGGCGAAAGCGGATGCCAGTAGCAAAGCACCGGTCGTTTTTCGCTGTTGTGTCGGGTTGCCCGGGAGCCATCTGCCGTTGGCATAAATGAGATAGGCGGTGAGCAGTGAAAGAAGAATAGCGATGGCCGAAATCAAAGGCGTTCGTACAGAGTTAAGGGTGATGGGCGTCTGCCACATCACGTGTAGTACGAGGGCGGGAAGAAAGAGGTCATAAACTGCATGTACCAGATGGGAACGGGATTGCTCGGCTTTTTGAGGGCCCAGGATAAGTCGCCAGGTGATACCGGTCAGGATGATGGCGGACATGCCAAAGAGAATTACAAACATGGTCGAAGCATACCATCGAACAAACGCTTTTATCAGCGGTTGTTCATAGATTCGTCTGGTTGCATGATTGGCCGCCATGAATGCAGAAGCGGATGAGAAGGGTGTTAAAGTGAACTGGCGTAGCCGGATCGGTCGCGGCTGGCGTCAGGGCTGGTACTGGCTGAAGATGCAGGACGGCATCTATCTCGGTATCCTTGCATTGATTATCGGCGTGCTGGCCGGTTATGGCGCTCTCTTTCTCAGGCTCGGCATTGAAGAGGTGAGTCAGCTCTGGACCGGACACCGGACGTGGTCGGATGCGGTCAATGAGATTCCCTGGTATCTCTATCTTGTTGCACCGGTCCTTGGTGGATTGCTGGTAGGCTGGATCAATAATAAAATTCTTATCCCTGAACAGGCACGTGTGATTCCCGGTGTGATAGAAGCGCTCTCTGAGCGTGGCGGCAAGATCACGGCCAGAAATGCAGCCGGTGAATTTGCCGGCAATGTCATTGCGGTCGGTAGTGGTGCGAGTATGGGTCGAGAGGCACCAACGGTAGCTCTTGGTGCTGCGCTGGCCTCATTGCTGGGTCAAAAGCTGGGACTCTCCGAAAAACAGCTGCGTACCCTGATCGGTTGCGGTGTGGCCTCAGGTATTGCCGCATCGTTCAATGCACCGATTGCCGGGGTGCTTTTCGCATTGGAGGTAATCCTTGCCGACTATGCTGTAGCCACCTTTACCCCGATAGTTCTGGCTTCGGTGATTGCTACAGTGATTACCCGTTTTGAATTGGGAAATTATCCGCTCTTTACCATTCCGGAATTTGAGCTGGTCTCCGGTTGGGAGATTCCTGCCTATATCGGACTGGGGACATTCTGTGGCCTGACGGCGGCATTTATCGTTAAAGCTCTGCCGGTTGCCCGCGAGCTGTTTGAGAAACGGGTAAAAAACCCGGTGCTACGACCGGCTGTAGCAGGCCTGCTGCTTGGTTGTATGGCATTATTAATGCCGGAGATCATGTCGATTGGTTACGGCACGGTGGAATCAATCCTGCTGGAGCAGATTCTGGTCGACTCTTTAGGCTGGGCACTGCCGATCACCGCATTTCTTACGATCTTGCTGGTGGTCAAAGTGTTAACCAGCGTAATGTGTTCGGCTGGCGGGTTCGGTGGCGGTATGATCGGCCCATCGATCTTTATCGGGGCAACGGCAGGTGCACTACTCGGTTATGTTGGCCATGGAATCTTTCCTGAATTCTCTGAGTCGTTCGGCGCGTATGCACTGGTTGGCTGCGGTGCATTGCTGGCGGCGACGATCCAGGCACCGATGAGTACCATTCTGATGGTTTTCGAACTTTCCGGTGATTATCACATCATGGTACCGCTGATGGCTGCCTGCGTTGTAGCGGCACTGGTAAAACGCGCTTTCGGCCCGGAATCGGTCATTACTGAAGCGCTTGAAGAGAAGGGGATCGAAACCGGCTGGAACCTCGAGCGCTCCTGGATGCGATCGGTACCGGTTAGCCGTATTCCGTGGCGAGCCATTCCATCGGTGTCGCAGTATGCCCGGCTGGAGGAGCTGAAGCAGGTCTATATCTCATCCGGTAAAGGGTGTGTGCAGGTGGTCGATGATGATGAGTTGATGGTCGGCATTGTCACCTTTGAGGATTTGCAGCAGTGGCTGCTCGATCCGACACTCGATCAGGTGGTGGTGGCCGATGAGGTAGCCAATAAAAGTGTGATGACCATCTCCGAATCGGACAGCCTGCTCAATGCGGTGCGGGTGCTCGATCGCGAGACCTTCGAACAGATGCCGGTGGTGGCGCGCGACAACCCGCGCAAGGTACTCGGTATCCTCGCCAGGAATGCCGTCTTCTCGACCTACCATAAGATGATCGTCAAACACGGCGAAGATCATACCAGTGTGTGATCGGTTTTTTGATACGGGATGCGGGCATCCTGCCCTTACCCTCGGACGCAGGCTAAAACATGCGAGTTTTGACCTGCTCACTAAAGACGGCCTCCATGGCCGGGTGGGAGCCCTCTTTGGGTCGCATTAACAGAACAATTATGATTTCAATCTGCGTGAAGTGCAGGATGCAAGGAACGGCCCATCTGCGTCTAATTCTTCGGGTTTCCAATGCATGACCTGAACACTGCACAGCAACAAGCGGTCGAAGCGGGGGATGGGCCGCAGCTGATTCTCGCCGGTGCCGGAAGCGGTAAGACACGCACTATCGTTCACCGCATCGGCCATCTCATTGCCGCCCGCGGCTATGCACCGCACCGGATTCTTGCTGTCACCTTTACCAACAAAGCGGCAGGAGAGCTGAAAGAGCGCCTGAGCGACCTGATCGGCGATGATGGCGGTGGCGTGGTCTCCGGCACCTTCCACTCCATCTCGCTACGTTTCCTGCGCCGTTACGCCGATCTGCTCGGCTATCCGAAAGACTTTCAGGTGATTGATGCCGATGATCAGAGGACGCTGATCAAGCGGATTCTGAAAGGGCGTAACATTGCATCGGATACACTGCACCCCTCCTACCTGCTCGGCTGGATCGAGCACTGTAAACATGCGGGACTTTTGCCGGAGCAGGCGCCGGAACAGATGTGGAGCGGCATTGATCTGCGAGAGCTTTATGTCACCTATCAGGACGAACTGATGAAGCTGGAGCGGATGGACTTTTCCGACCTGATCGTCAATACAGTCCGCTTGCTGCGCGACTATCCCGATGCAGCGACAGCACTGCGTGCCCGCTTCGATCATGTTCTTGTCGATGAGTATCAGGATACCAACCCTGTGCAGCACGAGTGGCTGGTTCGCTTCTGTGAAGAGCACCACAACCTTACCGTGGTTGGCGATGACGATCAGTCGATCTATGGCTGGCGCGGTGCCGATGTGCGCCACATTCTCGAATTTGAACATCTGTGGAGCCCTGTTCACAAAGGGAACGGTTCGGACATCCCTGTCGGTATCCACCGGCTGGAGGAGAACTACCGCTCCACCCCATCCATTCTCAGGTTCGCCAACGCCATTATTCACGACAACCCGGATCGGCATGAGAAGGTACTGAAGGCGACTCGTGAGGATGGGCCCATGCCGGAGTGGATCGTCTGCAATGATGAGTATGACGAGGCGAGAAAGATCGTTCGCTATCTGGAGCGTCGCCGGGATTACGGCGTGGGCTGGGAGGATATGGCGGTGCTCTACCGCTCCAATCGCCAGTCGCTGGCGCTGGAACAGGTGTTGCGCGAAGAGGATATGCCCTACCGCATCATCGGCGGGGTCGGTTTCTTCGAGCGTATGGAGATCAAGGATGCCCTGAGCTTCTGGGCACTGGTCAACCGTTGTGCCGATGCCATGCATCTGCTGCGCATCGTTAACAAGCCGAAGCGCGGCATCGGCGCCAAAGGTCAGGAGAAAATCGCTGCAGCGATGACAACGTCCGGCCTGCGTGCAGCCGAATGGCTCGATGCCGTGGCTGCCGGAGCAGAGCCTGCAGCGGCAAAGCTGGAACCTCTGGCACGGCTGGTCGCCGAAATTCGTGCCGAGGCGGAGAGCCTGGAAGATCGGGGGTTGATGCAGGTGCTGGAGCGCTCCGGTTATCTGGAGAGTATGCAATCGTTCGGAGAGCTGGAGTCCGAATCGCGTATCGAGAATATCCGCACGCTGGCCGGCTACATTGAGATGACTATGGTCGAGGGGCTCAACCCGATCGAGTTTATGGATCGGGCGGCACTGCTGCAGTCGGGTGAGGATGTGACCGACGAAGACAATCAAAATGGGCAGGATGATCGCGTCATCAGCCTGATGAGCCTGCACCGCGCCAAGGGACTGGAGTTCGATACGGTGGTGCTGGCCGGTGTTGAGGATGGACTTCTGCCGCATCAGCGCTCACTGGATGAAGGGGCTTCCGGGGTGGCTGAGGAGCGCAGGCTTCTCTATGTGGGGATCACCCGCGCCGAGAACGCTCTGCTGCTCACCTCTGCCCGGCAACGGCGTGTCTTCGGCGATATGCACTTTCCGATACCGAGTCGTTTTATCAAGGGTCTGCCGGACGATGTGCTGAAGCGGGAGCAGCCCGCAGTCCCGAGTATGCAGCCGATGGCGACGGGCGGTATTTCCATTGGCAGTTCCGTCCGCCATCCGACCTTTGGTGAGGGGGTGGTACTGGAGGTGGAGGGGGGCGGTGATGCCACCCGAGTTACCATCGAATTTGAGCGGGCAGGGCTGAAACGCCTTATGCTTAAGTATGCCGCACTGGAGATGGTTTAGTTTTCAGGCATCCTATCCACCCATGGATGGGTGGCGGCAAACATCGTGAGCCCGGAGACGTATGTAACAAATCATCAGGAGGGCCAGATGCCCGTAACTATTTACCATAACCCACGCTGTTCAAAATCCCGCCAGACCCTGGCTTTGATTCAGGAGCAGGGCATCGATCCGGACATTATCGAGTATCTGAAATCGCCACCGAGCGAGGCAGAACTGGATAGCATTCTCACCCGGCTCGGCATGGAGCCGGAGGCACTGATGCGAAAGGGAGAGGATGAATACAAGCAGTATTTCAAAGGGCGCGACCTCTCCCGTGCCGAGGCGATCAGTCTGATGGTGCAATATCCGAAAGTGATTGAGCGTCCGATTGTGGTGAACGATGGCAAGGCTGCGGTTGGTCGCCCCCCGGAAGCGGTGTTAGATATTCTATAAATCCCGGCTTATGCCATCGGAAGTCGAACTTCGAAGCAGGCGCCATGGGTGTCGTTTTCGACATAGCGAACTTCGCCATGATGCTGGTGAGCGATTTTCCGCACCAGCGAGAGCCCCAGCCCGATACTGCCGTGCGCCTGTTGATCGCTATGGCCCTGGTAGAAGGGCTCGAACACCTTCTCCTGTTCGCCTGCCGGAATACCCGGACCATCGTCGCACACCCGGATCAGCACATCCTTCCCATTGCAGCTGACATGCAGGCTAACAGGAGCGGTTACAGCATGGCGGCTGCCGTTCTCCAGCAGATTACGCAGCAGCCTTCGCAACATCGTCTCATCACCCATCACACTGATCGCTTCGCCGGAGATTTCGGCAGCATAGGGAGCTCCGGCTTCGGCGGCGAGAGCCAGCAGATCGATCGGCTCGAACGGTTTGACCGAGCTGCCCGCATCGAGCCTGCTCGCCATCAGTAGCTCTTCGACAAGGTCGTCCAGTTCGGCGATGTCGGCCTCAAGCTTGTGTTTGGTTTCGGCAAGCGACTCCGGTTGCATCAGTTCGATCGCCATACGCATACGGGTCAGGGGTGAGCGCAACTCGTGCGAAGCGCCGCTAAGGATATGTTTCTGACCCTCAATCAGTTTCTCGATGCGCTCGGCGGCATGATTGAAGCGGGTGGCGAGTGTGGCGATCTCGTCAACGCCGCGCACCTTGGCCCGTGCCGTAAGATCGCCATGGCCGAAGGCATCGACCTGTTTTTGCAGCTGTTCGAGTCGGCAGGTGAGCCTGCGCGCTACCGGTTTGGCGGCAAGGCCGAGTACGCCGAGTAGCAGCAGGATGGCGATCAGCGGAGATGGGAAATGGTTGCCCTGATGCGAAACCACCAGCCAACGGCCATCCGCAAGTCTGAGCGTGAAATTGCCAGCGGCCTGATCCCACTCGTGATCACGCCCCTGTTCGAGCCTCGCCTTTGGTAGCGGCAGGGGTGCTGCGGAGGAGCTTAAATGCTCACCGTCGCGACTGTAGAGGCTTAGCTGTACATTGATCGTTGCTCCCAGCTTTTTCAGCCGTTGTTGAAGTTCGGCGGCGGGTTGCTCGGTCGGCAATGCTTCGGCCAGCAGCAGGCTCATGCCAGCTTTGATCTTAGCAGGCTCGCTCTCGCCGGAGAGGGTGTGCCAAGTGAACCCTGCCAGCAGTGCGAACAGCAGCAGGCCGCCGATGAAAGAGAAGTAGATCTGCAGATAGAGCTTATGTCGCAATATGTTCTCCTAATCCTGTTGCCGGGCGAACACGTATCCGGCGCCGCGCACGGTCAGAATACGGCGCGGCTGTTTCGGATCGGTTTCGATCTGTGCCCGGATGCGGGAGATATGTACATCGATGCTGCGATCGAACGCCTCCAGCTCATCACCCTTCAGCTCATCCATGATGCGCTCCCGGCTCATGACCCGTCCGGCGTGAGTGGCCAGCAGCGCGAGCAGCTCGAACTGGTAGGAAGTGAGATTGAGCACCTCGCCATCCAGCATGGCCAGATGGGCGGAGCGATTGATCTCAAGACGTCCGAATCGGAGCGGCGGCTCCTCCTCCTGAAAGCGGCCACGCCGTAAAATGGCCCTTAATCGGGCCAGCAGTTCGCGCGGGTTAAACGGTTTGGGCAGGTAGTCGTCGGCACCGATCTCAAGGCCGATGATGCGATCCATCTCGTCGCCGCGTGCGGTCAGCATGAGTACGGGCAGGGCGGTAAAGGCCCGAATCCGACGGCACACCTCGAATCCGTCGATATCGGGAAGTCCGACATCGAGGATCAGGGCATCGAAGTGCCCCGCCTTGAGCAGACGAATACCTTCCAGACCGCTGGCTGCCCGCGTGACATGCATCTGCTCGCGTTTCAGATAATTGGCGAGCATCTGCGACTGATCGGGATCGTCTTCGATAATCAGGATATCGGGCATGATGCCAGCCTAACTTTGAATCCCGAACAGTGCCAATGTGCGATGGCGCTGCCCGATGATGGTGGAATCAGCGCCAGTGGTGCAGGCCATCTTTCAACTCCTCGGCCAGATTCTGCCGCTGTTCCACGGTCAGGATGTTGGCGATGTCGGCCATCATCTGCGTCAGCTGCTGACTGCCGCTGTCCAGACGCGCCAGTTCGGTCTGGCGCAGCAGCTCCAGCTTGTCGCGATCGACCTGCGGCTGAGCCAGCAGGCCGATCAACTCGTCACGGCTTTTCGTATGTTCGCTGTACAAGGCCTGCAGACGCGGGGCATACGCCTCGGCAACAGCCTTGATCTGGTCGCTCTGAGCTTCGCTGGCATCGACATGGTCACTCAAGTGCTCAGCCATCGCATCGGCACGCTCGCTGATGGTGCTATGGCTACAGAAATGAGTGTGATGATGGTGGCCGAATATGGCGCTGGCTGCCCAGAAGATGCCGAGAATTGCCAGAATGGCGAAGATAAAATGGCGGCAGCGACGGTGGCGGTGGCCGCAATGATGTCCACAGTGGTGCCCGTCGTGATGCGATTTACATTTGCCGTTCTGGGACTCTTCATCATGGCCGTTTGTTTTTTCAATTTCATGCTCTTCAGACATATTGTCCTCCTGTTAATCGGCCCGTTTGCCGGGCCGTGGGGAGAAACCTGAATAAGCTCTGTTTCGCTGAAATTTCCGTTTTGTAAAGTTGTGTGAAGCTGGTCAGCAGTGCACGGTTCTATTTTCGATAGACAGGGAACACGCTGGCATCGCCGTAGTTCTTGATCTGCTCCATGCGGTCCAAGGCGTCCATATCCGCATCCGAGATAACGAAATCCAGAGCAGTATTACTCTTCATGTGTTCGGGATTGCCCGTTTTCGGTAGTGGCAGCAGCCCCTTCTGCAAAGTGTAACGGATGCAGAGCTGCGGCAGTGAAACGCCGTACTGTTCGGCCATCTTAAGAAGCTGCTCGTTCTTGAACAGCTCGCCATGACCCATCGGGGAGTACGCCTCCACCAGCAAACCTTTCTCCTGCGAATAACGGATCAGCTCAATCGGCATGTTGGTGACATGCGCCAGAATCTGATTGACCATCGGAGCTGTAGTGCAGGATTCCAGCAGGTTGTCGATGTCCGCCTTCTGGAAGTTCGAGATGCCGATGGCGCGAATCTTTCCGGCCTTATAGGCCTCTTCCAGCGCCCGCCACGCCTCCCGGTTGCCTGTGAAGAAACGATCTTCCACACCGAACTCCGCCCATGGTTGCGGGCTGTGGATGAGCATCAGATCCAGATAATCGAGTCCCATCGTCTGCAGTGAGCCGTCGATGGAGCGGACGGCCTCATCGTAGGACTTCGTCTCGGCGGCGAGTTTGGTGGTGACGAATATCTTTTCGCGCTTGAGCCCACACTCCCGAACACCTTCGCCGACACCGCGCTCATTGCCGTAGGCCTGTGCTGTATCGATGTGGCGGTATCCGGCATTGATAGCATCTTTGACTGCTTGTGCGGCAACGCCATCATCGATGAACCATGTTCCGAGCCCCAGTTTTGGAATCTCGACTCCATTTGCGAGGGTGAATGTTTCCTGTGCGACCATGAGTGTCTCCTTACCTTGTATGTAGAGAGAAGCTTAGCAGAGCCAGACGGAAGGTCGTTAGATCGATCCTGTTCGATTATTGCCTAATTCTACTCATTCGTGTTGAAGCGTATTGCTGGATCGGAAGGAGACAGCTAACCTGGCAGAGAAACACGACAGATGATTAAGTATTGTGTTTAAACAGATATGGGTGGTGAGGCTGTGGACGATAAAGTAAAGCGTGGTGATGGTGGGTGTTCATGTCTGGCCGACAAAATTGCCCGATTTGCTTCGGGGGTGAACAGGGTCGATACCAATATCGAAGGGCTCTCCCTGCACCGCTGGGAGACACCGACCGAGCCGACGAGCTATATGTTGCCGCCCAGCATCTGTCTGATCGGGCAGGGGAGAAAGCGCCTCTTTCTAGGTGAGGAGACCTATCTCTATGATGCGAATAGCTTTCTCATCACCTCGGTCAACCTGCCGGTGGTTTCGCAAATCGTCGAAGCGAGCAGCGAAGAGCCCTATCTCGGATTAACGATGAGCCTCGATCTTCGCGTGATCGGGCAGCTGATGCTGGAAAACGATATGCAGACTTGCCCGTCCAATGATCGTCTTGCAGTGGCTGTGAGTGAGCTTCCGGACCCTATGCTCGATGCCTTCCAGAGGCTGCTCGATCTGCTCGATCACCCGGATGACATTCCCACACTGGCACCGCTTATCCAGAAGGAGATTTTTTATCGGCTCCTGACCGGCGAGCAGGGGCCACGATTAAGGCAGATCGTTTCGGCTGGGAATCATGGTTATCAGATCGCGCGGGCCATCGATTGGCTGAAGGAGAATTTCGACAAACCGATTCGTACCGAAGAACTGGCCGGCAAAGCGGGCCTGAGCACGTCGGCATTCCACAACCACTTTCGCTCCGTGACTGCTATGAGCCCGCTCCAGTATCAGAAGAAGATGCGCCTCAGCGAAGCGCGGCGGTTGATGCTGGCCGAACGTCTAGACGCCTCGTCCGCTGCATTCAGGGTTGGCTACGAGAGTCCTTCCCAATTCAGTCGCGAGTACAGTCGGATGTTTGGTGCACCGCCTTTTCGCGATATCTCGAACCTTCGTCAGTTATCCACCTAGCTTGCGGGTTTCGGCCTCGATGCTGGTTTCAAGTTGAGCTAGCAGATCGTTACGCTTGGTGGCGTTAACCGTCTGTGCATCGATCAGTGGCATGAACTTGAAGGTGACCGTTCCGGGCTTTTTGATGAAGCCGCGTTTGGGCCAGTGGGCTCCGGCATTGTGTGCCATCGGCAGAATGGCCGCCTCTGCCTTCTGTGCTACGATCACGCCGCCGGGCTGATAGTTGCCGGTGGTGCCGATCGCCGAGCGGGTGCCCTCAGGAAAGATCACCACCCAGCGCCCCTCTTCCAGTCGCTCTTTACCCTGTTCGATCACCTGCTTGATCGCTTCTCTCGGGTTGCCGCGGCGGATGGCGATGGTGCCCATGGCCGCCAGCGCCCAGCCGAAGATCGGGATATGGAAGAGTTCGCGTTTCAGAATCCATGCGTAGGGCGGTACCAGTACCGGCATGGCGATGGTCTCCATGGCCGACTGGTGCTTGGCCATCACTACACAGGCTTTATCCGGGAAATGTTCGCGACCTTCGATCTCGACCCTGATACCGCAGATGATGCGGGCCAGCCCAAGGATGCTTTTCGACCAGAGTTTGGCCCAGAACCATGAGGCGGAAAAGCCGAAGGGCCTGGATAGCAGCACCATGACGGAGAGCAGGGGTGTCAGAATAAAAAAGAAGAGGTTAAAAAGCGCCGAACGGATGAAGAGCATGGTCAGGACTCTGCCAGCAGTGCATCGACCGCTGCAGCGAGATCGGGATAGGCCTCAATCTCCGGATTAATGGCGATCGATTTCTGTAAAATCACTTCGGCATTGCCATAGCCGGACTGTACCAGTATGGATGGCACGCCTGCGGCATGGGCCGCCTCGATATCGCGTGTCGAATCGCCGATCATGATCGCTTCATTAGGTGCGGCATCCAGAGCATCGAGCGCTTCAAGAATCAGGCCGGGTAGTGGTTTGCGACAGTCGCAGTGATCCTCCGGCTTGTGCGGGCAGTAAGCGGAGTGGGTGAGCATGCCGCCCGCCTCTTCGATGGCCAGTAGCATCTTGGCGTGAATGGCGTGGAAGAGCTCCTCATTCATCATACCGCGTCCCAGGCCCGACTGGTTACTACATATGGCTACGGGAATACCCGCCTGTGTCAGTTTGGCAATAGCCTCGACACTGCCGGGAATGGCTTCCCACTGTTCGGGAGCGAGGATGTAGTCGGGCGAATCGAAGTTGATCACGCCATCGCGATCAAGCAGTACGGCTTTGGGTAAATGCATGGTGGAAAGGTACGTTTAGTGGTGGTCAAAGTGAAGGGCATATAAGGAGTCACCTTTGCTACACACGAAGGAACGAGCACAGCACGAGCTTCCCATGAGATCGTTATTAAATCTTTTACTCCTGAATAGCATTCTCTGTCCAATAATCTGGGTTAGCTAAAAGAGCGTCGACAATTTCGTTGTCCTCAAGAGCAATAACTTGCGGTGTTTTGAAGAAATTATGCTTGGAATGCCAGCCTTCAAATTCAAAGTTTTCTTCATCTGCCGGTATGAAACAGCCATCAAGATAAATATATGTACGGCCTGGTTGTATGTGGCTCATCATAGATTGCATTTGCTCAACCCACTCAGATATATCTTTTGAAGAGGGTTCTTTGTGGTCGTATCCGAACAAATCTTCTCTGGCGACTTCTTCCCATGTTTTGTCAATTTCTACGGCCTTAGCAAATGAAAAAGCCTTTCGGCACGTTATACATGAAAATAGCTATCCACAACCGCACCATGGACAATCAAGCTGGCCTGGAGAGCCAGCTAAACCTTCTGTGCATTTGCAATGAGATATGAAGGCATCATTTTTTTTCACCAAATATAATATGCTCATATAAATTCCACCCCTGTGAGATAGTTTAACAGTTGACCCATCATTCAGAAACAAAAAGAGCGGCGCCTGAGTGAACAAGCAGCCGCTCTTTGAATCAGGGGAGTTCAGCTAACTTAGTTGAACACCGGGAAATGTGCGCTTGATGCCATGAAGAAGAGCATTGGGATGGAGAGCAGTGTGTTCAGGCGCGATGCAATCAACGCCTTCTTGCCTGCTGCGGCTTTCGCATCGGCATCGGCTTCCACGATACCGATCACCTTCTTCTGGTTCGGCCAGATGATGAACCATACGTTGAACCACATGATGATACCGAATGCGGCACCGATGTAGATGTCGGTGCCGGCACCTTTGCCGAGGTTGTGCAGTAGCGCCAAACCGAAGAGCAGGGTGAACATTGCGCCCCAGCGGAACCACCACAGTGCGCGACGAACAATCGAGCCCTGTTTGAAGATGTCCGCTTTGGTTTCGGCGGTTACGCCGCCAAGCGATGGAACCTGAACAAAGTTGAAGTAGTAGAGCAGGCCGATCCAGGTGATGCCTGCAAGGATATGGCCGTAACGGGCCAGGCCGAACGGATCGAGACCGTCGTAGGCGCCGCCAGCGGCGATGGTGCTCTTGATGCCGATGGCAACGAGAACAAGGGTAAGGATAACACCGGCAGCGATGGTCCAGCGATGATCTGTAAAGATTTTCATAATGCTTCTCCTCCGAGAAATTAATATGGACCGAATAATAACCGATCTTTTAACTCGGGTATAGCCCTGTCTCTTTACTATAGCATAAAAAAAGCCGCCCGAAGGCGGCTTCTCGAATTGTTATGTTTGAATCCGGCAGCGGTATCAGACCGAGCAGGCTTTCTCTTCTTCAATTTTTCCAGCTTCAACCTGATCAATAATGTCCTGATAGTGGTCGTTCACCGGGCAACCGCAAGAGTGCTGGCTGGTTGCATGTAGGCGAGCCTGTTCGATGTGCCACTGGGCAACTTTAAGATGTTGATCTACGTTCATGTGGATATCCTTTGTCGATAATTTTAGTCGGGTATACCGACACATGGCGAAATATAAGGATGCTTTGAGCAACTATCCATGGTCGCGTTGCTCAAGGCATCCTATAACAGTGGCGAAGCGGAAAATAAAACCGCTGGCATGGACGACGATAAAAATTAGACCTAGTGTTGAAACGTTTACAAAGGGTTACGTAAAAACAACGAGGTACAGATGTCAGATATCGACAACGGTTCATCGGAAATAAATGAAAAAAAGAGCTGGAAACCTGGCAGGCGTGATGCCTTTTTTCTGGCATTTGTCGCAGCTGTTGTCGTGATTCTGGTGCTGGGAACCGGCGAACGTACCACCAGGCCGACGCCGAACGATGCCACCCATCAGCAGGTATCTTCGCGGGAAGAGTGTCTGAGTTGTCATACGCTTGAGAAGATCAACGATCCGAAACTGGATGGTCACAGGCATGTGAAGGAAGATCAGTGTTTCCAGTGTCACAAGCAACCCGAGGTGTGGAAGGCGCCAGACAGATGATGAAGCGGATCGGTATCACCACCAAGTCGGATGATGAACGGGCCGAAGCACTGACCCTCGATCTCTGCAACTGGTTGCAGCAGCGAGGTTGCGATGTCTTTATCGACGAGCATGTCAATCGGCAGTGTGGTGAAGCGGCCTCTCTGGAGT
Organism: Mariprofundaceae bacterium; assembly: GCA_050304695.1. Lineage (GTDB taxonomy): Bacteria > Pseudomonadota > Zetaproteobacteria > Mariprofundales > Mariprofundaceae > WSZY01. The sequence goes on from JBNLEB010000013.1 coordinate 90,999, forward strand.
CGATGTCCGAGCATGTCGATCTGATGATCGTGCTCGGTGGCGATGGCACGTTGCTCACCGTGGGTCGCCGGTTTATCGGAAGTGACACGCCGATTCTTGGCATCAACCTCGGACGTCTGGGATTTCTGACCGACACACCGGTCGGCAGCATGTTCGATGTGGTTGAAGAGGTGCTGGCCGGCAACAGTAAGATTCGCCGTCATTTCGGATTGAAGGCCGAGACGCTACGTGGCGAAACCATTCTCGGCAGCGGTTTCGCCATGAATGATGTGGTGCTGCAGCGTAATGATCACCCGAGAATGATCGAATTCGAGATGTATGTCCGCGATCAGTTCGTCTTTCGGCTTCGGGCTGATGGTATCGTGATTGCCACACCAGCCGGATCGACCGCCTACGCGCTCTCGGCCGGAGGACCGATCGTTCATCCGGAGGTTGATGCGATCTCCGTGGCACCGATCTGTCCGCACATTCTCTCTAACAGGCCGATTGTCGTACCGGCGGACGATCGGGTCGAACTGCGGCTGGTCGATAGCCCGGCCACAGCCGCCCTGAACCTCGATGGCCAGGAGCACAGCGAACTGCGACCAGGCGACCTGATCCGCATCGAGAAGGCGGGGTATATCACCCTGGCCTACCTGCCGGAGCGCCACTACTACGAGACGCTGCGCAGCAAATTGCACTGGGCCGGCCATGATAGCAATGACCGGGAAGCAAGTGGATAGATGCTGACAGAGCTGAAGGTTCGGCAATTTGCATTGATGGATGAGGTCTCGCTGAACCTCTCCGCGGGTATGACAGTCTTTACCGGTGAAACCGGTGCAGGCAAATCGATTCTGGTCGATGCACTCGGCGCGGTGTTTGGCGCACGTGCCAGCAGCGACTGGGTACGACACGGCGCCGATAAGGCAGAGATCTCCGCTGTGGTCGAGTCCGATGATCCGCGGTTGATGGCACTGTTGAGCGAACAGGATATCGATGCCGAGGAGCAGCTCTTTCTGCGTCGAATTATCAGTAGCGACGGCCGTTCCAGGGCCTATGTGAACGGTACGCCTACACCGGTGAAGCTGCTGCAGCAGATCGGTGAAATCTGTCTCGACCTGCACGGTCAGCATGAGCATCAGGCTCTGCTTCACCCTGAATTTCAACGTCAGATTATCGATGCGCGTCTCGCCGATGACCTGCTGAGTAAGGTGGCCGAAGTTTATGCAAACTATCGTCGGGCAGAGAAGGCGCTGAACTCTCTGCATGATGATCGCAGTGATACGCAGCAGCAGGAGGCGTGGATGCGCAGTGAACTGCAGCGGTTGCAGGCGCTGGAGATTGAAGCGGGGATGGTGGAGCTGCTGACAGAGCAGGTGGAGGCCGGGCGCCACGCCTCACAGATTCAGCAGGCGGCAGCGGATGCGCTGGCACTGCTGGACGATGATGAAAACAGTGCGCGTACACTGCTGGGCCGCGCCGTTCATGCAGTGGAGGGCGTTGCCGATTATCACGAGTCGTTGCGCGAAGCGCTTGAGTTAATGAACCAGATGGATGCTCTGGCGGGTGAGGTTGAACCGCAGTTGCGTCATGCGCTCGACAGCACATTTGATGCCCATGAGCTGCAGGCTGCCGAAGAGCGGTTGATGAATCTGCATGAAGCGATGCGCAGGCATGGTACTGATGAAGGCGGACTTCTCTCCCTGATGCAGGATTGGGAGGAGAAGCTTACGCATCTGGATACGGCGGAGTGGGATGAGGAGAAGTTGCGCGCTGCTCGCGACGAGGCGGAGAGAACATTCAGACAGCAGGCGGAGAAACTCAGCGAAGCACGGAGCAGGGCGGGCATGAAGCTGGCCAAAGAGCTGCGTCCGTTCCTTGATCGGCTGGGGCTTGCCGGGATGCAGATCGAGGTCGAGGTGGTAAAACAGGAGTCGCAGGGCGAATGGGGGGCTTCCGGCTGGGATCAATTGCAGTTCATGGCATCGAGTAATCCGGGCGAACCGTTCAGGCCGTTGGCAACGATCGCTTCCGGTGGCGAGCTCTCCCGCTTCGTGTTGGCGCTGAAAGGGTGCGGTGCACTGGTGCATGCGCCGCAGATTGCCGTATTCGATGAGGTCGATGTCGGTATCGGCGGCGAGACGGCCTGGTGTGTCGGTGAGTTGCTGGCCTCGATGAGCCGGGAGCGGCAACTGCTGGTGGTTTCCCATCTGCCTCAGGTGGCTTCGTGCGCCGATCATCAGATCACCATTCACAAGGGTGAGGAGGGCGGTCGTACGGTGACGAGGCTGGAGATGGTTTCAGCCGATAAGCGACAGAGCGAGATTGCCCGTATGCTTGGCGGCGCCAATGATCAGAGCCTGCTGCATGCCGAAGAGATGCTCAAAAGGGGTGCCGGGATGGCTACGGCCTGATGTCACACCATATTCTTGTCAGAAATGCCGAGGCCGATGATGTGAAGGCGATGTATGCATTACTGTTGCCCTATTCGGAGCGGAAGATCGTTTTGCCACGCACAGAGGATAGCCTGTTCCAGCACCTGCAGGAGTTTCTGGTGGCCGAGTACGACGGCAAGCTGGTGGGGTTGGCGGCACTGCATGTCTATCAGGCCAACCTGGCCGAGGTGCGTTCGCTTGTGGTCTGTGAATCGCATCAGGGAATGGGTATCGGTCAGTTGCTGGTTGAGGGGTGTGAGAAGCTGGCAAGTGGATTGGGAATCGAACGGCTTTTCGCCCTTACCTATGTGGAGAAGTTTTTTGGCCATTTAGGTTATTCGGTTGTGCCGAAAGAGAGTCTGCCGCACAAGATCTGGACGGCCTGTATCCACTGCGAGAAGTTTTCCAATTGTGACGAGGTTGCTGTGGAGAAACGGCTATCGCTTGAGTCGACGGAGAGTGTACCGATTCTGGAAGTTGAGAAAAGTTAACCGCTGATTTCCTTCAGCATTGTCTCAACATCTTTAACAGCCTGTGCCAGCAGTATTTTGTCCTGGCTGCTCAGACAAATTTTTCCGCACGGCTTATTGCCGCACATTCTGGGGTAGGAGCCGATCTCGACCTCTGTATAACGGTTCTGAATGGTTTCAAGTTGTTCGGAGAAGATGCTTTCCGGAATCCCGACTTCGATCTCTTTGCGAATGAATGGGCGATTGTTTTCGCCGAAGTCGGGCAAGATCGATTCAAGCTGGGATTCGAAGATGTAGGGGACACCGGCCAGCACATAGACATTGTCGATGTGGGCTCCAGGTGCGATGGTCTTTTCGCAACGGATCAGCCGTGCGCCCTGCGGCACGCGGGTCATGCGTCGTCGCCCATCATTCATCCCCGCTTCGCCGTAGCGCTCGGTCATCGCTTTAACGATAAATTTGTGCTCGATCAGTTCGACACCGAATGTCGCTGCCACTGAGTCCATCGTGATGTCGTCGTGGGTTGGGCCGATACCGCCACTGGTGATCACGGCATCGTATTGTTTCCTGAGTCGGTTCAATGTGGAAACGATGGCATCCTGAATATCGGGTACAACGGCGATTTCGGAAAGTTTGCAGCCGCGGTCGAACAATTTCTGAGCAGCCAGCCATGCATTGGCCTCGCGGGTACGTCCGGAGAGAACCTCGTTGCCGATGACCAGAATAGCGGCTGTTTTGTGCATGCTCATGCTTCACAGCATAACCGTTTAATGTGACACCGTCCAAAATAGCAGAGTTGTTGTTCTTTCTTGCTCGTCCAAGAAAGAATGAAAGAAGGACGCCTGCAGCATCTGTCTGTCCCCTCAATGTCGGCCTTAAAATGGGCGCAAAATAAAACTACGAATTTTGCGCTTTATCCATTTTTAGACCGCCATCTCGGAATAGGTGCAAGCAGGACAGGGCTTCAATTGAGCTGCATGACCGCCCATGGATGGGCGGCTTTAGTGAGCAGGCGAAAACCGCGCTTTTCGCCTGCGTTAAAGGCTGAGGGCAGGATGCTCCAAGGCCGTATCACTTATTCCTAAGGGCTTCGATGCGTGCCTGGATCGGTGGGTGAGTGGCGAAGAGGCCGGAGAAACCGCCGTAGATCTTCATGGTCGCCAGCGCATCCTCCTGTCGATGCCCCTGTTGCTGCTCCTGCACCCTGGCTGCGCGCGGCGATAGTGCCTCGAGCTTCTGCAAAGCACGGATCATGTGTTGTGCCCCGAGTGCATCGGCGGCATAGGCATCGGCACGAAACTCACGGCGGCGAGAGAACCAGGTAATCGGAATCATAGCCAGAATCGATAGTACGAATTGTAGTCCCATATAAACAGCAAAGCCGGCCCAGTAGTTACGCTCCATCACCGGGCGCGCGATCAGGCGGGCGAGGAAATAGACGAAGGTGTTCATCAATCCCTGTAGCAGGGTGGTGGCCAGCATGTCGCCGTTGGCGATATGACCCACTTCGTGCGCCAGTACGGCCCTCAATTCATCATCGCTCATACTCATGGCAAGGCCGGACGAGACAGCCACCATGGCGTTGTTGCGGGTCGGGCCTGTGGCGAATGCATTCGGCACATCGTCCCAATAGACCCATACTTCAGGCATCTTGATGCCTTCACGTTCGGCCAGTTGCTGTACCGTATCGAAAACCACTTTCTCTTTCGGTGTAGAAGGTGTGATCACCTGCTGCATGCGCATGCCGCGTTTGACCAGAAACTTGGACATAAAAAGCGAGATAAAGGCACCGCCGAAACCGAAGACCAGAGCCCATAAAAAATCCTGTGTAGCAAGCGAACCGCGCAGGTCGATGCCGAATTGAGGCAGTACGAAGTTGATCAGGATGGTTCCGCTGATGACGAGGGTGAACATAATTAAAATGTTCGTGATAATCAGTAATCCAATGCCTTTGAGTGAACGCATGTAGCTCTCCTTTAAAAAAACCTGTTTCGTTGATATGTAGGGTCGGAACGGAAATGATTCAAGCATTGAAACATTACGATTATATGAAAAAAGGGTGTTATGAACTCAATGGGTTGAAAGTAGTGCTATGCTCCCTTACATAAAACTTTATGAATGATATTACACACGAACCCGAAATTGTTGACGCAGACGTTACCGATGAGGCAGGCGAGAGCGCCGGCCTGATCAAGGCCAGCGATGCTTGGCCACCGCATCTGCCGATTTTTCCGTTATCCAACAGGCCACTGTTTCCGGGATTGATAGTTCCGTTGATCTACGAAGGTGAGGATGTAAAAGCATCGATCAGGAAAGTGGCAGACATGGGCCAGACCCATATTGGGCTGGTTCTGGTGCGTGATGAAGAGAAGCCGTTTTCACCAAATAACCTTTATCATGTCGGTGTGCTCGCCAAAGTCATTAAAGCGATTGAGATCGAAGGGCAGGGATTACATCTGGTGGTGGAGTGCCTGGAACGGTTCAGGGTTAAGGAGTGGCTGGAGGGCGGTGAGGTTCTGCGCGCCCGGATCGAATATCATCGTGGTACTTCGTATGAAGATAATGTCGATATTCGTGCCTATACCGTGGCGATCATCAACACCATCAAAGAGCTGTTGAAGCACAACCCGCTCTATGAGGAGGAGCTCCGCTTCTTTGCCTCCCGTTTCAGCACGGATGAGCCGGCGCGCTTGGCCGACTTTGCTGCCGGGTTGACCACGGCCGACCGAACCGAGCTGCAGGATGTACTGGAGACCTATCCTATCTTCGAGCGCATGAAAAAAGTGATCACTCTGCTTAATCGTGAGCTGAATGTGAGTAAGGTGCAGAGCCGGATTCGGGACAATATCGATGAGAAAGTTTCCGAACAGCAGCGCAAGTTTTTCCTTAATGAGCAGCTTAATGAGATCAAGCGGGAGCTTGGGCTCGATGCCGATCCACAACAGCAGGAGGTCGAAAAGCTTCTGGAACTCGCCGATAAGCTTACCTTCAGCGATGAGGCGCAGAAGGTGTTCGATGAGGAGCTGGAGAAACTGAAGATGCTTGAACCCTCTTCTCCGGAGTATGGTGTTACCCGCAACTATCTCGACTGGCTGGTGAACCTGCCATGGGGTGTCTATGCCCGGGATCGGTTTAATCTGAAGGCGGCATCCCGGGCGCTGAACAAGCACCATTCAGGCCTTGAAGATGTGAAGGATCGAATGCTTGAATTTATTGCCGTAGGCGCCCGCAAACAGGAGGTGGGCGGTTCTATCATTCTGTTCGTTGGCCCGCCGGGTGTGGGTAAAACATCGCTCGGTAAAGCGATCGCCGAAGCGGTGAATCGCCCTTTCTATCGTTTCTCGGTCGGCGGTATGCGTGATGAGGCGGAGATCAAGGGTCATCGGAGAACCTATATCGGAGCGATGCCGGGTAAGATCGTGCAGGCGCTCAAGCAGGTGAAGGCGGCCAATCCCGTCATCATGATCGATGAGGTGGATAAAATAGGAAATGATTTCCGTGGCGATCCGGCCAGTGCGCTGCTGGAGGTGCTTGACCCGGAACAGAACAGTGATTTTATGGATCACTATCTGGATGTTCGTTTCGATCTCTCCCGCGTTCTCTTTCTGTTGACGGCTAACCAACTGGACACGGTGCCACCTCCGTTGCTGGATCGTGCCGAGATCGTCCGCCTGCCCGGTTATATCGCCTCCGAAAAGATGGAGATTGCCCGTAAACACTTGCTGCCTCGCCAGTTGGAGGCACACGGGTTGACCCGTGATGATATCAGGATCAATCGCAGTGCTATTGCCAGGATCGTTGAATCCTATGCGCGTGAACCGGGTGTGCGTCGGGTTGAGCAACTACTGAAAAAGATTTTGCGCAAGGCAACCCATAAGTTGATGCGCGGTGATCTGACCGTGCCGGTGAATATCGGTGCGCGGGATCTGTCGGACTACATTGGGAACCCAAGATTTTCCAAGGAGCCACTCAGGCAGGATGTTGGCCTGGCGACCGGACTTGCATGGACCGCTCTGGGGGGGACAACATTGACGCTTGAGGTGGCGATTGCACACCAGGATCGAAGAGGGCTGAAGTTGACGGGCCAGCTGGGTAAGGTGATGCAGGAGTCTGCCGAGATTGCTTACTCCTATATTACAGCCAATCTTGGCCGATTCGGAGCGCCGATAGAATTTTTCGATAAAGCTTTTCTCCATCTGCATGTTCCCGAAGGAGCCGTTCGAAAAGATGGGCCTTCAGCCGGTATTACGATTGCTACGGCACTGTTGTCACTTGCTTTAAACAGGGTGCCCAGGGCCATTGCCATGACGGGTGAACTTACGCTGACCGGGGATGTTTTGCCCATTGGCGGTGTGCGCGAAAAGCTGCTGGCAGCCAAGCGGCTCGGTGTTAAAGAGGTGATTCTGCCCAGGGAGAATAACGCCGAGGTGGATGAGTTGCCCAAATCGGTACCGGAAGGGCTGACGATTCATTATGCCAGGCATTTTGAAGATGTGGCCAAACTGATGTTCGATATTCGCCTTCGCCGCAAAAAACGTTAGGCTCCGCCTCCCCGATTTTCGGGGGTGAAATAAGCGGTTATGGGCGGTAAAGAGCGTGAGTTATTCATTGGAACTATTCGATCTGCGTGGTGATTTTCCATTTCATACGGAAAAACGCCTGACGTTTGAACGTCCCGTTAAAGCGAAAGAGTCCTTTGAGAAGTTCAAGCATTTATATCAGGTCACAGCCGACCGGAGTGAATTTGTGGTCGCCCTTAACTTTGAGGGAAACATCGTCGATCTTTTTTTGATATCCACAGATGGTTTTGCGTCGCTTATCGGCGAGAGTCCCGAATCGAATGATCATTACAAAGTGCTTCAGGCTAAGCGGCCTGCACCATCTATTGATGAGCAACGTCAGGTGCGAGTGATTTATCGGCGCTTAAAGCCGCTTTTCCCCGATCGTGATTTTGGAGATATGAACAGCGTTGAGGAGATGGTGATCAGTGCATCTTCGGTGAAGAGTGATTTCTCCCGCTGTTCCAATTGCAATCTTCCGATGCATGTGGAGAACGAAGAAGATCACCGTTGTGTTCGTTGCAATAAGGAGATGCTTTGCAGCTTCTGCCTGACTTCACATACCTGTACAGGCTAACCATCCAAGGCCGGTATATTATAAATATTCAGGGTTTCCTGAAACTGAAGAAGACCAATAAAACCACCGAAACGAAGATACAGCTGTCGGCGATATTGAAGGCAGGCCAGTGGTATTCGCTACCACCAACCCGAACGTACCAGTCGATAAAATCGACTACGTAGCCGAGCTGCATCCGGTCCCAGATATTTCCGGTCGCGCCGGCAAGAATCAGGATCAGCAGCCACGATTCAGGCCCCGGGCGACTGCGCTCGCGCCACCACCAGAGGCTTACGGCGATACCGATACCGATGGTGACGCCGAGCAGCATGTTGGTGCGCCAGGTCGAGTTCCAGTCGGCAAACATCGAGAATGCCACCCCGAAATTGTGCGCTTTGACGATGTCGAAGAAGCCGGGGATCACCGTATAGTGGAAAAACGGATGCTGTTGTTCGATCCACCACTTGCTGAGTTGGTCGGCGGCAAGCAGCAGGGCGAAGAGGGCAAGCTGCTGCCAGGTGCGGTTTAATCCCTTGCTCACGGCACGGCTCACTGAGTTTCTACAACCTCGAAGCAGCGAGGGCAGAGTTCGTTATGAACCGCGTGCGAGGCATCGGCAGGCGTTGCCACATTCCAGCAGCGCGGACACTTGATGCCGTCGGCGGCTTTGATTGTTACGGCGTTGCCATCTTCAACTTTGGCAACAATGAAGAGTTGCTCGTAAGTCTCACCAAGGCTTTCGGCAAAAGCGTGATCGAGGTTTGGCACGGTGACGGTTGCGGCAATCGATGAACCAACCACCTTGTCCTTCTTGGCCTGATCCAGCGTGGTATTGACCTGTTCACGAACCTCGAAGAAGGCATTCCATGCCTCCTCATCCACCTTGATATCGGCGACCGGATGGAAGGTGTGCATATGAATGCTGTTGTTCGATGAGGCGGGCAGGAACTCCCACGACTCCTCCGCCGTGAACGGCAGGATCGGTGCGATTAGCCGGATCAGCGTGTCGGCCAGTTCATAGAGCGTGGCTCGTGCCGAGGCACGACGTTTGGAGTCGGCCCCGTCGCAGTAGAGACGATCCTTGATCACATCGAGATAGAAACCGCCCAGATCGACCGAGCAGAAGTTATGAATCTCCTGATGGATACGGTGGAACTGATAGTTCTCGTAGGCTTCGAGCACGTTCTTCGTTACCACAGAGAGACGATGCGATGCCCACTGGTCGAGCTTCGTGCGCTGGTCAACAGGAAGCATATCGTTGGCCGGATCGAAGCCGTCAACGGTACCGAGCAGAAACTTGATCGTGTTACGGATACGACGATAACTCTCCGCCAGCTGTTTCAGGATTTCGTCTGAAATACGGATATCGGCAGAGTAATCCGAAGATGCAATCCAGATACGCAGGATGTCGGCACCCATCTGCTGGATGATCTTCTGTGGTGCGATGACGTTGCCCTTCGATTTCGACATTTTGTTGCCGTTTTTATCGACGACGAAACCGTGTGTCAGCACCCCCTTGAACGGCGCACGGCTGCGGGTACCGATACTCTCCAGGAGAGATGACTGGAACCAGCCGCGATGCTGGTCGCTTCCCTCCAGATAGAGATCGGCAGGGGAATCGAGTTCTTCGCGCGGCTCAAGCACACAGGCGTGAGAGGAGCCGGAATCGAACCAGACATCGAGGATATCGCTCTCTTTTTCGAAGTCGGTGCCGTTGCAGTTCGGGCATACGGTGCCTTCCGGCAGGAAGTCGGCAACATCCTTGGCGAACCAGACATCGGCACCGCCCTCTTCTACCTGTTTGGCAATACCTTCCACCACATCCGGTGTGGTCACATCATGGGAATCGCAATTGCAGCACTTGATCGCAGTGATCGGCACGCCCCAGTTACGCTGGCGTGAAACACACCAGTCCGGACGCCCCTCAACCATGGCGCGGATACGGTTCTCGCCCCATTCCGGTGTCCATTTCGTTTCACCGATCGCCTTGAGCGCCTTGTCGCGCAGGTCGTTCTTCTCCATTGAGATGAACCACTGCGGTGTGGCGCGGAAGATCAGCGGCTTGTGGCAGCGCCAGCAGTGCGGGTAGGAGTGTTTGATCTCACTCGTCTCCAGCAGTGCACCGCACGCAAGCAGATGTTCGATGACGATGGCGTTGGCTTGGTAGACATGACGCCCCTCGACCACCGGTGTGCCCGGCTCGAAAACACCGGTGTCACCGACCGGGTTGAAGGCCTTCAGGCCATACTTCATGCCGATCTCATAGTCCTCCTGACCATGTCCCGGTGCGGTATGGACCGAGCCGGTACCTGCTTCAAGGGTCACATGGTCGCCGACAAGGATCGGTGCATCCTGATCCAGATAGGGGTGACGGAATTTGCGGTTGTCCAGAACATCGCCCTTGAAGCGAGCCACGACCTCACCCGAGCCACCGATCGCTTCAAGCACGCCTGCGCGCAGCTCTTCGGCCAGGATCAGAACTTCGCCGGCTTTCAGGTTACGGTTCTCACCGACGTCCACGATCTTCACAGCTGAATATTCGATGGCAGGGCCGACCGAAACGGCGAGGTTGGCCGGGATGGTCCACGGGGTGGTGGTCCAGATGACGATGGAGGTGTCGGCACCCAGTTCAGGAGCGATGTCGGAGAGATCCTCGCCGGCCTTGAACTTCACATAGATCGAGTGGGAGGTGTGATCCTCATACTCCACCTCCGCTTCCGCCAGCGCCGTGGCGCAGGAGACGCACCAGTGCACCGGCTTGGCTCCCTTATAAAGGCCGCCGTTGGCAAGGAACTTGCCGATCTCGCGCACCGTGTTGGCTTCGAAGAGATAGTCCATCGTAATGTAGGGGTTCTCCCAGTCACCGATCACCCCGAGGCGCTGAAACTCTTCGCGCTGGATGTCGATCTGGCCCTTGGCGTATTCACGGCACTCAGCTCTAAATTCTGAATCCGAGATATCCTCTTTCTTGCGCTTCTTCTTTTTAAACTTCTCTTCCACCTTCAGCTCGATCGGCAGGCCGTGGCAGTCCCAGCCCGGTACGTAAGGGGCATCGAAGCCCATCATGGTGCGTGAACGAACGACGATATCTTTCAGCACTTTGTTAACGGCATGGCCGATATGGATGTTGCCGTTGGCATAAGGCGGGCCGTCATGCAGGTAAAACTTGGGTGCATCCTTGCGCGCTTCTCTTAGCTGCGCATAGAGGCCACTCTGCGCCCAGTTCTCCAGCCGTTTCGGCTCATTGACAGGCAGGTTGCCGCGCATCGGAAAATCGGTCTTTGGCAGGAAGACGGTAGGTTTGTAATCAAACTTCTCTTGTTCGGACACCGGACGCTCCATTAATTAAGCATATGGGCTATTCTTATGAATGCCCATGCAGCCCATGGACGGGCTGCCAAAATCGAGTTTTTAATACTCGATTTTGTGAGCAAAGGAAAAATCACATTTTATTCTTTGCGTGAAGAGAAACGATATGGAAATTGTTTCCCGAAAGTTTCCAGCTCGGTCGCGAATCATAAGGAAAATTAAAGTTTTTTACACAGTCGCGTGTGAAAATCGTGTATAGAGAGTCAGCGGTTCAGGATTCGACGCGCTTCGGCACAGTCGCGGGCAATCTGTTCGGAGAGTGCCTCAGCCGATTTGTAGGCGCGATCTTCGCGTACGCGCTGCACGAACTGAATCTCCAGCCGTTCGTTGTAGAGATCGGGTTCGGCATCGAGCATATGGGTCTCCAGCACCATCGTACGCCCTTGGAATGTCGGCCTGAAACCGAGGTAGGCTGCTCCATTCCATTGCTCGTGATTGCCATCAAGTTCGCAGAGGGCGCGTACAGCGTAGATACCTGCAGGTGGGTGGGCGAGATCGGCGATATCGAGGTTGGCGGTCGGAAATCCGATTTTCCTGCCCCGCTTATCGCCATGCATCACGTGACCGGAGATGGCATAGGGGCGGCCAAGCAGTGTTTCGGCCAACACAAAATCCGCCGCCTCGATGGCGGAGCGGATGCGGCTGGAAGAGACAACAGCGTGATCCAGTTCGAAAGCATCGGCTTCGGTCACGGTAACCCCCAGTTCGTTACCAAGTTCGCGCAGCTTATCCGCACTGCCTTCGCGCCCTTTGCCGAAGGCGAAGTCGTAGCCGACATGCCAGTGTTTCGGTTTGAAGGTTTCACAGACTTTGCGGGAGAACTGTTCGGCGGGCCATGCCGCGAGTTTTTTGTCGAAATGGAGTAGCAGCACGGCGTCGATACCTGCCTGCTCAAGCAGTTCGAGACGTTCATGCAGGTGACACAGGCGGCGCGGCGACTCCTCAGGAAAGAGTACAGCGCGCGGATGGGGGTCGAAGGTGATGACGATAGCCGGGCCGTTCACACGATCTGCGAACGCTTTGAGCTCGGCCAGTACCTGCTGATGCCCTTTGTGTACGCCGTCGAAGTTGCCGGCGGTGACAGCCCCTCCGGCCAGACTCACTGCTTTTGCGGCATCGTCCCAGTGTCTGAAAATATGCATCGGAGAAATCTAGCCGGTATATTTGAGATGGCTACCGCATCCTGCTTTGCAGTCGCTGGCTCCGAACCCTTTAACAATCACTTCACCTTCAACCTGCTGGTTGAGTCGGCACTCATCCATTTGCGACCGATTTACCCGGGTGACATCTGCACCTGGAGATGTGAGCAGATAGTCGATATGCCAGCGCAACCTCTTCTCTTTTCTCAGGTGGCGGGCGATACGGGCTTCGATGTTCCGCTTAGCCGAGCCGGTGTAGATATACTCACCGACCGGAAGGTCGAAGCGGCCCAGCCTGCCGATGGTCACAGTCACCGGGCGTTTAAGGGTGATGAAGAGCTGATAGGTGGTATTTGGCAAAGAGCGGGTCACGCCTTCCGTTCGAGAATCCGGAAGTTGCAGGAAGAGCCGTTCTTCTCATCTGCTGCATGGACTTCTGAGAAAATGGTTCTCCATGCCTGTTCGTCAAAATCAGGGAACCAGGCATCGCCCTCGAACTCGGCATCGATGGTAGTGCAGTAGAGCCGGTCGGCCTGCTCTAATAGCAGGGCATAGATCTCCGAGCCGCCGATCACCATGATCTCATCAGCTTCAGGCACGGCTCCGAATGCTTCCTCAATGGAGGTAACCACGTGACAGCCGTCGATAGTGAGTTCCGGCTGGCGGGTGAGAATGATGTTCTCACGTCCCGGCAGGGGTTTGCCGATCGATTCGAAGGTTTTTCGGCCCATCAGCACCGGCTTTTCCATCGTCTGCTTACGGAACCACTGCATATCGGCAGGCAGATTCCATGGCAGGGCATTGTTGCTGCCGATCAGCCTGTTGCGGTCCATGGCCCAGATCAGCGAGAGGAGGGGGCGGTTTCGTTTCATCTGACGCAGGCTTGCGAATGTGCCCCGCCTTTGCAACGGTTCGCCTCTATGAAGCGATGGTTATTCCCCGTTCCCCCTCTCTGTTTCCTGATAACGACGCTTGCTGTCACACCGGTTGCGGCAGAACCGGCTGTGGCGGAAGGGCTCCCGGATTTAAGCGATCAGTCGATGCAGGAGAGCGAACGCAAGAGGCGTTTCTTCACTTTTTTGCGCCCCATTGTCGAGCAGGAGAACCGGCGCATCATCGAGCAACGGCAGCGGTTGGTGAGACTGAAGAACAGTGGCTGGAGCAGTGACGAGCGGCAGTGGATCACAGCGCTGTTCGAACGTTACGGGGTTGAGCCACGCCTCTATGACAATGGTGCATGGGAGCAACTTCTACTTCGCATCGATGCTATTCCGGTGGAGCTGGCTCTGGCTCAGGCGGCCAATGAGTCGGCCTGGGGGCGTTCCCGCTTCGCCCGTGAAGGGAACAATTTCTTCGGCCAGTGGTGTTTCAAAAAAGGGTGCGGATTTGTACCCAGTCAACGGGCGGCGGGGGCCAGCCACGAGGTGGCAAGGTTTGCATCGCCTGCCGGATCGGTCCGTGCCTATATGCTTAATCTCAACAGTCAGGGGGCCTACCGTCGTTTCCGCCTGATCCGGCGCGGCCTGAAGCGAACCGGCAAACCGCTCTCGGCGGTGGTGATGGTATCCGGTCTGGAGCGTTACTCCGAGCGCGGCAGGGCCTATGTTGAGGATATTCGAGTGATGATCCGCCGTAATGGAAAACTAATGTGATTCAGTCTAACCTGCCGGATAATATGTTGTTTATCTGTTGCATACAGGTTGCATATAGGAGATCGCAAGTATGAAAAAGATGATGTTGATGATGATTGCAGTGATGCTGGCCGTTCCGTCTGTTTCGATGGCCTGTCCCGGTGGTAAGCAGATGGGGCAGAGCGGCAGTCATTTTGCCATGATGGATAGCAATGGCGATGGCAAGGTCTCCCGTGATGAGATGCAGGCACATCGGAAAGAGATGTGTAAGCAGTGGAAACAGAGTGGAAAGAGTTGCCCGATGAAAAGCGGGCAGGGTAATAAAAAGGGCATGGGACAAGGTAGCTGTCTCAGGGGTAATGATTGTTCTCGTATGCAGGGGAGCTGAGGCCGGTTTTTTTTTCGCTTTACCTGATTTAGAAGCGTTTGATTAAAAGAGGTTGCGATTTGCGGCCTCTTTTTTTGGGGGGAGGCTACACCTTGCCAGTTTTGGAGAGCTTCTCTTCGAGGGAGTGGATGAAATCGACGATGGAGGCATTACAGGCAAGACAGTATTCGCGCAGTTCAAGAATATCGAGCCGCTTCTCACCGGATTCGACTTTGGAAACATACGAGTTCGGGCGCTGTAGTCGACGCTGAACCTCAGGTCCTGAGAGTCCTGCTTCTTTTCGCATCTCTTTTAGATGACTAAGCAATACGGCTTCCGGCCCGCTCCATTTATACCTACCCATAGTGTGGAATTTAACGCGAACTGCTATTTATCCTGATTTAGGATTGTTCGACGTCAATCCTCTTTAAGATATATAGACCAAATGGATAATAATTACCAGCCTCTCGGGTGGATAAAATCAATAAATATAAGAGCTTATCTCCCGGTTATATCGCAATCGGGGCACGGATGCCGGGATGGCACTCGTAGTTCACCAGTTCGAAGTCCTCATAGGTGAAATCGAAGATGTTTTCGATCTCCGGATTGATCTTCATCGTTGGCAGCGAGAAGGGTTCGCGGGCCAGCTGCGTGTTCACCTGCTCCATGTGGTTGGAGTAGAGGTGGGCATCGCCGAAGGTGTGCACGAAATCGCCCGGCTCAAGATCGCAGACCTGTGCAATCATCATGGTGAGCAGTGCATAGGATGCGATGTTGAAGGGAACTCCCAGGAATATATCGGCACTGCGCTGATAGAGCTGGCAGGAGAGTTTGCCGTCAGCAACATAGAACTGGAAAAAAGCGTGGCAAGGGGCGAGTGCCATTTTACCCTGTTCCACATTGGCCTGGGGAGTGATCGATTCGTCCGGCAGATCGGCGACGTTCCATGCCGATACGATCAGGCGGCGTGAGTTGGGCTTGGATTTGATCTGCTCGATCAGTTCGGCGATCTGATCGACATGGCGACCATCCGGTGTCGGCCAGTTGCGCCACTGATAGCCGTAAACAGGGCCGAGATCGCCATCCTCGCGCGCCCACTCGTTCCAGATCGAGACACCATTTTCGGTCAGGTAACCGATGTTGGTTTCGCCTTTGAGGAACCAGAGCAGCTCGTGAATGATCGATTTGAGATGGCACTTCTTGGTGGTCACCAGCGGGAAACCCTCAGAGAGGTCGAAGCGCATCTGATAGCCGAACACCGATCTGGTTCCGGTGCCGGTTCGGTCGCCCTTTTGGGCACCGTTGTCCAGCACATGTTGCATCAAATCCAGATAAGCGCGCATTAAACACCCCTCGCATCGAGAAATCAGGTCGGTTATGCTGCCGTCTGTTGACGATGATTAAAAGTGATAGAGGGATTCCATGAACATTCTCAAACTGATTCCGATGCTGCTGGCACTCTGGTTCGCATTTCCTGCGCTGGCCGAACCGCTTACTCAGCCTGACCTTGAAATGACCGAGGCGACAGAGCTGGCCGATGAGCAGGCTGCTGCACCGGTCGACGAGGAGGCCGGAGCGGGGGGAGATGGTACGTTTATCACCGGTTTTCAGAAGGCGGAACGCGAGGGCCCTGCCACTGCCACCGATAAGATCGTCGATCGTTTCATGGAGCTGAATACCAATCCCGAGGAGTCGGCCGGTGTCGATTTCGAGGAGTATTTCACCATGGTACGGCAGCGTGCCGAGGATCGCTTTAAGCTGATGGATGCCAATGGTGATGAAGAGGTGACGGCCGAGGAGTACCGCGAGTTCTGGAAGAGCCAGAAGGCGCAGTACTACCGTCTGAAACGATAATACTTGCGCCCCATATTTTCTCCTATAAACCTATGATATAACTCTTTGGATTGATTTGGCCAAAGAAGCGATAGGGAGGCAACTAGGAGTGCAATCATTCCTACGGAAATGAAAATCCCATCTACTAGAGCAGTTCGTGCTAGGTAAGATAAGAAGTAGGCAACACCTAATAAGAGAACCAAAGAAATTGTTGATCGAATTAGGCGAATCTCCTTTAAAAGCTCAGCCGCTAAGGCATCTGATTCGTTTGTAACTGCTTCGCTAGCTTTGGATTCTGACCATTTCCGTAGGAGAGATGAGGTTGCGACTCCAGCAAGGGCAAACACACTCGCAGAAAGAGGCTCGACAGCAAGCCAACCAACCACAAAAGTTGCACCAATAGAACCAACCTCAAAGCAGCTTGCCATGTGCCCAAATAGTGAAGAGGTCTTCGCGCTTTTCTGAGACGCATGTTCATAGTCTTCTTTGCCCATTTGTTCCCTCCTTCGCTGTCAGTGAACGCTGGTGTTTGACTAGTTGAGGGATATACAACGTACAAACTTATTGTCTTCATCGAGTTGTTTAAAATCGATCTGGGGTTTCCCACATCCCCTCGGTTGTTAAATAAATATAGATGGAATATTGAGGATGGCAAACAGGCTTAAGTGGTTAGTGGGAATTCACCCTTAATTGAATCGCAAAGCTTTTTTTACCGATGGTGGTACCAGTGGAGAGCAGAGCATCGCCCAGCATCTCCGCTTCGCTGCTGTTGGTGGCGATGGTAATTGTCTCACCGAGTGGAATGGTGACTTCGGTGGCGGCTCCTGCGATTTCGATAACGCCGCTTTGCTGGTCGATTGGATTAGGGGTCGGATTGGCATTGAGGCGAACCGATGCCTGCCTGTCCGGTTGTCGCTTTGGATTGCCGGTATCGCCGAGGTCGATCAGCACCTCGGTCTCTCCCTCTGCAGCCGGTTCATCTCTCAGGCTTTTCATCCACGGCACGATACGGACGTGAACCATCCCTTCACCGGCTGGATGAACCGTGGCATGAAAGCCAGAAGTGATGGGAACCAGTTCAACACTGTGGGCATGGATGACACCATACCCGGCCAGCCACTGCCTGGTATGTTGATGGTAGGGCCGAATCGTGCCGCTCTCAACGCTTCCCTCGCGACTGGAGGTGAGCTGTAAAGTGAACTGCTTGCGGTTGGTTGAGCGATAGCTGCTGTTTTTCATTCGAGCCCGAATCCAGCCGCCGGGCAACCGGACGCTTGTTTGTAACGAGCGTGCCTGCTCCTTGTCCAGCGAGAAGAGTTCAAGAGTGGTGCGGTACTGCCGGGCCTCGACATCCAGTTGCCTTAACAGTGACCTGGCCTGAGCGATATTTGGGGAATGATCTGTCACTACCAGAATACGGCGGGAGGGCATGGCAGCAACGGTTCCCGAAGGTGAGAGCCGGGTTTTGACAATCGACTCCGCCTCTTGCAGCGGCAGGTAGTTAATCTCCAGTATCGCTGTTTCAGCCAGTGCTGTCCGCGGTAGCAGGAGTGGTAGCAACCACAGGGAGAGCAGTAGTCCCGCTCTAGTTAGTCGCCTTATCAACATCGATCTCTTCGCCGTTGGCATTAAGTACCTCGGCGAATTCGGGAATCGGTTCGATCAGGCTGTGCGGGTCCTGATGGATAATAATCTCGGCGTTGGGAAAGGCATCGTTAAGCGAGGCCTCCACCTCATCGGCGATGGCATGTGCCTGTTTGAGCAGCAGGTTGTCGTCCAGCTCCAGATGCAGCTGGATGAAGCAGGTGACCCCCGATTTTCTGGTTCTCAAATCGTGCATACCGCGTGCCTTGGGGTGTGCCACAACGATATCGACAATCTGCTGCCGCTCTTCATCGGAGAGCTCTCTGTCCATCAGGTCGTCAATAGCATGCTGAACGATCTCCCAGGCGCTGTAGAGCACGAAACAGCCGATAGCGATGCCGAACAGGGCATCGAATCCCGGCCAGCCATAGACGGCCAGCAGGAGGGCGGCGATGACGCTGATGTTCATGTAGAGATCGGTTTTGTAGTGCAGTGAATCGGCTTTGATGGCGGTGGAGTTGGTCTTGGCGATGACATGCCTCTGAATGGCGAGAAGCCCCAGCGTGGCGACGATAGAGAAGATCATCACACCGATACCGACCTCGATCGAATCGGGTACCTGCGGATGGAAGAAGCGACCGAATGCCTCCAGCATCAGGAAACCGGCCGAACCGGCGATGAAGGTGGCCTGGCCAAGGCCGGAGAGCGCTTCGGCTTTACCGTGGCCGAAGCGATGATCCTTATCGGCCGGTGCCAGAGCATGGCGCACGGCAATCATGTTGATGATAGCTGCCAGTGCATCGAGGGTGGAGTCGATCAGGGTGGCCAGCAGCGAGACCGAGTCGGTCATGAACCAGGCGATCAGTTTGGCGATGATGAGGGAGATGGCGACCGAGACCGAGGCGTAGGTTGCCAGCCGCATCAGGCGGCCCGCCTCTCCGGGCGGCAGAATGTTCGGAGTCTCAGCAGAGGTTGTCATGGTGCTATGATGACTTTCCCGACCGGGTTAATAAAGAGCGGCCTGGTATGAATGCCGGAACACGTTGCCGGTATTGGGCATATTCGGGATGCATTTTAAGCATGCGCCGTTCTTCCAGCCATGAGCCAGTGATGAAGTAGCAGCAGAGCATGCCCGTCAGGTTGAGCGACACCACACTCTGTGTCGGGCTGGCAAGCAGAAACAGCATGATACCGCTATACATCGGGTGACGCATATATCTGTAGAGACCGTGCTCATGGAAGGGATCGCGGTCGTCCGGCCTGTCGGCGAGACCGAGAAACAGCCTGGCATCGAATGAACGCAGGCTGAGCAAGGCAACGGATGCTCCGATCACCTGAACCAGTATCATCATCCACTTTAAGCCGCCACCAACACTGTAGAGCGGGGCATCATCGAGCTGATAGAGGTAGAGAAGCCAGAGTCCGGTCAAAAAGAGGGCGAAGATGGAGTAGACCAGGCGATAGTGCCGGGCGCGCATGCCGAGCCGGTAGAAAGCCTCTTTACAGAATGTCGCCGCAAAGAGCGAATGAATCAGTGCGAAGAGGGCACCGGAAATCCAGACGGGCCACGAGATCATGGTGCGAGGCTACAATGCTTGCTTTAGTTTGTCTTTTTCACGCATGATCACGGCATGCGATTTTTGCAGTCACCCCACTTTGGCGAGCGGCCTGTCGGCTCCGGTTCCGATCCCGATGTCGACCTGATCGTACTGCATGCGATCAGCCTGCCGCCGGGCGAGTTTGAATCGCCGTGTGTCGAAGACTTTTTTATGGGCAGGCTCGACATTGAGAAGTACCCCGAACTGGCCGAGCTGAAGGATGTGCATGTTTCCGCCCATTTTGTCGTGGATCGACAGGGCCATATCACCCAGTTCGTACCGCTCTCCAAACGGGCATGGCATGCCGGCAAATCGAGCTGGCAGGGTCGGGAGAATTGCAACGACTACTCCATCGGCATCGAGATGATCGGCGATGAGAAGCAGCCGTTTACGCAGGCGCAGTATCGTGAAACCGCGCGCCTCTGCCGTGTTTTAAGCCAGCACTTTCCGGCTATTACGAGAGAACGTATTGTCGGTCATCAGGATGTGGCGCCGGGGCGCAAGTGGGATCCGGGCAGGCAGTGGGAGTGGCAGCGCTTTCATCGCAGTTTTTCGCATATTCGCAGGTTGAATCTTAAGGTCGAGGTGTCGTGATGGCAGGGCATCTCGAATGGTTAAAGGCGTTTCCTGAACTTCAGAGTATAACAGATGCCAACTGGCAGCGGACAGCCGAGCAGGCGCAGGTGATGAATGTGCCGAAAGGAACCGTGCTCTTTCGCGATGGCGATCTCTGTCAGGGATATGTGTTTGTCAGCAATGGTGCGATTCGTGTGCAGAAGATGGATTCGCAGGGGCGGGAGATCGTGCTCTATCGTGTCGAGGATGGGCAGACCTGTATGCTGACCACCTCCTGCCTGATCGGTGGCGAGGCCTATCCGGCGGAAGGGATGGCTGAAACAGCCGTGACCCTTGCCATGTTACCTGCACCGGTCTTCGAGAAGGCGATGTCCGGCTCGGCCGATTTCAGGCGTTTTGTACTGGCGTCGATCGGCAGGCGTATCGGCGATCTGATGATGCTGGTGGAAGATGTGGCATTTGGTCGCATGGATGTACGACTGGCTCGTCTTATATTGAGACGGTCAGGTAAAAATCATGGTCAACTCGACTGCACCCATCAGGAGCTGGCGACAGAGCTTGGTACAGCACGTGAAGTGGTGAGCCGTCTGCTCAAGGATTTCGAAAGAAAGGGGTGGGTGACATTGAGCCGTGGAAAGGTATCTATTACCGACAAAGATGCTTTGGCTGGACTCCACGAGGATTGAAGTTTCCTACATCAGGCCATGGATGGCCTGCTTTAGTGAGCATTACGAATTTCGCATAATTCGTAATGCGTTCAAGGCTGAGGGCACGACTGCATGGATGCAGGAGGTAGAGCATCGCATGGAGCAGATGCCAAGGAGGCTCCGAGGCCGCGTCTAAAGATAATCAAAGTGACTTTGTCACTGACACGAAAGTATATGCTAATATACTACATACATTGACGCCTTAAGGAGGACAAAATGAAAGCGAACGTAGGAACCGTTGATCGAGTTATTCGCCTGGTCGCAGGTGCGGCAGCGATTGCATATGGGGTAATGGGTGGTCTGGAAGCGCCGATGAACTATGTGGCAATGGGTGTCGGTGCTGTGCTTGTCGGAACAGCTGCCATTGGCTGGTGCCCACCCTATGCACTGCTGGGTATTAATACCTGCGGTAATAAATCCGAGTCTTAATAAGGTTCGATATGAACTTAAGCGGGCAGCCCTTTGGGGCTGCCTTTTTTTGTTCGCCAGAGTGCTCTAGGTTTTAATGCATGAGTGAAGAGGCTTGGATTCGCCTGTCGATGTTTCTCGGCGTATTGGCGGTGATGGCGGTGGCGGAACGGCTGGCTCCCAGACGGCGATTGATTCAGGGCTACAGGCGCTGGCCTGCCAATCTCGGTATCGTTGTGCTTAACGGTTTCATCGTTCGCCTGCTGATGCCGGCAGGTGCGGTCGGTGTGGCACTCTGGGCTGCTGAGCAGGGCTGGGGCCTGCTCAAT
This sequence comes from Mariprofundaceae bacterium, assembly GCA_050304695.1. Lineage (GTDB taxonomy): Bacteria > Pseudomonadota > Zetaproteobacteria > Mariprofundales > Mariprofundaceae > WSZY01. Next base: position 112,539 of record JBNLEB010000013.1, read on the forward strand.
GTTGTGCTATTACCGGATGCCCTGGCCGTTATCGTTGCGGTTATCCTGCTTGATCTGGCCATCTATCTGCAGCACCTGCTTGTGCACGCTCTACCGTTGCTCTGGCGACTGCATATGGTGCATCACGCCGATAGGGATATCGATGTCACCACAGGGCTGCGTTTTCACCCGGTTGAGATTCTCTTCTCCATGCTGCTGAAGATGGGAGTGGTGGTGCTGATTGGCGTTCCGGCCATCTCCGTGGTGGTGTTCGAAGTGATTCTGAACGGTATGGCGATGTTCAATCACAGCAATGTGAAGCTGCCGATGTGGCTTGACCGGGCCATTCGCACGCTGTTCGTCACACCCGATATGCATCGTGTTCACCACTCCGTGATCAAACACGAAACCAATAGCAATTACGGCTTCAATCTTTCTATCTGGGATCGTCTGTTTGGAACCTATCACGACCAACCGGAGAAGGGGCATCTCGGTATGACCATCGGACTGAACCAGTTTCAGGCCGCGCCGACAGAGGGTCTTATCTGGATGCTGCGCTTGCCGTTTGGCGGTGGTTTAGGCCATGATGGGGGCAACTATCCGATATTAAGCTCGGATAAGAGGGAGGAGAAAGCAGATGAGTGACGGCCACGATCACGAAATCGAACCGGTCAATCGATGCGACTGCATCGGCAAAACATTCAAAGAGTTGCTCGCCTTCGGAAGCTTCGAAGAGGCGCAGCAGAAGTGCGGTGCAGGTGTTGAGTGCGAAGGTTGTGTGCCTTATATAAAGCTGGCATTTGCCACAAAAGAGACCGAGTTCGCCTTTGATGATCCGCGCCTGAAGGAGTTTGAGTAATGTCTCTGGCTTCAAGCAGTGAGAAGTGGCTGGTCTCCAGTGCTGCGCTGGTCATCCTGATTGCCGGTATGCAGGCGGCAGCCCCGCTGCTTGTCCCATTCCTGATGTCCGCCTTTGTTGCCTGTATCTGTTTGCCGCCGATGCAGTGGCTGATGAATCGAAAGGTTCCGGCATCCGCAGCTGTCTTCATCGTGATTGCCGGGCTGGTATTGATCAGCCTATCCATCACCGCCTTTGCCGGTGCATCGGTTGCCGGTTTCTCCCAGAACCTTCCACTCTATCAGGCTCGGCTGGAAGAGCAGATGGCACAGTTTATCCTCTGGCTGCTTGGCCACGGCATCACTGTTCCCGATACCACGCTGCACGATCTGTTGAACCTCTCTGCCGTCATGGGCATGGCAGGTGCCTTCCTCTCCGGTGTCGGTAATGTGCTGGCCAACGCATTCTTCATCGTACTTACCGTGATTTTTATTATGTTCGAGGCAGTAGCTATTCCGCATAAGTGGGCCTATCTGGGCGAGCAGGCACCTTCTACCGATGCCCTGGCCCGCTTTATGGAGAGCGTGAACAAATATCTGGTGATTAAGACCGGTGTCAGCATGGCAACCGGCGCTGCGGTAACGATCTGGTTAACGATTCTTGGTGTCGATTACCCGATCCTCTGGGGCATTATCGCCATGCTGTTCAACTTCGTACCCAACATCGGCTCGATCATCGCCGCTGTGCCTGCTTTGCTACTGGCGCTGGTTCAGATTGGCCCGGAAGCGGTGCTCTATACCGGCATTGGTTATGTCGTGATTAATCTGGTGATGGGCAATGTGGTGGAGCCGCGTTTCATGGGTCGCGGTGTCGGCCTCTCCACACTGGTGGTCTTTGTCTCTCTGGTCTTCTGGGGTTGGGCACTGGGACTCGTCGGTATGTTGCTCTCGGTACCGCTGACGATGATTGTGAAGATTGCACTGGAAGCGAAAGAGGAGACCCGCTGGATTGCGGTGCTTCTCGGCCCGGATATTGAACCACAAGCTGTGGCGTCGGATATTAAGCCGGAAGAGGCGCAGTCAGAAAGCTAACAGCGTTTGTTATGAGGCCAGCGCATCGATCAGGTAGACGATTCCGGTAATAGCGCCAATACAGAGCACACAAACCAGCAGGATTTTCATCAATGTATTCACGCTTTACTCCTATGGTTGTAACTCGATAGCTGTGCCGGCTTCCACAAGGCTCCAGACTTCATCCATGTCTTTATTTTTGAGGGCTATACATCCATCAGTCCAATTGAACAGTTGGCTTATGCCAGATAACCAACCCAGGCCATTTTTTTGACCATGTATCATTATTAAGCCACCTGGATTAACTCCGGATTTTTTAGCTCTTTCGATATCCTTTTTATTTGGATATGAAATATGAATGGCTTTATAAAAAGCGCTATCTGTCTTTTTATAATCAAGAACGTAGGTGCCTTCGGGTGTTCGTTCATCACCTTCTTGTTGTTTGTGTCCTTTCGGGTTAGCACCCAAAGCAATCTTGTATTGTTTAATGATCTTTCCTTTTGATAACAGAAACATCTTTTTTTCTGATTTTTTGACCAGTACAAAATCAATTTTAGAATCAGCAAAAGCCGGACAAGTAAAAACAAAAAGGCTAATAAGGAGAATTATAAACCACGTCTGTTTGAAAGAAGATAACATTTAGGTTATTCCAGTTCACCCCAGAAGTTGTCGGGCTGACGTTCAAATACCTCTTTGATGATGAGTGCTCGCAGCTCTTTGATGCCGCGGGTGTCGAGGGAGGAGGTGGGCAGTGGTTTAAGCATGCCACCCATCGCTTCACACATCTCTTTCAGGCGCTTGGCACGTTTGTTGCCGGTCAGCTTATCGGCCTTGGTGGCAATCGGAATCCAGCGGATGCCATACTCATTGAGCCACTCGATCATCTGTAGATCGGAATCCTTCGGGCCGTGGCGGATGTCGAGCAGTACCAGCACCAGTTGTGCCACCTTGGGGCTGGCCAGATAGTACTCGATCAGCTTGGCCCACTGCTTTTGCTCGCTCTTCGGCGCCTTGGCATAGCCGTAGCCGGGCAGATCGACGATAAGCATCTTCTCATCGACATCGAAGAGGTTCAGCAGGCGGGTGCAGCCAGGCTTCTTGGAGGTTTTGACCAACCCTTTACGGTCAAACAAAGCATTCAACAGACTCGACTTGCCGACATTGGAGTGTCCGGCCACGGCGATTTGAGGCAGATCGATTTCAGGAAACAGCCGGGCATCGGCAACGGACTGAATAAAGTGAGTTCTCGGCCAGTGAATGGTGGGAAGAGGTTGTTGCTCGGATGCTGGCTCTGTGGATGGGCTCATGTCGCGAGGCTGTCAGTCATTGCTGACATATTCAACACGAAGCCCTATAGTGCCCATTTTTTAGGCAGCTTATTTGATGCGAATTGCACTTCCATGTGCAATTCTATTAATCGCAGCGGAAAACGCGGTTTCCCGCTGCTTACAAAATCGACAAGCTGATTTTGGCGCCCCATCCATGGGTCGCGATCTGGTAATTTGGAAAGGAAAGAGATGGCATTATCTGGATTTACATTAGGCAAGCATCGCATCGACCCGCCACTGGCACTGGCGCCGATGGCAGGTATCACCGATCTGCCGTTTCGGAAGGTATGTAAGCCGTTCGGGGTTGGCCTGATGGTGACCGAGATGATTGCCAGCCGTGCGGTAGAGCAGAAGCGCGAACGTACCCAGCGCATGGCCATTGTTGATGAGAATGAACATCCGGTATCGATTCAGATTGCCGGTTCCGATCCGAAATATATGGTCGAGGCGGCCAACTGGGCGGTGGATCACGGTGCCGATTTTGTTGATATCAACATGGGTTGCCCGGTAAAGAAGATTGTGAAGCAGGTGGCGGGCTCTGCCATGCTGCGCGATGAGAAACTGGTCGCTTCGGTGCTCGAAGCGGTGGTCAACGCCGTCGAAATTCCTGTGACATTGAAGATTCGTACCGGCTGGGATGAGAAGAGCAAGAATGTGGAGAACATCGCCCGCATTGCTGAAGAGTGTGGGATAGAGATGTTGACCGTACATGGTCGCACCCGCTCGCAGATGTTTAACGGCCATGCCAGTTGGGAGGATATCGGGCTGGCCAAGGCAGCCTGCTCGATTCCTGTCATTGGCAATGGCGATATTGTTGATGCCGAATCGGCACTGGAGATGGTTCGCATCTCCGGTTGCGACGGTGTGATGGTCGGTCGTGCAGTGCAGGGGAATCCGTGGGTGCTGGGCGAGGTGAGTGCCGCGCTGACCGGGCAGCCGATTCCTGCCAAACCGACGCCTGCCGAGCGCTGGGCCATCGTGAAACAGCATATGGAGCTACTGCTTGAGCATCACGGCGAGTATTCAGCCAGTCGTATGGCTCGTAAACATGTGGTCTGGTATAGCAAAGGACAGCACGGTTCAGCCGAGTTCCGTGGAGTTTTTCAGCGAATTGAGCATTGGCAGGAGCAGATGGAGGAGGCCGAGGCTTACTTCCTCGGCCTGCAAGAGCGGGTGCAACTTGCCGCCTGAGACGCAGAACCACACCCTGTTCGACAGGCACAGGGTCGCCATTGCCGATCTGCCGTTGCCGGTATTGATTCTCGATGGTTGGGGCAAGATCACCCACGCCAACATGCTGGCTGAAGAACAGTTCGGTACATCCGCGAGAAGGCTGGCAGGCCGACATCTCTCCGATTTTTTTGAGCCCACTTCGGAAGTTAATAGCATGCTGGAGCGTGTTTCACAGGGTGAAACCGTGACCGGCGATGCCTTCAGCAATCGTTTTACCCACGCGCCCTACTCGCTGCATGTCGGGCCTCACGAGAAGGGGATGTCCGTTTTGATGGTTCCGGAAGCAAACCGGTCCGAGATTGAGAAACAGAGTAAACGTCAGGAGATGGCAGAGGCAGTTGCCCGTATTGCGCTGGAGATGGCGCATGAGGTGAAGAATCCGCTCGCTTCACTCCGAGGTGCCGGTCAGTGGCTGGCTGAATCATCAAAGGATGATGAGGTGAAAGAGATTAGCACCCACATGCTGGCCGAAGTGGATCGTATCAAGGAGCGGATCGATTCGTTTCTGCAGCTGGGGCCGCGTGCCGATGTGGCGATGGATCGGGTCAATATCCACGCAGTGATCGATGAGGTGTGTCGCGTGCCTGCAGCCGATAAAACGGGAGAGGCTGAAGTGCATCTGCACCGGGTTTATGATCCGAGTATTCCGCCGATGCTGCTGCATGCGGCAAGGCTTAGGCAGGCAATTGAGAATCTCTGGAACAATGCGTTGGAGGCGGGCTCCACGCATATTGAGTGGCAGACGCGCATGGCGCCGATGGTGGCACTTCCCGGACATCAGGGTCAGGTCGTCGAGGTGAAGATCACCAGTGACGGTACCCCTATTCCCGACTCATTGAAGGAGCACCTGTTCCAGCCGTTTGTGACAGGCAAGGAGCGCGGTAGTGGACTGGGTCTGGCCATTGTGCAGCGCGTGATGCAGGAGCATGGCGGGCGGGTGAAACTGGCCAGTTCACATGGACGCACCACGTTTGTGTTGCACCTTCCGATGATCGTTGAGCAGAGCGAGGAGCAGGCATGAAAGCACTTATCGTTGATGACGACCAGGGAATCCGCTGGATTCTTGAGCGGGTTCTCAAGGAGGAGGGGTTCGAGGTCAGTCAGGCGGCATCCATTGCCGAGGCTGAAGCGATGGCCAAAGAGAAGTTCGATATCCTGTTCCTCGATGTCTACCTGCCCGATGGCAACGGTATGAAACTGCTCGAATCGAAGACCTTCGATATTCCTACCGTGATGCTGACAGCCGAAACGACCTTCGGCCATGCTGCCGAGGCCTACCGTAGTGGTGCCATGGAGTATCTGCCCAAGCCGTTTGATCTGAACGAGGTGCGTCAGCTTGCCGGGCGAGTTCGGCCTGTGCGTGAAGCCGCGCCGAAACCGGAGAAGCAGGATACCGACACCATCATTATCGGACGCAGTCAGGCGATGCAGAACCTGTTCCGTACCCTTGGCCGGGTGGCGGCATCCGATCTGACCGTGATGATCACCGGTGAATCGGGAAGTGGTAAGGAGCTGGTGGCGCAGGAGCTGCACCAGCGCAGCCAGCGCAAGAATGCGCCCTTTGTTGCCATCAATACGGCGGCGATCCCGGCGGAGTTACTGGAGGCCGAACTGTTCGGTCATGAGAAGGGCGCCTTCACCGGTGCAGACAGGGCTCGTCCCGGTCGTTTCGAGCAGGCCAGTGGCGGTACCCTCTTCCTCGATGAGATCGGGGATATGCCTGCGGCTCTTCAGGCCAAGCTGCTGCGAGTTCTTGAGACCGGAACGGTTCAGCGGGTTGGTTCTAATAAAGATATATCGGTCAATGTCCGTCTGCTGGCGGCCACCCATCAGGATCTGCAGATCAAGATTCGCAAGGGAGAGTTTCGTGAGGATCTCTACTATCGACTGAATGTGATTCCGGTACATATTCCGCCGCTCAGAGAGCGTCGTGACGATATTCCGGAGCTGGCTGAGTTTCTGCTTAAGCAGTCGGCTGAAGAGCTTGATATGACGGCTCCGATCCTGCTCGATGATGCGCTGGAGTTGTTAAAGCGTTACGACTGGTACGGCAATGTGCGTGAGCTGAAGAATGTGATGAATCGACTGGCCGTGCTGACTCCCGGAGCCAGCATTACCCTCTCCGACGTGGCGCTGGCGATCGGTCATGCCGAAACCGATGATACGCAGGAGTCGCTGGGTGATGCGGTACGACGTACGATCAAAGCCTATATGGATCAACTCGGTTATGCTGAAGCGACAGGGCTGCATAAACATCTGCTGGAGCAGGTTGAGCCGCCGTTGCTGACACTGGTGCTGGAGCGTTGCCATGGTAATCAGCTCAAGGCATCGGAGATGCTGGGATTGAATCGAAACACCGTTCGCAAGCTGCTGAAGCAGTACAAGATCGATCCGGGCTATTTTAAAGATTAACGTTTCGTTGGCTGCTTGTTGGCTGTCCACGCCTGCCAGTCTCCTTTCAGATGTTTCACCTGCGAGAAGCCTTGTTCAATGAGGTAACTCTCCACCGTACCGGCACGCATGCCGGAGTAGCAGTAGACGATGACCGGCTTGTGTCGGTAAGCCTCAATCTCTCCAATACGCGATTCGATTTCGCGGTGATCGATATGGAAGGCGCCGGGAATATGTCCTTCGCCGTACTCTTTTGGTGTGCGCACATCGAGAATCAGCATATCTGTTTTGGCGTCGATCATCTTGAGCAGCTCCTGCTGCGATATCTCCGGTGCGGAGCTGGCGAACATGGAGCAGGCAGCCAGCAGCGGCAGCAGCCAGCGAATGAGTTTTAAGATGTGATACCCGAATGGCGCAGCAGTGCATCAACGCTCGGTTTGCGACCACGGAAGGCCTCAAACCCTTCCATCAAATCACGGCTGCCGCCGATTGAGAGAATCGATTCACGGAAGCGCCTTGCCGTCTCCGGGTTGGTGATGCCCTCCTCCTCGAATGCGGCGTAGGCATCGGCCGAGAGCACTTCGGCCCACTTGTAGCTGTAGTAACCAGCACCGTAACCTCCGGCAAAGATGTGGGAGAAGCTGTTCTGAAACTTGTTGAACTCGGGTGGGGTGAGCACCGCCACCTCGCTGCGTACCTCATCGAGCAGTTGCTGAACCGACTGGTCACCTTCAGGCAGGAACTCGGTGTGCAGCAGCATATCGAACAGGGCGAACTCAATTTGGCGCAGCATCTGCATACCGGACTGGAAGTTCTTGGCTGCCAGCATCTTCTCAAACAGTTCATCCGGCAGGGTCTCATCACTTTCGAAGTGGCGGGCGAAGAGGTTGGTCACTTCCCGCTCCCAGCAGAAGTTCTCCATGAACTGACTCGGCAGCTCCACCGCATCCCACGGCACACCGTTGATGCCGGAGACACTGCGTGTGCTTACCTGGGTCAGCATATGGTGCAGGCCGTGGCCAAACTCATGGAAGAGGGTGATCACTTCGTTGTGTGTCCATAGTGCCGGTCTGTCGCCAACCGGCGCATCGAAATTACAGACCAGATAGGCAATAGGCAGCTGCAGGGTGCCCTCCTCTTTGTGGAAACGGACGGTGCACTCATCCATCCATGCACCGCCGCGCTTGTGGGCGCGGGCGTAAGGATCGAGATAAAAACCGGCGATTTTTTGATTATTTTCGTCGAAAATGGCAAAGAAATGGACATTTTCATGCCATTTTGGCGCACTTTCTTCGCGAATGGATATGCCGTAGAGCTGTTCGACCAGCGCGAACATACCGCTCAGTACCTTCGCCTCAGGGAAGTAGGGCTTTAGCTCCTCTTCGGAGATGGCATAGGTCTTAATGCGCAATTTCTCGGATGCAAACGGCACATCCCAAGCCTGCAAATGATCAATACCAAGCTCTGTTTTTGCGAAAGTCGTTAGCTCGGCGATTTCACTCTCGGCCATGTTGCGACTCTTCCCGGCCAGCTCCCTTAAGAAACCGATCACTTCATGGGTGCTGTCGGCCATTTTGGTGGCCAGCGAGTAGCTGCCGTAGTCATCGAAACCGATCAGTGCAGCCGCCTCCCTGCGCAGCTTCAGTGTCTCATCAATCACCGGCGCATTGTCCAGCTCCCCTTGCGAAGCGCGGGTAACGTAGGCGGTGTAGATGCGCTCTCGCAAGGCTCTGTTCTCCGCGTACTGCATGAACGGCAGGTAGGAGGGGATATCCAGTGTAAAAAGCCAGCCATCTTCATACTTCTCGCTCTCTTTGGCGCGTTGGGCAGCGGCCTCGCGGATGGAGTCGGGAAGACCTGCCAGATCGGACTCATCGGAGATATGCAGCTCAAACGCACGGGTGGCATCGAGTACGTGCTGCTCAAAGGTGGTGGCAAGTTCCGAGAGTCGCATCTGGATCGCCTTGTAGCGCTCCCTGTCTGCCCCTTCCAGCTCGGCACCGGCCAGCCTGAAATCGCGCAGGGCATGCTCCACCACCTGCTTCTGCTCTCTGTTCAGCGCATCGAAGGCACTGCTCTTGCGAACCTTCCTGATAGCGGTATAGAGCGCCTCATTCTGGGCCATGTCGGCATGGTAGGCGGAGACTTTCTGCACACTCTCCTGATAGATCGGACGCAGTTCATCGGAGTTCTTCACCGCATTAAGATGGGTGACCGGGCCCCAGACACGTTGCAGTTGCTCATCAAGCATCTCCAGCTGCGCCATGAAATTCTCCCATGTCGGTTGCTTAACCTCCACCAGCCTGTTGATGATTGCCTGGTTGGACTCCAGCACGTGATTCAGTGCCGGAAGCACATGTTTGGGTTCGATCCGGTCAAACAGGGGAAGCTCGGTTTCGAGACCGATTAAAAGAGGATTGTCTTGGTTGCTCATGTGGTTGCTCATGGGCCGAACGTTGGATGGTGCGACATGCTGTTTCAAGAAAAATGTTCCCGGCACAACGTAAAAGAGGCGGGTCTGCTAAGCCCGCCTCTTTTTCAACACACTATTAAGAGAGAAAGTGTTTAGATGATATCGATATAACTGACAATAATGCCTGTATAGAGCCCCATCACTGCAACAACAGGGCCGTTGTTCATCATGAATTTTCCAATTGTACGAATCAAATCTGCTGGTTTCATCCATACCTCCTCGGAACTATTGAGGCCGCAACCTTAAAGCGTGAAGTTCAAGGGAGCGTTAATTGAGTCTTAAGATATTTTAAGAAAAAGGTGTTGAACGTGAGACTGCTTACGAAGTCGAAGCTATTTTGTGCCCTCGGCATAGAGTGCTTCCAGGATCGGGCGCGCTCCGGCATCCAGAATCTCATCGGCCAGTTTGATACCGAGTGCTTCACCATCATGACGGGAGCCGGTGATCTCGCGACGAATCACCACAGAGCCATCCACGGCACCGACGAGGCCTTTCAGGTGTAAAGAGTCACCATCCAGTGTGGCATAGGCTGCAATCGGAACCTGGCACCCACCCTCAAGACGGGCCAGAAAAGCGCGCTCAGCACGGGTACGATCGACTGTGTCGGTATGGTTGAGGCGATCAACCAGTGCGTTGATCGCATCATCGGCATCGCGGGTTTGAATACCGAGTGTTCCCTGTGCCACGGCCGGAAGCATGATTTCGGTATCGATGAATTCGTGCATCTGATCGGCCATGCCCATACGGCGAACACCGGCCGCAGCAAGAATGACGGCATCGACCTCATTGCCCAGCTTGGAGAGACGCGTCTGGATATTACCGCGAATCCACTGAAACTCGAAGGTTGGATAGATGGCTTTAAGTTGGGCCACACGACGCAGGCTTGCGGTACCGATCTTCGCGCCATCGGGAAGGCTATCGAGTCCTTTGCCGGTAATGGTCGCCACCGAATCGCGCGGATCTTCGCGCTCGGGAATGGCGCGGATGCTGGTACCCTCGGGAAGCTGAGTCGGCACATCCTTCATCGAGTGTACGGCGATGTCCGCTCTTCCATCGAACAGAGCCATATCGATCTCTTTAGTGAACAGCCCTTTGCCGCCCACCTTGGCCAGAGGCACATCAAGGATTTTATCACCCTTAGTTTCGATCTTGACCAGTTCGGTGGTGACGTTGTCATCAAGCTTCTCAAGCTCGGCTGCGACATGCTCGGCCTGCCAGAGGGCAAGGGGAGAACGACGGGTTGCGATGCGAATATGGGTCACGGTTTGAGTCACAGCTTGAGTCACTTAGGGCCTCCAATGAATAAGAGGCGGGAAACTAGCAGAAATGTTGTGAAATTAAATGTGTCGGTCGATCACCCTTAGCGACTTCACATATACATCTCTCCAGTAGGGGTTGGAGAGTCTTGATAGAATAACGCCGTGGCTCTTGGAGGCGTGGATGAACTGGCCCTGCCCGACATAGATACCGACATGGAGTGTTTTACGTGCGGTTCGGAAGAAGATGATGTCTCCGGCTGCCAGATTGCGGGATGAGACGGGGTATCCGGTTTGCGACATGAGTTGGGTGGAGCGAGGCACCTCTATGCCGAGCGCATCGCGAAAGGTGATATGGACGAAACCGGAGCAGTCGACGCCATATTTTGAATTGCCGCCGAAACGATAGGGTGCGCCCTCCCAGAGATCGAAGTGACGTAGCAGTACAGTGCGCAGAGAGGATTCGGAGATTTGAGCTGGGTGACTGGCTGCCGAGGCAAATATTGGCCAGGCAACTGTTAGTATAAGAAGCAGAACAGGGATAAGCAGCCTTTTGCCCGCAATGCGGTTATAGGTGATCAGCGTGCGTGGGTGCTGTATCGCATGTTCCGATATCCATAACATCAACTCAAACATGATTTCAGGTTATGAATTTGAACCCTCGGCAGCCGTGTGTCAGGTCACTAAAGTATCTACGCTATTGGCGACCATTCACCTCTCTTCAAAGTTGAGTTAATGTAGCCATTCAAGAGAGCATTTGAGAGTGGGACGGGTTTGACAAAGAATAGATTTGGAAGAGTGAGTTCTAATGGTGGTATGGGCAGGCGGGTGTTGATCTGCCTTGTCACAGTATGGTCGATAGCCCTGTTGGGCGAAACAGCTATGGCTGCCGTATCGGATGCGGGCACCCTTGATCAGTTTTATCGACAGGCTGAAACGCATCCGGATAAAACGGCTGTCTACGTTTTGGAGTATGGTGAAGAGTCATTACTGGCCCGGGCATGGCTTGCCGATCACGCCAGAAAGAGTATCGAGGTTCAATACTTTATCTGGAGTAGCGATAATATCGGGATTTTAGCAGCGGAGGCGCTGTTAAGGGCTGCTGATCGTGGTGTTAAAGTTCGGGTGATTGTTGATGACCTGCTTATTGATGCGCCTGATAAGACACTACTCGCTCTTGCAAAACATCCCGATATTGAAATAGGGATTTATAATCCCAAACACTCGGTGGGAACGCCTTTTCATACGCGATTCATCAATATGATTACCGACTTTCGCGGTTTTAATCAGCGCATGCACGATAAAGTGATGGTGGTCGATGGTGCTGTGGCCATTACCGGTGGCCGAAATATGGAGGATAAATATTTCGACTATAGCCATGAGTATATCTACAGGGACAGGGATGTGTTGCTGCTAGGCAAGGCGGTTGGCGAGATACGGGCAAGTTTTGAGCGATTCTGGAAGGCGCCGATTACTGTGCCAACCGAAGAGCTTTATGATGGCTTGGGCATTATGCAGAAACATGTTGAAGTTGATGATCCTACCATTCAGAAGATCTATACCGAGTTGCATCAATATGCGAACTCACCCGAAAACTTTGAACCGGAGGTTCGGCAGGCGCTCAATGATCTGCCCAAACAGTTCTCGAAACTGGAAGGTGCATTTCAATGGTGTGATGTAGAGGTGATTAACGATACCCCAGGGAAGAATGATAATAAGTTTTCTCTGGGAGGTGGCAGTCGTACAGCCGCAGCCCTGGCCAGTTTGGTGAGCGGGGCCCGGAAACAGTTAACCATTCAGTCGCCCTATCTCATATTAACCAGTGAGGCTAAAGACTTGTTTAAAGCGCTGATTAAGCGCGGTGTGAAAATCAGGATCAATACCAACTCTCTGGCATCAAGCGATAATATGCAGGCCTTTAGCGGTTATCGTAACCAGAGAAAGTTACTGAAGAAAATGGGTGTCGAGGTCTATGAATTCAGGCCGGACGCAGCCAACCAGATCACTTTAATGCGCCGCTACCATAAGGTGACTGAAAACAGACCGACATTTTCTCTGCACGCAAAAACAGTGGTGGTTGATTCCAGTAAAGTGTTCATAGGAACATTTAATCTCGATCCGCGATCTGTGAACCTCAATACTGAGACCGGCGTGATCATTCATAATGAAAAGATCGCAAGGGAGGCTGAGCAAGCGATCAATGAGGACATGCTTCCGGAAAACAGCTGGAATGTGCAGAAGGAGAACCCGGATCATCACACCTCGATCATCAAGCGCGGGAGAACCCTGTTCTGGCAGTTGATGCCGATGAAACCTATCCTGTAAATACTGAACAGGCCCTGCACTTCATGTGCAGGGCCTGTTGTTTTCCTGATAATAATTATTGAGTAATCACCAGTTGTTCCTGAATCAGATCGTACTTATCAAGGTAGGCAGCAATCGTCGTATAGGTCGATGTTCTGATGCCATTTTTCTGATCCGATGTTTTAACATCCGGCATGAAGATCGATCCGGCCAGTAGTTTGAAGGGAGAGATCTTTAACTTCTGAGCTTCATAGTAAGCCTTCGTGTTCAGTTTGATCTTTTCCACATCATCAGTCTGGTAAATCGCGGCATTAATAACATCAAGCGTATGTTCCGTGCAGTTCTGGTACTTGCTGTTATAGGGGTTGGCGATGACCGAGTAGTCCGGATTATGCAAATCCTTATAGGTGCTTGAAGCGATGACCTTCAGTAGCCTCTGCTGCAACTCAGGTGTTGGTATTACAATTCCCGCTTTTAATTGATAAACCCCGGCAAAGAAGTCGACCGGATAATCGACGACCAGGTCGCTGACATCCGGCTCCTTTTCCCGCTGATAGAGATTATACATTGCGTAGCCGGGAACTTCACGCCCATCCGCCGTTTTGATGGTGGAATAGACGCCGAAGCCTACATGGGTGTATTGAATGCCGTCGGGAAGTTCATCCAGAGGACGTCCTACCCGGGAAACCAGAAATACTCTGGCTCCTTTGGATGCCACAACTTTTTCCACCTTCTTGGCAAAAGATACAATCTCATCTGCCTTGAATTGTGGAACCGCTTCGGCAGTGCTTCCTGCTTCGGCAGTGGCGGCCAGGCCCAAAACGACCATTGCCGCGGTTAAACTATGAATCAGTTTGGTTTTCATAATATTCCTCCTGCTTCGGTTGTTTAGTGAATAGCCTGGTCGGGTGATGGGCCGACTGTTATCGTTTCATCAGTGACCTCCAATGGAGCACCAATGGGCTTATTGGCTTCTTCCATAAGAGAGTTGCCTGCCTTTGAGCTGACCGTACCAACTGCGCCGACAGCAACAAGAGGTACCGCTACAGCTGCGGAAGTCAGCTTGGCCGATCCAACCACACCATGTCCTACTGCTTGTGCCGAGTGGGCAACAGACTGGCTCATATGCTGGGCTACACCCTGAGCCATGGCCTGTTGACCGAAGAACATTGAAACCAACATTGCACTTACAATTACCATTTTCTTTTTCATAACAAATCTCCTTTTATGTTGTTTGCAAACGGATGTTGTCCGTCTGTAGGGAGAACTTTGTGAAGGGCGGGAGTAATATGGAACTTATTTGCATGGCGTGCAGATATAGGTTACCAATAGTATAATATAGCTATACTATTGCCCGAATGAGGTAGATATGAATAACACAGCAGCGGCAATCGACACATTGAAAAGAGCGCTTAAGCTCAATGGATTAACTTATCGTGATGCGGCAAAACATCTGAATCTGAGCGAAGCCAGTGTGAAAAAGATGTTCTCATCTCACAATATCACCCTAAAGCGAATCAACGCCCTGTGTGAGATGATGCATCTGGATTTTATTGATCTGGTCAGGCTATTTGATGAGAGCCGGGAGAGAATTTCGCATTTAAAGCCTGAACAGGAGCAGGAGCTGGTTCGCGATACCAAATTGCTGTTGGTCGCACTTTGCGCTCGGAATCATTGGAAGTTCGATGAGATAACGGAGCAATTCGAGATAAGCAAAGCAGAGTGCTACCGCTATATGGCAAGGCTTGAAGAACTTAAACTGCTTGAACTACATCCCGGCAATCGTATCCGGCTCCTTGTTGCCGAGAATTTCCGCTGGTTGCCGAACGGCCCTTTGGAAAAAGCATTTAAGAAAAAACTGATGAATGAGTTTCTAAACTCCGAATTTGATCAAAGTGGTGAATTTCGACTTTATCTCCATGGCCCACTCACCGCAGGTGCAAAGGAAACTCTGCAAAGGCGGTTAACTGCACTGGCACATGAGTTTTCAGAATTGCTTAAAGAGAGTGCCAGAAGTCCGATATCCGAGCGTAAGAATATAGGGCTTCTGCTCGGTATGCGTGAATGGGAGCCTCTTTTTTTCTCAATGTTACGAAGAAAAGATGGTTGAGAGGTTTTAGGCGAACTCAGGAAGCAGGCTGGATTCAAAGACGGGGCCATCGACACAGACACGGCGATACTTCTCCTCGCCATTCTCAACCGTTTTCACCACGCATCCGGCGCAACCACCAATACCGCAGGCCATATGTTCTTCGAGGCTTAAGTAGGCTGAGATATTTAACTCACGCCCGAGCTTTGCCACAGCATGCAGCATCGGGTGAGGTCCGCAGGAGAGCAGTACAGAGCGGCGACGCTCTTCATCACTCAGGGCCAGCAGATAGTCACGCGCCAGATCAGGCACATGGCCTTCATAACAACCATAGAGACCGGCATTAGAGGCCAGGCGCGAAGCGATACCGCGCTCCTCCAGAGAGCTGATGCCGAGAATGGCGTTGCCGCCTATGCCGGGAAGCACGGCAGTGGAGGGTTTCAGCGCAAACGGAAACTCCACTTCCGAGCCGGCAAAGACGATGGTCGGTGCTTTGCCTAAAAGGTGCATGGCACAGAAGATCATCGGTGGAATACCGACGCCGCCACCAATCAGGATATAGCGTTTGGCGTGGTCTGTGAGATCAAACGGGCGACCGATGGGGCCGAGCATCGGCATGCTCTCTCCCACTTTGCGCTCGCGCAGCAGCCTTGTGCCTTCACCGATCGCTTTGATCAGCAGGTCCACCGTACCCTTCTCCGGGTCGGTCAGCATGATCGAGATGGGGCGGCGCATGGGACGTTCGTCGGATACCCTTATGTGGACAAACTGACCCGGCATTGCTGCCGCTGCGATCTTCGGTGCACGCACGCGCATCACGAACTGATCGCCGGGATGGTGAACGTTGGCGAGAATTTCGGCCTGCTCCTCAAAAATGGTGTTTCGGTTCTTTTCCGAAGCGTTACTCATGAATCGTTCCGTTGTCGAACACAATGCGTCCCGCCTTGATGGTATGGGTCACCTGGCCGGTCATCTCTTTGCCATGCCATGGTGTGTTCTTACCCTTGGAGACCAGTTTTTCGCGATCCACTGCCCACTTTGTATTTTCATCAAAGATGCAGACATCGGCTTCCGCACCGATGCTCAGGGTGCCTGAGTCCAAACCGAGAAGCTTTGCCGGATTACAGCTCATCCTGGCGATCATGTCGCTCAAACTCAGTACCTTGGATCGAACCAGGTCAAGGGAGACAGGCAGCAGGGTTTCAAGGCCGACAATGCCGAAAGCCGCACAGGATAGACCGCAACGTTTGTCATCCTCATGGTGCGGTGCATGGTCGGTGGCAATCACCTCGATGGTGCCATCGCGCAAGCCTTCGATAACAGCGAGTCGGTCTTCCTCTGTACGCAGGGGCGGACTCATCTTGGCATCGACATTAAAACCGAGCACCTCCTCTTCGGTCAGGGCGAAGTGGTGCGGTGCGGCTTCGCATGTCACCTTCAGCCCTTCGGCCCTGGCATTGCGGATCATCTCAACCGCTCTTTTGGAAGAGACATGGGCAACGTGGTAGCGGGCGCCGGCACGGCGGGTGAGCATGATATCCCGGGCGATCATCGAATCTTCGCCCTCAACCGGCATCCCCTGTACACCGAGCTGGGTGGAGATCCATCCCTCGTTGATGCAACCGCCACGGGTCAGCTCCTTCTCCTCGGCATGCTGAATCACCATGTATCCGAAGCTGGCGGAATATTCGAGCGCCTTGCGCATCACGCCTGCATGCCAGATCGGCATGCCATCGTCGGAGAAGGCGACACAACCGGCGCGGGTCAGTTCGCGCATCTCGGTCAGCTCTTTGCCGTCGAGGTTTTTAGTGACAGCGCCGATGGGGTGGACGTTGCACAATCCTACCTGTTTCGAGCGCTCGATGATCTGGCGGGCAATACCGGCATGGTCGATATGCGGTCCGGTGTTGGGCATGCAGCACATGCTGGTGACACCACCCGCTACGGCTGCGCGTGAGCCGGACTCGATATCCTCTTTCCACTCCTGGCCCGGTTCCCTGAGATGTACATGCATGTCGATCAGGCCGGGGCAGACGATTTTTCCTGTGGCATCGATGGTCTGGTCGGGTTTACCTTTGTGGTTGCCGATCGCTGCCACTTTGCCATTTTCAATCCAGAGGTCGGCCTTTTTGTCGATACCGTTGGCCGGGTCGATGATGTGGCCGTTTTTGATCTGTAGCAGACTCATGATTCGTCTCCTCCCTCACCACCGCAGAGGGCTGCAAGCACGGCCATACGAATTGCCACACCATGCTCGACCTGATTCAGGATATGACTCTTTACCGAGTCTGCGACATCGGTGGCAATCTCCACACCGCGATTCATCGGTCCCGGATGCAGAACCAGGCAGTCATCACCGGCAGCCTTCAAACGTTTGGAGTTCAGACCATAAGCCTCGTGGTATTCGCGAATCGATGGGAAGGCGCATGCATCGGTCAGTCGCTCGGTCTGTACGCGCAGCATGTAGACAGCATCCGATCCCGGCAGCGCCTCATCGAAGTCGTGGTAGACCTCGCAGCCGTAGCGCTCGACCTCGGCCGGAAGCAACGTTTTCGGCGCCACCACACGCATGTTGTAGCCGAGTTTCTTGGCTGCCAGCAGGTGGGAGCGGGCAACGCGCGAGTGGGCGATGTCACCCACAATCGTAATGGTTTTGCCCTCCATACTCTCCCATGTCTGCTTCAGCGTGAGCAGATCGGTAAGAATCTGGGTGGGGTGCTCATGGGCGCCGTCACCGGCATTGACGATGGCGGTATTGTCGAGGTACTCCGCTAGGAATTCGCAAGTACCGGCCAGCGAGTGACGAATCACCAATACATGCGGCTGCATGGCCGCCAGCGTCTGGCCGGTATCGAGCAGCGATTCACCTTTTTTGGTGGCACTGGTCGAAGCTGAGATGTTGATGACGTCGGCGGAGAGCCGTTTGCCGGCGATCTCGAAGCTGGTACGGGTACGGGTCGAGTTTTCAAAAAAGAGGTTGATGACGGTCTTGCCCCTGAGCGTTGGCGCCTTTTTCAGTGAGCGGCGGTTGATGTCGATAAACGAATCGCCAAGGTTGACCAGATATTCGATCTGCTCGCGGCTTAAGTCGGCGATGCCGAACAGATGTTTAAAAGGCTTCATCGTTTCACCTGCCTGAGTTCAATGGTCCACCCACTCGGGTCGTTATTCAGTTTCACCGATTGATCAGCCTCCGCATGGTGGGAGAGGCCTGCGATATCGGCTGATATCGGTAGTTCATGACCGCCACGATCGACCAGTACAGCAAGCCTGACACTGGCCGGGCGCCCGTAATCGAACAGCTCGCCGAGCGCTGCACGAATGGTTCTGCCGGTATAGAGCACATCATCGACCAGCCAGATATGTTTGTCGGTCAGGTCGAATGGAAGTTCGCTGCGGCCCACTTCCGGATTGGGGCCGATGGTATCGAGATCGTCGCGGTAGAAACTGATATCGAGGTTGCCGCGATGGATGGCTGTCGATGTTTTGTTCAGCCGGTGTTCAATGGCATCGGCCACCTCGGCACCACCGCACTGAATGCCGATGATGTAGACGTTGTCCCCGGCTGTATTGGTGACAGTTTGGGAGGCTATCCGGGTGGTCATCTCATCCAGCGCCCGGTTCACTGCCAGCGTATCGAATATGGTTTTACTCATGGTCGGTCACCCCTTCTCTCCCGGTATGATTTCCGGGTGGGCGGAGATAAAATCTTCGAGGATCACCGCCGCTGCGGTCTGATCCAGCCTCTCTTTCACCCTCTTCTCATTCAGCCCCTGCGCGAAGAGTCGCTCTCTGGCTGTCCATGTCGATAGTCGCTCATCCTGAAAACGGATCGGCAGGTCGGTCACCTGCGCTAGTTCCTGAGCACCTTTGCGACAATCGGATGCCTGATCGCCCTCGCTGCCGTCCATGTTTCTGGCAAGGCCCACTACGATGCCTTTGCAACCGTACTCTTTGAGCACTTTCAGGGTCTGTTTCGGCCACCCTTTGTCGTTGCGGTGCAGGCAGGTGACACCACGGCAGGAGAGCCCCAGACGGTCGGATACGGCGACACCGATACGCTTCTTGCCAATGTCGAGGGCGAGTAGCGGTAGTGAGAAATTGTTTGAGTCTTGGTTCAGGGTTTGTTCAGAAAAAACTGGGGAGTCCGTGGTTTGAGGGGCCACGAAATCAGAAGTTGAGCAGGATGCGGCTGTCATCAAAGCCGAGATTCTGCAACGTTTCTTTGCATGCGTCTACCATTGCGCTCATTCCGGCCAGGCAGACTACACTATTGGCGCTGTCGGGCCGGTCATTTTTCAGTGCATCCTGCACATAGCCGATGGGGCCGTCCCAGTCATCATCACCTGAATCGAGCGAGACTTTCACCTCGATATTGTCATCGGACAGCGATTCCAGTTCATCGGTGAGCAATCGGTGGAGCGGGGTCAGGAAACCGGCATAGATGGTGACGCTACCGAAATCATCGCGTTGATTAAGAATTGAGCGCCACACGCTGCGTAGCGGTGAGATGCCGGTGCCGACACCCATCAGGATGACGTTACTGCCTTTGAATGGTTCGAGATCGAATCCTTTGCCCATCGGACCTTCAACCTGAACCTCTGCACCCGGGGTTAGTTCGCAGAGATAGTCGGACATCCCCTGGGCACGTTTGACGACAAACTCATAGTAGTTGTTTTCGGATGGAGATGAGGCGATGGCAAAATAGGTTGGGGCCAGGTCTTTTACGTCCGGGATACTGATCATCACGAACTGGCCGGTGATAAAGGGTTCTACCTGTTTTTGGTTAACCGGCTCGAATGTAAGCTTCACTACGACATCTTCACATGCCGGATCGGTGATCTGGATGTTTTCAATCAAGCGCATGCGATATGTAGAAGAATGCGGCAATATTGCTCCCATTGAATATCAAACTCATTCGAATCATTTTTGGAAGGTCGATTTCCGACCGATTCGAAACAGGGCTGCACATTGCAGCGAAGGGCGGCACAAGATGCAAGAACTAAAATGTCTGGAACTGCGAATCGATGGTTATGCGATGAGCGAAGATACCTTTGCAGCCCTTGCCGGCTCACAACATGCGCTTGGTATGTCGCTGGAGACCGATGCCGATAGTGGTGCCGAAACGCATGCCGCCTGGTTCGAGCTGAATGAGGATGAGCAGTTGCAACGTGCCCAGCTGGCTGCGGCAGCGCTATTGGCCGGGGCAAAGCCATCACAGGTTGAGATTCGGCAACTTGGCGAGGATTGGGAGACCGCATGGCAGAAGAACTGGCATGCGATGGCTATCGGTGAGCGTTTCTGTGTACGACCCTCGTTCTGCGATCCACTGGCAGGAGATTACATCGACATCGTGCTCGATCCCGGCATGGCCTTCGGCACCGGCCAGCACGCCACCACACGCCTCTGCCTTGAGGCGATTGAGCGGGTCTGTTCGGAACGATTGCCAGAGAGCATGCTCGATATGGGAGCAGGTTCGGGCCTTCTGGCCATTGCGACCGGAAAGCTGGGCGCGAAGGGGATTGTGGCGATTGATAACGATCCGATCTCGGTGGAGGCAAGTGCTGTTAACGCTGAACTGAATGGAGTGACGCTGGAGTCACGATTGGATGACACACCGCCAAAGGAGCAGTTCGATCTCGTGGTCGCCAATATTCTGGCCGGGCCTCTGATTGAGATGGCCGAAGGTCTGGCGGCTTGTACGAAGGGGCAGTTGATTCTCTCCGGCCTGCTACGTGAGCAGATTGAGAGCGTCAGTCAGGCGTACATTGATGCGGGGATGACGATGGTTCGCTCCGACACGATGGATGAGTGGGCGAGCCTGGAGTTCTCGAAAATCTAAACGTCCGTTTCCGGCCAAAAGCTGACCTTGGTTTATTTGTTAGGATCGTGTGAAATCAACATGATAAGCGCCCATGGCACCACAATTATTAAAAGAACTGGAAGAACCATAGCCAGCAATATCGGAAGACCAAATAGGGCATCTAAGGTTAGATAACCGATAACAACAGA
Organism: Mariprofundaceae bacterium; assembly: GCA_050304695.1. Classification (GTDB taxonomy): domain Bacteria; phylum Pseudomonadota; class Zetaproteobacteria; order Mariprofundales; family Mariprofundaceae; genus WSZY01. Next base: position 133,512 of record JBNLEB010000013.1, read on the forward strand.
AATCAAAGCACTGAACCAGCACAAAAGGCGCTTCCCTTTATACTTTTCACCCTTTGCGACCACAAAGGATAGAGCGATAAAATTGAAAGGACCGGCAAAAGAAGGAGCCAAAATAAAAATAGGTGGGCTATGTGCATACGCTATTTCTGGGAAGAGTAGTAATGGGACTATAGGGAGTAACCACTTTCCATACATTTCGGTTAATTGATTATTAAAGTTCATAATTTCCCTTTCACTCAACTTACTTTTGCATAGATAGCAAATGCCTGCTTTTGGCCGAAAGCGGTCATTCGATTTAAGTGGCTACTCTCCTTCGTTCATGCGGTCATAAAAGAAGTTGGTGGCGGCGACAAAGCCATCGATGCTGCCGCAATCGAAGCGCTGGCCCTTAAAGCGATAGGCGATCACGTTCCCCTGATTCGCCTGCGCCTGTAGTGCATCGGTGATCTGCACTTCACCGCCTGCACCCGGTTTGGTGTTGCGCAGGATGTTGAAGATGTCCGGCGTCAGAATATAGCGTCCGATAATGGCGAGGTTGGAGGGGGCGTCTGCAGGGTCGGGTTTCTCCACCATGGTCTGTACACGGGTATGGCGATCGTCGAGTGCTTCACCGCTGATAATGCCGTACTTGTTGACCTCTTCATGCGGCACCTCTTCCACGGCCACCACACTGCACTGGTACTTTTCATAGACTTTGAGCATTTGCGACATAATCCCCTCATCGCCGACGCAGAGGTCATCGGCGAGAATCACGCCGAAAGGCTGGTTGCCGATAATGGTGTGGCCGGTGAGAATCGCATCGCCCAGTCCGCGCATGTGAATCTGACGGGTATAGGAGTAGCTGCACTCATTGATCAGGCCGCGAATCGACTCCAGCCGATCTTCGCGACTGGTGCCCCTGAGCTGGTCTTCCAGCTCATAAACGATGTCGAAATGATCCTCGATGGCGCGCTTGTTGCGACCGGTCACCATAGCGATGTCCATCATCCCGGCGTTGGCCGCCTCCTCAACGCCGTACTGAATGAGCGGCTTGGTGAGAATCGGCAGCATCTCCTTGGGTTGCGCTTTGGTCGCCGGCAGAAAGCGGGTACCGTACCCGGCGACCGGGAAAAGGCATTTTTTAATCATATCGATATCTCCTCATGATATTTATCTATTCCGACAACCAGTAAAATCCATATGCCGGGATCGCCAGTTGGTTGTTAAAGATCGGAGGGCTTTCGCCCGTACTGAGATCCCTGACGTTGCCCAGTGTGAAAAAGCCGAGTTTCTGCAACACATCCAGATCAAGGTGTTGTGGGGCGGCATCAAAATTACCGATGACCAGAACGCGGGATGAAGTGTTTCCATGATCAAAATGGCTGTAAGCCAGAAGGTGCGGATTATCGACATCCAGCAGTTCGCGGCTGTTGAAATCGGCAAATGCGGGAATCTCCTTGCGCACGGCTATCATCTTCTTCAACGCTGTAAAAATTCGATGCTCTACACTTCCCGGAGTGTTCCTGAGCGCTGCTTTCTGCCAGTCGATTCTCGGTCGGTGAACCCAGCGGCTATCATGGCGTTTGTGCTCATCCTTTAAATAATCGTAGTCGTTGAGCGTGCCAATCTCATCGCCGTAATAGAGAAGAGGAATGCCACCGAAAGAGAGGATCATGCTATGCAGAAGAAGAATGATGTTGATGGCATTATCGATGGCATGCTCGTCACCGGATTCCAGAGCGCTTTCGAGCCCGACCAGTGAGGCCAGTGTGCCCGAGATACGAGCATCGCCGGTCTTCTCATTTTGGGCAAAAGGCAGTCCTTTTGCCGGGGAGTCATCGTAATTACCGGTGAAGTAGTCGACGAGGAAACGTCTGTGCGCTGTCGGCTCATAACCTGCCAGGCGGATATCATTATCATCGAAGCCCAGGCCGATATCATCATGGCAACGGATATAGTTCAGCCACGTAGCCCGCTCGAGCTTATCCGGCAGGCTTTTGATACCACGATAGAGAAGTTCGGCTCTTTTGGTGGCTACTGCATCCCAGAGCAGTGCCATAAAGGTGGCGTTATAGGCGATCTCGCACTCTTTGGCATTGATCGCATCTTCACCGAAATATTTGGTGACCTCGACCGGAGCCACAATCGCTTCGGCAATATAGAGCACGCCCGGCGCGGTTACCTGACAGCAATCTTTCAGCAGTTGCAGGATCAGGTGGGCCTCCCGTTCATTCTGGCAGGTGCTGCCGATCTTTTTCCACAGGAATGCCACGGCATCGAGGCGCAGGATATCGGCGCCGTGGTTGGCCCAGTAGAGAATGATGTCGAGCATCTCGATAAATACGGATGGATTACTGTAGTTCAGATCCCACTGAAAGTTGTTGAAGGATGTCATGACCCACCTGCCCATCTCTTCGTCCCAGGTGAAATTACCGGGTGAGGTTTCCGGAAAGATTTCGGGCATGGTCTCCTCAAACATGTCCGGCATCTCGCGATCGTCGAATACGTAGAAATAATCCTGGTAGGTCTTTTCGCCTTTGCGGGCGCGCGCTACCCATTCGTGCTCATTCGATGTGTGATTAAGTACCACATCGAGGGTAAGCAGCATGTCGCGTTTATGCATGGCATCCGAGAGTGCATCGATGTCTTCGAGGCTTCCGATCCGCTCATCGACACGGCGAAAATCGCGGACGGCATAGCCGCCATCGCTTCTGCCCGGTGGACAATCCAGTACAGGCATGACATGCACCATGTTGACACCGAGCTCCTGAAGATAATGAAGCTTCGACTTTAAACCTTGCAGATTGTCGGCGAAACCATCGCTGTAGAGCGCCATGCCAATCCACTGCTGGCTCAGAAACCAGTTGTGGTTGTTTTCACGAGCCAGGTCTGTCTCTTTCAACTCCTCCGGGCGAGTGATGTATTGCCGGGCCATGGTCTCTACCAGCCTTTGCATCTGCATCCTGAAGTCATCCCGATCTCCGTAGAGCAGGTGAAAGAGCGAATGGATGGCATAGAAGTTTGCTCCCAGGCGTGTATAGAAGTAGCGCATCTTGGGCTGTTTTACGATCTCGGGATCGAGTTCGATCAGAATTTCATTCAGCAGCGCATGCGAAACCTGTTCATACATGTTGTGAATCCCCGATACCCCAGTCCTGGGTAAACTGGCGGTAGAATGAGCTGTCCTGCGAAGTGGCACCTCTGATGCCGACCACGCCGCTGGCAAAAGTCTGTGCGCGTTGCATGGTGGTTGCAAGTGGCCAGCCAAGCAACTGGCCGGCCAGCAGAACACTACAGAAGGCATCTCCGGCCCCGACGGTATCTGCAATGGAAGAGAGCGGCTCGGGTATAACATGGATGGGGTCGCCTCCCCCGGCCTGAATCGCAGTTGCCCCCTTCTCTCCACCGGTGAGGATGATCTGTTCACTGACATGTTCGGCAAGTGACCTGACCCGGATGCCATTGCTGGCGGCTTCAGGGTAGATCTCAGCCAGCTCATCCTCGTTGAGTTTGATCCAGTCAGCGCCCTCGATCATGGCAAGGATCGTTTCATGCTGCCACCAGGGCGGACGAAGGTTGATATCGACAAACAGACTGCTGGCAAAAGATTTGAGCTGCTGCAGTGCTGCTGCCGAGGTTGGGTTCCGCAGTGCCAGCGAGCCGTGATAGAGCAGCCACTCCTGTGTCGGCAAGTTGTGTAAATCCGGCAGTTTGTCGACATCAATGAAGTCATAGGCCACCTGATCGACAATCTCATAGGATGGCTCACCATCCTCGATACTCACCTGTACCGTGCCGGTGGGATGAACGGAGTCTTTCTGCAGGCCTGAGCAATCCATGCCCCACGCCTGCATCGCCTGTTCAACCTCTTTCCCCAGGGTATCGCAGCCGATACGGGTGATCATCAGCGGGTTCAGGCCGAAGGCGTGCAGATGCCATGCGACGTTGAACGGAGCACCGCCCAGTACAGCGCTGCCGTCCGGGAAGCGGTCAAACAGCACTTCGCCAAAAATCAGCGGTCGTCGTTTTGTGTTCATGACAATCTCTCGATCAGCGGGGTGAATTCCGGATGGTAGTGTGCAATGCCCTCAAGAATGCCGGCGCTGTAGTTACCATTCATGGCGAGAAAGTCGCCCTGGGCAATATAGAGTTTTTCGGGTGATGTATCGGAGACGGTAGCACGCACCTCATCATCGGCATTGGCAACCAGCACCGATGGAATGGGACTGAGCAGTACATCCAGATCGTTGCCGCTGTCACCGGCAAAAAGGGTGTCCTGTATGTCGAAGCCGTACTGCTTCATCAGGAACATGATGGCGTGCCGTTTGTTGGCGCTGGCAGGAAGGATATCGAGCAGGCCGATGTTCTGCAGCTCATCAACGCTCCATATCAGGTTAGCATCGATGTGCTGTTTTTTAAGTCGGGCGTCGATTTCGGTAATGATGCTATGATGATCCGACCGGAGTAATATATTGTAGCTCAGCTTATGGGTGTTCTGCCTCTCCGGCGCCTGCAATTGCAAGCCGGTAATATCAGCCAGAAGTGAGTGGAGTTCGCTGGAAGTGAGGTCTTGCCAGTCACCGGCAATCTCCGCTTCCCACGCCTGCCATTTTTGCCACGGTTCCTGTTGTTGTCCCTGAACATGTTGATAGATCGTTGAGCCGACATCGGCGATGGCAAAGTCCGGCATGGGTAGTCGATAGGTCTCGATAGCCTGTTCGATGAGTGCCAGATGGCGGCCCGATACATAGGCCAGTGTGAACTCCGGGCCCTGCATCAGGTGGGCAAATCGCTTGCGGGCATTCGGGGACTCCGGCTGCCGGCCATTGGGGAGCAGCGTCCGATCCAGATCGGTACAGAGAAGAAGTTTAGGCATGTTTAAGTTCGATGCCTGCGGTTGAAAAAGTTGTAATGCTCAATGGCCTCAATGATGCCTGCCGCATAGTTCTGCCCGGCAAAATATATCTGCTCGACATCCGCCAGCTCCAGAAGCTCCTCTTCATGACGATTACCGACTACTGCAGCAAGCATATTGCCTCGCATCATATCCTCGTCCGCCCCCGAGCCTCCGGCGACCAGCATGTTCTCCAGGGGGATATCGAGCTGTTCAGCTGCCCAGCGCAGGGCAAAGCCCTTTGAGGCACGGTAGGGGACGATGTCGAGAAACTGGCCGTGTGAAAAGATGACGTTGACCGACTGTTCGTGTTGCAACAGGAAGCGTTTAATCTCCTGTACGTCAGGCGCTATGGCAGGGTCGATGTAGTAGCTGAGTTTGTGTGATGTCTGGCAATCTTTGGGTTGCATTTCCAGACCCGGCATATCCTCAAGCGCGTAGAGAACATCGTGGCGATGCCAGCGATGATGAATATGACGCATCCATGCAGAGTCTTTGGTCAGGTTAGGGGCATAATAGATCGCTGTTCCCAGGCTGGTGATCAGCATATCCGGTTGCGGAATTTTGTATTTTCGCATAACCCGAAGGGAGCTTTCCAGGCTGCGACCGGTCGCAATACCGAAGCTGACCGTTTTACGATGTTGTTTCATGATGCCGATGAATTCGGCCAGCGATTTCCGGTCTCCCAGCAGGTTCTGATCCAGGTCAGTGATGATCGCGGTATCGCGGTAGAGTACCGGCCTGCGGTTGAACTCCATGCGATTGACAGGTTGAGTCTGTTCAACGAGTGGACGAACCATGTCGAGATATTTCTCGACATGTGCTGACCATGAGTAGTGTTTCCGGACGCCGCTTAAACCATTGTCGGCACAGCTGTTCCAGAGCTTTTTGTCTTGAAGCAGGCTACAGATAGAGGAGGCGATCGCTTCAGCATCGAGCGGGTCGACCAGCAGGCCGTTTTTGCAGTTGCCGATGATATCGATCGGACCGCCATCCTCGGTTGCTACAATCGGCACGCCACATGCCGCGGCCTCGATCAGGGTCAGGCCAAACGGTTCGGTCAGTGCCGGATTGATGAAGATGCCTCCGGACAGCGCTGTCAGCCGGTATAGCTCGGGAACCTCATCAGGTTTGTGGTGTTTGGGAAAGGCCACTTTGCCGTAGAGATCGTACTGGTCGAGGGTTATCAGGATGCCGGTCAACACATCCTGCGCTCCGGCATCCATATCCCGGATATCGTCGCGATTGCCCGCGATGATCACCAGATTGGCAAGCTGCTGAAGCTCCGGTGACTGGCCATAGGCTTCGACCAGTGTGGTGATATTTTTTCTTGGGTCAGGCCTTGAGAGTGCAAGGATGATCGGTTTGTCCGGTTCCGTAAGAAAACGCCTGAGCTCTCCTGCGATGTCGCTTTCCCACTCTTCACCGGTCGGTGGAAAAAATTTCTCAAGGTCGGTTCCCGGAGGTACCACCCGCATCTGATCCGGCTGGTAGTAGTCGTAGACGGCGTACTGCTCCTCAATCTCCTGATTGGTGCTGACCACCACCCTGGATGCTACGCCGAGTGTTCTCTCCTCCGCATCGATACGGCGACTCATGTTGTAGGTCGTCTCAATTTCGTCGCGAGTTACGCCGCTGGCAAGCAGTCGTTTGCGTTTGCTTCGACCCAGTGAATGGCCGGTATGTACCAGCGGCACGCCGATCAGGCTGGATAGCTGCGCACCGATATGGCCTGCATCGGCATAGTGGCTGTGAATGATGTTGGGTAACTTCGACTGTTCATGGAGATATACCAGTGCATTATCTGAAAAGGTCTCGAGTGTGTCCCACAACTGCTCTTTGGGGAGATACCCCGGTTCTCCACACTCGATCCGAACGATGCGGGCCTTATCGTTCAACTCCTCAACAGGTTCGCCATAGTCACTGCTCAGCTGCGGGTCGATAACGCGCCGGGTCAGCAGGTCGACACGTTCAACTTCAGGACGTTCTGCCAGTGCCTTGGTCAGTTCAACCACATATTTGGTCTGGCCGCCGGTATCCGCATCGCGGCCCAGCTCCAGATTATCGCCACGAATCAGTCCGTGGGGACTGATGAGAACAATATAGAGGTCGCTAAGCGGTTCGTTCATACGTTGTTGCTTTCAATCAGGTTCCTGCCTGTTAAGTTAACCGATCCGGTATGAATAGGGTTCTCTGCCATTTTCGATTTCTCTCTGGCTATTGTAGCAGACATTGCAGCAGAAAAGTCCGGAGCTGCTTCGATGGTGGCTGAGGACTGAGTTACGAGCAGATGGTTTGTGTCAGGCATCCGGTGAGGATGTCCTGCTTCCTTTGTGGCCAGGGCATTTCCGGTAAGCATTGCCGTCGACACTAGTGAGACAGGTGTAAAAATCAAACCGACCCCCGAAGGGGCAGGGAAGGTACTCTATTTCAGGTAGGGGACCACCACGGCGGGTACCAGTTCGGAGACATCGCCGCCCATACGTGAGATTTCGCGGATGAAGCGGGAGGAGACGAAGGTGTAGTCCTCGCGCGCCATGACGAAGCAGGTCTCGATGCGCTCGTCGAGCCGCCGGTTCATCGTCGCCATCTGGAACTCATACTCGAAATCCGAGGCGGCGCGCAGGCCGCGCAGGATGGCATCACCCTTCTGGGCGTGGGCCAGGTCAACCAGCAGGCCGGTGAAGGAGACCGCCTCGACGTTGGATTCTGCGGCAAAGGTTTCGCGCACCATCTTCAGGCGGGTGCCGAGATCGAACATCGGCTCCTTGTCCGGATTCTCGGCGACGCCGATGACGACGCGGTCGAAGAGTTTCAGGCCGCGATTGACCACGTCGACATGGCCGAGCGTGATCGGGTCGAAGGTGCCGGGATAGATGGCGGTACGTTTCAATGTGCGTTCTCCGGTTGACAACATACGGCACATGGATGTGCCGTCAAAATGGGAGTTATCGCCCATTTTGTAAGGAAAGACAAATTATTATATAGAGGGCAATTTGGCTTTCCGATGAGAAAAATGCCACGGATGGTCATTTTTCGGATGTTAAGAAATGCAGGGTGGTGTCACCATATCGCCTGGATTGCAATAAAGTCCAGCTTGCAGGCCATGCAGGAGTCACTTTGCTCGACTCTTCAGTCACCAGATGGCCACAGCCGATACCCGTCTGGTCGAGCCATGCCGGAATCTGTTCGGCGATTCCCTGTTCGTAAGGGGGATCGGCGAAGATAAGGTCGAAATAACGACCACTCATCTGCTCCAGAGCCCCGGGTAGCCGGCCTTTAACGATCTGCCAGTTCTCCACGTTGATTTTTGTCCGGAGCTCTTTCATGCACTGAACGGCCGTCCCGTTCTGCTCAATGGAGATGGCCGAAGCGGCGCCGCGTGACAATGCTTCGATCGCCATGATACCGCTGCCGGCAAAGAGATCGAGAAGCGCTACCCCATCGATGTCGCCGAGGATGTTGAAGAGTGCTTCGCGCACTTTGGAGGGGGTCGGGCGCAGCCCCGGCAGATCTGGAACGTTCAGAACCCGACCGCGATGGATACCGGCGGTGATGCGCATGAGATTCGTTAACTAAAAAAACTACGTCCGTGTAGTTTTTTATGGCGCAAAGTCAAAAGTGTGATTTCGACTTCGCTTACAAAATCAAACTTCCGGTTTGTTTGATTTTTGTGGGCAATGGATTGCCCACAATGTTGATGAGTTGTTACCACTTACGTTCGAATGTTCCGAGCTGTTTATCCAGAAGCTTGGCAGCATCGAAGTCACCCGGCGCCAGTGCATCGCAGGTGAATCCGATATCGATGGCAATGCTCTGTTCCGTCTCAGGCCACACAAGAGAGAGTTTCCAGTTTGCCATCACCTTTTCGGCCCACTTTTTGGCCTCGTCGGCAGATGAGTTCGGCAACAGTACACCGAAGCAGCCTTGTCCCAGGTCTGCCACGACATCGAAGGAGCGGGTCTGGTTACGTAGTTTCTGGCCAGCCTCACGGGCAGCCGATTCGGCAAACCAGGTGGCATGTCCGCGCACCAGCGATACATAGTTGCCGATACCGAAAATCACCAGGCTCAGTGGCTGATCGGTCTCGCGGCAACGTTCCGTCTCCAGAGGCAGGCGATGGCGGAAATAGTTGGCCGTCTCCAGCTCGGTCACAGGGTTGCGGAAGAAATACTGCTCCAGTCGTTCGCTACGCATCAGCGCTGTATTGACGCGGGCAATGAGCTGCGGTGGCGTCACCGGTTTGGTGATGTAGTCGTCCACACCCAGTGTCAGCCCCTTGATCTGGTCATCCAGTTCATCCAGAACGCTCAGGAATACAAATGGGGTCAGGTTGTAACGTTTGTCGCTACGCACCTCTTTGTAGAAAGCCCAGCCATCCATGTTCGGCATCATGATATCGGTCAGGATCAGGTCGACATGGCGCTGTTTCAGTACATTCAGCGCATCCGCACCATCGGATGCTTCAAGAATACGAAAGCCGCCCTGCTGCAGGAAGTGACTGGTAATATCTCTGCTTGAACTTGAATCTTCGACAACAAGAATTGTTTTCATGGCGCTATTGGTCTCCCTTGTCTGGTGTGCTTTTTGAGAGCTGTGGCCCAACCCTTACCAGATTCCATGTTTCAGGATTCAAATAACGGGTTGCTGCCCTTTCAAGATCGGCAAGGGTGACCGATTCCACCTTTTCAGTCCAGCTTTGCAGGTAGTCCAGCGGCAAGCGGTAGAATCCGATCATACCCATCAGAGCAACCCTTTCACGATTGGAGTCCATCCTCTGTGCGAACCCGCCGGTCAGATTGGCCTGGGTCTCTTTCAGCTGCTGGCGGCTGATGTTGCCTTCGAAGAGCTCCTGCATGACTGAGTGCACAACACTTTCCGCTTCCTCTGCCTGGTTGGCACGGGTTTGCAGCGTGATGATAAACGGGCCGGGTGCGGCTAATGGAACAAAGTAGGAGTAAACGCCATAGACCAAGCCACGCTTCTCACGTACCTCTTCCATCAGCCTGGAGCCGAAACCGCCACCGCCGAGCAGGTGGTTGAGTACAAATACGGAGAAGAAATCGCTGTCGCGACGATCGGGGCCGAGACGAACCAGTTGCGATAGCGCCTGTGACGTCGGCATCTCGACGATTTTCATCTTTCCACGAACTTCATCGGCGCGCCTGATATCAAACAGAGAGTGTTTCGGTTTGCCCTGCCACGATTGCATGGCCGGTTTCAGCAGGCTCAGCAACTCCTCCATGGTGATGTCGCCACTGACAGCCAGTACTGCGCCCTCAGGTTTGAGCTGCTCCTGATAGAGCGTTTTCAGATCATGGAGTTCGATATTTTGCAGTGTTGTCCGGTTGCCACCGGATCTATGACCGTAGGGGTGGTTCGCGAAGAGCAGTTTAACAGCAGCTTCTGCAGCCCGAACGCCGGGCTCCTCCTCCGCTTTCTGGGCCGCAGCCACAGCGTTCTCTTTAATCAGTCTGAATCGATCCCGGTTCCAGCCCGGTTTCAGCAGGGCTTCGGAGAGTGCTTCAAGAGCCGAAGGCAGCGCCTCTTTCAGTGCGGTGACAGAGAGGGAGATACTGTCGCGATCAGCACCGGAGCCTAGTCGAATGGCTTCGCCATCAAGGAGTGTGGCCCAGCTTTCATAATCATGCCCGGCGGTATGGTCGGTGAGCATGGCGGCCAGCAGGGATGCCGTACCCCCCCTGTTTTCTGCATCGAAACGGCTGCCACCGGTCATGGTCAGTCGCATGGCAACCATCGGCACGTTGTGCGCCTCCATCAGCAGGATGCGCAGGCCATTGTCGAGCTGCTTCTCCTGGATGGGAGGTACGGCCATCGCAGTTGTGCTCATGCATAACAGAAGGAGTAGTGTAAATATCCGGATCATTCTCATGAGCGTTTCTCCGGCTGCTGTTTTTCAGTTTGTGTTTCAGGCTGCAGGAGGCCCGTGGTGGAGTGCTTCACGTTGAGCCACTGCTTCAACGCTCTCTGCACGTCGATGACGGATACATCACGAATGGCATCCAGCCATGCATCGCGATGCTCGGCACCGATACCAACGGTCTCGAGGATGCCGATATGTTTGGCGCGCAGGTAGAGCGAGTCGCGAGCGAATACCTCGGCGGCAATCATGCGTCGTTTGGCGGCTGCCAACTGTGTTTCGGATACCGGTTGTCGTTTCAGTCGGTCGATCAGCTTCCAGAATGCGGTTTCAAACTGATCAGGGCTCTGCCTGTTGCTCAATGTTCCGTAGGCATACCAGACATCCAGCCCCATGCTGAACGGGTCGTAGCCGGCCGTGGCGGCAAAAGCCAGCCGCTGCTTCTCGACCAGTTCCCGGTTCAGAATAGCTGAATTGCCTCCGGCCAGCAGTTCGGTTGCAACCGCTATGGCAGCAGCTTCCCGGTCATTCTCGCCCGGTTTCCAGACCGGAACCGGGATGGTGATCGCCAGCAGTGGCGATTCGGCTGGCAGGCTGACGGTAATCCGTTTCGATCCGAATGATGGCGGCTCTTTGGGGTTGAAGCGTTCGGGTGTCGGCCTTGCCTTGATGCGGCCGAATGTCCGGTCGACGGTTTTTCGCAGCACTTCAAAATCGACATCGCCAACGACCACGACCGCCACGTTTCCTGGTATGTAGTGTTTTTTGTAAAATGCTTTGACGTCTTCGATGGTGAGTCGTTTCAGATCCTGCATCCAGCCGATCACCGGATTGCGATAGGGGTGCAGGCGCAGGGATGCGGCCATCAGCTCCTCGAACATCCGGCTGTTGGGATCATCCTCGGTGCGCATGCGCCGCTCCTCCATGATCACCCTGATCTCTTTCTGGAAATCTTCATCGCGCAGCTTGAGGCCCGCAAAACGCTCCGCCTCCATGCCGATCACTTCATTCACCCTGTCAGCCGGAACGGTCTCGAAATAGGCGGTATAGTCGTGGCTGGTGAAGGCGTTGTCGTTGCCGCCCATGGCGGATATTTTTTTGGAGTATTCTCCCGGTTCGAGTTTTTTCGAGCCTTTGAACATCATATGTTCGAACACATGTGCCAGCCCCGTTTTACCGGGGAGTTCGTCGCGACCGCCCACTTTCAGCCAGATCTGTACCATGGCGACAGGTGCGGAGTGATCCTCCTCGACGATCAGCTTTACCCCATTCCTGAATTCGGTCTGTTGCAGTTCTGTGGCAACAGCGTTCAGGGATGGAGTCAGGATTAGCGACAGGGTCAGGCAGAGCCAGCGAAGTTTATGCATTCTTTCTCCTTGGAGTTTCCTTGGACTTGGGCAACTCGCGATAATGCGACGGGCGACCTGTGGAATCAAATCGATCGAAGGTTAATAGAATATGAAGGGTAGTATGAAGGGATGAAAACAGACCGTTTTTTAAGTGTGGTTCTTGCGCCAGCGCAGCCAATGCGTAGCCTTCCCCGTCCCCAATTCGAACATTCCGGAGACAATGATGCCATCCATTACACGAGCACTGATCAGCGTATCAGACAAAACCGGCGTTGTAGATTTTGCCAGAACACTGGCCGATCGCGGCGTTGATATTCTATCCACCGGCGGCACCGCCAAGCTGTTGCGCGATGAGGGCATCAAGTGTCGCGATGTCTCCGACTACACCGGCTTCCCTGAGATGATGGATGGTCGCGTGAAGACCCTGAACCCGAAGGTGCACGGCGGCATTCTGGCGCGCCGCGATAACGAGGGCGATCTGGCTTCCATGAAAGAGCACGGCATCGAGCGTATCGATCTGGTCTGTGTGAATCTCTACCCGTTCCGTGAAGCCGTCGCCAAAGAGGGCTGCACCGTCGATGATGCCATCGAGAACATCGATATCGGCGGCCCATGCATGGTTCGTGCTTCGGCCAAGAATCACAAGTTCGTCACCATCGTCGTCGATCCCTCCGACTACGCGCTGGTGCTCAAAGAGATGGCCTCATCCAACGGTTCGGTCGGTGACGACATCCGCCGCATGCTGGCGGTTAAGGCATTTGCTCATACCGCTGCTTACGACGGTGCCATTGCCAACCACTTCTCCGCGCTCAATGCCGATGGCTCCAAGCGCAAGTTCCCCGACATCTTCACCCGTCAGTTCATCAAGACAGCGGACGAACTCAGATACGGCGAAAACCCGCATCAGGACGGTGCCTTCTATGCCGATCCCGAAGATGTCGGCCTCTCGCTGGCCGATTGCGAAGTGCTGCAAGGTAAAGCGCTCTCCTACAACAACATCGCCGATGCCGATGCCGCCTTTGCTTGCGTGCGCGATTTCACCGATAACGCAGCCGTGATCGTCAAGCACGCCAACCCGTGCGGTGTTGCCGTGGGCGGAGCACAGGAAGTGATCTATGAAAAGGCGCGTGCTGCCGACTCGGTATCCGCCTTTGGCGGCATCGCCGCCTTCAATCGTCCGCTGGAAGAGGCCACCGCCAAACTGATCGCCGAGACCTTCATGGAGGTGGTGATCGCACCGGGCTTCACCGATGGCGCCCGCAAAGCTCTGGAAGAGAAGAAGAACCTGCGTCTGCTGCTGGCCCCGAATGCCGAAGCAGTTTCAGGAGGATTGGAGTTCAAGCGCGTCAATGGTGGATTATTGGTGCAGGAGCGCGATGCGCATATTCTCGATCGCAACGCCTGCAAGGTGGTCACCAAGCGTCAGCCGACCGAAGAGGAGTGGCAGGATATGCTCTTTGCATGGTCGGTGGCCAAGCATGTGAAGTCCAACGCCATCGTCTTCGCCAAGGGCGGTGTCACCTTGGGTGTCGGCGCCGGTCAGATGAACCGTGTGAACTCCACTCGCATTGCCGCCCATCACGGCGGTGAAGCAATCAAGGGCTCAGCCGTGGCCTCCGATGCCTTCTTCCCGTTCCGCGACGGTGTCGATGCACTGGCCGAGGCAGGTGCAACAGCCGTGATTCAGCCGGGCGGGTCCATCCGTGATGAAGAGGTCATCGCCGCAGCCGATGAGGCAGGCATTGCGATGATTTTCACAGGCATTCGCCATTTCAGGCATTAATTAAATAGATGATGATTTTGGAGCCCTGCCATGTGCAGGGCTTTTTTGTCTTTTAGGAATGTAGCTGCTATCAATTGCCGATGCGATGTAGAGAGATGCCGTATAAGTGTGCTGGAGGGGCTATGCAAAGGAATCATCCAGATAAAATTGTTCTCCCATCAGTTGAGGAAAGAAGAGAGGCACAGGCATTTATTGATGCCGTAATTCAAGGTGTTTCTGAGGTCAATGCGGGCCTTGGTCTATCTGCTGATGAGGTCAAAGGCGCATTAGACTTTTACCACAACGCAAACTCACTTAGAAATAAGTAAACTGTCACCGTAATTCGATGCCATGATCTTCACCGGCATCCGTCACTGATTCAAACTGACAATCAGTCCAACAAAAGGCCCGCTCGATGAACGGGCCTTTTGGATATGAAATTAGCGAAGATTTGGAATGGTGTTTTCGATCAAATCTAAATCACGTTATTCGATCTGATATTTGAGCTAACTGGCGCCCACAATCCCCAATTCTGTCCACGATGGCTTTAATTGACATTCCTCCATCCATGTACAGTGGCATTGTCTCTGTCAGGTGCAAAGTTTGGGCCGTTAGCTTCAAGTCGTCTTTAACATCAACTCCTAGCGCATCTATTTTGTAGCGCGCCACTCGAGTCAGTGGTCGAGCAAGTTCAGAGGCTTGGGACTGTAACTCTTCTATTCGGCCAGAATCGATCATAGATGCTGACCTGCTGTGTAGGTCTTCTAATTTGAGTGCTGTCGAACGAATTAGCTCTCTAATTTGGTCTAATGAATCTTCAGAAACTGGAATTCCCTCAATGGATTGCTTCATCATTTTTTGAGCAAGCGCTCCAACTTCTTCAGTTCCTTTTTGTAGAATATTTCCTGAGCCCATGTAGAGGCGCATATTTGCAACATCATCCAGCTTGTTTGCCAATTCTCGAAGTTCAGATTCCAGTGCTTCAGAGTTAGCAATCGGTGAAACTGCTAAATCTCGAAGTTCAGACGCAGCATACCCAAAATCTGATCGCCACATATCAAGCCATGGATTGACTTGTCGTTCGCCAGCTTCGTCAACAACAACTAAAATATCCGCAAGGGTTCTTGCTAATTCTGAATGGAATCGAGACTTCTCAACATCTTCTTCATCTGGTGATGAAAGAGGGTTGTCTCGGAGATAAACAGCTATGCGGTCGATGACCTCATGCGGTTCTGCGGGGCGAGCTTCAGTTAGATGCCTTACATAAGGAGTGTTGTTGCTATAGTAAATGGGTTGAGAGCCCTTTGGGACAACGATAACCAACACTACTTGGTTATTTTCAATTGCAAATTTGGCCGTTGGAGTAATTGAGGGCTTAACCGTGCCTTTGGAAATTCCTTCCAAGCGTCTGATTATTTGATCCCTACCTTCGGGAGTGTTCCCCTCAGGGATGCCAACCAGTTTTCCTGAGTTTTCAACGCCAAGTAGTATCGTTCCTGTATTTGAAGATGCGAAAGCGGCTATTTCTTTTCCCAAGTCTCTAGCATTGGAAGGAAACTCCGATTTATATTCAAGATCTTGGCTTTCGCCTCGCGATCTTAGAACTGGCAAGTCACTTGAAAGTTTTTCGTCTGCCCAATCTGGTATTTCCATGTAATCCCTCCCTGTTCATTACAGCCTATATTAATTTGGTTCCTTAAGAAGATCGACGCGGATTGGCATCAGGAAGTTAGCGCCATCTTGTGTCATATGGGTTTCGAACTTGGCTTGGACTGCCTCGTGGAGCTCTGGCGATAGCTGGTGATCGGTATGGGTAGCACCGAGAATCTTGGTTTCGAAATCGGTGAAGTCGTCGAAGTGGAGCGGGGCGTTGAAGAAGGTTTGGCTGGCGAGTGTGAACCGGCCTGAATCGACGGCGCGTTTGGTGGCTTCGAAGGCGGCGAGGCGCACGGCCTCCTCATTGTGGAACATCTTGAGAATATCGTTGAAGGCTCCGGCGAAGATCGGTTCGGAGATGTAGGCGTAGCCGCCCGGTTTGAGTACGCGATGAATCTCCTCAAAGGCTTTGTCCATCAAATCGAGCGGTACGTGATGCAGCGATTTGAACATGAAGGCGACATCGAAGCGGTTGTCATCGTAGGGAATCGCTTCGGCACCGGCCATGCGGAACTCGACGTTAGGCAGATCATCGATCTTTTGGTGCAGGGCGTGCTGAATCTCGTCTACCTCCAGCGCCACCATGCTGCGTCCCTCGCCGCCCGTGGCGATGGCGCGGGTGATCTCGGCGCGGCCGCAGCCGAGTTCGAGGATATGCTTGCCATCGAGATCGAGAAGCTCGTTCCATATCTCATGTTCGGGGCAGTTCCTGTCGATAGATGGATGGGTCAGTTGCATAGCGTTGACGTTAGTCGCTAAGTGATAGCTGCACAAGTGGCCCAAGTTTCGCTATGGTTCGCGGCTACTTTGAGTAGATGCTGATTTATTGGCGTCCTGCCAAAAATCAGCACGCAAAGCCAAAAGCGTCGTTTTGCCTTTGCTCACAAAATCGATGAAAAGAATCATCGATTTTGGCAGGCCTTCCGTAGCCTGCACGGAAGCACTGAATAAGATCAGCACTTCCTATAATTCAGGAGTTTATGAATGAAAGTACTCGTTGTCGGCGGTGGTGGCCGCGAACACGCACTCTGCTGGAAGTTGAACAATTCACCGAGTGTGACCGAGGTGGTCTGCGCGCCGGGTAATCCCGGTATCGCCCGCGATGCGCGTTGCGTGAAGGTGGGCGCTGAGGATGTTGAGGGGCTGATGAAGCTTGCCCGCGCCGAGAAGCCTGCGTTGGTGGTGATTGGCCCGGAAGCGCCGTTGGTGCTGGGGCTGGCCGACAAGTTGCGCGAAGAGGGATTCCCTGTCTTCGGCCCGAACAGGGCGGCTGCCGAGCTTGAGGGCAGCAAATCATTCTCCAAACGGCTGATGCATGAGGCGGGCGTACCGACAGCTCGGTTCGAGGTGCACACCGATGCCGATGCGGCCGAAGAGGCGATCCGTTCGTGGGGTGCGCCGATTGTGGTCAAGGCATCGGGTCTGGCGGCAGGTAAGGGTGTGATTGTGGCGCAGACGGTCAACGAAGCGGTGCATGCCGCCCGCGATATGCTGGCTGGAAACTCATTCGGTGATGCCGGTTCGCAGGTGGTGATCGAGGAGTGTCTGATCGGTGAGGAGGCAAGCTGCCTCTTCCTTGTCTCCGGCGACACCATCCTTCCACTGGCATCTTCGCAGGATCACAAGGCACTGCTCGATGGTGATAAAGGCCCCAACACCGGCGGTATGGGGGCCTACTCCCCTGCTCCGTGTGTGACCGATGCGGTGGCCGAAGAGGTACTGGAGAAGGTGGCACGTCCGATCATTGCTGCACTGAAAAAACGTGGCGCCGAGTTTATCGGCACCCTCTATGCTGGTGTGATGCTGACAAGCGACGGGCCGAAGACGCTGGAGTTCAATGTCCGCTTTGGTGATCCGGAATGCCAGCCGCTGATGAGCAGACTGAAATCTGATTTGGGCGAGGTGCTTTTGAAGGCTGCCAACAAGGAGCTTGAGGGTGTGAAGCTTGAGTGGGACAAGCGCATGGCGCTCTGCGTGGTGGTGGCATCCGATGGCTATCCGGGCTCGTTCAAGAAGGGGCAGGTGATCGGCGGGCTTGATGCTGTCGAGGCCGCTGGAACCACGGTGTTCCACGCAGGTACCGCCGAGAAGGATGGCGAGATCGTCAACTCAGGCGGCCGTGTGCTGGGTGTAACTGCGCTGGGAGCGACAGTCTCCAAGGCGCAGAGCGTGGTTTACAAGGCGTTGGAGAAGCTGGAGTGGCCGGGTGGATTCTATCGCAAGGACATCGGCTATCGGGCCATTGAGCGCGAGTAGAATCTTTGCGGCATGGCTGCTGGCGTTGAGCTTCTCAACACCGGCAATGGCGCTGGAGTTCGGCGATCTTGATCGGGGACGGGGCTTAAAGCTCTACAACAACTACTGCATCGCCTGCCACGATCACGATGGCAGCGGCAGTGTGTTGGCGCGCACCGATATCAAGGCCGATATGCCGGTGCTGCTGGCGGCAAAAGATGCGACGCCGCGTCGCTACTTCAAACAGATCTACTCCGGCGGTGGCGGTATGCCGCAGATGCACGATGAGTTATCCGAACTCGACATCTGGAACATTGTTTATGCAATCCCCTTGATTCGGCAGCAGGAGCATTCAGAGTGGGCGCCAGAAAAGTTTAGAACTTTTCCGGCTAATTGATTGATCCGCAAAATACCTCCATGTATTTTGCTTGGAGCGCAGAATAAAAGTGCGGTTTCATCCTGCTTGCTAAAGCCGCACTTCCATGTGCGGAGAGGAGTACGAAAATGGACGAGATAAAAGTTCTTATTCTGATGGGCAGTAAATCTGATCTTCCGATCATGGAGAAGACGACGGCGGTGCTCGATTCCTACGGTGTTGCCAGTAAAACATTGATCCGCTCCGCGCACCGTACCCCTGAAGCGACTGTGCAGGCGGTGAAGGATGCCGAGGCGGCAGGTTGTCAGGTCTTTATCTGTGCCGCCGGTATGGCTGCGCATCTGGCCGGTGTGGTTGCTTCCAAGACCATCAAGCCGGTGATCGGTGTGCCGATCGCATCGGGGCCTCTGCAGGGACAGGATGCGCTGCTCTCCACCGTGATGATGCCGCCCGATATCCCTGTGGCGACCGTCGGCATCAATGGCGCCAAGAATGCCGGTATTCTGGCCGTGCAGATGTTGGCGCAGACGGATGAATCGCTTGCCCAGAAGCTGAAAGATACCCGTGCCGCGCAAGCGATCCCCCAAGACTAGTCAAAAGCTCAATTCGCTCCGCCTGGCCCCGCTACTCAGGCGTGGAGGGGTTGTCGGCCATCTTACATCGACCCTTCCAGGCATTGCCTGTTTGCCAAAGCAGGGGGGAGCCGTTACCCGTATCGTTCGTTTTAAAAGACGCCGGGGACCATTCCTGTTGCTGGTCGATTCAAAACAGACGGCCAGAAAGCTGATCCGCTGGTATACACCGGGACTACGTCAGTTAATCAAACGGTCGTGGCCGGGGACGACCACGTTGGTTGTTCCCGGCAGACCCGGTTTGCCTCTCTCCTGCTACAAAAAAGGGATGGTGGCAATTCGCGTCGATGCGCATACTGCCTGCCGCAGACTGGCCCGGACGTGTGGAGGCTTTCTGCTTTCCAGTAGTCTGAACAGGCAAGGGGGCGCTGTTCGTCGACCCTGTTATGCTGTGCAGATGCGCTGGCACAGTTTCCTGAATGGCCGGGCAAATCTGGGTACAACTCAGGGTGAGGCATCTGCTCTCTACAGGGTGAGTGCAGGTAGTATGCAGAAACTGCGCTGATTCGTCGCAGAAACTACCCTTAATATTTCCGAATAGTTGTGTCATGATGCGCAGCCATTGGACAAACATGGAGGAAAAGATGCGTATATCACAATTTGCACTATTAATGACACTGTTAATGGCACCAACAGCCATCATGGCGGCAGAAGATACGGTTTCTGAACCTCTTTCCGGAGAAGAGATTTTCAAGAAGCGCTGTAAAATTTGTCACAACGCCCTGACTCATGAGCGCAAAATTGGTCCGGGTCTGCAGGGTGTTTATGGGCGCGAAGCCGAGAGCGGTATCGGCACCCTGACCGAAGAGCGTATCAATCAGTGGCTACAGAACCCTAAAGCACTGAAGCCGAATACCCGTATGCCGAAATACGGTCCAATGCAGGATCCACTTCAGCGTCAGGCGGTTATTGAGTACCTCAAGACCTTGTAATTAGCGTGGTTGATCGTGATGGTCGACCACGATTAAATATCCTTTTGTTTTTCTTCACAGGAACTGTTGATGTCTTATTATCATAACAGCTTAAAGCCCCTGTTTATTCGTTTGGCATCGATGCCGCTGGCAATCGTTCTTCTGATGGTGCTGGCGATCGCCTCGGTGATCGGCACGGTGCTGCTGCAGAACCAGGAGCAGACAGACTATCTGACCCAGTTCGGGCCTGTCTGGTACTGGGTTTTCCGCAGTATGGGCCTGTTCGATATGTACCATGCCTGGTGGTTTATCGGACTGCTGGGTTTCCTGATGGTCTCGCTCTCATTCTGTCTTTGGCACAACGTGCCGCGTATGCTCAAGGAGATGCGTGCCCGCAAGGTGACGCTGGCCGATCATGCATGGAAACGGATGCAGTTGACCGACAGTAAAATCCTTTCCGGGGTGAGTGTCGCCGATGCGACGAAAAAGATTAAGAGCATCGATCAATGGCAGTGGCTGGAGCAGCAGGAGGATGGGCGCACTCACCTGCGTGGTGATAAGGGGCGTTATCACAAGTGGGGATACATTCTTGTTCACAGTGCTCTGCTGATCGTATTGATTGGTGGCTGGATGAGTGTCCAGTTCGGTTTTCGCGGTAATATGGCGGTACCGGAAGGGCGTGCTGAGAACACCATCACCTTTCTTAAGGGTACCGGTGTCGGGAGCCTTAAGATGCCGTTCGATGTGCGGTGCAACAGCTTCGATATCGATTTCTATCCCAACGGTATGCCCAAAGAATTCAAGAGTAACCTGACTATTATTGACGATGGCAGAGAGGTGGTGACCTCGGATATTATCGTGAATGAACCGCTCTACTATAAAGGGGTGCGCATCTATCAATCTTCGTTCGGTGATGGTGGTTCGGAGATTGGACTGAAGCTGTTGCATCTGGATGGTTCCAAACGAGTCGAGGTGGTAAAGGGTGCAATCTATAAAACCTATACCGATGCTGAGAGTGGCGTTTCACTCGAATTTACCGATTTTAAACCGTTTAATGTTGAGAACATGGCGGCACCGGGTCAGCCGAAGCAGTTTCAGGATATCGGTCCTGCCGTGGACTTTATCCTGCGTGGGCCGGGTCTGAAACCTGTAAAGATTCGTAGTTTCCTCAATCCTTTCATGGTTGGCAATCAGAATCAGGGCACATTGATGATGGTCTCGATGAGTGGTGATGTACGCGATTTTGAGTCTTTCTTTCTCGGTCCTGACCTGAGTAATCCAAAAGAGTGGGAGCTGTTTCACGCATTCCATCAGCGTCTCTCCGGCAGTGAACCGGAGGCAGGTGTCGAGGCGTTCAAAGGTGCGGTCAGAGAGGTATACGGTGATAAGATGCCTGAAGATATGCAGGATCTCGGTATCCGGACACTTCAGGGTGTGCGCATGCTGAGTGGTTTGCCATGGCCGTTTATCCCGATGCTGGATGATTATGAGCAGCACTATTATACCGGCCTGCAGCTGGCACGGGATCCCGGCATGAATGTGGTCTGGATCGGTAGTGCCATTCTGGTCTTCGGACTCTGCATCATGCTCTATGTTTCGCACCGTAAAGTCTGGCTGGTGCTGGAGGAAGAGGGCGGCAATACGGTGATGCGTGTGGCTGGCCTTGCCAATCGCAATATGATGGCTTTTGAGAGAGAGTTTAATGAATTGTTAAGGGAGCTTGAGGGAGGTTTTGCCAATTCGGATCAAGGAGTATCTTCATGACGGCAGCAGTTGAATCTTCCATATTAACCGGTATTTATCAGGGACGTCCGATTCATACCCGGTTCTGGTTCTATATTGGATTAATGGTCGGGGCGGCGCTGCTCTCCGTCTTTGGCGGTAACGGTTATGACGAAGACACCTACCTTTTTCGTCTGCTTAGCATGCAGGGATTGGCCTGGTGCGGTGGCGGCGCACTGATTGGAGTCGCGGCATCGTTCTTTATCGGTAACGATAAGAAGTCCATGCAGGCAGCCGTTGTGCCGTGGCTGGATGGATTTACGCTGATGGTTCTGCTGATGGCCCTGTTTACACTGCTGGAGCCGCATGATTCGCTGATCTCCTACGAGGATCAGTCGAACCTGATTTCCGGCAAGATTATCATGGCGATGAACCTGCTCTTCATCTTCTCTGCCGTCTGCTACATCATGCATCTCTTCGCACCCGAGTCGTTTATCGGCAAGATGGCTACGGGCGTTGCCTGGGCCGGTGTTTATGCTGGCGGTACGGCGCTGCTGCTCAGGTGGTATGAGTCCTACCTCTTCCTTGGCGGCGATATCGGTCATGCGCCAGTATCGAACCTCTACGAAGTGTTTATTCTGCTCTTCTGTATCACCTGTTGCATCTATCTGGCATTCGAACGCCGTTATCAGGCCAGAGGCATGGGTGCATTCATTATGGTGATTGTATCCGCCGGTGTCTTCTTCGCCATCTGGCTGGAGTCGATCGGTCAGGCTGATATCAAACCGCTGGTTCCTGCACTGCAGTCCTACTGGATGAAGATTCATGTACCGCTCAACTTTATCGGTTACGGTGCATTTGCCGTCGCCTGTGCCGCAGGCATGGCGTGGCTGGTGCGCGATCGCCTTGAGCAGAAGGGTAGTTCCGCCCTGCTTAAAGTTTTCCCATCACTGGATCAGCTCGACCAGCTGGCCTACAAATCAGTCGCGGTAGGTTTCCCTGCCTTTACACTGGCGACGATCCTCGGTGCGGCATGGGCGGCCGAGGCGTGGGGCGGTTACTGGTCGTGGGACCCGAAAGAGACCTGGGCACTGATCGTCTGGCTCTTCTATGGCGCCTATCTGCATGTACGTATCTCGCACGGCTGGAGCGGCAAGACACTGGCATGGTGGGCGGTGGCCGGATTCTTGGTCACGCTCTTCTGCTTTGTCGGCGTGAACATGTATCTCTCCGGTCTCCACTCCTACGGTCGACTGGCCTAAATTCGTTGAACTATCCGCTGCTGGCACTGGATGCGGCTTCCGGCAGAAGTCACGCCTGCCTGCTGTCGTCGGATGATGAGACGCTGTTTGCCGAGAGCGAAGAGAGCCGGGGGCACTCCAAAAGCCTGATGCCGATGCTTGAGTCGCTGCTTGAACGTGGCGGTATTCAATGGAGAGATTTGAAAATGCTGGGGCTGGGTGTCGGTCCCGGATCATTTACCGGTCTGCGTATTGCCGCTGCCGCATTGGCAGGTATCAACGCCTCTCTGCAACTGCCTGTAGTTCCGGTTTCATCTCTGGCTGTAACCGCAGCTCGTGCAGATCACGATGGTGATGTCTGGGTGTTTGAAGATGCGCGTGCAGGCGAGGTGTTTGTCGGGCGATATCTGGATGGCGAAGCAGAGCAGGAAGATACCTGTAACACATGGGAGAGTGTTCAGGTGATCGAACCTGCCTACTATATTTCAGAGTCGGAGCCACCCGTTGACCTTACCGGCTGGGTCAGGCTTGAAGCGGTCACAGGCCGTGCCGATGCACTGGCAAGTGTCATTCGGACAACACTGGTGAATGTGCAGCCTGGGTCGTTGCCGGTCTATCCACAGCCTGTCTACCTGCAGATGTCGCAGGCGGAGAAAACGCTATTAGCAAAGGGGAAGATCGCTTGAGTCAGGTTCGGGTTCTCTTTGTCTGCCTTGGCAATATCTGCCGTTCACCACTGGCTGAGGTGGTGGTAGCAGGGCAGGCTGAGAAGCGCGGTTTGAACCACTCCTTCCACTTTGCCTCAGCAGGAACCGGCAGCTGGCATGTTGGCAGTGGAGCCGATCATCGTTCCGCTGAAACGGCGCGTTCTCACGGGCTCGACCTTTCAGATCATCGTGCCCAACAGGTGACAGCGGCGAATGTCAATCGCTGGGAGTGGTTCGTTGCCATGGATCATAGTAACTACAGCGACCTTCTGAGGATGGGTGTGCCGAAGAATCGGCTGTTGCTGATGCGCCAGTTCGAGCCCGGCTACGAGGTGGCACCGGATGTGCCCGATCCTTATTACGGCGGGCCGGATGGATTCGAAGATGCCTACCGGATGCTTTGCGATAATGCTGACAGGCTGCTTGATTACCTGGGGGATTATCTGGAGCGAGAAACGCTTTAGCTGAGCCTAGCCAGGTGCACCGGTCGGGCCGATCCGGATCACGACTTTTGTGGAGAGTGAACCCTCTTCAATGGAGATGGTGCAGGAGCGGTTTGCTTTAAGGAAGGTCAGTGTGTAGCGGTTACCCTCGCTGAAAGCGTTGATGAACTGCCACTCGAATTTCGGCATTTCACCACGGAAGAATTTCGAAATACTGGCTGATTTATAATATCCTTCGTAAATAATGACACCGACAGCAAAGCCGGGAGCTTCGTATACAGAACTGTTTTCATTGTCGCGTTTAAGTTCGACAGGTACGGGAACATCATCAAATTCATCCACCATCTGAACCGGTGTAGCCTCCTGAACCGGTGCACCGTCCGGAGTCGTTACAGGTTTTTCGGTTTTGCCTGCTTCGGGTTTGGGTACGACCCCACAGCCGACGAAAGAGAGTAGAAGCCCGATAAGAAGTGCTCTGCTGAAAGTGTTCATAATGTTCCCCGCTGAACGTACAATCTGATGACTGAAGCGTAAGGATGTTCATCTTGGTGTGTAATGCAAGTGTTGGCACTTTAATTTGAGGATAGCAACTTGACCGGCAGGGGTGTCAGCCTATGATGCCGACTCCTGTTTCGATGCACCCTTAGCTCAGCTGGATAGAGCGTCGGCCTCCGAAGCCGAAGGTCAGTGGTTCGAATCCACTAGGGTGCGCCATTTCCCAGTGCCATTTCAAATGTGCAGTCTGGTCTTGCGGAACTAGGCAGGCGGAATATGAATTCTCTCAATGTCCGATGCTTTGCGGGTTGTTGGATCGACCTGAACCAGCGTGGCGAAGATGGACGCGCCGCGTTCTACCGCCTCGAATCGTTGAGGCAGTTTTTGAATCATCCGTTTCAGAGCTCCCTCCACCTTCATGCCGATGATAGATTGATAGGAACCGGTCATGCCGATGTCTGATTGAAAGGCCGTACCACCCGGGTGGATCGTCTCATCGCATGTTGGAATATGGGTGTGGGTGCCATAAACCAGTGATACTTTGCCATCAAGAAACCATCCCATGCCCATCTTTTCACTACTCGCCTCAGCATGCATATCGACAAGGATGGCGCTGACATCGTCTGGAATCTCTTTAAGTGCCTGTTCGGCTGCAGCAAAAGGACAGTCCCAGCCGACACCCATAAAAACCTGGCCGATCAGGTTGATCACGGCGATGCGATGGCCGCTGCCGGTCTCCTGAACGGTCCAGCCACGACCCGGCGCATAAGCGGTAAAGTTTTGTGGTCGAATAAGTCGGCTATCTTCGTCAATCTGATTGAGAAAATCCCGTTGATCCCAGCAGTGATTACCATTGGTGAGGACGTTAACGCCAAGTTCGAACATCTCATCAGCCAGTCTGAGATTGATGCCGAATCCGGCGGCAAGGTTTTCACCATTGGCTACAACGAAGTCGACCCGATGCCGGTCAATCAGGCGGGGAAGGTGCTCCTTCAGGGCTCGCCTCCCGGCTTTGCCGATAATGTCGCCAATAATCAGAATGTTCAGTGTGTCTGACATGAGATCACTTCCTTTTCAGTGATGATGGTGTGCAGCGGGATATCGTGGGATTCGTTCGGAATGGCGGTAACTTCCTGGCATGAGAAAGCGATACCGATGATCTCAGTGATGCGATGCCGGTGCTCAGCCAGCCAGCGATCGAAACAACCCTTACCCATGCCGAGCCTGTTGCCAGTGCGATCGAACCCGACCAGTGGACAGATCAATACGGCCAGGCTCTCCTCATCTTCCCAGTCGGGGCCATGTGCCGGCTCTTCGATACCAAAGTGACCTTTGACCCAATGTGTATTTTCTGTCACGCCGAGCCAGTGCATATCTTCTTTGCCATGCATGCGTGGAGCATAGATGACCCGGTGGCCAGACTCAAAAAGGGTGGTGGTATTAACCTCATCCGGCAACGATTTATAGGCCAGCAGATGATAGTCGGTCGGGATACTTTGTCTCAGGTGTCCAAACAGGGATTTCATAATTCTGGCTGAATAGTGTTGTTTGGCTTCAGGCGAAAGGGCCGCGCGCTGGTTAAGCGCATGCTTGCGGAGTTGATGCTTGGTCGATGTTTGAGAGGAGATCACTGGATGAGTATCAACTTTATAGGCCCGTTGTATAAGGCAAGGGTGAAAAAGAGCGCCCCCGCACTGACGATTTGACATTAAGTTGTCGAACCCTCCAATGGAGGTGGGCGCCGCACTTCGACATCAGGTATCCCGGCTCATGGGGACGCACACAATCAAAGTAGGTAGGCTCCCGTTCGACGCATATCGGCTCAGGCAACTTGTGCTGCCAATCGATCAGCGCAGGGGCACTTTCACTAAACCTTCTGCTTGTAAAACTACATCGTCAAGCGCAGAAAGCAAGTCATTCAGATCTTCAATCCGACCCTGGTCTTTTTTCAAAAGTTCACCGGCAAGATTGAGGGATACCAGTGCCATCAGACGGTCGGAAGCGACTGTCGAACCGAGCTGTCGAATCTCATCGATTTGCGCTTGAACCAGTTCGGCAGCAGCATGTAGCTGATCCGGATCATCATCGGTGCGGATAGTAAAATTTCGACCCATCAGGGTAATCTCAACCGAATGACTCATCGCTCTTCCTGCTCCGTATCGGCAGCCATCAGGTGATCCAGCTTTTCAATAGCACTCTCAACCCGGGCTTTGGCTTCGTTACGGTCATTCTGCATGCCTTGAAGATCGGACTCCAGGTGTTGTACCTGGTCACGGCGTTTGCGAAGTTCTGTCTCGGCAAGGCGAACCACTTCCCGCAAACGCTGATTTTCAGCCATCAGTTTTTCCTGGTTACGACGAATCGTAGACAGGTGTTCAGTCAGCTTTTCGATACGCTGCCGCAGAGCCCCCTGATTATCTGATGCACTCATGCATGGCATTGAATCATTCGCGGGCATGATGGTCAACTCCAGTGGCGTTTAAGTCGGCAGAGATCAACAACTATTTGGCAAAAGCGGATTCGATATCAGCCAGCCACGGGAGATGTTCCAATAGCCATGCCGCAATCATAGTGAAGCTGCCAAGGAAGATCATGCTGCCGACCAGCATCAACAGGATGCCGGAGAGCAGTTCCACGGCATGCAGATACTTTTTAAATCGCTGAGACCAGTTCAGAAATGCATCGGTTGCAAGTGCCGCCAGCAGGAACGGGATGGCCAGACCGGCCGAGTAGAAAGTGAGAAGAAGAACACCTTTTCCTATTTCGCCCTGGCCACCGGCCACGGCCAGAATAGCACCGAGGATCGGGCCAACACAGGGAGTCCAGCCAAAGGCGAAGGCTGCTCCGAGGGTGAGTGCGCCCAGCCCGCTTTTGGCTTTGACGTGGCTGGTGTCGAGATGCGCATCCATCATCAGAAAGGGGATGCGGATCAGTCCTGTATAGTGCAGGCCGAAAATGAAAATAATCGCGCCGGCGAATTTTCCCAGTGTGGTCATATGTTCGAGTAGCCATTGCCCCAGCCATGATGCCGATGCACCAAGCGCAACGAAGACAAGGCTGAATCCGAGAACGAACCAGATTGACTGGGCTACGGCATGTTTTCGAACGGAAACATTTTCCTGTTCGCCATGTGCCCGCAGGGCTTTGACCGAAACACCGCTGATGAAAGAGAGATAGGCCGGAACCAGCGGTAGAACACAGGGTGAAAGAAAGGAGAGTAGCCCTGCCATAAATGCACCGATCAATGTGACTTCAATCATCTGGTCTCCTCATTCATCTTGTGATGCCTGATTACAGTGGTCTGTGTTGAAGGCGAAACCTTACCGACTCGAAATCTTATTGCACGTTGTCAGGCTGTGTGACCAAGCAGCCACTGCATGTAAGATAGCGAAGCCGCACCATCGAGTTGAACGATCTCCGGCGTATCGTAAGGGTGATGGGATTGCAGCCAGTCGACTGCGGCAGAAGCTGCATCGTCGCTGGTTTTAATGCTCAGATAGTATTCGCGTTCTTGCTGTATGGCCTCGTTCCAGGAGTAGATGGAGAGCCCTGCTGCGGATATCTGAACACAGGCGGCCAGTCCGGCTTCAACCAGTCCGGTCGCCAGGGTTTTCCCCTCCTTTTCTGAGGAGACAGAGGTCAGAATGATGATGATTCCTTGCTGCACGGCTTAATGATA
The DNA here is from genome assembly GCA_050304695.1 of Mariprofundaceae bacterium. Taxonomy (GTDB): domain Bacteria; phylum Pseudomonadota; class Zetaproteobacteria; order Mariprofundales; family Mariprofundaceae; genus WSZY01. Next base: position 161,474 of record JBNLEB010000013.1, read on the forward strand.
ACATCTCAAGAGGTTTCGTTCACGACTCATTCAAATGGGTGATGAGATGGGAATGGCCGACAAGTTGGGTTACAATAGAGACGATTTGAGTCGACGGTTCATTTGGGACGACCGGTTGACGTTTGAACGGACAGATGCAGATTCCAAATTCAATGAACGGAAAAGAGAGGAGAGGCCCATGAGTGAAGCTATTGAGTCGATGCTGGGAGAGAATCGGATTTTTCAGCCACCGGTTTCGACAGGTTCCAATATTGCTTCTATGGAGGTTTATAAGGCGCTGGTATCACGCTTCAATGATGATTTTGAGGGAACGTGGCAGGAGCTGGCAAACAGGGAATTGCTCTGGAACAAACCCTTTTCAACGGTTTTGAATGATCGTAACGCCCCGTTTTTCAAATGGTTTGAAGATGGAGAATTGAACCTCTCGGAGAACTGCCTGGATCGACATGTCGAGGCGGGCCTGGGTGATCGGACAGCTATTATCTGGGAGGGCGAACCCGGAGACGTACGTAAAATCAGTTACCGGGAACTGCTCGATGATGTGGGCCGTGCCGCCAACGGTATGAAGTCGTTGGGCGTTGAGGCGGGAGACCGTGTAGTGATCTATATGCCGATGATTCCGGAAGCGGCCGTTGCGATGCTGGCCTGTACCCGAATCGGAGCCACACACTCGGTGGTGTTTGGTGCATTCTCGGCACAGGCGCTGCGCGACCGGGTGAAGGATGCCGGTGCCAGGCTGGTGATAACAGCAGATGGCGGATACCGTCGCGGAGCGGTTCATGCGCTCAAGCCATGTGTTGATGAGGCGCTCTCCAGTGGTTGCGAGTCGGTCAAGCATGTGCTGGTGGTCAGGCGCGGTAATAACGAGGTTGAACATCACACGGGGAGAGATGTTGACTGGCATGATCTGTTGAAGACGCAACCGACCGAATGCGAGCCTCTGGCCGTATCGGCGGAGCATCCACTCTTTATTCTCTATACCTCAGGTTCGACAGGTAAGCCGAAGGGTATTGTCCATAGTACCGGCGGTTATCTGCTCTGGGCAAAATTAACGATGCAGTGGAGTTTCGATTTTCAGCCGGAGCGCGATGTTTTCTGGTGTACGGCCGATATCGGCTGGATTACCGGCCATACCTATTCGGTCTACGGTCCGCTGGCCAATGGCGGTACCACCTTAATGTATGAGGGAGTCCCCACGTTTCCGGATGCCGGGCGCTTGTGGAAGATCTGTGACGATCATGATGTCACCATTTTCTACACTGCACCCACAGCGATTCGTGCTCTGGTCAAGGCGGGTGATGCGTGGCCTGCCAAACACGACCTCTCCAAGCTGCGGGTGCTGGGCACGGTCGGTGAACCGATCAATCCGGAGGCATGGATGTGGTATCATAAAACGATTGGTGGTGAGAACTGTCCGATTGTTGATACATGGTGGCAGACCGAAACCGGCGGTCACATGCTGGCGCCCTTACCGTTTGCCACACCAACCAAGCCGGGCTCGGCAACCTATCCGCTGCCGGGCGTGTTTGCTGCAGTTGTGGATGGAGAGGGCAAGGAGATTACCGAAGGTGGCGGCCTGTTGGTCATGAACCGGCCCTGGCCATCGATGTTACGCGGCATATGGGGCGATGATGAACGTTTTATCGAAACCTACTGGCACAAGTTTGGTAACCACATCTATTTTGCCGGTGATGGTGCCCGTATCGATGAAGACGGCTATTTCTGGATTATGGGGCGTGTCGATGATGTGCTCAATGTCTCCGGTCATAGATTAGGAACCATGGAGGTCGAGTCGGCGCTGGTGTCGCATGATGCGGTGGCTGAGGCGGCGGTCGTTGGACGTCCTGACGATATCAAGGGTGAGGCGATCTGCGCTTTTGTGGTGTTGAAGACCGAAGCATCCGACACATTGAAGCAAGAGCTGCGTAACCATGTGGCCTCGGAGATCGGCCCGATTGCCAAGCCGGATGATATTCGCTTTGCCGATAGCCTTCCGAAAACCCGCTCGGGCAAGATTATGCGCAGGCTGTTGCGCGATATTGCGGCCGGTCGCGAGATTACTTCGGATATCTCGACGCTGGAGGATCAGGCCGTGGTCCAGCATTTGCAGGCGCAGGGTTAATATCCCGGTAGCTATCTGATGATACAGCATCCGCTTGTCAGGCATCCGGTGGGCAGACTTCCTGCTCTGGCCCGCTGGTATCTGGCAGGAATCTCGATGTTATCACTCATTCTGGTGGCTGTTCATTTTGCCATGCAGGTCTATGCACAGCAGGAGGCGAACCGACTGGTAAGAATATGGTCGGAGCAGCATGGCGTCTCTATTGGCGATGTTCGATACCGTATGTTAAGGGGCGCCTTAACACTGGTTGATGTACGTTACAAAGGGAAGGAGCTGCAGCTGTATGCCTCCTCCCTTTTTCTGCGTGGTAACCTTGATTCTCTGTCCAGTAACAACCCCAAGGCCTCGTATGTGGAGATCAGAGGTGCAGATGTCTCCATGACCTCAGCCGCATTCATGGCCATCATGGACCAGAAACGGTCTGTTATGCCAGAGCTTTTTGAGCAGTTGTGGCGCTCAGCCCAGCGTGTCGGCATCTATCATACAAGGCTGCAGATGTTACCCGATATCGCCATTCCGCTGCCGGCAAAACCCGTCGAAGGGTTTCTGACCCAGTTTGAAAGCAGCGATGTCGGCGACGTCAGGGAGTTGAAGGCTTTGGCCAGTTGGCAGGGCGGTGAACTCACACTTGTAACCCGGAATGAGCTTGTCGATGGTGTGTCCCGTTTTACCAAAGGCGAATTGAGATGGAACGATTTGAATGCCGAGCTGCTGCTACGTGATCTTTTGGGTTTCGCTCCTGTTTCCGGTACGGCAAACGGCAGGGTGATATGGAATCGTCAAACTGACACCTCTCACGTTTATGATCTGCAGGGGCTGCTCAATATCGCGATGGCCGGAGGTGGTGTTTCACCAGCCTCCATTGGCTGGAAAGGTACGGTTACCGATGGTGCATGGCAGGTGGATGTCAGCAGTGTGGCCTGGCCGGTGAATATATTCTCAAACTACCTGCCAAGTTTTCAGGGACGACGATTAACGGCAGGACGCTTTGATGGTGAATTCAGGCTGGCTGGCATTTTGGAGCACTGGCAGTTGGACATTGCTAAATCGACATTGAGTGATCTGCGCTGCGACAGGCAGGGGGAGGGCGAGGCGGTGCCGTCAGGATGGCGGGCGGAAAAGGTTGTACTGAAAGGCGGAACACTGCAGTGGCCGAAACGAAGTATCATTATCGAACAGGCTGAACTCACAGGTGGTGATGTGGTGATCGATGCCAGGGGCATGGAAGCTGAAGAGCTGCAGTGGGAGTTTAGCCTGGGCAAGATGGCGATTGCCGACCTTCGTACGGTTATTCGTCTCTCCGAAGAGCGTGTTCACCTGCCGCCTTTGAATGGTGAGTTAAAGCGAGGAAAAGGGGGTGACCTTTCGCTTAACCTGGCTTCCCCGGAATCGCCGGATATGGGGGAGGTTGAGAGGTGGTATATCAGCGGATCCGGCAATCCGACAGCGACAGGCAGCGAGCGTTTGATGTTCGATGTTGAAGCAAGTCGTGCCTCCCTGGCTCGTTTCAGGCCCTTTATGCCCTACATGATTCGAAACAGTGCCACGGATCTGACAGGTGGGGTTGACCTGCAACTGAAGGTGCTGGCCGGTATCGAAAGCTGGGAAGCACGCGGACGGGTAGTAGTGACAGATGCCGCTTTTCGCAATGGCGGAGAGTTATGGGCGCTCGAACAAGGTAACGTCGAAATCGGACGGATGGGTGTCGGACTTGGGATACAGGAGATTGAAGGGATTGCGGTCGATGGGTGGCACTATCAGGTAGCGCTTCGGCCTCTGCAGCGGCCTGGGGTGCAGGGCGATGTGCAGATGCGCGTATCGAAGGCCGATCCCTGGGAGATCAGGAAGCTGGAGCTGAATCACGGAACCATTTCAGTCGGGCAGCCCGATGCCCGGTGGTTGCACGATATTTCGATTCATGTCGGAGAGGTACGGTTCGGTAAGGCAATTCCTGTCAGACTGGCGGCTGTTGCAGGTGGGGGCTCCATATCGTTAAAAGGAAATTTGAGCTGGGAAGAGGCCGTGCCAACACTTCAGGATGCCAAGGTCACGGTTCGGGATGTGCTTCCGTTTTTTATGAATGAGTGGCTTTCTGTCTCCAGTCTACCACAAATCATTCGGGGTCGACTTTATGCCGATATTGCTGTGAGGGCCAAAGCTGACCGTGAGTATAGCGGTATGGGTTATTTTCGTCTGCAACATAGCCTGTTGGCTTCGGCTATTCTTCAGGATGATCTGCTGCTCTCGCAGGTCGGATTTAATACCTTCGACGTTTTCAACACGCTACAGCAGTCGGGAAGACTACGTATGCGCGTTCCTGTCGAAGGGCATGGTGGGCTTGCCGAGGTGCTTGGTAATTCGATGCTCAGGGTGGTTAAGACAGAGATGCAGAAGAAGCAGATTGCGCAATCTTCAAACGTGATATCTGACAACCTGTTGTCATCCATTCGGTTGCATGCGGAAAAATCGCTGTCGCAAAATGAGCGGGTACGACTTCGCAAGGCTATCAAACACATGTTGGACAAGCCGAAAACGGCGATTGAACTCAGGCCGCAACTGAGTCTGGAGATGGATGGAGATGACCAGATCAGACGTGTTCGCCATACTCAGGAGTTGATTGAAACATTCATGGTTCAGCGCGGTATACCTGCATCGCGAATTTTTCCCATATGGCCTCATGAACAGTTGAAGCGGTCGGGCAGTACCAGTGGCATAGGAATATACGAACTTCGTTAACCCTTTCGCTTTGCAGGATGCACGTTAGATTCGCGCGCTCCAAATTTTTCTCCCGGAGATCAGATATATGAAAGTCCGTACCCGTTTCGCTCCCTCCCCGACCGGCATGCTCCATATCGGTGGTGCCCGTACTGCACTCTTTTCGTGGCTCTATGCACGCCATGCCGACGGTGAATTTGTTCTTCGTATCGAGGATACCGACCGTGAGCGCTCTACCGATGAAGCGACACAAGTCATTCTGGATGGTATGAAATGGTTGGGTCTGGACTGGGATGGTGAGCCGGTTTTTCAGTCCACTCGTGAAGCGGATCATGTTGCGGCCGCTGAACAGTTGATTGAAGAGGGTCATGCCTACCGCTGTTACTGCTCCAAAGATGAGCTTGATGCGATGCGGGCAGAGCAGCAGGCGGCAGGTAAAAAGCCGATGTACGATGGCCGCTGCCGTCACCGCTCGGACAGGCCGGAGGGGGCTTCATATGTGGTTCGTTTTCGCTCGCCCGACGTCGGCGAAACCATCGTCAACGATCTTGTGCTCGGCAGCGTCAGCTTTCCCAACGAAGAGTTGGACGATCTGATTCTGGTGCGCTCGGATGGCACTCCGACCTATAATCTCGCCGTCGTTGCCGATGATTCGGCGATGGGCATCACCCATGTTGTGCGCGGCTCCGATCATCTGAACAATACGCCGCGCCAGGTTCAACTCTATGAGGCGCTGGGTCTTCCTGTGCCGCAATTTGCCCATATCCCACTGATTCACGGGCCCGATGGTGCCAAGATGTCGAAGCGTCATGGTGCGGTTGCCATCACCGATTATCGTGAGCAGGGCTACCTCCCCTCCGCCTTTATCAATTACCTTGCCCGTCTCGGCTGGTCACATGGCGATGAAGAGGTGTTTAGCGTTGAACAATTGATTGAGTTGTTCGATCTGAAACAGGTGGGCAAGGCTGCCGCCCGTTTCGATCAAAATAAACTCGATTGGCTCAATGCCCACTGGTTGCGTGAGAGTTCGCCCGAATCACTGGTCGATGCGGTAACACCGCTGCTCGGTATTGATCTGACGAGTGGCCCTGATCTGGTGCGGGTGATTGCATCGCTACAGGAGCGTTCCAAGAATCTTATCGACCTGGCGGGTGGAGCCCGCTTCTTCTATGTAGCACCGACCAGTTATGATGAGAAGGCGGTGAAGAAGAACTTCAAGGATGGTACATGGCCGTTGCTGGATGCTTTCATCGAACAGGTCGAGGCGTTGCCTGAGTGGAGCGGCGAGGCGGCACATGGGTTGATTGCCTCCATTTGTGAAGCGGCAGAAGCCGGCATGGGTAAGCTGGCGCAACCGATTCGTGTGCTGGTAGCGGGTGTGCCGGTCTCTCCACCGATCGATATGACGCTGGAACTGCTTGGAAAGGATGAAACACTTGCTCGCTTGCGCCGAGGCATTGAGAGGTTAAAAGCCTAGAATCTAAATTCTCTTAAGAAAGGGGGATTCGGAGTTCCAACCCCTTAAAAGAAAGCGTAATTAGGAGTGGTCTCTTCGGTCGCCATTGAACGGAGTGGGTCCGATATGCGCCTGCTCTTGTCTATAGGGACTACCTTTTCGGAGGATTGAAACTGTTCTTGGGCTTTCACGATGTAGTCGCTGAGCTGCTGGCAACGAATCGGCTTCGACATCAGCCCTGCACCATGAAAACGTGCCGCTTCGAAAAAGGTTTTATCTCCTACAAATCCCGAAAGAACCAGAGCAGGCAGTGAAGGGTGCGTTTTGCGTACTTTGCTGATAAGCTCCATTCCATCCATTCCCGGCATCTTGAAATCGGTAATGAGCATATCGACCTCATCATTGTCGGCAATGAATTCCAGTGCACTGCCGGGTAGATCGAATGGTGTCACCTTATGGCCCAGATGATTCAAAAGGTATGTATGAACCTGTAGTACTGCCGCATCATCGTCGACCAGAACAATATTCCAACTTTTCATGGCTACACCTCCGTATGGGGTTTGAGTAGTGGGGGTAGTCTAGAGGGGAGGGGATGCGATCTGAAATTATTATATGGAATAGCATCAATCAGAATTTGTAATTTCACCTTGGAGCGATTCATCGCAATGCTTACGAGGCAAAATTCACTGAAGGGGATCCAAACATGGAACAAAACCAAAACCCAATCCAAAACAAGCAGACGACAAGAGAAGAGCTGGTCGCACGCACGCAGACGGCGGCATCGCTCAGCACGGCACTGCCGACAGAGGAGCACTACAAATTGCCGAAGATCGAATGGAGCGGTGTCGAGAACTACAAACCGACTCCGATCGACACCCCGGACTGGCAGGACTACGACCCGCTCCCCAAGGCGGATGTCGTCATCATGACTTGGACAACAGCCGAGTGGGCGGCGCTGAACCATGTCTTCTGCGGCTACGATCAGGAGATGACCCTGAGCGGTGCCTCCAGGTCCGACTGGCGCAAAGGGTGGCTCACCTACTCTCGCAACTACTACCAGATTCATCAATACATGGTGGATGTCGAAAAGACCTATCAGGGCGGTGCCCCATCGCTCCACGACATGGCCTGGGGTGAATTCCGTATGGTCGATGTCAACGGACTGAAGGTGATGCTGGTCAAATCCGGCATGCATCTGGCGCAGGACGGTACCGACCTGCCGCTCTCCCAGTTCATTCTGCAGATTTGCGATGAGGCGAAGCCATCGCTGCTGCTCTCCATCGGCACGGCCGGCGGTGTGCGTACGGAGGATGCGCTGGGCTGTGCACTGGTCACCAACCAGGCATTCTTCTATCTGCTCAAAGAGTTCAAAAACGCCGATTACAACGGCACGACGGTGCAATCGAACTGGACGCCGGAAACGGCACATCTCGACTACGCCACTTCACAACTGTTGCAGGTGGCGGGCTACCCCATCGAGCCGGTCAGCCCGCAATATCCGACAGGTGCGGCGATCGAGCCGGATACCCCCGATTCGCAGATCAAGATCGTCACCGACGAACCGATCATCACCACCGACTGCTTCCTCTTTGGCACCACCACCAACGGCCTGTATAAACACGGCTGCATCGTCGAGATGGACGATGCCGTCGTTGGCATGGCTTGCCAGGGGAAGAACGTCCCGTTCGGATTTATCCGCAACGTCTCCGACCCGGTCATCAATGGCAAACTGCCGAGTTCATTGCAGGATGCGTGGGCCGCATACATCTACAAAGAGCGCGGCCTGTTCACCAGCTACAACGGCGCGCTGGCCGCCTGGGCGATGGTCGCAGGCGAATCTGACAAAACAAAAGGCAAATAAGAGGAGAACTCATCATGACAGGAAAAACCGCGATCTACGCCATCACCAAAACCAATGAGGCTCTTGATGCCAGGCAGACATGGGAGAGCGATAAGGGAGCCGGAGGCTTCAGTGCCGATTACTGCAATTTCTGCACCATGGAGGTCGAGAAAACAACTGTTTTGGCGGCCATGAACCCCTCCGGCAAATCCATTGATATCTATCAACCTGCCGTCGATGGTTCGGGGCTCACACTCAGGCAGGCAAACAGGGTGAATATCGCCTACCAGAACCTCTGCAGCTTCACCGTTGCCGGGCTGCCTCACCTGCTCGCCTACGACCCGGCCTCCGGTGCCGTCGACTTCTTCGAGGTGAACGGTGAGCTGGAGCTGAAACATATCTACAGCTACTGCAAGACTTACGGAGAGGTCACCACCGGCTGGACCACCGTTCAGGCGTACCAGTACCGGGGTATGATGCTACTGCTCGGCTACGACATGAATAACGGCAAGGTCGCCATTTACCAGTTGCAGGTCACCGCCACGGAACCGCTCTCGCTCACCTCCGTCTGGACGGACGACTGGGCCGAAGGGTGGACACGCTTCTCCTTCTTTCAGATGGGCGGGGAGAACTTCTTTCTCAAGAGCAACATCAAACACAAGCACGTTTTCATCGACCATCTGGTGGATAATCCGGCCGAGGGGTCGCACCCGGTCGGCAAGAATCTGCCGCTCTCCATCAATATGACGGCCGTCAAAACCTTCGAACTGGACGGCGACATCCACTTTGCTGCCTATCTGGCTGGCAGCGGCGCGACCTCGCTCTACAGGATTCACAGTGACTGCAAGGGGTGGAGTGATGAGTCGGGCTTCACCGCCGTTACCGGCGGCAGTGTTGTCGTACCGTTTTCAGCGGGTGGGGAGCTATTTCTACTGGTCTACTAGGGGGCTTTGAACGATAAATGAATGATGAACCGGAAGCGTTAAGCCGCTTCCGGTTCCATCTCCTCTTCTGGGCAGTGCATCTCGAAAAACCAGTCCATCACCTGTCGTACCGCCCGCGGGTAGGCGTGCCCCGAAACGGTGGCGATGTAGATATCGTTGTTCAGCGGCTCTGCTTTCGACTGGTAGAGGTGTAAGCGCCCGGTCTCCAGAGAATCCATAATACAATGCGATGGAAAGACTGATATCCCGAGCCCTCCCTCCACCATGGTAATGGCGCCATCGATCGAGTTGATCCGGCTCGGACAGTCGAGCGCATGGAAATCGAGGTTTTCCCGGTCAGGGAAATAGTGGTTGAGCCACTTGTCGAAATAGACATCGGCGCCGGGATAGGAGATGCAGGCCATATCGGTGATCGTGTCGCCATCGATCTCCTTAAGCTGCTCCGGGTCGCTGCCCGCAAGCACATACTCCTCCTGACAAAAGAGTCTGAAATCGAGATTGGGATGGTCGTGCCGCTTGGTCACAAAGCCGAAATCGACCTCATCGCCCAGCACCATCTGGGCCACTTCGGGGCTCGAGGCCAGCGTCACCTCGAGGGTGATATCGGGATAACGTTTGCGCTTCTCCAGCAGCATGCCGAAATGAGGCGAGAGCAGGCAGCTCGGTGGCATCGCATAACTGACCAGCCCCGAAATATGGTCATGCTCCTCACGCACCGAATCGAGAAACATCTCCATCGAATAGACGTTCTCTTCGATATATTTCTGTAGCCTGCGGCCGGCATCGGTCAGCATCACCTGCTTGCCGATCCGTTTGAACAGCGGCAGGCCCACCTGCTCCTCCAGCTTGGCGATATGCTGGCTGATGCCCGACTGGGTCATGAACACCTTCTTGGCCGCATTGGTAAAGTTCTCGGCATCGGCTGCCGCCATGAATGCCTTGAACAGCTTGGTATCGAGTAGTTGATCGCTTTTTCTGAGTGTCATCGTATCACTTCCTTTTCCCGGTTCTCGCTTTCGCCTGCCCTGCTGAACTGAAAAGTGGCGCTATACCCTGCCCCGACCTCTACCCCTGGAAAGCTGACCGTATCGGGCATCGGCACGAAAGCCGGTTGCGCCCGGGTACTGAGCACTTGTTGCAAAGCCGGTATCCCGTCCAGCAGATTCATATTTTCCGGCTCGCGGCTCCAGTGCGCCCACAGCACGATCACATCCTTCGCCGTGGCAAGCATCAGGCCGTCCAGCCCTTTGGGCGGTTTCGATTGCAGATTTCCCAGCTTCGCTGCCAGTGCCTTAAGCGGCAGCTCACCATTTTCTGTGGTGCACACCAAAACGACTGTATTGCCCTGCTGCCAATTCACCTGCGCCTCGAACAGCGAGTAGTAGCCTTCGGGCTTTGCCATCAGCCGCTCCTCCCCGAACAGCACAGGGAAACCGCTACGGCTGGCCGGAATAGCTGAAGCCTCATCGAAATTGAACACAGTCGCATGCAATGCCTCGTAGGCCCTGCCAGCGACCGACGCATGCGCCGCTTGTTCGTATGCCTCGCAACTCTCGTAAAAGACCAGTGCGATCTCGTCGGGGATATTCGCGTTCGAAGCGGCATGCGATGGCAGAACAGTGGGCAGGTAGGCCGTCAGTCCCCACGGCTGCATCATCTGCACCGTGGCCGGAATAAAGATGGAACCGAGCTTTTTATAAAATGCCGGACGCCCCGCATCGGATCGAAACTGTGGCAGCGCGTAACCCAGCCATACCCGTACCGGAAATTGTTGGAACCCCTGACTCATAGCACCCCTTTTAGAGCGACAGATTACAGCAAGCCATAGGTAAATACCAAGCCATTCGTAAAGCTATTGTCCCCAATAGTTCACAGACGAGGTTGATCCTGTCGGGCACTCGCTTTGTCAGGTGACTCGGATCGTAGCCACGGCGACGATCTTCACTATCTTCGTTGCGATTATCCCGACAGGATCAACAGCGCGACTCGTGGATAGTTGTTCAGAATATCCCCAGTTTTTTCACACTATAAACCTTATCTTATTCTAACACTTGAGTTTGCCTTTTTGCTGGGTATGATGCGCCGCCCATTGTTGTTGATTTGGCCGGCATAGCTCAGTTGGTAGAGCAGCTGATTTGTAATCAGCAGGCCACGGGTTCGACTCCTGTTGCCGGCTCCATTTCTGCTCAATTACGCGCATTGGTTGACTCTGTGCTGTAATCGGGCATTATCGCGCGCCCTTTGGTCGCTCCGATTGCGTGAGTGGCCGGAGCTACAGTTGGTTGATCGGCTGTGTTAGCCGGCTCGGGTTGCGGGGTAGGAAGGAGAGGTTCCCGAGTGGCTAAAGGGGGCAGACTGTAAATCTGCTGGCTACGCCTACGTTGGTTCGAATCCAACCCTCTCCACCACTTTATTGACTGAGGCTGGGCCTTGGTGATTGCGGGTGTGGTACAATGGTAGAACCTCAGCCTTCCAAGCTGATGACGCGGGTTCGATTCCCGCCACCCGCTCCAGCATTTTGTTGGAGGCTATTTGGCCCAGGTAGCTCAGGGGTAGAGCACATCCTTGGTAAGGATGAGGTCGCGGGTTCAATTCCCGCCCTGGGCTCCAGAGTTTAGGTGTGAAGCGCATGTCTGATGGATTGATCTGAATGACAGGCCCTGAAACACCGGAAGATATGACGGAAAAAGACGATAACGAAAAAATGGAATGGAGATGAAATATGTCCAAGGAAAAGTTTGAGCGTAACAAGCCGCACGTGAACATTGGTACCATTGGTCACGTGGATCACGGCAAGACCACACTGACGGCAGCGATCACGAAGGTTCTGTCTGAGACGGGCGGAGCGACCTTCAAGGATTACGGTGATATTGACGGAGCTCCTGAAGAG
>JBNLEB010000014.1:0-108879 GCA_050304695.1 Mariprofundaceae bacterium
GTTCAGTGCCACAGCAGCGTTACTGAACAGCTCCTTACCGCTATCGATCGCACCGTTCATGTTGCGATCAAGGAAGAGCATGCCGTCGGTGCCGGCAAAGGTGCCGTCACTGGCGAGCCACTCGGTACTCTTGTAGAAACCGCTGTCATCCACATTGAAAGCAACCGCCTTCACGCCAGCCGTGGTCTGGATACCACCACCATTGAGATCGAGCGCGATCGGACGGAAGGTCTGCTCTGTCGCATTGGCAGCAAGCGGTGCGGCAAGCTTGCCTGCACGTCCTGCTCGTTCTTCCTCAGACAGCCCCGCATAAGGGTCACCCGCCTGTGTCTGAGCTGCAGCAGTCGCCACCTCCCACATCGGCGCAATCGCCTGACGACCCAATGCCGAACGAATGAAACGCTCATAGAATCCCTGTGCAGCCAGATCGGTTCCAACAGGTGCATCGTAGGGTTGCATCGTCTCAAAATCGTAGTGAACAATCGGATCCTGCTTACCGGTTAACGGATCGATCGTGTCGATGGTAAAGCCCGGCACGCCACTCTGGTCACGGAAGGTGATCGAGGGCAGACGGTTTGGAATGACACCAAGCGGGAAGCTTGGATTGGCGGCTTCTGCATCGGCTGCCATTGTATCCAGATAGTTGAGCAAAGCGTCATAAGTGCCCTTGGTTCGCTCCAATCCACTGTGAGCACCAGCGGCATGGGTAACAGCATCGAGTCCCGACCACTCGGCCTGGGCATTACCCCATGCCTCAGGTGGTGAATTGTCGGCAAACAATGCAGAGACAAGATTAAAGACCGCATAGATTTGGCCCACTACCGGGAATGCAAGTGAAGCAACTGCAACAGCAATACCAACAGGATCACCACTGATAATACTCGTCACCACGCCAACAAACGGCATGACCTTATCAAACACGCCACTAATGGCGCTGAAGGCCCCCCCTCCTCCTTCACCGAATATACTGGTCGCAAGCGCGTCCACTGTCGTGCCTGTAAAGGCAGCATAAGCAGAGGCACTCTGACTAATCACATCGACACCAGCCATCACAGCACCAAAGGTGTCGCCATTCTTAATTGCCGCCTCTAGGCTAAGTGCGCTCATAACAGCATTACCAACACTGGCAGCGCCAGCAATGGTACCATTCTGATATCCGGTCACCTGACCCTGATCATTTTTAATTGCGTTAAGATTATTATTTACAAGATTCAGTCCTGAAGCGACGATTGGCATTGGCTCGCCACTCTTAATAGCATTGGCAAACGTAAGTGCATCAATGACGGGAGGAAGCACCTGTTTAAGAGTCTGTACAGTTTCGCTCTGATTAACCGCGTCAGTGAAATCGGTAAATGCTTCAGCAAGAGTGTCAAATCCAGATGGTTCGGGGTCAGGAGCAGTCGCATCATAGGGACCACCCTCAGGCCAGTTCTCAAATGTAGATGGGTCAGCAGTCGTACCTTCATTAAGATAAATACCAATCGGACCACCTTCTGCCGAATTCGGTGTTGCGCCATCAACAACACTAAAATGAAGGTGCGGCCCGGTTGATCTTCCCGTCGACCCAACTTGGCCAACCGTATCTCCAGCATTTACCGTATCCCCTACACTCGGCATGTTCTGGCCGTCCATATGGGCGTAAACGGTATAGTAGTTGCTTCCATCTGCAGCTGTATGCTGGATGATAACCACATTTCCTAAGCCACCCGTATCGTTAAACCCGGAGTAATGTACTGTTCCATTTGCAGCGGCTGGAATAGAAGTTCCAGCGGGAGCGGCATAATCATTCCCACTATGAAATGAACCAGGCACGTGAGTTATCGGATCCACTCGGGTTCCATAAACACTGTTTCTTGAAAATTCGCTTCCCGGATTATATGGCATAATCACTCTCCCTTACACACATTAATTAACTAAATAAACAACTATTTCTTTATTTTTATTCCCTTTTTTCGAATATAGAAATGCCAAATGGCTTCTATCAGGTGAAACTCTAAGATCGCGTATATATTCGGGGGAATAGTCTATAGAGAACAGGTCTCTGCTTTTTTCCAACGCGACAGAATACAATTTGATTATCGATTGAGCCGAGTCAGATACATATGAATTGTCTTGGTTATATTCCACTCCCACTGTTTGAATATAAACAACTCCTTGCCCCCCCAACACGCCAAAGGAATCAAAATGCCCGGAGACAAGAAGCTTCAGGCCATCCATTTGTCTTGATGGGGCAAATGAAAATAATTTTGAATCACCCATGTCATTGTCCGGCCAGGCCAGTAGGTATAAAGAATTCGCTTGTCCACCCCATTCGATTTGCTTAAACCAATAGCCCGTTTCGTTTGGCAGATTAACAACTCTGCCTTGACCAAGACTCGATTGAATAAAAAGTTTCTGAATTTTGGTCGAACCCCCAAAAAGAATATAAAGCGTTTCATCATCTGCCCAGGCAACGTCATCAACAACTTCTTCTTTTAATATATTGGGAATATATAACCCTTTAATACGCTGATCAGACAACTCCAAGTCTCTACGAAATGAAACAGGCCCTAACAATGACCTTCCAGACAGTGAAACAGGGCTTTTCTCAATTTTCGATTGCAGCCTTTTGTTCCCTGAGTATACGACCTGTTGCTTGCCAGAGGATATATCGAGTACATTCATTTCACCTGAAACAGCGTTATCGATAAAAAAGAGATTCTTTCCATCAGGAGTGCATGCAACGGCATGTTGATGAGGTTTATCTGTTGAAAGCTCAATGAATGTTCCATTGTTAATATTCAACAACCTGATGCCTGGAAACTTTCCATGACTTAAAGCCAAATGTTTCGAACCACACCAAACAAAGTCTCCTGATGCCGGGTATCGCAAAGTAACTGTACCATAGGCACTCGGATTTGTGCCATTTGCATCTGCATGTACGGTGTTTACCGCCATTAGCGTCAATGCAACAACCAGATAAAGATAATTCAATTGTTGATTCTTGAATCCCCTTACATATCCAATGATTGCATAAAGCAAAGGCAAAAGCCCTTGCAATATCAGGCGGCTATAGCACTTACAATACCGCATCGTCATTGACTAACCGACTCCCTCAACGTTTTCAGTTCTGCGAGTGCGACATTTCTATCCTCTATCCGTACAAAGGAATAACTGTGGTTAAGCAAATAGACTCCCCCAATTCTTCTGGGCCCGTAAAAACCAGACACAAACGGCTGTAGTTTGTAAAAGTAGGTTCCCTCTCTCTCAAAGCTAACATCGAAAGTGCGTGGTGCATGGCTCCATTGCAAATAATTACCGGTGACAGCCAACTTATGATCTCCCGGCTCTGCTTTAATCATCAAAAAACCACCATTCTTAAGTTTACCTACAAGTTTCGAATCCAGTTTAATATCAGGAAAGATGCCGCTCTGCTTAAATGTAAATGGCCTGTAGACGTAAACATGAGCATAACCGCTCTCTGGCTTTTCCAAGCCCCCAAACTGTTTGCCAGTTGCTGAACAGGCAGCAAGAACAGTTGCCAGCGAAATCAGCAGGAGACTTCTGAGAACTATCCTTCCCATATTCTCTTTCATCCGTTCAATCCAGGCTGGATGGAGCAATCCCTACCCGCAAACAACATCTTCTCGACCTTGGCAGGTACCTTGGCGCAATTAAAACATGCTGCACAAACAGGTTGCGCAAACATCAGCAAGAAAAAATCAGGATGATCTTGTCCAAAGACTCCCCCTTTTCACCCGATGAGTGGAATTAAAGGAAAGAGAGACAGTATGAAACATTTAATTCTGAAATCGGCTTTCCCGAGCCGGATTCAATTGAGGATTTATTATTCCAAGCATCCCCTTCCCTTTGAAGTGCTTAGTCAAGACAACTTGTCATGACATGTCAAGAATTTATCCATAACAATTTTAAGGGTTCTAACAAGGAAACATTTTGTATGTGTTGCAGCCAGTTTAAACCGGTCTGAATTCTTGTGGCTGAAAACAATTTATTGCAGCAGGTGGTAACTGACTCCGTTTACCTGAAGGACGAGAAGTTACTCGGATTTTACCTTTGAGTGTTCTCCGCATAATATTTCTCTCTACGTTCAACCGTAGTATTGCGCCAAACCACCTCGAACAACAAACCAATGACACCCGATGAATATCATGTGTACAGTTCAGCGCCATGGCGAAACAGCTATTTGTCTGCACCAACTGCGGCTCCGAACATCGAAAATGGATGGGGCAATGCTCCGACTGCAATGAATGGAACTGCGTGGTTGAGCAGAACGACGAGCCCGTAACCGCCCGTGTCGGCAGCAAGGGCAAGGTACTCAATGCCGCTTCTATCACTGAGGTATCCGGAACCGACCTCCCTCGCAAAACCACCGACATCGAAGAGCTCAACCGTGTTCTCGGCGGCGGCCTGGTTCCCGGCTCCGCCGTTCTGATTGGAGGCGATCCTGGCATCGGCAAATCGACCCTGCTGTTGCAGGCTTCATGCAACCTAGCTGCACTCGGCCCGGTGCTCTATATCACCGGCGAGGAGTCGACTTCCCAGGTGAAGATGCGCGGCGAACGTATCGATGCCCTGCACAAAGACCTGATGCTGATCGCCGCCTCTGAACTTGAATCGATCATGGCAACCATCTCCAAACAGAAACCAGCCGCAATCGTCATCGACTCGATCCAGACCATGGTGACTAACCGTCTGACCAGCGCTCCCGGCACGGTCTCCCAGGTTCGCGACTGCGCTGCGGCACTGATTCAGCAGGCCAAGCAGATGGGCCATGCGCTGATTCTGGTTGGTCATGTCACCAAAGATGGCTCCATAGCAGGCCCACGCGTACTCGAACATATGGTCGATGCCGTACTTTACTTTGAGGGGGACAAGGGCCACGCCCATCGCATCTTAAGAGCCGTGAAAAACCGATTCGGGCCTGCCGGTGAGATCGGTGTATTCGAGATGTCCGACCGCGGCCTGATCGGCATCCGGGACGCTTCCAAACTCTTTCTGGCCGAGCGCGCCATTGATGTGCCCGGCTCCACTGTTCTCGCCTGCATGGAGGGTACCCGTCCACTACTGGTGGAGGTGCAGGCGCTGGTCGCTCCAACCGTCTACGCCGCTCCCAAACGTTCATCGGTCGGACTGGATATTAGCCGTATCGCCATGCTGGCGGCAGTGCTGGAACGGCGGATTGGGATACCATTGGGCCAGTACGATATCTATGTCAATGTGGCGGGCGGCGCCAGGATCAGTGAACCGGCAGCCGACCTTGCCGTACTGATGGCGATTATCTCCGCCTACCGGGAGAAACCGTTATCGGCCAACCTTGCTCTCTTCGGTGAAGTGGGGCTGACTGGTGAGATCAGGCCGGTCGGTAATCCGGAAGCACGGGCACGCGAAGCAGCCAATCTCGGCTTTACGCAACTGCTTCTGCCGCGCGAAAATGAAACAAGAGTGCAGGAATCAAATCTTGCTGCTACGCTTCGCGAATCTGCCGAAGGGCTGACAAGCCTGTCGGCAAAACATCTATCCGAGGCGGTACAGGTGACCCTGGGCGGTTAATGGCTTGATTACCTTGGTATGAGGACACTTTGAACTTTTTTGATTACCTTCTGATTGGCGTGGTTGGGCTCTCGGTTGTCCTCTCGTTATGGCGCGGTTTCGTACGTGAAATCATCTCACTTATCGGTCTTGTTGCTGCCTTCTTCGCTGCCAGTCGTGCATCCGGTTATGCCGGAGACTTCCTGGGCAAATGGATTCCTAATGGCACTGTTTCGGACATTGCCGGTTTCGTACTCGTCTTTGTTCTGGTCATGCTCATTGTCGGGCTGATCGGTGCCATAATTCGCAAACTGGTCGATATGGCGGATTTGACTGCCACCGACCGAACCCTCGGCATCTTTTTCGGCGCAGCCCGCGGTATTCTGTTAATCGCACTATCTTTTCTTATTTACAGCTCCTACGCCAAACCCGATTATCCGTGGATGAAAAACAGTCTGCTGACCCCGTACGCCATTCAGGCCGGAGAGATGCTTGGTCAGGCCATTCCGGAAGGGTATCCATTCTCCCGAAGTGGCAGTGCAGCCATCGACGCTACCCCCCAAGAGAAGAAAGCGACTGAAAAAGTTGCAGATCGCATTCCCGCAGTCGATAAAAAGAAGCTAGAATCTATTATTCAGGATAGCATGAAGTGACCATAGAAAACGACTCTCGCCCGTCTGACCACCCATCGGACTATCAATTCCCTGAACATGACGGGGATGACCACTTCCACGATGAATGTGGGGTCTTCGGTGTTTATGATAACCCGGAGGCCGCCAATCTCACCTACCTCGGGCTCTACGCTCAGCAGCATCGCGGACAGGAATCGGCAGGCATCGTCTCGACCGATGGCCATAACTTCAACAGCCACCGCGGCATGGGCCTGGTAGCGGACATTTTTAAAAAATCCGATATCGCCGAGCTCTCCGGCAAAAGCAGTATCGGCCATGTGCGCTACTCAACATCAGGTGAATCGGGCTTAAGAAACTGCCAGCCCTTCTCCTTCGAATACGCCCATGGCGGTATCGCCATGTGTCATAACGGTAACATCGTCAACGCTCCTGAACTACGCAAGGAGCTGGAGAAAGAGGGTTCCATCTTCCAGTCCACCTCAGACACCGAAGTGCTGATCCACCTGGTGGCACGCAGTAAGGCTCCGGTCACCCGTGAACGACTGGCTGAGGCGATTAACCGGCTGCAGGGTGGTTTCTCGCTGCTGGTGCTGACCGAATCGAGCCTCTTCGGTGTACGCGACAGAAACGGTATTCGCCCACTGGTACTCGGAGAACTGGATGGTTCCTATGTATTGGCATCGGAGACCTGCGCCTTCGACCTGATCGGTGCAACCTACGTGCGCGACATTGAGCCGGGTGAGATGGTACTGATCGACAAGCACGGTATTCAAAGCTTACGTCCATTTGAAAATACGGAACCGAAATTCTGCGTATTCGAATATGTCTACTTCGCCCGTCCGGATTCCAATCTTGAGGGAGTGAACGTCTATAATGCCCGTTACCAGATCGGCGTGGAGCTGGCCAAGGAATCTCCTGTCGAAGCCGATATGGTCGTGCCCGTTCCCGATTCCGGAGTACCGCCGGCGATGGGTTTTGCCGAAGCATCCGGCATTCCGTTTCAGATGGGGCTGATCCGCAATCACTATGTGGGCCGCACCTTTATTGAACCACAACAGGCGATCCGTAACTTCGGTGTCAAACTGAAGCTCAATCCCAATCGCAAACTGATTGAAGGCAAACGGATCGTACTTGTCGATGACTCGATTGTCCGCGGCACTACCAGCCGTAAGATTGTCGAGATGGTTCGCGCAGCAGGAGCCGCTGAAGTACATATGCGCATCTCCAGTCCACCGACTAAACACTCCTGTTTCTATGGTATCGACACCCCCAACTCGGAGGAGCTTCTGGCCAATAAAATGGACCTGAATGAGATGTGTGAAGCGATCCATGCCGATTCGCTCGCTTTTGTCTCCTTCGATGGAATGTACCGAGCTGTCGGCAAGCCACGTGACTGCCATTGCGATGCCTGTTTCTCCGGCGATTACCCGGTGGCCATTGACGGGCCCCGCTCCCCTCAACTTTCACTGCTCAGGTTTTTCAGCCGCAAGGAATAAAACCGAATGAACAGGGCCTGGTCATATTACATCACCCGCCTGATTGATGCGACTCGCTACTCGTGGGCGGGAATCATGGCCGCCCTACGCAGTGAATCCGCTTTTCAAACCGAAATATTCATCCTGCCGATCGCAGTTGCCGGCGCCCTCTATATCGGCGAAAACACACTTGAAAAGCTGCTACTGATCTCCAGCTGGATGCTGGTACTGATCGTCGAGCTACTAAACAGCGCCATCGAAACAGCAGTCGACAGAATCGGCAGTGAACAGCATGAACTCTCCGGTCGTGCTAAAGATATGGGTTCCGCAGCCGTTCTGTTGTCGGTGATCACTGCAATCATCATATGGAGTTCCTTGCTGCTGGATTAATATTCGACAGCCCTTTCAACCGTCTATCTTACAGCCCCCGCATCTTCCATAAGCTGAAATATCGCTTTCGCTATCTTTCGATAACCCTGCGCATTGGGATGAATAGTATCGGACTTCATCGAACGCTCTGACAGCACATCACTTAATACATCCATTTCAACAGGAACATTCATCTCATCTGCCACTCTTCGATACAGCTCCGGAGGAGAGAGAAGCAGTCCCGGTTGCGGTACTGCAATAAGAATCACCATCACATCGCGCTGCCTTGCCATACGGATCATACTCCGAAGATTATCCGCCATCCGGTTCATATCTCTCTTCCCGAGCATGTCATTGCCACCATGGCAGAGGATCATCATCTGTGGTTGCACCTCATCCAGCAGATCTGGCAGACGTGCAAGACCGGCACTCGTCACCTCACCCGGTATACCTGCATTGACCACATCAAAGCCTGTCAGGCGGGATAACACTGCCGGATAACTCTCCCGCTCCTTCGCACCGCTGCCATAAGTCAGGCTATTGCCAAACGCAAGAATGGTGGCATCCGGTGCGAGTCGTGGTAGCTCCGGCTGCGATGAACATGTAGTCAGCAGAAGCAGCACCAACACTGGCATCAGCAGATGGTGAACGGCCCTTTTCGCCATATCCCTGAACATGGTAAAGATCATGGCACAGATTGATCATCGCCGCATCTTTGATGCGTATACCATTGGTGGTTCAATTCAGACCTGAATAGGGCTAAGCTTCCCGCCGACTTTTTACAGGGGCTAATTGCATGGAAATTGATGTAAACAAAGTGGCGATGCTCGCTCGCATTCGCCTGACCGAAGATGAAGCGACAGAGCTCGGACCACAGCTTTCGGGTATTCTCGGCTATATCGAAACACTCTCCGAAGTGGATACCGATGGTGTAACTGCCACCGCACACCCGCACGACGCGGCCATGCCGCTGCGGGCCAATATCGTGACCAGCAACAATCGTCGCGATGCCCTGCAGAAACCTGCCCCTAAAACCGAATCAGGCCTCTACGTCGTGCCGAAGGTGATTGAATAATGCCGTTCTCTTCCTTATCTGAAATCAAGACCCGGCTTGATACCGGTGAAACCACCGCTGTTGAGGTTGCCAAGAACTATCTCGACCGCATTGCCGCACATAACGACACGCTCAATGCCTTTGTCCATATCGACCCGGATCATGTTATCGCTCAAGCCGAAGCATCGGACAACTATCGAGCCGAACACGAAGCGCGCCCGCTGGAAGGGTTGCCGATTGCGGTAAAAGATATCTTCTGCACTCAGGACGGGCCGACCCAGTGCTGCTCCAATATCCTCAAAGATTTCCATGCCCCTTATGATGCCCATGTGATCACCCTGCTCAAAGAGGCCGGTGCAGTCCTGGTCGGCAAGACCAACATGGATGAGTTCGCCATGGGCTCTTCAACCGAGACTTCTGCCTTTGGTGTCTGCCGCAATCCGTGGGACACCGATGCCATTCCCGGCGGCTCCTCCGGTGGCTCAGCTGCGGCAGTTGCAGCAGCACTGACTCCGGCAGCATTGGGTACCGATACCGGCGGCTCGATCCGTCAGCCCGCCTCTGTCTGCGGCATTACGGGCCTGAAACCAACCTACGGCCGTGTTTCGCGCCGCGGCATCATCGCCTTCGCCTCTTCGCTCGACCAGGCGGGCCCGATGACCCGTACTGTGAAGGATGCAGCCATGATCACCGCCGCCATCTCAGGCCACGATAGTCGCGATGCCACCTCGGTGAATAATGCGCCGACAGTTGACTGGCTGGGCGCCTGCGACGCTACCGACATGAAAGGCTTGAAGATCGGCCGCCCGAAAGAGTATTTCGTCGATGGCATGGACGAGGGCGTTCGTGCATCCATCGATGAAGCATTGAAACAGTGTGAAGCACTGGGGGCTACGATCGTCGATATCTCGCTGCCGCACACCGAGTACGCGGTTGCCGCCTACTATGTGATCGCGCCATCCGAAGCGTCGGCGAATCTTTCTCGTTATGATGGTGTTCGTTTCGGCCACCGCTGCGACAATCCTGAAGACCTGCTCGACATGTACACCCGTTCGCGCGATGAAGGCTTCGGCTCGGAGGTGAAGCGCCGCATCCTGACCGGCGCCTTCGCCCTCTCCTCCGGCTACTACGATGCCTACTACCTGAAAGCACAGAAGGTACGCACGCTGGTGCAGCAGGATTTCATCAAGGCATTCGAGCAGGTGGATATCATCGCCACACCGACAAGCCCCATCACCGCCTTCAAACTCGGTGAGAAGACCGATGATCCGCTGACCATGTACCTCTCCGACATCTTCACCATCGCGGTGAATCTGGCGGGCCTTCCCGGTCTATCGCAGCCGTGCGGCTTTGCTAACGACATGCCTGTCGGCCTGCAGTGGATTGCACCGGCATGGCGCGAAGATACTCTGCTCTCCGCTGCATCCGCCTACGAGGCGGCTACGGACTGGACAACCAAAGTTCCAACCGCCTTTGATAACAGAGCTGGAGGTGAAGCATGAGCTGGGAAGTCGTCATCGGACTGGAAGTCCACTGCCAGATCAACACCAAGACCAAAGCCTTCTGCGGCTGCTCCACCGAGTTCGGTGCCGAGCCCAACACCCAGACCTGCCCGGTCTGCCTGGGCATGCCCGGTCAGCTGCCGGTGCTCAACACGGTTGCCGTCGATAAATCGATCCTGACCGGTCTGGCTATCGATGCGAAGATCAACCTGGAATCGAAGTTCGATCGTAAGAACTACTTCTATCCCGATCTGCCGAAGGGTTACCAGATTTCTCAGTTTGCCGTGCCGATTGTCGAGGGTGGCTATATCGACATCCCGACTGAAGAGGGCGAAAAACGGATCGGCATCACTCGCATTCATATGGAAGAGGATGCAGGCAAATCGATGCATGAGGGGCTGGATGCCGTATCCCACATCGACCTGAACAGGTCGGGAGTTCCTCTGATGGAGATCGTTTCCGAACCTGACATGCGCTCTGCCGATGAAGCGGTGGCCTACCTGAAACAGCTGCATCAGCTGGTGCGCTTCCTCGATGTCTCCGATGCAGATATGGAGAAAGGCCAGTTCCGCTGCGATGCCAACGTCTCGGTTCGTCGTCCCGGCGAACCGTTCGGCACCCGTGCAGAGCTTAAGAACCTCAACTCCTTCCGCTTCATTAAGCAGGCGATCGAGCATGAGGTAATCCGTCAGGTCGAGCTGATCGAGGATGGCGGCAAGGTGGTGCAGGAGACCCGCCTCTACGACTCGGTGAAAGGTGAAACCCGCTCCATGCGCGGTAAGGAGGAGGCGCACGACTACCGCTACTTCCCGGAACCCGATCTGCCACCTCTGCGCGTATCGCAGGAGGAGGTCGATGCCATCAAAGCCGGCATGCCGGAACTTCCAGGTGAGCTGCGCAAACGCTTTGAAGCTGAATTCGGATTATCTGCTTACGATGCCGACGTTCTCTCCCAGTCCCGCGAGCTTGCTGGCTGGTATGAGTCACTGGTAGCGGCCCACCCGGCCGATCCGAAGCGTTGTGCCAACTGGATGGCCAACGAACTGCTTGGCCGCCTGAAGGATGCAGGCCTTGATATCAGTAATTCACCGGTCTCTGCCGAAGCATTGGCAGGGCTGCTGGATCGTATCGCGGACAACACCATCTCTGGCAAGATCGCCAAGGATGTGCTCGATGCAATGATGGAATCGGGCAGAGATGCCGACACCGTCATCGAGAAGAAGGGACTGAAACAGCTCTCCGATTCCGGCGCGATTGATGCAATTATCCAACAGGTGATGGATGCCAATCCGGAGCAGGTCGAGGGTTACCGCGGTGGTAAGGATAAACTGTTCGGCTTCTTCGTCGGTCAGGTGATGAAAGCCTCGAAGGGTCAGGCCAATCCGGCTATCGTGAATCAGCGCCTGAAAGAGCTGCTTAACGGATAACCCTTGATCCTGAAATCAAAAAAGCCGGGTAAATGCCCGGCTTTTTTGATTCAACCCTTACGGATAAAACCCTCGTATCAGTCGCCCTTTAACGTTTTCAGATACTCAATAACATCGGCTCGATTTTTGTCATCCTGCATCTCCGGCAAGGTTGGCATCTTCAAACCATATTTGTTTGAGCCAAGCAGAGCCCCGGCAGTTTCATCCTTCTTGGCAAAGGCTTCCGGTGATTTAATCCACTGGTTCAGCCACTTTACATCGTGACGTTCTAACACCCCTTTCAGGCCGGGGGCCGCAACTTTGCTCTCCTCATAGCTGGTCAGGTGACAGTGTGCACAGATATCCCCAAACAGTTTTGCGCCACGCATTGCATCCGGCTTACTCTCTTCGGCGACCAATGGCGCCGACAGAGCACCCCATAATATTAGTATCGCAGCTGCACGTATCCATCCATTCATACAACACTCCCTGCACGATGTTAGCGTCAATATTACCAGTAAAGAAAGTCCATATAACACATACTGATAAAAGTCACAGCAAGCATCATTACCTCAGTTGCTTTAGAAATCAATCGAAACTGTGTAGATTTCTCTGCACCGGTTTCGAAATTTTTACCCCTTATTGGAGAATACATGCAGGTTTCACTACTTACCGCCCTTTCACCGCTGGATGGCCGTTATGCCTCAAAAGTGGCCGATTTACGCCCCATATTCAGTGAATATGGCCTGATCAAAGCGCGTGTAACCGTTGAAGTGCGCTGGCTGCAGATGCTCGCTGCCAACGGAGAGATCGGCGAAATCCCTGTCTTTTCCGACAGCGCCAACTCCATGCTCGACAACATCATCAACAACTTCACCGAAGCCGATGCCCAGCGCGTTAAGGATATCGAGGCGACCACCAATCACGATGTGAAAGCGGTCGAGTATTTCCTGAAAGAGAAGGTCGCCGATAACAGCGAACTGGCTGCCATCTCAGAATTTTTCCACTTCGCGTGTACTTCCGAAGACATCAACAACCTCTCCTATGCCCTGATGCTCAAAGAGGCGCGCGATATAGTGCTGTTGCCGGAGATCGACAAACTGACTGGCACCATACAGCAGATGGCTATCGACATGGCCGACGTCCCGCTGCTCTCCCGCACCCATGGCCAGCCTGCCTCACCATCGACCATGGGCAAGGAGTTCGCCAACGTCGCATACCGCATGAAGCGTCAGCAGAAACAGATCACCGGTATCGAGATTCTTGGGAAGATCAATGGCGCGGTCGGTAACTATAACGCCCACATAGCCAGCTATCCGGAGCTGAATTGGGAAAAGATTGCCCAGGGGTTCGTCACCAGCCTCGGCCTGACCTGGAACCCTTATACCACCCAGATCGAACCGCACGACTACGTGGCGGAACTGAACGATGCCATCTGCCGCCTCAACACCGTGCTAATCGATCTCTCTCGTGATATCTGGGGCTACATTTCACTGGGTTATTTCAAGCAGAAGGTGGTTGCAGGCGAAGTCGGCTCATCCACCATGCCGCACAAGGTCAATCCAATCGACTTCGAAAATGCCGAGGGCAACTTCGGTATCGGTAACGCCATCATGGGTCATCTCTCGGCCAAACTTCCAATCTCACGCTGGCAACGCGACCTGACCGACTCGACCGTACTACGCAATCTCGGTATCGGTTTCGGATACACGGTGCTCGGCTTTGCCTCACTGGCCAAAGGCTTAAGCAAACTGGAGCTCAACGAAGCACGCCTGGCCGAAGATCTCGATGCTACATGGGAGGTGCTGGGTGAAGCCGTACAGACTGTGATGCGCCGTTATGGCCTGGAGAACCCGTATGAGCAGATGAAGGCACTGACACGTGGCAAAGGCATTACACCAGAAGCACTGAAAGCGTTTATTGAGAATCTGGATATTCCTGCCGAAGCCAAGTCGGAGCTGATAAAGCTGACTCCGGCCAGTTACATCGGCAATGCCGCCGCACAGGCACACAATATTCGTGATATCTGAACGGTTTCCGAAACGTGTCGGAGGATTGCTGCTGACACTCTTCGCAACCGCGCTTATCGCCGTCGGCACAGCCGCTGCCACCACCGTCGAGCATGAAGGCTTCCTGATCGGCCCTGCCGGCCAACCCCTGAACGGAACGTACGACCTTACCTTCACCCTCTACGAAGGTGCCAGCTCGGATGTTGCATGGCGTGAGAAACACACCTCCGTAGAGGTTCATAACGGTAGTTTTAAAGTCAACCTCGGAACCATCACACCGTTTGACTCCTCCGGTATCGACTGGAGCCACATCTATATGCTCGGTATTCGTGCCGGTAGTGATGAGGAGCAGAAACCGAGGGTTCTGTTCGACCCCGGCATCCCGGCCACTGCGACCGCCACCAAAACAACGACCAGAACAGCCAAGGCTACGCCTGCCGCCCCTTCATCATCTGCTCGACCGCCCTCCATCTCTGCTTCTCTGCCCGACACTCAGATCAATGTTTCAGTGGCAGCCGGTGGCGTATCGACAGGCGGAGCATCAGGGCATATCAGTAATCGAAAAAACCCTCACAAGGTGACCGCTGCCCAGATCGGTGCGGCCACGACCAAAGATATCGAGACTCACGCATCCAAACCGGCAGCACACCATCGCAAAACGACAAGTTTCATTGAGCTGGAGGATAAGATCGGCAGCGGCCAGATCGCTGCGGACACCATCACCGGCTACCAGATTCGTAACGGCTCCATCCAGAGCGAGGATCTGGCCGACAAGGCCATTTCGGCCAATAAGATCAAAGCGGGTACAGGCTCCGGCCTCGATGCCGACCTGATCGACGGCATGCAGGCAAATGAGATCATCGCCGCGGCTAAAGATGAGGTGCGAACACCCATCAGTACCCTTCCCTTCACCATTAGCAAACCGGGCTCATATTTCCTCACCGGAGACCTGAAAGTGTCCAAAAAAGGGGGGGCTATTGTCGTTAAAACCGACAACGTAACCCTCAACCTGAACGGCTTCTCAATCATCGGTGACGGCTCGAAAGTAAACGGCATCTCGATTGACGGCACCCATAACGTCGCTATCGAGAACGGTACCATTCGCGGCTTCGGCGCAGCCGGTATCTTTGCCACCACTGGCGACGGCCATCGCATTTCTCAGGTACGTGCCATCAACAACGGCTCCGGTGGTATCTTCTCCTTCTCCTCCGGCACACTGATCAGCGAATGCATGGCATGGGGAAACAGTTCGGTCGGTATCGCTGCCGGTAGCAACTCCATCATCCGCAGCAGCATTTCACGCAACAACCAGGGCAACGGCATCTCGGCTGAGAACGGCAGTTCGGTCATCGGAAACACTGTGTACGGTAACAAAGGCGAATACGGCATCTCGGCCGGTGGCAGCACCATCAGGGAGAACAACGTCAGCGACAATGCCGATACAGGCATCTTTTCCGGTTCGAGCACGCTGATCGGCAATACCGTATCGGGCAACGGCGGCTGGGGTATCCAGGCCCTCGACGGTTCGACCATTCTCTCCAATACCGTCAGCATGAACAACAAGGGCAACGCCCCTGAAAAGGGGGGCATCTCCGTCGGTGACGACTGCCAGATCAAAGGCAACACCGTCGTCAGCAACAAGCGCAACAACATCCATGTCTCCGGTTCCGATAACCTGATCGAAGAGAATCTGGTGACCGACTCCCTCGGCGGCAATGGCATCAACTTTGCCCACCCTTCTAACGGCCCGCAGAACTTCTTTGCAAACAATCGCGCCTCAGGCAACGGCACCGACTACGCCGGCAACCCGCCGACCGGCAAAGCGAACAGCGGCAACGTCTCCTTCTGATGAACGGTTTCAGGAGTACTCTTTTACTCCTCACCTGCCTGATTCCATCTCTCTCTATCGCTGATCCCGAATGGGAACTGCTGCGCGTCAGCGGCGCATCGATGGAACCAACCATCGGTCACGGTGAATATGTCTGCCTGCATCGCAGAGTTTCGGAATACAACGTTGGCGATCTTATTGCCATCCGACTGTTGGATAACAAACCACCACTCCTCAAACGAGTTGTCGCTATTGCTGGTGACAAGGTTGAACTCATCGGCAACCAACTGATCCGCAATGACACCGTCATTTCAAAACTACAACAAACATCCGCCCTGCAAATCCAACTCGCCCGTTACAACAACATGGTTCCACAAAACAATCTGATCGCACTCGGCGACAACAGAGATCAAAGTTTTGATAGTTCTGAATTCGGCTTTATCGACCATTCTCAGGTCATCGGAACCGTCGAAACCAGCACTGCAAAGTGCTCTCTGGGTGGACGCGGACTCGAATGACCGCTTTTGGCCGAAGGTAGTCATTCAAGATTCAGGAAAGCTTCTCCGGAATATCGAACTCATCGGCATCGACATAGACCTCGCTGGGATAGACCGGGCCGATATCGACAATCAACCAGATACCCTCCCGGGAGCCGAGCTCAATATCCAGCACATCGCCATCCTTGAGCATACGGGTGATCTCTCCAGGTAATGTGACCGGACCGATCTCCTGTTTATTATTATCGAACTGCAGCCATGCAGACTTTTTGTTTAGCCTGGAGATACGGGCATGGCCCTCGATAAACTTCTCGAATCTTTTTCCTCTGTGGCGTGGCGAAACACCGCCACCCAGGCGGACGTAGTGAAACAGTAGCCTGGCGGCCTGAACAGCCCGCATCGCTTCATCCTTGGTCTCTTCGATACTCTCAATGAACGAGACATAGCGCTCACCATCCACCCACTTCCTGTCGTGCAGAAACTTGACCCAGAGCAGAAGCAGTTTGGCCTGAAGCTCCACCTCAAGACTGGTGATGCCCGGTTCACGCAGCACGAACCAGCCGAGGAAATCACGGAAATGTTCCGGCTCCAGCAGTGAGACCGGAAGCGAACCCAGCTCGGTCGATATCTCCGAGTCGCCCTCGAACAGGTTTTCGACATACTGCCCCAGCGCCTCTTCCCAGTCGGCCAGTTCCCCTTCATCCACCATCTCCTCATCCTGATAGAGATCGGAGTAGTGCAGCAGGTATTCGGCAAACATCTCCATGCAGCGCTCCATCGACAGGCCGACATCCTTTGCGGGATGGCTCTCCAGCATAAACTGATCCATCGCTTCCTGTACCGGGGTATCCATCATCTTTTCTACCTGTTTATCCTTCATCTTCTTGCCGTAAAACCGTATCAAAGCTATCGTCTCGGGCCTTCTGGATCTGTCGATTGTCCGTTACTTTTGAACAATGACAGACCCGATATTGTGCCTGTGGAGTAGAACGATGCAAATGAATGTCACCGCTGTTCGAGTTGGAAACATCCTCGAAGTTGATAACGGCCTGTGGAAGGTCATGAAGATCAAACATGTTACACCGGGTAAAGGTGTGGCCTGCATGCAGGTGGAGATGCGCAACATCGAAACGGGCACCAAGACCAACAAACGCTGGAACTCATCCGAGAAAGTGGAGCGTGTCACCCTCTCTCAGCGTGAAATGCAGTATCTCTACGAAGCCGACGGGCAGTACCACTTCATGGATATGGAGACCTACGACCAGATCACCCTTGAAGAGGATATGCTGGACAATGCCAAGCCCTACCTGCTTCCTGAGATGATGGTGGAGGTGGAGTTTCACGAGGAGCGCCCGCTCAACGTCAATCTGCCGCAGAGTGTCACGCTGACAGTGGTGGAGTGCGATGCGGCGATCAAGGGTCAGACAGCAACCGGCTCCTACAAGCCCGGTGTACTGGAGACCGGTGCATCGATCATGGTTCCACCCTATCTGGAGCCGGGAACCACTGTCAGGGTCAATACCGAAACCGGCGAGTTCATGGAACGCGCCTGAGCAGGCTAAATCTAAATAAGTTAACCTGAACAGGTTAAATCTGAAGAAATTGACATGAGCGGCCTGGATCAGCCCGGTACCGCATCCGCGACAGAGCAATAACGGTCAGGACGGGTTACCGGGATAACAGCAGCATTGCCTCCGATGAAGAGGGCAACCGATGAACCAAGCAATAGCCGAGGCTTATACGACACTCACCGAGAGTCAGGAAGATGCGGGCGTTTCAATCGTCGGAAAGCCGTTTCAGGTTTGCAATCATGGTCGAAAGCACACGCCGCGCCACATCAAACTCGTCATACTCAATACCGGCATAGATATCCGCAAACAGCGAGCGGAACAGAGGGATGATCTCATCAAGCGCCTCTTTCCCTGGTTCGGTCAAGTGAGTATGAACAACACGTCTGTCGCTCTCGTCCGGGTCACGTCGGATCAGACCTTCGGCCTCAAGACTGTTAAGAAGCCTTGTAATCATCGCTTTATCCTTGCCCAGATATTCGGAAATGTTGCTCTGGGTCAGCCCATCTTTGCGGCTGAGCAAAAACAGGATCCCCAACCCCTCGGGCGTCATCTTGTAGTCGACAACACTGCATTGTCGCATTGCCGCCTGGCGCAACTCGTAACTAAGTTGATTGACCAAAAAGCCGATGCCGTCTTCAATACGCTCGGGTGGAAAAGGAATGGACGTCATCCGGACATTATGAGACTTCGGTCAACTTGGTCAATTAATTGACAGGATCAACTGATATCCTAGCTTATGAATACTTTACGATCGGGGGAAAACAGAGTTTGATCAAACGCGTAAGCCGCTGGGCCATTCCACTCTGCATACTGCTTCTACCTGCTGTTGCACCGGCCGAGCCGATTTCACTGGCACACGCCATCCGCGAAACACTGGCACATCACCCCGACATTGCCATAGCCCGGCTCGGCCCGGAATTTTCAAAATCCGAACAGGAACGGCTGGATGGCATGCTCGATCCGAGAGTGACCGCACGCATCGGCGCCAGTGATGAGAAGAGCCCGACCACCAGCCCGTTTGCCGCCAATCAGACCCAATCGGGTCAGGTATATGGCGCTATTACGAAACCGCTGCAGGATGGCAGCACGTTGACCGGCTCTCTGAACTACAATCGAACAAAACTGAACTATCCGGCCACAGTGCCCGGAGCCTTTCAGTCGACACTCAATCCGGTCTACAGCAATCAGATTGACCTCATCTATCGCTACCCGTTTCTGCGTGGACACGGCAATCCCGCCTATCATGAGATGATGCGCGCTGCCGAAAAGGATGAGGCCTCCTCCCGATGGGAGGTCGAGATGCTGAAAGAGGTACTGGCAGGCCAGGCGATCATGCTCTATTACCAGCTGGCGATCGAAGAGCTGCGTCTCGACATTGCAGACAAAGCCATTGCCCGAACAGAGAAACTACTGCGTTACCAGAAACACAGAGAACAGTTCGGACTGATCGAGAAGGCCGACAGGCTTCAGGCCGAAGCCCTGCTGGCAACCCGCCGCATGGATCGAAGTAGCGCCGAAGCGACCGTAAAAGCGGCCAGAATCTCCCTGAATCGATTGATGTCCCAAGACGGCAACAGAGCGATATCGCCGCTTGGCAACGAACCGGTGATCCAAGCCAATATCCTGAACGAACTTACCGTCGATCAACTGGTCAAAGAGGCCGTGACACAGCGCCCTGTCTTTAAATCACTGGAAGCGAAACTGGCAGCAGCGCAAGCTCGACTGACTGCTGCCAAAGATCAGCACGATACCCAGGTTGATCTGGTCGGACAGGTCGGAAGCCGGGCACTCGAAGGCAGTGCCGGTCGGGCAGCGGGTCAGGGTTTTAACCTGACCGACCGGTTCGTTTCATTAAGCGTGGAACTGAACGACACGCTTGGCGGCAGTGCTACGCATGCCGGGATCAGACAAGCTGAGCTGGCCCGCCAGCAGGTACAGCTTGAAAAAATTCAGGCCACCGAATCTCTGACCAGCGATCTCTCTACCATCCTGCAGCAGTTGATCTCCGGCAGCCAGACCTTGCAGGCGGCGAAACTTCGGACAAAAGCCGAATCGCAAAAGTTCAATGCCGAAATGCGCCGCTACAAAGAAGGGCGTTCAAATACGGCTACCATCATTCAGTTCGAAGGCGATCTTCAACTGGCCGAGCTACAGGCAGCGATTCAGAAGAGCTCTCTGCAACTGGCAACATATCAACTGGAACTGACGAAAGGAACACTGCTGAGCAGACAGCTCGAAAGCAGTGCAGCTTCCACAGGAGCAGCCCACTGATGAAAGCACTGATTGCCTTTTTTGTTCATCGCGGACTGCTGGTCAACATGCTCTCCGTCCTGCTACTGCTGGCAGGCATCTACGCTGCCTCCTCCATTCAGCGGGAAGCTTTTCCAAGCGTTGACTTCGATCTTGCCGTTGTTTCAGCCGTCTATCCCGGCACCACACCGCATGAGATGGAGCAACTGCTTGTTACGCCGATCGAGCGTGAACTCAAGGGCATGGATGGCATCAAGAAGGTCAGTTCGACCGCCTTTGCCGGTTCGATGGAGATGCTGATCGAGATCGAACCAAGTTACACCGACCGATCACGCTTTATCTCCGATGTTCAACAGGCGATCGACAGAGCGAAACTACCCAGCGACCTGCCCAATGACCCGGTTATCCTGGAGGTGAAATCAGAACAGACACCGGTTCTCTCTTTCTCCATCTTTGCTCCGATTGATGAACTGGAACTAAAACGGATATCCGACCAGATAGAAGATGACCTGCTTAACATCCAGGGTGTATCAAAGGTGTTCGTTCAGGGGGATCGGAAAGAGGAGATCCGCATTACCCTGTTGCCGGAGAAGATGAAGCAGTTCCGAGTTTCAACCGGTGAGATCGCACGCCTTATTCAGGGCTGGAACGTCAATGCACCGGGCGGCAACCTGAAGACCGAATCCGGCCAGAAGATGATTCGTGTGAACGGGGAGTTCGACTCAGCGGAAGATGCCGGGAATCTTGTGATCCGGGCAACTGAACAGGGACACAAGCTCTATCTCAAAGATGTAGCCGAGGTGACACAGGCACTGGAGAAACCAAGGCGCCACGTTGATGCTATGGGTAACCCGTCCATGAGCTTCATCGTCATTAAACAGGCTGATGCCGATATTATCTCTCTGGTTGACCGGGTTCGAGCCTACCTGCCTAAAATCTCCGAGCGCTATCACGAAGCGATTGAGGTGCGCACCTATCAGGACTTTTCAATCAACACGCGGCTGCGACTCAATGTTCTCTCCAGCAACGGTATGATCGGCCTTGTACTGGTATTTCTCACACTATTCACTTTCCTGCGTCCGGCCGTGGCGGCAACCACCGCCTGGGGCCTGCCGATCATCTTCTTCTCAGGCCTCCTGGTGCTCTACCTGGGTGGCACCACCCTGAACCTTCTGACCATGTTCGGCTTCATTATCGTGCTTGGTCTGATGGTTGATGATGCCATCATCATCGGCGAAAATGCCACCTACCACATGGAGAAGGGGCTAAGCCCGGCCGAGGCTGCTATTGAAGGAACCTATGAACTACTGGGACCCGTGACCGCCACGGTTCTCACCACCATTGTCGCTTTCATGCCGATGATGTTCATGGAAGGCATTATCGGAAAATTTATTGTCTCCATTCCGCTGGTTGTGGTGATTCTCCTCTTTTTCTCATGGTGGGAAGCGATCATGATTCTCCCCAACCACATTCGCGATGTCGCCAACCCCGACAAACATCCCAAAGAACGCAAACTGCTGATCTGGTTAACGGAGTCGTATGCCAGCCTGTTAGAAAAGGCGGTGAAGTTCCGTTACATCACCCTTGCTTTAACCATTCTGGGACTCGTTGGTGCCGGTGCACTTGCCACCCAGACCAAATTCCAGCTTTTTCCAAGCGGTGCAGAAGATCAGTTCTATCTTCGGGTCAATGCACCGATTGGTACGACGCTTGAGGAGATGCGGGCAATGCTTCTGAACATCGACCAAGAAGTACGCTCACGCATCAATCCTGAAATTCTTGAGGTGACAACCACTATGGCCGGCACCAACAGCTCGGACCAGCGTGAAGAGTTAAAACAGGTCGGTGACCACTTCGGTTATCTTCGCGTCTCCCTCACCTCCTTTGTCGGTCGCGATATCCCTGCACGGGATGTGATGCGCCGTCTTGAAAAGGAAATCCCGCCACTCTTCCCCGAACTGAACATCAACTTTGTCATGCTTGCGGCCGGCCCGCCGACCGGTCGTGCACTGCAGGTAGAGATCAGTCGCGGTAGTGATAGCGAGCGGGAAATGGTTGCAAGACGCCTTGTGGCCATGCTTGAAAAGGTGGATGGCGCCCACTCGATCGAGAGTGGACTGCAGCCGGGTGATCCGGAGATTCATATCGAACTCAACCGGGAGCTCGCTGCCTTTGCCAATGTCGATCTGGCCACCATTGCCACCCATATCCGCGCCGCCTTTGACGGTCTGGTGGTTTCGACACTGAAACGGGGTAAAGAGGAGATTGATGTAACTATCCGTTATCCGGAATCTGCCGAACAGCGAATGGCAACCCTGAAAGAGCTGCAGATTCCGAATCAGATGGGTGGGCTGGTTCCATTGAACAGGATTGCCACATTCCATGAGGAGCCGGGACTTGCCAGCGTACGTCATAAAGACGGAACACGTGTAATTCATGTTTCGGCAGAAGTGCGGCCTGATGAACTGACTTCGGCCGAGCTCAATGTTCTGGTCGAATCACGCAAGGATGAATGGCTTGGCGATGCTGCAGATAGCGTGCGTTACAGACTGGGTGGCGAGCAGGAACGAACTGAGGAGTCGGTGCGCGGGCTGGTATTCAGCTTCATCTTTGCCCTCTTCGGCATCTTCATCATTCTGGCTATCCAGTTTAACCGGTTGAGTTATCCCTTCCTCGTCATGCTGGCCATTCCTTTCGGTGTCATCGGTATCGTGATCGGTCTCTTCCTGCACGGCCAGCCGATCTCATTCATGTCGCTGATGGGATTTGTTGCACTTACAGGTGTGGTGGTGAACTCCTCTCTGGTGATGGCCGTGTTTATTCAGAGGCTACTGGAGGAAGGGGTGCCGTGGTTTGAGGCCATCATCACTGGCGGCAAACGCAGGCTTCGCGCCGTGCTACTGACAGCCATCACGACTGTGGTAGGACTGCTGCCGACGGCATACGGATGGGGCGGCTTTGACCCCTTCGTCGCCCCCATGGCGCTGGCTCTCTCATGGGGTCTGATGTTCTCCACGGTAATCACGCTATTCTCGGTGCCTGCGGCACTGGCAGCTGCGCTTGATCTGAAACGTTTCGTTTTGGCTCAGTTCCGGCAGCTGAAAAAATAACCGAGTGCTACCGTAAGGTTTATTAACGGATTTTAATTATCCATTCACACCAAAATAATAGGGTGAACGCTATCTTCTCTCAGGTCTGATGCCTCTCTCCCCTCCCTCCCCATGGCATCAGACCTCTGTTTTCAAAGGCTCCGGAACCTCCGGAGCCTTTTTTATTTTCACCTGGTACAATAAAACTGTTCTATACTTCGGGTATATAAAACAGGTTTTCGCGACAGGGAGTCCAAGATGATTGCATCGAATGTTATGACAAAAAATCCGGCTGTTGTTCTTGATGATGCAGTTGTCGAAGATGCCGTGAAGCTCTTCAGAATGAGCCCGTTTTGTCAATTTCCAGTCGTTGACAGTTCCGGTCGGGCTGTCGGCTCGATCAGTACCCTGGCGATTCTCCACGCTGCTGTTCCGGCCTACGCCGACAGTAAACTACTGGCAGCTATGGAGGGC
This sequence comes from Mariprofundaceae bacterium, assembly GCA_050304695.1. Taxonomy (GTDB): domain Bacteria; phylum Pseudomonadota; class Zetaproteobacteria; order Mariprofundales; family Mariprofundaceae; genus WSZY01. The sequence continues at coordinate 23,686 of JBNLEB010000014.1, forward strand.
GGACCTGACATCGCCTCTGTCTATAAAAACCTGAAACAGGTTCTTGCTATGCCGATTGCCGAAGTCATGGAGAAACCTTCTGAATCCGTCGATGAGCATACTCCTACCAGTGCCGTTGCCGCAAAACTGATCAATCTTCAACATGACAGCCCAAATCTTCTGGTCACCGATAAAGAGGGTAAGCTGGTCGGCATCATCTCCGCTCGCGACATTATCTGCCGGGCCAGCCAATAAACCCCTTTGACGATCCGCCTTCTTACGAAGAGCTGAACGGCCATCGACTACGAATTCGTTTATAAATCTCCATCACCAGAAGCACGCTTAACGCCATACTCAGAAGACGCAGCCAGTTCTCCGGTGAAATCGGCTGAATATGCAGGATATCACTGATCCACGGAAGATACATGGCGCCAATATGTACCAGTTGCGCCAGCAGGGTCCCGATCAGCAATATCGGATTACGCAGTGGATTATGCCGGAATACCGAGCACGACTCCGAACGACAATTAAAGACATGCACATTTTCAAAAAGCACCATCAACAGCAGTGTGCCATTTCTGGCCTCATCCACTGAATATCCGTGCATCAGCAGCCACTGAAAGAGGAGGAAAGCCACGATACCGATCACGAGGGCTGCAATCATGACCTGCTCAATCATCAGCCTGTTGAATATCGGCTCCCTGGGTGAACGCGGCGGATGGCTGAGCTCATGCCCCTCCTCCGGCTCCAGTGCCAGCGCCACATCCTGAATACCGTTGGTGACAAGGTTGAGCCAAAGCAGGTGCACGGCCAGAAGCGGCAATGGCTGGTTAAAGAGAAGTGCCAGTGTAAACAGTACCAGTTCAGCCGCACCCGTCGAAACCAGAAGCAGAATAACTTTACGCACATTACCATAAGCAACCCGCCCCTCCTCCACGCCTGCCACAATCGAATCGAATCGGTCATCGGTAATGATCAGGTCAGCCGTTTCACGCGCCACATCGGTTCCCGATCTCCCCATCGCCACACCAACCTGCGCAGCCCTGAGCGCCGGTGCATCATTGGCACCATCACCGCTGACAGCAACGAAATGACCTATACGCTGAAGAGAGTGGACGACCTCCAGCTTCTGTTGCGGCTCGACCCGGGCAAAAACACGGCCTGCTGCAATCAGCCGATCAACCTGTTCGTCATCTTCTGCCCGTCTCAAATCGGTTCCGGTCACGATCTGTTCACGACTTTTGAGCAGATCAAGCTTACGGGCAATCGCCAGCGCCGTATCGGGATGGTCGCCAGTCACCATCGCTACTTCGATCCCTGCACGGCGACAGATTAAAACCGCCTCGCGTGCTTCCGGACGCAACGGATCGATGATGCCGACAAGACCAAGGAGGGTGAGCGATGTTAAGTGATCTTCCGAAAGCGTCGTGACACCACCATCCTCTCCCCGATCATCGACTACGCCCGATGCAAGTGCCAGAACCCGGTAACCCTGCGCCGCGAGATCCGCCGCCTGTCCGGAAACAAGCTCTTTGTCCAGATCGGCATCTCCATCTCTCAATGCCATCTGCGTACACATCGGTAACAATTTCTCCACCGCCCCTTTAACGAAAACGCGGGATATACCGTCCACCTCATTGAGACTGGCCGAGAAGAGTCGTTCCGACTCAAATGGGATCGTTGACAGCTCGGGGAACTCACCGATTGCCTCACCTTTGACGAGGCTCATCTTGTGTGCCATGACCAGCATTGCCACATCGACAGAATCGCCATGCGATGCCCACTCTTCGCCACGACGACCGTAAAACCCCTCGTTGGCTAGCACGGCAACCTGAGCCAATCGTGTCAAACGCTGCATATCGACTGCCGATTCACCCTGCAGTACTGTAATAGTACCCGTTGGCTCCATACCTTTACCGCCAATTTCAAGAGACTCCCCGTCAGGCAGCACTACCCTGTTCACGGTAAGTTGATTAATGGTAAGCGTGCCGGTTTTGTCCGTAGCGATAAACGTGCATGAACCCAGCGCTTCAACAGCGACCAACCGGCGAATGATCACGCCACGCCGTGCCATACGGCGCATGCCGACAGCAAGCGCCACGGTAAGCGCCACAGGCAATCCTTCAGGAATAGCCGATACGGCCAGTGCCACCGAAAGCAGAAATATCTCCTCCAGCGGCATACCACGCAAAAAAGAGACAGCAGCCATAACCAGGGCGGCTATACCTACAAAGATGGCAATACGATTGGTGAATGCCTCCATCCTGACCAGTAGCGGAGCCTTGGCCGGAGGTCGATTCAGTACATCGGAAGCAATTCGACCGAGCTCGGTGGCAAAGGCAGTTCCGACCACGACGCCCTGCCCCCGACCGCGAATCACCATCGTGCCGGCAAAGGCCAGATTGCGCCTGTCTCCAACAACAGCATCGTTTGCCAGCAGCAGCGACGCATCCTTCAAGGTCGCCACCGATTCACCGGTCAACAACGATTCATCCACTTCAAGATCGTGCGTATGCAATAACCGGACATCAGCCGGCACCTTATCGCCCGACTCCAGATAGACGATGTCGCCGGGGACAACATCCCTGGCGTCCAACTCGTAACTTTCGCCATCGCGTAGCACCCGGCATCCGGTTTTGATCAACTGGCTTAGTGCCGCTGCCGCGCGTTGTGCCGAGAACTCCTGTATGGAACCGATCAGGGCATTGATAAACAGGACAGCGGTAATAAACCCGGCATCGGACCACTCTTCGATCATGACGGATAACAGGGCGGCAGCAACCAGCACATAGATCAAAGGACTGGCAAATTGACGTAGCACCACCTCGAATATGGATGCCTGTTTGGCACGGGGAAGCTCATTAAAGCCGAAATGGCGCAGCCTCTTTTCCGCTTCATCCTGCTTTAGTCCGGCTGAAGATGAACCAAGCGACTCCAGCACCTGTTCTGCACTGAAGGCATATGGCTGCCCAATTGGACGTGCTTCCGGATGCGCTTCGTTTTGCCTATTTATACGCTTGTTTGTACCACGCAAATGTTTGTTGAGAAATCCCATACCATGATTATAACAGCTTCCGGGAGGCTGGCTGGTTCACACGCCAGCGAACAACCTGGATAATAACTAGTGGTGAGCGCCCTCTTCCTCCATATCTTTGATGAAGGCCTCTCTATCCTTGGCAATCAGCGCGATCAGAATCGCCGAGTAGACAAAGGTAGAGAGCATAATCACCCCGACCACAATCGCCTTGAACATCTCCAGATGCTCAAAGGTGGATGGGATCATCATCAGCATGACCACCGAAAGCCCTCCCTTAATCCCGGCAAAGGTGAGCACACCCCACCAGCGGAAGTTGACGTTGGTCATTTTATCGGTCTTGTTGGTGATGATGGCAAACTTGGCCATCATCACTGCACGAATCAGTGTGGTCGCCAGAAACATCACCAGAATTTCGGTTTTGTACTTCATCAACAGTTCAAAATTAACAATCTCGGCCATGGCCACGAAGAGGATGGTATTGGCAACGATGGCCAGCAGCTGAATATCCTCCTTGGTACGCATATGACGATCACGCTCCTCCACGGTCGCCTTAATCGCCTTCACCGCCGAATCAATGAGTCTGCCCGATGATCTCTCCTCCATCGATTCACGTTTGATCTCCGCCGCCTCTTTCTCAATACGCATATCGTCATAGGCAATCGCTTTGGAGAGGAAGTGGTGCACCGTCACGGTTGAGAAGATACAGGCAAGGATACCGGAGAGGTGCATGTGTGAATGGGCGCCAAACATATTTAAGAACACATAGAAATATTCGGCGACCTCAAATGCACCATAGCCGACCAGAATCAGGATCAGCAACTCGGCAATGCGGTTGTCGGTTGTCTTCATAGCCAGCAGACCGATATAACCGACAGCGATGCCCAAAAGAGCCGATCCGAGCACCACAATCAGACTGATTTCGGTGACATAGCCAAAGGTGATCTCACCACCACCCAGAGCATAGAGACCGACAAAGACAAACACGATCAAAGCTGTGGCATCGTTAAACAGGCTCTCTCCTTCACAAAGAATTTTGAGACGGTGCGGCAGCTGGAAATTGGAGAAGATGCTCACCACCGATACCGGATCGGTAGCCAGCACCATGGCGAACAGGACAATAATAGCTGCAACAGAGAGACCGTATTGACCGAACAGCGCATCACCAATAAGAAGTGCAGTTACCACCGAAAGGGCCACAGCAATCACGGCAAGGTAGAAGAGGCTTAAACCATGCTCTTTCAAATCCTCGATACTGAGTTCAAGAGAGTCGCCGATCAGCAGAATCGGCAGCAGTAAAATCACCAGGGCTGCGAAGTGCTCGGCATCGCCGGTGAGCATGAAAGGATCGTGGAATGCAACGTGAAAAATATAGGAGAGTGCAATCAGCCCGACCGGGGACGGTATTTTGAATTTGTCTTCCAGTTGCAGTGTCAGATAGAGAATAGCGGCAATGGATAAAACCGTAATAATCATGCAATAGCTCCCTCTTCATGCATTAAGCAAGGCTTACAAAACCGGCCACGACTGTAACAAGAGATCATAAGGTTACAAACGGAAAGGGAAGGATACAGCTCCGGTCACTACTGCGTTAGAACAAAAATGATAAACGCGCCGTACAGCAGCATGCTCATGGAGAGAAAGCCGCCGGTAAGCCGGTCGGACATCTTCAGATACCAGAGCCAGCCATTGCCAAGCAGCGCCAGAACAACGGCTGCGACAGCAGGTCCCGCCTCCAGACTCCAGGGCATCAACATCATGACGGTTGCCGGAATGACTGTCCCCTGAAACACCATAGCTCCGGTAATGTTACCGAAGGCCAGTGTATCCCGCCCTCTCCTGATCCACAAAATGGAGTTCACCTTCTCAGGCAGCTCCGTCGCCACGGGAACGATCAGCAGGGAGATCACCAGCGCAGAGACACCGAACAGTGAACTGGCCAGCTCGACACCATGAACGAACATCTTCGCTCCGACCACCAGCGACACAAGACCGATGACCAACTGTATAGCTGCAACAGGTGTCGAATCCCCAAGAAACTTCGCCACATGGAGCCCGTTGTCAGCTTCTGTCCCGTGACCCACCTCAACCAGTTGCCGGCTCGCCCTGATAGTCGCGAGAAGGTAGAGGAAATAGATCAGAAAAAGCGAAAGCGATACAGCTACTTTCGCCTGCTCCCAACCCGGCGGTAACAGTGCCGCGGCTATCACAAGAAGGTATGCTGCAACAAACACGGCAAGGTCGCGCTTTATCCCGGAAGCCTCCGGCGTCAGCCGGGTAGACCAGCCCCGTCTTCGGCCGGCAAACCAGCCCATCAGTCCGATACTTAGCGTAGCCAGCATAAAAGGAGCACCAAGAACCGCCCCCAGCCCCACCTCATGATTCACCGCTTCAGAGGCCTCCCCCGCAACAATTGCGACAACCGGAACAATGGTCTCCGGCATGGCCGTGCCAACTGCAGCGAAGATCGAACCGGTCACGCCTTCGGAGACACCCATTCGTTCCCCCAGATGCTCCAGTGCATTGGTAAATATCTCAGCTGCGATAAAGACCACAAACAAAGCGATGACAAGGGTTACTATGCTTTCCACCATCGATTCACCTTTACATATGTGTCGATATAACCGAATCAGATTTGCGGATATACCGGGTTTTTCAGGGCAATTTGATCGTTCATACGACGCAGTACAGTCCCGGCATTGACCAGCATGTGAGCCATCAGCGAATAGACCAGATCCTGATTCTCAACCATCAACTGCGAATAGGCGCTACGCGAAAGACGATAGACCTCACAGGCTTCGCTCGCCGTAACCGTGGCACCTACCGGCTCTCCGGTCAGAAACGACATCTCGCCAAACAGCGAACTCTCGCCCAGCTCTGCGACCTGAACCCGATGCCCTTCCGACTCGTATGAAACTTCCGCGCTTCCCAAGCGCAAAAGATAGAGCCCGCCGCCTGCTTCACCCTGTGTCAGCATCACATCGCCGGCAGCGTGGTGAATCACCTCGAACAGGCCATTCAGCAAACCGATCTCATCCCCGCTTAGCTTGCAGAGAAGTACGTTCTCTTCCAGCCACCCACTGTCAATTGTCATGAAGAACTCCTTTCCACCTCTTCTTTGCTTTGTGGTGATGCAATCCTATATCCACCTGTGATGCAAGGCATTCTATCTGCCCGAACCGACTTCTCCCACCACCAGCGACAGTATATTTCTTCTGGAAGCATTAGGGCAATCCTGCTGCAATGCGGTTGTGGAAACGCCCGATCATCAAAATATGCAGCCTGACCGACTGTTAGCGGATCAACCGCCAGTAAAGTGGAAGCAACACCTCACACTCTCACTGCCACCTCACTATCCGGACGGCTGTGTCTGGATTCATGCATGCTCTATGGGCGAAGTAAACTCGATGGTGCCGGTCATTCGGTGGCTGCTGGATCAGAAACAGAAAGTACACCTGACCGTCGTGACACGTACAGGCATGCAGCAGGCGATGCGCCTTTTCGAAAGTAGCATTCATGTATCCTATCTTCCCTGGGATCTGCCGGGCCTGATAGCCAGACTGGTCGATCACATGCGACCCCGGCTACTACTATTGACCGAGACCGAGTTCTGGCCGGGCATGCTTCGTGCCTGCGAAAAGAGAGGCATCCATACGATCGGCATCAACACCAGAATATCGGATCGCTCTTTCCCACGTTATATGGCGACACGACTTCTCTGGAAGTGGTGGCTCAGACCGATTCATACCTTCCTGGCACAGAGCAGCATCGATGCAGAGCGGCTCCATGAGATCGGTATCGAGAAGGAACGGATTGAGTCGGTCGGTAACCTGAAATACGCCATCAAAGCGCCACAAGCAGATGCCGACGCCATCCGCAGCATGGTAGATCCGGGCAGGTCGCGCCCGATCATTGTGGCTGCCAGCACGCACCATGATGAGGAGCAACAGTTGCTTCGCATGTGGCAGCACTGGAGACAACAACGCCCCGGCCTGCTCATGCTCATCGTACCGAGACATCCCGAGCGCTTCGACGATGTTGCATGTGACATCGAATCGGCAGGTATCGGCTTCCATCGCTGGTCGCAACTTCAACATGGTGAAACATCCGACTCGGCTGACATCGTACTGGTCGATGCCATGGGAGTATTGCAGCAGCTCTATACCATCGCCGATATCGCAATCATTGGCGGCACCCTTGTACCTGTGGGGGGCCATAATCCACTGGAGGCCGCGATTTGCGGACGTGGCGTTGTCACCGGGCCCAATATCGAAAACTTTCATGAGATGATGCACGATATGAGGCTGAGCAGTGCCGCCATCGTTGCCAGCGGCACTTCCGATCTCGAACAGATCATCTGTCGCCTTCTGCGACACCCGGATGAGCTACGTGAGCTGCACGCACATGCGACCCGGTTTATGAACGAACGAACCGATGTACTGGAGAGAGTCTGCAGCGCCATTAAACCATGGTTGCCGAAGAGAGGTGCGGATTGATGGGCCGACTTCATACCGATATCGAGAAGATGTGGTGGTCGGACAACAAACCGAACCTGCTGCTCAGGGCCGCCAGCCACATCTACAGCGGTATCAGCCGAACCCATCTCTACCTGCGCAAAAAAAGAGCCGCCACACCTGATATCCCTGTCATATCGGTTGGCAATATCACCGCCGGAGGCAGCGGTAAAACACCGTTCGTTATCTGGCTCTGCGAACAACTGAAACATGCAGGTTTCAAACCTGTCGTGATCTGCCGGGGCGATGGCGGCAAGTCCGGTCCGCCCCAAATCCTCAGTGGTGAAAGCGAGCCCCGAATCGTCGGAGATGAGGCGGTTCTGCTGTACAACAGATGCAACGTACCGGTGATTGCCGGTCACAACCGTATTCGCGCAGCTCACATGGCCGCAGAGTATGGTGACATTGCCATCCTTGATGACGGCTTTCAGTACCGTCAGCTAGAGCGTGTATGTGACATTGTGCTGATTCCGGCAGAGGGGGTCGGCAATGGTCACCCGATTCCGGCAGGCCCGCTTCGGGAACCTGTTCAGGCCCTTCAACGTGCCGACCTGATTGTTCGAACCGGAGAGAGAGAAAACAGCCGTCCGCTCTCCGATGGCAGGGAGTGGTACTGGCGAACGACTGAAAAAGAGCTTGTACAGGTGAAAGGCGCCCCTGCCGAACCACCGACTGCCGCCATGGCCATCACGGCTATTGCACGCCCTGAACGTTTTGTTCGAAGCCTTGAACGGCTGGGTGTTCAAGTGGAAGACTCCAAGTTCTTCCCTGACCACCATCCGTTTACCAGCACGGACATTGAAGAGAGTGCCCAGCAGCCGCTTCCGATCATGATTACTGCCAAAGATGCGGTGAAGCTGGATCGTATCTGGCCCGAAGATCGTGAGCTCTGGATACTGGAGCAACAGGCAGAGGCCGAACCCTGCCTGTTTGAAGCTATCCTCGATGTTCTCAGGCAGCGGGAACAGGATGTTTCCGATTGAGTGTGGTCATTCATACGTTATTTAAGCTAGGCTTGGCTGAGATTTAAGGAAGCGCTGATTTATTCAGTGATTCCGTGCAGGCCACGGATGGCCTGCCAAAATCGATGGCAGACAGATGAGCGTGACAGACATCGATTTTGTGAGCAAAGACAAAACCACGTTTTTGTCTTTGCGTTACTGATTTTGCCAGGAGGGCAACAATCAGCATCTCCTTAGATTTAACGAGGTTCAATCATGATCGACAAGGCACTTCTCGAGATTCTTGCATGCCCGAAATGTAAGGGGGATATTCACTACAATGAGAACAAGGACGGGCTCGTCTGCGATGTCTGCCAGCTTGAATATCCCATCCGGGATGATATCCCTGTGATGCTGGCGGATGAGGCCAAATCACTGGCCCGGTAATAGACGAACTCTTAACCTCTCTCTCCTTATGAATCAACTGATCGCTTTCGCCGTTCGCCTGCTTTTCTGGTCTGTTCGCCTGCTTCCTGTCCGACTTGCCGGGGCTATAGGTGCAGGCATTGGCCGCACTGCTTTTTTTCTTTTTTCCAGGCATCGAAACATCGCGCTTAAAAACCTGGAACGTATCTATCCCGACAAGAGCGGAGCATGGCGACGCAGGATTGGTCGCGAATCGTTTGCGGAGCTGGGACGAACCATGCTGGAACTGCCGCACGTCTTCCTGCGATCCAGAGCATTTCTGCTATCCCGTGTTGAAATCGAGGGAGAAGAGCTGTTTCGCCAGGCCATGGAAGAGGGGAAGGGTGTATTTCTCAACGCCAGTCACCACAGCAACTGGGAGCTGGGAGCACTGATGTTTTCACTGCTGGGTTATGATTCCAGCATCATCTATCGTCCGGTCAAAAACGAGGCGCTCGAGGACTATTTAAAGCATTGCCGCGAACGTTTCGGAGCGGTGATGCAGTCACGCTTTGACGGGCTGAGATGGCTACCTAAAACGCTAAATAGTGGCGGCTCCGTTGCCGTGATGGTCGATCAGCACATGAGCCAGGGAATTCAGGTTCCGTTTCTGGGACACATGTCGAACACCACTGCGCTGCCTGCAACATTCTATATGCGCAATCAAACGCCTCTCATCGGAGTGGCGATCGATCGCCTGGGAAGAGGTTTCAGATTCCGCCTGAAGTTCTGGGCGATTGAAACACCTGAACTGACAGGTGATAAAGAGAGGGATGCCCGCAGCGTGATGAGTTCGATCACGCAGAGTTTCGAACCGGTCATTCACGAACGACCCGAACTGTGGCTCTGGCTACACAGACGCTGGCTTTTGCTGGATGAAAAAGAGTCCCCCGACCGAGTACTTCATGGCGCATCATAAACCTCTGGGCAAACCACGCTGGAGTGCATCGCAAAAAAACGAGGTGCTCCACCTTCAAGAGCGAGGGCTCGATGTACTGCATATCAGCGCCGGCAAGCGTTACGATGCCATCGTCAAAGCCCTGCCAAAACCAATGCCGGCCAATGCTTCGATCCTCGATATCGGTTGCGGTGCGGTCTGTACCGGAAAACTGTTCAACTCCTCCAACACGACCTATATCGACCCGCTTCTGGATGATTTCAGGCGTACATTTCCCGGAGAACTCCCCGATGGAGAATTTATCACAGGCCTCGCCGAGGAGATCGACGAACCGAATGCGGCATTTGACCTGATCCTCTGTCTCAACACCTTAAGCTTTGTACTCAATCCCGAACTGGTGCTACATGAGAGTCAGCGCCTTCTTAAGGCCGATGGCGTATTCGCAATTAGCATCGCCGTATGGCCCGAGCTATTCGCACGCATCCACTACCTGAAGACACGCCTCTTCTCCATCGGCGAGGCACAGAGCCGACTCTACTGCTACACCTACAGGGGCATTAAAAACAGTCTGCAACGCCATTTTGATATCCTGTCCGAGACAGAGCTGGACACCAAAACCCCGGCCTTTGCGCAGGAACATCTCTTTATCTGCAAGCATAAACATCATCCGCACAATGGCTAATCCGACACTCCTGATACTGCCGCCAAACTGGCTGGGCGATGTCATTATGGCGCAACCGGCCATGCGCGCCTTTGTCGCAGAGCACAGGAAACAGAACAAAGAGGGCGAAGTCGTGGTTTACGGTCGCCCCTGGCTTACCGACCTGCTCCCCTTTCTGGGACTTGGCCCTGTCGTCTACGCCGAAGAGATCCCGTCGCAGGTGGATTCTGCCATACTCTTTCCCAACAGTTTTCGCTCTGCCTGGAAGGTTTTTCGCAGTGGTGCAAAACAGCGCATCGGCTTTCGCGGTCAATGGCGCTCTCTGCTACTCAACCGAAGCTACGCCCCCGAACTGGATATGATGCATGAGCATCACCGGGAGTACTTTCTCAACCTCGCCGAACAGGCAGGCACACCTGTGCATGAGCGGAATGTAAAGCTGGAGCTGTCCGATGAAGCAATAGAGGCAGGCAACCGTTTGATGCGACAAAACGGCCTTGATCCGCAAAAAACCATCTGTGTAGCTCCCGGCGCCCAGTTTGGCGGCGCCAAACGTTACCCCTCGGAGTCCTATCGTCATATCCTGAAATGGCTCTCCGAAAGTGGATGGCAGATCCTTATTCTCGGCACACCGGCTGAGCGGGAGATCGGAGAGCTCTGCCTCGCTGATGTTACAACCCCCTGCTGGAACAGCAGCGGCAGCACATCGCTGGAAGAGGCGCTCCGGATTCTCTCGGCATGTCGCCTTCTGCTGTGTAACGATTCGGGGCTGATGCATGTCGCCGCAGGCATGAACAAACCTGTTGTCGGCATCTTTGGTGCAACCGATCCCGAGAGAACGGCGCCATCGGGCAGCCATGTAAAACTTCTCTATAAACCTGCAGTGTGCAGCCCGTGCCTGCAACGTGAATGCACCACGCCCGGCCACCCCTGCATGGGCAATGTTCTTCCTGAAACGGTACGCAACAGTTGCCTGAAGATGTTGAACTCTTGAAGTTGCTGGTTGTCAAACTCTCTGCATTCGGCGACATCCTGCACACGCTTCCTGCGCTGGACGACCTGCTTCAGAGGCCGGAAGTTGAAGAGATTCACTGGCTTGTCGACTCCCGATATGTTTTCGTCACGGAGATATTTCCCCCGCAGGTAAAAGTAACTTCGGTCGAACTGAAAGGAGCACACCCCATCCGGGCTGCCATTCATGCCATCGGCAAACTTCGAAAAGAGAAGTTCGATGCCATTATCGATCTGCAGGGCCTGATCAAAGCGGGCATGATCGCACGAGCCATCGGTTCGCCGGTTTTCGGTTTCGACCGCAACCGTATTCCGGAAAAGCCCAACGCACTGTTTACCATACCTGTCTGCTTTCACCCGGAAGAGAAGCATGTGGTGCAGTGGTATCGCCGCATTGCAGCAGCACCGTTTCTGGAGAACCCGCAGCAACAGCCTGTATCTCCCATCAGCTATACACCTCCCAGAATAATACGATCCGATCAGGTGGGGCCGCCCTCTACGGAACTGCCTGATGAACTGGGTGTAAAACCCCATCGATATATCCTGCTCAATATGGGAGGTGGTTATCCAACCAAACGACTTCCCGACTCCACGTGGCGTGCTACTGCCGGGCAGATCGTTCAGCGTGGCTACGCTCCGCTTCTGGTATGGGGTTCCCCCGAAGAGCAACAGCGTGCCAAAACCATTGCCGGTAATAATACAGCCATCAAAGTGATGCCTCGTCGTCTTGATACCCTTTCGCTGTGTAACCTGCTACGTAATTCGAAAATGCTGATCAGTGCCGATACCGGAATCCTGCATCTGGCCGCTGCACTGGACATACAAACCGTTAGCTTCTGGGGGCCGACCCAACCCGACACATTGGGACCGCTGGGTGACAAACATCGGCATGTCATTGCGCCGGTTGCCTGTATCAACTGCCGCAAACGGGCGTGTAATGATTTCGTCTGCATGCCGAAAATTACACCTGAAATGCTGTTGACCGATTTAGAGCGGCAGCCAGAATAGAACCATGAATAAAAAACTGTTTATTACCCTGCTCTCTATTTTGGTACTCACCGCTCAAATTGCCACCGCTACAGAGAAGAGTACTGCATCAAAACCATCGTCACCCAAACCGGCGTTACCCTTTCATGGTGAATCGATGACATTTGCAGTGGGTTGGGAGTTTGTCACTGCCGGCACCGCCACCATGAAATTTCGCAGCAGAAAAGATGGCTATCGCATCGATACCGATGCCCGCACCAACAGCTTTTTCGATATATTTAAAAAGGTTCGGGATTCCATGGTTTCAGAGGGGGTCTATGTAGGCAACAAACCACAGAGCACCCTTTTTGATGTCGTGCAGAATGAACGAAAGTACCATGCCAAAAAACGGACTGATTTCCTCTGGAAAGAGGACAAGGTCAATTTCACCCAGAATGGCAAAACCGACGCCTACAAAGTACCGGCCGGACATCTGAATGTGATAGATGCCTTCTACCTGACACGAACCCTGCCTGTAGAAGATGGAAAGGTTCTGAAAATCCCCGTATTCGACTCCCGCAAACGTTATCAGATCGAAGTACGACTTCTGAAAAAAGAGATGCACAGGGCACCCTGGGGTAAAATGGTCGAATGTCTGGTCATCGAGCCGAAGCTGAAGAGCGAAGGCATCTTCTCCAGCGTCGGTACCATGAAGGTCTGGTTGACCAATGATGAGCATCGAATTCCGCTTAAAATGACTGCCAAGATCAAAATTGGCCACATTATCGCCCGATTAACTGGCTACCAGCCCCCTTCGTGATTAGTATCGCCGGCTTAAGAAGATTCTGATTTATCGGCATCCTGCCAAAAAATCAGTACACAAGGGCAAAAACGTGTTTCGCCTCTACCCACAAAACCGACGATTCACGTCGCCGGTTTTAACCGATTATCGTAAGGAGTCGCTGTGACCTCTGAATCAACAAACTGGTACACAAAGCTTGAGTCATGGTGCTGTGCACACCGGATATGGGCAACGGTCCCTGTCATCATTGTGTTGATGGCCTTCGCCAATCCCAACGTCTACTCCCTCATCGTCGGTATGGTTGTGGTTCTTCTCGGAGAGATTGGAAGAACATGGGCATCGGGCTACATCGACAAGAATGCCGAGCTGGCCACGGCAGGCCCCTATCGCTTTACAAGAAACCCCCTCTACTTTTTTAACGGTATGATCTTTATCGGCTTCTGCATCATGGCCGCCAACCCCTATGCCGGGCTGTTCGGCATCATCGCCTTCACCATCATCTATCGCCCGACACTGCATAATGAAGCGCGCCATATCGAAGAGATTTTCGGCGACGAGTTTCGCGAATGGGCCAGTGTCGTGCCGATGTTCTGGCCGAAGTGGACCAACTACCCTGTACAGGGACACTTCTCCTGGCCCCTGGTTGCCAAACACCGTGAACATAAAAATGCTCTCGCCATGCTGGCTGGCATCGCCCTGTTTGTAGGCATCTACTGCTTCAAGCATTACGTCCGGTAAAGATTAAGCTGCCCGACCTGTAAGGAAGAGAACCATGAGCAAGCCTCTATTCGATCACTGCCCACTTGGATGCCCTGCCCCACTAACCCATACTGACATTGCGTTACCCGAAGGCAGACTTCGGCAGTGCCCAACCTGTGGCCAGCTGCTCAGCGCCTGCACACAGGCGTGGTACGACGAATCGATGCAGGAGTTCGATGTTCCCGAAGGCACCCTGCCGCAGGGCAAAAGCTGGCAGCGTCACGAGCAGCGGATCACGCATATGCTGCAGCAGGCGCGTGCACAACTTGCAGGACACAGCGATCCGGTCATGTTTCTCGATGTCGGTTGTTCAAGCGGCTCGGTTCTCGCTGTTGCCAGACAGTGCGGGTTCACTATCCACGGTGTCGAACCCGCCCCCAAAGCAGCTGAAACCGCCGGGAGGATTGAAGACGCCGAAGTATTTAACGGCTTCCTCCACGAAGCCCAATACCCGGACAACCATTTCGACATCATTACCCTCTTTGAGGTGATCGAACACCTGACCGACCCGATCAGCCTGATCCGTGAAATCGGACGTATTCTTAAGCCTGGCGGCCTGCTACTGATCGGCACCGGCAATGCAGGGTCATGGACAGTACAGGCATTGGGTAACAGGTGGGAGTACTTCGACATCAAACGCCACGGCGGTCATATCAGCTTCTTCACTCCGGAGAGCATGGCACTTCTGGCTGAAAAGAGCGGGCTGGAACTCGCTGACATCAACACCAAACGCGTCAACCTTGGTGAGAAGAAGGATGTCAGCTGGCTCTTCTATCAATTTAACCGGGTCATGCGAGAGCTGCTGGCACTGCCGGCACGCTGGTTCAATCGAGGCCACGATATGCTGGTCACGCTGCGTAAACCTCAATAAAGAGCCGATGATCGAACCGATCGCTGTCCTTATATCGACCTATAACTCGCCGGGTTTCCTGCGACTGGTACTGGAGGGATATCGCGCACAAAGTGATCCGAACTTCGTCATCTATATCGCCGATGACGGCTCCACCGACGAGACAAAAACGCTGATCGGGCAGTTCCAGGCCGATTTCCCCGTTCCCATCCATCATATCTGGCATGAGGATAACGGTTTTCGCAAAGCCCGTATCCACAACATCGCCATCGACCGGATCAACGAACCGTACGTCATCCTGACCGATGGCGATTGCGTGCCGCTGCCCGACATGATCAAGACCCATCGTCACTCCGCCACAAAAGGACATCTGATCAGTGGCGGGCGTATTCTTCTGTCGCAGGCGTGGACACAATCGCTGGTTAAAGAGAGAGGGCAACTCCACAGCGATGCCGCTCTCTTCGGGTGGATCAGCCACCGTTTACAGGGGCACATCAATCGTCTTTTCCCGATATTCACGCCGCCGCATCTGTCGCGATCGAACCGTAAACTCAAAGGCATCCGCGGCTGCCACCTCTCCTGCTGGCTGGCCGACCTGAAAAAAGTCAACGGCTTCGACGAGAGCTTCGAAGGCTGGGGGCGTGAGGACTCGGATCTTGTCGCCCGGATGTTTCATGCAGGCATCTATCGCCTGAACCTGCGCGGTATGCCAGTGTTGCACCTGTGGCACGAAGAAGGGCAGCGAGAAACGTTGAATAAAAACGACCGGTTGCTCGACGAATGCCTGGAAGGGCATCGCATTGAAGCCATTAAAGGTCTGAAAGAGTTACAGGAAACATCATGACACCCAAAGTATCAGCCTACATTTTAACCTATAACGAAGCCGATAAGATCGAAGCGGCGATCGAAAGTGTGTTGTGGGCGGATGAGAT
This sequence comes from Mariprofundaceae bacterium, assembly GCA_050304695.1. GTDB lineage: Bacteria > Pseudomonadota > Zetaproteobacteria > Mariprofundales > Mariprofundaceae > WSZY01. Next base: position 39,498 of record JBNLEB010000014.1, read on the forward strand.
CATCGTTGCCGACTCATACAGTACCGATGATACGCCTGCTATTGCCGAACGTCTCGGCGCCAAAGTGGTCAACATCCCTTTCAAGGCGTTTGGGCAGATTCGTAACGATGCCATCAGCGCCTGTTCTCATGACTGGATCTTCAGCCTCGATGCCGATGAGCGCTGCACACCCGAATCGGAAGCCGAGATGAAAAAGGAGCTGGAGAACCCCCAGGCAGATGCTTACTTCGTGCCCAGGAGAAACTGGTTTATGGGCCGCTGGATCAAACACAGCGGCTGGTATCCCGACTATCGGCAACCGCAGCTCTTCCGCAAGGGTACGATTGTTTTCGATGATCGGGAAGAGGTGCACGAATCTTACGAGATTCACGGGAAGGTGGCCCGCTTCAAACAGGATATCTGGCAGATCCCGTTTATGAATCTGGAGCAGGTGGTGCATAAAATGCAGCGCTACTCGACACTGGGCGCCAAAAAGCTGGAGCGCAACAACAAGCCCGGCGGCATGGGAAGAGCCCTGCTTCACGGTATCTGGGCCTTTATCCGTATCTATATCATCAAGCTCGGTTTCCTCGATGGCTGGGCAGGCTTTGTCCTCGCCCTCGGCAATTTCGAAGGAACATTCTACCGCTACGCCAAACGTACGGCGAAGTTGAAACACTGGAACCAGCCGCCCAGCCTTTAATGAATATCCTGCAAGTCGTTCGCCGTTTCGGCCCTGTCGGGGGCATGGAGCGTTATGTCTGGGAGCTGACGCGTGAACTGGCGGCCATGGGCCATCGGGTGCAGGTACTGTGCGAAGAGGATTTAAACAGTGAACCGTTCGCAGATGTTGAAATCCACGTTCTGGGGATGATTCGTCCCAAACCGCGCTGGCTATCGCATATCCGTTTTTCAAACCGGGTACACCAGTGGCTTGCACAACATCCGCAGGCCGATACGGTCATCCACAGCCACGAACGCCTGCAGGATCATCATATCACCACCTTTCACGGTCCCCCGTTTGCACAGATTTACGATCAACCCATCTGGAAACGTCTCTCCCTACGTGCTGCCATGAACCTGTGGCTGGAACGCCGTGAACTGTGCGGCAGGAACGTGCAAGTCATCGTTCCCAACTCCATACGCATTGCAGAAGAACTCAAAACCTACTATCCGGCCATCGAATCCCGCCTCTCGGCACCCATCGTCCCCGGTGTTACCCCCTGTTCGAAACGGGAACCCAGAGAGGTTCCGGCCGATGCAGGTGTCATCGGATTTATCGGTAAAGAGTGGAAACGCAAAGGTCTGCCGATGGCTATCGATATCGTTTCGAAGCTGGCTGAACAGAGGCCCGGACTGATCTTCAAGGTGGCCGGCCCGTCAGCGGAAAGTATCCGGCATCTTTTCGATGCCGTATCGTTCAACTACGAACTTCTCGGCAAGATCGATGTCCGGGAGCTCTATCGACAGTTCGACCTGCTGCTCCATCCGGCTCGTAAAGAGCCGTTCGGCATGGTCATCACCGAAGCACTCTCGGCCGGAGTGCCGGTGATCATATCCGACATCTGCGGGGCGGTAACCGAACTGGATAGCACCACTGGCAAGGCTCTTTCGCTCGACCTGCCAACAGCCAGATGGGCGGAAACGGCTAACACACTGCTGCAATCAGGTGACCGGACATTCAGTTACCAGCGCAGCTGGAGGGATATGGCGGCTGCCTATGCCGTGCTTTACGAACGCATTAACCTCTCTAACAACGACTGATGCGATAACCATTAGACCCCTATTTAATCCATGAGTAGAGTTCAAAATCAATCCATTGCAACAGAGGGAGTGTCAACGTGAACATCCGAGAGGCTGAGAAACGCGTTATTGAAGCCTGGGAGCGAAGTAAGGCCTACTTTTTCGACAACAACCCTTCCGAGCGCGTTCACTCCTGGGAACAGGCCGATGAACAGTCGCTTCGTGATCTGAACGAGTATTTTCAGGGTAGCTCATACCGGTTTGCCATGCTTGCTGCCAAACTCAGCGAATATGCCGAAAACGGAGGCAGGGTTCTGGATGCCGGCGCCGGTCACGGAGTTCTGGCACTGGCACTGAAAAATGTCGGCTTTGATGCCTATGCATCGGATATTCATAAGGGGCTGGCGCTCTTCGAGGCTGAGTCGATCCCCTATTTCCAGTGGCATCTTGAGGCCGAAAACGCTCCTTTCGAAGATAACACTTTCGATGCGGTCATCCTGTCGCAAACCATCGAGCACTTCACCTACTCTCCCCTGCATCCACTCAAGGAGATTTTTCGCATCGTCAGGCCGGGCGGCATCGTTATCATCGATGCCCCGAACATCTCCTGCTTCCGCAATATTTCACGGCTGATCCGCGGCAAAAGCCTGCATTGGGACTTCCGGAAACACTATCTGGAGCAGATACCGGAGATGATGAATAACGTCCCCTACTATGATCGCCATAACCACGAATATGCCCGGGAAGACCTGCAAGCCATTGCCGATCACTTCTGTCTGGAAATCGAAGAGATCAGCTACTACTCCTCATACAACCGAAAAAAACGCGGCTTTGCCGCTATTCTCATCTCCCGGATACGGGACATGGTGAAACGATGGAGAAAAGGGGTTTATGCTATCTACAGGCTACCCGACAGATAGATGAAATCGCAACCATCCACGACCCTTTTCCAGCACTGGCAACAGAACCTTCTGGTCACGCTACCGCACCTGATCTCTGTCGCACTCCTGCTACTACCGCTATCTATTGCTGCCAGTAATGTTTTACTGGGAGTAACTCTCCTGTTCGCTATCGTTTCAGGAGGATGGCTGAACGGCGCGAAACTCCTGTTTCAAAAAGCACCCCTGTTTTCAAAGGTTCTGGTTGCTTATCTGGCTCTTATACCTGTCGGACTTTTATGGAGTCCGGATGTCGGTCGCGGCCTGGTCGTTCTTACCAAACAGTGGTCATGGCTGCTGCTCCCTGTCATGCTGGTAGCATTCCGGGAAAAAGAGCATCGGGAACGGCTGCTCCTCTTTCTGTCGATCGGACTGGGATTGCATCTGCTGCTCAGTATCGCACAGGGTCTCGGTATACCTCTACCGGTTAAACCACCTGGCGGTTCCAGTGTGGGCGACCCCTCCGGATTGATTGGCCATATCGGCTTCGGACTACTCTATGGCATCTGGGGAACATGGCTGATCCAGTGGGGGCAGCAGCGCCATGATAAATGGCGTTATCTTGCCTGGATTGTTGCAGCTATTGCCATTGCAATGGTATTCATCGTTCAGGGACGCAGCGGTTACCTGATTACTATCGCTGTACTGGTTTTGATGGCATGGAGACTCTGGCTGCATCAGTTGAACTGGTGGCTTCTTCTCTCATTTGGCGCACTCTTTGTTGCAGCCTTGGTCCTGCTTGCCGTCGGACCGGCCAAGGAGCGGTTACTGTGGACGATCGACAGCTTTGAAGCCATCTACCATGGTGATTTCAGGAAAGCAGAACCCAGATGGTCGCTATGGTATACAGCATGGGAGGGCTGGAAACAGAGTCCGTTTATAGGTGTCGGCACAGGAGGCTACCCGTCCACGGCCGAGAAAATTGCCAAAAATAATCCCGACCTCTATTTCACCGGCCATTCACTAAACCCTGCTCATCCACATCAGATGTATCTGCTTGATCTGGTTCGCTGGGGGCCTGTCGGACTCCTGCTACTGCTTACACTGCTCTGGCAGTGGTTCAAGCTGGGGAAAAGATCGGACTGGCGAGAGAATTATACCGATAGCCTGATCTCCATGATGGCGTTAGGTCTGGCCGTTCACGGGCTTAGTGCCCCGAGTCTTGAAGAGTACCATGGCAGTATTTATGCAACGATCTGTCTTGGTCTTGGTCTGGCCGCCATGAATGCCGGGGCAACCGACAAAAAAGGGGCATAATTCCGCTCTCTTTTTATGATGCCTCATGCTTGTCCGAACGCCGCCCGATCATATCGATGAACTTCTGATGGAAAAGTGAGGCGCCGGCTTCAAACAGTAATACCATGGATGGCAGGCGATCCTTGCTTGTTCGATAGAAGGCCCATATCGCCAGGCCAAAAAATGCCAGCTGTCCGAGCCACATGCTCCACCATGGAAAATTTCCGCCGGACACCTGCTGATGCAGGGTGATCTGCAGGTTGTAGACCAGCAGAATCAGTGCCGTTCCGGCGATATAGGAACCCGCCTTGCCGGAGCGCTTGGGTGCTACAGACACTGGAAGACACAGCAGCAGCAACAACATCACTGTCGTAGGCAGAAGCAATCGACGATTGAGTTCAGCGACTGCATCCTGACGACGTCCTTTCAGGGCCACTTTCCATAGTTCATCGAATGTCATCTCGAACACACGAGCCTGCCATACCGGCATTTTCAGCAGCCCGAGCTCATCCAGCCCCAGTGATACCTGATATTGATCGAACGCCAGCGAACGAAGGCTCTCCATTGAGCCCTCCAGCCTTGTGCCATCGAAGAGAATAAAACTAAGGTGCGAAGCCTCTTTTTTGATCTCGGCACGTTCAGCCAGGTAGACAACAGGCACCGCTGAACGCCTGTCTTCAAGCATAAACTCATGAAGGATTCCCTGATCGTCTTTCCCTTCGACATAGATCGTAAAATCTTCCATATCATGATTAAAACGCTGTGGATCGAATCCTGGGACAGGCTTGGCCTGCTGCACAGCGATCAACAGCCTCTGGAATGACTTCTGCCCTTCCGGCATCCAGTACAGTGAAGTGATAGTAAGGCCGATCCACAACACCATCGCCACTGCAATGATCGGCCTTAACAGTCGAATATAGGAGATACCTGAAGCACGCAGTGCGTCCATTTCGCTGCCCTGGTAGAGACGCAGAAGCATCGCCTGCATCGCAAAAAAGAAGGCGATCGGAACGGTTATTACAAGGAAATAGGGCAAAATAGCCATCAACATGGTCACCATGATTCCCCAGTCGATTCCCTTATCGGCAAACAGGCCGAGAAGCTTCAAAATACGACCCAGCAACAACACACCGGTCACAATGAAAAGGAACCCTAAAAAGGGGGCCGCCCAAAGACGCAGAATGTAGCGATCCAGAACCATGGGCAAAAGTGTATCAGCGATTTGGCATCAATTGCGATAGTTTGTTCCTTTCAGCGTGACGCCTCTTGTTATACGAGGACATATTCGTATGCTTCGCCGTCTTCTGTTGGTATCTGATTGATACGGCCCCGGAGCATCCTGTCCTCGGCCTTAGACGCAATCGAAAAGCGCGATTTCCGATTGCTCACTAAAACCACCCATCCATGGGTGGAAAAAATCGGCTTCCATACGGAGAGTTATATCTGGAGAGATGTCCGAGTGGTCGAAGGAGCACGCCTGGAAAGCGTGTGTACCCCGAATAGGGTACCGAGGGTTCGAATCCCTCTCTCTCCGCCATGTTTGTTTGATACGGCCTCGGAGCATCCTGCCCTCGGCCTTGAACGCAAGCCAAAACGTGCGAGTTTTGACTTGCTTACTGAAGACGCACTTCCATGTGCATTGGCCATATCATCCGCCATGGATGGCGGGCGAATCTGGCTAGATTCGGGAGCATCGGGGAAACCACGCTTTTCCCGATGCGCTGCAAGCAAAAGGCAGGAAGCCTTTTGCGGATGTTTCAAATCTCCGCTTGAGCATGTTATTAAGACAATTGCTCGCGGACCCCGTGTCGCCCGGGTTGGGCCCCGCACGGCAGGCCCTCGTGAACCCCGTCAGGTCCGGAAGGAAGCAGCGGCAGCGAGTGGCCGGCGCGTTGCGGATATGTCCGGCTCGGGCGGCGCTTCTAATTATGATTCAACAATAAAAGAGCCCAGCTCGCGCAACCGCCTTTCCCGCTCTTTCAACAGTTTATCGACCGGAACCTTCAACAGATCGCACAACGCCTTCTCCAGGACATCTGCCATCAACTCCGCTGCAGCCTGTGGGTTACGATGTGCCCCCTCTGCCGGTTCGGGAATAATCTCATCGATCAATCCGAGGTCTTTGAGATCTTTCGCCGTCGGTTTCAAGGCCTCGGCCGCCTCATTGGCAAATTTGCGATCGCGCCAGAGAATGGCCGCACACCCCTCCGGAGAGATCACCGAATAGATGGTTAACTGCTGCATAAACAGGCGGTCACCCACACCGATCGCCAGCGCACCGCCGGAACCACCCTCACCGATCACGGTGCAGATCACCGGTACCTTGAGCACGGCCAAATCCATCAGGTTACGCGCAATCGCCTCGCTCTGGCCTCGTTCCTCGGCATCGATACCGGGCCATGCGCCGGTCGTATCGATAAAGGTCAACACAGGCATGTCGAAACGTTCGGCCAGCCTGAACAGGCGCAACGCTTTGCGGTAACCCTCAGGTCTGGCCATACCGAAGTTACGCTTAAGCTTCTCTTTGGTATCCCGGCCTCTCTGATGCCCCACAATCATCACCGAATGTTCACCGAACTTGGCGATACCACCGACAATGGCGCCATCATCGGCAAAGGCACGATCGCCGTGCAGCTCCTGAAAATCATCGAAAATCAACGGCACATAATCGAGGAAATTGGGGCGGTCCGGATGTCGTGAGAGCTGCGCCAGCTGACCGCGACTCGCCTTGGCATAGGTCTGCTCCACCAGCTTGTCGCGCTTCCTGGTCAGGCGCTCGACCTCTTCGGCGATATTGACCTTTTCATCGCCACCCATGCGGGACAGCTCTTCGATCTTCTCGGTCAGTTCGGCAATGGGTCGCTCGAACTCAAGATAACTAGCCATTTCAATACTCCTCGATATCACTCGGCTACGGGCTTCTCGGCAACCGCTCCATGCGTTGCTCTACCTCCTGCATCCGTGCAGTCGTGCTCTCCGCCTTGTACCGTTTCGCAAGAGCACTTTTTAAAGCGCCCCCCGCACATGGATGTGCGACTTTAGTAAGCAGCACAAATTTCGCACAATTTGTGCTGCGTAAAAGGCTTTGAGGCAGGGTGCCCAAAGCCGATTTAAACAAACTACGCGGCGTTTCTCTTCTTGCCATGCCCCCATCCGCCGCCACGGCTCTCGGCAATTTCGGGCTTCCACTTCTTACACTGTACAAGAATCGACTCAGCACCGAAATGCCCTTTCAACCATGTCTCGACATCCTTGTCCCAACAGATCATCGGCCCGGACTCCATCTCCGCAATGCTGCCATCCGGAAGACGGACATGAAACTGAAAGCGAACTTTACCCGGTTTATCCCGGGCCAGCGCCTCAATCCCTGCAATCGTCGCTTCATCCCATGCAATGCTACTGCTCTCGATGCGCACACGCACCACAAGCTCCGGCATGATCGTTGCAAGATCCTCCACCGCCTCGACCAGCAGCGCCGGCTCATCCTTGGATGCATCCACCCTTGCCGCCAGCAGCAGCGGCTGATCGGCATGCCACAGGTCACGTGTTGCCTCATAGACCTTGGCAAAACAGACCGCTTCAGCCCGACCGAACAGATCCTCAACCTGAATAAATGCCATGGTTCCGCGTCCGCCCTTGTGTTCACGGATCGAGCTGACACCGACCGGAATGATCACATTGGACTGATCCGCCCTGTCACCCAGCTCGCTCAGGTTGGTATCGCCCAGGCCGCTACAGTGATCCAGGAACTCCTCCAGCGGATGGCCGGTCAGATAGAAGCCGAGCACCTCGCGTTCCGCCTGCAGGCACTCCCCCTGGCTCCACTCAGGAAGACCGGGAAACAACCCGCCATACTCACCGATGGGCTCGGCCACCTCGAACAGTGCAGACTGATGGCTCAGCTTCTCGGCACGGCGGCGCATCGCCTCATCCATCGCCTCGGCCAGCCCCTCAAGGCCTGCATGCACGTTGGGAACCAGCGCCTGCATCGCTCCCGCCTTCATCAGCGCCTCGCATGTCCGCTTGTTCATCGTCTTTTCCGGCAACCTGAGAACCATATCCTCGAAGCTGGTATAGATACCGCTTTCACTACGCGTTTTCACCAGCTCTCGAATCACCGCTTCACCGACCCCCTTGATGGCACCGAGGCCATAGCGAATCCCCTCGGCCTCCGGTACGAAAACCCAGTCCGATGCATTCACATCCGGCGGCAATACCTCCAGCCCCATCGATCGGCAGTCATTGACCAGTGTCGCCACCTTGTCGGTCGAACCCATATCGCACGACATCGTCGCCGCCATAAAAGCCTGCGGATAGTGGGTTTTGAGATAGGCCGTCTGGTAGGAGATCAGGGCATAGGCAGCCGAGTGCGATTTGTTGAAGCCATAGCCGGCGAACTTCTCCATCAGGTCGAAAATCTGCTCGGCCCTGGCCGCATCCACCTTCTGTTTTTCGGCACCCTCCATAAAGATCTTGCGCTGCTTGGCCATCTCTTCCGGCTTCTTCTTACCCATCGCCCGGCGCAGCATATCCGCCTGCCCGAGCGTATAACCGCCCAGCACCTGCGCGATCTGCATCACCTGCTCCTGATAGAGGATCACGCCATTGGTCTCTTCCAGAATAGGCTTGAGCTGCGGTAGCGGGTAAACGATCTCCTGCCGCCCGTGTTTACACTCGATAAAGGTATCCACCATGCCGGATTCCAATGGCCCCGGTCGATAGAGTGCCACCAGCGCGATCACATCCTCGAAACAGTCCGGCTTCAGGCGCGTGAGAAGATCACGCATGCCGGATGATTCCACCTGGAAGACCGCCCCGGTCTGCCCGCGCTGCATCAGCCCGAAGGTTTCGATATCATCGAGCGGGATGGTCTCGATATCGAAATCCTCGCACCCCTCCCGCTCACGAATCAGGCGGCAGGCGAGATCGATCACGGTCAGGGTTTTCAGCCCCAGAAAGTCGAACTTGATCAGCCCGACCTTCTCGGAATTGATCATGTCCCACTGCACCACATGCCCATCGCCACCGGAGACCTTGAACAGCGGTGCGGTCTCCACCAAGGGATCGCGACCGATGATCACGCCCGCCGCATGGGTACCGGCATTGCGGTGCATCCCTTCAAGACGTTCACCCAGTTCAAAGAGGCGAGCAACCTCGCCATCCTCCTTGACCATCTTGGCCAGACGAGGCTCCTCGACCAGCGCTTTCTCAAGCGTCATCTTCAAATCGTTGGGGATCAGTTTGGCAATCATGTTGACCTTGGCCAGATCCATGCTCAGCACCCGGCCAACATCGCGAATCACCGCTTTAGCCTTCATCGAACCATAGGTGATGATCTGTGCCACCTTATCCTCGCCATACTTCTCGGTGACGTAGCGGATCACCTCATCACGGCGGCTCATGCAAAAATCAATGTCAAAATCGGGCATCGAGACACGTTCGGGGTTGAGGAAGCGCTCGAACAGCAGGCCGTACTTGATCGGATCGAGGTTGGTGATTTCCAGTACATAGGCAACCAATGAACCGGCACCGGAACCGCGCCCGGGACCTACCGGAATCTCATGATGTTTCGCCCATTTGATGAAGTCCGATACGATCAGGAAGTAGCCGGGAAAACCCATCTGCTCGATCACGTTTAACTCAAACTCCAACCGCTCGTCATACTCTTCACGCATCGCTTCGGGCCTGTGCGCAGCAATCGTCGCCCAGCGACGCTCCAGCCCCTCGCGAGCCAGCACCCGTATATGTTTTTTCAGGTCCATCCCTTCAGGAGGCTGGAAATCGGGCAACTGGTAGTTACCGAACTGCAGGTCGACATTGCAGCGGTTGGCGATATGGACGCTATTCTCAATCGCTTCGGGAATATCCTCGAAGAGCTGTTCCATCTCCTCATGCGACTTCACATAGCACTCCGGTGTGAAATGGCCGGAGACATCGTCGTTCAGTGTGCGGTTCTGTTGCAGCGCCAGCATCGCCTCGAACGCGGGAAAATCCTCTCGCGTCAAAAAGTGGGTGTTGTTACTGGCCACCAGCGGGATATCGAGCCGGTGTGCAAGGTCGATCAGTTGTCGGTTCACATCCTCCTGCCCGGTTGTACCCAGCCGCTGCAGTTCGATGAAGAAACAGTTGTTGGGGAAGAGCTCCTTGTACTCCTGTGCGACCCGCTCCGCTCCGGCCTCATCACCCTTCTGTAATAGCTGTTCGATCTCACCATTCCAGCCGGAGGAGAGAGCGATCAACCCCTGCCCGAACTCCCCCAGCAGCTTCTTGTCGATACGCGGCTTATAGTAGAAACCCTCGAGATAACCGATCGAGGCCAGCTTCATCAGGTTCTGCCAGCCGTGATTGTTGCGCGCCAGCAGCAGAAGTTGCGGATAGCGAGGCGCGCGCGGCCCTTCGCTGACACGCTTGTTATGGTCATCGCAGAGATAGAATTCGCAGCCGAGAACCGGCTTGATACCCAGCCGCATCGCCCTGGAGTAAAACTCGATAGCACCGAAAAGATTACCGTAATCGGTCAGTGCCACAGCCGGTTGCCGCAGCTCCACGGCACGGTCCAGCAGCCTGGAGAGCGACATCGCCCCGGCCAATAGCGAGAAATCGGAGTGGTTATGCAGATGAACGAACGGCGAGAAACGCATCAGCCAAGAATAGGTTCCCGGTCAACTTTATACAATTGATGAAATAGTTTATTCAGCGCTTCCCTCTGGATCAGCGGGATCTAACTTAGGTGAATCGACGCGCACCCTTTCGATAAATTTCATCGACTGCAAATAACTAACCATGCCAAGCAGAAGCCCAATTCCCATAAAAATCAGACCCTCCATGCCGAGGCTCATATTTGAGTAGACCACTGCGAATATCACCATCGCTAGGCTGATCTGAATCAAGATGACAATACCAACACCCAAAAAGGTGGCTTTGGCACCTAGGTGAATCGAACCCAGTTTCTCAAAAAACATCAAAAGCCACATAGCAAACAGTCCAATAACAAAAACAATCGCAATTGCCCCTCCCTCCAGTAGCATCTGAAACAGAAAAATTGCCATCGCAATCTGCATTACAATTGCAGTTCTGATAGCAACAGGGCCTGGATGCCTGAAGAAGCAGCTTCCAAAAGTGAAAAGGAAGTAGGCAAAAGGAAAAAGTTCCGAGATTGCCCAAACATTAAATGTTTGAGGGGCTCCATCTCCAAACCCCGCCATTGCTTGGCCATATCGAAGTACTGAGACGTAAACGGCAAGCAAAAGAGCGCTGTACAGGGCAACCAGATATTTCATGAACTCCCTCCCGAAATAATCCGTACACTTTAGTAAGCAACTGGTGATTCATCAATGCATCTGGCACGAAACGTTCTCACTGTGTAGCGTTCGCGACATTCAATTTATCTGTGAGGTTCAAACATGGCTTTTGTAGTAACTCAGCTTTGTAAGGATTGTGTTGATACCGCTTGCGTTGCGGTCTGTCCGGTCGACTGTTTCTATGCCCCGAAAGAGGTCTCCGACGAGCATCCGAACATGCTTTTCATCTCGCCTGAGGAGTGCATCGACTGCGCCGTTTGCGAACCCGAATGCCCGTGGGAAGCGATCTACCCTGAAGAGGATGTACCGGAAGTATTCGAGAGCGATATCGCTTTGAACGAACTGTGCGACAGCGAGCGTGATGCCTTCGAACTGGCCGAAGTGAAAGATCACGAGCCCCCTTCAGCCGAAGAGGTGGCTGCCAACAAGGCCAAGTACGGTCTTTAAGTTTTTGTCCGATTGGAGGATGGACGGGGCATCTGCTCCGTCCTTTCTTTTTTATGGCTGAAAACAACACCTCACCGCGCCAACACCTGCTTGGTATGAGCCATGCCGATCTGATCCATCTCTGTGAAAACGCAGGGGTGAAGCCGGTGCATGCCGACAGGCTCAATGCGGCGGTATTCCGCTACGGCATCGCCGATCCGGCAGCGATCCGCGAACTGCCGCAAAAGCTCTACGACTATCTGGCGCAACATATCGACACCCTGCAACCGAGCCTGATCGCCGATCAGGTTGCCATTGATGGTACCCGCAAGATGCTTTTGGCGATGCCCGACGCCAATGGACTCCCCAAACACGAGGTCGAGACGGTACTGATTCCGGGGCCGAATCGCCTCACCCAGTGCGTCTCCACGCAGGTGGGGTGTGCGGTGGGCTGCCAGTTTTGTCTGACAGCTACCGCGGGGCTGACCCGCAACCTGACCGCTGCCGAGATGGTGGCCGAGGTGATGGTGGTGCGAAAGCTCTCGGATCAGGAGATTCGCAACATTGTCCTGATGGGCATGGGCGAACCGCTGCACAACTATGAGGAGGTGGCGAAGTTCGTCCGCATCGCCACCGATCCGATGGGTATGGCCTTCTCCCCGAAGAGAGTGACCCTCTCCACCTCCGGGCTGGTGCCGGGCATCTACCGCATGATCGAGGATGAACTGCCGTGCAACCTCGCCGTCTCGCTCAACGCCACCACCGATGAGGTGCGCGATCAAATCATCCCGATCAACATCAAGTATCCCATCGCCGAGCTGATGGCCGCCGTCCGCGACTACATCAAGGCGAAGGATAAGAAACGGGTGCTCATAGAGTACGTCATGCTAAAAGGGATCAACGATTCTCTGGAGGATGCCCACCGGCTGGTGGAACTGCTCGACGGGCTTGGCTGCACGGTCAACCTGCTCCCCTTCAACCCCTTCGCAGGTAACCCGTTCGAGCGTCCCGACGATGCCACGGTGACCGCCTTCCGCACCGTTCTCGTGCAAGCCGATATGGTGGCCGTGGTACGCGAATCGCGCGGCGATGAGATTTCGGCCGCCTGCGGCCAGTTGAAGACAGAAGTAGCCGAACGTAGAAAACGTTCTGCGGCCAGCTAATCCTGCCTCGTAGCATACAGACCGGTTTCACCCTATACTCGGCGACTCAATTGAGAGAACTGAAAAAATACATCCCTGTAATTTTTCAGAACGAAAAGGAAAAAGTGTGATTTTCCCTTTTCTCACAAAATCATGCACAGTAAGTGCCTGATTTTGACAGGCCATCCATGGCCTGTACGGAATCGAATTTCGGGAGTGGATATTGAACTCAACAGAGAACCCAACTGTGAACAATCAGGTATGTGACCTCTGCGGCGGCGGCCATTTCACCACGGTTTCACATCGTGATCGTCATGGCAAACCGCTGACCACCGGGCTATGCAACGGCTGCGGCCTGGTTTTCCACCTCCCTGTTCCCTCCGAAGAGGAGGTCGCCGCCTACTACGCCAGGGATTACCGCAAGGATTACCATGGCGAGGCCACACCATCACCACGCCGTATCATGCGCGCATGGAACAACGGGCAGCGTATTTTGGGACAGGTGCGTGACTATCTGCCGCAGCACGCTTCCGTCTTCGAGGTTGGTGCAGGCATCGGCTGTACGGTGAAGAGTTTCGAGGAGGCGGGATTCGACGCTTCCGGCATCGAGCCCAATGAGGGCTTCAACAGCTACACCCGCGGCGTGCTGCATGCCAGGGTGGCCAACACCAATCTCTATGACCTGATCAGCGATGATGACGGTATGGATGCCGTGCTGTTGATCCACGTGATCGAGCACTTCTCCTCGCCGACCCGCGCACTGACCCACATGCGAAACCTGATCAAGGATAACGGCCTGCTCTACATCGAGTGCCCCAACATCGGCGCACCCTTTGCCACCTTCGGCCGCATGTTCCACTTCGCCCATATCTACAACTTCACCCCGGCAACGCTGATCGCGCTGGCCAAGAAGTGCGGCTATGAGGTGGTTAAACAGTTCAAGGCGGATGACCATCCCGACATCGAGATTCTCTTCCGCAAAGTCGAAATCCCGACCGACTTCAACGCCGATCCGCAGGAGGCAGGCCGCACCAACGCCGCCATCCACCGCTACAACACGCTCACCTACAACCTGCGCCCAAGCTACCTTGGCCGCCGTATCGCCAAGGTGAGCAAGTATCTGAACGAATATCTCAAAGCGAACAAGTTCGTTGAGGAACTAGAGGCGAGGTTCAAGCGATGATATTAGTCGTAGGCGACATCATTGTAGATGAATTTGTCTGGGGCGACGTATCACGCATCTCACCGGAAGCGCCGGTGCCCGTCGTCAATGTCGAGAAGGTCGACCGCAGACTCGGCGGCTCTGCCAATGTGATCCGCAATCTGCACGCACTTGAGCAGGCTTCGGCCATGTTCGGCATTGTCGGTGATGATGAGCCGGGCAGCTGGGTGCATCAGCGTCTGGCAGAGCTTAATGCCGATGACTTCGGCGTACTGACCAAAAAGAACAACCGCCCTACCGCGATCAAGACCCGCGTCATCGCCCGTCATCAGCAGGTGGTCCGCTACGATCGCGAATGGACCGATGCCGCCAAGCCTGAGACACAGGCAGAGATGGAGAAGCGTATCCTCGCCAAGCTGGCGGATGCCGATGCCGTCATCCTCTCCGACTACGGCAAAGGATTGCTGACACCCGACTTCCTGAAAAAGCTGATTCCGCATCTGGATGGCAAGATCATTGCCGTCGATCCAAAACCGGAACACACCGATGCCTACAAGCATGCCACGCTGATCACCCCCAACCTCTCCGAGGCGGCAGCGATGGCCGGTATGGCGGCGATCAATGAGGATGCCCATGTCGAGGCGATTGCCCGCACCCTGCATGAAAAGCTAAGTCTCACCTACACCCTGATCACTCGCTCCGAGCGCGGCATGACCCTGTTCGATGGCAACAGCTGCCACCACATCCCGACCGCCGCCCGCGATGTCTTCGATGTGACTGGCGCAGGCGATACGGTGATCGCCGTATTCACCACCTGTCTGGCAAGAGGCGATGATCCGCTCACTGCCGCGACGACTGCCAACAAGGCAGCAGGCGTCGTCGTCGGCAAGGTCGGTACCGCCACCGCGACTTGGGATGAAATAGAAGCACATTGAAAAACTCGCACGTTATTTCTTTCTACGTCATTCCCGCGAAGGCGGGACAAATCGGCAGGAAAGCCGATTTGGGCGCCGACAGGCGGGGCTTTAGTCCTGAAGGCCATGGATGGCCTGAATCAATCCATGGATGCCGGATCGAGTCCGGCATGACGAATACTTCTTTTAACGAATATCGTTGAGGCAAAATATGCGCATCGCGATTGGTATTCCCGCCCGCTTCGAGTCCACCCGCTTCCCCGGCAAACCATTAGCCGAACTGGCAGGCAAACCGATGATCGCCCACGTGATCGAACGCGCCAAAGCCGCCAATGTCGGCGAAGTGTTTGTCGCCACCGATCACGCAGGTATTGCCGAAGTCGCAAAGCAGTATGGCGCCGAAGTGCGCATGACCCGCGCCGATCACAATTCAGGTACCGAGCGTCTGAGTGAGGCGATGCGCGAGATCGATTGCGATGTCGTGATCAACGTGCAGGGCGATGAACCGCTGATCGATCCCGAAGCGATCTGCGCTGTCGTCGATCCCTTCCGTCACGATCATGCCCTGTCGATGGCGACACTGGCTCACCCGATCAAGGATGCGGCGGACTTCAATGATCCCAATGTGGTCAAGGTGGTGGTTGGCGGCAAAGGCCACGCCCTCTACTTCAGCCGCGCCCCGATTCCGTTCCCACGCAATGGACAAGGCAACGCCCTGCAACATGTCGGCCTCTACGCCTACCGCAAAGAGTTCCTGCTGATCTATCCGGGGCTGGAGCCATGCGAAACCGAAACGATTGAATCACTGGAGCAGCTTCGCGTGCTCCACCACGGCTACTCGATTGCCGTAAACGTCGGCGACTTCACCTGCATCGGCGTCGACACCCCCGAAGACCTCGTTCGCGCAGAAAAAATCATTATCTCCTCCTGAATCCAAGCTCCTACCATTTGCGCAGACAACAAACGCTTGCGCCATTCGCAAATCGCGAATAGCGTACGCTTTATGGTATTGAAACCACAAGATGTATTCATTGCACTCAAGCTTTTGGTTCTGAACAAAGAGCCATGGAGCTATGTCAAACTCGCCAATGAGCTTTTCATGAGCGCATCCGAGATCAATGCGGGCGTAAAACGGGGGCTACAGGCGAAGCTACTGGTTCCCGGCGTAGCGGGCCAGCAACCGCACGTGCACAGACAGGCGCTGAAAGAGTTCTTGATCCACGGTGTGAAATACGCATTCCCCCCCGATCACGGCCAGATTAGCCGAGGCATGCGTACTATGTATGCAGCCCCATCTGTCGAACAAAACTTTGTATTCGACGGAAAGAATCCACCGGTATGGCCCTATGCGGAGGGTACAGCTCTGGGCCCCTCCTTCTCGCCGCTCTACAAATCAGTGCCCAAGGCGGCGGAGAATGATCCCGATCTTTATGAGCTTCTGGTACTCGTAGATATGATCCGGGGAGGTCGTGCCAGAGAACGAAACTTCGCCGTGGAAAGATTGAGCGAACGCCTGAGCCAATGACTCGACGATTCGATGCCAACATGGAGATGCTTTGCCATGTGGCAGAGCGGCTAGCCACTTTACGAAAAGAGGTGGTGTTTCTCGGCGGCTGCACAACAGGCTTGTTACTTACCGACAACGCCATCCCGGATGTAAGGCCGACCACCGATGTCGATCTGATCGTAGAAGCAAGCATCACGCACGATTACCACGATATTGAGGCACGCATGCGCGATTTGGGATTTCAGCCCGATGTTGAAAGCGGCATTCGTTGCCGCTGGATCATTGACGGGATCACGGTTGACCTTATGCCGACGAACGAATCCATCCTGGGCTTTAGCAATCGATGGTATCCAGAGGCCATAAGCCATGCCGTTTCTGAAATACTGCCCAACGGGATTGAAATCAGGCGAGTTACAGCGCCCTATTTCATCGCGACAAAAATAGAGGCGTTCAACGGGCGCGGAAACCATGACTTCATCATCAGCCATGATTTTGAAGACATCATCACCGTCATTGATGGCCGCTCCAAGCTCTTGGATGAGATCGCGCTTTCAAATGTGAACCTTCAACATTTCATCGCCACAATGTTCAAACAGTGGCTCGATGACCAGGATTTCATAGCTGCACTCCCCGGCCATCTACCTCACGATACCATTCAGCGAGAGCGCCTATCTATCTTAACGAAGCGCATCCAGAAACTGGCCGAATCTTAAAAGCATCCCGATCAGCATCACAAAAAAGAGTTCCTGCTGATCTATCCGGGGCTGGAACCGTGCGAAACCGAAACGATTGAATCACTGGAGCAGCTTCGCGTGCTCCACCACGGCTACTCCATCGCCGTCAACGTCGGCGACTTCACTTGCATCGGTGTCGATACCCCCGAAGACCTCGCACGCGCTGAGAAAATCATCTCAGGCAATGCATAGCATTATTCATAGCTGCCAAATAGGACTCTTCAGAAAAACCTGGATTGGCAGCTTTTATCGCACTTAGTTTCTCTTCATAGATTTTTCGTTGCTGGTTTCGCCGAGCATCGAGTGTGCTTAAACAATACTGAAACAGCTCTTCAACTTTTTTCAACACATTGGCGTGTCCCTGCTCGACCTTGTCCGAAGGTGGGAAGAGGTCAATAAGTGTGGATCGTACGCCACCTGCTTGATTCGGCTGAACATCTGAATTTGAAAGACTAGCCTGCCTATACATAAAGACTGCTTCCGCGTCATACTTGTTGTCACTAATCAGTTGATCAGAAAAAGTCCTTCCGTTATTCCCTGTAGAAGCAAGATAATTGTTTCCTGACCAAGAGAGATACAATGATACGATTGACTCCCCAAATTCAGGAAACTTCTCTCTGGCCTCCATACAAAAAGACTTACTTAACTCATCGCTCTCAAGATGGTTTTCTTGAAGCCCCTTAATCGCGTCTGCAATAAGTTGCTCAGCACGTTTTTCCACCAAATCAAACTCTTCCGTTGATTTTGACGGAAACAACGCTTTCAACTCTTCTCGGCAATGTTTTCCTCTGGATACACGAATCCGCAATGCAGCATCATTTACATCAAGGTTTGCATCTTCACTTAAATCAATCATATGGGTAATCACTCTTGAACTAACAAAATGGCCAATACCACTTGTTACTGTTCCTCTCAAAAGCATTCCAACTAGCAACGGTCGCACTTCGATCTGATTACCCAAGCGTTTTTGTTGCATATAAAAAATAGGACTACCACTTAATCCATCGTAATCGGTCAGTGTAATCGAACTATTAAAATTCAGTTCGTGGCAGTGATCACTTAATCCTTTCCCCCTGTAGGTTGCTCTAAGAATGACTCGTGTTCTTTTGATTTTGTTACAATCGTAGTCAATCTCGTTTCTTTCTGATGGATATCCGATGATAAACAAATCACAGTCTTGGGTTAGGCATTCTGCTGGAAGGACTCCCAATGTGATATCTTGAGCAACTAGAGGTGTGTCGCCAAACCTATCAAATTCAGCTTGATCAATCCGAAGCATAAATACATCTTTATATTCTTCGTCATCACCATAAGGTTCCCTATTAATCGTATATTTCTCATTAAACGGCAATGAAATGCACGACTTATCTGAAGGAAAAACTCTCAATTGATTTGTCTCTCCTCCCGAATTTTCTAATACGTGGGAAGCTGTGACCCAATAAATATTGCTTTCATTTGCAATTAGGAATGAGGAGCCTTTTCCCCAATATGGGAACTCTTCGTCATCTGATTCGAACATCACTGGTCGAACATTTTCATCGAATATAGGCTCATCAAACGAACCGTAGGAAGTCGATAGTATATTGCTCACAACTTCTCCTTTGCATAAAGATACATTAGAAACCATACAAACGACACTCAAGAACATCTAAACAACTCTCACCACCATTCCCCACCATTTCTAAAACCGCTTAATTCCAACAAATAGCCTTGATATTCCAACGAATATCGAGTGTGCCGCCGTGCCTCGCACACAACATTTTGTGTTGAGGTGGGTTGACAAGGGTGAAAATGTGGACAATATTGGCGAACTGTGGGGATTTGTGGGTAATCCCCCTAGATAGTGGAGAGGCAACAATCTATGTTCGAGGGTGAACACACAGTTAGCATGGATGATAAGGGTCGCGTCAGCATTCCTGCTGGTTTCCGCGAAGCCCTTCGTCGCCTCTACGATGACGAACGCGTTGTCATCACCCGCGATTTCGACGGTTGCCTCCGTGTTTACCCACCCAAAGAGTGGGAACGTAAAGTTCTCCAGAAAGTCCGCTCCCTACCCATGAACGACCCTAAAGTCCGCGCTTACGAACGATTCGTTATCAGCCCTGCTACCACTTGCTCTCCCGACAAGCAGGGCCGTGTCCTTGTCTCCCCCACATTGAGACGGGATGCCGATCTGAATAAGCAGGTGGTCTTTGCCGGTGGTCCCGATTATTTCGAAATCTGGGATATCGACCGCCGCACCGCCAAGCTCGAAGAGGCGCAGGCGCTTCTATTGGCGGGTGGACTGGACTTCTGATGTGTCGAACCACGGCACTGATTCCCACCGGGAACACATCCCCGTTCTTGCCAACGAGTTCATCGACGCCCTCTGCATTGATCCCGATGGCAAATATGTTGACGCTACCTTCGGCCGCGGTGGCCATAGCCGCATGCTGCTCAATCGCCTCTCCTCCTCAGGGCAGCTTA
This sequence comes from Mariprofundaceae bacterium, assembly GCA_050304695.1. Classification (GTDB taxonomy): domain Bacteria; phylum Pseudomonadota; class Zetaproteobacteria; order Mariprofundales; family Mariprofundaceae; genus WSZY01. The sequence continues at coordinate 59,046 of JBNLEB010000014.1, forward strand.
TCGCACTGGATCGCGATCCGGATGCGGTGGCCGAAGGTATGCGCCTCCAATCTGAAGACCCACGCTTCAGAATTTTTCACTATGATTTCGCGTCGATCGAAATGGCCATCGATGATGCCGGGTGGGACCTGGTGACAGCTATCGGCTTCGATCTCGGTGTCTCCTCCCCTCAACTCGACAGGGCAGATCGCGGCTTCTCATTTCAACACGATGGTCCGCTCGATATGCGCATGAACTCCATGCATGACCAGCCGTTGTCGCAGAAGCTGAAGAACGTATCGGAAAAAGAGCTGACCCGCGTGATCCGCGACTATGGCGACGAGCGCTTTGCCGGCCGTATCGCCAAGGCGATCCTGCGCGACCTAAAGGCGGGCGAGATGAACAGCACCCGCAACCTTGAGAACACATGCTTCCACGCTGTGCCCAAACAGGCGCGTTACGGCGGTGCACATCCGGCTACCCGCACCTTTCAGGCGCTGCGTATCTGGGTTAACGATGAATACGGCCAGATCGAGGCAGGCGTGAAGGGTGCGATGAAACATCTGATCCCCGGCGGTCGCCTTGCCGTGATCTCCTTCCACTCCGGTGAAGATCGCCGCATTCGCGATCTGATCGAAGCGGAGGTGAATCCGTGCACCTGCCCGCCGCAGTTTCCGATCTGCGTCTGCGGTAAAACGCCATCGATGCGCTGGCTGCAGAAGAAACCGGTTCGCCCAAGTGAAGCGGAAGTGGAAGCCAATCCGCGCAGCCGCTCATCATTGATGCGGATTGCTGAGTCAATCAAACCCGCTAAAGCAGTTGAAACAACCGGAGGGGCGGCATGAAAGCCAAACTCTCCGTTGCCCTGCCTGTTGCAGGCATCGCCATCGTGGCCACCGGACAGGTATGGCTCTCCCATCTGCGTTATGAGACTTCGCTGGAAACCTCTGCGGTGCAGAAGGAGTACGATGCGATCAAAGGTGAGATTCATACACTCAATCTGGAGCTGGCCAGCCTGACCCGCCCGGAGAGACTGCGTAAAATCGCGCAATCCAAACTCGGTATGGCACCACCGCGCCCGATGCAGGTGCTGCGACCATGAGTAGCCCCATGCAAGAGCGGGAACATATCTATATCCGCCGTCGCCTCGAAGCAGTGACCGCTTTGATGGCGGTCGGTTTCGTGATGCTTGGTATTCGTGCGGTGGATCTGCACTGGATTCAGGCCGAAGAGCTAAGGGTTGCTGCCGACAAACAGCGCTATCGCCAGTTCGAAACGGTGGCGCCGCGCGGTTCGATCCTCGATGCCAATGGCCGCACACTGGCCGAGAGCGTTGAGGTGCCCTCGATTGCCGCCATCGCCCGCGAAGTGCCGAAAGATCGTATCACCGAACTGGCCAAAGCACTCGACACAAGCAGCCAGACATTGAAGAAGAAGCTGGATCGCAGCGAAGGTTTCGTCTGGCTGGCACGCCAGATCACCCCGGCACAGGCCGAAAAAGTGATGGCACTGAATATCGAGGGTGTACGCCAGGAGACCGAGTGGCGCCGTTATCATCCGCTGGGGCCGGAGATCGGTCACCTGCTCGGCTTTGTCGGTATCGATGGGCGCGGCCTTGAGGGCGTGGAGTTAAGTTTCAACAGTCGCCTTGCAGGAACTCCGGGGATCAGGCAGGTACAGCGTGATGCACGCGGTCACTCACTGCCCGGCGGCATCTGGCTGAAAGAGCCTGAGAAGGGCCAGCCACTTCACCTGACACTCGACAGCAGCATCCAGAGTATCGCCTATGCAGCGCTGGCCGATGGTGTACGCCAGCAGAATGCCAGGGGCGGTTCGGTGATCGTGATGCGTCCGAAAGATGGCGCCATTGTCGCCATGGCCAACTGGCCGGGCTTCAACCCCAACAATTTCGGCAAGTTCAAACCGGGCCAGTGGCGCAACCGTGTGATCACCGATGTGTTCGAGCCGGGCTCCACCCTGAAACCGTTCACCGTGGCCGCCGCACTGGAGAGCGGCAGATGGGAGCCCGACTCCAAAGTGTTCTGTGAAAATGGCCATTATCAGGTGGCCGACTACACCATTCACGATGAACACAAAGAGGGGTGGCTGGATATGACCGGGCTGATCGCCCGCTCCAGTAATATCGGAGCCGCCAAGGTGGCGCTCGATATCGGCCCCGAACAGCTGTTCGACACACTGACCAGTGTCGGCTTCAAACGAAAAAGCGGTGTCGGGTTAAGCGGGGAGTCTCCCGGCATCATACCCCCCATCGGGCGCTGGGGGCCGGTTGAGACCGCCAACATCGCCTTCGGCCAGGGAATCGCCGTCACGCCGTTGCAGCTTGCAACGGCCTTTTGCGTTTTAGCCAATGAGGGTAACTACGTTGCACCGAAACTGTTACAGAGCGATGAGACACCGAACATGCAGCGGGTGATGCAGCGTCAGGATGCCCGCTCTATCGTGGCTATGCTGACGGCCGCTACCGCTACGGAAGGCACTGGCCGCAAGGCTGTTCCGGCCGGTTACACCGTGGCCGGCAAGACCGGTACGGCACAGAAACCGAGTAAGGATGGCAGCTATGCCGAAGATCGCTATACCGCGGTATTCGCAGGCCTGGCTCCGGCCGACAACCCCGAGCTGGTGATCGTAGTGGTGATCGATGAACCGCAGAAATCGATCTACGGTGGTCAGGTGGCCGCCCCTGTATTCCGCAATATTGTCGCCACGGCCCTGCCCTACCTCGGCATCTCACCATCCCAGCCGGCACAGCAGGCATGGGACATGGTAAAAACCGGGACTGCTGAAGAGATGTTTGCCTCGCGTCAGTCACTGATGCGCCTGTCGCTCAGAGAGGCCAGGCGTGTCGCTTCGGCCAAAGGGCTGCAACTGCGTGCACACGGCTCCGGCTGGATAGCACGTCAGCAGCCGGTCTCACTGACCTCCCTGCAGGCGGGCGACACGGTGGAGGTGTGGCTCAATGAGTAACCCGACCATGCCAACCCCGACACTTCCAACCTCAAGGGTCGAATTCAGCCCACGGCTACTCTCCAGCCTCTGCTCCGATTCGGACAACAGGCTGAACGACATCGCGCCAACCTCGGATGTGACCGTATCGGGCATCTGCGACGATTCGCGTCAGGTTCAGCCCGGCGATGCATTCCTCTGCATGCCGCGTGCGGCCACGCAGGCAGAGGCTTTCGCCCGCAAGGCGATGGAGAATGGCGCAACCGCTGTTATCTCAATCGGCAAACCGGTCGAGGTCGGCCTGCCACTGTTGCAGCTACCGAATATGCACACTGTCGGTGCCATGCTTCGCGGCATTCTCGGCACCGGGAAATTCACCGCTCACTGTGTCGGCATCACCGGCACCGACGGCAAAACCAGCATCGCATGGATGCTGCGAGAAGCGCTTACACGCCGCTTCTCGCAGGTCTGGTCGACTGGTACGCTCGGACTGGTACGCGACAGCTCGGATATCACCGATATCGGCAACACCACACCGTCGATGATGACCTCCCACCAACTGATGCAGATCGCCAAACAGCAGCATGTCGATGCCATCGTCATGGAGGTCTCCTCCCATGGCATCGAGCAGAAGCGCATCGCAGCCCTGCCGATCGATACGGCGGTGTGGACAAACCTTGGCCACGATCACCTGCAGGATCACGGCGGTTTCGATGCCTATGCCCAACTGAAGGCCAAATTCGTGGTTAACACAGTGAAACAGGGCGGTATCGCCATCTGCAATGCCGATGATGAGCATGTACGGAGTCTGATAACCGAGAAAGAGACAACGGTTCACTGGTATGCGCACGGCCTCTACGACAACGAACATGCCGAGCTGCCTCACCATAAAGCAGTTGACCTGACATGGGAGCAGGAGCTGCCCGGCATGGTTCGCTTCGCCTACAAGGGTGAAGAGGTACGAATCGAGGAGATTCCGGCTGGCGAGTTCCATGCCGAAAATCTGGCTGCCGTGGCACTGGTGCTGCTCACCCGCTTCGATATCAAGCTTAACGAGCTGCCCTCGTTGCTCGACGGCATCAGCGCACCGCCGGGACGGATGCAGTCGCTCGATATCGGTCGCTGGCAGGTCTTTATCGACTATGCCCACACACCTGAAGCACTGGCGCGCTGCCTTGAGAGCGCCCGCAAACTGGCCCGCAATCGCCTGATCGTCGCCTTTGGCTGCGGTGGCGATCGCGATCGCGAGAAACGTCCGGAGATGGGGCATGTCGCTGTCACCATGGCCGATGTCGTATGGATCACCTCGGATAATCCGCGTGGCGAACTGCCGGAGGTGATCGCCTCGGAGATCGAGGACGGTATGCCCAAGCCCTACCCAGCCGAGGTACACCTCGAACTGGATCGCAAGCAGGCCATCTGTAATGCCATCGATGCGATGTTGCCGGGCGATTTGCTGGTGATTGCCGGCAAAGGACACGAGAAATATATGGAGATCGAAGATCGCCGATTCGAGTGGAGCGATTTCGATGTCGCCGAAGAGGCCCTGCACAACAAAGAGGACAGGAGAATGCAGCTATGCGCCTGAGTGGATCCGAATTGGAACAGGCCACCGGCGGCGACTGGCACAAAGGGATGCCCGATACCATTACCGGTATCAGCACCGATACACGCCGTTTTATCGATGGCCATGCATTTCTGGCGTTGCGCGGCCCCAGTTTCGATGGCCACCGTTTTGCCGGAAAGGTGGCCGCTGAGGCACATGCGCTGATCGGCGACCACAAGGGCAGCAAACTCTGGGATCATCTCGATACACCACAGTTGCAGGTGGAAGATACGTTGACAGCCCTTGGCGACATCGCCAATGCATGGCGCAATCGCCTGAACCGGACCACCGTCATCGCCATCACCGGCTCTTATGGCAAAACCACGGTTCGTTCCATGCTGACCCACATCTTCAAGGCACTCGGTACGCCAACTGCTGCCACACATGCCAATCTCAACAACCTGATCGGCGTTCCGACCACCTTGCTGGGTGTCGATGAGACGGCTGAAATCGCACTGATCGAGTGCGGCATCAGCGAGAAGGGCGAAATGGAGCGTCTCTCCCGGATTGTCCAGCCCGACATTGCCGTGATCACCGGCATCACAGGCGCGCACGGCAGTGGCCTTGGCGGCCTCGAAGGCGTGGTTCGCGAGAAGCGTAAACTGATGACCCACCTGTTGCCGCAGGGATGGTATGCGTTCGGACATGGCGTTTCACAGCTGTTAAACAGGGAGGAGATTCCACACCGGGGTATCGATATGGATAGCTGCGGCGATGAGATCGTGCAGTGGCAACTGGATGGCTGTGCGCTGCAACTGAAGAGCGGCAATCAGGCGGCGGAAGTGCTGCTTCCCCTGCCTGCCAGGCACTGGGCCGCCAACATGGCACTGGCTGCCACCATCGTACTGAGATATTTCCACAGTCAGCCCGACAATCGGAAAACAGTGACACTTCAGGATATTGTCAAAGCGCTCTCCGGGTGGCGTGCAGTCAGTGGGCGACTGGCAACCGTGGCCGGCGTTCACGGCTGCACCATTCTTGACGACAGCTATAACGCCAACCCCGTCTCCATGCAGGCGGCACTGGATACGCTGAACGCACTTCCGGGTCGCAGCATCGCCATCATCGGCGACATGGGCGAACTGGAAAACCCGGCTTTATCCCATGCAAACATCGAGCTCTCCAACATCGACAGCGTGATCCTGATCGGTCGTGAGATGGCTGCACTGAAAGCAAAACAGCCGAATGCACTGTGGTTCGCCACCACCGACGAGGCGGCAGCGTGGATAAAAGGTGAGATCGACAGCTTCGGCCCGGATGACCATCTGCTGGTCAAGGCATCGCACTACATGGGGCTTGATCGTATCGTTCGACTGCTGGCCGGGAAGGAGGCTGCCCATGCTCTATAATCTCCTCTATCCGCTGGCCGATGACATCTCCGCCTTCAACCTCTTCCAGTATATCACCTTCCGTACGGTCTACGCGCTGGTAACATCGCTGATCCTCTGCTGGATCATCGGGCCGTTCTTTATCAAATGGCTGAAGGTAAAACAGGGTAAAGGACAACCGATCCGCGATGACGGGCCTCAAACCCATCTGAGCAAAGCAGGCACACCTACGATGGGCGGTCTGCTGATCCTGATGACTTTCACCCTCTCTACCCTGCTGTGGGCCGACCTCTCCAACAACTTCATCTGGCTGGGGCTGCTGGTCACACTCGGTTACGGCCTGGTCGGCTGGCTGGATGACCACCTGAAACTAAGCCAGGCCAGTCCCAAAGGGCTGGCAGGGCGCTGGAAACTGCTGCTACAGCTTCTCTTTGGCGGTATCGCGGCAGTTGGCCTCTATCAAATGACCGATCCGGTCGTCGACATCCCCTTCTTCAACGTACAGTGGAATATCGGCTGGTGGTATCTGCCGTTCATCGTTTTCGTACTGATCGGCGCCTCCAACGCGGTCAACCTGACCGATGGCCTCGATGGCCTGGCAGTAGCCCCGACCTTCATGGTGGCAACAGCACTGGCTGTGGTGGTCTACCTCTCCGGCCACGCCTATTTCGCCAAATATCTGCTGATCCCTTATGTCCCGGGCGCCGGCGAGCTGACTGTCTTCTGCGGCGCCATGGTAGGGGCATGCCTCGGATTTCTCTGGTTCAACACATACCCGGCTCAAGTATTCATGGGGGATGTGGGTGCACTGGCGCTGGGCGGCGCCCTCGGGTTCGTCGCCTGCGCCGTGCATCAGCAGTTTCTGCTGGCCATTGCCGGCGGACTCTTCGTACTGGAGGTGGTCTCTGTGATGGTGCAGGTCGCTTCCTTCAAACTGACCGGAAAGCGGGTCTTCCGTATGGCACCGATCCATCACCACTACGAACTCAAAGGGTGGGCCGAACCGAAGGTGATCGTCCGCTTCTGGATCATCTCACTTATTCTGGCGCTCGTGGCTCTCTCCACGCTGAAGATTCGGTAACCGATATGAACATCAAAAGAGAGAGAATCGCCATCATGGGCATGGGTAAAACAGGCCAGTCGGCTGCCCGTTTCCTGCTGCGGCAAGGACACCTCTGCGAGGGGTTCGACGAGAATGGTGTCACGCTACCGGACGACCTGGAGATGCCGGTTCACATCGATCTCTTCGATGCCACAGTCCTGAGCGAATTTGACAAAGTCGTGGTAAGCCCCGGCATTCGCTGGTCCAGTCCGGTGATAAAAGAGCTGCGCGAGCGGGGTGTGCAACTGACCAGTGATCTCGACATCTTTCTCGAACACTATAATGGCCCTGTCGTTGCCGTTACCGGCACCAACGGCAAGACCACAACCACCTTCCTGATCGAAACCATGCTCGAAACACTGCCGGGAGGCATCGAAGCCGGTGGTAATATCGGCGTTCCGATGCTCGACCTGCTCAGCAACGGACGTCAACCGGCACGCGTTACACTGGAACTTTCAAGCTTCCAGCTGGAACGCTCCAACAACATCAAACCTGTATGGGCGACCCTGCTTAACTTCCAGGAAGATCATGCCGATATGCACGGTGACCAGCAGGAGTACCTGGTCGCCAAGCTTCGACTGTTTGAACACCAGAGTGACGGCGAAACAGCACTTCTGCCCAATGATACGACGTGGAATGACCTAGCCGGCGAACTTTCAGATCGTGGTGTTCATGTCCACCGCTTCGGTCACTGTAATGAGAACGACCCCGCTACGGACGGACTGGCGGCAGGTATCATGGAGACATCCAACGGCCCTGTCCTGTTCTGGTATCAGCACGAGCGGCGTCAGTTCCTGCCATGCGAACAGATTCCCGCTCGCGGCAAACATCAGTATCTCAATATGGCCATTGCCGCTCAGGCAGCCGCCGATTTTGGTGTCGATCCGGCAGTCATTCGCGAGACCATGACCTCATTTCGCGGCCTGAAACATCGCCTGGAACATATCGATATGAAATTTGGCCATGACTGGTTTGACGACTCCAAAGCGACCAATCCACAAGCTGCCATAGCCGCACTCAATTCATTTGAAAAGGTGATCTGGATTTGTGGAGGATTGCAAAAAGGGCTCGATCTCACACCTCTGATTCCTGCAGTCAGCGAGCATGTCTCGCAGGCATTCGTGATCGGTAAAGATCACTCTGCCTATACCGAGATGCTGGAAGCGGCGGATATCCCCTATCAGGTTGCCGATAAAATCCAGCGTGCCGTATCACTTGCAGCCCAGTGTGAAGGCAACGATCCCGTGCTGCTCTCACCGGCAGCAGCCAGCCAGGATCAATTCACCGACTACAGTGAACGCGGCAAAGCATTTGTTAAAGCCGTAATGGAACTGGGGGGGTCGACATGACCGGCCACCTCGCCCCCCCCGATCGCATCATCAGCGGTGCTGTTCTGCTGCTGATACTGCTAAGTGTTGTCATGATCGGCAGTGCAAGCCTCAGCGTCGCAGAGGCCCGCTACGACAATCCGCTGCGTATCATTTCGCACTGGCTGGTCTATATCCCGGCAGGATTACTGATCGCATGGGGCGTCTCATCCGTGCATCCGGTCTGGTGGAAAGCCAGCACCCTCTCCCTGCTGGGCATCTCCCTGGTGGTCATGGTCGCTCTTCTGCTGTTCGGCGTAAACATCAACGGTGCAACCCGCTGGTTCTCACTTGCCGGTATTACGCTACAACCAGTCGAACTGTTTAAACCCATGGTCATTCTCTATCTGGCCTACTACATGTCGGCCTTTCCCGATCGATTGAAATCCTTTGCGTCCGGTATTGCCCCGATGCTGGTTGTCGTCACGATGGCATCGGTACTGCTACTGCTGCAACCCGATTTCGGCAATGCAGCTCTTCTGGTCATGGTCGCCTTCTGTATGTGGTTTGTCGGTGGTGTACCGATACGCCACCTGTTTGCCATGATTGCTGCAGTCATGCCGATCGGATTGATCGGTATCATTGCCGAACCCTATCGAATCAAACGCCTTCTTAGCTTTACCGATCCATGGGCTGATCCTTTCGGCAGCGGCTACCAGCTGGTTCAGTCGATGATCGCATTCGGCAGCGGTGGCCTCACCGGCAGCGGACTCGGTCAGGGTGTCCAGAAGCTCTTCTATCTGCCGGAAGCCTTTACCGATTTCATTGCCGCTGTTCTGGCCGAGGAGCTGGGGCTGGGCGGTACACTGGCACTCATTCTTATCTTTATCGTGCTGGTCGGTCGTGGACTGCAGATTGCCATGCGTGCCAGGGAGCCTTTCGAAAGATTGCTGGCACTGGGCTGCACACTACTGATCGCTATCTCCTGCATGATCAACCTCGGTGCCGTGATGGGAATCCTGCCGACCAAAGGCATGCCGATCCCCTTCTTCTCTTACGGAGGCAGTGCGCTGATCGGCAACTGCATTCTGATCGGACTGATTCTCTCCGTACAACGGCATCAGCCCGAGAATCGCCCGCTCAACCAGCCGCTACGCCAGGGCCGTGAGGTGACCGTATGATCGGCACACCCCATCTCTGCATTGCCGGCGGCGGCACCGGTGGACATGTGATGCCGGCTATCGCACTGGCCGATGCCGCCCGCGAAGCGTGGCCGCAACTGCATGTCTCCTTTATCGGAGCCGAACGAGGCCTGGAAGCCCGCATCATGCCGGAACGCGGTGAAGAGGTATTGCTGCTCACCATGCATTCGGTACAGGGTGCCGGTATCGCACAAAAAATGCGTGTACTCCTCTGGGAGCTGCCCAAAGCGGTGCTGAAGATTCGCAGGGTGTGGAAGTCGAAACGTCCGGCTCTGGTCGTCGGTGTCGGCGGCTACGCCAGTGTCACCGGTGTTCTGGCGGCACTGACCAGCCGGATTCCTGTCGTGCTCTATGAACAGAATGCCGTGCCGGGGCTGGTGAACCGAAAACTGGTCCGCTTCTGCAAAGCCATCATGCTTGGATTCAGTGAAGCCGCCCGCTGGCTGCCTGCCAGCAAAGCGGCAATCACCGGAAACATCGTTCGACCAGCCATCACTGCTGTTCGCTGGAGCAGCCATACGCCACCAAGGTTACTGGTGCTCGGCGGTTCCCAGGGTGCATCCTTCCTCAACGAGACCGTGCCCGCCGCATGTGCCGCCATGGCTGCTTCCGGCAGACTGTTTAACGTTACGCATGTGGCTGGCAATAATGAAACATCGATCCAACAGGCAGCCGATACCTATAGTGCAGCCGGCATTGAGGCGGAGGTGATCGGATTCTGCAACGACATGCCTGCCCTCTATAGCAGCGGCGACCTGCTGATCGCCCGCAGTGGAGCCATGACTGTCGGGGAGGCAGCCGCCTGCGGCATGCCGTCGATCTTCGTACCGCTGCCGCACGCTGCCGATCATCATCAATTTTATAACGCCAAGTCGATGAGCGACAACGAGGCAGCCGCCATCATCGAACAGTCGCAGTGCAGTGCGGTCGAACTGGCCAAAAAGCTGGAATCGCTGCTGTTCGATGAAGAGCGGTTAACCCGCATGAGCTGTGCCGCATTGAGCAACGCACCGACAGATGCAGAAGAGAAACAGCTTGAGGTGCTGGCGCGCTACCTGCATACGGAGGCCACTGCATGAAGGCCCGGATCGAGCGTATCCATCTTACCGGCATTGGCGGTATCGGCATGAGCGGTATCGCAGAGCTGCTGCATAACCAGGGTTTTATGGTGCAGGGCAGTGATGAGGCGGAGAGCGCCAATGTCCTCAAGCTTCGTTCGCTCGGCATTGAGGTCTTCATCGGCCATGCAGCGGAAAATATCGGTGATGCGCAGGTGGTGGTTACATCGACTGCCATTGCGAAGAACAATCCGGAAGTGGTTGCCGCAGAAGAGCGCGGTATTCCTATCATTCCGAGAGCCGAGATGCTGGCCGAGCTGATGCGCATGAAACAGGGCATAGCGGTAGCCGGAAGCCACGGCAAGACCACTATCACCTCGATGATCGCCCACGGCATGGAGGCGGCAGGCCTTGATCCGACCTATGTGATTGGTGGCCGACTGATGGCGACAGGCGATAACGCCAAGCTGGGCGGCAGCCCGTGGCTGGTGGCCGAGGCCGATGAGAGCGACGGCTCCTTCCTGCGCCTCTCCCCCACCATTGCCGTGGTTAGCAATATCGATCCCGAACATCTGGATCACTATGGCGATTTCGATCATCTGATGGATGCCTTCCGGCAGTTCGTCAACCTCACACCGTTCTACGGTCGTGTGGTACTGCACCATGAGCACCCCAACGTAGCAGCGCTGCGTGAAGGGCTACACAAGCCGGTCACCACCTACGGCAGCAGTCCGCAGGCCGATCTGCATCTCATTGACGTAGGGGCCGACGGCAGCGGCCAGAAATTGAAGGTCGGTATTCGTGAAGGCAACAGAACATGCCGGTTCCGCCTGCCGATGCCGGGTCGCCACAACGCCGAAAACGCTATGGCTGCGATTGCCGTACTGCTCGATCTGGGTGTGGATACCGACACCATTAAGCAGGCGATGGAGAGCTTTGCCGGAATCCAGCGCCGTTTCCAGTCCGTTGCATATAAGGAAGGTATTCTGGTCGACGATTACGCCCATCATCCGAAAGAGATACTGGCTACGCTGGGTGCAGCCGTGGCCTGCTGGCCGGAGAGAGAGATCAGCGTGATCTTCCAGCCACATCGCTATACACGCACCCATGATCTGATGGACGAGTTCCTCGGTGCCTTTGACGGTGCGCATGAAGTTGCGCTGCTGCCGATCTACGCCGCCAGCGAGAACCCTATCGAAGGAGTGACATCGGAGAAGATGGCGGAAGGTATGCGTGCCAGAGGCCATAAGAGCGTCTCACTCGCTGCCGATCTGGAAGCGGCCAGAGAGCTGGCTATGTCACAGCTTAATCAGGGCAAGGTTGTACTGTTGATGGGAGCAGGCTCCATTGGCGGACTGGCCCAGCAGCTACGTGAAACCATTGATGCCTCGAACGATTGTTCAGGAGATGACCGATGAGCTGGCAGCAGAATCTCGCCGCGCTGGGACGCCTGGATGAGCAGATCCCGATGTCTGCCCATACTACGCTGGGCATTGGCGGACCGGCACGCTGGTTCTTTCGTCCCAAGGGCGCCGATGAACTGGCCGAAGCACTACAGAAGATTCCTGAAGAGACCGCCATCCTGCCGCTGGGACGTGGTAGCAACCTGCTTGTCCCCGATTCAGGCTTTGACGGTATGGTACTCGATTTCGGCGATCTGGCTGCCATCGAACTGGATGGCAACCGGCTCACTACACAGGCTGGTGCCCGCATGAGCAAGGTGGCACAGCAGTGTGCGACCCATGGCCTGACCGGGCTGGAGTTTTTGGCCACGGTACCGGGTGACATGGGTGGTGGCGTTGTGATGAATGCCGGTGCCTTCGGTCAGCAGATCTCCGACACCCTCACCTCCATCGAGATTGTGCATCGGGATGGTAAACGCGAAACCGTGGCGCGCGACGCACTGAAGATGGCCTACCGCCATACCGAGCTCCCACAACAATCGCTGGTGATCTCAGCCCGCTTCAAACTCGGCAGTGACGATCCGGAGACGATTCGCAGTCGCATGCGCGACATGCGCAGACAACGCAGCAGCACACAGCCGCTATCGCTGCCTAACTGCGGTTCGGTCTTTAAAAACCCTGACGGCGACCATGCCGCTCGCCTCATCGAGGCTGCAGGCCTGAAAGGTCGCAAGCAAGGTAATGCCCGCATCTCGTCAAGCCATGCCAACTTCATTGTTAACGAGGGCAAGGCCTCCAGTGAGGATGTGGTAGCGCTGATTCGCATGGCACAGGAAGCGGTAAAAGAACAGTTCGACATCGAACTGGAACCTGAAGTCCGGATACTGGGAGGTGCATCGTGAATCGCGAAACAGCCTCCCCCTTTAAGAAGGTCGGTATCCTGATGGGCGGCACCTCCAGCGAACGTGAGATCTCGCTGCGTTCCGGCACCGCCGTACTGGCAGCGCTCGAACGGAGTGGCCTGAACGTCATCAGCATCGACCTGAGTGATAACTGGCCGGAAGCAGTCAGAGAGGCCGGTATCGACGCCGCCTTTATCGCACTGCACGGTACGCTGGGTGAAGATGGCTGCGTACAGGGTATGCTGGAGATTATGGGCATCCCCTATACCGGCTCGAATGTCACTGCTTCCGGACTCTGCATGCACAAACCGCTGACCAAGGCGGTGCTGGAGAAGGCGGGCGTTGCCACGCCGATCGATATTCCGCTCAGTGCTGATGGACCATCGCGCTATCCGGTGATTCTCAAGCCGGTCGCCGAGGGCTCCAGTGTCGGCCTCTACACACTGAACAGCAAAACGGAGTGGGATGCGCTCGGCATCGAAAAGCTCAACGGCTGGATGGCGGAGATGCCGCTCACAGGAGCTGAGATCGCCATATCGGTTCTGGATGGCAAGGCACTGCCACCGGTCGAGGTCGCCCCCAAATCGGGCGTCTACGACTACCGATCCAAATATACCGCCGGTGCCACCGAATACTTCTGCCCTGCCCGTTTGCCGGCTGAAACGCTGCGCCACTGCATGGAACTGGCCGAAAAAGCCGTGGCCGCAACCGGCTGTAGCGGAGCGCCGCGTGTGGACATGATCGTAGATAGCGGCGGCCAGGCCAGTGTGCTGGAGGTCAACACCCTTCCCGGCATGACCGAGACCAGTCTGCTGCCCAAATCGGCTGCCGCTGCCGGCATCGATTTCGACGAGCTATGCCGCCGGATTCTGGCGACCGCCTCACTTTATGCGAAGGGGGTGGAAGCATGAGCCGTGTTCAAACCATCCATACCGGTGCACCACGCAGCAATACCCGCCGGGTCAACAAGGCGGAACTACAGCAGCGCCGCAAAGTTATATTGGGAAGGGTAAAGCTGATGGCAGGAACCACTCTGACCGCAGCATTTATGATCTCCTCGCTGATGATGATGAACCGGGCCTTTGAAGTCACCGCATGGGATATTCAGATAGAGGGAAGTGCGCCTGCATCCCTTGAACAACAGGTCGACCGGGCGATGCACTCACTTAAAGCATACGACTTCTGGTCCACCCGGCCATCCGTTCTGCGTCAGCATATTCTCAATGCCGTACCCGATCTGGAAGAGGTTGAGATTCAGAGGTCGCTGGGCGGAACTCTGCAACTACGTGCCATCCCCAGAACAGCTATTGGACTATGGCAGGGTGAAAAGAACCGGGTTGTTCTGGTTGATATGCACGGTACGGCCTACCGCACACTTCAAGGTGGTGAAATCGCCGATCTTCCGATTCTGCGCCTGGCACAACATGACATTCGCCAAGCATCGCAACTGCTACAGATCCTGAAGTCGTCACAGCCAGAGCGGTTCATGGAAATCAGCGAACTATCGACAGATAGCCGTAACTGGAAAATAAATTTTACACAGGGGCAGCAGTGGATGATTTCACGCAACACAAACATTTCAGGCGCCATCTACAGGATCGACAGCCTGTTAAAAAAGCCACGCTGGAGATCCGGTCACTGGCGAATCGATGCACGAGCGGCTTCCCGCTGGTTCATTCGTCCGGCCAGACAAGAGGGGGTGATTTAAATGTCCAAATATGAACAGGTGATTGTCGGGCTCGACATCGGCACCAGCAAAATCGCATGTATCGTGGCCGAATCGGCACCGGATGGGAAACTGGATGTCATCGGTATCGGCACCCATCCGTCGCGCGGCCTGCGCAAGGGTGTGGTGGTTAACATCGAGAGTACGGTCGAATCGATCCGTCTGGCGGTGGAGGAGGCGGAATTGATGGCCGGTGTCGATATCAAGTCCGTCTATACAGGTATCGCAGGCTCGCATATCCGCGGCTACAACAGCCACGGTGTGGTCGCCACCAAGAACAATGAGGTAACCAAAGAGGATGTCACCCGCGTGATCGATGCGGCACAGGCGATGAACATCCCGGCCGATCAGAAGATTCTCCATATCCTGCCACAGGAGTACATCATCGATCATCAGGATGGTATCCGTGAGCCGATCGGCATGAGTGGTGTACGTCTGGAGGCCAAGGTACATGTCATTACCGGTGCGGTCTCTTCGGCTCAGAATATCGTCAAATGCTGTAATCGCTGCGATCTCGATGTTGCCGATATGGTACTGGAGCAGGTCGCCTCAAGCGAAGCGGTACTGAGTCAGGATGAGAAGGATATCGGTGTGGTACTGGTTGATATCGGTGGCGGTACCACGGACATCGCCGTCTTTATCGATGGCGCCATTCGCCACACTGCAGTCATCCCGATCGGTGGCGATCACCTGACCAACGATCTCGTCGTTGGCCTGCGCACATCGGCCCGCGAAGCCGATCAACTGAAGAAGAAATATGGTGCCTGCATGGTCGAACTGGTCTCGGCAGAAGATCAGATCGAAGTGCCGAGCGTAGGTGGCCGTCCGCCGCGCCCTATGCCGCGCCAGGTCATGGCCCAGATTCTGGAGCCACGAGTTCAGGAGCTGTTCGAACTGGTGAAAGCCGAGCTCCAGCGCTCCGGATATCAGGAGCTGATTGCAGCCGGTCTGGTACTGACCGGAGGCAGTTCGCTGCTGCAAGGCATGGTCGAGCTGGCTGAAGAGACCTTCGACAGCCTGCCCGTTCGACTTGGACGCCCACAGGGTGTGGGTGGACTGGTCGATGTCGTCTCAAGCCCGATGTATGCCACAGGTGTCGGCCTGATCCTCTACGGACAGAGATACCGACAACGCACCACCATCAAAGCCACCGAACGCAATGCCTTTTCGAAAGTGTGGCAACGAATGCGAAGTTGGTTCGGCGATGCCTGATCAACAACAGTTACAAAGAGAGAGAAAAATAGAAGAAGAAAAAAACAGAGAGAAGAAAGAGAGGAGCAAATAAAATGGGAACTTTATATACATTTGAAGATAACAGCGCACAATCCGCAAATATCAAGGTTATCGGCGTCGGCGGCGGCGGTGGTAACGCCCTGAACAATATGATCGAACATCGCCTGCGCGGTGTCGATTTCATTGTCGCCAACACCGATGCACAAGCTATCGAACACAGTAGTGCCGAAACCAAGCTGCAACTTGGCACCGACATTACCCGTGGCCTCGGGGCAGGTGCGAACCCACAGATTGGCCGCGATGCAGCCGAGTCCGAACGCGAACACCTGCGTGAATTCTTTCACGGCACCGACATGGTGTTTATCACTGCCGGCATGGGTGGCGGTACCGGTACCGGTGCTGCACCGATTATTGCCGAAGTCGCCAAAGAGATGGGCGTATTGACCGTGGCCGTTGTCACCAAGCCGTTCAACTTCGAAGGCAAACGCCGCATGCGTCAAGCCGAGGCCGGTATCGAAGAGCTGCGCAAGCATGTCGATACCCTGATCACCATTCCGAACCAGAAGCTGATCGGTGCGGTGGGTAAACACACCTCGATGCTCGAAGCATTCAGAAAGGCCGACGATGTACTGCTTCAGGCGGTGAAGGGCATCTCCGAACTGATCACCCACACCGGCTACATGAATGTCGACTTTGCCGATGTGAAGGCGGTGATGAGCGAGACTCGCGGCATGGCGATGATGGGCTCCGGTACCGCCTCTGGCGAAAACCGCGCCTGCGAAGCGGCCGAGCACGCCATCTCCTCCCCACTGCTGGAGGATATCGATATCCACGGTGCCTACGGCATCCTGGTCAACGTGACCGGCAACGAGGATATGACCCTGGCAGAATACGACGAAGCGGTCTCCATCATCCAGAACATGGCCGATGAAGATGCCAACATCATCTGCGGCATGGTCTAC
Organism: Mariprofundaceae bacterium; assembly: GCA_050304695.1. GTDB lineage: Bacteria > Pseudomonadota > Zetaproteobacteria > Mariprofundales > Mariprofundaceae > WSZY01. The sequence continues at coordinate 75,818 of JBNLEB010000014.1, forward strand.
GATAAAGATGTCGGTGATGAAATTCGTGTGACCGTCGTAGCCACCGGTCTGAACTGCGATGCATCGGCCCGCGTAACTGCAGTACCGAGCGTATCGGACAACAGCTTCGTCTTCCCGACCAAGACAGCCGTCCAGCAGCCGATGTTTGCCACCGAGCATGCACAGCAGAGTGCTCCGGCGCCACAGGCTGTCGGACTTGAGCAGACATACGATGAGGACCAGCTGGCTGTGCCAACCTGGATTCGCAGGCAGGCTGACTAAGTGACACGCAGACGACAAATCTGTGCAAAAACTGTTAGCAACCACAATGGTTTTGCAGATTTGTCGTGGCGTGGCATACTGCGCTGCTGATTTTGTGACTCCGCGTGTGTTTTGAATCACGGAATCACGGCGCAGTGGTGAAAGAGTGGCTACATTGGTTTGACCGGTTGCATGACGTTAACTGATTGAAACAGTGACGAAATATAGAACTTGAACGAGAGGGAAAATTTATGATTCCACAACGAACTCTGAATCACTCGATCCGTTGCAGCGGTATCGGCCTCCACTCCGGCAAAAAGATCCAGCTGGTTCTTAATCCGGCCGGAGAGGACTCAGGCATCACATTCAGTCGTTCCGACCTGGACATTCAAATTCCCGCAAAAGCAGAACATGTCACCGACACCCGTCTTTGCACCACCATCGGCAGAGATGGCGCCAACATCTCGACTGTCGAGCATCTCCTCTCTGCGCTCGCCGGTCTGGGCATCGATAATGCCCACATCGAGGTAAGTGGACCTGAAGTGCCGGTCATGGATGGTTCATCAGCTCCGTTCGTCTTTCTGATTCAGTGTGCGGGTATCAAGGAGCAGAGCAAAGCGAAGAAGGTGCTTCGGGTTCTGAAGAAGGTTGAGGTGGAAGAGGGCGACAAGCGCTGTTCGCTCCACCCCGCAGCCGGATTCAAAATCTCCTATCTGCTGGACTACGACCACCCTCTCCTGCGCGAACGTAAAGTCAGCATCGATTTCGGTCGCCAGGCCTACACCCGTGAAATTTCACGTGCCCGCACCTTCGGCTTCCTGCATGAAGTCGAGGCGCTGCAAAAGGCGGGTCTGGCTCTCGGCGGTTCACTGGAAAACGCCATCGTGCTGGATCAATACCGCGTGGTGAATGAAGGCGGTCTGCGTTACGAAGATGAGTGTGTTCGCCACAAGATTCTCGATACCCTGGGTGATCTCTCTCTCTCAGGTTTCCCGATTGTCGGTGCCTTCGAAGGTGAACTGACCGGCCACGACATGAACCACAAGCTGGTTACTTCCCTGTTGGCTGATAAGAGCGCCTGGCGCATCGAAGAGCTGGAAGCCGAACCGGAAATGGTTGAAGCTGTTGCTGGTCAGCTTGTAACATCGTAGGGCAACTTCTTAGCACTACCGCTTAACTCTTTTTCAACTCTCTGAAAAGCCGAGGTATCCCACCTCGGTTTTTTTCATTTCCAACCTCTATTTTCAGAACCGCCCCAGTACCATATACCCTATCGAATCAGTCGGTTTTGAATTATGCTAGAGATGGACTGCAGGAGATTGAGATGATCATTGAATCAAGAATTGAAAAGAACGTTGTCACCATCGACGAAAACGCCACCGCCCAGGAGGCGGCCGAACTGATGACCAAACACTACATCGGCTCACTGATCGTGACCGGGCACATTGGATTCCGCGGCCTGTTTACCGAACGCGAACTGATGATGGATGTAGTAGGCAAAGGCAAAGATCCCGCTTCAACCAAGCTCGCAGATGTCGTAACGGAGAGTTTCGTCAGGGTTTCTCCTCAGGATAGTGCCGAACACTGCCTCGACATGATGAAAGAGCACCGTTGCCGCCACCTACTCGTCTTTGATGATGAGGATTTTGTCGGGCTGGTATCGTTAAGAGATATGGTGGTACTGCTTCTGGACGAGAAAGAGGAGTTCATCAAACGTTTGCGGGAGTATATCTCAGGTTAATCCTATTACATTCCGGCACGGAAGGAGTGAATGGATACTTTCGGGAACAAACTAACCGTCGCAACATGAACCACAAATTGATGCTTACCCTACCGGCTGACGAGAACGCATGGCACATCGAAGAACTGGAAGCGGTTGGTTGCCGGTCGGCTGGCAACCTCTTAAAACACCGACTCTCAACTCTTTTTTTACAACCCTTTAAAGGCCGAGATCATTAATTACTCACCAGCCCCGGTATTGATCGAATTATTTTCTGCGTCAAAAATTGCCTCTTCCGCTTTCCGCCTGATCATCTCGATATCCGCATTGGCGTTGTCCACATAACCGGTAATACATTGATTGTAAGCTTCTACTTTATCGTTGTAGCTCTCTACAGCTTGGTTATGCAATCTGAGTTCTCCTCCTGAAACCTTCCAATGATTTCCTTTCAGCCAATAGGGTTCAGGTGGCGGTTTCGGCATTACACAAGAATGCCTTGGATAATCCCCGAAACGCAAATTACTCCCCGCCAAAAGCGTCACAGGCATCGAAATACTCATAATGGATATCATTACAAAACAATATAAGGCTCTAACCAATCTGAATCTTTCCACCATATTTATAATCTTCCCGTTTCATCATCTCTATCAAAATGCTGAATGTCTTATAGCACAGACTACAACCCTTCAGTTAAAAGGTGAAACCGGATAGATTCACTTCAAACCGGAGAAGAGTAGAGTTCTTCGACCCCTTCCGGTTCACAGACCAACAGCCAGTCGCATCCGGCTTTAAGCGCATCCTCGGCAGCGACGTGAATATCATCCCCTACCCCTTTCATACAGAGGTCATCACTCCAAACATCACCTTTGAAACCAAATCGCTGACGCAACATATCTTTAAGCCAGTAGTCAGAGAGCGTAGCAACTCGATTTTCAACCATGGAGTAGACCACATGCGCCGTCATCACATGGCGTAACCCCTGAGCAAAAAGGCGCTCAAATGACTCGGCTTCATCGAGAACCGTCTCAAGTAGCGCAACCACCTCGGGAACTGCAATATGAGAATCTGCATCAGCTCGACCATGGCCGGGAAAATGTTTACCAATCGCATCAATCCCCGCATCGTGCAGCCCGCGCATACAGGCACCTCCCAACTCGGTAACTACAGCCGTATTATCGCCATAGGCCCGATCACCGATAATGGCGTGACCATCGGGAGAGAAGAGATCGAGCACCGGTGCGCAATTGTGAGTAAACCCTAGCTCCTTGAGCGACTGTCCCACCTCATAGCTATCGTCATAGACCTGCTGGGTCGCACCTTCGGGATCAGAGAGGTAGAGCACGCCATAATCGGCTGCCTGCACCCGCCCGTTAAACGGAAACCATGGCAATCGATTAACCCGGCCACCCTCCTCGTCGATAGCAGCCCACAGATCGCTTCCTGCTGCCTCTCTTGCATCAGCCAGCAGTGCCTGTACCTGCTCCGGACTCTTAATATTACGAGCAAAGAGAATCACCCCCCTGGGCGGATGCTCCTTCAGCCACTGCCGCTCCTCTGCAGTCAAATGAATGCCTTTGAGCCCAATCACCAACTTCTCAAACATGTGAACGATCTCCTCCGTCCATACCCCTGACGTCAGCCCCCTTCACATCAAGCCAGTCTCGCAACCTGTCTCCCAGCAGGTTCACCGCCATCACCAGCATAAAGAGGATCAGACCGGGCCAGACGACCAAGAGTGGCTCCACCAGCATCAGGCTCGTACCCTCACGAATCATAGTACCGAGCGAGGCATTGGGAGGTTGCACACCGACACCGAGAAAAGAGAGCCCCGCCTCACCGATAATGACCGCGGCCAGACCGAAACTGGCCTCTACCAACAGGGGGGCCGCAACATTGGGGAGCAGATGCTTCACTGCGATATAGGGCACGGATGAGCCATTGACTATAGACGCCTCGACAAAAGGGGCATGTTTCAGTGCCAGCACCTGAGCTCTTGTAAGTCGGGAGAAGCCAACCCAACCGACAGCCACCAGTGCCATAATCAGGTTCTCCACTCCGGGACCAAGCATCGCCGCCAGTGCAATGGCCAGCAGAATACCGGGAAAAGAGAGAACAATATCGGCCAGACGCATCAGCAGGGCATCGACCCAACCACCAAACCACGCGGCAACCATGCCAATAGAGACGCCGACCATACCACCCAGTGCAATCACCAGAATACCGACAGTCAGCGATAGGCGGAGCCCTTCCGCCAGCCGGGCGAGAAGATCGCGCCCCAGCGCATCGGTACCAAGCGGATGCGCTGGGCCAATAGAGGAAAAAACCGCATCGAGATCAACCGTATGGCCATCAACCTGCATGATGGTCGCTGCCACCAACACCAATAGCGGCAATAAAAGCAGTAGCCAAATCGGACGAAGAGAGAGTAAGCTCAATGTTGTCTCTGCCTTGGATCGAGCCAGAGCCCGAGCAGGTCGGCCAGCAGGTTGGCCAGCACATAAAAACCAGCAATGATCAGCACGCATCCCTGCACCAGAGGGTAGTTGCGCTGTTGAATCGCCTCGATGGTCAAAAGGCCAAGCCCGGGCCAGTCGAATACAGTCTCTGTGATCACCGCGCCACCCAGCACCGCTCCCAATTGCAAAGCAAACATCGTCACCACCGGAACAGCAGCCATGCGCGCAGCATGCCGCCACCAAATCGTCTGCTCAGCCACACCCGCTGCACGCGCCGTACGCATAGCATCCGAACTCATCGCCTCCAGCCAGCTGGAACGAGCCATCCGCGAAAGAATAGCAGCCAGTGCCGTACCAAGGGTAATGGCGGGAAGAATGATACTACCCGGCGCATCCATACCGGAAACCGGTAACCAGCCGAACATCACCGAAAAGAGCAGCATCAACATCGGGCCCAACCAGAAGTTGGGGATCGAGACACCGAGGAGTGAGAAGCTCATCGCAGTGTAGTCCTGAAACTTTCCTGCATAACGTGCTGCCCAATAGCCGAGCGGCAAAGCAATGAGCAGGGCCAGCACGAGGCTGACGGAGGCGAGCATGGCCGTAGCCGGCAGGCGCTCCATGATCAGAACGAGAACTCCTTGACCATCGATAATGCTTGAGCCCCAGTCACCGGAGAAGAGACCGGCAAGAAAATGGGCGTACTGTTCGTAGAGTGGAAGATGCAATCCGAGCGCAATACGCATCGCCTCACGATCGGCTGGCATAGCGGTTTCACCAAGCAGTGCATCGACCGGATCACCCGGCACCAGATGCAGCAGAAAAAAGACCAGTGTCGCCACGCCGAGCAGTGTCGGCAGGGCCTGCAGAATCCGGATGGCACAAAGTCGCGCTAGCATCCGGATAGCATAGCGCCCACCATAAACAGAAAGAAGTCAAAAAAAATCAGCGATATTTCGTTGTCTCCATACCGGGCTCGAAAAGAATTACCTGATTTTTACCTGCCGCCTTAGCCACATACATAGCGTCATCGGCATAATTGACCAGTTCATCGGCTTTGGCAGCAATCCAGGGAAAGGAAGCGATACCGATGCTAGCGCCAAGCGTATCAATTTTTTTATCTCCAATGCGATAGGGATTCGCAATAAACGGCAATATTTTATTCTTGGCAAAGGAGACCGGATCAATACCCTGACCGGAGAGCATGATAACGAATTCATCGCCGCCCACTCGCGCCACGGTCTCATGCCTGCGAATTAACTGCTTCAGCCGCCGGGCAAGCTCCCTGAGCACATAATCACCAGCGTGGTGACCATATTGATCATTGATCGGTTTAAAACCATCCAGATCGATAAAACAGAGGTGCACCTCCGCCTTTTCACGTACGGCACGCATCAACTCCAGTTTCAAACGATCAAAAAAGAGGGTACGCCCCGGAATACCGGTCAGCGAATCAAAATAGTGGTAGGTGGTATCAAAAACCGTCGCCTGAATAGTTTTCGGTGTATCCTCCTGAACATGTGCAAACAATTCGACACGTTTATTAACCAACGCTCCCTGCACATGCCGAATCTGTTTTCTCTCCAGCAGTACAGTGAACAGATCATGTCCGCTCATCGACTCCCGCACCTCATTGCCTCTTAAAATGGTCTCAAACACATTTTCCAGACGCCGACCCAGAAAATCGCCGTAGAGTTCAGCAAAGCTATCGTTCTGAAAAAAAATCTCCGCTTCATAGGGGTTATCGCCCTGCCAACAGGCACCAAGAACGGGCATATAGGCCCGCTGCACCTCAAACTGAAAGGTATCAGACATGAAGATATGTACAGAAAGGATCGGAAAGGGCGAAAACAGAGCCAAAACATGGCATCATCATTAATCGATTCATGTCACCTCCTTTTTGTAAACGATAACATAGACAATCCCCATCACATCCACAATGCAGTAACATCCATTGCCTGCATGTCACACTTGCCATTCGCCAATTTGAGACGCATCTTTCCGATGATGGAAGCCGTTCACTTCGACCCGCAAGAGATCGCCAAATTCGAAGCGATTGCCGCTGAGTGGTGGAATCCGAAGGGTCGTTTCAAACCACTGCACCAGATCAACCCTCTACGACTGCACTACATTGCCGACAACGTGGATATGAAAAGTGCTTCCATTCTTGATGTCGGCTGTGGCGGCGGTCTGCTGGCCGAGGGGATGGCAACAAGAGGCGCAACCGTGACCGGCATCGATCGTTCGGAAAAGGCACTTGGAGTTGCCTCTGCTCATGCGCTTCAATCCGGGGTCACTGTTCAGTACGAGTATGACGATGCAGAAAACTGGGCTACATCCCATGTCGGGGCCTACGATGCTGTTACCTGCCTGGAGGTTCTGGAGCATGTGCCGGATGTACCACGCACCATTGCGGCATGCGCATCGATGCTTAAACCGGGTGGTGCCTTCTTTTTTGCCACACTCAACCGCACCCCCACCGCTTACCTTAAAGCCATTATCGGTGCTGAATACCTGCTCGGTTGGCTGCCAAAAGGAACACATCACTACCGCAAATTTATTCGCCCATCCGAGATGGTGCATGCGATCCGCATGGGCGGCCTTGAAGTAAAAGAGATCAAAGGGATGTCCTATAACCTGTTCAGTGACACCTTCACTCTCTCCGATGACCTCGCTGTTAACTATCTCGGCATCGCGACGAAAAGATTGGATACGCCTTCAGGCTCCCCGGCAACAGCTCCATGCGTTGCTCTACCTCCTGCATCCATGCAGTCGTGACTTTCGCTTTAAACCGCTACATAAAAGCGTCGTTTTGATGCGCCTACGAGCCCGCTTCGCTTTCGCCCACCTCCTGTGGAGATGAATGCCTCCACCGATACGACTCTCGGCCTTTCCCTTCCTACCAAACCACTGAGGCAAAATTGTAATTTCCAAATGCCTGCACGGCACTATAGCTTTCCCGCCCATGTTCTATTCCCGCTCTATCCTGCTCTGCTGTGGCATGCTCATCGCATCACAAGCGTCAGCCAAAGGCATCGATGTAATTGCAGACACCATAACCCGTAATAAGAACGGTGCCATCGTTGCCGAAGGCAGCGTAATCATCAAACGTCAGGATGAGGTACTAAAGGCAGACCAGGTAATCTACAGAGCAGAACAGCAACAGATTCAGGCCAATGGCAACATCGAAATAGCATCCGAAGGATCAACCATCCGAGCCGAGTCGGCACGAATGCATACTGTCGATAAGACAGGAGAATTAATTCATGCCGAAGCGACATTAAAAGACGGCGAACGACTAAAAGCCGAACAGATCAATCGTATTGATGACCATACAATGACGGCAAAGGACGTGACATTCACATCCTGCCCTCCCGATGCTGAAGCATGGGCAATGAAAGCCAACTCGGCCGAGCTGGATCAAAAGGAGGGTACGCTGACGGCCAGAGATGCCACATTTGAAATAACCGGAATCCCGGTTCTGTACACTCCTTACTGGCAACAGGTGCTGCGAAGAAAATCAGGATTTCTGATTCCGCAGTTTTCAACCAGCAGTATTCGCGGAACTGAATGGGCTCTGCCCTATTATCTGGCTCCGGCGGACAACTGGGATGCAACCATTACACCACACTGGATGACTGCTCGTGGATTCATGGGGGAAGTGGAGCTACGCCATGTCTCAACAGCAGGGCATGAAACTATCCAGCTGGAGGGATTGCGGGATAAGGTTACCTCGAAACAGCGAGGCAGGATGAAAGCGGATATTCTCAACTCTCTACCCTATAATATCTACTTCGGGGCAGAGGCGGATCATGTCAGTGACAATAACTACCTTGCCGATTTCAACAAAGGTACTAACAACATTTTCAGCAATTACCTGCAAAGTTCGGCCTCTCTCTCTCAAACGCTGGAGCGTGGAGACTGGAATCTGCTGGTACGCCATCAACAGGACCTGCGTACCGCAAGTAATGCGGCAACACTGCAGATCCTGCCAAGAGCTGAGAGCCGCCTGCAGCTACCCCTCTTTAACAGTGGCGCCATATTCCACTTCGACCAGCAGAGCACCCGCTTTTCACGCAGACAGGGCGTCGATGGTGTGCGCGTCGACCTCAACCCCTACCTGGAAATTCCGTGGCAAATGAAAGGGGGTGGCATTCGTTCAACACTTCAGGTTGGGGGCAGGCATACCCACTACTGGCTCAAAGATGTGGTCGGGCAAAACAACCTGCATCGAAACACCTTCGAAGCCAGCCTCGACAACCGCATCAGCTTTGAACGCATCAGTGATAACCGGTCGTGGCGACATACGATCACCCCGATTCTGCGTTACGACCACATCACTGCACCCGATCAGGCGACGCTGCCAAACTTCGACTCCGCCTTTGGCCGGCTCTCTCTTAGCAACCTGCTGACCGGCAACCGTTTTTCAGGACGCGACCGCATCGAAAGGCTCAGTCGTATCAGTGCTCTGCTTGAAACTCAATTGCAACACAAGGGTGATGAGGCTGAAGCGGCACACACCTATCTGGAAACCAGAATCGGGGTTGCCTACGATTTGAAACGGCAGAGTGTGGATACCGCTGTACTGGCCACACCGACCCGACCGTTCTCGAATCTATTGGGTAATATCATCGTTCGACCATTAACCGGCATCACTCTCTCTGCTACCGGTCAATATGACTCGGCAGCAAAATATTGGGCTACTACACGCTCATCATTAATCGTTCAGCGACCTTCCGCATATAACTTGAGGGTCGCATGGCAACAGACGGATGCCCGTTACGCTACTGCAGCCAACACGCTTTCAGCCAATGCCGGGCTCTACGTTACATCGCGCTGGGAGCTGTTTGCCGATATACAATATGATCGCCTGCTTAAATTAACTCAACAAGCCAGTGGAGGCATTCACTATCACCATCCATGCTGGAATCTTCGGATCGAGGGTTACCGTTCGAATCTCACCGGTTCATCTGCCAAAGCCGATGTAGGGTTCCGTTTCTTGATTGGATTTAAGGGGCTGGGTAGTGTCGGATCATAATCAACTGCTATACGCTTCAACCTGATTACATTTCGGAGTTCACATGCACAGTTTCTATACGGCACTCGCTTTTCTATCGTTGTTGATAACCTTTGGCAGCGCAGCTGCTCAGGCGGAAGAGATCGATGCCATCGCCGCTATCGTCAACGGTAAAGCCATCACATGTTACGAGGTTGAACGCGACAAAAACCTGCTGGTCAAACAGATGAAAGAGAGCGGACAGACGCAACTCCCTCCGGTCGCGGTTCTTCTGGCCCGTGCACTGGACGGACGCATTACCCGGACACTGCAACAGCAGGAAGCCGCAAGCCTCGAAATCAGCGTGTCTGATGAAGAGATCGATAACGCCATGGCGGATATCGAAGCCAAGAACAATCTCGCAGCGGGGCAACTTGCCGAAGTTCTCAAGGCACAAGGTGTCGATATTGAAGAGTACCGGGGAACGCTCTCCGAGCGATTACTCTCAAGCAAAGTGCTCAACACTGTCGTTCGCAGCAAAATCAGCATCAGTGAAGAGTCGATGCGGGAGTACTATCGCAAGCACCTGAAAGATCCGAAGCCGATCCGTGAAATTCAACTGGCCCAGATTTTTGTCGCCCTGCCGAACACCCCCTCGCAACAGCAGTTCAACCAGACGCTCCAAAAGGCTCAGGGTATTCACGCCAGACTGCTTAAAGGAACCCGCTTCCAACGGCTGGTATCACTGGAGTCTGACGCTCCCAATGCTAATGAGGGTGGGGATATGGGCTGGTTCTTTCCCGGCGGTATCGCCCAACAGTTTAATGAGGTATTCACACTCCCGGTTGGTGGCATCACGGCACCCATTCGTTCTCCGGCCGGTTTCCATATTATTAAAGTCACAAATGAGCGCATGCATAAACCCAAGGTCGGCGAAAGCTACGATGAGGTGCATGCCCGTCATATCCTGATCAAACTCCCCAACTCGGCTGACACGGCCACACAGGCCAAGATTCGCTACCGCGCAGCCACCATTGCACGCGATATGAAGAATCGTTCCAATGAAGAGTTTGCCACTCGCGCCAGGGAGATATCACAGGGACCAAGCTCAACTCGCGGCGGGGATCTGGGATGGTTCCGCCGGGGACAGATGGTTGAATCCTTCGAGAATGTTGCATTCGCCATGCAACCCGGAGAAACCAGCGATGTTGTGGAGTCGCCCTTTGGACTACATATCATCCGGGTGATCGATAAACGTCATATCGATCCCAATGCTTTTGAAGCGCACCGTGATCGTATCGAACAGACCCTTACCAACGCCGAAATGCAGAGCCAGGTGCCTCGCTGGATTACCGGACTCCGGGCCAAAGCAGCCATCGAGCTCAAAGGCTGCAACTGACCATTGTCCAATCAACCACTTCGCCCTCTGCTGATCACACTGGGGGAGCCGGCAGGCATTGGCCCCGATTGCGTACTGCAGGCTTTTCAGGAGGAACCTGCACTATTTGACGGAACCGTCGTCGCTGCTCCCGCCAATTGGCTGACAGAACGGGCCGGAGTGCTGGAAATAACGCCCGACATCCATGTTGTCGAATCTCCGAATAATCCGGTACCGGAAGGAAAACTCGGCTGCTGGAATCCCCTGCCGCCTGAAAGGAACGAGCCTGTCATAGCAGGGCAGCCCTCCTCCACAACTGCGGCAGCTGTGATTCACTGTATCGAGACGGCAGCCCGCGCATGCATGAATGGAGATGCGGCAGCACTGGTGACGGCACCGATCGAGAAAGCCATCCTGAGAAATTCAGGCTTTAATTTTCCCGGTCATACCGAATTTCTCGCCCATCTGGCGAACAAAAAACGTGTCGTCATGATGCTGGCATCCGACACTCTGCGTGTTGCCCTGTTGACCACCCATCTGCCGCTCAGGGATGTCCCCGATATCCTGAACAGTGACCATATCCTGCATGATCTCCGCACCACCTGCCATGATCTTAAATACCGTTTCGCTATCGGCTCACCACGACTGGCGCTCTGCGGCCTCAATCCTCATGCCGGTGAACAGGGCCATTTCGGTGATGAAGAGATTAAGATACTCGCGCCTGCGATCCGGCAGGCAACAGAGGAGGGCATCAGTGTGGATGGGCCACTTCCTGCCGATACCCTCTTTTCACCCCAAATGCGGGAGCACTATGACGCTATCGTCTGCTGTTACCACGATCAGGCGCTTATCCCGATCAAGACACTCTCGTTCGGTGAAGCGGTTAATGTGACACTGGGCCTGCCCTTTATTCGAACCAGTGTTGACCACGGCACAGCCCTGGAGCGTGCAGGAACCGGAAAAATATCCTACAGTAGCATTATGGCGGCAATCAAAATGGCCCGGATGATGGCTGGAAACGAGAGCGGCGGGGATTCCGATGCAGATCAATAATCTGAGCGGGCAGATTCTTCTGGCAACCCCTTCCCTGCATGACCGGCACTTTCGTGATTCCGTTGTTCTGGTCTGCCATCACGATGAAACGGGTTCCATGGGACTTATCGTCAATCGACCGCAGGAGGTATCGATTGCCGATGTCCTGAAGGATCTTCAGCTGACCCCTGATCGACGCTATATCGCCAACCTTCCGGAGACACGCGGACTCAGTTATGAAGGCGGGCCGGTTGACCCGTTCCGCGGATTCGTTCTGCATGATGGCTGGCAAATCTATGACTCGACCATGCAGGTCTCCCCCGAGTTCCATCTTACCACCTCACGCGATATTCTCGAAGAGATTGCAGCCGGAGGCGGGCCGGAGCACTTTATGCTTATTCTCGGCTATGCCGGCTGGGAAGGTGGGCAACTGGAACAGGAACTCGCCAATAACGACTGGCTCGTTGCCGCACCCAATCACCACCTTCTTTTCCAGGCGGAGCCGGATCTGCGCTGGGCACTTGCAGCACAGAGCATGGGTATTAACAAAGCCAACCTGACCGACCAGATCGGTCACGCTTGATTGATCCGTATCCATGCCTCCATGCATGGATACTTGAACGCCAAGACAAAAGCGTGGTTTTGCCTTGGCTCACAAAATCATCACTTCGTTTCTGATTTTGGCGGCCATCCATGGCCGCGGGGAACGGAATTGGATTTAATCCCCGCTTGGCAGCTGTGCCGAGACATCCATGTGCGGGAAGGCCCTCCACCACCAACACTTCACACTTCCAACGCTTTACGTATGCTCTGGTTATAAAAGTTAACTGGAGTTCTCCATGTCACTCAATATTCTGATCAGCTATCACTCCGATTACGGTAACACCGAAAAAATGGCACAGGCTATTGCCGCCGGTGCGAAAGCGGCGACTGACTGCTCCCCAATTCTTAAACAGGCCACTGACACAACACTCGAAGATCTGCAGGCGGCCGACCTCATCATTTTCGGCACACCGGTGCATATGGGTTCGATGGCGTGGCAAATGAAACAGCTGATCGATCGTGGCGGAAAGCTCTGGATGGAGGGTGCACTGGAAGGAAAGGTGGGGGGTGTATTTGCCACCGGAGGTGGTTTCGGTGGTGGCGGTGGCGGCGTCGAAGGCACCATGATGGCGCTCTACTCCAATTTCCTCGAACACGGCCTGGTGATGGTTGGCTTCCCTCGTTCACTGTCCGGCTATGCCGATGCAGGCCTGCATTGGGGACCCTATGCCCGTTGTGGTAACCATGAGGGGATGCCACAATCGATCAGCGAAGCACAACTTTCAGCTGCTCGCTCATACGGCGCGCACATCGCCGAGACCGCACTACGTATTCTGGATTAATTCTCTTTATCTGTTAGCTGTAAATTTTCTTTCCAGAAGAGTTCTGACTCATTGATGGGAAGGAGTACTGCGGGAACCGGTTTTATCATATATGAAAAGTCCGACTTGAAACCGGACCCTTTACTTATACCCGATACTTCTCCAACAGCTGTCATTCCAAACATGAGCACTGCAACAATAGCAGAGGCAATCATTCGCTTTTGCTTGATCATATTGGTCGCCACACCCAGACAATAGAAAAGTGTCACCGCCAATACCAACGTACTCAGTCCATAATTCAGTACAAAACCAAGTAACCTGTTTGACGAAAAAAACTCAATATATTCTACGACTGTTTCACCCAGCTCCGTAAACAGCATCATCAAAAGCACGATAGAAAGCTGCCTGTGAAAACCAGCTGTATGCGTAGCGACTCTGCCAACAAGAGACCATATTCCCACCCATATCAAAACAATGATCAGCACCCCGATGACCATCATAATAAACTGGGATGGCTCAAACTCTTCATAGGTCTCGAGATATTGTGATGTCATCACAAAAGCCAGGAAAAAGAGAAAAACTCCCCATGCAATAACAGGCTTCCCAACCAGCTTGATCCAGGACGGAACCGGATGCCACTTTAATGGTGCTGCAACAGGGTGGTTTTGAGCATAAAAACTAAAGTGGCTATCGCCTATGGAGACATGATCGCCTGAAGAGATCACTGTCTCTTCAGCGATGGGTCTGCCGTCGGCTAAAAAGCTTCCATTATTACTCTGGCAGTCACTGACTCTCCACTCACCTTCATTCTCACCCTCTTCGACTCGCAGGTGAATATCGGAAACGTAAGGGTCGTCTAAAATCAGTGTGTTCTCGTAGCCGCGACCGATGGTCACCGGAAAAGAGTCCACTTTATGGTATATCTTTACCTTACTTGTCTGGTTTCGCTCCTCAATAATCAGTTTTGCCATTGGAACGACTCCGAAAATTTCTTTAACAACTGAATACCCGCTTCATGCTCAACACCCGAAACATCCATGCTGAACAGCACACCTTGATCAGGCACTCCAATTTGAGCCATAACCAACATCATATCATTCAGACCGGAATATTTTTTATACTTCCTGGTGCAGAAAGAGACCTTCCAAGTGCTGTTATTTTGAAAGATAATGGACGAATTACACTGCTCCGGCGTAAAGTTCTCTTCATCTTCCAGATCGCCAGATGAGCCGTTATTTTTATATCTCTGCTGATAAAGCGATGCGAACTGAAATGAATTCAAATCCTTATTTTGCAACAAATTATATTGGTATCTTATCATTCCGGTACGAAGACGGGACGAAAGATATATATTGTCTTCTGTCGAACAGGAGCGATAAGTCGAACGATAACGGAGCTTAGGCTCTTTGGATGAATTGCCCCAACATTTGGTAAAATTGGATATTCGCTCAGGGACACGAATACCCTTTCCAAACGGAACGAGTTTCCACTCGGATTCCAGGAGCGTTGAAAGCAGTTGTTTCTGATTCGCCCTCAGTTGTTTCCCAATATCATTCTGGAAATCAGTACCGTTTTTATTCATCTGCCTGGTCAATGCCTGCAAATAATTAACGGGCACCAGGAAACTGATATCGCTACCCATCGTGGAAACGTTAATACCTATCACTTCGCCCGCAGTATTAATCGCAGGGCCTCCACTCATTCCGGGATTTAATGAGCCTGAAAAAAGGATTTTCTCATGCATCGAGTATTTTAAATAGCCGTTATAATTACCCTCGATAATCGTCATACCGAGATCGAATGGATTCCCCATCGAAAACATACGGATCCCCTGCGATGGTTTGGTCGATGAAAGATTAAAATAAGGGAGCCCCTCTTCCGATCGCTGCACAAGCGCCAGATCATGCACAACATCGATTGCACGAATGGTAAGTTCGCCCTGCTTGCCTTGGAAATCCCGATATTGCAAACGGTATCTATCAGGATACTGAACCATATCGGAGACGACATGATAGTTTGTAGCAATCATACCATTTGCATCGATTGCGAATCCCGACCCGATCGTTGCTTTATCCCCGGAGACAACATCGATCACTCTTACCTGATATATTTTATTTTCATTTGCTTTGAACAGGGCATCGGCACCCATAGCGTTAGCCATGGCAGGCAACAATAACGCGACTATAGTCAAAAATATTTTCAACAAATTCCTCCCTCGGCTGTTCCCATGAACGGTAGCAGACCAGGTTTCGATTTCTACCACATAAATGACGAGGCCCATCCTGCCCCTCATCCTTCGGGCACGCCGTCCAGGCAGATACTCCTGTCGATTTGCCTGCCTTTTGTTTAAAAGCTTTTATTCGGCCAGGTCTTTTTCCTTGTCCGGCTCCAGATAGAGATAGGTCAGTCCTGCTGCCACCCCGGCGCCACTGCTGCCGGTAAAGGCAGGTTTCAGTGTAAAGCGTTTGTGGCTGCCACCCACCAGCACCTGTGCTCCGGCCCCGATACCGACGGTCGCCGAACCGCCACCACCGTAATATTTCCCGGCAAGTTCGTAGCTTCCGACCTCATAATGTTTCGTGATCACCGAATAACCCAGCTCCGTCCTGCGATCGAAATGAAGATCGATACCGAATCCGATCCCAGTCTCTCCCCGGTAGTGCTCGAGGCCATCACTGCCGCCTCCGGTGATATGGAGTACACAGTGCACCCGAGCCATCGAACGGATCAGCAGGGAGTACCCCTTCTCCTTGTCGGTCACGCAGTTCAGCGTTCCCAGCTGCGCCTCGTTCTGTTCACTTTTGGGTTCACTCTCAGCCAGTGCCTGCGTTACCAGCAACAGGAAAGCTATCAAACCCATCATCACCTTATTCATGATTCACCCCCATCATTCACTCCTGCAAGTTCCCTATAAGTTCAAAGCGAACTGCTATTCGATTATAGCAGTGAACGGGAACCGGTATCGGACCGATCGTTACTTGTTGTGAAAGCAGAGGCGACTGACACCATTCGCCACTTCAACACGACTCCAGCATGCATATGGCATCTCCATCGAACGCGTGGAGATGACCGGTGCATCCAGCACATGGGCAATCAACATACGAAACGAACCTGAGTGCGCCACGACAAGCAGGTGTTGACCATCATGAGTCGAACAGATGTCCGACCAGAACCGGGCAATGCGATCCCGCAGTTGGTAGATCGACTCTCCGCCCGGCACCTCGACACTTTCAGGATCGGCACGCCACTGCTCCAGCACACCCGGATACCGCAACGTGATCTCCTCCGGAGTCAGTCCATCCCACTCGCCGTAAAACATCTCGGCGATGCGATCATCGACCATACACGCAATACCTTTTGCCTCAGCCCACTGGCTGGCCGGTTCACGGCAGCGCGATAGCGGCGAAGTGATGATCATATCGGTCTCGTCACCTATCTGACTCCAGACACCATCCATATCGCTTCGACCCTTCATCGTCAGCGGGTCATCGGTCCGGCCACGATATTTGACGCCACCTTCAAGTTCACCGTGACGAAGCAGATCAACCGTTATCAAATTCCTCTCCTCTCGTCATTCCGGGCTTGACCCGGAATCCATCTTTCTCAGAACAGATATTCATACAAATCCATCCATTCGGGGTTGTCTGTCTCAATTGAATCTATCTTCCATGACCTTTGCCACGACTTCAGACTTTTCTCTCTGGCTATCGCCGAGACCATCGATTCATGCTGTTCATACCAAACAAGGCGATCAACGCCATAGCGTTTGGTAAACCCTTCCACCAGATGTTGTTTATGCTCCCAAACCCTCTTCTTCAGGTTTGAAGTTACTCCGATGTAAAGAGTCCCGTTTTTACGGCTACAAAGAAGATAAACACAAGGTTGCTTCATCCATATCCCTTCCCTTTTAACGCCTCCTGTCATTCCGGCAACACCCCAGGGTGGCCTCTCTTGTGCAAGCACAATTCGCCTTCAAGCCGGAATCCATGGATGCCGGATCACAAATCGGCAGGAAGCCGATTTGGACGGTCTTCCGCCCGAAGGGTGAGACACACGGATGTGTCGAATCAAGTCCGGCATGACGAAATTTAAATCAACTTCAACCCTTATGGTTTTGAAAGGCTGCCAGATGCGGTAATGTGGCGGCAAGTTCGCATACAGGGGAAGCCCATGTCTGAAGATTTTGATACAACCGACCCAAAAAACATCGAGGGCATGAAACATGTCCGTGGCCTGCTCCAATACCTCGGCGACGATCCCGACCGCGAAGGTTTGCAGGAGACCCCGGCCCGCGTTCTGGCTGCAATGCATGAGCACTTCTCGGGCTACGCGGAAGACCCGCGTGACCACCTCTCCAAAACCTTCGAGGAGGCAGAGGGCTACGACGAGGTGGTGCTGGTATCGGATATCGACATCCACAGCCACTGCGAACATCACATGGTTCCCTTCGTCGGCAAGGCACACATCGCCTATATCCCCAGAGACAGGATTGTCGGCATCTCCAAACTCGCCCGCGTCGCCGAGGGCTATGCCAAGCGATTGCAGGTACAGGAAAAACTAACCATGCAGATCGCCAACGCCATCGACGAAGAGCTGAATCCGAAGGGCGTCGCCGTCATCATCCAGTGCCAGCACTTCTGCATGTGCCATCGCGGCGTGCACAAGCCGCAGTCGTGGACCACCACCTCAAAACTGACCGGCGCCTTTCTGAAGAATCCATCTTCACGTCTGGAACTCTTCCAGCTCATCGGCATGAAGAAGTCGGCCGACTAATGACCATACCTGCTTCCGATTACGTCTGGTTACTCGTGCATTTGTTTCCCAGAGAAAGACGATCATCAAAGTAATTTCTCAATAACGCATACCTAAATGCCAACTTGCTATTCTTCTCTTCTTTGTATTGGTTGGATTTTCTTACTATAAAATTATAGGCATCTCTTTTGAGGTCATCGCTATCTGGCATGTGCTTTTCTTGAAACTCTTTGCCTAGATAGTCAATAAAAGGAATCCCATCGTCATCCACAGCAATATATTTTATGCACTGATTGGCCATAATTTTTTCGATTTCTTTAACCTTATCCCCATTTGGATTCTGATTGGCACATACACGAAGATAGTTAACCATCTCCTCACCAATAGTAATCCTAGGATACTGGGAAATATTTGATTCTAATGAATACGCACGAGCTAGCGCAGGTCCATATACTTCGCCATTATCAATCTCAAAGGCTATTCCAACATCAATACCTCCACGTATTGGATGTCCAACAGCTAGAAAAGCAAGCGATACAATACCTGCAGCCCCTAACATTCCATGTATTCCACTTATCGGTATGTTTATTGCTGACTCTTCTTTTCTTAGCGACATGTAAATTGTAATAAAGTCAGAAAATGCAAACGAACTGATTGAAGGGTTGATAGCAGCTTTAAAAATTTCACTCTCTTCGGCACTAAACTGGTTTTGGTCTATTCTGCCATCAAAATTAGCAATCATGTCGAAAGAATTTCGAAATGATTCTCTCATACTCTGTACTGTTCCGTAGGTGTCTTTTAACGACTGCGTAAACTCTTCTATTTCTTTCGAGCTATCAGGGTTAGGTAGACCTTTGATGTTTCTTAAGCAATCTTGTTGTCCAAGAATATCTATATACGCCACCGCGTAAAATCCGGGATAAATATTATCGTCCACTTGTAGCCCCTATTTCAGTAACACAAAGAACCACTTGGCCCCTCACTTGATACTTTCAATATAGACTGGCCTTGCACACTTCATCAAACCAAAAGTTCGGCGATATAACTTTCCGGATCATCCATGTCGGCATCAGTAACTCTCGTCATTCCCGCAAAAGCGGGAATCCATGGATGCCGGATCAAGTCCGGCATGACGCTATTGCATAAGTAGATTGTACCGTTCCGTTTTTGATTCAGGCAGAAGTGATGAAATCACTTCCGAACAGAGTTCTCTCCGGCTAACTGCTGGAATCGACCAGATTCATACCCTATCGCCATCACGCGGAACGGAGGTGTCGATGCCACCAAGGAACCCACGCATCGATTTCATATCCCTCACCCGCACCAACTCAATACGACCGTTGTAAGGGATCACCTGCAACATCTCACCGATATGAATTCCAACCTGTTCACATACCTGTCTCGGTATCGTAACTTGAAATGCATTTGAAACAGTTACGGTCTGCATGGCTAACTCCTAGAGCAAAAAATCATCAATATAGCTTTCCAGATCATCCATGTCGGCATCGGATTCGGTGATAACGCTGTTCTGCATCGAAACACCAGCGGTATGAACGGTGTCGGGATCGTTTGAGACGAGCGGATGCCACGGCTTTAGCTTCTTACCTTCGAAGAGCAGACGATAGGCGCAGCTCTCGGGCAGCCATACCATCTCTTTCTCTGTGAACTTACGGATGTCGGCACAGTCGGGAACCTTCTTGAAACGGTCAACATAATCGGTGCAACGGCAGGTCGAGCCATCGAACAGTTTGCAGGCGACCGTGGTAAAGAACATCTCGTCGGTGTCCTCATCCTGAAACTTGTAGAGGCAGCAACGGCCGCAGCCGTCGCAGAGTGATTCCCACTCCTCACTGCTCATCTCGGTCAGGCTCTTCTGTTCCCAAAACTTCTCAGTCATTAACGCCTCCGTCATTCCGGGCTTGACCCGGAATCCAGATGAATCTGGAAATGGATGCCGGATTCGGCAACTGCTCCATGCGTTGCTCTACCTCCCGCATCCATGCGGTCGCAAGTCCGGCATGACGTATTAACACCTTATCCATCAAAACCTCGTCATTCCGGCGAAAGCCGGAATCCATTCTTCTCTTGCTAAAACAAACTTTCGTAGAGATCGAGCCATTCAGGATTATTCGCTTCGATCAATTCAATCTTCCATGCCCTGTTCCACGATTTAAGCGCTTTCTCTCTTTTAATGGCAGATGCCATTGATTCATGTTGCTCGAACCAAACCAGACGATCAATTTCATATCGTTTGGTAAAACCTTCCACCACATGCTGCTTATGCTCCCAAACTCTTTTAGGCAGGTTCGATGTAACTCCGATGTAGAGAGTTCCGTTTTTGCCACTGCAAAGAAGATAAACACATGGTTGTTTCATTATGACTCTGGTTCAGAAATCCATGGATTCCCGATCAAGTCGGGAATGACGATCAAAAAGAACCAGTGGTTCATGAGGAGAACTCCGACTGCAGCGTCTCCAACGCCTCCCAGCGCTCATAGGAGATGGCAAGCTCCGACTCAATGTCGGCCAGCCGCTTCTGATCCTTCTGGAACCCCTCGGCATCGGCAGTAAAGTAGTTCGGATCGCAGAAACGCGCCTCGACCTCTCCCTTCTCGCTCTCCAGCTCCTCGATTCGGCCCGGCAATTCGTCCAGTTCGCGCTGCTCCTTATAGGAGAGCTTTGTCTGTTTTTTGGTCTGTTTCGACTCTGTTTTAACTGTTTTTGTCTCTTTTTTGAGCGATTCAGGTGATTTCTGCTTACTCTTCCATACGGTGTAATCGGTCCAGCCACCCTCGATCGGGATCACCTTGCCCTCGCCCTCGAAGGCGAGCACCTTGGAGACAACACGATCCATGAAGGCGCGGTCGTGGCTGACCAGCAGCACGGTGCCGTCGTACTTGGCCAGCGCCTGTTCGAGGACGGTCAGTGTGCCGATATCGAGGTCGTTGGTCGGCTCATCGAGCACCAGCAGGTTGGCCGGTTCAAGCAGCAGCTTCGCCAGCATCAAGCGGCCACGTTCACCGCCGGAGAGTGCTTTGACCTGTGCATGCAGCCGTTCGGTATCGAAGAGGAAATCCTGTAGATAGCTGGCAATATGGCGCGGCTCGACGCCGGCGATATGAACGTAGTTGCCACCCTTGGGCAGCAGCACGTCCTTGATCTTCATCTCGGGATTAAGCTCGCGCATCTGGGTGAGAAATGCCGGAGCCAGACGCACGCCGTGACGTACCCGCCCCTCGTCTGGCTTGAGCTCACCGAGCAGCATCTTCAGCACGGTAGTTTTGCCGATACCGTTGGGGCCAACGAGCCCGATACGGTCACCGGCCATGATCTTCAAGTTCAGGTGATCGGCGATGATGGTCGAATCGAACCGGTGCGAGAGATCGATCGCCTCAATCAGCATCTTGCCCGGCTTGATGCCGCTGGCGACGCGCAGCTCGACGTCTCCGGCACGAAGACGGCGCTCAGATCGCTGTCTCCTCAAATCCTCCAATGCCCGCACGCGGCCCTCGTTGCGGGTACGTCGGGCCGGAATCCCCTGCCGAATCCAGCGCTCTTCTCCGGCCAGTAGCTTATCGAACTTACGATATTGCCGCTCCTCCTGCGCCAGAAGTTCCGCCTTCTTCTCCAGATAATCGGCATAGGAGCAGTCGAAAAAGGTCAGGTGGCCGCGATCGAGCTCCACCACCTGCTCGGCCACGGCATCGAGGAAGTAGCGGTCGTGGGTGATGAACATGACCGCACCCCTGAAATCGGCGACGAACTCCTCCAGCCATTCGATCGAAGCGACGTCGAGGTGGTTGGTCGGCTCATCAAGCAGCAGCAGATCGGGTTCGGCGACCACGGCACGCGCCAGCGCCACACGTCTCAGCCAGCCGCCGGAGAGCTCACCGACATCGCGGTGAGGCTCCAGATTCAGCTTCGAAATCGCCGTTTCGATACGCGACTTGAACTGCCAGCCGCCGGTTCGCTCCAGTTCACCCTGCAGCTCTGCCAACCTTTTCATATTCTTATTGCTGGAATCGGACTCCAGCGCTATCAGCGCCTCATCATAGGCATTGAGCGATGCCGCCACCTCGCCAAGCCCCTCCGACACCACGGAGAAAACCGTTTGCCCCGCATCGAAATGCGGCGCCTGCGGCAGATAGGCGATGCGCACACCGCTACGCAACGAAACCTGCCCATCATCAGCCTCGATCATGCCTGCAATGATCTTCATCAGGGTCGATTTACCCTCACCGTTTCGACCAATAATACCAATCCGACCCTGCTTCGGAATACGCAGGGAGACATGGTCAAGAAGCACCTGTGGCCCGAAGGCCTTGGAGAGTTCATGCAGGGTTACAATCGGCATTGCCGCACTATAGCGAGCATCAGAACTGGAATCATTGGTTATCCAAGCTAAACTCGCCTGATGGCATCGGCACTCCGTATTCCGACCACAGTTGCGGCAACTGTTATCGTCCTGTTTCTCTCTCTCCTGCTTCTGCAGGTTGGAGACGCCTATGCCGATGATGAAGTCTCACCCATCACCATCACCTACGACGACAAGCTGGTTTACTGCAGTGTCGAGCGAATCAGCATCTCCGACCGCGCTATTCTGGCACTGAACCAGGGAACACCGGTCACCTTTGTCTGGAAGATCTCCATTGAAGAGTCGAGGGATTACTGGATCGATAAAAATATCGGTGAAGTCACTATTGCCCGTCAGGCGATTCCCGATCTGATCTCGAAGAGTCTGGTTATTGCCGACGCGAAGAATGGCATCTCACGCAGGGTACACACCATCGACGATGCCATCGATTTTCTCTCTGAACTGAATCGCTTTCCGATCATCGATCGAAGCCTCCTGGAAAAGGGGAAGAGATATAATATCGGCGTCGAGTTTCATATCCAGGAAGGACAGTTCAGCGATACATGGTGGTCCGAAGCAACGCGTATCAATACCGACATCGCAGAGGAGGAGATCGAGCTTCCATGACGGGCATGATCCGCTACCTGCCACTGCTGATGACTGCAACTCTCTGGGCCACCATCATCCTGCTCTGGCCCGATGCGAATGAACCTGAAGTATCCCTGATTGTATGGCTGAACATCTCGTTGCTGACCATCCTGTCATTGGTTCTCCTCAACTACGGCATCCGTATTATCCGGGAACCGAAGGAGCGGCGAGCCGGATCAAGGCTACGGGCCAAGCTTGTGATCGCACTGGTCAGCATGCTGCTGATACCGACCGCCATCCTGCAAATTGCAGCCAACCAGATGGTCGAGCGCGGTATGGATGTCTGGTTCGATGTGCGTGTCGATACACTGCTCGACCAGGCTCTGAACCTCGCCCAGGGTTTCTATGCCCGTGTCGACAGCGACCTCAAACAGGGGCTCGACAACGCCATGAATGACCAGGAACTGCTCAATTATGTTGCGACACTGCCGGTTAGTTACAGCCTTCTGAATGCCCAATTGCACGAGATTCTGGTGCATGAGGGCTGGCAAAGTATCCAGGTGTTCGACCTTAATGAACGTCTTGTCGCTAATGTCCGGCTCGAAGGGCTCTCCAGTATCGAAACCGAAGCACTGGAAGAGGAGGCCAAACCGACACTGACGCTGGGGCTGATTTCAACCCGCTTTGCTAACCGGGATGGCGAGGAGATGGCCATCGGCTATGCGCCGCTACGCGCCCACCAGAGTATTGTCGGTGTACTACGGGCTCAGGTAAAACTACCCGAGAGCATTGTTCACAATGCCCGCGCCGTTGAGACCGATTACCGCACCTACCGCGAACTCGAACGCAATCGCCAGTCGATTCGCAGCACCTTCACCCACGCAATGCTGATCGCCACGCTGCTGATCGTTCTCGCTGCAGGCATTGTCGCTATTGTTTATGCACGTCGCCTCACCTCCCCTATTGCAGAACTTGCATCCGCACTGGAACGGGTGACCGAGGGTGACCTGAGTGTATCCATCCCGACAGCTCCGGAAGATGAGCTGGGCTCACTGGTACACTCCTTCAACCGGATGACGCTGCGCCTGAAACAGAATGTCGAAGCACTGGAACAGACCCAGAAGGAGCTGACCGGAGCACTCGATAGCAGCCGGCAACGACAATATGTACTGGAGACACTGCTGGCCAACCTGCAAACTGGTGTGCTGCTCATCGATGCTGCAGGCAACATCCGCCTGCTTAACCAGGCCGTACGTGACCTGCTGCAACTCTCATCCGAATGGATGCCCGGACGTCCCGTTGCTCCGCTCTGCAGTGGCAGGCTCCACCTCATCTGTCAGTTCTATGATGAGCTGCAACACTTGAAAGAGGAACATCTTCAGCGCGAAATTGAGATATCGGTCGAGCATCGACATCTCCACATCCTTGCCCGCGGCGCGCGTCTCTCCGGTGCCGGTTCGGCAGGTTTCTCCGGATACCTGATGGTTCTCGACGATGTCAGCTCGCTCGCCGAAGCCCAGCGGCATCGAGCATGGGCGGAAGTGGCCCAGCGCCTTGCCCACGAGATCAAGAATCCGCTCACGCCGATCAAACTGGCTGCCGAACGCCTGCAGCGTCGTTTCAGAAAGTCGGCTGACAACACCGATGTGTTCGACAGCTGCACCCACGCCATCATCACACAGGTGGAACGACTGCAGAGACTCATCGTCGACTTCTCCGATTTGGCACGCATGCCGAAACCCAAACCTGCCAGTGTTCCGGCAAAAGCACTGGCTCAGGATATGCAGGATCTCTACAGCGCTTATAAGCGCCTGCACGTAGAGAAATTCGAAGATGACACTCTCTGTTACTGCGATGCCGACCAGATCAGGCAGGTGCTGATCAATCTGATGGATAATGCTCTTGCCGCTACTGAAGAGTCGCAGGCTCCTGTCCACCTTTTTGTCAGCCACGATGAGCGGATGGTTGAGTTCCATATTCAGGATGGTGGCCCGGGCATTGCCGATGATACGGCATCCCATATCTTCGATGCCTACTTCTCCACCAAAGAGGATGGCTCCGGGCTTGGGCTATCGATTGCAAAAAGAATTGCCGATGAACACGACGGCGAACTGCTTCTGCTATCGAATCGACAGCCGACACACTTCTGCTTGCGCCTCCCTATCGAACAACCCAGCATGGAGCAGTCATGAGTGCGCATATCATGGTCGTTGATGATGAAAAAGCGATTCGGGAATCTCTTCAGGGACTCTTCGAAGATGAGGGCTACTCGGTCTCCTGCGCCGCATCCGGAGAGGAGGCGGTGGCACGATTCCGCAAGCAGCCTGCCGACTGTATTCTGCTGGATATCTGGATGCCCGGTATCGACGGACTGGAGACCATGAGCCGTATTCTGCAAATGGATGAGAATATTCCGATTATCATCATGTCCGGACACGCCACCATCGATACGGCTGTCCGCGCAACCCGTCAGGGTGCCTTCGATTTCGTCGAGAAACCACTCTCTTCCGACCGCCTGCTGATTCTACTGCGTAACGCGCTGGAGAAGCGAAAGCTGGAACAGGAGAATGTCGGCCTGAAACAGAACATCCAGCAGCAGACACGTCACCAGCTGGTAGGCAAAAGTGCGGCCATCGAAGAGGCAAAAAAACTGATCAGGCGTGTTGCCGCAACCGATGCAGCTGTACTTATCCTGGGCGAGCATGGAACCGGCAAAGCTGTCGCTGCCCAGCAGATTCATCTTCAATCCAAGCGTTCGGATGCTCCGTTCGTCGAACTGAATACCGCCAGCATTGCAGATGCACAGATGGACTCGGAGCTCTTCGGCCATGAGAAGGGAGCATTTGCCGGGGCACTGCATGCACAGCGCGGTCGTTTTGAATATGCCAACGACGGCACCCTCTTTCTCGATGAGATCAGCGAACTCAGCCTCGGGATTCAGGCCAAAATCCTGAAGACCATGCAGGAGAAAAAGATCCACCGACTGGGCAATCCGAAACCGGTTCCCTCCAGTGTCCGCATCATCGGTGCCAGCTCACACGAGCCGGAAAAACTGTTGAGTGAAGGCAAACTGCGTGAAGATTTTTACTACCGCCTGAACGTCGTCACCATCCTCCTCCCCTCATTGCGTGATCGTATCGAGGATCTGCCTCTGTTGATCGAAACACTGGCGGGTGAACAGGCACAGCTTCTGGGAGGCGAGCCGGTACACTTCTCCGATGCCGCCATTACCCTGATGCAGGAGTATCACTGGGCAGGCAATATTCGGGAGTTGAGAAATTATATTGAGCGCTGCCACATTCTCCAACCCGGCATCGAAATCACCCCGGAGAGCATGCTGCCACTCGATTCAGCGGCAACCACGGTTCAGCAGGGCAGCCAGAATCCTGACAACAGCGTTTTCACCCACAGCTACCACAATGCCAGGGAAGCATTTGAACGCAGCTATCTGCTACACTACCTGGAACAGAACGATTGGAATGTCAGCCGTACTGCAACCGCCATCGGCATGGAGCGCAGTCAGTTACACAGGAAAATCAAAAGCTTCGAACTGAGTCCGCCGGAGAAAAAATCGTGAACATATTGATCCTTGGTGCCGGAGAAGTCGGATTTCACATTGCCCAGAGGCTGGCAACAGAGGGCAACGATGTGGTGGTGGTCGATAACGATGCCGAACGTCTGCAACGCGTTGCAGACACCATGGATGTCAAAACCATCCTCGGTCACGCCTCCCATCCCAGCGTGCTGCAAAGAGCCGGGGCCGAACATGCCGAACTGCTGATTGCCGCCACTACCAATGATGAAACCAATATGCTCGCCTGCCAGGTAGCCCATTCGTTATTCAAGGTGACCACTAAAATGGCTCGTGTTCGGGAGCCCGACTACGTGAACAGCAGTGGCCTGTTCGGGCGCGATGAACTACCGATCGACCTGATCATCTCTCCGGAACGTGAAGCAGCCAAATCGATCGTCAAACGTTTCCAGGTCTCATCGGCCGTGGATGCGCAGGACTTTGCCGAAGGCCGTGTTCAGCTGCTCGGCCTGCGTGTTCCGCCCAAAGGTATTCTGGCCGGGCTGGCACTGAATGAACTGAACGAAGTGATGGGCGACATCGATACCTATATCGTTGCCCATGAGCACAACCAGCGCTGGAGCGTGCCGGATGCCAACACCGTGCTGCTCGCCGGTGACAGTGTCTACATCGCCATGGCGCGCCATCAGGTTGCTGCATTCCTCGAGCATGTCGGCCATGAAACATCGGAACAGCAGAACAGAAATGTCATGATCGTCGGTGGTGGTAATGTCGGTTACATCGTAGCTCAGGAGCTGGAATCGATGGGTGTATCCATCAAGGTTATCGAATACGACCCTCACCGTGCCGAGTGGCTGGCCCAGCAACTCGATGAGAGCATCGTTATCCACGGCGACGCGCTGGATCGCGACCTTCTCGAAGAGGAGGCCATCGATGGTATGGATGATTTCCTGGCACTCACCAATGATGATGAGACCAATATCCTTGGCAGCCTGATCGCCCAGAAATACAACGTTCCGCATGTTGTTACACTGGTGAATCGCGCCATCTACACCGATCTGGTTCGCCAAATCGGGCTGGATATCACCGTATCGCCAAGATTTACCACCGCATCGTCGATTCTTCGCCATGTCCGCAAAGGGCGTATCCTCGGCATGTCGCCGCTCGGCGATGGTACGCTGGAGGTGTTGGAGGCAGTGGCGCTGGAGACATCGGATATCCTGAATATCCCCCTTAACGACCTGGAGCTTCCGCCCAACACCGTGATCGGCTCCATTGTCCGTGAAGGCGAAGTCATCATTCCGGATGGTGCTACGATCATCAAGGCGAACGATCATGTTCTGCTGGTCACACAGGGCACCTCCCTGCGGGCGGTTGAGAAGCTGTTCGAAGTGCATCTGGAATTCTTTTGATGCCACGAATCAAAGCATCTACACAATTTGTAACAGGGGCTCCCATCCCCGCACAGGGAAGTGCGGCTTCAGCAAGTTTCGCAAAACGACGCTTTTGCGAAACGCCCACAAGCGCGGGGCAGGACGCTCCCGCGCGCATGTAAAAG
Source organism: Mariprofundaceae bacterium (assembly GCA_050304695.1). Classification (GTDB taxonomy): domain Bacteria; phylum Pseudomonadota; class Zetaproteobacteria; order Mariprofundales; family Mariprofundaceae; genus WSZY01. The sequence continues at coordinate 103,788 of JBNLEB010000014.1, forward strand.
CCCGTGCATCCTAAAGGCGTCGCCTGGACACTCGGTATTCTCATCGCCCTTTTCGGCGGTGGCATGATGGCCCCTGCGCTCATCTCGCTCTACTTCGCCTCGGGCCACGCCGATCACTTCGTACTTGCCGGTTGTCTCACCTCTTCGCTTGGCCTGACCATGATGCGACTGGCCGGCTCGGCTCCGGAGCGCCTAAGCCATAAAGACGGCTTCCTGATCGTCGCCCTTGCATGGGTTACCCTCTCACTTCTGGGTGCTATCCCGTTCTGGACAACCGGTGTCTGCACCAGTGTGATCGATGGCCTGTTCGAGTCCACCTCCGGCCTGACCACCACCGGCGCCACCATTCTCTCAGGACTCGATTCACAGCCGCCATCCATCCTTTTCTGGCGTTCCATGCAGGAGTGGTTGGGCGGCATGGGCATCATCGTACTGGCCGTGGCCGTGATGCCACTGCTCGGTGTCGGCGGCATGCAGCTCTTCCGTGCCGAGACCCCCGGTCCGGTCAAAGACAAACTCACCTCGCGTGTGACCGAAACCGCCAAGGTGCTCTGGTATATCTATCTGGGTATGACTGCCATCACCGCTATCTCACTATGGCTCGCAGGCATGACTCCGTTCGATGCCATCAACCACGCCATGTGTACTATCGCCATTGGCGGCTTCTCCACCCATGATGCCAGTATCGGCTACTACGATTCAGACATCATTCGTGCGCTGATCGTGATCTTCATGCTGATGGCCGGTGTCAATTTCACCCTCCATTTCGCCTCCATGAAACGGGGCTTTTCGGTCAAGGCCTACTTTCAGGATGATGAGTTCCGCACCTATATCAAATGGGTCAGTGCACTGATTCTGCTGATCGGTTACCTGACCCTCGGCACCAACTCCAGCGCGCTCGATGAGGTTATCTTCAACACGGTATCGATCGCCACCACGACCGGCTTTGCCGTGAGCGACTACTCAGTCTGGCCACCCGGTACCGGCCTGCTGCTGCTTGCAGCGATGTTTGTCGGTGCCTGTGCAGGCTCGACCGGTGGTGGCATGAAGGTGATCCGTGTGCTGCTGCTCTTCCGCCAGGGTATCCGCGAGATTCGTCGCCTGATTCATCCCCATGCTGTGATTCATGTGAAGGTAGGCGAGCAGAGTATTGGCGGCCCGGTCGTTCAGGCACTCTGGGGTTTCTTCGTGCTCTACATGGTCTGCTACAGTGTGATCGCCATTCTTCTGGCGATGACTGGTGTCGATATGATGACGGCTCTTTCAGCGACTGCTGCATGCCTGACCAACACCGGCCCCGGCTTTGGTGAGGTCGGCCCAGCCAGCAACTACGCCTCACTGCCCGATGCAGCCAAGGGCATCCTGATGTTCGGTATGATCCTCGGCCGTCTGGAGATCTTCACCTTCTTCGTACTGCTCATTCCTGAGTTCTGGCGGAAATGAATTGGATATTTCTCTGGAGGACAAATTAAAGGCCGAACAGGTTCGCCTCCTCTACAATCAATCCCCCTTCCTCGTTATTGCTATCCTAAGTATTGCTGCGGTTGTCGTTGGGTATTTCTGGAACGATGTCCCCCGGCTCACGCTCTATATCTGGATGGGCTGTCAACTTGCACTGATGATAGCAAGGGTTGCTCTGGCCACTAGATTTAAACGAACAGATGTAAAGCCTGAAAATGCAGTGAAGTGGGGTAATGCATTCGCTATTACTTCAGGAATATCTGGTATTCTATGGGGATCTATCGCTTTTATAATGCTCCGGCCAGACTCAGTGGAAAGCATCGTGCTAATCTGTTTTGTTTTGGCAGGGAACACCTCTGGCAGTTTGATGGCTCTCTCGTCCTATATTCCCGCTTATTATGCCTATACCATCACCAGTCTGACTCCGCTCACGATTGTCATGGGTACAATTGACCAGCCTTTTGGCAAGGTTTCAGCCCTTGCGCTTCTTATGTTGATAGCTGTCAGCCTGGCTTTTTCATTTGTATTCAACCGTCATCTGAGAGAGACCTTTCGTCTTCGCTTCGAAAACCTCGAACTGGTGGAGAACCTTCGCGCACAAAAGCAGGTGGCTGAGAAAGCCAGCGAGGACAAATCGCGCTTCCTCGCCGCCGCCAGCCATGACCTGAGACAACCGCATCAGGCACTTGGTCTGTTTATCGAATCACTCGATCATCTGGAAACCGACCGGGAGAAGCGATCTATTCTGGACAAGACAAAACAGGCATTTCAGGCCATGAGTGGGCTTCTCGATCAATTGCTCGACATCTCCAGGCTCGATGCAAAAACAACCCGGCCCGAACTTCACAGCATCGCACTGCAACCCTTCCTGCACCGGATCACCATGGCGCATATGGGTGCAGCCGAGCAGAAAGAGCTTGAGCTGCGCCTGAGGCCAACCCCGGCCATCGTGTACACCGATCCCGGTATGCTGCACCGGATCCTCTCCAACCTGCTCACCAATGCGATCCGTTACACCGACGAAGGCGGCATCCTGCTTGGTGTCCGTCGTGTCGGGCCGAACTGGAGAATCCTCGTCTGTGATACCGGCCGGGGCATCCCCGAAAAAGATCGAGAATCGATCTTCGAGGAGTTCACGCAGCTGGCCAACCCTGAGCGGGACAGGGAGAAGGGTCTGGGCCTTGGGCTGGCCATCGTCCGTAGGCTGGCAGCGCTGCTGGACTCGGAAATCACCTTGCAATCGAATCCAGGCAGAGGCTCCTGCTTCTCGATCCTGCTGCCTGCGGCGGAGACAAGCAGCCCAATCACGGAAGAGACCAACGATGTGGACAACACGCTTGATCTCGGTGCCCTCGAAATTGCCATCATCGACGACGATCAGATCGCCCGCGATAGCATGGCGACGCTGCTGAAGGTATGGAATTGTAGGCAGGTTCACGCCTTCGGTTCGGTGGAGGCGTGCATTCGGGAGATGGAAGATTCTTCATGGCAACCCGATGCCCTGATCGTCGATTATCGCCTGCGGGAAGGGAGTACCGGCGTCGATGCCATCAAAGCGGTCTGTGAACTCTTAGATCACGACATCCCCGCCCTGATCGTTACCGGGGACACCGCACCGGAGCGCATCGAAGAAGCCGAAGCCAGCGGCTACCCCCTGCTGCACAAACCGGTCGATCCGAACCAGCTACGCGATTTTCTCTCTAACCTGAACGTTGAAGGAGATGCCGATTGACTGCTATAAAAAAGATTCATAAGTATAATTAGTAGGTTGGCTGTAAAAGAATGAGCTCTGATGGAAAACAGCTTGAAGCATTGGTTTCATTTGTTGAAAAGACTTTGGTTCCAAAAGGCTTCGAAGTTCAAACGAATACGAAAGTATTTAATGATGAAGGTATTCCAGTCGCAGAATTCGATGTTGAGGTGAGAGGCAAAGTCGGTACCACAAACATTGCCTGGTTGATTGAATGTAGAGATCGCCCTTCGCAAGGAGCTGCACCAGCTTCTTGGATTGAGCAACTTGTTGGCCGCCGTGCGAGGTTTGGATTCAACAAAGTTACAGCTGTATCAACAACTGGATTTGCTGTGGGAGCAATCGAATTCGCCAATTCTGAAGGTATTGAATTGCGGGAAGTAACCAGCCTATCACCAGAGAACTTTTCAAATTGGCTGTTGATGCGTGATTTCACTTCAATTACCAGAAGGGCGAACCTACACAAGGCCACCATATTAATTGACCCAGAAGAAAGTCCAGAAAGAAGAAAAGAACTCGCCCGAATCATTTCAGAAAACACAGAAGATATCCCTCTACTTCGCTCGTCCATCACAGGGGATAGGTCTCCTGTTAAGAATGCGTTCCTTGGAGCTGTACAGAAGGTTGGCGATCTCTTCGATGATATCGAGCCTAATGGGAAAGCGAAGATGATCCAGCTTGAGGTCCGTTATGAAAACGAGAATGACCATTTTTTAGTTGATACTGAACTCGGTGAAATCCGCATTAAATCAATCATTTTCTATGGCGAATTAAGTACCGAACAACGATCTCTTCCTCTTACCATCACGTCTGAGTACCGACAAACAGATGGAGGTGAAGTCATATCGCAAGTAGCAGGATTCGAATCGCAAGAAATCTTTGGACACGAGCTTTCCTTAGAACTGCACAAACTTGAGGAAACCGGTGAAACCCATGTCATACTGCGAAAAGTCAAATGATGACCGCCTAACAAACAGCTCCGACGGAAGTTCTATGAGCGTATCGCTGATCTTTGACGTTCACTCAAAAAATCGCTTCTTCTTTAAAGAATCCCCTGCTCGATGGCGTTATTGACCGCCTGACTTCGGTTCTTTGCGCCCAGCGAAGTGAAAATCCGGCGCACATGCACTTTGACGGTCGATTCACTCAGATTCAATTCGTGGGCAATCACCTTGTTCTGCACACCACGCTGGAGATATTTCAGAATCTCCATCTGACGAGGCGTCAGCTCGACTGCTGCCGAATCGGAAACGTTGTGAGAGGCGAGCAGTTGCGGCGGCAGGTAAACCCCGCCTGAGAGAACCAGCTTCAACGCCGAAAGCATGATGTCGATCGGGGTTGTTTTGGGGATGAACCCCTTCGCTCCCAACGTCATGGCGCGGGTGATACTGCGATGCTCTTCGTGGGCCGAGATGATGATGACGGGCACATCAGGCAGAACTTCGTGCAGGCTTCTGATCGTATCGAGTCCGTTCGTTCCCGGCATGTCGATATCCATCAAAATCAGCTCGAGATCAGGATTGGCACGTGCCAGCGCCAGCGCCTGAGTACTCTCCTCAGCCTGTAGAATGGTCTGCTCGCCCACCTCCAGCCCTGACAGAGCCAGAGAGAGGCTTTCGCGAAACAGCGCATGATCATCGACAATCAGTATTTTCAAAGAGACTCCTCAAAAAATTCGGGGTTCGATTCAATCGTAAAGCGAAAGCATGCGCCAGTCATCCAAAGGGATTAAGCCTTATGGCCAACTGGAGCATATCCGGTAAGGAGCAAGAGTATGTCGCTATTAAAGCAGATCGAAACCGGAGAGATAGCCATGGCTGTAAAAATCGTTCGTATCGTATTTTCTGATCATAGAGTTGTAGATGTCCCGCTTGATCAAAT
>JBNLEB010000015.1:0-105516 GCA_050304695.1 Mariprofundaceae bacterium
GTATTTTATTCTCGCGCAGCACGCTACGAACGGTGTCTGCTTCCTCTTCCACATTGCGCTCGACTGCTTTGTTTACGTCCACATCCAGTACCAGATGAATACCGCCTTTCAGATCAAGTCCGAGATTCATCGGCTGGCTTACAGCCGAAGGCCACCAGGATGGTGCAGTTGTCAGATTAGGGAGTGTACCCATGGCCGAGACCACGAGTACAATGAGAATCAGCCAGAGTTTCCAGCGCGGATAAGCTTGCATGAGTTATTCCTTCAGGGGTTAATAAATTATCGTTTGTCGTATTATTTGTTCGAGGTGTCGGCGTTCGAGGCGTCGGCCGAGCCAACAATGGTTTCGCGTTTGACTTTTACTTTTACACCGTCGGCGATCTCTACAGTTAGAATGTCCTCTTTCACATCGGTGACTTTGGCAATGATGCCACCGGCGGTAACAACCTTGTCACCTTTTTTGGTCGCTTCGACCATCGCCTTGTGCTCTTTCAGTTTTTTCTGCTGCGGACGAATCAGCAGGAAGTAAAAAATCACCATGATCAGGATCAACGGGATCAGTGAGGCGAAACCTTCACTGGCAGAGCCTGCGGCAGCACCTTCGGCATGGGCGTTTTTCATGGCGGCGAACGCCAGTGCCATGGCCGCAAAGATATGGTAAATGAAAGGATTGAAATGATTCATCGGTTTAAGACTCTCCAATAATATTAAAACTGTTTGCTGCGGCGCCAGTTGTTATGTATCAACTTTCAGCATCGCCGCACCAGGTTGCTAAAAACTGATCGCGAAATTCGGGCCATCTTCCCTCTTCAATAGCGTGTCGTGCCCGGCGCATAAGGGCGCAATAGTAGTGAAGATTGTGCAAAGTATTCAACCTCGAACTTAAAATCTCCTTGGCCATGTAGAGATGACGCAGGTATGCGCGTGAGAAATTACGGCATGTATAGCAGCTGCAACCCTCCATAACAGGGGAGTCATCTAGTTGATGTTTAAGGTTTTTTATGTTGATTTTGCCGTGGTCGGTGAAAATCGTGCCATTGCGTGCATTGCGTGTGGGCATGACACAGTCGAACATGTCGATACCGCGGTCGATGCCTTCGATCAGGTCTGCCGGGGTGCCGACACCCATCACATAACGCGGTTTCTCTTTTGGCAGATGCGGGGCGAGGTTATCAAGAACTTTCAGCATCTCCTCTTTCGGTTCGCCGACCGAGAGGCCGCCAATGGCAATACCTTCGAAATCGATGTCGGCTACCGCCTTCAGGCTCTCCAGTCGAAGATCATCATACATACCGCCCTGTACGATGCCGAACAGCGCTTGTCGGCTATTCACCGGCAGATGTTCACGGCACTCGGCAGCCCAGCGCATCGACATCTCCATCGAGTTCTGTGCCTCCTCATAGGTGGCCGGGTAAGGGGTGCATTCATCGAAAGCCATGACGATGTCCGATCCCAGTTTCCGCTGAATATCCATGCTCTCTTTGGGACCTAAAAACCAGCGAGAGCCATCGATGTGGGACTGGAAACGGACACCATGCTCCTCGATCTTGCGTAGTTCGCCGAGCGACCAGACCTGAAAACCGCCGGAGTCGGTGAGGATCGGGCGATCCCATGCCATGAATTTATGCAGGCCGCCCAACTGCTCGATGATATCTGCGCCGGGACGCAGCATCAGGTGATAGGTGTTGCCGAGAATGATATCGGCGCCGATGTCGTCGGTGAGATCCGCTGGGGTCAGGCTCTTGACCGTTGCCTGTGTGCCAACCGGCATGAAGACGGGTGTCTCCACCACGCCATGCGGCAACGTGATGCGTCCACGTCGGGCGTGGCCGGTCTCATCGGTGTTGATTAGTTCGAAGGTTAGTGCTGTCGACTCCGCGGCTGGCATGGTGGCGCAGTATGCCTGCATACCGTGTGGATGGAAGGGTCAATATGGCGGGTTTTCAGGGTACTTCGAACTGCGATTTGAACAACTGTTCATCTGCCAGACGCAGGCGACGGCTGAGTTCACGGCTGATGTTCATCTGTATGAGGGTGAACTGTTCGGGATTATGCCGATGCAGATCAAGCATGGCGGCATAGCCCAGTTCAATTGCACTGCAGGATTCAACGGCCATAACCGATGCACTTCGGGGATGCAGATCAATCAACGCCATTTCGCCAAAGCAGTCGCCTTGCGAAAGCTGCTCCAGAAAATGCTCCTCGCTGTTCCAGGTTTTGCAGACGGTCACCTTTCCTTTTTCCAGAACGAACATAGAGTTGGCCTCATCCCCTTCGTGGAAAAAATATTCGTTAGGGCTTCGAACGATGGTCGAGGTTCGGTCTGTGAGAAACTGAAGTGAATCTTCACTGACACCACCGAAAACAGGCATACTCTGAAGCAGTTCGATTCGTGTCTGTTGCATGGGGTTAAAGTGGATGGGATTGATGGAAGTGTCAAACCGGAATCACGCTTCGAATATTTTGTGGGTATGTACATAGAGCCGCTGCAAGTGGAATCAAAAACCGAGGATGTTATGAGAGATTTTGAACTGTTGGTGATCGGTTCGGGCCCTGCCGGACAGCATGCTGCTCTACAGGCTGCAGGTATGGGTAAACGGGTCGGTATCATTGAGAGAAAGCCGAATATTGGCGGTGCAGGTCTGCAGACGGGCACGATTCCCAGTAAGGCCCTTCGAGAGGTGGCCTACATGGCTTCGCAGCTTGGGCGTCGCGGTATGCGCGAGGCATTTAGTGGAGGCGTTCAACAGCATGGACTACTCTCCGAAGCGGTGCATCGAAAAGAGACGGTGATCGCCAAACAGGAGTCGGTGATTCTCAACCAGTTGCTGGAGCAGGGGGTCTCACTGATTCCAGGGGAGGCATCGTTCATTGATGCACACACACTGGAGGTGAAGGGGCAGAAGCAGATTCGTACCCTCTCTGCCGATGTGATTATTCTGGCGACAGGATCCCGGCCACGCAGGCCTTCCGATATCCCGTTCGATAAAAGGACGGTGCTTGATTCAACATCGATTCTGAAACTTAAACATCTCCCCAAATCGCTGGTTGTGATCGGTGGCGGTGTGATTGCCTGTGAATTCATCACCATTTTTGCAGCACTCGGTGTCGAGGTGACCGTGGTGGATTCACATGATCAGGTGCTCAACTACCTGAGCGGCGATGTGGTCTCTGTGCTTACCGATGCTATGAAATCGATGGGTGTGACCTTTTATATGAACAGTCGGTGTGTTGCGGTTCGTAAGGAGCAGGATCATATCTCGACGCTGCTGGAGAGCGGCAGAAAACTCAGTTCGGACGTGGTGCTCTATGCGCAGGGGCGGGAGCCCAATTTCAATCTGCTCGAGATTGCCAATGCCGATATCGAGGCCGTCGATGGCTGGATTACGGTAAATGGCTATTTCCAGACATCGGTTCCGCATATCTATGCCGTGGGCGATCTGATTGGCAGGCCTGCACTGGCATCCACAGGTATGGAGCAGGGGCGTCTGGCCGTACAGCATGCATTTGAATCCGTTGCTCCACCGCTGGAGAGAAATATGCCGATGGCGATCTATACCATTCCGGAGCTCTCTTCGGTGGGCAGAACCGAACGGCAGCTTAAGGAGGCGGGTATCGACTATGTGGTCGGGCGTGGCTGGTTTAATAAAAGTGCACGCGGCCAGATTATCGGGGATGAGACCGGGCTTCTGAAACTCAACGTGAACCGGGAGACACGGAAGATTGAAGGGGTGCATATTGTCGGAGAATCGGCCAGTGAGCTGATCCATATCGGGCAACTGGTGATGAATCTTAACGGCACCATCGATGACCTGGTGCAGAATGTATTTAACTATCCGACGCTGGCGGAGTGTTACAAGCTGGCGGCAAAGGATTGCCTCTCACGGTTTGATTGATCCGCAAACGTGTCCGCTTTGCGGTGAGCCGAACGGCTATGTAGTGGCTGAACATGGCGACCAGTCCGAGCCATGCTGGTGTCGCAATGAACATGTCTCAGAGGGCCTGCTTGAGCAAATACCCGAAGCGTAAAACCTGCATCTGCCGCAACTGTGTTTGTAAAGCAACAGAGGGCTAATCTTGTGTGGCTGTCTGTTCTCCCTTCTTTCTTGCGCGGCCAAGAAAGAAGCAAAGAAGGCCGCCGCGGCATCTGTGTGTTCCCTCGTTTCCCTCCCTTCAACGGGCGCAAAATAAAATTTCTAATTTTGCGCTATTTCCGTTCCCAGTCGGTCAATTCGGCACAGATGCAATGCGGGAAGTCGAATTTAGCTTAGCTTCCTGCGACACTTTTCGCAGTTCGTTGGAGGATTTAAGATCTGCTTGGTGGCGAACATACGATTACAGGGCTCGCAGAAGTAGAACCCTCTTAAATTAACGAATATGACCAAGGCGACTCCGAGCATAAGTGCCCAGTAGTAGTTGTTCGGGAAGTGGAGCAACCAGGCGAACCAGAGAAGCATCACGCCGAGGCCGATGATAATGACGGGCCAGATTCTCTTTTTGATCTTGATGTCGATATTCACGGCAAAGACAAAGAGCCGTGCAGCAACAAACAGCACCCAGAAAAAGAGAAATAGAAAAATAATGTCACCTGTACTCAACTGTTCGCTCCTGTGGTGATCCTTACTGTGGTTCTTACTAGTGATTCGATAGCGCCTTTGGCAGCCAGACTAGCGGGAGCTTCGTTGAACACCAGTGAACGAATGTTTCGATGCGTTCATGTTGCGGTGAAGCTGTAAACTTAAAGGCCCGCCATGTCTCCATGGCGGGCCTTTCCTGAGTTCCTGAGCCTTGCGTCGAATCAGGAGCGATGATCGCGGTTGTTGCGATTACGTTCGTTGTGGTCACGGCGTTCGGAGCCTTTACGCATCTCGTTACGGCCGCGCTTCTGTTCATTCCAGCGTTTCTCTTGTGAGTTGCCATAACCGTGGGCGACACGGATTCTGCGGTCATCTCTGTCTGCCCTGACGTGATGAGAGCGCTCGATGTGGCGAGGTGCCATCTTATAGACATGGACTTCACGTTTTACCACAGGACGCGGATGGTAGTAGACATGACGAACAGTACGAGGGTAGTAAACGCGGCTCACTACAGGGCGTGTATGTACTACAGTGACCGGTTCGGCCTGGCTGGCGATTACCGCTCCGGCGATGGTGCCGAGTACGGCACCGAAGATGGCACCCTCCACGGCCTGGTTGTTATTCGAGCCGACGACTGCGCCAGTGGTGGCACCGACAACTGCGCCGGTCGTCATGGCACGATCCTGATAGGAGGCAGCCTGGGAAACAGGTGCTGCCAGCAGTGCGGTACTGAGCAGGGTTGCACTTAGAAGGTTTTTATACATCTCTTTTCTCCTTGGGAATATGTTCCCGATGTGGAGAAGTGTAAATTAGTTGACATTATCAACAATGTGCAACTTCTGCACATGGCGGGGGATTTTTCCACGCGATCGTTATCAAGCAGGTCGAATCAGGCTGACAGTAGCCCGCCTCATGCTTAGAGTTGGGGCATGGCAATTCGAGAAATATTGATCTATCCCGATGACAGGCTGCGCGAGGTGGCTAAACCGGTAGCGTTTCCGCTGACCGACGAGATCAGGCAGCTTATTCAGGATATGGCGGATACGATGTATGACGCGCCGGGTGTCGGTCTGGCGGCAACCCAGCTCGGAGTACCGCTGCGTATCGCCATCACCGATACCGACTGGCGCAGTGAAGAGGTGCGTCATGATGAGAATGACTCTCCTGTTGCTGCACGAAATCTAAAGGTGTGGATCAACCCCGAGTTCACCTGGCGTGAAACCGGCCTCGCTACCAATGAGGAGGGGTGTCTCTCTGTACCGGATGTCTATGAAGAGGTGGATCGACCTGCAACGGTGACTCTTAAGTGGCAGGATATGGAGGGTGAGGTACATGAAGAGGATTTCGACGGTTTTATTGCCGTGGCTCTGCAGCACGAATTCGACCATCTCGACGGTATCCTCTTTATCGACAAGCTCTCTCGCCTGAAACAGAACATGATCAAGAAAAAGCTGAAAAAACGTAAAAAGCTTCAGACCGGTTAATTCGATGATTCGAGTGGTATTTGCCGGTACACCGGCCTTTTCGGTTGGTTGCCTGAAACACCTCATTGCTGATGAGCAGACCGAGGTGGTGGGCGTTGTTTCACAGCCTGATCGTAAGGCCGGGCGTGGTATGAAGCTGACGCCATCACCGGTCAAGCAGGCGGCGCTCGAGGCGGGCATCGATGTGATTACTCCCGAATCCCTTCGTGATAACGAGGAAGCGCTGGCATGGCTCGAATCCAGGGCATGCGACCTGCTGGTGGTGGTTGCCTTCGGTATGATTCTTCCCAAACCTTGGCTCGATGCGCCGCGCGTGGCTCCGATCAATGTACATGCTTCACTGTTGCCGAGATGGCGAGGTGCCGCTCCGATCGAGCGTGCGCTGTTGGCAGGCGATAGCGAGACCGGTGTCGGCATTATGCAGATGGAGGAGGGGCTCGATACCGGCGGTATCTATGCCGAGTCCCGCATTCCGATTACCGATACAACGACAGGTTCCGAACTCTGGTTCGCACTGGCTGACCTTGGCGCCGAGCTACTGGTTCGCTCGCTTCCGGGAATTGTCTCCGGGAATCTGAAACCTGCACCGCAGGATGAATCGCAGGTTACCTACGCGAAGAAGCTTACCAATGAGGAGCGGGTGATCGACTGGTCACAGCCAGCCGCTATGATCGACCGAACCGTGCGCTGTTTCTCGCCAAGGCCCGGTGCCCGCACGTTGTGTAATGAAAAGTGGTTGAAGGTGATTCAGGGTGAGGTGGTGGATGTCGACTCCGGTCACGAAGCCGGAACGGTGGTGGCTGACAAAACCTTTGATGTCGCCTGTGGCGATGGTTCTGTTTATCGTCTGCTGGAGGTACAGCCCGAAGGGAAAAAGGCGATGGCTGCCGATGCTTTTCTGCGTGGTGCGCAACTGAAGCGTGGTGAAAAACTTGCAGGCGCCGGTTCATCTTGAATATCCGCAGTTTCGCGATCGATTCGCTTGATCGCATCCTGAATCAAAAGCACAAGGCCGATGAGCTGCTTCATCATCTCATGGATGAGGTGCTTGAAGAGCCGCGCGATCGACATCTGCTGCAGGAGTTGGTTTATGGCGTGCTGCGTCACTATTTTGTACTGGAGACCGATTTCTCCCGCTTCCTCAAGCAAAAGCCTGACGCATTCGCACGGATGGCTCTCTTTGTCGGCAGCTATCAGATTCGTTGTATGCGTACTCCACTGCATGCAGCAGTCAGTGAGACGGTTGAGGCGGTAAAGCCGCGCGATCCGAAAGCAGCAGGCATGGTGAACGCAGTGCTGCGCAGGGTGGCGGATAGTGAGCCTCCGAAGAAGCTGAAGCCCTATCAGCGTGCTGAACTTCCCAACTGGCTCTATGCGAGCTGGAGAAACGCTTTTGGTGTTGAGACCGTTCAGGAGATCGCCGAAGCGCATCAGCATAAGCCCGATCTCTGTGTGGCTGTTTTGACAGATCGTGAGCAGTGGATGGCCAGGGTCGGCGCTCTCGGAATTGAGGTGCAAAAGGGAGAGCTTTCCGACAGAGCCGTATTGCTGCCTGCCGGAACGAATATCATAGCGTTGCCGGGGTTTGAAGCCGGCGAGTTCATTGTGATGGATCAGGCTGCACAATATGCGGCGTTGGCATTCGATGTTGTGGAGGGTGGTCGTATCCTCGATCTTTGTGCTGCACCTGGCGGTAAGACGGCGCTGCTGGCGCGTAGACACTCCGGTTCCGAAGTTGTCGCCATCGAATTGAGCGACAGGCGTATCCCGCGGCTGAAAGAGAATCTTGAACGGGTGAAGGTGAACAATGTCACTGTAACGCAGGGCGATGCGACGGCACTCGATTTCGCCGACGCCTCATTCGATGCGATTCTTCTCGATGCGCCGTGCACCGCCTCCGGTGTGATCCGTCGTCACCCCGATGCGAAGTTCATTCACGATTCCGGGAGCGTGGCCCGCCATGCCGATTTGCAGAAAAGGATGGTCGCCGAGGCGCTGCGGGTTCTGAAACCGGGCGGTATGCTTCTCTACGCCGTCTGCTCCATCCATCCCGGGGAGAACGAGCAGGTGGTTGAACTGTTTTCCGAACTGCAATCATGCGAACGGATATTCCCGGCCGAAACCCGCGACGGCTTCTTTATTGCACGCCTGATCAAGCAGTAAGCGGGATCGCGCACTCCCTCTCTACCAGTTCGCTAAAGCCCCGGCTGATGTTCCTGTAGACCGCTCGTTCGCCCGAGCGCATGGCGCGCCCGTCGATGCTGGCGACCGGGATCAGCTCCGCCCCTGTGCCGGTGAGGAAGCATTCGTCGGCCGTATAGAGATCATAGGGCGCCATGGAGGCTTCGCGAACCTCAATACCCTGCTCACGTGCGACCTCGATGACGGCGGCGCGGGTGATGCCGGCCAGCGCGCCATCGGTCACCGGCGGTGTTATCAGAGCACCGTCATGGACGATGAAGATGTTGTCAGCCGTACCTTCGGCGACGTGGCCGCTCGCATTGAGTAGCAACGCCTCGTCGGCCCCGGCATGGTTCGCCTCCATGCGCGCCAGAATATGGTTAAGGTAGTTCAGGCTCTTGATGCGCGGATCGAGGCCATCGGGCGGCAATCGTCGTGTTGATGCGAAGACCAGCTTTGCACCGGCCTCTCGCTTCTCATCGCTGATCATCTGAAGGCGGTCGGCGATGATGAAGAGGGTCGGGTGGCTGCAGTTGTCCGGGTTGATGCCGAGCGGGCCGATACCACGGGTGACGACCAGCCGGATATAGCCATCCGGCTCATGAAAAGCTGCAACGGTTTGATTGGTCGCTTCGCTCATGGCTTCATGGGTCATCGGCAGGATAAGCCCGATGGCGCGGGCTGAATCTTCCAGCCGCTTCAGGTGGGCATCGAGCCGGAATGGTGTGCCGTGGTAGAAACGGATGCCCTCGAAGATACCGTCGCCGTAAAGCAGGCCGTGGTCGAAGACCGAAACTGTCGCCTGGCTTGCCGGCATCAGCTTGCCGTCGATCCAGCATATGGCCTGTTCGTTCATCTCTTTGCCTCCGGAAATAATAGGTCAATAGGATTGACCCGTTGAAGATTACGCCGGTTGGCTATAATATGTCAACATGACTGACCTAAATGGCGACACCGAAGCGAGAGAAGACGAACTGAACCGGGCGCTGGAGGCAATGTACTATGGTTTCCGGGCCTTCATCGCCAAGCCGGACGAGCGCCTCGCCGAGATCTCACTGGCGCGTGTTCATCACCGCATCCTCTACTTCGTCGGCAGAAATCCCGAGTGCAGCGTCGGCGAGCTGTTGAAGAAGCTCAAAGCGACCAAGCAGTACATTCACCAGCCGCTCAGGCGATTGACCGAAGAGGGATACGTTGCGACCGCCGCAGACGAAAACGACCGCAGGGTCAAACGGCTCAGCCTCACCCCGAAGGGCGCGACACTGGAGAACGAGCTGTCCGATGGGCAACGTATCCAGTTCGAAAGAATATTCCGGGAAGCGGGCCCCGAAGCCGAAGCGGGGTGGCGAGAGGTGATGCAACTGCTTGCCGGGGAAATGCCCGATTGAAAAAGGACTCTGGCCCCTTTTGCACTCGCTTTCGCACTTCTCTGAACAGGGGGGTGTAAGTGAGGTTCGTTGCGCTGCTCCGGGGGATCAACGTTGGTGGCAACCGGAAGGTCGAGATGCCGCGGCTCAAGACGCTCTTCGAATCTATGGGTTGCACCAATGTATCGACCTACATCAATTCGGGGAACGTCATCTTCGAATCCGGCGAAAGCCGGGATGCGCTCTGCGAGAGTATCGTAACCAACCTCGAAGAGGAGTTCGGCTTCGATATCCCGACACTCGTCAGATCGGAGCAGGAGATGATTCAGGTCGTGAATGCCATTCCCGCCGAATGGAAAAACGACAGCGAGCAGAAAACCGATGTCGCCTATCTCTTTCCGGAGATCGATAGCGAAGCGACCATCGATGCGCTGCCCGTGAACATGGAGTTCATCGACGTTCGTTATGTGGATGGAGCCCTGTTCTGGAATATCGAGAAAAAGGATCTCAATAAAAGCCGGCTCAACAAGCTCGTCGGCCACAAGCTTTACCGCTCGATGACGCTCCGCAACGTCAACACAGCGCGGCATCTCGCAGGCTTAACCAAATGAATTGTATAAAGGGGGTCAAAACCCTTTTATGCCATAGATATCTGTAAGTGCGGATGAAGCAGTAAGGCGATAACCTTCGCCGATGTCCGATATTAATGACCTGATCCCCGATCTGTCGCGCCTGAAGGGTGTGCGTGTGATCGCTGCGATGAGCGGCGGGGTGGATTCGTCCGTCATGGCGGCGCTGCTCAAACAGGCCGGAGCCGATGTGATCGGGGTGTTCCTCAACGTCTGGGACTACTCGCGCGAGGATGTGGCCGGACACGGCTCCTGCTGTTCGCTCGACGATGCTTATGATGCCCGGCGCGTCTGCGATCAGATCGGGATTCCATTTTACAATATGGATATGCGGGATGCGTTCCGTCGAGATGTCATTGATCCATTTATTGACGATTATGAGCATGGCCGCACGCCGAATCCGTGCGAGCGCTGCAACCGCTTCGTCAAGTTCGGGGCGCTGCTGGAGGCGGCGGATCGTCTGGAAGCAGAGTACGTGGCGACCGGCCATTACGTTCAGCGGCGTGATGATGAGGATGGTGTCCATATCTATAAAGGTAACGATACGAAGAAGGATCAGACCTATTTCCTGGCCACCATCAATCGCGAGCAGGCCGAGAGGATTCTCTTTCCGGTCGGCCATCTGGAGAAAGATGGAACACGCAGACTCGCCGAGTATTTCGATCTGCTGACTGCCGGTAAACATGAGAGTCAGGATATCTGCTTTATTCCGGGCGGCGATCGAATCGCTTTCCTGAAAGAGCAGGGGGCGAAGGTCGGTTTTAAGTCCGGGGATATCGTCGATCGCGATGGCAATGTGCTGGGCCATCATGAGGGTGTCGCCCATTTTACTTTAGGGCAGCGCAAGGGGTTGGGACTGCCGGGAGGACCATGGCACGTTGTCAGCCTTGATGGCGATGCAGCCCGGGTGGTTGTGGCCCACCCTGAAGATGCAGAGATTCGCTCGGTCACCGTGGATGAGGTGAGCTGGATTCGCAAACCTGAACCGGGTGAACGGTTACAGGCGAAGGTGCGCTACCAGATGGTGCCTGCCGATTGTGAGCTGACCCGTTCCGATGGGATGGCTGAAATCAGCTTCCATACGCCACAGAAGCCGAGCGCACCGGGGCAGGTGGCCGCCTTCTACAGTGGAGATGAACTGCTCGGTGGCGGTATTGTGAGCGAAGTGGAGCCTGCCTGATTCCCGCCCTGCCCGGTTTCGGTTGCGGGTTAACTGTGATATTATTTATTTATATATCCCCTTGATTTGGAAGGAGGGTGTCATGGGTGATCGTCCGGCTCCTGCGGAGCATACCAGAAAGATCGAAGACAGCGATTATGAGAAGGCGCTGGCCGAGCTCTATATCGAGCTGGTGAAGTGGCAGCACTGGGTCAAAGAGAAGGGGTTGCGCGTGATTCTGGTCTTCGAGGGTCGCGATGCTGCCGGTAAGGGCGGTGTGATCAAGCGGCTGACCGAGCCACTCAATCCGCGCGGCTGCAATGTGGTGGCACTGCCCGCCCCGTCAGATCGTGAGAAGACCCAGTGGTACTTTCAGCGCTATGTGGAGCACTTTCCAGCCGCCGGTGAGATCGCCATCTTTGATCGAAGCTGGTACAACCGCGCCGGTGTCGAGCGGGTGATGGGCTTCTGTACCGATAAGGAGTACCGCGAGTTTATGCGCTCATGCCCCGAGTTCGAGCGAATGGTCGTTCGTTCCGGCATCATTTTGCTCAAATACTGGTTTTCGGTCAGCGATGAGGAGCAGGAGCGGCGCTTCCAGAAACGGGCGAGCGATAAGACCAAACACTGGAAACTCAGTCCGATGGATATGGAGTCACGCAATCGCTGGATGGAGTACTCGCGGGCGAAAGATGAGATGTTTTTCTACACCGATATCGAAGAGGCACCCTGGTATGTGGTTAATTCCGATAACAAGAAGCGGGCCCGCCTGAACTGCCTGAGCCATATTCTCAAATCGATTCCATACGAAGATATCATGCCGGAGCCGGAGCCGTTGCCACCGCGCACGGAACTGCCGGACTATAAACGACCGGATATCGACGATCAGAATTTTGTTCCTGAAGTTTTCTGATACCTGTTGCGTAAACTTCCGGCTTCGGAAGCGAAACCCCTGAACCCGATTTTATGAAGGGTTTTATGGAAAGACTTACCATGTGATTCATCGACCGATTTCTCTTTGGCAGGCCCTGTATTTATCGCAACTGTTATCGGTAATATGACAGTTGTATTTTCCTTTCAGGCAGCGTTTGCCAGTTCGCTCTTGGAAGTTCGGGACGCCTCCACTAGAGTGCCGCGCCTCACCCCTCTCAGGTGAATAGAACGAATCAATCAAAAGAGGATTTCATGGCTATTCAACGTACCCTTTCCATCATTAAACCCGACGCAGTTGCGAAGAACGTCATCGGCGACATCATTCGTCGTTTCGAAGAGAACGGTCTGTCGATCATCGCGACACGTATGACCCAACTCAGTGCCGAGCAGGCAGGTCGCTTCTACGCCGTACACAAAGAGCGTCCATTCTACAAAGACCTGTGTGAATTCATGAGCTCCGGCCCGATTCTGGCCATGGTTCTCGAAGGCAGCAATGCCGTCAACCTGAACCGTCAGCTGATGGGAGCGACCAACCCGAAAGAGGCAGAAGAGGGTACTATCCGTGCCGATCACGCTGACTCCATTGATGCCAACGCAGTTCACGGTTCCGATTCAGAAGAGAATGCAGCGATCGAAATCTCTTTCTTCTTCGGCGATCTGGATCTGAACAGCCGCCTTTAATATTCTCGAAATCGTCCATGAGTGAGCAGAACCCGGAGAGCACCGGCCCGAGTACACCCGAACAGATCGCGGTTCGGCGCGAGAAACTGACTAAACTTCGTGAGGCTGGTGAGGCGTATCCCAATACATGGCGTCCCGATGCCGTTTCAGCCGATCTGCATGCAAGGTTCGGTGAGATGGACGATGCGGAGTTAGAGGCGCAGTCGGAAGTTGTCCGTGTGGCAGGCCGTATGTTGGGTCACCGGGTGATGGGCAAGTCCAGTTTTATCCATATTCAGGATGGCGAAGGGCGTATTCAACTCTTTCTTAATCGTGACGAAGTGGGTGGGGCCGAAATCTACAACCCGACCAAGAAATGGGATCTTGGTGACATCGTCGGGGCTGAAGGCAAACTCTTTCGGACCAAGACCGGCGAACTCTCCGTAAAAGTCTCTCATATTGAACTGATCTCCAAATGCCTGCGCCCGCTGCCGGAGAAGTGGCATGGCCTCTCCGACAAGGAACTTCGCTATCGCCAGCGCTATGTCGATCTGATGGTAACGCCGGAGTCGCGTGAGACGTTCCGAATCCGCTCCAGAACCGTCTCCCTGCTCAGGCGAGGGCTCGAAGAGAAGGGTTTTATGGAGGTGGAGACACCGATGCTGCAGGCGCAGCCAGGCGGTGCGGCCGCACGTCCATTCGTTACCCATCATAATGCTCTGGATATGGAGCTTTTTCTGCGTATCGCACCGGAACTCTATCTGAAGCGGTTGATTGTTGGCGGATTCGAGCGAGTCTTCGAGATCAACCGTAATTTCCGTAATGAGGGTCTGGATGCGACCCACAATCCCGAATTTACCATGGTGGAGTTCTATCAGGCCTATGCCGATTTCAACGACGCTATGGATACCACCGAGTCGCTGATTCGTGGTGTGGCAGATGGCCTTGGTGTGACCACGGTTGAGTGGGACGGGGTCACTATCGATCTGAGTAAACCCTTCAAACGTATCAGGCTGGATGAGGCTGTTTTCGAGAAACGCCCGGATCTGCGTGGTCATGCAGGCGATAAGGCTTTGCTGGCAACCGTCTGCCTGCAGGAGATCGAGAACTTCAAGCCGCTGATTACCTGGAAGGCAGGGCACTACCTGACGGCGCTGTTTGAGGAACTGGTCGAGGAGGAACTGGATCAGCCAACCTTCGTGACCCACTACCCGGTCGATGTTTCGCCGCTGGCCAGACGCAACAACGATGATCCGAATGTCACCGATCGCTTTGAACTCTTCATTGCCGGGAAGGAGATGGCCAATGGCTTCTCCGAGCTCAATGACCCTGATGATCAGCGCGGTCGTTTCGTGGCTCAGGCGCAAGCAAAAGAGGCTGGCGACCTTGAGGCGACCGGAGTCGATGAGGACTATCTGCGGGCGCTGGAGTACGGTATGGCACCGACAGCCGGTGTCGGTATCGGTGTGGATCGGCTGGTGATGATGCTGGCCAGCCAGCACTCCATCCGCGATGTGCTGCTGTTTCCGCATATGCGGCCAGAATAGAGGTTCGATAAGGAGGCCGAGTTGAAAGCTAGCCGAGTGATGACGAAGGAACTGGTGGTTTGTCGTCCCGATCAAACCATCTCCGAAGTGATTGAAATTTTGAGCGACAAGGCTTTCAGGGTGCTTCCTGTTGTCGATTCGGAGAACAAAATTCTCGGCGCAATTAATATGCTGGGCCTGCTCTCCAAGCTGATCCCTGAATATATCGTTAGCGGTTATCTTAAATCGATTCCGTATGCGCCGGACATGGGGTTGATGCGCAAACACTATCGAGAGATTCTGGAGCGGAAAGCTGCTGATGTGATGGATGATGACCCGACCATTGTGCGCGAAAATGAGTCGCTTCTTTCAGTGACTGCTGCATTGATAACCTATGATCGATTCGAATACGCTTTTGTGACCGATGAGGAGAACCATCTGCTCGGTATTGTTGCTGCCAGTGATGTGATGCGCTGCCTGGCCAAGGTTAATCCGGAGGAGCTTTTTGATGCATGATTCGGTAAACCATGTGATCTTCGGGCTCAATCCGACATGGGTGGCAGTCTCTATTCTGCTTGTTGTCTACGGCGTCATTATGGCTGAGAAGTTCAATCGTGCCGTACTCTCACTGCTGGGTGCCGGTCTGATGATTCTTTGTGGTGTGTTAACACAGCAACAGGCGGTTGCCGGCATCGATTTCAACACCATCGGCCTGCTCACCGGCATGATGGTGATTGTCGCTATCAGTCAGAAGACCGGTATGTTCCAGTATGTGGCGATCAAATCGGCCAAGATGGTGAAGGGTGAGCCGTGGGGTATTCTGGTGATGTTGTCGGTGGTGACAGCCGTCTTCTCTGCCTTTCTCGATAATGTAACCACCGTTCTTCTGATCGCGCCGGTGACCCTGCTGATCACCGATGCGCTCGATATCAAACCCTACCCATTTCTTTTTACCCAGATTCTCGCCTCCAATATTGGTGGTACAGCGACTTTGATCGGTGATCCGCCGAATATCATGATCGGCTCCGCTGCCGGTCTCTCGTTCTACGATTTCCTGGTGAACCTGGCGCCGATTACACCGGTGATTATGTTGGCAACAATTGGTGTGGTCTGGTTCATATTCGGCAAAGGACTTGAGGCAACGGATGAGGCGAAAGCACTGGTGATGCAGTTCAATGAAAATGATGCCATTGAAGATGTTCCTCTGCTGAAAAAGAGCCTGTTTGTACTTTTCCTCGTCATTGGTGGCTTTACGGTTGCCCACAGCTTTCATCTTGAACCCGCATCCATTGCCATGTTCGGTGCGGCGCTACTGCTGTTGCTGCAGACGTGGGGGAAGGAGCTGCACGACAAGGACCATGCCTATGAAGGAATTATGGCAGAGGTGGAGTGGACGACGATATTCTTCTTTGTCGGGCTCTTTATCATTGTGACCGGTGTGGAACATACCGGTGTCATCGAGATGCTGGCGCACAAGACACTTGAGTTGACGGGAGGCGACTTTAATGCCACGACAGCAGCGATTCTCTGGGTTTCGGCGATTGCCTCAGCCCTGATTGATAACATTCCATTTGTCGCAACCATGATTCCGTTGATTGAGAATATGGCGCCGACTTTTGGTGGTATCGATGCGCTGGTACCGCTCTGGTGGGCACTTGCGCTTGGTGCATGCCTGGGTGGAAACGGCTCGTTGATTGGTGCTTCGGCCAATCTGATTGTGGCCGGTTTCGCACAGCGCGCCGGACATCCGATCTATTTCCTGCAGTTTATGAAACATGCTTTCGGCCTGATGTTGCTTTCGATTGTGATAGCCCACACCTACCTCTATCTGCGTTACCTTAGTTAACTTCCGGGAGGGCGGCACTCCCCTTTTTCAGCTAGAATAGTTCTATGTACTCAGATGTGAGGCCACTTCAGTGACGAACGATCCGATCGTATTTACGATCTTTCTGATTTTTACCGGTGCAGCCGTACTGGCAACGGTGGCCCTGTTTGCGCGTCAGGCACTTCTGATATCTTATATCTTGCTGGGTGTCCTGCTCGGTCCGTGGGGAGTTTCACTTGTTTCGGATCCGGATGTAGTGAAGGCTGTGTCACATATCGGCATTGTCTTTTTGCTGTTTTTGATCGGCCTTAACCTTCCGGCACAGAAGTTTTTTCATCTGCTGCGCAAAACAATCTTTGTTACCGGTTTAAGTTCGGCTGTACTTCTTGCGCTGGGCGTGGCGATGGGGCAGCTGTTTGGCTTCAACACAAGCGAATCCCTGATTGTCGGATTCACGCTGATGTTTTCCAGCACCATTATCGGGTTGAAACTGTTACCAACAACGGTACTTCACCATCGCCATACCGGTGAGGTGATGATCAGTATTCTTCTGTTGCAGGATGTGATCGCGATTGTCGTGCTCCTCTTCCTGGAGGGGATGAGACGGGGAGAGATGCCGCTGGTCGAGATTGGGTCGCTGGCGTTAACGCTTCCTCTGCTGTTCCTGTTTGCATGGTTGATGGAGCGCTATCTTTTGCGACCGCTGATCAGGCGCTTCGATAAGATTCAGGAGTATATCTTTCTTCTGGCTATAGGCTGGTGTCTGGGCATGGCCGAACTTGCCGTTATGGTAGGGCTGTCACATGAGGTGGGCGCCTTTATTGCCGGTGTGTCGCTGGCAACGGGCGTTGCCTCGCAATTTATCGCCGAGAGATTGAAGCCGCTGCGTGACTTTTTTCTGGTGATGTTTTTTTTCTCTATCGGAGCCAGTTTGAATCTGGAGGTTCTTCAGAATGTCATTCTTCAGGCACTGACAGTTACAGTTGTGATGCTGACTGCCAAGCCGCTGGTGTTTCAATGGCTCCTGAAAAGTTCAGGAGAGTCGACAGGTCGCTCGCGGGAGGTTGGCTTTCGCCTGGGGCAGATGAGTGAGTTTTCACTGCTTATTGCAGTACTTGCTCTGGAGGCCGGTGTGATTCGTGCGGAAGTTTCCTACCTCATCCAGGCCAGTGCTGTGCTGACTTTCCTGATATCATCCTACTGGGTGGTACTTCGTTTTCCCACACCTGTTGCTGTTTCAGACGCTCTGCGTAAGGATTAGAAATTGCGATGCATGGGCGGGTGAGTTAAATGTCTTCAGTAATTGGAGTGTGATGGGATGAATCATGAAATCTTATGAGTGGATGCTGGCGCGTCGCTATTTACGATCCCGCCGGGATGAGCGTTTTGTCTCGATCATAGGCTGGAGTTCCGCCATCGGCGTAGCCATCGGTGTGGCTGCCCTGATTATTGTGTTATCGGTGATGTATGGTTTTGATGCCGAGTTGAAGAATAAGATCCTTGGGTTCTCTTCCCATGTCGATATTCAGGGCCCGGGTGAGACATTGGCAGAGTGGCCTGAGTGGCTAAAGAAGATCGAGACACTGGAAGGGGTGAAGAAGGCAGCTCCCTATGTGTCGGCCCAGGTGCTGGCCAGCTATCATTCACGTTCGACCGGTGCGATTCTGAAGGGGATTGATCCTGTACGGGATGTTTCAATTGCATCGCATGTGGTTAGGGGGAGTTTTTTGGATGATGGGGCCGGCAGTGAAGCTTTTGAAGTGGTGATGGGTAAAGATCTGGCCCGGAAGCTGGGCGTGGGTGTGGGTGATAGTGTTCGTCTTGTGTCACCCAAAGCAGGCATCGGCCCCTCCGGTATGGCTCCCAGAATGAGAGCTTTCCATGTGATTGGCATCTTCGATTCCGGTTTTTATGAATATGATGTCGGCCTGATGGTGACCTCACTCGGTTCGGTGCAACGCCTGAACCGACTGGGGAACAGCGTTACCGGCATTGAGGTACACTTATATGAGCGTAATCGGGCCACTGAAGCCTCTGCTGCCGCCCGTATGGTGCTCCCGCCTCAGGCATGGGTTTCGGACTGGATGCATCGTCACCGCTCCTTCTTCAAGGCATTGAAACTTGAACGTGTGGTGATGGGCGTAATTCTCTCGCTGATTGTAATGGTGGCGCTGTTTAATATGGTCTCTTCACTGGTTATGGTGGTGATGGAGCGACGTAAGGAGATTGCAATTCTTAAGACGGTTGGCGCAACTCATATGTCGGTCATGCGTGTGTTCGTGCTGATGGGTTGCCTGCTTTCAGGAACGGGAACGCTGGTGGGATCGGTTCTCGGTTTGCTGCTTGCCTGGAAGTTGGACGCCATTCTCTCATTTATTGAACAGATTACAGGCGTGACATTTCTTTCCGGGGAGGTCTATTATATCGACCATGTTCCGTCTATTGTTGACCCGGCTTCGGTAG
This sequence comes from Mariprofundaceae bacterium, assembly GCA_050304695.1. Lineage (GTDB taxonomy): Bacteria > Pseudomonadota > Zetaproteobacteria > Mariprofundales > Mariprofundaceae > WSZY01. Next base: position 18,805 of record JBNLEB010000015.1, read on the forward strand.
TAGTGGTTATTCTGGTAAGTCTTGTGATGGGGTTTATTGCGACCGTATATCCGGCATGGAGAGCGTCGAACGTTCCACCGGCTGATGCATTAAGGTATGAGTGATTTATGTCAATTGAAGAGCTGAAAAATAAGGCTAAGCGCGCACTTCTGGAAGGGAAATATAAAAAAGCTCTGGAGTTTTTCGAGGAGCTGCATAAGGCCAACCCGACCGACCTTCGCGATCATGTAAAGCTGGCAGAACTGCGCGAGAAGACCGGCGATACGGCAGGTGCAGTAAAGGATTATATCACCATTGCCAATGCCTATGCCGAACAGGGCTTCGTGGTGCAGGCTATCGCCATCAATAAAATCATCCTCAGGCTCGATGAGACCAAAACCGAGGTAAAGGAGCGTTTGAAGGAGCTCTCCAACGAACGCGGCGATGACTGGGCGATCACTACGGTGACGCCGGCTGATCATCTGGGGGAAACTGATGTCAGCGGTAAAGATCGGGCCAAGCTGAGTTTTGAACGTACACCGTTGTTGTCGGGGCTTTCAGGGAATGAGCTTGAATCGTTTATGGATTCACTCGAGTTGAAAGAGGTTGCCGCCGGCGATGCGATTTTCAAACAGGGTGATCCGGGCAACTCTCTCTATCTGATCGGTATGGGAGCTGTGGGTCTGGAAGCCTTGTTAACTTCCGGTAAGAAGAGAGTCTATACAAGGCTGACAGAGGGTGATTTTTTTGGTGAGCACGCTTTTATGGCAAGAAGCACCCATCATGATTCGGCGATTGCCGAGAAGGATACCAGCGTGCTGGTCATCGACAGGCCAACATTTGATAACTGGGTAGCGAAATACCCTGCTATTCAGGCGACGGTTGAAGATTTTTATACAAGGCGTGTTCTGGCTCGTGTTCTGGCTATTACCCCGGTCTTTGAAGGCGTTCCTCCGGAAGCACGTATAGCGCTGGCGGAGAAGTTTCAACTTCAGTCCTATAAGGATGGCCAAGTGGTTGTCACGGAAGGGGAGGCAGGTGACACCTTTTTTCTCATTCGTTCAGGCAAGGTAAATGTGTCTACGCGTGGCATGGGGGGGCAGGGCGAACCGATCCCGCTTGGTAGCATGAGTGAGGGCGCCTTTTTCGGTGAGGTTTCGCTGCTTACCGACAAGCCGAGGACGGCCACCGTTGCGGCTAGCGGTTCACTTGAACTGATGGTGCTGACGCGTGCCGCTTTTAAAGAGATCGTCTCTCAATTCCCATCGGTTCTGAAGGTGGTCGAGGCCTACCAGAAACAGCGAGTACAGAACACCATTAAAACATTGATGAAAAGAAATAAGCCTGATTAGGTCGTGAAAAAAAACTCTCACTCTCTCCTGGCGGTTAAAGATATATATAAACAGTATGGCTCGCCTGCAGGGGCTCTGCCTGTACTGCAGGGGGCTTCGCTTCTCCTGGAGGAGGGGGAGTTTCTGGCTGTGGTCGGCGAGTCAGGTTCTGGTAAGAGTACGCTTTTGCAGGTATTGGGTACGCTGGATGCGCCGGATAATGGTGAGGCATGGCTTGATGGTCAAAATCTGTTCAATCTGAGCCTGTCGCAGCAGGCTTCGATCAGGAATGAGGCGATTGGATTTGTCTATCAGGCTCACCATCTGATACCGGAACTTACAGCACTTGAGAATGTGATGTTGCCACTCAATATTCGCGGTGTTGCTTACGATGAGGCCGCCGACCGTGCTATGAATCTGCTGGCTCGACTGGGACTTGAAGGGCGCCTGGATCATGTGCCTGCCAAATTATCCGGTGGCGAAGCACAGCGTGTTGCTGTTGCCAGAGCCCTGGTCGGAAAGCCTAGGCTTCTTCTGGCGGATGAACCGACCGGAAACCTGGATGAATCAACGGCCAAGAGTGTTTTCTCAGCACTTCAACAGCTCTGCAAAGAGGAGAGGGCAGCGGTCGTGATGGTGACACATAGCAGTGCGCTCGCAGCTTTGTGTGATCGAACCGTTCAACTTGTGAGTGGGTCGCTTCAGGAAACATAATCGAAAAATCTTTGACGAATCAGTAAGTTCTGATACACTCCCTAAAGTTGTTTCGAGTTTTCCGAGGCAACTTGGTAATATTTAACACAGTTGGGGTTATCGTGACAAAGGCGGAAATCGCAAAAATTGTGCATGATCGGGTAGGGCTTTCCAAAAAGGAGTCCGGGCAGATTGTTGAAGCTGTTCTGGATGAAATTAAGAAATCCCTTGAAGCTGGTGAGGATGTCAAACTCTCCGGCTTTGGCCATTTTATGGTGCGTGAGAAGCATGCCCGTCGCGGTCGTAATCCTAAAACCGGTGATGATATTACTATCGCTTCACGCAAAGTGGTGACCTTCCGTGCCAGCCAGTTGCTGAAACAGAAGCTGCTTGGGGATGATGCATGAATCCACAGGCTCAGGCGCTGATCTCAGCTGGTGTCGAGGTTCCGGAACTTCCCGATAAACTCTTTTTCTCCATACGTGAAGTAAGTGAGCTATGTGGTATCGAGCCGCATGTTTTGCGTTACTGGGAGACCGAGTTCAAGCACATCAAGCCGGTGAAGAAGAGTGGTAATCGCCGCTTCTATCGGCATCGTGATGTCTATGTCGTATTACAGATTAAACATCTGCTCTATAACCTGAACTTTACCATTCGCGGCGCTAAGAAGCGTTTGATGAGTGGAGATCTGAGCGAAATCGTCGAGCAGCACGATGCGCAGACTTCGCTAAAGATGATTCGCGAGGAGCTTGTCTCCGTCAGGGATTTACTGACCGACTGATTTTTTATACTCTCCATGACAAATTGAAACGGGGCGTAGCGCAGCCTGGTAGCGCACTTGACTGGGGGTCAAGTGGTCGGAGGTTCGAATCCTCTCGTCCCGACCAGTTTATAAATAGCTTCGATGGTTTGGCCATTTTTTTGAATGTATTGAATAACAACCTGTCGTTTGAGCGGCCACGTAAACGGATGGTCGCCGAACAGCTCGTCCCTCGCGGTATTGATGACCCGCGGGTGCTTGAGGCGATGTCCATTGTACCCCGTCATCTCTTTGTCGATGCGGCACTGGCAAGCCATGCTTATCAGGATTCGGCGCTGCCTATCGGCGAAGGACAGACAATCTCCCAGCCCTATATGGTTGCCAGAATGAGCCAATTGCTTGAACTGAAAGGCGATGAGCGGGTACTGGAGATCGGTACCGGTTGTGGATACCAGACAGCAGTACTCTCACGCCTTTGTCGTCGGGTTTATAGTATTGAACGTATTGAATCGCTGCATGAGCGTGCCCGCCAGAATCTGCGGAAAGCACGTCACGCCAATGTGATGCTCAAATGCGGGGATGGAATGCTCGGTTGGGAGGAGTATGCCCCCTTTGACGCCATTATCGTGACTGCCGGAGGATTTGCCTCGGATATCTGGCTGGAGCAGCTTAAAGATGGCGGCCTGCTTCTTTTTCCACAGGGGGAGGGTAGACAGCATCGGCTGGTTCGGCGCAGAAAGCAGGATGATAAGTGGGTAGATGAATTCTTCGATGCCTGTACATTCGTGCCACTGCTTGAAGGAGTGAATCATCGCTGACGTTGAGAGTAATCAGGGCGAACAAGTTTCGATAGAGCAGGGCCGCCAACCCTCATGGTTGCGGCGCTGCTATTACTGGACGCTCTCCTGGGCAGATCGTCCGCATGCCAAACTGGCCTTGTTTCTGATTGCACTGATCGAGTCCAGTATTTTTCCTGTTCCACCCGATGTGTTGTTAATCGCTCTGGCACTGGGTCACCCTGACCACAGCTTTCGTTTCGCTGCGGTTTCTACGGCAGGTTCGATCCTCGGTGCCGCAGTCGGTTACCTGATCGGTATGGGACTGTTTGTTGCTGTTGGCATGTCGATTATCGAATTTTATGGTTTGGTGCCGCAGTTCGAACTGGCACAGGGGTGGTTTGAAACCTATGGTGTCGCCATTATTCTGATTGCCGGTTTTTCCCCTGTTCCGTTCAAGGTTTTCACCATTGCGGCGGGTGCATTCGGTTTGCCGTTCATCTGGTTTATGCTGGCTTCGTTGTTGTCGCGCGGTGCACGCTTTTATCTTGAGGCAGCACTACTCTATTGGGGCGGACCCCGGCTGCGGGAGTTGGTCGAAAAACATTTCGAGTGGATTACCATTGTTATTACTGTGCTGGTTGTCGCAGGGTTTGCGATGCTATGGCTATTGCAGTAAGGGTTGTTGCACTGCTCATGCTGGTAGCTCTTACGGGCTGCTATAAGACGTCGGTGCCCGGTTACGGCTCGGTTCATACCAAATACTCAAAAAAATATTCGAAAAGCTACACCATCTATACCGTACGCAAGGGCGATACGCTCTACAGCATCGGTAGACGGTTTGGTATCGATCATAAGCTGCTGGCTCGGCGTAACCGCATTCGTTGGCCCTATACCATCTATGTCGGCCAACATATCTCAATCTCCGGTAATGCACCACGCTCAGAGTTCTATATGCCGATACCGAAGACAAAATCTGCAACATCGACTCGCAGGCCAGCGACGAAAGCGAAACGTTCTTCCAGCAGAAAAGTGGCTAAAAAACCGAGTGGTAAGAGTACTTATCGTGCGCCGACCGCCAATGGCAGTGGCGTGGTGAAATTAAAGTGGCCGGTATCGGGTAAATTAACCAGTCGGTTCGGCAGGCGCGGCAGTCGTATGCATGATGGGATCGATATCGGTGCCAAAGAGGGAACGCCGGTCTATGCAGCTGCAGGCGGTGAAGTGGTCTATTCCGATCAACGTCTCAGCGGTTATGGGAAACTGATCATTATTCGTCATAACAGGGATATGTTTACTGCCTATGCGCACAATCAACGCAATCTGGTGCGCAAGGGTGATCGGGTGAAGAGTGGTGCTGTAATTGCCCGGGTTGGCAAGACGGGTCGTGCAAGTGGCCCTCACCTCCATTTCGAGGTGAGACGCGGTACAACGCCTGTCGACCCGCTTGTCTATCTACCGCGAAGATAGCTTTTGATGACTAGCATATATATGCGATATACAACAATTTAAGTTGTTTCTAGTTTCAGCCGATAGAGCACTCTTACTAGAGCAGGTCTAAACATGCATGGAGGCGTTTATGGCAGCGAAGCGACGAAGTCTTGACCCAATGACACTCTATATGCGTGAAATATCACGTTATGATCTGCTTACCGCACAAGAAGAGATCGACCTGTCACGTGCTATTGCCAAGGGCGATGAGTCTGCCCGTCAGCAGATGATTCAGTCCAATCTTCGGCTCGTTGTTAAAATTGCCAGACGTTATATCAATCGTGGATTGCCACTCTCCGACCTGATTGAGGAGGGAAACATTGGCCTGATGCGGGCAGTCGAAAAGTTCGACGATGCACATGGATGCCGCTTCTCAACTTATGCAACCTGGTGGATTCGCCAATCAGTCGAACGTGCTATCATGAATCAGGCACGTACTATTCGTCTGCCGGTGCATGTCGGTAAGGAGTACAACTCCATGCTGCGTAGTGCCAATGAGTTGCGTGCTTCACTGGGGCGTGAGCCGACCGAAAACGAGATCGCATCTTACATGGGTAAGAGCAGTGAGAGAATTCAGGCGCTGCTGGGCGTTACAAGTCAGACGGAGAGCGCCGACTCGGTGCTGCATGAAGATGGGGATTATACACTCTATGACATCACCGAAGATGTGGATGCCGAGCTACCGGGAGACCACCTCGATGAGATGATTCGTGATGATATGCTGACAGGCTGGATGAACCAGCTGACCTCCAAGGAGCAGGAGGTCGTTCGTCTGCGCTATGGCCTTAATCATGGCGCAGAACCATGGACGCTGGAAGCGATCGGGCAGCATATGGGCGTAACCCGCGAACGTATTCGCCAGATTCAGGTTGTGGCCCTGCAGAAACTGCGTACACTCATGGATTCGGAAAAGATTACCCTTGAAGAGATTGTTTAACTCCAGAAGTTGGAGGCAATAAGTTCGAAGTCAATAAGTCGAGGTAGCAGATGGCAGTAAACCTGCGCGATTACATTCGGGACATTCCTGATTTCCCCAAACCCGGAATTATATTTAAAGATATTTCACCACTGCTGGCCGACGGCGAGGCTTTCTCTGCATCGGTATCGGAGCTTGCCTGCCAGATGCCGCAAGGGGTTGATGCTATCGTCGGTATTGAGTCGCGTGGTTTTCTTTTTGGTGCGGCACTGGCGCAGTTGACCGGCCTCGGCTTTGTTCCGGTAAGGAAACCGGGCAAGCTGCCGCATGAGGTACATCAGATCGAATATGAGCTGGAGTATGGCTTCGATGCGCTGGAGATCCATCGCGATGCACTTAGTCCCGGCCATAAGGTGGTTATTGTCGATGATCTGCTGGCAACCGGCGGCACGGCACGTGCTACAGTCGATCTGGTGCGTCAATTAGGGGCCGAGGTTGCCGCTTGCCTGTTTGTTATTGATCTCTCTTTTCTCAACGGCAGGGATGTGCTGGACGATGTACCCGTCCATGCGCTTATCACATATTAAAACCATCCATAAAGCACTTATTTATTCGATAGATGCGACTCTCTGAGTTGAGGGGTGCAGGATCGCCATTAAGCGGTTATCATGCAGCCCCTCGTAGCCCTCGTAGCTCAGCTGGATAGAGCAACGGTTTCCTAAACCGTAGGCCACAGGTTCGAATCCTGTCGAGGGCACCACGCAGTTTCTGGAGATGTGAATATGGAAGAGAATCTCAATCCCGCCGTACCCGTTCTGATCGAAGAGGAGATGAAGAGCTCCTATCTTGATTACGCCATGAGTGTGATCATCGGTCGAGCTCTTCCCGATGCCAGAGATGGCCTGAAACCGGTTCATCGTCGAATCCTCTTTGCCATGCAGGATCTCGGCTGTACCCATGACAAGCCCTACAAAAAATCAGCACGTGTGGTTGGTGATGTGATCGGTAAATATCATCCGCACGGTGATTCGGCTGTCTACGATGCCATGGTTCGTATGGCACAGCCGTGGAGTATGCGTCATATGCTGGTTGACGGACAGGGTAACTTCGGTTCGGTCGACGGTGACTCTCCTGCCGCGATGCGTTATACCGAAGCGCGTATGAGCCGTGTGGCCGCTGAACTGCTGGCCGATATCGATAAAGATACGGTTGACTTTGGTCCCAACTACGATGATTCGCTTTCTGAGCCGAAGGTACTGCCGGCCAAGTTCCCCAACCTGCTGGTTAACGGCTCTCAAGGTATTGCGGTTGGTATGGCGACCAATATTCCTCCCCACAATCTGGGCGAGAGTATCAATGCCACCATTGAACTGATCCGTAATCCGGACGTTGATGATGAAGCGCTGATGCAGATTATGCCGGGTCCTGACTTTCCGACCGGTGGCTTTATCTATGGTCGTAGCGGTATGCGCGATGCATTTATCTCCGGTCGCGGCTCGGTCACCATGCGTGCCAAGGCGGTGGTAGAGATCAACTCCCGTACCAAGCGTGAATCGCTGATCATCAACGAACTGCCGTATCAGGTGAACAAGGCGAAGCTGATCGAGAGTATCGCCACACTGGTTCGCGATAAGAAGCTGGAGGGGATCTCCGATCTGCGCGATGAGTCGGATCGTGACGGCATGCGTATCGCCATTGAGCTGAAGAAGAACGAGATTCCGGAAGTGATTCTCAACAACCTCTATAAGCATACCCAGTTGCAGTGCAACTTCGGTTGTAACCTGCTGGCGTTGGTTGACGGTCAGCCGAAGCTTTGCGGTGTGCGTGAACTGTTGCACCACTTTGTCGACCACCGTCGCCAGGTGGTGACCCGTCGTTGCCTCTTCGATCTGGCCAAGGCGGAGGCGCGTGCTCATATTCTGGAAGGGCTGCTGATTGCACTGGATAATATCGATGAGGTGATCAAGCTGATTCGTGCCAGCCAGAATGCCGCCGAAGCGAAGATGGGTCTGATGGAACGATTCGGGCTCTCTGATAAACAGGCACAAGCGATTCTCGATATGCGTCTGCATCGCCTGACCGGACTGGAACGCGACAAGATCAAGGCAGAGTTCGAAGAGGTGCAGAAGCTGATTGCCCATCTCAAAGCGATTCTGGCTGATGAGAAGCTGTTGATGGACGTCATCGTCGAGGAGCTTGAGGAGGTGCGCGACAAGTATGCCGACCCGCGCCGTACCGAGATCGTCGATGAGACGGCCGAGCTTTCGGTGGAGGATCTGATCACCGAAGAGGATATGGTGGTGACTATCTCCAACGAGGGTTACATCAAGCGTAATGCCGTATCGCTTTACCGTGCCCAGCGGCGCGGCGGCAAGGGCAAGACGGCGATGACCACCAAGGATGAGGATTTTGTAGCACAGTTGATGGTCGCTTCGACCCACGACTACCTGCTCTTCTTCTCCGATCGTGGCCGTGTCTTCCGTAAGAAGGTCTACGAAGTGCCGCAGGCCGGACGTGCCACGCGCGGTAAGGCGCTTGTCAATCTGCTGCCGGTAGAGAAGGATGAGAGTATCTCGGCCACACTGGCGGTACGCGAGTTTGATGATGACTCCTTCATCGTTATGGCAACCGCCAATGGTGTGATCAAGAAGACCAAGCTTTCCGAATTCAAGAATATCCGTGCTAATGGCATCATCGCGATCAAGATCGATGAAGATGATGATCTGATCGGTGTATCCCGCTCCAACGGTGAGCAGGATATCATGCTCGCCTCCAGCGGTGGCAAGACGATCCGCTTTGCCGAGACCGATGTACGTCCGATGGGCCGCTCGACTCGCGGTGTTACCGGCATGCGTATGCCGAAGGGCGATACGGTGATTGGTATGTCGCTGGTGGTCGACCGTGCCTGTCTGCTGGCGGTTTCGGAGAACGGTTACGGCAAACGTACAGCCGTGGAGGAGTACAACTCGCAGAAGCGTGGTGGTCAGGGCGTCTTTACGCTCAAAACCGGCGGCCGTAATGGTGCCATGGTGGCTGCACTGCAGGTGGTCGAAGAGGATCAAGTGATGATGATGACCGATACCGGGCGTCTGGTACGTATCCGTATGGATGGTGTGTCGGTGATCGGCCGTAATACGCAGGGTGTGAAGCTGATCGATTGCCCGGCAGAGGAGCGGGTGATCGGTGCCGTGCGTGTGGTTGAGAAGCAGGATGATGAGTCCGAGACGGATGCTTCAGGTGAGGGTTCGTCTGATAGTACTCCGGATGCTTCTCCAGAGGGCTCAGCCGAATGATCGATCGCAAAAGCTTTCGTAGTGACTTTGATGCCATGCAGGCAGCGATTGCCCGGCGTGGTAACGATGTTGTTGCCGACGACTCGCCTTGGGGCAGAGCTAAGGCACTGGATGTGCGTCAGCGCGAGCTCAAAGGGGAGTTGGAGGCGTTGCAGTCGGAGCGAAACAGTGTCTCTAAACTGATCGGCCAGAAGAAGGGGGCGGGTGAAGATGCTGCTGCGGAGATGGCCAGAATGGGTGAGGTCTCCAAACGGGTGAAAGAGCTCGACACCATCACCAAGGAGGCCGAGGCGGAGTTCGAGTCGGTGCTGCTGGAGATTCCTAATCTGCCGCACGATTCGGTGCCACAGGGTGAGGACGAAGATGCCAATGTCGAGATGCGTAAGTGGGGGACTCCGAGAACGGATGAGGTGCCGGCCCACTGGGATATCGGTGAAACACTCGGTCTTCTCGATTTTGAGGCGGGGGCTACGCTTGCCGGAAGCCGTTTTTCGGTACTTAGAGGCATGGGGGCTCGTTTAGAAAGGGGGCTGATGCAGTTCATGCTCGATCTGCATGCAGACAGTCATGGTTACGAAGAGGTGTGGGTACCTGCCATTGCCAATCGCAAGACGATGACCGGCACAGGTCAACTGCCGAAGTTTGCCGATGATGCCTATAAGATCGAGGATGAAGATCTTTTTCTTATCCCGACAGCTGAAGTGCCTGTTACCAACCTCTATCAGGATCAGATTCTTGATGCAGAGAGTCTGCCGATTCGTCACTGCGCCTATACGCCATGTTTCCGTCGCGAAGCAGGTAGCGCAGGACGTGACGTACGTGGCATGATCCGCCAACACCAATTTGACAAAGTCGAGCTGGTACAACTGGTTCATCCGGATGATGTGCTGGATGAGCTTGAAGGGCTGACCGCCCATGCAGAAGCGGTGCTGCAGGCGCTGGAGTTGCCGTACCGTGTTGTCACACTATGTACAGGTGATCTCGGCTTTTCAGCTGAGAAGACTTTCGATCTGGAGGTGTGGCTGCCGAGTCAGGGTCTCTATCGTGAAATCTCCTCCTGCTCCTCTTTCGGTCAATTCCAGGGACGTCGTGCCAATATTCGTTTGCGTGGCGAGGATGGTAAGCCGATGCCGGTGGCGACACTGAACGGTTCGGGGCTGGCGATCGGGCGTACACTGGTGGCACTACTGGAGAATGGTTGGCAGAGCGATGGCTCAGTGAAAATCCCCAAAGCACTGCGCCCCTATGTCGGTGGTCGCGAGGTGATTTCTCAGTAACTGCAGGTGATGGCGTAGGTATTGCGTGGTCATCGCGCGATGATTGCAAAAGGGTAGCGAGTCGATATATTTCGCCGCTCGCTACATAGCTGTGCAGGGAGTTCCTGCGTAGCGTCACATAACGGAAGGGTGACAGAGCTGGCCGAATGTACCGGTCTTGAAAACCGGCGTAGGGAAACCTACCGTGGGTTCGAATCCCACCCCTTCCGCCAGGTTTGATTGATCCGCCAGAGGCTTCCATGCCTCTGGCTCGGATCGCAAACCACAATTTAGCAGGATGGCTAAATTGGACGCCTAAAAAGGCGGGGCGAAGCCCTGAAGACCAGGAAGGTCTGAATCAAAAGCGCGGTTTTGATTTGCTCACTAAAGGGTGCACATCCGTGTGCGGAAGTAGCGGTTAAAATAGCGTTTCCCTACAGGAAGTAGGGCGAGCGAACATCGTGAGCTCGTAAGTGAAGCAAGACCACGTTCTTGTGGAGCTATATAGGTGGAGGGCAGGAGCCCGACACCATTCAAACGAACGGAGAGATGGCTGAGAGGCTGAAAGCGCGCCCCTGCTAAGGGTGTATAGGTTAATAACCTATCGAGGGTTCGAATCCCTCTCTCTCCGCCACTGTTTAAAAAAGAGGGTTCACCAAGGTGGGTTCTCTTTTTTTTATGCAATGCAGAGAGGGAATGAGAACCCTCGACTTTTCGAGGTTCGACCGATTTACAGGATAGTAAATCGGGACGGACTTCAGGCCGCCCGCGGCATATGTCTCTATCCTCGTCATACCTCTCAAAACGGGCACAAAATAAAACTTCGAATTTTGTGCTTTATCCGTTTTGATCCGTATGGCTTGGGACATCTGCAAGCGGGGATCAGGAAAGATTCACACAAAGCTTTATCGACTCCCCATTAATATGGCAGCATTCCTGCCGATGAAGGTAACCAAACTCACCATTGCTGTTCTGATGATGCTCACGCTGCTTGCAGGGTGCGATTCACATGAGAAGGAGACGATCAAGTGGCAGCTGCCGTTGACCGCTCCGGAAGATCCGCATGGCGGGCAGGATGATGCCAACGGATTGCCGGAGTGGGCCGCAGTTAATGAGGGTGGTGCCAAACTGATGTTTTTGCAAACCACCACGGCACGCACCTTCGATGTGGAAATCGCCAACCGTGAGAAGAAGATGTTTCACGACTGGGATATTATGTTGCTTGGTTTGGCCAAAGGTCTGCGCACGCAAACTGGTGCTTTTATTGAAGATGAAAATGTGCATAATCCCGCCGCGTTCGTGGAGCTTACCTACAAGGGCAAGCCTGTTTATCGCGGTTGGCTCTACCAAGAATTCCCCGAACTTTTCGGCCCCGATATTACGGGTTGGAAATTATGGTTAAAAGACGTTACTGTTCTCGCCCCTCAACAAGAGGGTGACGCAAGCTCCCTTAGCTCAGCTGGATAGAGCATCTGACTACGAATCAGAAGGCCGGGCGTTCGAATCGCTCAGGGAGCGCCATACACAAAGGGCCTAGCAGAAATGCTAGGCCCTTTTTCTTTGAAGTCATAAATTGTGACCGGTTTAAAACCGCGCTACAATTAATAAACTCAGGCTCGTTTAATAATTAAACGGTTGAAAACCGCTCTCTCATCCGGTCGTAGAATTTTTGTGGAGTAAGGCTTTCGATGGTGGTGTGTTCGAACTCATCGAAGTAAAGAAAGGGGAAGTAGAGTAGCGTTTTTTTAATTGATGAGATCTGACTTTAAGTCAAAGGGAGAAGGGAGTGGAGTTGGATAGAAAAACAGTAGGTAAAATGATCTTAAGCAAATTACTGAAGTCTTCCATTTATATGAGGATGTTTGTAATTCTGGTTATCTATTCGTTGTTCGTTTTGTGGATGTCATCGGAACTCGGATTGTATTCAGGAAAAGAGTTTAAAGGATATGCAAAGTCATTTAACTGGTCTTTGTACTTTCTCTTCTGGGCTTTGGTGATCCCATTTGTTCGGGCAACATGGAATGAATTTGTCTCTTCATGGAAATCTCTGGTGGATGAAGGGATGGTACAAAAAGCTAATGGCAATCCTGAACCTAATATACTGGATTCGCTTAACAACGAATTTGTCCGACATCGAAAATTAATACTGATTCCGATTTCTATTGTATTGGCGATTGTCGTTATGGCGATAGATACAGGCGAGTTAAGAGATATATATTACGATGAAATATCAATTGATGAATTCAGCGAGAGAGATTGGACTGTGGCATGGTTGTTAGAGTCGGATGCAATACATACCAAGAGCAGTAACGCGATCTTTATCATACTCGCCTATATCCAGCAGTTCGTGATCATCATGTTCGGGTTTATTGCCCTGCTTCAGATATGGTATCATGTATGGCTGTTCCATAGACCGGATATACTTAAGAGTATAAAGGAAAATAATCTCAAGTTGTCGCTTGACCCATACTCCAATCTTCGTGAGTTCGGCTTGGAGCGGTGGAACCAGGCAATTAATTCGATTTATTGGTGGTTAGCGATAGCCCTACTGGTTCCTATAGTCTCAAGAGCTTCGCAGGGTGATGGCCCCATTGACTTTGGACAGGTCATGATAAATTGGCTTGTACCTTTGCTGTTTCTTTCGCCAATGCTGTTTACGATCATTGCCCGCCAGAAAAAGATGGAAGCAGTTTGGGATATAGTCAGGAATGAAAAATCAACTGGGAAAGTCGATCTGTTTCATAAGCAGTTATTGTGGCCGCTGGATAAAAATTGGGCATCGAAACTCGGAATTATTCTCGCTTTTGCTCTCTTGAGTTACTTGATTGGAGATATTTTAGAGAATTTTGGAAATATTAAATTTTAACGGTGATTGATTTCAAACAGTTGGAAACCACTCTCTCATCCAGCCGTAGAATTTTGTGGAGTAAGGCCTTCGATGGTGGTGTGTTCGAACTCACCGGCCCTTTTCTGTATTGAGGTTAGTCGGGCCTCCTCCAAAGCATGAAATACCGAATATCAAAATCGAGGGGAGTGAATTTCAATACCCTAGAGGAGGCCCAAGCGGTTGGGTTTAAGGTTTGCACCCCTGGAAAATCCAAAGTGCCAGTACCTGTAGCTCATCCCACTCCCAAGGCTTCCCTCCCTTTGGCATTTGGCGTGAGGCAAGCATCCTCAAAATAAGGTCCGCCCTCTCTTTGAATTGATCGTAATCATGCATATCGAATCGATCCTGAGCCGGACAATGGTTTAACATTCCGTCACGGTCATGATCGGTCAGCAATGGTTTAATATCATTCTCGAATGAGATTTCTCTCGGTGTTGCAATATTGATTGGTGTGACCGGTGGTCTGGGCATAATTCCCCTCCTTAGTTTTTATTATTGTTTTGTTTCGCACGTTTCCCATTTAAGGGTAAACGATGAACCGTATTCCTCCCGCTCCCATGCAGGGTCATCGAGCTCTATGGTGCATTGAAGTTCCTGGATGAGTTTGCGTTCGTTCCCTGTATCCCAAACGACCGCTCCAACGTGGTTGGTATCTGAATAGAGAATCAGGTCGATCTTGCCATCCAACTGCTCAAGCTCATCGAATTGCGCATTGCGTGCTTTTACAATGCTGACAACCTCTTCTTCGCTCATCTGTTCAGGAATCGGCTTCTTGTAATATTGTCCTTTCACAATGTTCATACATGTTTTGGTAAGAGTCGCCAGTTTGGCCATTTCATCTTTATCGTATTCCTTCGCCACACATCCTGAATTCAGGATGGTCAGAGTAACTAAGCATAAAACGAATGAACTAAACCCAAAGCGTCGCATCGCCTTCTCCATCGGGATCTGTCGTCCCTTTATCAAGATTCCAGTTCGGTAACTCCGGAAGAGAGATATCCCCTTGCCCGTTGATGGCCATATCCATCATCTTCCAGTATCTGACCACATTCTCCACGCCAAATTCAAACACCTCATCGTAGTGCATGGTTACCTGGTTGAATCGGTTGTTCGAAGGGGTGTTGCATTGCTCGATATATTGTTTCTTATCATCATCGGGAATCTTCCCCGAATTGATGTAGATAACAGCATTATCGGCTGCTGCATGCCTGAAAATGATAATGTCATTATCAGCCAGATCGATTTTTTGAATGTAGCCATGATGCCAGCCATCGAAGTCAGGCGGGTTCGATGTATATGTGTCCGGGTAGGTTCGCTCAAGCATGTAGGACCAGATCGCTTTAATAGAGGCGTCCATCCCATCGCCGGATGCATCGGTCGTATGTCTAAGATAATCGGCCCACTCGTCAAAGACCATTTCATAACCGTGCTTCTTTTTGCAGATATGGGAGTCCTGATACATTTCACAGCGTCGGTGATCTGTTTTATGCTCCTCATATTCACCAACAATTGCCCGTACAACAGGATGAATCGATGCATCCAGAACAACATGGGAGAGATAGCCAGCAAGCCAGGATGTGGCCTTTTGAAATGTTACATTTCCCTGTTCGCCAATCCGGTCATGTAACCATTCAACGCCCGCTCGAACCACGTCTCCAGTGCGGATGTAATGGAGATGGTCCGCCCATTTGTCCGATGGATCCTGGCTACCGAATGTTTTCAGATAAGGGTAATCGGGTCCGACAGAACCGGCTTGCATCCATTCAGGGTAGAGAAGTGTAGATTGGGCAATCAAATCTATTCCCTGTTGTTGGGCTTTTAGCTGGGCCTGTTCGGCTGCAACCATATGGGCAAATGCGCCTGGCATGACTTCCCTCCTCTTTTTTGGACCGCACAACTCCTGAATGCGTCTCCCCTTGCGGACAAAAAGATAGACAGATGTTTATCTTCTGCAATCGCATGAATATGCGATAGCCGATATTCACTCAGATTATCGAGTGTCACCACTATTATAGCGGTGGCGATACTGTCAGGTGGTTGTGATGTGCCGATTTGCCGGGTTCAGTGAATGATTTATTGTTATTTAACGTGGTTGGAAAAATTGAAAACCAATCATAAACATTCAGAGTTCTTTGAATAGCTGAAGAAGAAACTCTCTTGCTTGTAAATAGATGCCCATTTGTTGGGACTCTCTGGATCCGGCAACATTCAGCGTTTTGATCCGATGATCGATGAGCCAGTTTCTGGCGGCTTCGATATTGGTATCGGTTAAATCGACAATCAGAACATGTTTATTATATTTGAGAGCGAGTTTGTGGGTGAGTTCCGTTCCGCCGGTGAGCGGTAGTCGTGTTGTCAGAACCAAAGTGGCATCGGAGTCGCGTACATTCCATTCGGTACGCTGCGTATAGCCTGACGCCTCTGTTTCGTTGAGGGGATAAATATCCGGAATCGGACCATCTTCCGCCCTTCTTCCTTTCGGGCACCAGCCACCACAATCCATGCCAAGTTCCATTGCAACACCGAGTGCGGCGCGATCCACTCCGGTCTGGCCGCCGGAGATGATCTTCAGATCATTGAGTTGATCAGCCGATTGGATATTCGTTGGCCTGCAGCGAGCGCCAGTAACGCATGCCGCTTTCACGGTCTTTTTCGGCGTAGTAGGGGATACCGATCAATCGATCTCTCAGTTGCAGGGCGGCACGCTCGCAGCGCTCCAGCTCATCATCGGGAATAGGCCTGATACCACGGCGTAGCATCTCCCACTCTTTGCGCTCTGATTCACTGATTAAGATCGGACGACTTGAACCCATAACAGACTCCTTACCGTATAAGTTGATGTGAACCCTTATGAAAAGGGCGTGATGAAACTGTGATCTGTATCTCACTTTTAACTATTTCGGGACGGGAAGGGTGAATTATGAGACTGTTGGCGCCGTCCATTTTCAGGCAGCCACAACCAGATAACCTCGTAAGTGCTGGCCGGACATATGTCGCAAACGGAGGTATCCCCATGGCCAGACCCAATTACAGCTACGAAAAACGTCAGAAAGAGCTCGCCAAGCAGAAGAAGAATGAAGAGAAGCGCCTGCGCAAGCTTGAGAAGCGTAAAGGGGGCGAAGCCGAGGAGTCGGTTGAACTGACGGAGATCGGTGAGACCGGCGAAGCGACAGAGCCTTCAGAAGCTGCCGAAACGGGTGAGTCAGCCGCCTAAGCGTTTGTCAGGAGGCGGACTTCATCTTCTGCATCAACTCCTCCTCCACCTCCAGAATCCGCATCGTGGTGGCAATGACGCAATCGGGATTGAGTGACATCGATTCGATCCCTTCACGCACCAGAAACTCGGCAATTTCAGGATAATCGGACGGCGCCTGGCCGCAGATGCCGATATATTTGTCGCGCCGTCTGCACGCTTCGATGGCCATCTTCAGCATCGCCTTGATCGGCTCCTGCCGCTCATCGAAGACATGCGCTACCAGGGCTGAATCACGATCCACGCCCAGGGTCAGCTGGGTCAGATCGTTGGAGCCGATGGAGAAACCATCGAAGATATCGAGGAAGGCATCGGCAGCGATGACATTGGCCGGAATCTCGCACATCACATAGATTTCCAATCCATCCTCGCCACGTTTCAGGCCGTGCTTGGCCATCTCGGCCAGCACTTTCTCCCCCTCCTCGGGGGTGCGGGTGAAGGGGATCATCAAGCGCACATTCTTCAGCCCCTTGGCCTCGCGCACGATACGCATCGCCTGGCATTCGAGTGCAAAGGCATCGCGGAAGGATTCGGAGTAGTAGCGCGATGCACCGCGGAATCCGATCATCGGATTCTCCTCGGTCGGCTCGAACTGGGCACCGCCGATCAGGTTGGCGTATTCGTTCGATTTGAAATCGGACATGCGGAAGATCACCTTGTTCGGATAGAAGGCGGCGGCAATCATCGAGACCCCCTCGGCCAGCTTCTGCACATAGAAATCGACCGGGGAGTCATAAGCAGTGGTACGCCGGATGATCTCCGCTTTGACAGCCTCATCCTCAAGCCCATCGAAGTGGAGCAGTGCATTGGGATGCATACCGATGGTGTTGTTGATAATGAACTCCAGCCTTGCCAGACCGACCCCATCATTGGGGATGGCGGCAAAGTCGAAGGCACGATCGGGACTGGCGACATTCATCATGATCTTCGTCTTCGGCCGCGCCAGCGTACCCAGCTCCAGATGATCGACGGTGAACTTCATCGCCCCTTCGTAGACGTAGCCGGTTTCACCCTCGGCACAGGAGACGGTGACCATCTGGCCGCTTTTGATGGTGGCGGTGGCGTTGCCGGTACCGACGACAGCGGGCAGCCCCAGTTCACGGGAGATGATGGCGGCATGGCAGGTGCGACCGCCACGATTGGTGACGATGGCCGCAGCAATCTTCATGATTGGTTCCCAATCGGGATCGGTCATGTCGGTGATCAGTACTTCGCCGGGCTGTAGCTCGCGAATCTGCGAGGCATCCTTGATCACACGAGCGACACCGGTAGCAATCTTGCCGCCGACACTCTTACCCTCGATCAGAACGTTGCCCTGCTCCTGTATGCTGTAGGTCTCGATATGCTGGCTATCTTTCTGGGCATGTACGGTCTCAGGGCGTGCCTGCACGATGAAGAGTTCGCCGGAATGGCCATCCTTGGCCCACTCGATATCCATCGGCTGCAGTTTTCCGGCCAGCTTCGAGTAGTGCTCCTCGATGGCAATGGCATAGCCGGCCAGCGTTACCAGCTCCTCCTTGGTCAGGCAGTACTGCTGCTGGTCCTCAAGTGCTACCGGCACATTCTTGGTCGGCTGCTTCAGGGAATCGGAGTAGATCATCTTGATCGCTTTTTCGCCCAGATGCCGGCTCAGCACTGGTGTGAAGCCCTCCTTTAACGTTGGTTTGAAGACATATGCCTCATCGGGGCTGACCGCTCCCTGTACGACATTTTCACCCAGTCCGTAGGCGCCGGTGATAAAGACGGCGTCGCGAAAACCGCTCTCGGTATCAATGGAGAACATCACGCCTGCACTGGCCAGATCACTGCGTACCATCTTCTGGATACCGGCGGAGAGGGCTACCTTCATATGGTCGAACCCTTTATCGACACGATAGGAGATGGCGCGATTGGTGAACAGCGAGGCGTAGACGCGTTTGATACTGTCGATGAGATGCTCGATGCCGCGCACGTTAAGGTAGGTCTCCTGCTGGCCGGCAAAGGAGGCATCGGGCAGATCCTCGGCCGTGGCCGATGAGCGTACAGCGACCGCCAGTGGAGATTCATTGTACTGCTCGGTGAGCTGGCTGTAGGCTTTGATGATCTCCTTCTCCAGATCGGGCGGCATGTCGGCATGAGCGATTTTGCGCCTGAGATAGGCGCCCGCCTCTGCCAACGCATCGACATCTCGGGTATCGAGCCCTGCCAGTGTGGCGCTCATATCATCCTTGATGCCGTTGAATTCGATGTAGTGCCAGTAGGCCTCGGCGGTGGTGGCGAAACCGTTGGGCACCTTGATCCCCCGGTCGGTCAGCTGGCGGTACATCTCGCCGAGTGAGGCATTCTTGCCGCCGACAACGGGCACGTCGGAGAGTTTCAGTTCATTAAAAAAACGGATGTATCGCATGTTCACCTCGAAATGGGCAGTGTTATTACACCATCTATTATAGCAACTTTTGAAGTTTTGATGCTGTTGGCTGTTATACACTGAGGTACTGTATGACACTTTTTACGGCGCAGTTCTGCTAGAATCGACATAGTGGTTGAAGATGCATGCCGGGGATGCGTATGAGGAGTATAGCCGATGCGAATAGGTGTACCGAAAGAGATCAAGAATGGCGAACACCGTGTGGCAATCACACCTGCTGCGGTGGCAGAACTGGTGGCGGCAGGGCATGAGCTTATAGTCGAGAGTTCTGCCGGTTTCGATAGTGGCTATTCCGATGACGATTACACCATTTCCGGAGCGTTGATGACCGACCATGTGGATGAGATATGGTCTGCTGAATTGGTGGTGAAGGTCAAAGAGCCTCTGCCGGAGGAGTACTCCTATCTTCATGCTGAAACAGCACTCTTTACCTTTCTGCACCTGGCCGCATTTCCCGAGTTGACACGGCGACTCCTCGATGCCCGGGTGCGGGCGATCGGTTATGAGACGGTTGAACTTGAACATGGTGGTTTGCCGATCCTGGCACCGATGAGCAAAGTGGCAGGGCGTGTCTCGATGCTGATGGCGGCACGGTTGTTGCAGTTTGGTTCACTGCATGGTGCGCCGCTTTCCGGCGTGAAACATAAAGGGATGCTGATGGGGGGTATCAAAGGAGTGGATGCAGCTAAAATATTGATTCTCGGTGGTGGCAACGTTGGGCGCCATGCTGCCTATGTAGCGGCAGGTCTTGATGCCCATGTGAAGGTGCTCGATCACAATGAGGAGTGTATCGACCATCTCAATGAGCTGTTTCATGGAGAGATCGAAGCGATACTCTATGCTGAATCGGATTTAGCAGGGATGCTTGCCAATGCCGATGTGGTGATCGGTGCCGCACTCATTCCCGGCGAGCATGCACCACAATTGATCACACGGGAGATGGTTGAATCAATGCAGAACGGTTCGGTGTTGATGGATGTGGCTATCGATCAGGGAGGTATCAGTCAGACCAGTCGAGTTACTTCCTATGATGAACCTGCCTATGCGGTGGGTGGCGTAATTCACAGCTGCCTGCCTAACCTTCCCGCTGCAGTCCCGAGAAGTAGTACACAGGCACTGGTTGCTGCGTCGTTGCCCTATCTTAAAGAGTTGGCCTCAATGGGGATCGATGGCGTGATACAACAGGAGGGAGCACTGAAAAGGGGAGTAAACAGCTGGGATGGTGAGATTATACATGCCGGTGTACGCAAGGCTTTCGGGTGATTCAGGAGAATCCGCATCTATAGGAGTGTTTCATCAGCGGGCTAACTCGGCTATAGTTCCGCATTTAGAAGCGGGTGTGCTTTCGAGGCAGCCCGTTTTCTCTGTAAGTAGCCGTTATTCAATGGCTTTCCGCAGAGTCTTCTAAGACAGGAGCAGGTCGCCGATGCCACGCCGTACCGATATTCAATCCATCATGATTCTGGGAGCCGGGCCGATCGTCATCGGTCAGGCCTGCGAGTTCGACTACTCCGGCGTCCAGGCCTGCAAGGCACTGAAGGAGGAGGGGTACCGGGTGATCCTGGTCAACTCCAACCCCGCCACCATCATGACCGATCCCGAGTTCGCCGATGCCACCTACATCGAGCCGGTCACCTGGGAGGTGGTCGCCAAAATCATCGAGAAGGAGCGCCCCGACGCCATCCTGCCGACCATGGGCGGTCAGACGGCACTGAACACGGCGCTGTCGCTCAACAAACACGGCATTCTCGACAAGTTCAACGTTAAACTGATCGGTGCTCAGCCCGATGCCATCGACAAGGCCGAGGATCGCGAACGCTTCAAGGAGGCGATGGACTCCATCGGCCTCGACATGGCGCGCGGCGGTTTCGCCCACGATATGAACGAGGCGCGGGCATTGGCCGAAGAGATCGGCTACCCGATCATCATCCGCCCATCCTTCACCCTCGGCGGCTCCGGCGGCGGTATCGCCTACAACCCGGAGGAGTTCGAGCAGATCGCCGCCTCCGGCCTCGATGCCTCGCCGACCGACGAGATTCTCGTCGAGGAGTCGATCATCGGCTGGAAGGAGTTCGAGATGGAGGTGATGCGCGACCGTGCCGACAACTGCGTCATCATCTGCTCCATCGAGAACCTCGATCCGATGGGCGTGCACACCGGCGATTCGATCACCGTGGCACCGGCACAGACGCTGACCGACAAGGAGTACCAGCGTATGCGCGATGCCTCCATCGCCATCCTGCGCGAGATCGGCGTCGAGACGGGCGGCTCCAACGTGCAGTTCGCCGTGAATCCGAACGACGGCCGCCTGATTGTCATCGAGATGAATCCGCGCGTATCGCGCTCCTCGGCGCTGGCATCGAAGGCGACCGGCTTCCCGATCGCCAAGATCGCCGCGAAATTGGCCGTCGGCTATACCCTCGACGAGATCCGCAACGACATCACAGGGGAAACATACGCGGCCTTCGAGCCGACCATCGATTACGTCGTCACCAAGGTGCCGCGCTTCGCCTTCGAGAAGTTCCCCGGCGTCGATAGTCGCCTGACCACACAGATGAAGTCGGTGGGCGAGGTGATGGCGATCGGCCGCACCTTTACCGAGTCTCTGGGCAAGGCGATGCGGGGGCTGGAGACAGCTACCTGCGGCTTCGACAAGATGCTGCCGGACGACGTCGATGTGAATCAGTTTCTGCAGGAGAAACTGGCCGTGCCGGGTGACGAGAGGCTCTGGTGGCTCGGTGAGGCGTTGCGTCTCGGAGAAACGGGCGGCTGGAGCGAGCAGCGCATTTTTGACGTCACGAAGATCGATCCGTGGTTTCTGCGCGAGATCGGCGCCGTTATCGCCATGGAGGAGTCGCTCAAGGGTCGGGAACTCTCCGCATTGACGCCGGAAGAGTGGAGGGCGGCCAAGCGCGAGGGGCTCTCCGATACCAGGCTGGCCGAGATTCTCGACTGCAGCGAGGCGGCGGTACGCAAGGCACGCATGGCGGAAGGCATCGCGCCGGTGTTCAAGCGGGTCGATACCTGCGCCGCCGAGTTCGAGGCGCATACTCCCTATCTCTACTCCACCTACGAGGATGAGTGCGAGGCACGCCCGACGGACAAGAAGAAGATCATGGTGCTCGGCGGCGGCCCCAACCGCATCGGCCAGGGCATCGAGTTCGACTACTGCTGCGTGCACGCAGCTTTCGCCCTCTCCGAGGACGGTTACGAGACCATCATGGTCAACTGCAATCCCGAGACCGTCTCCACCGATTACGACACCTCCGACCGCCTCTACTTCGAGCCGCTCACCTTCGAGGATGTTATGGCCATCGTCGACGTGGAGAGGCCGGACGGCGTCATCGTCCAGTTCGGCGGCCAGACGCCGCTGAAGCTGGCCGAACATCTTGAGGCGGCCGGTGTGCCGATCATCGGCACCAGCCCCGACATGATCGACCTGGCCGAGGATCGCGAGCGTTTCCAGAAGCTGCTGCATGATTTGAAGCTGAAGCAGCCAGAGAACGGCACCGCCCGTTCCGTCGAGGAGGCGGTGGCCGCGGCCAACCGCGTCGGTTACCCGGTGGTGGTGCGCCCATCCTACGTGCTTGGCGGCCGCGCCATGCAGATCGTTCATGATGAAGCCGGACTGCTCAAATACATGAACGAGGCGGTCAGCGTCAGTCACGATCACCCGGTGCTGCTCGACCACTTCCTCAACCGTGCCATCGAGCTCGATGTCGATGCGCTGTGCGACGGCGAGCGTGTCGTGATCGGCGGTATCATGGAGCATATCGAGGAGGCGGGCGTCCACAGTGGCGACTCCTCCTGCTGCCTGCCGCCGCACTCCATTTCAGACGAGGTCATCGCCGAGGTGCGCCGCCAGACCGAGGCGCTCGGCAAGGCACTCAACGTGCGCGGCCTGATGAATATCCAGTTCGCACTGCAGGGCGACGATCTCTTCGTGCTCGAGGTTAACCCGCGCGCCTCGCGTACCGTGCCGTTCGTCTCCAAGGCGACCGGCAAGCCGCTGGCGAAGATCGCCGCTCGTGTCATGGCCGGCCAGACGCTGGCCGGGCAGGGGATCACCGAGATCGCCCAGCCGACGACCTATCGATCCGTCAAAGAGGCGGTCTTCCCGTTCGTCAAATTCCGCGGCGTCGATCCGCTGCTCTCGCCGGAGATGAAATCGACCGGCGAGGTGATGGGTATCGCCTCCACCTTCCCGGCCGCCTTCAACAAGGCGCAGCTCGGTGCGGGCGTGAGGCTGCCGCTCAAGGGGCGTGCCTTCCTCTCGGTGCGCGATGCCGACAAGGAGCGACTGGTTTCGCTGGCGAAGATGCTGGCCGGCAGCGGTTTCGAGTTGCTCGCCACCGGTGGCACCCACAAGTTCCTTGCCGATGCCGGTATCGAGAGCACCCGCGTGGCCAAGGTGATCGATGGCGTACGTCCGCACATCGTCGACCGCTTGCTCAGCGATGAGGTGGACTTTATCGTCAATACGACCGAAGGTTTGCAGGCGATCAAGGATTCGAAGTCGATCCGGCAGGCGGCGCTGGAGCGCGGCATCGCCTACTTTACGACCATCGCCGGCGGCCTGGCCGCGGCCGAGGCGATTGCCAGCCGCTCGGATGTGACCGAGGTGATGAGTATTCAGGCGTATCATGGTCTTTAATTAGATACGGCCTTGGAGCATTCTGCCCTCGGCCTTGGACGCTTAAGCAAAAGCGTGGTTTTGCTACGCTTGCTAAAGCCACTCATCCATGGGCGGATTAGGCTCCAAACCCGCACATGGATGTGCGGCGGTCGAATGAAATGAGACCGGGAGCGATGCAAATTCCGCGCAATTTGTATCGCGTAAAAGGGTAAGGGCAGGAGCCCGCATCCCGTATGAGAAGGAAATACCTATGCAACGAGTACCGATGACCAAAAAGGGCGCAGAGGCGCTGCGCGAACAGCTCAACTACCTGAAGGGCGAGAAGCGCCATGGGATCATTGCCAATATCGAGGAGGCACGTGCCCACGGAGATCTCTCCGAGAATGCTGAATACCATGCAGCTAAAGAGGAACAGGGCCTGAATGAGGCCAAGATCAAAGATCTGGAAGATCGCCTCACCCGTGCGCAGGTGATTGATCCGGCTACTATCGATTCCGATAAGATCGTGTTCGGAGCCACAGTAGAGCTGGTGGATTGCGAAAGCGAGAAAGAGGTGACCTACCAGATCGTCGGTGAGGACGAGGCCGATATCGAGGCCGGAAAAATTTCTGTTACCTCTCCGATTGCTCGTGCCTTGATTGGCAAGGAGGAGGGCGATGTTGCGATCGTTCGAGCCCCGGGCGGTGAACGTGAATATGAGATTGGTGCCATTATTTATGAGTGATTGTTTAGATACGGCTTCGGGCATTGATTCGGGGCATCCTTGCTCCTCACCTTTCGGACGGAAAGACCGTCCAAATCGGCTATCCTGCCGATTTGTCATGCCTTTCAGTCTTGGGTTGTTCTGCAACGGGGTATTGAGTTATGAAGATTGAGTGTATTCGCGGCGGGGCGGTTCGGATTTTGCTGGCGCTGATGTTCGGGTTGCTGGTGGTCTCCGGTTATATCGTGGCACCTATTCTTTTTGCCAAGGTCGGCTCTTCGCATGAGGCTGGTCGTCTGGCCGGTGAGATTTTCCATGTCGTTAATCTCGGGGTTATCTTTATTGCCGTAGCTGTAGCTGCTTTCTGGATGCGGATGAAATCGATTTCGAAGTTTGATTGGGGACTTCTGCTTGTTGCAGGAACACTGGCCGGTATCAATGAATATGGGGTCTCTCCCATGATTCATGAATTGAAGCTGGCTGCAGGGCCGATTGATCAGCTTGCCGATGACGATCCGGTCAAGACCCGCTTTGGTATGTGGCACGGTGTCAGTGCTGTGATCCACCTTTTAACATCGCTTACTGCCACGGCATTGCTACTGTCCGGTGTACATCGCAGAGTCGATTGTCTCTCGAAGGAATCATGCAGCGAATCCTGAACTGGTTACAGACACGCATGTCCGATCAGCAGCTGATGATGCTGCTGGCCTCGCTCTTTATCATTTTTGCCCTGCTGATTCTGCTGGGCGATGTGTTGGCTCCGCTGGTCGTGGCGATTGCACTGGCCTATGTGCTTGATGATGTCATTACGCTACTCAATCGATTCAGGATGCCGAGGCTACTTTCGATTGCTCTGGTGCTTACCTGTACCCTTTTACTGGTACTCTTTGCGCTGTTGACCATTTTGCCGTTGCTGACTGCTCAGATTGGAAAGCTTGTGGCGCAGGCTCCGGATCTGGTGGCCTCATTGCGTGAGTCGATTCAGCAGTTCCATGCCAGCTACGTTAGCTGGCTCAACCCGGAGTATCTGCAGCAGTTGGTCTCCAATGGTGTGAACAAGATGCAGGAGTGGGGTGGCCAGCTGCTTTCGATCTCAATCGCTTCGATCCCGGAGATGATTACACTACTGGTCTATGTGGTTCTGGTGCCGGTTCTGGTCTTCTTCCTGCTTAAGGATAAGAGCCTGATCATAGCGTGGGCAGAGCGTTTTTTGCCGCGGGAGCGTTCGCTATTACAACGCGTCTGGGGTGAGGTCGATATCCAGATAGGCAACTATATTCGCGGTAAGTTCTGGGAGTCGGTTGTGGTCGGTGTCGCTATGTGGCTCGCCTATGCCATGATGGGGCATGAATATGCACTGCTACTGGGAACACTGACCGGCATCTCGGTCTGGATTCCTTTTGTCGGTGCGGCGGTGGTAACCATTCCGGTGGTGGTACTCTCCTTCTTCCAGTGGGGCTGGAGCGATATGACGCTTTATGGTCTTCTCGCCTATACCGTCATTCAGTTGATTGATGCCAATGTGCTGATTCCATGGATGTTTTCCGAGATGGTGAACCTGCATCCCATCGCGATTATCGTAGCTGTACTGGTCTTCGGAAGTCTCTGGGGTGTGCTTGGCGTTTTTATCGCTATTCCGATGGCTGCACTGGTACAGAGCGTGCTGACGATTATCTTTGAGCGTAAAAGTTCGTAACAGGACTGCGGAGCCAATGCCCGATTGACATGGCGGGCTTCCACCCTAGCTTGCTCCGGCGTTGATAACGGTCTTATTATGATCGGAAAAATGGATCAAATCCGAACCCTGTGCCCATACGGGTTCGAATCATGATTTCAAGAGGATGTCGGTGTGAACGAAACAAGCAAAAAGTCGAACGAAGCGTCGAGCTCGAAAGTAAACCCTAAAGTAAACAAGCAGCCGAAGAGCGAGCCTGTGCACGAAGAGCGAGAACACGATTCAGCTTTTGCTGCTGAGATGGAGGAGCTGAAACGTGATATGCGTTCGGCCCAGGTCATCGATTGGATTCAGAGTAACCAGCAGACATTGATTGCTGGCCTGGTTGCCCTCTTGTTGCTGCTGGCCGGTGGAACTCTCTGGCTTGAAACCAGCAAATCCCAGAAAGAGTCGGCGGCGATACTCTATCATCAGGCACTGGCAGCGAAGGGTATCGATGAGAAGAGGGCGATGTTTGAATTGGTGATCAAGGATTATGGAGATACGGGTTATGGCGCTTTGGCTCATCTCTATATGGCCAAGCTCTCCGATCAGCCCGAAGTGCACCTCAACGCATTGATTCATGGTTCTGCAACCACTGAAGAGCTGGCTTGGCAGGCGCGCCTTGATCTGGCTGAATTGTATATCGCCAATGGTAAGGCCGATGCCGCCAGATCATTGCTCTCGAAAGCTGTCGGTAAACAGTATGAGCAGTTGCGTCATTATTTGCTGGCTGAAATATCTACTGATCCGACAGAGAAGAAGAGGCATCTTCAGATGTCACTCGATGCCTCATCCAATGATGCTCTCCTCAAAAGCAGGGTAGAGAGAATGCTTTCCGAATTTGATGCTGCTTCATGATGCAGGTTGTTTCACGATACATTGTTCGCGCGCGGGTTCGCTCCGGGCTCTGCATTAGCGCACTCGTTGTTTCGCTGTCGACACTGGCGGCATGCGCAAACTTTGGCGGTAATGAGTCGTCCTCATCATCGGGTATCATCAAACAACTCTGGAGTGTGGATGTCGATCAACGTGAATTAGGTGAGCCGGAGGGGTACAGTTATCCTGCAGTTGTAGGCAGTGGTGATGAAGAGCTGATCGTGATCGGTGGCCGGGATGGTCGGATTCGTATTCTCAACAGTCATGGCCGGGAGCAGCACCTGATCACCATCAACGAGCCATCGGACTCACCTGCTCTGGTATTGCCGAACGGTACGGTGGTGGTCGGCGATGTCGGCGGTATGCTCTACGGTATCGATCCGCATCAGGGTACGATTGTCTGGCAGTACCAGCTATCGACACTGTTTTTAGCACCTCCGGTTCTGCTGGGTGATGGCTTTCTTGTTCAGACCATGGATAACCGGATTTATCATTTCAGTTCGACCGGCAACAAACAATGGAGCTATGCCGGTCATGGAGGTGGACTAAGCCTCTACATGACCGCATCACCGCTGGTGGTCGATCAGACAGTATACGCGGCCTTTACCAATGGCGACGCTGTGGCATTGAAAGCATCCAGCGGAGATCTGCTGTGGCGTCGTCAATTATTGTTGAATACCGATGCAGCTGTGCTCAGCGAACTGCGCACACCGGTCGCATCACCCATCCACCTTGAGCGTGCTTTTATCGGAGCGGAGCAGGCCGATGATGTGCTGGTTGTTGCCTTCTATCAGGGCTCGATCCTGGTGCTCGCCCGGGATGACGGCAGGCAGCTCTTCGCAAAAGAGATGTCGATCAAGTCGACGCCGTTGATTGCTGGCGATCTTCTCTACTTTGCCACCTCTTCGGGTGAGGTGGAGGCTGTAAACCTGGTTGCGGGTACAACTGTGTGGAAAAGTAAAGTTTCCGATGGCGAGTTGCTTGGCCCGGTTTTGTGGAATGATTCGCTCTGGCTCACAGATGACCGAGGTATTGTGATCCGACTGTCAAAAGATGGCCGGAAGCAGGCGAGTAAAACACTTCAGGGCCGAATTGAACGGGCGCCGGTTGCAACATCTTCCGGAGTACTGGCACGAACCGGGCGTGGTGTTCTGACGCTGCTACGCTAACCACTCCACATCCATGAGCTCCCGCCTCCCTGTAATTGCTATTGTCGGACGCCCGAATGTGGGTAAATCGACACTCTTCAATCGACTGGTCGGAAAGCGTAAGGCGATTGTCGGGGATCGGCCCGGCGTGACGGTCGATCGTCTTGAGACCGAGTGTCAGCTTGATGAGCAGTCAGTGATTCTGGTCGACACCGGAGGTATCGGTGAGAGCCAGCATGGCGAGATGCAGGCCGCCATCGACGATCAGGTTGAAGCAGCCCTCGATGTGGCTGATATGGTGATGTTCGTCGTCGATGGTCAGAGCGGTGTGACACCGGTCGATTTCAATATCTCCGACAAACTCAGGCGTGGTAAAATTCCTATTACACTGGTGGTCAACAAGGCGGAGAATCCAAATGTAGCGATGGATTTCTTCACGCTCGGACTGGGAGATCCTTTGGCAGTCTCCGCTGCGCATGGGCAGGGCGTTAAGGAGCTGATACAGCAATTGGGTAAGACGGTTGCCCCGTTGGCTGAGTTGAAAGTATCGCAGGAGGAGCGATCAACCTCGGAGGTGATCGCCAGTGTGACGGTGATCGGGCGTCCGAACGTCGGCAAATCGACACTGATCAATGCATGGCTGAAGCGGGATCGTATGGTGGTCAGCCCCATAGCCGGTACTACAAGGGATGCCATTGATGCGGAACTTCCATTCAATGAAGGTGTTGTGCGTCTCGTGGACACGGCCGGCCAGCGAAAACATGGGCGAATCTCCGATGTGATCGAGTTCGTTGCGCGTGTGAAGGCTGTACAGGCGTTCAGGCGTGCGGATGTGGCAGTGATGGTGCTGGATGGCTCCGAAGGGATTGTCGAGCAGGATATGCGTCTGATGAAGCTCGCCCATGATGAAGGCTGTGCCCTGATCGTAGCGGTTAATAAGATGGACCTGCTTACCCCGGATGAGTGGAACTACTACGTCGATCGTCTCCATTTTCGTATGCGTGGGTTGACCGATATTCCGGTCTTCAGGATTACCGCCAAGAGTGGTAAAGGGGTAGGGCCTCTATTGAAAGAAGCGGTCAGGGCAGCGGAGAAGAACCGATTCGAGATCGGGACGGGACCATTGAATCGCTGGCTGGAGCAGGCACAAAAAAGACAACATGCTCCCAGCTCAGGCGGTGCGGCAGTGAAGCTTAAATATGCATCGCAGATATCTACCTCGCCTCCGACGCTGAAGATCTTCTGCAATCGTCCGAAAGGGGTAAAGAGCTCTTATATCCGTTTCCTTGGCGAAGATTTCAAGCGGGAATTCGATCTGCCGGGAATTCCCATTCGGTTCCACTTTTCAGGTGGCAAAAATCCCTATGCCCCTGAAAAGCGTGGCCGCTGACATGAGAGAGGAGTCCCTGAGGTGATGAGTCGTGCATAACTTTGAGGAGACCCGCCTGCTGCCCTGCAGTGCACAGGATATGTACGATGCGGTGATGGATATCGAGGCGTATCCTGAGTTTCTTCCCTGGGTGGCAGATGCGCGTATTTTAACGCGGGAGAGTGATGAGCTTACCGCTGAACTGGTGGCAGAGCTGGCAGGTATACGCCACAGCTTCAAGACCGTGGATCGCTTCATGCCGGGTAAATTGGTGGAGATCAGGCTGCTTGAAGGTCCGTTCAGGTTTCTCGAAAGCCTGTGGAGTTTCGAGCAGGTAGGGGATGCCTCCTGCCGTGTTCATTTTTCCATTGAATTTGAGTTCAAAAACATGATGCTTGATGTGGTTGCCAGTCCGGTTTTTTCGACCGCCTGCCGATCCATGGTGCATGCGTTTGAAAAACGTGCCTCGGAATGCAAGGAATCAACTGACAGGGAGGCAAGCTGATGCATATCTCTATTGTTTACGCGCTTCCACATGAACAGACCATTGAAGAGCTGAACACACCGGAAGAGACCACCGTGGATCAGGCGATCCATATGAGTCATATCATGGAAAAGCATCCCGAAATCGATCTGGCCGAGCACAAGGTGGGGATCTTCGGCAAGCTGGTAAAACTCGATCAACTGCTGCGTGAAGGAGACCGTATCGAGATTTATCGGTCACTGCCGAAGAAGCCGCGCGATGCGCATGCCGTGGATGATAAGAAGGCGAGAATTCGAGCCAAACGTGAAAAGGTGGCTGAAAAAGAGCAAAAATGAGCGATTTTTTCGACTTTTTTCATCGTTTCTTCATCTGGAGCCCGAATGATCCTGTCTGCAAATCGTATGTAGCGTAAAATTATCGTTCGTTTAAATAAGGAGAGTAGATTGAAAGTAGTGAGATGGATTGCCGTTTTAGGGATAATAGTCATGCTTCCTGTAGCAGCTCAGGCGATGCCGGAGAGTTTTGCCGATCTGGCTGAGAGTCAGAAGTATTCTGTGGTTAATATCAGTACTACCAAGATTGAACAGGCTCCGCAGATGATGCCGCAGACGCCGTTCGGCTCTCCGTTTGACGATCTGTTCAGGGATATGTTCCGTAATCAGCAGCCACAGGAACGTCATTCGCTCGGTTCAGGCTTCATTCTCTCCAGTGATGGCTATGTGGTAACCAACAATCATGTGGTGGATGGTGCCGATGAGGTGGTGGTACGCAACAGTGATGGCGAAGAGTTTGAGGCCAAGGTTGTCGGTTCTGATGCCAAACTCGATCTGGCGCTATTGAAGGTCGATTCGAAAGGGTTTCGTCCGGTGAAGCTGGGGAATTCTCAAAAGTTGCGTGTCGGCGACTGGGTTGTGGCAATCGGTAATCCGTTCGGCCTGGGACAGACGGTGACAGCGGGCATTGTATCGGCCAAAGGGCGTGTCATTGGAGCAGGTCCTTACGATAATTTCATTCAGACCGATGCAGCGATCAATCCGGGTAACTCCGGAGGCCCTCTCTTCAATGCCCGGGGTGAGGTGATCGGTATCAATACTGCCATCTATTCGCGTAGTGGCGGCAATAATGGTATCGGTTTCGCCATTCCGATCAATCTGGCCAAATCGGTTTTTGATGAGCTGAAGAAGCACGGCAAGGTTCAGCGGGCACGACTCGGCGTGATGATTCGCGATATCGATAAGGAGACCATGAAGGCGATGGGGCTGAAGAGCCGCAAGGGTGCCCTGATTCCTCAGGTTGAGGCAGGTTCTGCGGCTGATAAGGCGGGGATTCAGGCTGGTGATGTGATAACCAGGATCGATGAGCACGAGATCAAACAGGCACATGACCTGCCGATCAAGGTGGCTCAGCATAAACCCGGAGACAAGGTTCAGGTTGAGATCATCCGCGATGGTAAAAAACGGGTGATTCCTGTCATCGTTGAAGCGATGCCGGAAGATGAGATGGTTGCCGCAGCACCACAAGGTAAAAAGCGTGAAGTCTCTCACGGTATGCAACTGGAGATGCTGACACCGGAGGCGGCCGATGCTTTGCGGGTGCGTACAGAGAAAGGTGTGGTCGTTCGCCAGATTCAACGTGGATCGCCTGCAGCGGTTTCAGGTATTGAGCGTGGTGATGTTATCATCAAGGTAAACGGGCATCGGGTGGAGAGTGTCAAAAGCTTCCAGAAACATGCCAGGGTACTCGAACAGGGTGTTGCGCTGAGGGTGTTGATCGATCGCCATGGCGATCAGGTCTTTACCGTAATCTATCCACCGAAGCAGTAACGCGATAGTACGTTGGCGCTCCCGAAAATCGAGATCATGAGTCGAAAAGCGTGCTGCCTCTGCGAAGAGGCCGAGGCGGCTGTCTTTCAGGCTGCTGAAAAAACGCTCTATCCTGTTGCGGAGATCGAGGTGATTGATGTCGACCGGCAGTTGGAGCTGGCTGCCCGGTTTGGCGCCGATGTGCCGGTTGTGCTGGTCGGCAATGTCGTTAAAATGAAGCATATTGTCGACCAGACAGAACTTGAAGGGACTCTTCTGGCCATCTTGAAGATGAATAGACCTTGAAGGAGAGTAGATCATGTTAACTCGTTGGCTGGCTGTTGGTGCGATTGTGCTGTTGGTGGGATTCGGGGCATGGCTCGGGCTTCCCGAAGCCAAAAAGAGTGTGCTGGAAGATGGTAAAGCTGCTGCTTTTACTCTTCCCGACCTGCAGGGGAAAATGCATGGGTTGCCTGAGGGTGAAGTGGTGCTGTTGAACTTCTGGGCTACATGGTGCCCGCCCTGTCGAAAAGAGATGCCTTCGATGGCGGAACTGCACAACAAGTTTGCTGAGCGCGGCCTGAAAATTGTCGCCGTTTCGGTGGATCGCGATGCCAGCGACCTGGCTGCATTCGTACGCGAATATAAGCTTCCATTTCAGGTCTTGCATGATGCCGATTCCGCTGTTTCCCATAACTACGGGGTATTCCGCTATCCTGAGACCTTCTTGATTGATCGGCAGGGCAATGTACGTTATCACCTGGTCGGTGCAGTCGAGTGGATGTCCGAATCCATCATTACAGGTATTGAGGGGCTACTGAATGAACCAGTCCAACCGCAGGGAGCGAATCCGGCAACTTCGAATCGAGCTGACGGAGCATAACTATCGCTACTACCTGCTCGATGCGCCGCTGATTACCGATGCGGAGTACGACCGACTTCTAAGGGAGCTGGAACAACTCGAAACGGAGCTGGGCGAACCGGTTCCCGATGACTCTCCGACCCAGACAGTTGGCGCTCCGGTTAGTCATGTATTCGAGGCCCGTGAACATGCTTCGCCGCTTCTCTCTCTCTCCAACGCTTTCAATGATGATGAGATACGCGATTTTGATCGTCGTATTCGTGAGCTGATCGATGATTCGTTTCACTACATTGTCGAGCCGAAGATCGATGGACTGGCCGTTAACCTGCGCTATGAAAATGGCACCTTAACCGTTGCCGCAACGCGGGGGGACGGGCGTGTCGGTGAAGATGTAACCGATAATGTCCGTACTGTTGCCGATATCCCGTGGC
This sequence comes from Mariprofundaceae bacterium, assembly GCA_050304695.1. Classification (GTDB taxonomy): domain Bacteria; phylum Pseudomonadota; class Zetaproteobacteria; order Mariprofundales; family Mariprofundaceae; genus WSZY01. The sequence continues at coordinate 51,875 of JBNLEB010000015.1, forward strand.
ACCTGAATGGTGATGATATCCCGGCTCTGTTGGAGATTCGTGGTGAGGTCTATATGTCGAAGGCCTCATTTGTAGCACTGAACCGGTCTCAGGCGGCGGCGGGCGACAAAGTATTCGCCAATCCGAGAAATGCTGCAGCAGGTTCGTTAAGACAGCTCAATCCGCGTATTACAGCCAGTCGGAAGCTCGGCTTCTTTGCCTATGGAGCAGGGGAGGGTGGCGAAGCTCTGGCCGATAGTCAGAGTACACTTTTAAAGCGGTTGGAGTCGCTTGGTTTCGGTATCCAGTCCTTTGAACTGTTGCCGGATGTCGATGCGCTATTGGCCAACTACCGTGGATGGATCGAGAAGCGGCAGTCACTGTCTTATGAGATTGACGGCCTGGTCTACAAAGTCGATGCCATTGAACTGCAGAAAGAGATCGGAAGTGTAGCGCGGGCACCACGCTGGGCGATTGCCTATAAGTTTCCGGCCGAAGAGGTGGAGACGGTTGTTCATCGAATCATCTGGCAGGTAGGCAGAACCGGCGTGGTTACTCCGGTTGCCGAGATGGAGCCGGTAAAGGTGGCGGGTGTAATGGTCTCCCGTGCGACACTGCACAATATCCAGGAGCTGGCACGCAAGGATGTGCGTGAGGGGGATCGTGTCATTGTCCGCCGTGCCGGTGATGTGATTCCTGAAGTGGTGCGTGTGGTTGAGAATAGTGGTGAGCGCTCTGCAAAGCCTGCTATTCCTGAACTGTGCCCGGTTTGTGGTTCTCATATTGAACAACAGGAGGGCGAGGCCGCCATTCGCTGTAGCGGTGCACTCTTCTGCCCTGCACAGGTGAAAGAGCAGCTTAAACATTTCGTTTCCAGAGGGGCGATGGATATCGAGGGGATGGGTGACAAGCTGATTGAAATGCTGGCGGACGAGTCGGATGACTCCCCAATCAAGCTGCGCTCGGTGGCTGATATCTATCGTGTTGATTTCAACCAGCTGGCCGGAAGAGAGGGGTTTGGCGATAAGAAGATTGCGAACCTGTGCAGGGCGATTGAGGAGAGTCGAAAACGTACACTTCCCAAGTTTCTTTTTGCCCTTGGAATTCGGCATGTCGGCGAGGTGACGGCGATTTCACTGGCTGAACATTTTCGTTCTATGGAGGCGATAGAGAGTGCCGATGAAGAGGCGCTTCAGGCGGTGAATGATGTCGGTCCTGAGGTGGCAGCCAGTGTTCAGGCATTCTTCAGTGAGACGCATAATCGAGAGGTGCTGGATTCTCTTCACTCCGCCGGCGCCTGGCCTGAGCCACTGGCTGAGGTGGAGGCGGTGAGTGAACACGAATTAAGTGGCAAAACGGTGGTGCTTACCGGTTCGTTTTCGCAGGTAAAACGCAGTGATGCCCAGGCTGCGTTGCGTCGCCTGGGAGCGAAGCCGACTGGTTCCGTTTCGAAAAAAACGGACATCGTGATAGCGGGCGAAAATGCCGGTTCAAAACTGGCCAAGGCAGAGGAGCTGGGAATTCCGGTTGCGGATGAAGAGATGTTGCTTCGCTGGCTTGGTATTGATATTTGACGGATTTATTCTCTGCAATTAAGGTGCGGCCTCTTTTTTAGAGAAACCAATTGGGGGATCGTCTAGCGGCAGGACTACGGACTCTGACTCCGTCAACCAAGGTTCGAATCCTTGTCCCCCAGCCAAATAAAAAAAAGGCCTCCTCGTGAGGCCCTTTTTTTATTTGGTCGTGGAACTGCGGATGAGTGCCTATGGTTCGACCGATTTGCTATTCTGCAATGAGCTTTGTGAAGTCGGATGTCAAACCTGATAAAATTCTGATTTCTTTCTTCTTTGCGTGCCCAAAGAAGAAACAAGAAAGGGCACCCCGCATCTGCCTGCCCTGCGGGTTCCCTCAGCTACGCCTGAAAATGGGCGCGACGTTGCTGCTTTATCCCATTTTCAGCCTTGTTTCGGCAGCCATCTGAATGGGAATTTGGAAGAACCGTTGTTTTAACGCATATGTTTTCCCACATTAACAAAGATTCATGAGTGGTTCACACTAAAATCATTGACCTCAAGCATTGTTCGCACTGTTCGGTGCGGATTCTTCCTCCCCTCCCTAGTGTTTTGCACCGGACAAATGCCCCGGCTGAGAAGTCGGGGCATTTTTTTTATGGCTTGATAGTTCCGGCCTTGAGAACCCGGTCGCGAAATGCCTGAACCTGGGCTTGTAACGCCTGTTCCGATTCGTTTTCAGCATAGACCGGAGGGATGGATACGGGTTTGAAGGTTTTGTCCACTGCGATGTAGACAAACAGCGCACTCATGACGCTCTCCCCGGCCTTTTTGATCTGGCAGTCGGTCCACAGCGTGCTGTTGCCGCATAGCACGACCTTTGCCTCAATAGTGAAGGTATCTCCCTCTTTTAACATCGCACGGAATTGGGCCTGATGCACAGCCCGGGTGAGGCAGTCACACTCGGCATGCTTTTTTGCGGCTAAGTAACCCACCTCGTCACAAAGGGTGAGTAGTCGCCCTCCATGCATCACCTCATACTGGTTCAGATCCTCTTTGCTGACGTCTCCTTTGTGTTGCACATAAGAGTTCCGAATCGTCTTTTGGCTCATATGCTGACTATAGCATTCGATAATGACTTTGCGTACCGGGTAAACGCTGACTCTTAAATCCCGACCTTTAGAAACGATGGCTGTGGCGCTAGTGTTCGCGGCTCCAATTTGAAGCAGTTCAGGAGTGAATCGTGACCAACAGTTTTAATGCCCGTACCGAGCTAGAGGTTCAGGGAAAAAAGTACACCTACTATCGTGTGGATGCAGCCGGCGATGTTTCGAAGCTGCCATTCTCACTGAAAATCCTCCTGGAGAACCTGCTGCGCCGTGAGGATGGAGCGAATGTTACCGCCGATGACATCAAGGCGCTGGCGAACTGGGATGCATCTGCCGAACCGAATCATGAGATCGCCTATATGCCGGCGCGTGTGCTAATGCAGGATTTCACCGGCGTGCCTGCCGTGGTCGACCTGGCGGCGATGCGGGATGCGATGGCGGTTCTGGGCGGCGATACCAGTAAAATCGAGCCGCAGGCACCGGCCGAGCTGGTGATCGACCACTCGGTGCAGGTGGATGTGTTTGGTTCATCTGATGCCGCCGCCAAGAACACCGAGATCGAGTTTCAGCGTAACCGTGAGCGCTACAACTTCCTCAAATGGGGCCAGAATGCTTTCGAAACCTTCAAGGCCGTGCCTCCCGGTATGGGCATCGTGCATCAGGTCAACCTCGAATTCCTCGCCCGTACCGTCTTTGTCGATAACGATGGTGTGGCCTACCCGGACACGCTGGTCGGCACCGATTCGCACACCACAATGATCAACGGCCTCGGCGTACTCGGCTGGGGCGTCGGCGGTATCGAGGCGGAGGCGGCGATGCTCGGCCAGCCGGTCTCCATGCTGGTGCCGAAGGTCGTCGGCTTCAAATTGACCGGCAAACTGCCGGAGGGTGCGACGGCGACCGATCTGGTGCTGGTGATCGTCGAGATGTTGCGTCAGCACGGCGTGGTCGGAAAGTTCGTCGAGTTCTACGGCGAAGGTCTGGACAACCTGCCTCTGGCTGATCGGGCCACCATCGCTAACATGGCCCCCGAGTACGGCGCCACCTGCGGTATCTTCCCGATCGATAACGAAACCCTGAACTATCTGCAGCTCTCCAATCGCTCGGCAGAAAACATCGCGCTGGTTGAGGCCTATGCCAAAGAACAGGGCATGTGGCGCGATGCGAGTGCACCGGAATCGATCTACAGCGAATATATCGAACTGGACATGTCTACTGTGGTTCCTTCTCTGGCAGGTCCGAAGCGTCCGCAGGATCGTATTGCGCTGAGCGATATGAAGGCATCTGTTCAGAGCTCCCTGGATTCGCTGGCCAACATCAATGGTGACAGCGTCGATCGTTTTAAGGGTGAGGGCGGCCATAACGCTGTCGGTGTTGAACATCAGGCAAACGAGCATGCGACCGGTACACACCGTAAGGCTGTTTCCGGCACTATCAATGGGCACTCTTTCGAGCTGGCCGACGGTGATCTGGTTATCGCAGCGATCACCTCCTGCACCAACACCTCCAACCCGTCAGTAATGCTGGGGGCCGGCCTTGTCGCCAGGAAAGCGGCTGCACTCGGTCTGAAGTCTGCACCATGGGTGAAAACATCACTCGGCCCCGGCTCCAAGGTGGTGACAGACTATCTGGATCGGGCAGGTCTCACCGAGTCACTGGATGCGCTCGGTTTCCAGACGGTCGGCTACGGCTGCACCACCTGCATCGGCAACTCGGGTCCCTTGCCGGCCGAGGTCTCCGAGGCGATCGCTAAGGGCGACCTCTCCGTGGCCTCTGTGCTCTCCGGTAACCGTAACTTCGAGGGGCGCGTCCACTCGGAGGTGAAGATGAACTATCTGGCTTCTCCGCCGCTGGTCGTTGTCTACGCCATCGCAGGCACGATGAACATTGATCTCTTGGGTGATCCGATCGGCAAGGACAGAGACGGTAACGATGTCTTTATGAAGGATATCTGGCCGACGCAGGCCGAGGTCGTCGAGGCGGTCAATGCATGTGTCTCCGCAGAGCAGTTCGGCAGTTCCTACGGCGATGTTTTTGCCGGCGATGCCAACTGGCAGAAGCTTGAAGCCCCGAGTGGCGACCGCTTTGCATGGGACAGCAATTCCACCTACATCCAGCATCCGCCTTACTTCGAGGGCATGACGATGCAGCCGGATGCGGTGAGCGATATCAAGGGCGCGCGCGTACTGGCCCTGCTGGGCGACTCGGTAACCACCGACCATATCTCGCCCGCCGGCGCTATCAAGGGCGACTCTCCGGCTGGTTGTTACCTCACCGAGCACGGCGTCGAGCGCAAGGACTTCAACTCCTACGGCTCCCGCCGCGGTAACCACGAAGTGATGATGCGCGGTACCTTTGCCAATATCCGCCTGCGCAATCGTCTTGCTCCCGGCACCGAGGGTGGCATCACGCTGCACCAACCGAGTGGTGAAGAGATGAGCATCTACGATGCGGCGATGAAGTATAAGGATGAGGGCGTAGCTTCCATCGTCATCGCCGGCAAGGAGTACGGCTCCGGTTCCTCGCGCGACTGGGCGGCCAAGGGTCCGCGCCTGCAGGGTGTACAGGCGGTGATTGCCGAGAGTTACGAGCGGATTCACCGCTCCAACCTCGTCGGCATGGGCATCCTGCCGCTTCAGTTCAAGGCGGGGGACTCGGCCGAGTCGCTGGGGCTGACCGGTCAGGAAGTGTACGACTTCTCCGGTATCGGTGATGGTTCTGCAAAAGAGCTGACGGTCACCGCCACGACTGCCGACGGTTCGGTCAAAACCTTCAGTGTCGATGTCCGTATCGACACCCCGAAAGAGGTGGAGTACTACCAGCACGGCGGCATTTTGCACTACGTGCTGCGCCAGCTTGCTGCGTAAGCTCCACCAGTATCAACTAAAAAGGGCTCCTTCCACGGAGCCCTTTTTGGTTTCTTGTGTATGACCATTTTCAGTCAAAGTGCTTATTCGTTTATCTGTTTAGCATCTTTGAAGCCCTCTTGGTTTAAAATGGAAAGTACCGAAGAGATAATTGGTTCACCTTTATTAAGTTTGTTTTTACCAAGTATGGATTGCATGAATGTTCGCTGTTTGGTGAACATTATTCTCCATTCACCTTGGTCTTTCCCTTCAACTTCTGGTAACCCACCAAGGCCTAAGTAATAACCTTGCCCATGATAGGTGCAGCCTATCTCCCAACCCCAATCCTCCTGATAAATATCGTTTACATCGATATTGTTCGCTTCAAGCTTTGATCTAAGCCAAGCTGCAAAATCTTCTCCAAAGCAGCATGGGTTAATAAAGTTTTCCTTTTCTTTAGATAGGTTGAATTGATCTGTTTCAAAAACAATCATTTCCATGTTTTTTTGGCTCCCTTCGTGTCTACTATAGGCTGAAAGTCAAAGGGATACACTTAGCCGAAGGCAGATGTTGAAAATGTAGTGTTTACCCAGCCGGGACGAGCTGGCCACGTTTGATGGTGAAAAGGTCGAACTCCTTACGGCCAACACCGCTCTCATCAAACCGGACATGCCCAGTTAGACCCGGGAAACCTTCTGCATCGTGGAGCCCCTGAATGGCATCGCGCCCCTGAAGGCCGAAACGGCTACCGAGCACGGCGGCAATCAATACGGAATCGTAGGCCATGCCGAAGAGGCGGCCTGGCTTGCCAACACCCCAAGTCTCCCGGTAGGCGCGGAGCATCTGCCTCAGGGAGCTGCTATCCCGATCCGGAAAACCGATATTGGCAAAACGGGAGCGTGAGAGGTAACGACCACGGTCATCCAGCAGGTGGCCATCCTCCCAGCGACTGCTGCCATAGAGAGGGATGCCGTGGATATCGACATAGGCAAGCTGACCGGCCAGTGATGCGACCCGTTCACCCGGCAGGGCCAGATAGACCGCATCGAAATTGACAGGCATACGAACTTCCAGCTCGGTCTCAGCTGAAAGCAGAGCGATATCTGCGTCCAGTTCGGCCAGTAGCTCTTCGTCATCGCTGACTTCCCTCAGGCTCTGGAGCTCCTGACGATTATCAATCGAGTCTTCCAGTATCCGGTGTTCGGTGATTTCACCACCAAGCTTCTCAAATGTGGCGATGAAAGCTTCGGATTCACTGACTGCCCCGGAACTCTTTTCGCTTAGGACCACAGCTCTCCGGGCTCCCTGCTGCCATGCAAGTTCGGCCATGTAGGCCGCCTGAACGCCTTTGGCAAGCGTATGGATAAACAGCTTCGGGGAAGCTTCGGCAATGGTGGTCTGGTTGGCCAGGCTGATCACCGGAACGCTGGATGAGAGATGTGGCAACAATGCTTCCGTATGTTCGGATACCAGCGGGCCGATAATCCACTCGCAGCCGTTTGTAACAAGCTGTTTGTAACCGCGAATAGCACCCTCCCGGCTGCTTTCACTGTCAGCGATACGAAGGTCTACACTATCGGCATAAGCCTCTCTGGAGATGGCCAGACGGATACCCTGCAGAGCCTCCTCACCGAAACGCTCATACTTTCCCGTCAGAGGTAGCAGAACACCGATGGTGACATGCTGGGTGATGCCCGATGCCCATGCCGTAACTTTACGGGTGATCGCATCATTGGGCATGTTGCTGGTCAGAATATCGGAGATGGTGCGTAGCTCATCCATCTGACCTGACATCAGGCGGATACGTGCCGCATGCAGATAGAAGGTTTTCAATGCTTCCCGGTCCAGGCGCTGTTCCTGTTGCAGGCGAACAATGGTTTCAAGAGATGCCTTGTTGGCAGCAGTCCGTAACCAGTACTCCTGACGATTGCTATCCACCTCGGCAGCTGTGAGCAGCCAGTGGATCGCCTCTCTCTCCGGTGCGCGCTGAAGAATCGGTGTTGCGTTGTTGAGTGCCTCTTCGGCCAGTTCACGGGTGAGGCGGGGGTGTTTGAGCACCTGAATATAGGCATCGAGGGTTTGGGCATCGTTGTTCTGGGTCATCCACCAGCGGGCCAGCCATGCATGGGCGTAAGGAGTCAGGGCATGCATCGGATAGGTCTGCAGTACCAGGTCGGTTTCGCCGATAGCCTGCGGATGCTGGAACTCCAGCATCAGTTCCACGCGTCTGAAGGCAGCCTCCTCATTGATCGGCGGTGGCGCATGCCGGGCCAGCTCTTCCAGGCCGGTGATGGCCATGTCGATCTCATTATCCACCCTTGCCAGATCCAGTAGCGCCTGAATCTCCCTGTTGCTTTGTGGCGGTGGCGCCAGACGTGTGAATGGATGTTCCTGTGTCGTTTTACCAACCGTTGCAACGTCCTTCTTCGGCCCACAGGCGGTGGTGAGCAGGGTAACAAGAATGAGAAAGATAAGCGCTACACGCCCGTAGGCGGTAGAGCCTGGTTTGGCAGGATATGGTTTAACGCCGTCAGTCGTTGCGAGCATGTCGCCGCGTGGATAAAGTAGAGAGCACATGAAATCGCAAGATAATCATCTTCGGCAAGAAGGCCAACTGTTCATTGTTGCTACGCCCATTGGCAATCTCGGCGATATCACCTATCGGGCGGTTGAAACGCTGCAGCAGGCAGATGTGATCGCTGTGGAGGATACCCGGGTGAGTGGTCGTCTGTTATCGCATCTGGGAATTTCCACGCCGATGATGATTTGTCATGAACACAACGAGGAGAAGGTAACCGATAAAATTGTTCAGCGACTCGAGGCGGGTGAGAAAGTGGCGCTGATCAGCGATGCCGGAACCCCGCTGATCAATGACCCGGGCTACAGGCTGGTTAAGCGGGTGAGGGAGGCGGGGTTTATTGTGGTTCCCGTTCCCGGCGTATCCAGCCCGGTTGCCGCTCTTTCGGTTTCCGGTCTGCCGACCGATCGGTTTGTCTACGCAGGTTTTTTTCCGCGCAGTGGCAAAAACCGGAGCGATTTAATCGCAACGCTTGAGAAAGCACGGCACACCTATGTGTTGCTTGAATCGCCAAGACGTTTGCTGAAAACACTGGAGACACTGGCCAAAGCCAATATGGCCGGGCGGGAAGTCTGCGTGGCTCGCGAACTGACCAAGCTGCATGAAGAATTTGTCAGCGGCACAACCGATGAAGTGCTGGAGCACTTCCGGACGCATGAGCCGAGAGGGGAGATTGTCTTGCTGATCGGCCCTGTGACTGCAGCTGTTGAAGTCAGTGATGAAGAGCTCCGTTCAGCCCTTAACAGCGAAACGATGCAGGCGCTGCCTCCATCCAGGCGGGCGGGTGCGGTTGCCAGACAGATGGGCGTACCGAAGTCGCGCGTTTACGCGCTGTTGGATCACGACAAGGGATAGATACCGGGGTGAGAGTAAGTTTGAGTGGGGAGAAGTGAGCGGGGAAGAGTGAGTACCATCAAGGGACGGAAGGGAGAGGAACGGGCGTGTCGTTACCTGAAGCGGCGTGGGTATGAGGTCATTGACCGGAATGTGCGCGCCGGTCGCGGTGAGCTCGATATTGTTGCCCGGAAGGGTGAACTGCTGGCCTTTGTTGAAGTGAAGAGTCATCAGAGTCGTGAACAGGGGCTTCTGGCTGTACATGATGATAAGTGCGAACGGCTTCGTTCGGCAGCAAACGCCTATCTTGGCAGACATACCGAACTTGCAACATTGCAATGCCGCTTCGATTTAATCATCCTGACGCCGAGAGATGGAATCAATCCATTTCCGGAGATTGAACATCTGCAGGATGTTTTTCGGTAGATGTCGGTTTGAATCAGGTTCGTGTGAACCGGGTTAATGTAAGCTTACAAGGATGGGTGCATGAATCAGATCGTCAAAGAGGCCATGGAAGCCGGAATCGCTCTGCGTCAGTCATGTCTGGAGCCGCTGGAGGCGCCGCTGTTACAAGCGGCTGGGCGGATGGTTGAATGCCTGCATAATGGCGGTAAAATCCTGGTATGCGGCAATGGGGGATCGGCAGCCGATGCACAGCACTTTGCCGGCGAACTGGTCAACCGTTTCGAGATGAACAGGCCGGGGCTTGCTGCCATTGCCATGACGCATGATGCGTCCGTGATTACCAGTATCGCCAATGATTTCTCTTTTGATGATATTTTCTCGCGTCAGGTTGAAGCATTGGGCCGGGCAGGGGATATGCTGCTGGCCATCTCAACCAGTGGAAACTCCGCTAATGTGATTGCTGCCGTGCAGGCGGCGCATAAAATCGGGATGGCAACTATTGCCTTGACCGGTGGTGATGGCGGCAAGCTGGGTAGTGGTGTTGGTGTCCATCTGAATATTGACCACTCATCGACTCCCCGGGTGCAGGAGATGCATATCACCTGTCTCCATATTCTCTGTTCGCTGGTTGATGAACAGATGTTTGGCGGAGGTAAGGAAACATGACAACTCGACCGCTCTCATTCAGTTCGCTGCGGACCGTCTCCATCAAGGAGAGGAAGAGCGATACGGATGAGCGCGATTACGGTGCGCCCTATAAGGGAGGGGGAAGTCTATCCGATTTTCTCTGTAGTTTGCCGAATCTGGGCGGTGGTTCCGATCTGTTCCGGTTGCGCGATGCCATCGTCGCAGCACACCGTGCCGGGCACTCAATTATTGTGGCGTGCGGCGGCCATGTCATGGATTCGGGCCTGAGTCCTATGTTGGCAAAACTGATTGAGCAGCGGGTGATAGGTGGCGTGGCTTTGACCGGTGAAGCACTGATTCAGGATGTTGAGATTGCCATGGCCGGCCAGACCTTTCGTTACCGGGATCAGGATCTGCTGGATGGACGTTTTTGTATGACCGAGGAGACCGGGCGACTGGTCAATGATGCGGTGAATCTTGGTGCAACGGAGAACTGGGGCTTCGGCAAGAGTGTGGGAACCAAACTGATGGATGCCGAGCTTGAACATATCGAGCACTCGGTGGTTGCGACAGCGTGTCGATACGGTATTCCCGTGACGGTTCATCCGATGATTGGCGGTGATACATTCACACTGCATCCGCAGGCACATGGAGAGTCTCTCGGTGCAGTGGCTATGTACGATTTCAGATTGCTGGCCGGGATGATGGCGGAGGCGAGTGGAGGCGTAGTACTGAACATCGCTTCGAATGTTGTGATGCCACGCCTGTTGATTCAGGCTGTCGATGCTGCCAGAAACCTGGGAAAAAAAGTTGAAGGCCTGACGACGGCGGTGATTGATCCTGCTGCAACGGCCACGTCTGTGGCCGATGTTGTCGAGCGTCTTACCCAGCCGGGAGGAAAGGGTTACTGGTTATCCGGGCCAGATGAGATTCTTGTACCACTGCTTTTTGCATCTGTACTTGATACACTCGGTGATGATGTCAGCTGATGGTAGCGTTTAGTGTCGATGGGTGGGGTATATGAAGGAAGAGAAAGCGGACGAATTTTCACCAAAGAACAGTAATCCATGGAATAAGCGCGAGCAGAAACCGCCTGTCCTTCTGTATACGTTATTGGCGATACTCTGTCTGCTTCTGGCCTATGTTCTTAGTGGAACGGCAAAATAATTGAGGAGAGTTTTATTGTGAGAAAAGGATTTCTGTTTGTGAGGCTTCTGTCTGTTACGGCTATTATGGCTATGTTTTCGGGATGCGTGGCTACGGCTATTGTCGGGGGCGGTGCCGCTGTCGGAAGTGCAGCCCATGACGAGCGAAGTGTGGGGGAACATTTTGATGATGTGGGGATTGCCTCAAAAATCGATGCGTTGCTGATTGCAGAGAAAGATATGCCCTCTCGCTGGGTGAGCGTTGAAGTGATTGAAGGGGAAGTGTTGTTGACAGGTTATCTACCAAGTCGCGAGCATATTAATCGAGCCACCTACATTTGTCGTAATGTGAAGGGTGTTAAAAGCGTGAAGTCGGAGCTGCATATTGGCAGCCCATCGACCGGTAGCATCTTTACCGATAGCTGGATTACCACCAAGGTGAAAACATCGCTGCTCAACGACAAAGTGGTGTCGGGTTTTGGTATTCATGTCGAAACAGTGAATGGGAAGGTCTACCTGCAGGGAATTGTAAAGAGTTCCGCAGAGCGTTATCGCGCCAAGGAGGTCACCCGCAGCGTGAGTGGTGTGACGGCAGTGATCGACCTTCTGCGAGTTCGCTAAAAAGGTGCCCGAAAACAGCTTTGCTGAACTGACCGAAGCAACAGCCCTTCGCAATGAGTGGCGTGCCCGGAATCGGAGGGTTGTTTTCACCAACGGATGTTTCGATCTGTTGCACCCCGGGCATGTAAGTTATCTGGAGGCCGCCAGGGCGCTGGGTGATGTTCTCATCGTTGGCCTGAATAGTGATGATTCGATTCGTCAACTGAAGGGGCCTTCACGTCCCGTTAATCGCTTGGTCGATCGGGCACATATGCTCGCCGGGCTGCGTTCGGTCGATCTGGTGGTTCCTTTTTCCGAGGAGACGCCGATCAAGTTGATTCAGGCCCTGCTCCCCGATGTGCTGGTTAAGGGTGGCGACTATGATCCCGATGAGATCGTAGGAGCTAAGGAGGTTCGTGATGCAGGCGGAGAGGTGGTTGTGGTGCCCTTCCTTGATGGGCACTCATCGACCGCTCTGATTGGAAGAATCAAGAACCTGTAAAGTTGGAACTGCCCGAACTTCATATTATTGCCGATGCCCATATCTGGGGTGCCAAGTCGGCTTTTTCACAGCTGCCCGGCTACCGGGTCGACCTAAAGCTTGTCGAGCATCACGAGATTACATCGGAGCTGCTGGGCGATACCGATATTCTTCTAACCCGCTCATCCACGCGTGTAGATGCCCGGCTTGTTTCGGGGACGCCGGTTCGTTTTGCCGCTACGGCGACCATTGGCGATGATCATTACGACAAAGCATGGCTTGAGAGTGCCGGCATTACCTGGGCCAATGCTGCGGGTAGCTCTACCGATTCGGTGGTCGAGTATATGGTGGCAGCCCTGCTGGAACTGCACACGGGTAAACGTATCACTCTTCCGGATATGACTCTGGGAGTGATTGGGGTGGGAAGAATAGGAAGTGAACTGGCCAACCGCCTTACCAGGCTTAATGTTTTGTTGCTGTTGAACGACCCGCCGAGAGCACGCCATGAAGGTTTCGATAGCTGTTCGATCGAAGAGCTGCTGGAGACGGCGGATCTGATCACTCTGCATACGCCACTGATTCGGGATGGAGAGCACAGAACCGAACATCTGGTGAATGCCGGGTTTCTCAGTCAATTCAAAGGTCGTGGTATTATTAACACCGCCAGAGGGACGGTTGTCGATAATAAAGCGCTGGCCGACTGGCTGGATGGCGATCCGGAGAGGTTTGCCGTTTTCGATTGCTGGGAGGGTGAGCCACTGGTTTCCGCGCGGCTGCTCAATCATCCGCAACTACAGATCGCAACACCACATATTGCAGGTCATTCGCTTGATGGTAAGGCAGCCAATACACAGTATGTCTATGATGCACTTTGCCGATACCTGGGTGTTGATCCGGAATGGAAGATGTCTGACGAATTGCCCCAGGCTGACAGGATTGAGGATACCCTGCAGGGAACAGATGACTGGTATAACCTTCATCGAATGGTATCGGCTCGTTACCCCATAGCGCGTGATAATCGAGAGATGCACAGCTGGCTGACTCTTCCAGATGAGCAACGTGCAGATAACTTTCGCAGCTTCAGGAGACACTACCCGGTTCGCCGAAGCTGGAGTCGATTACCACTTAGCTTGAATTATGATGAAGTTTCACCAAGCTTGGCATCTATGGCAGGGGCAGTTGGGATAACAGTCGGCAGGATTGCATCATGACGATTTCGAAGAAGAACAGGGGTTATCTGGTCTGGATGGATCTGGAGATGACCGGCCTTGACCCGGAGAGAGATACCATTCTGGAGATTGCCACGATTATTACGGATGGAGAGCTCAATGTCGTTGCCGAAGGCCCGAGCCTGGCAGTTCACCAGCCTGATGCTGTGCTTGAGTCGATGAATGAGTGGTGCAGGCAACACCATGCCGACTCCGGCTTAACTGAGCGTGTGCGGCAATCTCCTGTGTCGCTTGAAGAGGCCGAAGGTTTGACGCTCGACTTTATTAAGGAACATATTCCGCAAAGGAGTTCCCCGTTGTGTGGCAACTCAATTCATCAGGATCGGCGTTTTCTGGTTCGATATATGCCGACATTAGAGAGCTGGCTACACTATCGAAATATTGATGTTAGTACGATTAAGGAGCTCGCTTCTCGCTGGTATCCTTCTCTTCCTGTTCCGGCCAAGAAAGGGGAGCACCTGGCATTGGCTGATGTGCGGGAGTCGATTGAAGAGTTGAGGTTTTATCATGAGCGGCTGTTTGTATCCAGGCCATCGTCAAAAAACAGCAGCTAGCTGAAATCGAAACTTTTTGCCTGGACCAGCTCTTCAGCGACACCGACTTTACAGAAGGTGTAGTTGGGTCCCGTTTTCATAATCCGGATCACTTTAAAGTGAGCCCCTTTGCCATCGTGGGTCAGCATAAATGTCATGTTTCTGTGAATCTTGTTGTCGGGAAAGACGGCTGTATGGCTGGCTTCTCCCGGTTTGATCAATACCGGCCATGAACGGGATAGCTGGCCGTCATCGCTGTGGCTGCCCATCAGGACACCTTTATAGAGTTTGAAGTTCTGATGAAAAAACTTGATGCCCATTCGCTGTTCGCCGGGCTTCGGCTCCCTGATCCAGCGTACGGTTCCAAGCATTGGTTCGTTTCGGTGCGGCATCCAGCTTAGGCCGACAATACTGCCTACGCCTATTTCAAAATCTTTAATATGGCTGATTCGTTCAAGACCGACACCATGCCTGCTGATGTTGGTGACAGACCAGGCAGCCTGATTGCTGCGCTCCGAAGGTGCGTATTCATAATCGTCCAGAATGACGGCCGTATGGGCATCCTTGAAGGCTTTGGCAGCATTCCATTCCATCATGACCCGTGTGCCGGAGTAGTCCTTGCGGTCATCGATCCTCTCTTTGGTGCGCAGCGTATCCAGAATGGCATTTCCACCTACGATGGTTTGCTGCAGTGCCTCTTCTGTAAACAGGTCGCCTTTTTGCAGTTCCGGACTTTTGAGTACGGTCTCGACCCGGTTGATAGCTGTAACCATGCGATCAACGAATGCATCCAGTGGAATTACAACCATGTCCGAAGCTGTTTCCGGTGGCAGTGATGACACTATCTTGGCCCCCTCGTTGGGGCGCATAAAGTTGGTTACCATGAAGGTCTCGCCTTTGATATCAGGCGCTTTGTCATGTTTACGCAGAAGAATCGGATGAAGGGTGCCGACATGGCAATTGAGTTCATCCCAGGTCATTTTCTGTTCTGCTTTCGATTTGCCGTAGAAATCGAGCATACGCAGAAACTCATGACTGCAGACGACTTTGTATAACTTTTCCTTCTCCTGTTCCGCATCCTCTTTGAGCACCGGAGCGACACTCAGGCCAAGTCTCATCAGGTCAAAAGCCTGGCGATTGGTGAGAACGGCAGGTGCCTGGTACATTTCGTAGCCGATACGCAGCATCTTAACTGCCAGCTCCAGAGCGTTCGAGATCATTTCAACCAGAACCCTGTAGTATCCCGGCTCTCCACGCGCCGCCTTCTGTACCATATCTACGCCGATCTTATGGGCATTGAGCACGGCAGCAGTCATCTCGGAATCGAACAGCTCCAGCTCACGTTCGAAATTGTTGAGCACTTTTAGACGAAACTGGAGTGGGATGAGTGGGTTGGCATTAAGTTTGGCCAGATAGGCTTTCATGCTTTTCTGAAGCATCAGTTTGTCATCGCCGGATGTACCTGTCACAAACTGATTGAGACGCTTCTCAATATCCATGAAGGGGATGGTCAACGCATCGGTTAAAAGTTCTGCCCGCCCGAGTTCCAGCTTTTGGGGGTGAAGGCGAAGATCCGTATCCAGCTCAAAGGATACGGTTTCCATCAGCTTTTTAGCGTCCTCTGTTGATGTTCCCTGAGCCATAGATCCTCGTTTTAAGCCGGAAATTCAGATGTATATATCTGTACTATGCATAGACATGATACCAGATTTGTCAAAATTTGAGCATTAAATTTGTTATCTAGCAAGGTTTTCGTTGACCCCTATGCCCCAATAACCATAATGCCGCCTGCATTTGCTGGCTTGATGCCATCACATATGCGGAGGATGCGACTGTGCAACAGCAATTGAGCTTTAAGCTGCAGGGGTTGCCATCAAGCGGAAGGCAGTGGTCTGTTGAGATCCCGAAAGCTCTTTTTGAGGATGGCACACTGGGCAGGGTTGATGCACCTTCTACCCTCTGCAAGGATGTCCGGTGGCAGGGAAGAATCTCCTCGCAAGGCGGGCTGTTTCTACTGCAAGGTAGCTGGCGTATCGAGTTGATGAGGGCTTGTGTACGTTGCACGTCTGAGTTTCCTCTGCTGATGGAGGGTGAATGCAACCGCTGTTTCAGGCTTGGAAAGCAGACGGACGAAGAGCAGACCGACGGTTGTGAACTGTTGGAGCCTCCCGGGGAGGTCAGTCTGGTCGACCTGTTGCGTGAAGAGCTATGGCTGGCATGGAAACCGATGGTGGTTTGCAGTGAGCAGTGTAAAGGCCTTTGTCAGCAGTGCGGCGAGAATTTAAACAAGCAAGCGTGCACATGCACAGAACAGGATGATGATCATCCGTTTGCAGCATTGCGCCAGATCAGGTTCGATTCCTGAAGAGTTGTTCATCCAGGTGATGATAGGAGTATTGAGAAAATGGCAGTTCCAAAGAGAAAAACCAGTCAGTCCAAGCGCAACATGCGCAGAGCGCATGACAAAATCACAGTGGCAGGCATGAGTGAGTGCCCTGAGTGTGGTGAGATGATGCGTCCGCACCATGCATGCCAGAGCTGCGGCCACTACAAAGGTCGTGAGGTTGTAGCGAAAGACGAGGCCTGATGTCCTCCGGTTTTCCTAACAGTTCGGTTTCCTCCCGGCAAGAAGGTTGTGCCGCTCGTATCTTAGTGGATGGCCATGGGGGTGACGAAGCTCCCGGTATTGTTGTCGATGCACTTGTCCGGACTCTAGAGAGATCAGATACGGGTTTGCGTTTGGGTATCTGTGGACGCCCGGACGTTCTTTTGCCTGAGCTGGAGCGTGCAGGCATTGTCGATAGGGTGACTCTCGTAGAGTCAGTCGATATCATTGATATGTGCGAAGCACCTGCCACGGCACTCCGGCGCAAAAAAGAGTCATC
This sequence comes from Mariprofundaceae bacterium, assembly GCA_050304695.1. Lineage (GTDB taxonomy): Bacteria > Pseudomonadota > Zetaproteobacteria > Mariprofundales > Mariprofundaceae > WSZY01. The sequence goes on from JBNLEB010000015.1 coordinate 68,637, forward strand.
CATCCATGTGGGTGCGCGTGCGGTTCGTGATGGCGAATGGGATGCGCTGGTCAGTGCCGGTAATACCGGTGCACTGATGGCTATTTCCAAGCTGATTCTTAAAACTATCCCCGGTATCGATCGACCTGCTATCGCATCTATGATTCCGGCGATGGATGGTGGCGAGACCTTTTTTCTCGATATCGGCGCCAACGTGGACTGTACCTCCGAGCATCTTTTGCAGTTTGCTGTGATGGGTTCCTGCTATATGCAGGCAGCCGAGGGAGTCGAGTCACCGCGTGTCGGTCTGCTTAATATCGGTAGTGAAGATATCAAAGGTACCGATGTGGTGAAGGTTGCAGCTACCAAGCTGCAGGATTCAGGGCTCAACTTCATCGGCAATGTCGAAGGTACTGATCTGTTCGGGGATTCCGTCGATGTGGTTGTATGTGATGGATTTGTCGGTAATGTCTCTCTGAAGACCATGGAGGGGGTTGCCAAGATGATTATTCGGCAGCTTAAGAGCGAACTGACCTCCTCAGTTGTCGCAAAAACCGGTGCGTTGCTTGCATCAGGAGCGTTAAAGCGTTTGAAGGAGGCGATGAATCCGAGTGAACACAATGGCGCACCACTGCTTGGTCTGAATGGTATCGTTGTGAAGAGCCACGGTTCTGCTGATGCGTATGGTTATGCGTGTGCCATTGATGTGGCGATCCGTGAAGTCAAAGCCGGCCTTATCGAAAATATCGTTGAAACCATGAACGGCATGGCCGAATCATCGTGACGGTGCATAGTCACATTATCGGTGTTGGCGGCTATTTGCCGGAGCGCATTCTGAGTAACGAAGAGCTTTCGACCATGGTCGATACATCGGATCAGTGGATTCGCGAGCGTACAGGCATTCGACAGCGTCATATTATTGCCAGGGATCAGAAGACATCCGATCTGGCTGTGGAAGCTGCCAAACAGGCGCTTGCGGATGCAGACCTCAACGTAACCGATATCGATGCCATTGTCGTTGCAACGACAACTCCCGACATGGTGTTTCCCTCTACTGCCAGCGTTGTTCAGTACAAACTCGGCTGCGACAGCATTCCGGCATGGGATATTCAGGCGGTATGTTCAGGATTTGTTTACGGGTTGGCTCAGGTCGACGGCATGATTCGAGGCGGTATGTTCAGACGTGTGCTGTTGATCGGTGCGGAATCGATGAGCCGGATTCTAGACTGGAACGACCGTTCTACCTGCGTGCTGTTTGGTGATGGTGCCGGTGCCGTGGTACTTGAAGCACGGGATGATGAGGGTGTGATCGGTTCGGTGCTCCATTGCGATGGCTCTTATCGGCATCTGCTGATGGCGGAACATGCGCATCCGGGCGCTGCGCCGGGTGAGGATCCTAGCGATTTCCATATCGACTCGGCAGGTGTTGCAGCAGTTGAGATGAAGGGCAATGAGGTGTTTCGTGTAGCTGTCACCAAGTTGGGAGAAGTGGTTGGCGAACTGCTGGAAAAGTATCGTATCGATCAGTCCGAGATCGAATGGCTGATTCCACATCAGGCAAACATCAGAATTTTGCAGGCGACGGCCAAGAAGCTGAAGCTGGATCAGGATCGAATGGCGTTAACGGTTGACCGTCACGCCAACACATCGGCTGCCAGTGTTCCATTGGCACTCAACCACGTTTATCGCGAAGGAAAGCTTGAGAAAGGGCAGTTGCTGTTGCTGGAGGCCTTTGCCAGCGGCTTTGCCTGGGGCGCTAATCTCGTTCGCTGGTCGAAATAATTAAGGATATAAAATATGTCCATATATTTTTTATCTGCCGCAATCCAAAAGCGCGGTTTTGGATTGTTCACGAAAGCTGGCGCTTTCGCCACCCATTCATGGGTGGGTTTATCGATTCGGTAATCGATTATAGAGGAGTTTGAAAGTGTCGAATTTTGCATTTTTCTTTCCCGGACAGGGATCACAATCCAAGGGTATGCTCGCCGACTTGATTGATGGTGAGTCGATTGTGTCGGATACCTTTGCGGCTGCTTCCGATGTGCTCGGCTATGATATGAAGGCTCTGGTCATTGAGGATGTCGACAGCAAGCTGGACGTTACGGAATTCACCCAACCGGCGCTGCTGACCGCTTCCACGGCGCTCTATCGTCTCTGGAATGCGCGTGAAGGCTCTGCAGCGGCAGAGATGGCAGGGCATAGCCTGGGTGAATACTCAGCGCTGGTCGCGGCCGGGGCACTTACTTTCGAGGATGCCGTTGCACTGGTGGCCTTTCGCGGTCGTGCCATGAGCGAGGCGGTGCCGGCAGGCATCGGTAAGATGGCGGCGATCATTGGTCTGGACGATGACGTGGTTTCCTCTCTTTGCGATAGTGCCTCGTCGGTTGAGAGCAAGGTCTGGCCTGCCAACTTCAACTGCCCCGGTCAGCTGGTCATTGCTGGCCAGAGTGCTGCCGTTGAAAAGGCGATGGAGGCGGCGAAAGGGGCGGGAGCCAAGCGTGCACTGCCGCTGGCGGTCAGTGCGCCGTCGCATACGCCGCTGATGCAGCCGGCTGCCGATGCGATGCAGGAGAAACTTACATCCGTGACGATCTCCGCTCCGGCGTGCCCGGTCTGGAGCAATGCTCGTGCATTACCACTGACCGAGGCGGTAGATATCCGCGAGGCGCTGGTCGAACAGCTTGTTTCGCCGGTGCGTTGGACCGAGACGATACAGAAGATGTGTACCGGTGGAATCGAGCGTGGTGTCGAGATGGGGCCGGGCAAGGTACTGGCCGGTCTGGTAAAACGAATTTCAAAAGAGATGGATGTGGCATCGGTCTTTTCTTCGGAACTGATGGACCAGGCGATTGCTGCGACGGGAGGTGAATCATGAGTGAAACGAAAGTTGCGATTGTAACAGGGGCCAGCCGCGGTATCGGGCTTGCTATTGCCAGAGCATTGGGTGAGGCAGGATATAATCTTGCCATCTGTGCCACCAGTGAGGCATCGGTTGGTGGCGCTGTCGAGAAGTTGTCGGGTATTGGTGTTGAGGTGCTGCCCAGGGTGGTGAATGTGGCCGATGGTGAAGCCGTACAGGCTTTTGTTCAGGAGGTGGCTAAACATTTCGGCAGACTGGATGTACTGGTCAATAATGCCGGTATCACGCGCGACAACATCTCGATGCGTATGAAGGCAGACGAGTGGCAGGCGGTGATCGATACCAATCTCTCTTCGGTGTTCTACGCGTCACAGGCGGCACTGAAGCCGATGATGCGTGCCAAGGGTGGGCGCATTATCAATATCTCATCGGTAGTCGCTTCAGCGGGTAACCCCGGACAGATGAATTATTGTGCCAGTAAGGGCGGCATCGATGCTATGACCCGGTCGCTGGCTCGTGAAGTGGGTTCCAGAAATATCACGGTCAACGCCATTGCACCGGGCTTTATCGCTACCGATATGACCGATGAGTTGGGTGATGATGCCAAGGTGGCACTAACATCGCAGGTGCCGTTGGGACGCCTCGGAAGCCCTGAAGATATTGCCTATGCCGTACTCTTTCTGGCCGGCGAAGGCGGTGGGTACATTACCGGTCATGTATTACACGTGAACGGCGGTATGTACATGTAAAAAAAATCTGTCACATTTCGTGATGGTTTGAAGGTCGTGGTGATGTTGTAGTGATTGGAGAAGAGCTTGTGCAGCTCTTCCGGCTATGATAGAAGCCGCACCTAATTTCAAATGGGAGGACTATATGTCTGCAGAAATTGAAGCTAAAGTTATTAAAATCGTTGCTGATCAGCTGAATGTTGATGAGAGCGAAATCAACTCCGATTCTTCCTTTGTTGATGATCTGGGTGCTGATTCTCTCGATACAGTAGAACTGGTAATGGCCTTCGAAGAAGAGTTCGGTATCGAAATCCCGGATGATGACGCTGAAAAAATTCAGAGCGTACAGAACGCAATCGACTATATCGCCGCGAAAGCGGAGTAATTCATGACACAACGCGTTGTTGTTACCGGTGTCGGGCTGGTTACCCCGCTCGGCACCGGAACAGACCTAAGCTGGAACAATCTTGTTGCCGGTAAGTCCGGTATCACCCGCATCAGTAAATTTGATGCGGAGGCGACCGGTATGGCCTGCACGATTGCCGGTGAAGTAACTGATTTCGACGTCAACGCGTTTATCAATCGAAAAGATGCTCGAAAGATGGATGTCTTTATCCAGTACGGTGTCAGCGCCTCATTGATGGCGTTGGAACAGTCCGGGCTGGAGATTACGGAGGCAAATGCTGATCGTGTTGGTGTGGCTGTCGGTTCCGGTATCGGTGGCCTGACCATGATCGAAAAAACGATGCGTTCCTATGAGGCGGGTGGAGTACGTAAGATATCACCTTTTTTTATCCCCCAGACCATTATCAATATGACTTCTGGTTGGGTTTCCATGATGAGTGGCGCCAAGGGGCCTAATACCGCTACTGTAACCGCTTGTTCCACTGGTACGCATGCCATCGGCGATGCATTCGAGATTATCGCCCGCGGTAACGCTGATGCGATGATTGCCGGAGGTTCCGAGTCATGTATCTGTGAGCTCGGTGTCGGTGGTTTTTCAGCAGCCAAGGCGCTCTCCACACGCAATGATGCACCTGAGAAGGCATCACGTCCGTGGGATAGTGGTCGCGACGGTTTCGTTATGGGTGAAGGCGCCGGTATTCTGGTGCTCGAATCACTCGATTCGGCTAAAGCCCGTGGTGCGGATATTTTTGCCGAGGTGGTTGGTTACGGCATGTCTGGCGATGCTTACCACATGACAGCTCCGTCCCCAGGTGGTGAAGGAGGAGCTCGCTGTACGAAAGCGGCTCTCGATCGTGCCGGACTTAATCCGGAAGATGTCGATTACATCAACGCACATGGCACATCAACTCCAGCCGGAGATATTGCTGAAACTCAGGGTATCAAGAGCGTCTTCGGCGAGCATGCGAAGAAGTTGATGGTCTCTTCATCGAAGTCGATGACTGGTCATCTGTTGGGAGCAGCGGGTGGTATCGAGGCAGCGTTCTCGGTGTTGGCTGTTCGTGATGGTGTTGTCCCGCCTACGATCAATCTGGAGGATCAGGATCCGGAATGCGATCTCGACTATGTGCCTCACACGGCACGTGAGGTTGATATCGATGTAGCAATCTCCAACTCATTTGGATTTGGCGGTACCAATGCATCTGTCATTGTCCGTAAATTCAAATAACCAAGAGATACAACTCTATACAAAAATTATAGACTGGTCTGAAGATGTGCCCTGTGCACATGACCTTTTTCAGGTGTCTCCTGAAACTTTCTCCGCCATTCTGGAAGATCCCACAGCAAATGGTTGCGACTTTCTTACCTCTGCTCGAGGAGAGTACCGTGTTCTTACTACTATTGATAAAGCGGAAGGTTTCCTGGATGGATGGAGAGAGAGTCTTGCCGGAAAGAGGTTTTCGTTTCCCGGCATCCGGCAGCTTTTTTATACGGCCTACGAAGCGGGCGGGGTTGTTGAGTCTCTTCCTCAGGCGAAATCCGAGCTTGCCGGACCACTTGTCTGGCTTTTCGAGCCGGAGTGGAGCCTCTGCATCAACTACTCCGAACATAAGCTCTATCTCTCCTCCAGAGTAAGCCAGAAGCAGTTGGATGAGGTGGCTGCATTTATCGCCACCTCACGGTCTCCGGTTGCAAAACCTGAAGCCTCGCCGGTTAGCGTTGACAGGGTTATTTCGGGCGAGCCTGGAGTTTATATGCAGGCAGTGGAAAAGGTGAAAAGCTATATTGCTGCCGGCGATATCTTTCAGGCTAATATTGCCCGCTTTTGGCGTGCTGAACTGCCTGAATCAAAACTCCATGAACTTTATGGCTGCCTTAGAGAGGTGAATCCGGCTCCCTTCTCCTGCTATGTAAAAATAGACATAGATAAAAAACCGTTCCACATTATTTCGGCCTCTCCGGAACGTCTTTTTTCTCTCTCTTCCAGTGGGTTGGTAGAGACACGACCGATTGCCGGAACGCGCAGGCGCGGTGAGGGCGACGATGACGATTCGCTGAAGTCCGAGCTGTTACTATCGGATAAGGAGAAGGCAGAGCACATTATGCTGGTTGACCTGGAGCGTAACGATCTTGGTCGTATCTGCAGGCCCGGCAGTGTTGACGTGAACGAGCGTATGACAGTTGAGCGCTATAGCACGGTGCAGCATATCGTATCGAATGTTCGCGGCGTTCTGGCCGATGGTATGGATATGGTCGATCTGTTTATGGCGATGTTTCCGGGTGGCACCATCACCGGTTGTCCGAAAGTGCACTGCATGGAGATCATTCATGAGATGGAAGATCAGGCGAGGGGACCTTATACAGGTGGAGTCGGCTATGTCGGTTGGGATGGCTCAGCAGATATGAATATCCTGATTCGAACCTTCTGGCACTATGCCGGATATCTCCACTGGGCTGCAGGTGCGGGCATCGTGGCCGATTCCGATGCGGCAGCTGAACTGGAGGAGACCGAGCATAAGGCGGCCGGATTGCTCAGGGCTTTAGCGGTTTAAATGAAACATCCGCCAGGGCCAAATCGTTTTCTTCGCTGGTTGAATCGTATCGTCTGCCGGGTCTGGCACAGGCTGAGTACGGAGTCTGTCAAGCTGCCTGACGGGGCGTTGATTCTGATAGGTAACCACCGGTGCGGACTTGATCCGCTACTGGTTCAGGCATCCGTAGATCGACCATTATGCTTCCTGATGGATCGCGAATATTACCACGGTATGCTAGGTATGAAGTGGTTTTTTCGTGCTGTTGGAGCCATTCCTGTAAGTCCGGGCGGGGCGAATCGACATGCGTTGCGTGAAGCCATTGAGGTGCTGCGTACCGGTGGTGTGATTTGCATTTTTCCGGAGGGTGGAGCCAATCCTGATATTCCCTTGAAACGAATCTTTCCAGGTGCAGCGATGCTGGCGCTGGAGACGGACGCACCTTTGCTGCCATTTCGAATCACAGGCGTCTGGCCGTTTGATCATGTGCATATCTGGACCGGTTTGCTTAAGCGTAGTCGCGCATCGGTACGATTTGGGGATCAGATAGAGTTAAATGGCTCTCATTCGTATGGGAAATCCAATATCAGGGTTGGTACAAAACAGGTGAAACAGGCGCTTCACGCGCTTCGTTAACGCCCCTTTTCTATTTCTATTCGCGACCCATCCGCATGGCAAAGTCTTCAGGGAAGGAGGCGCTGGCCAATGCCTCTTCGTATTCAATTTGATTCTCTTCTACCAGCTTTTGAAGATGCTGGTCGAAGGATTGGCTGCCATAAAGGACAGTCCCTTCTTCCATCGCTTTGGGAATTTCACTCCAGCGATCGGGATCGAGGATAAAGTGTTTGATGACCGAGTTTCGGATCATCACTTCCAGCACCACAATGCGCCCTTTTTCATCTTTTTTCGGCAGAAGCTTTTGCACGACAATGGCACGCAGGTTTTCTGACAGGCGTTCACGGATGGCATCCTGTTCATTGAGGTTGAATGCGGACATCACACGCTGCATGGTACCGATGGCAGTGGTAGCGTGAACGGTTGCCATGACAAGATGACCGGTTTCTGAAGATTGCAGGGCAAGCTGGATTGTCTCCCTGTCACGAATTTCACCTGCTACGATGATATCGGGTGCTTCGCGCATGGCATCGTTAAGCCCTTGTGCATAGCTCATTACATCCAGCCCCAGCTCGCGCTGGCAAACTGTCCCTTTGCGCGTAGTGCTGTAACGGTATTCAATGGGATCTTCCAGTGTGACCACATGAACCGGACGGTGTTCAATGATATGATCCAGAATTGCTGCAAGGGTGGTGCTTTTACCCGACCCGGTTGCTCCGGCCATCAGAATCAGACCATTCCTGTGATTGCAGATTTCACGAATGACAGGCGGCAGTCTCAGTTCATCAAATCCCGGAATATTTTGTGGGATGATACGTGCAACAATGCCGAAATTGTTGTTGGTGCGCATCACATGCACACGAAAGTGAGCCACGTTTTCCAGTGAGTAGTGAAAATCACGGCTCTTGATCTCTTCGAGATTCTCCTCGCCAGGCACATCCCTTATCAGATGTTCGATCATTTCCATAACCTGATCCCGGCTGGGTTGCGGAACTTTGTCCGGTGCAATGGTAATCACCGCACCATTAATACGCATACGTACACGGTCGTTGGTTCGCACTACCAGATCCGAAGCCTTGTGCTTGTGTGCGGCAAGCAGCAGGTCGTCGACCAGATGCCAGTCAGCCATCAGATTTTAAGGCCGGAATCGGATGAGCCGGAAGCAAGTTCATCAATACCGCCACCGCTCTCATTCCCTTCAAGTTTGGACATCTTCATCTTCAGGCGAAGGTCATTCACCGAGTCGGCATGTCGAAGTGCCTCTTCCTCTCCCACCAGGCCACGCTTCCAGAGTTCAAGCAGATGCTGGTCAAATGTCTGCATACCATAGTTCTTTCCATCGGCCATGGATTCTTTAATCTCACCAATCTCCCATTTGTCGATCAGGTCTGAGATTCTTGGCGTATTAATCAGGATTTCAATTGCCGGCATACGTCCGCCATCAGCAGTTTTTACCAGGCGTTGTGAGAGAATGCCTTTCAGGTTGAGTGCCAGGTTGAGCCTTACCTGTGGATGCACCTCTTCCGGGAAGAAGTTGAGAACACGCTCGAGTGCCTGGTTGGCATTATTGGCGTGCAGTGTGGCCATGCAGAGATGGCCGGTTTCAGCAAATTCGAGCGCATGTTCCATGGTTTTTCGATCACGGATTTCGCCCACCAGAATAACGTCGGGTGCCTGTCGCAGGGTGTTCTTAAGGGCGGTCTCATACTCCAGTGTGTCGGTTCCTACTTCACGTTGTGTGATGACGCATTTTTTATGCTGGTGAACAAACTCAACCGGGTCTTCAATGGTGATAATGTGTCCGGCCTGTGTTCGGTTACGGTGATCAACGAGAGCGGCCAGGGAGGTTGATTTACCGGAGCCGGTTGCACCCACCATGATAACAAGGCCGCGTTTGGTCATGGAGATATCTTTGAATATCTCAGGGAGCCCCAAGTCTTCAATTGTCGGAACCTCAGTCTTGATTTGTCGAATGACCAGTCCGACATGACCCATCTGTCGAAAGATATTGACGCGAAAGCGTCCCAGGTCGGGGTAGGCCAGTGCCAGGTTCATCTCGTACTCTTCCGCAAAAACAGCTTTCTGTTTTTCGCTCATGCAGGAGTTGGCCAGTTGTTCGCACTGTACGGAGTTTAGCGGCTCCTGTTTGAGTGGCATGACGGCACCATTGATACGGTATGCCGGCGGCATGCCGGTGGTGATATAGATGTCCGAGGCATCTTTTTTGACCATGACCATTAATAACTGTTTGATAGTTAATTTCTGAGGTTCATTGGCACTCATCAATCGCTCCTTTGTCTAATCTGCATTGCTGTCGTTTTACTTAGATAGCGCCACCGCCAAACAGCTGTTTGTTCTGTGCTTTCTCAAGTGCGGCCTGCTGGGTGATCTTACGTGATTTTACCAGACGTTGCAGGTCCGAGTCGAGCGTCTGCATGCCTTCGCGCTGGCTGGTTTGCATAACCGAAACCATCTGGGGTACTTTGTTTTCACGGATCAGGTTTCGAATGGCCGGTGTTCCAATCATGATCTCATGAGCAGCGACGCGTCCTGCACCGTCCGCTGTCTTCATGAGTGTCTGTGAGATCACTGCCTTGAGGGATTCAGAGAGCATGGCACGAACCATATCCTTCTCTGCAGCCGGAAACACGTCGATAATACGGTCGATGGTTTTAGGTGCCGATGAGGTATGCAAAGTGGCGAAGACCATATGGCCTGTTTCAGCCGCAGTCAGTGCCAGGCGAATGGTTTCCAGATCACGCAACTCACCTACCAGGATGACATCAGGGTCTTCACGCATGGCACTTCGTAGTGCATTGGCGAATGAGTGGGTGTGTGGGCCAAGCTCACGTTGGGAGACCAGTGCACTTTTTGAACGGTGCACGAACTCGATCGGGTCTTCAATGGTCAGGATATGACCCTTCTCGTTCTGGTTGCGAAGATCCACCATGGCGGCGAGGGTGGTGGATTTACCCGAACCGGTTGGCCCTGTAACCAGACAGATGCCACGGGGCGTCATGGCGATATCTGCAAAAATCTCCGGGCATTTTAACTGCTCCAGGGTAAATACCTCATTGGGGACCACACGAAATGCAGCGGCCATCCCACGGTTCTGTTTGAAGACATTCACACGGAAACGGGCGATATCTCCGAGCGAGAAAGAGAAGTCGAGTTCCAGATGTTCTTCGAACAGCTTACGCTGCGTATCATTCATGATGTCATAAACCATCGCCTGAACTTCGCGCTCCCCTAATTCAGGCATCTTGATGCGCGTCATATCGCCATGGATTCGAATCATTGGGGGTTCACCGGAAGAGATGTGCAGGTCGGATGCACCATTTTTTACGGTAAATGCGAGTAGCTCGGAGACGTCCATGATTCCTCCCTGAAATCAAGTTTTATGAATCTGATGCACGGAGCATAGGAGGCTGAACGGATAGCTGCAAGCGGGATTCGATCTTCTTTGTTGAATGAATCGAACCGTCTTCAGCCACAATAATTGCCTCCATACCCTGCTTCTCAATCGTCTTAAGGCCCTGTTGACCCATCACGAACAGTGCCGTACTCCAGCCATCCGCCAGGGTTGCGTTGCTGGCAATGACGGTTGCGCTTTGGCTCCTGTGAGCCGGATAACCTGTCTCCGGATTGAGAATATGGTGGTAGCGCCTGCCGTTCGAAATGTAGAAACGCTCGTAATCGCCGGAGGTGACGATGCTCACATCTCCTTCGGTTTTCAGTGTGGCAAGCATCTTCCCTGTTTCGCGGGGGTGCCTGATGCCGATCTGCCAGGGTCGATTACCATGACGCCCGATAACGCGAATATCGCCACCGGCATTGATGATGGCATTGGCGATACCATGCTGTTTCAGGGTCTCCATGCCACGGTCGATAGCATAGCCTTTGGCAATGGCGCCGAAATCGAGCTGGCACATGGGGGAGAGTCGTATCCATGCTTGTTCCTGTTTTTTGATACAGTGGTTGGCTGAGGGGAGAAGTGTCTCGATTTCTTCTCTCTGCGGTGGTGTGGTTGCCGGTGGTTCCATGGAGAATCCCCATAGCCGGTTCAGGGCACCGAGCGTGGGTGAGAAAGCATCCCTGCTCTGCGCTCGTACCTTTAACGACTGTTCCAGAAGTCGATCGATCTCTTCCGGCAGTGCGAAGGGGGTGCCGTCTGACTGATTGAACTGTTTTACTGCATTGTCGTGATCGCCGTAAATGGTGAAAAGATGCTCGATACGTTGCATCTCTTCGGCGGCTGTTTTGATGGCAATAGACGTATTTTCTTTGTTGTCACTAAAGATAGTGAATTCGACTAGGGTTCCCATCATGAAACGGGTCTCATGTACCGTCTCCGATGCTGGTGAACATGCACTCAGTACAATGCCGAGTAGCAGAACCGGAAAAGGGCTGGAAATAGTGATTCGCATCGGCTGATTGTCATGTTTGATACCGATGAAGCAAGAGAGTTTGTCTCGGGCTTGCATCGAGTTTTAAAAATGTGATGATGTTTTAATTGATTTTGTAAAAGTTTAATGGTCGCTTCATACAAACGGATGATGATATGACGCGATGAAACGGAAACGAGGTGGATATGTCGTTAGTATTGACCGAAGCTGCAGCAAATAAAATTGGAACTCTCCTTGAAAGCGAAGGCAATGAAGGTATGAATCTGAGAATATTTGTCTCAGGTGGCGGTTGCTCGGGCTTCCAGTATGGATTCACCTTCGATGATGAGATCAAGGAGAACGATCATGTAGCGGAGAACCATGGCGTGAAGCTACTGGTCGATCCGATGAGCCTGAAGTTGATCGATGGGGCTGAGGTTGATTACCAGACCTCGCTCGAGGGCGAATCATTCGTTATTCGTAATCCCAATGCAGCCTCCTCATGCGGTTGTGGTAAGTCTTTCACACCATCTGAATCCGGTAGCGGCTGTGCTAACGCAGGCTACTGAGCGCTGTTTTTATAAGCAATTAAAGACGGGGCCTTTTGGCTCCGTTTTCGTATAGTGATGCCATGAGCGGGACAGCTTTAAATATTCACTATCTCACTAAACGGTACAGTAACAACAAGCTGGCACTGGATGAGGCCTCTCTGACTGTTCCGGAAGGGAGCTTCTTTGCGCTGCTTGGTCCGAACGGCGCCGGTAAAAGTACGATGATCAACATCATGGCCGATACGGTTATTCCTACATCGGGTTCCATTGAGCTGTTCGGACATTCCATGTTCGATGAGCGTCTCTGGAGCAAGCAGAACATGGGCGTGGTGCCACAGGAGGTGGCTTTCGATCCCTTTTTTACACCGCGTGAAGTGCTCTCCATGGTCTGCGGCCTCTATGGTCAGAAGCCGGATATGAAGTGGATCAATGAGCTCCTCGAACGCCTCGAACTTGCCGAGCATGCCCACAAGAACACCCGCCAGCTCTCCGGCGGTATGCGTCGTCGTCTTCTGGTAGCGCAGGCCCTTGTCCACAAACCGAAGCTGGTGATTCTCGATGAGCCGACCGCCGGTGTGGATGTGGAGCTACGTAAGCGGCTGTGGAACTATATGCGCGAGCTCAACAAGCAGGGAACTACCATTCTTCTCACCACCCACTACCTCGAGGAGGCTGAGGAGCTCTGCGATCATGTGGCCATTATCAACCAGGGCAGGGTGATTGAGTCCAGCCGTATGGATGAGTTGATGCATAATGTTGCCGGTTCCTACCTCTGGTTACAGTATCCGGATGGATGGAGCCTCTCCGGTGATGATGAGGCGGCACTCGAAGCCTTTTTTCCGCGTATTCAGGATGGACGTCTCTGCCTGACCCTCTCTCGTAAGGATTTGAACGAATCAACCTTCCACGATGCCTATAGCACGGCGTTGAATCGATTCGGTGCACCGCTCGATGCCGGTGTCTGTCAGGAGGATTTAGAGGATGTTTTCCTGCGTTTGACGCAGCAGGAGGAGACATTATGAATCCGCGTGGCACATGGACCCTCTTTAAAAGGGAGACCCATCGTTTCCTGAAGGTGAATATGCAGACAGTGGCGGCCCCTGCCTTGACTGCTATCCTCTACCTGATTGTCTTCCGTTATGCGATGGGGGATCGTCAGGTTCCCGGTATGGAGGTGGACTACTTCACCTTCCTGATTCCCGGTCTGGCGATGATGTCGATGCTCCAGAACGCCTTTGCCAACACCTCAAGCTCCATCATTATCGGTAAGGTGATGAATGTGCATATCTACCTGTTGATGGCACCGCTCTCGGCACTGGAGATGGTGACTGCATTCCTTGCCGGGGCTGTGCTTCGGGCGGTGATCGTTGCCACTGTCTTTCTGCTGGTGCTGATGCCGTTTGTCGATCTCTCGATGCACCATTTCGGCCTGATTCTGGTTTACGGTATCTGCGGTAGCGTGATCATGGGCGGTCTGGGGCTGATCGGCGGTATGTGGTCGGACAACTTCGATCAGATGTCGATGGTGAACAACTTCATCATCATGCCGCTCACCTTTCTCTCCGGTGTCTTCTACTCCATCGAGCAACTACCGCCGTTCTGGCAGCAGGTGAGCCTCTATAACCCCTTCTTCTACCTGATTGATGGCTTCCGCCACGGCTTTATCGGGGTAGGGGATTCCGACCCATGGCTATCCATCGGTATCGTCACCGGCTTTGCGCTGTTTACTGTTCTACTCTGCTGGCGCCTTTGGCATGTCGGCTGGCGGTTGAAAGAGTAAACTCGGGGCCGGTTATTCTCGAATCTATTTGCCACCAATTCCCTGACCGGTGTTATATGCTCTGAGGAACTCTCTATCTTCGAGCTTGGCCTTAAAATCGAGCTGGCAGAATACGATGCCACCATTCCGATTCTGTTTGTCATAGTCGCTTAAGCCTCCTGCAATGAGGGAAGGATTGATGCGTTTGGTGATGATCAACTCTCCTTTGGTATTGCGTTTTAACTTTGCATGCCTGATATCCTCGAATTCGATCACCAGCGAGCCGTCCTGCCCCCTGTTTTTGACAAACAGGCCTTTTTTACCGGCTGGCGTGACGATCAGGTAATTTCGCTTGCCAACCCGGACAAGACTACTTCCGGTAAATATAAAATATCCCAGATTACTCGCGTCATCGAAGTCTGTGAGCGTGCCGACGTAACGCCAGTGTTTGCCATGATCTTTTGACGAGATCAGGATGATTTTACGCTTATCCCATTTACCTATACCTGAGTTCGTCGGACTGGCATCCAGACTCATATAGAGCACGCCGTTGTGTTCGAGCGAGCCGAGTTCGTTGTAATACGCCATCTTATTAAGGCTTCGATCCAGAGTGTTCAGGTTAAGATTAGCTATGCGCGGTTGTGCACTGAATGCGCGGATCGGTTTGGACCAGGGACCGTTCGGTGAGCGGGCATAGCGGTATTCGATCCAGCTTTTGCCCCAGAGCGCCGTACGTTCCTTGTAGGGCGCTGCGATAAAAACACGCTGGGCAAACAGCTTCCAGCGCCGGTTCGGTACATCACCGCGATCATAGACCAGTGTCGGTGTTTCATAGCGCCAGACTCCGCGTACCGCTTTGCCGTTCTCCTTCAGTGTCACCTCTTTGGAGGGGTTGATCGTGCTGACGTAGTGCCATGTTTTACCATGATTGCTACTTCTGGCCAGGTGGGTGCTGACATATTTTGGCGTGTCGACCCATGAGTAAGCCATCCAGCCGATGCCGTTATCGTCGTATTCAAGCGTAACATCGAACATGCCGCTTCTGCGTTTTTCGCCACGAACGACGATCTGTTTGAAGTGGTTAGATACATTCTGCACGGTTTTCTGAGGTTGCTGTGCATTGGCCTGTTTATGGCAGGCGGAAGTGGTCGCTATAATGAATAGAAGTAAAACGAGGCTAAGTGTTGATATGGTTGGTTTTTTCATAGTGTTTCCCCTTATATATGCCCGAGTAGATGCAAATTTATCACTGTCCGGACTCGGCTGAGTAGGGGGAGTTTGCCCCCGGAGCGGGGGATATCCATGGTGCTCTATCGTATGACTCGCTAACGCCTGTGGTATATCGGCTGGCGCTTGAGAGGGTAAGGTCAGTTAGCCGTTTTCACGCAGTTTTTCCCACTCTCTTTAGCGGCATAAACGCCCTTATCTGCCAATTTGATCAACTCTTCGAAACTCCCCATATCATGCAACCGGGATGCGACACCCACACTGATACTGCCGTGCCAGGGTTCACCGCCTGTAGAGACTCGAAGTTCCGATATGGTTTTGCGGGTCAGTTCGGCAATGTGCAGTCCACCCTCTTTGTCAGTATTCGGGCAGATAATGAGAAATTCGTCACCACCGAGGCGGCATACGACATCGTCATTTCGTAAAGAGTGCTGAAGCGATCTGGCCAGTGCGATTAGCACAGCATCTCCTGCATCATGGCCATAAGTGTCATTGACCTCTTTAAAATGATCCGCATCAATCATCATGCAGACCAGAGGGGAGTTGTTCTGCAACGCCTCATCCCAGAGAGTGGAAAGACGCCGCATGGCATGTCGACGGTTAGGGAGTCCGGTCAGTACATCTGTCAGCGAGAGCTCTTCAAGCTGAAGATTGGCCTCGGACAACTCTCTTGTACGTGCTGCAACTTTCGCTTCAAGGGATTCGTTCAGATGTTTCAGCTCCCTGTTTCGTGCCGAAACCACTTCAAACAGGCCGTTAAGCGCATCGGTCAGTGGCGCTGTCGCACTATCTCGCTGTTGTTCAAGTTTGTCGTATGCTTCATGCGGACTCATACCGGACTGTATGGCTTTGATCTGTCTTCCCATATCCTGATCCTGACCAAGAATATGGTAGGCAAGCCAATGGATAAGAAACTGTAGTAATGTGTCTGCCTGGTCGAGATTGTCCTGGGAAATGCCGGAATAGAGAGAGGTTACATCCTCCAGAAAACTTTTATGGATACGAAGATGATGATCCTGATGCCGGGCATCGACTTTGACCTCTTCCATTAGCTTCTCTTCTTCCTGAAAGTGGTAGACTGCGTAATCCGCCAGTTCTCCAAACAGGCTTTTCACATCCTGCATCTGCACATCGTTTTCCGCCAGCAGGTTGCCAAACTGGTTGATGATGTCGACGAGCTTATGGTGCTGGTTATCGACTTCAGATAACCCGGTTACAAAATGTTTGCCCCAGCGAAATGATTCCATAACACCCTCTCCACATTGACTGTTTTGTTCGAGCTGAAATGACGAACGTATTTGTTCCATGCTCTGGCTGCTATCGTGATCCGGGAAGTGACGTTCGTCAAACGGTTACCCTTATGAAATCACCAGATAGATGCCACCAAGTGCAATCACGCCGCCAGCGAAGCGGTTGACCATTTGCAGCTTCCGGCTCTGCAGGATCATGCCCAGGGCCATGCCGAACAGGTGCAGTATGGCTGTCGTCAGTGCGAATCCGAGCGTATAAGAAGCGGCAGCCATGGCACCCGGTAGTTCGGTACCGTGTGCATGGCCGTGAAAGATGGCAAAGAGGGTGACAAGCAGGGTGCTGTAGGTGAGTGGCAGGGTGAATGCACCGGCAATCAGGATACCCAGTATCAGTACGGAGACCAGAATGCCCTCCTCGATAAAGGGTACAGGTATACCGAAAAAACCGAGCATGCCGCCGAGTATCATCACCGATACGAACGTGCAGGGAACAACCCACAGCGCCCGCCCGCCGATTTGAGCTGCCCAGATGCCGACTGCGACCATGGCAAGCAGATGATCGGCTCCACCCACCGGATGCCCAAGCCCGTGCATCAGCCCGGTTGTCTCTCCGATTCCGGTGTGTGCGAATGCCGTGCCGGGTAAAAGGAGCAGGCCCGCGAAGATTAGTTTAGTGATGATTTTTTTCATAATCCCTCCTAAGCGAAGTTACAATGGCTTCAATAAATCAGGCGCTTTCCCAATACTCTATTAATGCTTTTTTGATCATGGGGCGTTCAAATTCATACTCTTCTTGCTCCAGGCACCAATTCAAATACTTTTTAACAGCTCGGTTTTGCTCTTGGGTTAATGATACCAATTTCGATTTGGCGTAATCATCAAGGTGAGTTAAGTGAAACAATGGATCATCTACGCGGTCATTTAAACTTGCCAGGATGTATGCAGGCAAATGAAATCTCATACCGTCCGGGTTAAAGAATGAGAGGCTGCTATGGCAGCGTTGAAGAGTGTCGTGTTCAAGCAGATGCCAATCCTCTTTTTCGTCTTTTTCCCGAAAGCGAAGTTGCGTCTCCTCAGGTTCATAGTCGTCGATAGCCTGGGCCTGCCATAAGCCAATACCGTTTCCAAGAACTTCTCCGGCAAATGCAGACTCAATCTCTTTTATGACATCTTCTTTGTTCATATAAGCTTTTCCTTTGGCCTATATAGCTTGGGCAACATGAGATCAACCGAGTCTGACTCTAATGATTGCTAATAATCACTACTCCCTCAATAAGATGCGAAAGATTGTTTTTCTTAACCCATGCATGCAAATCGTAGTTCTTTGGCTCGACACAAAATTTTTCTTCATTTCTCAACACGATAAAATTACAACCATTAGACACTTTTGCTATCAGAAACACCTTACCATTTCTAATAAGTAACTGAGCCTGTTTGACAGTCACACTCTTGGTCAGTGCCTGAGTCTCCTCAACTGTCAAAGTTACGCCTTCTTTGACTGTGCTGCAGCTAGCCAGCATTAAAGCAAAGGTAATGATAATTGATAGGATCAGAGTCAATTGGCTCGATCGTTGTTTAAAACTGAGTTTTCCCATATCCCCCCCCAATAAAAAGTCATTCAACTATAGATCACACGCCCGAAATGACAAATTAGCCAGATGCTTTTCCATATTCAGTCAGGAATGAGTAGGGTTGCCAGAAAGGAGTGGTGATGTCTTTTCTTGATCGAATCCCTTATGTGATGCTGATTGTCTGGGCTGTGTTCATGGCGCTGGCGCCCTTTCAGCCAGAGCCACATTTGGTTGAGAAGCTGCGGATGCTCTCCGAGGGAACATTGACCAAGCCGATCGATATCTTCGATCTCTTCTGGCATCTGCTGCCGGATATCCTGCTGGTGCTGAAACTGGTGCGTGATCGCTCATCCAAAGGCGAGGCGAACTGATGGGTGGTTGGGGTTGTCCGCATGAGAAGAATGGGCTGTGCAAACGTGTGCCTGGTCAGAAGTGTGAGCCGGGGATGAAAGGGTGTACGCTCTCCGGCAGGTTCCTTTTCAGCAACAGTGAAAAGAACGTTTCCCGCCACCAGAAAGCAAAAGCAGCAGAGAAAGGGAAGAAGGAATAGCATAGGAAACATGGCCAAGCAGTCGAAGAGTAAGAAAGATCGCAAAACAAGCGCATGGTTTCAGCGCCATGCCAACGATGCCCATGTGAAGCAGGCGCAGCGTGAGGGCAAGCGCTCGCGTGCGGTGTTCAAGCTGACCGAGATTCTGGAAGAGCATGGCCTCTCCATTCGGAAGAACAGTGTCATCGTCGATCTCGGTTGTGCGCCCGGTTCGTGGAGCGAAGAGATCAGCAAACGGCTCGGCCCTGAGGGGCTGGTGATCGGCATCGACCTGCTGCCGCTCAAGCCGATTGAGGGGGTGACGCTGATTCAGGGCGATTTCAACGAAAAAGAGGGGAGAGAGGCGCTTGCCGAGGCTTTGGGTGGTCGAACGATCGATATGGTGGTCTCCGATATGGCGCCGGAGATGAGCGGCACCAAGCTGGTGGACCAGATGCGCATGATCGGGCTCAATGAGATGACACTCCATTTCGCCCGCCAACATCTCAAACCGGGCGGCGACCTGCTGATGAAGACCTTCATGGGTGAGGGTTACGATCAGTTCCGTCGCGAACTCGGTATGGCGTTCACGAAGGTGAAAAACATCAAACCCGCTGCCAGCCGTAAAACCTCCGCCGAGTTTTTCCTGCTGGCGCAGGGATTCAAAGGAAAATAACCCCGTAATGAGACTCTTTGCGGCACTGGACACACCTTACGATGTTGCAGAAGAGATCGATGCCTGGTGGCAGGAGGCAGTGACTCATCTGGAACCAGGCGACTGGCGCGATGTGCCGATGAAGAACTGGCATGTCACGCTGGCATTTTACGGTGATGTTGATGGCGGTCAGGTGGATGACCTGGCGGAAGCGCTGGGAGAGTACGTTAGGGGTACCACCAAGGAGCGATTAAAGAGTGGACGCATTCGTGAGGGTGAAGAGCCCGGAGTGAATGGTCCGCTAAGCCTTAAAACAACAGACTTCGGAGCCTTTCCGAAATTTTCCCGGCCAAGGGTTTTATGGGCCGGTGTGGATGATTCCGATGGCAGTGGCAAGTTGAAGGAAATGGTCCGTTGTTGCAGGGGGGCTGGTCGTGCTACGGTTCGCAAAAGTCCGGCCAAAGTGACCCCTTTCAGAGGACATATCACGCTGGCCCGGGCACGTGAGTTTCCGGCACCTGTCACGGCTGATATGTTAGCGGCAATGCCACCTTTCCCCGAACTGGAGTGGACGGTCGATAGCCTTGTGTTGTATCAATCGACACTGCATCCGGAAGGGGCGAAGTATCGCAAGCTGGAGAGTTTTGATTTCGATGTGTCGCCGATGTATTGCGCTGGTGGGCATTGTGAAGGCTAGGATAGCCTGTCAAAATCGGGATAATAAAGAAGCCCGATTTTGTGAGCTGGGGAAAACCGCGTTTTTTTTCAGCGCTATAGAAAAATGACATTCTGGTCATCTTTCGTATATAACAGACCCGAGGGGATAAGATATGTCCGATAAAGCAAAAGCACTGGATACCGCACTAAGCCAGATCGAACGACAGTTCGGAAAGGGCACCATCATGAGAATGGGTGAGGAGTCGAAAGTGGATGTCGATGTCATCTCATCCGGTTCGCTGGCACTTGATGCCGCGCTCGGTGTGGGTGGTTACCCGCGTGGTCGTGTAATCGAAATCTACGGGCCTGAATCATCCGGTAAGACGACGTTGGCATTGCACGCTGTAGCACAGGCCCAGAAGGGCGGTGGAACATGTGCTTTCGTTGATGCCGAGCATGCGCTCGACCCGGTATATGCCAAAAAACTGGGCGTGAACATGGATGATCTACTGGTTTCGCAGCCCGATTCGGGTGAACAGGCGCTGGAGATCGTCGATATGCTGACCCGTTCCGGGGCACTGGATGTGATCGTTGTCGACTCGGTAGCGGCATTGACGCCGCGTGCCGAGCTGGAAGGCGACATGGGTGACTCGCATATGGGTCTGCAGGCGCGTCTGATGAGTCAGGCGTTGCGTAAACTCACCTCTTCGATCTCACGCTCGAAGACTATGGTGATTTTCATCAACCAGATCCGTATGAAGATCGGTGTGATGTTCGGCAACCCGGAGACCACCACCGGCGGTAATGCGCTCAAGTTCTATGCTTCGGTTCGACTCGACGTGCGGCGTACCGGTTCGATCAAGAAGGGCGACGAGATTCTCGGTAACGAGACCAAGGTGAAGGTAGTGAAGAACAAGATGGCACCACCGTTCAAGCAGGCACAGTTCTCCATCATGTATGGCGAGGGTGTATCGCATGCGGGTGAAGTGCTCGATATGGGTGTTCAGTTCGACCATGTGAAGAAGAGCGGTGCATGGTATGCCATTGGCACCGAGCGAATCGGGCAGGGGCGCGATAATGCGATCACCTATCTGAAAGAGAATCCTGACGTGCTGGCCGATATTGAAGCCAAGGTACGCACCGACCTCGGAATTGGCGAAACGGTTACTGCAGAATAACCTAAACGAGGCCGTCGATGAATCCTGAAGTCAGGGCGGCCTACTCATCGGCATTGCGCATGCTTACCCGACGTGAGCATTGCGAAGCGGAGGTCAGGCAGAAACTGGACGCCAAAGGTTTCGATGAGATTGCCGTCGATTCGGCAGTCGAAGAGTTGAAGAGTTACGGTTATCTCAGTGATGTGCGTTTCGCCGAAGCCTTTCTTCGCTATAGAACGCAGCGTGGTGAAGCGCTCTGGATGGCTGCCGCCAAAGCCCGCCAGAAGGGTGTGGATGAGTCGGCACTGCAGCAGGCGGTTGAAGAGGCGGAAAGCAAATTCGATGCGCTGGAGGCGTGCCGGGAACTGTTACAGAGTCGTGATCCGCAGCGATTGAGACGGAATGATGAACGGGTATGGCAACGTCATGCCCGTTTTTTGCGGAATAAGGGTTACGATGCTGCTACGATTCTTCGTGTTCTGAACGAAGAATGATTGTTTGATTCGTAAAAGGAGTATCCTGCCCTTTTACTTGATCGGAATATGAAAAATGTGATTTTCATGTTCCTTACAAAATCAGAAAATTTCTGATTTTGACAGCCCCTCCATGGGCTGTGGGCGGTGTTTGATACGTTAATAAGGGTATCCTGCCTTTTTGGTTTTGTAGATCGTGTGTTGAGTGTTGGATTGGAGTGACAATGAAGACGTCGGAAATACGTAAAAAGTTTCTCGATTATTTTGCCGGTAAGGGGCATGAAGTGGTCGCCTCAAGTTCGCTGGTACCGCATGGCGATCCGACCCTGATGTTTACCAATGCCGGTATGGTTCAGTTCAAGCATGTCTTTCTCGGTAATGAGAGTCGTCCATACACCACTGCCACCACCAGTCAGAAATGCGTGCGTGCCGGCGGCAAGCACAACGACCTGGAGAATGTCGGTCATACCGCGCGTCATCACACCTTCTTCGAGATGCTGGGTAACTTCTCCTTCGGTGATTATTTCAAGCACGATGCCATTGCTTACGCCTGGGAATTCCTCACCGTCGAGATGACGCTCGATGCCTCACGCCTCTTCGTCACCGTATTTGAAGAGGATGACGAGGCGTACGATATCTGGGCGAAAGAGGTAGGTGTGCCGGTCGACCGCATCGCCCGTATCGGTGCCAAGGATAACTTCTGGTCGATGGGCGATACCGGCCCGTGCGGCCCGTGCTCCGAAATCTTTTTCGATCATGGTGAACATGTCCCCGGCGGCCCGCCGGGGACACCGGAAGAGGATGGCGACCGCTTCGTCGAGATATGGAATCTCGTCTTTATGCAGTACGACCGCGATGAAGAGGGCAATCTCAACCCATTGCCGAAACCGTCGGTGGATACCGGCATGGGGCTTGAGCGTATGGCTGCCGTTATGCAGGGCACGCACGACAACTACAGCATCGACCTGTTTAAGAACCTGATCGCGGCTGCGTGTGATGTTACCGGCGTGACTTTCGGTGAGAATAGCGAACAGGATGTCTCGCTTCGCGTGCTGGCCGATCATCTTCGCTCTGTCTCTTTCCTGATGGCCGATGGCGTGTTGCCGTCCAACGAGGGGCGCGGATTCGTATTGCGTCGCATCCTGCGCCGCGCTTGCCGCCATGGCCGACTGCTCGGTATGGACGGGGCTTTCATCTACAAGCTGGTTGATGCGCTGGTGCGTGAGATGGGCAACCACTTTGTCGAGCTTGCCGAGGCGCAGGCCAACATCGAGCAGGTGATCCGTATTGAGGAGGAGCGCTTCATCAAGACGCTCGACAAGGGCCTTAAACTGGTCGAACAGGCCGTCGATGAGGCGGGCGAAGGCGGCACCATCCCCGGCAAAACCCTCTTTACCCTCTATGATACCTACGGTTTCCCGACCGACCTGACTGCCGATATCCTGAGAAACCGTAACGTCGCACTCGACATGGCAGGCTTTGAAGTCTGCATGGAGGAGCAGCGTGAGCGTGCTCGTGCTGCCTGGGGCGGCAGTGGTGAGTCGGCGGTTCCGAAAGCGCTGTACGAGTTGCGCGAGAAACATGGCCCGACCGAGTTCCTCGGTTACTCCACACTCTCCGCTGAGGGCGCAATCACAGGCCTGATCAAAGATGGCGAAGCAGTCGCAAACCTTGCGGATGGCGAAGAGGGGTGGCTGATTGCCAACCAGACGCCGTTTTATGGTGAGTCAGGTGGTCAGGTGGGCGATACAGGTGTGATTACGGCAGAGGGCGCTGTGTTTGAAGTGAGCGACACCAAGAAGCTGCTCTCCGATCTTTTTGTCCATGTCGGCAAGGTGACCAAGGGCTCCATCAGAAGCGGCGGCACTGCCCATTTTGAGGTGGCGGGCGCTCGCCGCAATGCGATTCGCCGTAACCATACCGCGACCCACCTGATGCATGCAGTGCTGCGTGAAGTGCTGGGTGATCATGTGAAGCAGGCTGGTTCCTTGGTTAATCCGGAGCGCTTGCGTTTTGACTTCTCCCATCATCAGCCGCTCTCACCGAAAGAGAAAGCCGAGATTGAGGCGAAGGTGAACGCGGCGATCTGGGCGAATGATGCGGTTGAAACCAACCTGATGACCCAGGATGAGGCGATTGCCAGTGGTGCTATGGCGCTTTTCGGCGAGAAATATGGTGATGAGGTGCGCGTCGTCTCTGCCGGTTTCTCCACCGAGCTGTGTGGCGGTACGCATGTGTCGCGAACCGGCGATATCGGCCCGTTCCGTATCCTCTCCGAAGCGGGTATCGCAGCCGGTGTTCGCCGTATCGAGGCGGTGACCGGTGCTGCAGCTTATGAAAGTTTCGTTGCCGATGTCGAAGACTTGAATCGTGCGGCAGGTCAACTGAAGGTGCGTCCGTTCGAGGCGGTTGAGGCGGTGGCTACACTGCAGGCGAAGCTGAAAGAGGCGGAGAAAGAGCTGACCAGCCTGAAGGCCAAGGCATCCACAGGTGTACTCGATGACCTGATCGGCAGGGCTGTCGATGTTGAAGGCGCCAAGTTGCTGGTGGCAGAGGTTTCCGGTGTCGCCGACCTGCGCGACTTCATGGATAAGGCCAAGGGTAAGCTTAAATCGGGTGTGATCGTCTTCGGTATGAAGAACGGCCCTAAGGTTCAATTGATTGCCGGAGTTACAGGCGATCTGACCGACCGTTTCCACGCCGGTAACATCGTACGGGAAGTGGCCACCATCTGTGGTGGCAAGGGTGGCGGTAAGCCCGATATGGCGATGGCAGGCGGCAGTGAACCCGATAAGCTGAAAGAGGCTTTGGCGTCGGTTTCAGGCCTTCTGAAAGGGTGATGGTTTGATGGAGGTGCTGAATGAACCGGTAGTGATCGGACTGCTGGTAATCGCAGTGTTTCTTATCGTTGGCGGGGTTGTTACTTATCTCAACAAGCGCAAACAGATCGAAGAGCTCGAAGGGCATATCGAATTGCTAAAACAGTTGGTCGATACAAATATGCAGGATATCACGGATAGACTGTTGGCCAATCAGTCTCTGAGCGATCAGCTTGATTTCTCTGAAAAAAGGATAGCCGATCTTGAACAACGTTTAACTGCCGGAACTGCGGCAGTCGATGGATTGAATGCTGAACTCTCAGAGAGTAAATCCACGATACGGGAACTCGAGACACGCATGGGTGAGGAGCGTAAGGCAGCTGCCGAGAAGCTTGCTCTGCTGGAAGAGGCAAAAGAGAAGCTTGGCAATGAGTTTAAGGTTCTGGCTAACCAGATTTTCGAGGAGCGTGGAAAGGCCTTCTCCGAGCAAAACAGATCGAGCCTCGATGAAATCCTCAAGCCGATGAAGGAGCAACTGGGCGATTTTCGTAAACGTGTAGAAGATGTGCACGTTGCCGACTCCAAAGACCGGGCATCACTCAAGGAACACCTGGCACAGCTTGAGAAGCTCAATCGCCAGATGAGCGAGGATGCCGTTGGCCTGACTCAGGCACTAAAGGGTGAGAGCAAAGCGCAGGGTAACTGGGGCGAGATGATCCTTGAGCGTATCCTGGAGAGCTCCGGCCTGCGTAAAGATCATGAGTTTCTGCGTGAGGATTCGACTGATATCGGTGGCGGTAAACGGCTACGCCCTGATGTCATCATTCGCATGCCGGGTGACAAGCACATCATCGTCGATTCCAAGGTTTCGCTGACCGATTACGAGCGTGCGATTTCAGCCGGTGATAAAGATGAGATGGCCAGAGCTGTGAAAGCGCATGTGAATAGCATGAAAAGCCATATCAAGGGGTTGGCTGATAAGCACTATGCCCATCTTTCCGGGGTCAATTCACCTGACTATGTACTGATGTTTATGCCGATTGAGGGTGCCTATATGATGGCGATCGAGGCGGATCAGTCGGTTTTCGAATCGGCTTTCGAACGCGGTGTGGCTGTGGTGACCCCATCCACCCTCTATGCAACACTGAAGCTGATTGAACAGCTCTGGCGGCATGAGAAACAGAGCGAGAACGTATTGAAGCTGATTGATCGTGCCAGTCGCCTGCACGATAAGGTGGTCGATTTTATGGGTGCCTTTGAAGATATCGGCTCCCGTTTGAAGCAGGCGCAGGACTCCTATGATACCGCCCATAACCGCATTAGCTCTGGGCGGGGTAATGTGATCAAGCAGATCGATGAACTTGGTAAATTGGCCGGAAAGACCCAGAAAGAGATGCCGAAACATCTGACTGAACCGACTGACGTTCCCGATGGGGGGGATTCGAACCGCTCTGATTAAGGAGTTCGATTGATCTGGTAACTGTCATACTGATGCAATAAAGAGACTCCATAATCATCTCTGTTTACAGGGGGAAATTATGGACAGTATGAAACAGCCATTGGTAGAGATGTTTGATCTGTTGAGCCGTGAAGAGGATTGTCTTCTCGATCAGATTGCCGAAGAGCGCGATATGATTGAACGGATTAAGATGATCCATGATTTAAAAAATGTGAGGATTATCCTTTCAGATATTACAACTCAGCTATCAACAAAGATTGAGCCTGCTTATCGACAGCCTACGTTGTATGTTTATCAAATCTAACCTCTTTGTTACGATTAAAAATAATACATTGGAGGGCCTATTGAAGCAGTTATATTAGTTGTTCGCAGGTCATCCCCATTTCGCGTTTTTTGTGATGCAGATCACATCTAATCGCTACTTACACAGACCAATAATTCACATCGTGAAAGGGAAAAGGTCCCTGAAAATGGGATAGAAACGGTATAGAAGGGAGTTGGTTATGAGAGATAAAAAGCACCCATTGGCCCAAATGTTTGATCTGCTAAGTCGTGAAAAAGAGATTCTTGTTAGCCAGATTTCGGAAGAGCGTGATGCAAGAAAACGCTCGGAGCTGAACCAGGAGTTGAACAATGTTACAGGGATTCTTTCGGAAATTTCAGCAGCTCAGTAAAAGGTGTTATTAAGCCGTTTCGGCTGACACGCAAGATCACTGTCCGATTGCTTACAGGTGATTGATTGTAACACCGGTATTCGTTTGCGACTTCACTATCATCATTCTCTCTTCCTCCGCACTTATATTCCTGCAACATAACTTCATCCGATGACTTCCTTTATGACGTTCGAGCATCTGACCGTTCAAATATTCGTATATATGGTTGCTTGATTCATTGGATAGCGCAGGCGATATTCACGCCATGAATCCCGAGAATATGAATGCTGAAGCATTGAGCCTTTTCAACAGTCTTAACCCGGAGACTCAGCAGGAGGCATTGATGTTGACAGAAAGCATCTCAGAGAATGAGGCTGTCTATCTGGCTGCCATGCGGCGAATGCCGGAGATGCAGAAGCGCAAGCTGCTTTTTCTATTGAGCCGGCAGCGCTGGGGGCTTTAAAACCATGTCGAAGTACAGCGAACTGAATGTCTCTCCTGTCCTTATAGGTTTGATGGGAAGTGGCAAGAGTAGTGTCGGCAGGCGACTGGCAAAGAAGCTCCATAGCGAACTGATTGACCTGGACGATTATATCGTTGAAAAAGCAGGCAAAACGATCCCTGATATCTTTGCTGAGCAGGGCGAGGAGGGCTTTCGTGAACTGGAGAGCACTGCATTGCGGGAAGTGCTTGGCAGACGTGCGGTTATCGCTACGGGTGGTGGTGCGATCATTCGCGAAGAGAACAGGGCGTTGCTGAAGAATCATCCTCCGGTGATCTGGCTGAAGGCAAGCCCGGAGTTCCTGGCAAAACGTATTGATGGCGACAGTAATCGGCCTTTGATCGCCGAAGGCGAAACAGTGAAAAAACTACAGGTATTGGCGGAAGTCCGTTATCCGCTCTATGAGGAGTGTGCCGATTATATTTTACCACGGGGTGAGATGAAAAAGCGCAAGGTTCTTAAAGCTATTCTCAGGTTCCTGAAAGGCTGGTGTTCGCGAAACAGATGACTGCCTCGATCGTAAAGTGTCGGCGTAAGGAGTAAGCTCCCCTAAGAGGGACGGTGTGACACTGGACACATCGTGAATAGAGAGTTGCAGAGATGCTGCATGCTTTTTGACAGCACTGGTCGGACGACATCGCTGGGTATTGTGAGGGCGGAAAATGGCAAATATCGTGACGTTCAAAGAGGGAGAGACCCTTATCGGGCAGGGGGATGAGGAGACCGTCGCCTATCTGATCACATCCGGCTGGGTGGAGGTGCGCCGTACCAGGCCAGACGGCGCGATTGATGTATCAACATTGCAGGCGGGAGAAATTGTCGGTGAACTGGGCCTTGCCGGGCTTGCTGCTCAGCGCACTGCTACCGTCACCGCCCTGACCGATGTGGATGTGGAGGTTATCGACCGCGGTGCCTTGATTCGGCTGGTGAACGGGCCGGGAAATCGATTGACACCACTTCTGGCCGCTCTTTTCTCTCGGCTTCAAACCGCCCTGGCTGAAGAGGACCCGGATGAACTGGACGATACCTTTGTCTCATATGCCAAGCTGGATGGGTTGAATGCTCCGGCCAAGCAGGCGCTGTGTAATCAACCTCGTATTGTCTGTCGTCTGCCTTGGGTCTTCGGAGCTTTCAGGCCACCGCAAAGTGTTACCGATCTGTTCCGGGAGCATAAGCATATCGATGTGAAGCTGGCCGGCTGTAGTAAGCTGATCCGTGAAGAGCATATTGTTATCGAGTCCGGCGAAGAGGGTGGGCTACAGTTACGAGTTGTGAATCATGGCGATTACTGCATGCTTAATGATGAACGGGTGGGGTATGGCAAAACCGAATCCATAACTCCGTTGACCATCGGTCAATATACTATTGAATTTGGTGATCGTGCTAATCCTTTCAAGTTTTCCATTAAAGTATTGATGTAGCAACTCTTTCCGGTCTGCCTGGGTCAATTGTCGAATCAGCGCTACCAAGCTTTCGTTTAACCATGCAGAGTTGCCGCCTATAAGTCCATTCCAGAGCAGGCAGTCGTGATTGAAATTGGTAAAATGAATCGGTTGAAGGTAGTGAAGGAGGTCGATTTCGGCCTCTATCTCGATGGTGGTTTCCTGGGAGAAATTCTTCTTCCTCTCCGCTATGTGCCTGATGATGCTGCAGTAGGCGATGAACTTGAGCTGTTTCTCTACCGTGATTCGGAAGATCGACTGATCGCAACGACTGAGAAGCCTTATGCGATGGTCGGCGAGTTCGCCTGCCTGAAGGTGGTTTCAGTCACCCGGGCGGGGGCCTTTATGGATTGGGGGCTACCGAAGGATTTGCTGGTTCCCTACGCCGAGCAGAAGCCGAAGATGGAGGAGGGCAAACGCTATGTTGTCGGCCTCTATGTCGATGAGGCCAGTGACCGTATTGTCGCCTCGGCACGGTTGGACGATTTTCTCTATGATGAGTCCGAGGATGATTTTGAATCCGGTGAGGCGGTAGAGATGTTTGTCGCCAACAAGACCGATTTGGGTTACAGGATGATTGTAAACAACTCACACTGGGGGCTACTGCATTTTCATGAAGCTGTACGCGATTTGAAGCGGGGCGAAAGGCTGAAAGGGTATATCAAGCAGATTCGTGAGGACGGTAAAATCGATCTCTCTCTGCACAGACTCCCCTCTGAAAAGACGGCGAATGTCTCTTCGATGATTATGGAGAGGCTGGAGAGAGGGGATGGATTTATTCCGCTATCCGACAAAAGTTCGCCGGAGGATATCAAAGCGGTGTTCGGGGTGAGTAAAGGGTTGTTTAAGAAAGCGCTCGGGGCGCTGTACAAAAAACGTAAGATCAGGTTTGAAGCCGATGGAATCTACCGCAACCGCCACCTGTCAAAGCGTCATAAGCATTAACAAGAAACCCGAATCTATATTTGTAACCATTTAATTATAAAAGAGAATTGACTAATATTCTGTCTGGTCTACATTAGTAATGTGAAGTGGCTGTGTTGATCATATGATATAGGAGGAGCCTTCATTGAGCTGGCAGATTGTTAGTGGACTGGCCGGTGGTATCGGGCTTTTCCTGCTTGGTATGCAGATGATGACCGATGGTTTGAAACTTTCCGCAGGTAATTCACTTCGAAACATTCTGAAATCATCCGCGAAGACACCGGTTCGCGGCATCCTTTCCGGTGCACTGATTACCTCCATGGTACAATCTTCCAGTGCGGTTACCGTTGCCTCCATTGGCTTTGTGAACGCAGGCCTGTTAAGTCTCAAACAGGCGATTCGTATTGCCTATGGCAGTAATCTTGGCACAACAATGACCGGTTGGCTGGTCGCCATTATCGGGTTCGGTTTTCACATCAAGACATTTGCACTGCCAATGATCGGTGTCGGTATGATGCTGGCACTCTTTGCCAAAGATGGACGCTATGCCGCGATGGGCAGGGCTTTTGCCGGATTCGGACTCTTTTTCCTCGGTATCGATCTGATGAAGTCCGGCTTCAGCGGACTGGAGAATATGATCGCGCTGGAGGCCTTGCAGGATAGCGGGGTGGCCGGGCTGCTACTGTTTGTAGGTGTTGGTTTCGTGATGACACTGATTATGCAGTCCTCCAGTGCCGCGATTGCGATCACTCTGACAGCTGCCGCCGGTGGTGTAGTTGGGCTGCCGGCCGCAGCATGCATGGTGATCGGGGCAAATGTGGGAACGACCTCAACTGCCGCACTGGCTGCCATTGGCGCGACCTCCAATGCCAAACGCGTAGCTGCGGGGCATGTTATCTTTAACGTGGTTACCGGTATTGCCGCACTGGCTATTCTTCCGGTGATTTTATTGGCGATAGAGCTGTTACAGCAATCCATGGATATGGAGAGTGGTCCGGCCACGTTCCTGGCACTGTTCCACACCCTGTTTAACCTGCTTGGAATTGTATTGATGTGGCCGATTACCGATCGCATGGTTGCGCAACTCAAACAGCGATTTAAAGCTGCCGAAGAAGATGAAGCTAAGCCAAAGTACCTCGACAAAACCCTGCTTGAAACCCCGACATTGGCGCATGAGGCACTGGCCAAAGAGCTGGAACGGGTTCGCAATATCTCTGTTCGGATGGCTGAAGATGCCATCAATACCGAAGCAAGCCTGAGTCCGCAGTTAGAGAAGGACAGGGGCGTGATCAAGAGCCTGAGTGATGCAATTGGCGAGTTTGCAACGAAATTGAGGCGTTCCGACCTTCCCGACTCTGTGGCCGAATCGTTTCCTTCGATGATGGCGGCCTCGCGCTATTTTTCCGATGTGGCGGATCTCTCGATCATTATCGATAAAGCTCAGAGCAGTGAAGTTTCAATGATTTCCAGCGATATCGATACCGAACTCTCTGAGAACCGGCGTCTGGCTATCGGTATTCTTGAAAGCACCAGAACAGCTACCAATAACGAAGAGACACTCATGCAGGAGGCGGTAACCCTCGATCAGCTTGAGAAGAGCTACGAACAGGTAAAATCGAGACTGCTGCGGGCCGGTACGCTCGGTGGACTGACAGTACGTAAAATGACCGCCCTGATCGAGTTGATGAAGAATGTCGAGCGTATCGTCAACTATAGTGTTAAAGGTCAGAATGCACTCTATACCTTTTCCAAGGCTGTTGAAGAAGATGAGGTGCCTCTGGTCGAGTCAGAGGATGTTTCCGAACCGGAAACCCCGGGTGATGGAAATATAGTTTCTGAAAAGAGCGTGGAAGAGAGGAGTGCCAAACCGACCGATAGTACTATTTGAACAGACTATCGAAATCGGACTTTTCTTCCGGTTCGGCAACAGGCCCATTTGGAGCAGAAGGAGTGGTGCCCGATGAAATCTCCAGCTCCAGCTTTGCCACCTTTGCCATATCCTTTTCCGTGAACTCGACTTTCCCGGGCATATCGGCGGTCGATTTGCTGTCGGTTTTGGATTTGATCGGGATGACAGGTGCCGATTCCGCCGGTTTGGCCAGTCGTTTATAAATGTCCGAGATCGATTTTGCACGGGCAATCAGTAGCTCCGGATCGGTCGGTTTGGCGATATATCCATCTGCGCCACCCTCTAAAGCCGACATCTCATTCAGGTTGCCTGTCAGTAAAATGGTGCCGACGCTGTTGAGGGCCGGATGTTGACGAATCGATTCGATGAACTCCTGTCCTGTCTGTTCCGGCATCTCCTGATCGGTAATGACAAGGTGATACTGCTTTTCCTGCAGCATCTCCAGGGCCTTCTTAGCTGTTTCACAGGTATCAACGTTGAAGTAGCCGGATATATCCATGACATGGCGGGTAAACTCAAGTGTTACCGGTGAATCATCGACCAGAAGAATATTGGCCTTTTCGTCTTCAGGAAGCGATTCGGCAACTGCAGCGGTGGTCGGTGTGGTTTCAGCTTTCTCCTCCTCTTTAATGATTTCCGGTTTTTCAGTGTTAGATTCACTTTGCCCTGCAAAATCGATTGCAGCATCGCCTTCAGGGGCTTTTACCTCTTTTTGTTCAGCTTTTTCTGTGAATGGAGAAGTTGACTCTCCTTTTTTGTTACTTGGCCCGGAAGCGCTCTGCAGGGAGGTAACACGGCCCATACGCATCTGCTTCTTTATGTTAAACGGCTTCTGGTATGGAATGGTTGCCAATACCTCTTCCAGCGAAGTAACCCCATCCATGGCCTTATTAAAACCCTGTTCGATCAAGGTGAGCATGCCTTCATAACGTGCTGTCTCTACCAGTTCAGGACCGGATGCACCCTGGGTTATCAACTCTTTTATTCTCTCACTGACCGGCAACAGCTCCGTCAGGTTCAGTGTATCCAGGTAACCCGATGTTTTGCACTTTTCGCACCCCTTGGCACTGCTGAACTTGGCACTTTCAGGGATACTCCAGTGTGCACGGGTCTGAACGTGAATATCCGCACTGGACTTGCAGTCAGGGCAGAGTTTACGGATGGTTTTGTGGGTCATCACAAGCTTTAGCGCCGATGCCAGCCTGGATCGTGAGACTCCTGTACGCAAAAGTTTGGCAATGGCTTCAGCGATATCGGGTGCAGTGATGGAGATGAGTAGCAACGAACCGTTCTCAACCGCGTCAAGAATGGCAGGAAGGGTTGCCTTGTCTGCCTCGTCGACCACGATAACATCGGCCTTCTCCTGTTGAAGAGCCTTCAGGATTTTGGCCTTGGACGGCCCCTTTGGCTTGACCTGGAACTGTCTGGCACCCTCAATTTTCAGCCCTACGATATCTTCAACCGTATAGAGATTTTTACCCATATCGACAGCATATCGGGTCATCACCTGAAGCAGTGTCGATTTGCCGGAACCGCTGGCTCCGGTGACGACAATCATGCCGGGTGTATCCATGTTCTCCTTCAGTTGGTCAACGCTTTTGCCGGGCAGGCCAAGCTTTTCAATAGAAAGCTCGTTTAGTGCGGGATCGATAATGTGGGTGATGACGCGGTCACCTGTCGGGGTATGTCGGAAGCTATAGGCAAGAACGTAGACTTTGTCATGGTATTTGATTTGGCAGCGGCTGAATTGATCTGTTCCTTCATGTTTGGAGGGATCGACTTTTGCCAGTTTCATCATGGAATCGACCATCGATTCATGATTCGATATGGAGAGCCTGAAAAGATTGTATGTTGTGCCATCGATGGCGAGGTTAACCAGAGAGACATCCTGTTGCGGTTCGATAGAGAAACTGGTTGCACCATTGGAGAGGGCTTTGGAGACCACCAGCTTCGCGAATTTTTGCGCAACCTGTTGCTTCTGCTCATCGGAGAGAGCGCCGTTATTATGTGTTCCCAGAAATGTTTTTTGTAACATTTGAGTATTCATCAGCGTTGAATCCTCGTCGGGAAGTGTCACCCCTTTACGGTAATATCGGTAATAATTCCGGTCGAAATCGCTGATACTGATGAAGACCGGTTGTACGGATTTCTGGAAAATTGCACGAATCTCATCGATGGCATGCAGGTCGAGCGGATCGACCATGCCTACAACGATTTGGCCACCCTGTTCTGTGATAGGAAGAAAACGTAATTTTCTCGCCACTTCAGCGTTACACTTGTCGATCATCGTAGCTGGCGGTGCAATTTTATTGAGTGAGAGCAGGGGTATTTTATAATGTTGTGCAAGGGTTTCCGTGATCAGTTCGCTGGATTCGGGAGTGCGCCCCTCCAGCAGGTTGATCAACGCAGACTGCCCGTTGCTGCGGCTCTTCTCTTTTGCCGCGGTGATGTCAGGCGTTGAAACTGCTCCGGACTGTACTAACTCGCTTTCAGCTTCTTTTTGCATAACCCTCTCTATACCCCACTATGGGTAGGGGAGATAGCGTAACTGGAGTGTAGAAAAATTGAAAGTTGTGATTATAGGCGGAACTGCAACTTTCTTTACGGTGGGGAGCTTGATACCGTTGGCATAGAGAACGTATTCGATGCAGGGGAGAGCATGGCCGTTTATGCAATTGGTGACATACAGGGCTGCTACAAAGAGCTTAAAAAACTGCTGAAAAAAGTCGGTTTCGATCCTGAGGCCGATATGCTCTGGTGTGTCGGGGACCTGGTCAACCGGGGCCCCGATTCTCTGAAGACACTCCGGTATCTCAAATCGCTCGGTGA
This sequence comes from Mariprofundaceae bacterium, assembly GCA_050304695.1. Classification (GTDB taxonomy): domain Bacteria; phylum Pseudomonadota; class Zetaproteobacteria; order Mariprofundales; family Mariprofundaceae; genus WSZY01. The sequence goes on from JBNLEB010000015.1 coordinate 102,506, forward strand.
AGCATGTGTGGTAGTACTCGGTAATCATGATATCCATCTGCTATCACTGGCCGCCGGAAAAAAACGGCACTCTCCGAAAGATACGATTAGCGAAGTGCTTGAAGCCACCGATCACAAAGAGCTGATCGACTGGTTACGTCACAGGCCGCTCTTGCATCACGATCCGGAGCTGAACTGGTGTATGGTGCATGCGGGGCTACATCCGGCCTGGTCGCTCAAGAAGGCGAAGAGACGGGCGAGGAAGGTCGAGGAGCGGCTTCAGGGCGATGAGTGGAAGCGATTCTGCCGGAGAGTGTATAAAAAGCCTGTATCGGCCCATGAGCCGCCAAAGGGCGATAAGCGGCGCCTCCCTTATGCTCTGGCAGTATTCACCTATACCCGCTATTGCACACAGCATGGCCACTTCGATTGGTCGGTCAGTGTGGGCAGGCCGCCATCCTGGCGTCAGAAAGCGTGGTATAAGCATAAAAAGCTGAAGTGGAGAGATGATTGCCGGGTGGTGTTCGGCCACTGGGCGGCCAAGGGTCTGGTCAAGAACAAACCCCACGTGCTCGGCCTGGATACAGGCTGTGTCTGGGGTGGAAAACTGACGCTGGCCCGTATCGATATTGAGCCTCCCGAACTGGTCTCAGTAAAGTCGAAGGGATATCAGCAGATCGATTGACGGTATAATCCGAGCCTCTTTTTTGGCAGTATGCCGCCCGTTCCACAAATCGTTTTCAAATTTCGGAGATGTTGATGTTCTCGCTCTACTATAAGCACGCCGCCGGCGTGAAAGACGATGTTTTGTCCGGTCTGACCGTGGCCATCGCACTGGTGCCGGAGGCCGTGGCCTTCGCCTTCGTGGCAGGCGTGAACCCGCTGGTCGGCCTCTACGGCGCCTTCCTGATGGGGCTGGTCACCTCACTGATCGGTGGTCGTCCCGGCATGATCTCGGGCGCTACCGGCGCCACGGCCGTGGTGATGGTGGCGCTGGTTGCCCAGCATGGGGTGGAGTATCTCTTCGCCGCCGTGGCGTTGACCGGCCTGCTGCAGGTGGCCTTCGGCGCACTGAAGTTCGGCAAATATATCCGCATGGTTCCCTATACGGTGATGCTCGGTTTTGTGAACGGTCTGGCCATTGTCATCTTTCTGGCCCAGATGGAGCATTTCCAGACGCACGGCGAGGATGGCGTCATGCACTGGCTTTCAGGCACCCCGCTCTACACGATGCTGGGGCTGGTGCTGCTCACCATGGCCATCATGTTTTTCCTGCCGAAGATCACGCGTGCCATCCCCGGCGGCCTCGCGGCCATCATCACCGTCAGCCTGATCGTCATTTTCGGTGGCGTGGACACACGCACTGTCGGCGATCTCGCCAATATCGCCGGTGGCCTGCCGACCTTCCATATCCCGATGGTGCCTTTCAATTTGGAAACACTCGGCATCATTCTGCCCTATGCCTTCATCCTTGCAGGCGTCGGCCTGATCGAATCGCTGCTGACCATGAGCGTGGTCGATGAGATGACCGAAACGCGCGGGCAGGGGAATCGTGTATCCATCGGGCAGGGTGTTGCCAACACCGTCAACGGCTTCTTCGGCGGCATGGGCGGCTGCGCCATGATCGGCCAGACCATGATCAACGTCTCTTCCGGCGGTCTGCGCAACCTCTCCGGCATTGCCGCCTCGCTCTTTTTGCTGCTCTTCATCGTGGCGGCTTCCGATCTGATCTCGATGATTCCGGTGGCCGCTCTCGTCGGCCTGATGTTCATGGTGGTGATCGGCACCTTCGAATGGGGCAGCTTCAATCTGCTGAACAAGGTTCCGCGCGAGGACTCCTTCGTCGGCATCCTCGTCGCCGTGGTTACCGTGGTCACCAATCTGGCCACCGCCGTGATCGTCGGTGTTATTGCAACTGCATTGGTCTTTTCGTGGAAGCAGGCGAGGCACATCCATGCCACGCATGAGGATCAGGCGGAGGGCTCCCGCGTCTACAAGGTTCACGGCCCGCTCTTCTTCGCCTCGGTTCACCGTTTCAACGAACTCTTCGATCCGGAAAACGATCCCGACGAGGTGATTATCGATTTCGCCCATTCCCGCGTTGCCGATCACTCCGCCATCGAAGCGATCGACTCACTGGCCGAGAAATACACCAAGGCTGGTAAAAAGTTGCACCTGCGTCACCTGAGCAACGAGTGCAAACAGCTACTCGAAAAGGCCGGCGATCTGGTCGAAGTCAACATCAAGGAAGATCCGCACTACCACATCGCCGATGATAAGCTTGCTGGCTAACGCTGAGCTCACCGGAAAAATGCGAGCGCAGCGAGTATTTTGTCCGGTGCAGCTATTTGTTAGGTGCATCTTGAATCCCGTACTTTTGCCTGAGGCTTTTAGCCAAGAACTCTGCATTGTAAGCGAAACCTTGAGGTTTTTCGGTGAAGCACACAATTGTATTTGAAGAACGGGGTTTTGAAATGTTGTAAGTTTGGCCGCCAGACACCGTAGTTGTTGCAGTACCATAGGTATTTGCATTGTACGTAGTGTTATTGCCGTAGTTATATGCGGAGCCATAAGTATTGGCATTTACATTTGTTGTAGCCGTTGTTGGTGTAGTGTAAGTGCTGTTTTTAGAATATTGCTGAGCATCGACAATGGCAAAATATTTAAAGCCATGTTCTAGCGCCAGCTCCGCGCTGCGAAGCAGTGCAAAATCATTTGCCTTATCACGCGCAGTGTATCCGTTTCCCTTAAACGTAACTGTAAATACATTTGTATCAAGTTGAGTTTCAGAAAACCCACCACTAAAACTTTGAGGTTGATATGCGGTTGCACATCCAGTTAGAAGTATGATTACTGACAAAGTCGCGATAATTTTCATGATGTCTCCTTGCACCTAACGGCCGAGTTGAGCGTTTCCGCATGCGGTTCTCCGCGCTTGCACGGAGTATTCGCGTGTGGAATGTGCTCGAACGATTTGTTCGAGCGTGCGAGTCAGCGCACGATCGGACAAATTGGACGAGTGCGAAGCACAA
>JBNLEB010000016.1:0-347848 GCA_050304695.1 Mariprofundaceae bacterium
CAGCGAACTAAATACCAGCCAGCCCTTACTCGCCTCCGTCAGTCGCTTTTTGTTCAGATAAAAATAGACAAAAAAGGTGATGGGAAGAAACAGAAATATGAACTCGAATGAGTTGAATAACACGTCCTGTCTCCTCCCTTACTAATTTACCGGCAGTTATCGCTTCTGCTTATGTCCAACGATATATTCCTCATAAGCGTTGACCACCTCTTCTGCTGTCCCAACCATCATCAGGGACCCGTTTTCTATCCAGACCGCCCTGTCACATATGGACTGCACGGTACCGCCATTATGGGAGACAAAAACCACCGTCTGATCGGATGTGATTTTTTCTTTCATCGCATTCGACGATTTCTCTCGAAACCTTGCATCGCCAACCCCCATCGCCTCATCGATCAACAGAATATCCGGCTCAAGAAAATAGGAGGTTGAGAACCCCAGACGGGCACGCATTCCGGCAGAATAGGTGTTCACCGGATAGTCGATCGCTTCTCCAAGTTCTGAAAAATCATGAATGGTTCCGAAGAGCTCTGCCATGTAGCCCTCGCTTTTTCCCATGAGAATCCCTTGTAAAATGATGTTCTCTCTTCCGGTTAAACGAACATCGAATCCCGTTTGTAATGCCAGCATTGCAACAGTGAGTGAATCCGCCTGCACAACCTCACCTTCATCGGGAAGATAGACTCCTGAAAGCAATCTGAGCAACGTAGATTTTCCCGCCCCATTGCGACCAATCACACCAATCGATTCGCCCTTGTTAACATCGAAACTGATCCCTCTGATGGGCCAGAAAGTATTTTTTCGGAATACACTTTTCCCGACAGTAAACCTGACCCCGGCCTCTTTAACCTCTAACAGACGCTTATCATTCGAACCAAATTGTGCTTCGCTCATCCGACCACCCTGGGGAATACATGATCATATTTTTTCATTAACAATAGCGAACCTGCCGTCCATAAAAGCGAAAAAATCAGTATGATGAGAAGTGAATGGATATCCGGTTCAGCGTTGTCCAGTAACACCACTCGATACTGTTCGATCAGGTTAGCAATCGGATTGTACAGGAAATATTCCCGTAGATTCTCCGGCAAACGATCAACCGAATAAAAAACACCACTGCAAAACATCAGCATCTGAAGGCCCGGAGTCACAATAAACTTCAGATCGGGAATAAACGGGATGATAATCGCCAGAGAGTAGCCGACAGCAGTGATAAGGAATAGCTGTGTGATCAAAATGAAGGGCAAATATAACCAGCTCTGTGCCGGAGAAGCAGCGATCACCAGAAGAAAAATTAACAGGCAGTAAACAACAATATTCTTTATGAGAACAATCAGTATACTGACGTTTGGAAATACCCACTTCGAAATAGGCATGGTCTGAATCAATCCTTTGGCCTGAATGATGCTTGTCATCGCCTGATTTGCCGAGGTGGCAAACCAGAGCCAGGCCACGATGCCAACGATCAACTGAAGTTCGAATCCCTCTCCGCCTTTTTGCAGAAGAAGCCCGAACACGAGATAGAATACCGCCATGAGAAACAGGGGTTCAAGAATCCACCATGCAAAATTAAGGTAGTTCGCTCTTGCCTGACCTTTCAGGGTCGCAATCGCCTTATAAAGACAATAACGAATCTCACCTTTCGTCTTTTCTTTCATATCTCAACTTCACCCATATTAATTTGGAATTACTCTTCATCCGGCAAATACTGCTCGATTTTTTCCAAAGCAGCCTCTTTTGAAAAAGCCGAAGCAATAATTGATTTCATCTTTACGCTCAGCTCCGAGTACTGTTTCGCGTCCAGATCAAACAGTCGCAATATCTCATCTGCAAAGGCTTCAGCCTGATCATATCCGGAGACTACCTGACCGACGTTCTCGATACCTTCTAAACCGCAATTGGTTGATGCCAGCGGCAACCCTTTACGCAGTGCATCGATCACCTTTCCTTTTACGCCAGCTCCAAACCTGAGGGGTACAACCATCATATAGGCCTGATCCAGCAGCTGTTCGAGATCTTCATCGGATAGATATCCATGGAAAACGATGCCTTCGCACTGTTGGTTTACGACCGCTTCGGGCGGATTCTTACCGACCACATGGAAAACCACTCCCGGAACCCTCTCGCAAACAGTAGGCAATATATCTTTTACGAACCACTCCAAAGCATCTGAGTTTGGCTGATGATCAAAACTGCCAACAAAAACAAGCTCTCTGTTGTTCGGTTGCGACCTGCCTGTCAATTCAATATCCGTACAAATATAGAGCGGCAGCGTAACCACGTCTTTAACATTGAAACGCTCTCGGATTACCTGCTCCTCATGCATACTGGGGGTAAAACTGACATCGGCCATACGAAACAGTGCCTTCTCAATGCGAAGCATTTTGTATGTGTGTAGCAGTAACCGAAGACTTTTCTCAATCCGGGCCTGGCGACCAAGGCGCAGGAAATGCAGATCGATGCAACCGTACCAGACTTTCAGTCCCAGTTTTTTACAAAAGGGCATATAGATCTGCCCGATATGCGGACGTTGAGGAAACACAATAGAGATCGAACTCCTGTGCTCAATTATCCAGTCCAGCCAGAAGTCGGCCCTCCACGGTTCATTCGAACACTCCCTTTGAACGAGCACCTCGATACCCTCTAATTCCAGGACCGACCGATGATCAGACTCCGGCTCACAATCCTCATAAGGCAGAAAGGTGACTCTCCAGCCCAAGCTTTTGAATAACTTCATATAATGAAGCGTATGTCGACCGCCCGCGTTGTTGTCATACTTGGGAATCTCATGATCAATAAATACAATATGCTTGGCCGCCAAATTTGCTTTAACAGGGAGGCCTTCAGCTTTGGCTGTATTTAACAACTGTTTGGCCCTGGTGGCTCTTCCCTGTAACAAACGACCAATCATACGGCGAAAAATGGATACCCTCTTCGACTGCCGAAGCCGACGAATAAGCACCGTACTTTTTGACTCGACTTCCCTGATACGGCGCTCCATATCGTTGATTCTATTCCATAGTTGTTCACGTTCGGAATCCAGTTCACGGTATAACTCGATCTTAAGTGCACCAATCAGTGTGGCGGCCTCCAGAAGTGCCGCCTGATCCATCGTTTCATGTTCAGTATTTGATAAAACATCCGAATAATCGATATCTGTTTCATTCAGGAGTTCAGCATCAAATTGATATTCTTCGGCTACCGAACGATTGATTTCACAATATTGATTCATTACAGCTTCTGCTGTATCAGTATCAAAGGATCTGGCGGAAGGACCGGTTGAAGCAAGCTGCATAACGCTCCCCAGCGCCACTTTAATATCCGAAGGCATATCACTTCCGTTTATCAACTGCTTAATAGCGAACTGTTTACCATCCAGGCTTCGGTTGTTTCGTATGCCCTCTATCGCTGGCATATCCAGTTTGATCAACTCAAAGAACCTGTCCACTGAATCGATCCGGCCATCTGCCAATTTGTAAGGCGTGACCAGCAAACTGTCGCGACCGAACACATCTGCCCACTGCTTAAGCAGAGATTTATAATCCAGCAACTGAGAGATATCACTCTTAAATGCATCGATACCCGAAATATTAAAACGGCTATCGAACGACTTTACGGACTCGTGAAAGAATGAGTTCAGATAATCAACCTGGTTACGCAAATAAGCCACCACAGTGACATCGTAATCAGATAAATATTTTTTAAGCTCTTCTAACTTTGACCTGTTGCCTTGAAGGCCAAGCAGCGAAAAATCTTCACTGGAGATAAGAACCTTGTCGCATTGGCTATGGTTAATCTCGCCGCGAAGCGCCTTAAACAAATCAACGGTCGAAAACTCGGAAACCGGATACCACTCCGGGTTATTGTCCAGCAGAGCCCAGGCAAGCTGATGTTGGCCTCCCCATGCATAGCCAGCCTCAGGCACCAGCACTCCCTGCTTCCTCAGTTGTGACTTAGACAAACGCAGGGCAGTTTGAATAGCAGTTGAGCCGGTCCTGTGCAGGCCGATATGTAAATAAATTTTTTTCATTTGCTGACATGCCTTGATAGTCGGTGATACAAACGGGAACACTCTCCCCTTACACGAAACCACTTTTTTCTGAACTTTTTCGCCCTGGCATTCTCTGACCTGAGTACATGATACAATTGATGTATTACCTCATCATCAGGAATATCGTCATCCCTGACACCGATAAGAACCTCTCTGCACTCAGGCATGCTATCTATTCGATGAGCAAGCTCCGCGATGAATTCACCAGTGAGCTCATCAAAAGCGGCCACCTCCTCCTCAGACTCGAGGAATAGTATGCCATCATCCCTGTTTAGAAACTCAACAGCCAGTCTCTTATTGCTATCCGCATAGTCTCTCGCAATCTTTCGCTTCATCTCACCGGACAGAAACGTATATCGTCTCTCCTCGGAAGGCAGCATCGCCATCTCCATAATGGTGGAAAAAACCAGATGTTTTTCACTCTTGCTGAGTGGCAAAAGTGACAGCCGATTCAACACATCGATACGCTGGCATGTCAAACCCACATTAACCGGGCGCCTCTCTTGTCTTGAAATACCATTCAAAGAGATTCCGACAACTGACGCAAAATCAGAGATCACGTCACCATCTGTTAACTGGCTTTTCTCAAATGGGCGTACAATAACGGCATCTTTGCCAAACACTTTTGCCCATTGATTGGCCGACCAGTAGTAATCGATAGCTTTTCGCTTCAGGTAAGTCTCTTCATATTCATCAAAAGAGAGTGAACGAGTCATTGCAGCATTTTTGATCTCCTGGCTGTATGTGGACTCCAGAAAGTTAACCTGATTACGGAAATAGGTGACGATCTTGACATTAAATCCGTCAAATAGTTCCAGCAGCTTTTTTTTCGCCTCATCCTGGGCCGCTGCAGTCAACAAAGAGAAAAACTCACTACTCAACACGACTGATTCGGGGTTCAGCTTCGAGATTTCAGATTTCAGTGCCTGCACATAAGACGCCAAATCGGGAACCGGAAAGTGTTTGACCCCATCAGGAGGGGAATGGTTAAGGGCAAGAGCCAGGCCATGATGAGCATCATCATACTGTCCGGACTCAGGGTATAAAAAACCCTGTTCCAGCAGCTCCTTTCGATGCCTGGATAAAAACTTCTGGATTGCAGTTGTGCCGGTTTTGGGTCTTCCGATATGAATATACAAGTTCATTGCAAGCAGAACCTAGCTCTCGTTGCCGGAAAACAGCTTTTTCAAATACCTTATCAAGGCAACCAGCCGGGATGGAAGTTTTACATAGTTCTCTTTATCGAAGTGGTTCGATTCCCACATTCTGACCGAAAACTCAATAACCTGCTCGAGAGTTAGCGGCGTAGTGTTGGCAGGTTTATCATCCATACTTTCGGTAAACAACTGGCCCGACTCCCTGCCCAAATATTTTCGCGCAACATAGGCATTGGTCTCTTCGAACTCCTGCATGAACGCTTTACGATACTTACCATCGAAAAGTCCGCCGGTATCGGTAGTCAGGCCATAGGCCTTATCAATACGCTGTGCTTGCTGATTATACTGAAATTTAAGCTCCCACGGACGATCGACCAGATTCGAAAGTCGCAAAAACTCAAGAAGCTGTAAGTTGATTTTCTCATTGACTCCTTTGGGAGGCAGTACCATCGCATCGGTTCTTGTGATGTTTATACATGAAAGAAAATCATCGATAATGTTTCCTTCCAGAAATTGCGATCGTTCATAAGGCCTGACAATCATATTCTCAAAGCCGAACACATCTGCGATTTTATCGAGAAACTCACCAAAATGATAAAAAGCAGGAGTAGAAGTAACCTTCTCAAACGGCAAATCGGCAACACCGCTCTTGATTCTGGTATTAAACCACGACTCTAAATGGCTATCTTGTCGTCTCAAATATACGATAACCTTGATATCCACCCCATCGAATGCGGCATGCACCTCCTCCAGACTCTCCTCTTTCTGGGCAAATGCAGCCGTAAGCGACTCCGTACTGATCAGCATGTTGTCCGAACGCGAATCGAACATCGCTCTTAACTCTTTCCAGGAGTGCTCTCTTTTAAACTCTTTCAGCCCTTCATCATCGAACCATCCTGTTCCCCACAGGTGCCCGAAATAGTGATGCCCGACCCCTCTGATTCCCAACGAAGGATAATAAACCCCTGACCTCTCCAGCTCTTTCCGATTTTCGACACAAAAGCTCTGAATTGCTGTCGTGCCGGTTTTCCCGGTTCCGATATGCAGAAAAAAGGTTTTTTTAGCACTCATCCGATCATCCCCAGTTAAACACCCGGGTGACCAGCCATCGTAATGGCCGGGTAATCTTCCAGCTTCTTGATCGATAGACGGTAGCCAGTTCCTGGCGCAGCAACTCCACTTCCCGACTCGCTTCCATCTGGTCGTTCAGCAGGCCATTCGATTCACAATATTCGTAATAACTATTCTGCCCTGTCATATATGGATTGGGGTATCGCTGTTGCAAATCGGTATTGCTGCGATACTCCACTCTGGCCCGTATGGGGATAGGTTCGCCATTGTCGAACTGACCATACTTCCAGCGCTTCAGGGAAGGATCCTCTTTCCCATGCTTATTCAGATACTCACCATAGAGATCCCAAAGTTCGAATGCTGCGGGGTAACCTTTGGCAAAACGATTTAACAGTTCATCCCTGTTTTTCCCCGCATCGAAACCGGTAAAATGGTAAAACTTCAGGGGCTCATCGCCGGCAAAATAGACATTGTCCTTTTTGGTGATCGGACGGTGACGAATATTCCATGTCGCCACATTGTAACCGACATCCCTCACGATATGCGAAGTCGGGAAAAAGGCAGGTACAAGATCACACCATCTCTGATCGGTGAATATGCCAAGGGGAACATCATCGAAACAGAAATATAACAGTCGTTTTTCCCACCACCTGGCAAAACGTAATCCTTCCGGACTGTTTTTCACGCCAATAAAACCGAGGTTGAAAACACCATGGGCCAGGGTACTTACAATTTCATTACCGTGGATAAGCCATTTTTCATCCTCAGGATGAAGCAGATGAGGAGTCAGGAGAATGTCATGTTCATCGAACATTTTTTCCAGCCCGTCGAACGAGTTCAATACCATAATGTCCGGATCCAGATAAAACACAGCCTCGGTATCCGGTCGCTCTAACAGCAGGCGCAGGGCTGTGCCCTTAACGGCGGTACAGAGTTCGACCACATTATGCTCAAACATCCATGAGTTGAGGTTCTCTATACCCAGCTCTTCGATCGTCAGAACTTCATCGAACGGTTCATCTGCCAGATCGAACCCGGAAGGAAGCGCATCGGACAAGATCAGTGTAAATTGGTACTCGGGATGAATCTCTTTCAGGCTTGCCGCTAAAGTGCGTGCTTTGGGCATGTAAAAATTATTGGCCGATGTATATACCCTGATCATCTTTTTAAAACTCCCGAACCCGTATTAAATTTCAGCGAAAATGTAACCACGAAATACTCTCGACAACCGTGTCGAATGCAATTTTTGGCAAACCGATTATGAACATATTCAGCATGATCGAACCACAACATAGCCGCATGCTTCCCGCCAGTTAAAACCGATACAAACCCTATCATTCCCCAAAAAATAACCAATCATTACTACGGCAGCTTTTCCAGGCATTCGAATATAAAATCTACAGAAACGTAACAGAACTGCTGCTACCGGATGAAATACCAATTAACGGTTTTCCGAATCCCGGTTTCGAAAGTCTCCTCAGGCTTCCACTCCAGCTCATTGGCCATTTTTGTGGCATCGATGGCATACCGCCAATCGTGACCGGGACGATCCGTAACGAATGTAATCAGCTTCTCATGAGGGGCGTTCCCGGGAATATGCTCGTCCATCAACTGGCAGATAAGGCGACAAATATCGATATTCTTCCACTCATTGATACCACCGATATTGTAGCATTCGCCCAGGCGACCTTTGCGAATGACCGCATCAATGCCTGAACAGTGATCACGCACATATAGCCAGTCCCTGATATTGCTTCCGTCACCGTAAACCGGAATTGGCTTCTGCTCCCGACAGGCACGAATCACTGTCGGAATGAACTTTTCATTATGTTGATAGGGCCCGTAATTATTCGAGCAGTTGGTCGTTGTCACCGGCAGGCCATAGGTATGGAACCATGCACGAACCAGATGATCGGAACCGGCCTTGGAGGCCGAATAGGGGGAATTAGGCGCATAGGGAGTCGTTTCCGAAAATGCCGGATCATCGACCTCCAGCGTACCGTAGACCTCATCGGTCGAGATATGGTGAAAACGACACTCGCTCTCGCTCCACCCCTTCTCCTCCTGCCAATAGAGCCTAGCCGCATCGAGCAGCGTGAATGTTCCCATCACATTGGTCTTCACGAAGATTTCAGGCCCTGCTATCGAATTATCGACATGGCTCTCCGCAGCAAAGTGAACGATCGTATCAATCTCATGCTCCCGCAAAAGTCGATCGACCAATTCACGATCACAAATATCTCCCTGCACAAAGAAGTGACGCGATTCATATCCCAGGGCACCCCCTCTGGCTTCGCCATTCACCTTGTCCGGTAAACCGTTCAGGTTTTCGAGTGAGCCGGCATAGGTCAGTGCATCAAGATTGATGATCTTCACACTACGATCCGTTTCAAGCATATAACGTACAAAGTTACTACCGATGAAGCCCGCACCTCCGGTTACAAGCATCACCCTCGATCTGAATTCATCCACGCTTCAACTCCTTGATCACATCAGCCAACGACTCGCGCCACGGACGAATCGAAATACCAAACAGAGACTGCAAACGACTGCAATCCAATTCCGAATTGGCCGGACGTCTGGCCGGGGTCGGATAATCGGCAGTGGCAATTGCTTTAACCTGCCCGATTTTTAACGGCATGCCCTGTGAGCCCGCCTCAGTAAAAACCGCCTGGGCAAAATCGCACCAGTTTGTCACTTCGGGCTGTGCCAGGTGATAAATACCCCACTGCTCCTTCCCCTTAATGGTCGACAGCAATTCAAATGTAACTCTGGCGATCTCCGCAGCTGATGTCGGTTTACCAAACTGATCGGCAACAATACCAAGCACTTCCCTCTCCGCCCCCAGTCGCAACATCGTTTTGACAAAATTATTTCCATGCGATGAAAAAACCCAACTGGTACGAAGAATCAGATGGCGGGAACAGCTCTGCTGCACGGCCTGCTCTCCTGCCAGTTTACTTTCACCATAAACACCGAGAGGAGCGACCGGATCATCTTCGGAATAAGGTCCATCTTTGCTGCCATCGAATACATAATCGGTCGAATAATGAACAAAAGGGATTCCAAGATTCTCACATGCCCTGGCCAGGTTGACCGGACCATCCCTGTTGACCGAAAAAGCTGTCTTTTTATCACTTTCCGCTTTATCCACGGCTGTATATGCAGCGGCATTTATCACCGCATCAGGAGCAAAGGCCGAAAGCGCCGCCTCAACTTCATCCCCATCCGTAATATCAAGATGATCCCGATCCACTGCTCTGAATTGCCAGCCCGACCTGTCCGCCAGCATAGTCAGTTCCGTACCGACCTGACCATACGATCCTGTGATAAATATTTTCATCGATATTGCGGTAGCTGGTCTGTCGGAATCTGCGACAGCAGTGAATATCGGTCATCTTTTTCGGAAAGCAGTGGCGCATCAGCATGCCAGTCGATACCAATCTCCGGATCACTCCAAAGCACGCCGCCCTCATCGTCAGGCCTGTACAGATCCGTACACTTGTAAATAAAATCGACGGTATCGGAAAGAACGCAAAAACCATGGGCAAAACCCGGAGGAACCCAGAGCTGGCGATGATTCTCGTCGTTGAGTTCATAACCCACCCATTTGCCGAAATGCGGAGAGCCGACCCGGATATCGACAGCCACATCGAATACCGCACCCCTAGCCACCTGAACCAGTTTCCCCTGAGGATGCTTTAACTGAAAATGAAGACCACGCAGAACATTTTTACAGGAGCGCGAGTGATTATCCTGCACAAAGTTTGCATCCGGAAATCCTGCTTCGAGATAGCGTTCCCGGTTCCATGTCTCTAAAAAAAAACCGCGGTGATCGCCAAACACATCCGGTTCGACCAGCAATACATCAGGAATGGCTGTTTCTGAAATCTTCATGATTTACCTTCCTTCAGTCGCTGAAGAAGATATTTGCCATATCCATTCTTTTTCAGATGTGTTGCAAGCTTCTTCAGCTGGGCATCATTAATATAATCCATCTCCCATGCAACCTCTTCCGGACAGGAGATCTTTAGCCCCTGTCGCTTCTCCAGCACCTCAACATACTGAGAGGCTTCCAGCAGTGAGTCATGCGTGCCTGTATCGAGCCAGGCTGTTCCACGCCCTATCTTTTCAACATTGAGTTCGCCCCGACCGAGGTAGGCTTTGTTAACATCTGTAATCTCATATTCGCCTCTGGAAGATGGCGCCAGGCCCGTCGCAATATCCACCACCTGATTATCGTAGAAATAGAGGCCCGTCACCGCATAATTAGACTTGGGCTTTACAGGCTTTTCTTCAAGAGACTCGGCCATACCGTTATGATCAAACGAGACAACGCCATAGCGCTCAGGATCATGAACATGATAAGCGAAAACTGTCGCACCTCTTTCTCTGCCCGCAGCCGTTCTCAGCTGTTTAATCAGCCCATGACCGAAGAAAATGTTATCCCCCAATATCAAACTACAGGAATCATTTCCGATAAAGTCGCGGCCAATCATAAATGCCTGTGCCAGTCCATTCGGGCTGGGCTGTTCCGCATAACTGAAACTGACACCCCACTGCGAACCATCACCCAGAAGATTCCGGAAATGCGGCAAATCATGAGGGGTGGAAATAATGAGTATTTCACGAATACCTGACAGCATAAGAGTCGAAATCGGATAGTAGATCATAGGCTTGTCATACACTGGCATAAGCTGCTTACTTACTGCCAACGTCAAAGGATGAAGCCGGGTTCCTGACCCTCCCGCCAATATAATACCTTTCACTGTCTCCCCCCTGAAAAACCGATCTTAATCGGCCAAAGTAACAACATGATGTTGTGTCAAATACCCAACAACCTGATGCACCGCTTCTTCGATATCCAGAGATCCGGTATCCACAACGATCTCTGCCGCTTCAGGTTCCTCATACGGTGATGAAATCCCTGTAAAATCCTTAATTTCTCCACTTCTGGCCCGCTGATACAGGCCTTTCACGTCACGGCTTTCACACACATCAAGCGGGCTGTTGCAGAAGATTTCGATAAAATCTTTACCCAGCAGTTTTCTAACCTGTTGCCGATCACTTCTGAACGGAGATATAAAGGCCGTTAAAACAACCACACCGGCATCGACAAACAGTTTCGCCGCCTCTCCAATGCGCCTGATATTCTCTCTTCTTGCGACATCTGAAAACCCAAGGTCGCCACAAAGACCATGACGAACGTTATCGCCATCCAGAACGTAGGTGTGGACACCCATTTCATACAATCGTTCTTCCACTGCATGCGCCAATGTCGATTTTCCGGCCCCCGACAGCCCGGTAAACCAAAGAACGGCACTCCTGTGTCCATTGGCCTCCTGCCGCATCTCCCTCGACACCTGCGGATCATGCCAGACGATATTCTTCTTCATTTACTCTCCCTCAATTTCATCACGGACGACCGATACTGTTATCAGTACAGCCATTTTACATGCGCCAGAGATTTATTTCACCCATCCCTTCCATTTGCCGATCAAACAGAGACTTCACATCCAGCACCGGACCGTGAGGTTTAACCAGTCTCTTCAACTCTTCGATCGGGAGCTCAACATACTGTCGATGTGCAACCGCCACAATTAATGCATCAAGCTGTTCAAGCGCTTCAAGACACTTCAATTCAATGCCGTATTCATCTTTTGCATCTATGGGGTTGGCCACCGGATCGTGCACGTCCACCTCAACCCCCAGCGACTCGAGTTCACGAATACAATCGATCACCTTGGTATTGCGCAGATCGGCACAATTCTCCTTGAACGTCAGCCCCAAAACACCAACCCGGGCACCTTTCACCTGTATGCCAGCCCGGATCATCTCGATCACAGTCTGCTCAGCCAGCCATCGTCCCATGCCATCATTGATCCGGCGCGCAGCTTTGATCACCTCCGGCCTGAACCCCTCAATCTCGGCGCGATGTGTCAGATAGTAGGGATCGACACCAATGCAGTGCCCTCCGACAAGTCCCGGCCCGAATGGAAGAAAGTTCCATTTGGTTCCGGCTGCCTCGAGCACATCCTGTGTATCGATACCAAATTTATGAAAAATAAGTGCAAGCTCATTAATCAGCGCAATATTGACATCCCGCTGGGTGTTTTCGATCACCTTGGCAGCTTCTGCCACCTTGATCGTCGGCGCTCGATGCACACCGGCCTTGATCACCTGCTCATAAAGCCATGCGACCTTTTCCAGCGTCTCGCTATCCTGACCGGACACCACCTTCACAATGGTTTCCAGACGATGAATCCTGTCACCCGGATTTACACGTTCAGGAGAATATCCGACTTTAAAGCCGGTCCCGCACTCCAGTCCGGACTCTCGCTCCAGAATCGGAACACAAACCTCCTCAGTGACACCCGGATAGACTGTCGACTCGAAAATCACAATAGCGCCCCGCTTCATATGGCTACCGACTGTTTCCGAAGCTTTGATGACCGGTGTCAGGTCGGGCCTGTGGGCATTGTCCACCGGTGTCGGCACGGCAACTACGATGAAGTCAGCCGTCGATATATCGGAAGGATTCGTCGAATAACTGAGTCGATCGGCCTGGGCAAACAGCGTCTCTTCCATCTCACCGGTCGGATCATAGCCCTCCCTGTAGGCATTAATCTTGGCTTCGACCACATCGAAACCGACCGTTGACATCTTACGACCGAATGCCAGCGCCAGCGGCAAACCGACATACCCCATCCCAACCACTGCTACGTTCACATCACCCATCACACACCCCTGCCGTAGGCGTCATCGAACCGCTTAATATCATCCTCGCCGAGATAATCCCCTACCTGCACCTCGATAATCTGCAAAGGAATCTGGCCATGGTTAGCCAATCGATGTTTTTCTCCAATCGGAATATAGGTACTCTCGTTTTTCGCCACCGTTGATATTTGGTCGCCATGCGTCACCGTAGCCGTTCCGGAAACCACTACCCAGTGCTCCGAACGGTGCTGGTGGCTCTGCAGGCTTAGTGAGGAGCCCGGATTCACTTCGATACGCTTCAGCTTATAACCACTGGCATGATCCTCCAGCACCGTATAACTGCCCCACGGACGCATCACCGTTTGATGTTCAATATGCTCGCGACTACCGCGCGCCTTGATTTTATCGACAATCTCGCGAACTCGCTGGCTCTCTCCCCGTTTGCTAAGAAGAATGGCATCCGGTGTCTCCACCACGATCACATCTTCCATATCCACCGCGGCAATCAACTTCGATTCACTACGTATCAATGAGTTTCTGCAATCAAAATCGAGCACATCGCCAACGAATGCGTTGCCGTCATGATCGTGCTCGGAGATATCGTAAACGGCATCCCAGCTTCCCACATCGGACCAGCCGATATCGCAGGGAACCAGCACCACCTTCTCCGACTTCTCCATCACACCGTAATCGATGGAGATCGAAGGCATGTCGGCAAAACCATGGCGAATCACCTCCTGCCATGGTTCATCGTTACACCATTGCCTGCGCATCTTCTCAACTACGGACCAGAGATCAGGCAGGTACGCTTTAATTTCAGCCAGAACCGCCGATGCCTTCCAGACGAACATGCCGGAGTTCCAGTAATAACCACCCGCTTTCAGGAACGACTCCGCCGTCTCCAGATCGGGCTTCTCGGCAAATCGAATAACAGGGAAAACCTCACCACCCGAAGCTGCCTGGTCTGCCTGAATATAGCCGAAACCGGTATCCGGCCTTGTCGGTTCAATGCCGAAGGTCACCAGCGAACCGTCTCCGGCTGCTTTTACCGCCTTATCGAGACAACCATGAAACGCATCAATATCCTGAATCAGGTGGTCTGCCGGCAGAACAAGTATCGTCGGATCGCCACCGGACTGATCCATCAACAGTGCTGCAGCCACTGCAATCGCAGGAGCCGTATTACGTCCGACCGGTTCCAGAATGGTATTAAGCTCTTTCAGTGCCGAGTAGGCCTCACCAGTCGCATGCGCTTCGCTGGTCACCACCCACACATCCTCTTTCGCAATCAGTGGCTGCAGGCGGGAAACAGTGCCTCCCAGCAGTGTCTCTTCACCTTTCAGGTTGAGGAACTGTTTAGGTAGCTGTTGACGCGACAGCGGCCAGAGACGAGTTCCCGAACCGCCCGCCAGGATAACAGCTACGCATTCACCCGCTTTTTTCACCACGATCCTCCCTCAGCGCTGTTTCCAGCTTGTTCCATGCGCTCCATCTTCAAGAATGATCCCCTGATTGGCAAGCTCATCGCGAATCTCATCGGCCCGGGCAAAGTCCCTGTTTGCCCTTGCCTCATTGCGTTCGCTAATCAGTGCATCGATCCACGCTGTATCGGTATCACCGGAGTGGAACCACCCGGAAACATCCGATTGAACAATCCCCAGAAGAGCTGCCATGGCATCGAACCGTGCGGCCTGAAGCGATATATCCTCGCCCGCATCCAGGCCACGATTAACCTCTTTGCAGACCTGAAACAGCTCAGCCAGTGCCTCAGGAGTATTAAAATCATCATCCATGGCATCAACGAACGGGACAGGCAGTACACTCCCGGAAGCGCCACCGGCTGATGCCCCTGCATCCGTCTCCTGCAACCGTTTTTTCGTCTCATAAAGCCGATCCAGTCCCGCTTTGGCCACATCCAGTGCCTGGTCGGAAAAATCCAGCGGTGAACGGTAGTGGGTACCGAGAATAAACATCCTGAGCACTTCCGGGTGATACCGCTCCAGCACCTCGCGAATGGTGAAGAAGTTGCCGAGCGACTTACTCATCTTCTCCTCTTTGATGTTGACGAAGCCGTTGTGCAGCCAGTAGCGGGCGAAACCGCCACCGTTGGCAGCGCGTGCCTGCGCGATCTCGTTCTCGTGGTGGGGAAACTTCAGGTCCATACCGCCGCCGTGAATGTCGAAGGTGTCGCCCAGATGCGCACAGCTCATCGCCGAGCACTCGATATGCCAGCCGGGACGTCCCGCCCCCCACGGCGAATCCCATGAGGGCTCGCCGGGCTTGGCCTGCTTCCACAGCACGAAGTCGAACGGATCGTGTTTGCTCTCGTCCACCTCGACACGGCTTCCCGCCTCCAGATCGTCGATATTCTTGCCGGAGAGCTTGCCGTACTCGTCGAACCTGCGTACCGAATAGAGCACATCGCCACTCTCGGCAACATAAGCGAAATTTTTCTCCACCAGTTGCCCGATCATGGCGATCATCTCGTCCATGTGCATCGTCGCCCGTGGCTCCAGTGTCGGTCGCAGACAGTTCAACGCATCCATATCCTTGTGAAAGGCCGCGATCATCTCATCGGTCAACGCCTTCGGCTCGATACCTGCCTCGGCGGCGCGCTTGATGATCTTGTCGTCGACATCGGTGAAGTTGCGCACATAGCTGACGTCATAACCGGCCTGCTTCAGCCAGCGATAAATCACATCGAAAACCACCATGACGCGGGCATGGCCGACATGGCAGTGGTCGTAGACGGTCACACCGCAGACATACATACCGACCTTTCCATCGGCCAACGGCACGAAGCTCTCCTTCTCCCGGCTCATGCTGTTGTGCAGTCGAAGTGTCACGATGTCACTCTCCTTAACGAATCTTCGAGGCGCGAAGCCACACCCTCGGCCCCGAGGAAATCGACCACGTGACTCATCTCCGGCCCGTGCATCATACCGGTCAGCGCCACGCGTAGCGGCAGAAAGAGTTCCCGCCCCTTGCAGCCGGTGCGCTCCTTGACGCCTGACGTCCAGCTTTTCCAGTCGGCTCTTTCCAGTGAACGCCATACATCCAGTGACTCGTTCAGAAATTTCGTTCCAGCCGCAGACAGCACCTCGCCGCCCTCATTAAACGGTATCGAAGCGTCGAGGATGCGGCTGTACTGCCTTGCATCCTCGATACGTTCCAGGTTGCCACGCATCAGCTCGGCAAAGCCGGCCAGATGCTCTTCGGCAACTCCCTCAAAATCCGGCTTCAGAAGCGCGACCAGTTCCTGCGGCGAAAGATGGTGCAACAACCGCTCATGCCAGCGCCACATCGGCTCATCCGACCAGCGCACTGGCGAGGTGGAGAGGTGCTCCGCCTCGAAGTGACTGGCCAGCATATCCAGCCCGTGCAGCTCTTCGGAAAGGTTGGGATGACCGAGCCGCGCCATCGCCTGAACCAGCGCCTCCGGCAGCAATCCTTCGGCACGCAGGTGGGAGACGGCATGGCTACCGCTACGTTTGGAGAGCTTGGCGCCGTCCTGCCCGAGCAGCAGGCCATGGTGCAGGTAGTGCGGTGCAGGCAGACCGAGCCGCTCGAGCAGCCAGACCTGATAGGCGGAATTGGTCAGGTGATCGTCACCGCGCATCGTGTGAGTGATGCCATCGAGTGCATCGTCGACGGCATTGGGCAGCAGAAAGGTAAAACTGCCATCGGAGCGCACCACGACCGGATCGTCGAGATCGTGCAAAGCGAAGACGACATCGCCGCGCAGGGTGTCGCGCACCGTCACCTCTCCCGCATCGCTCCTGATTCTCAGTCGCCAGACGAACGGCTCGCTTTCGGCCCGCGCTGCCGACTCCTCCATGGAGAGTTCGCGGCAACGGCCGGCATAGCGTGGCGGCAGGCCGCGCGAAGTGGCCAGTTTGCGATCGATGGCGAGTTGGCTCTCGCTGCAGAAGCAGCGGTAGGCATGGCCGTTCGCCGCAAGCTTCTCGAGCGCCCCGGTATGCTTGCCGGCATGTGCCGACTGAAACAGCACCTCGCCATCCCAGTTCAGCCCCAGCCACTCAAGATCGTCTTCGATCGCTTTGATGTATTCGGCCTCGGAGCGATCGCGATCGGTATCCTCGAAGCGGAGCAGGAAACGGCCGCCATGTTTGCGGGCATAGAGAAAATTGAGCAGAGCCGTGCGCACATTGCCCAGATGTAACATACCGGTTGGCGACGGTGCAAAACGGGTGATGACTTCACTCACTCTACTCTCTCCCTCTTTAACTCACCGGCTGAATTCTGATTTTCAGGTATAATCAGCATATACTCATCCGGATAGACATAACCCAGTTCGCGATGGATCAACTCTTCCAGTGCTTTGGGATCGTTTCTCAGGCGCAGAATCTCTTTCGCCAGACGTTCACGATCAGCCTTCAGCCTCTCCACTTCCAGCTTCAGGGAATCGAGCGACGCCTTCTCCGACTGATAGACACGATAACCATGATCGGAAAAGAGCAGATCCCACCCCATCAGGGAGATCACCACAAGCGCCAGTGCAAACCATAACCAGCGTTTCAGTGAACCCTGTAACGCCCCTTTGTCTGCATTGGCACTGCGCCCGCTCAGCGATTACCTCTGCTTGAATGCACCGTGTCCGGCATAGCGGGCACGACTTCCCAGCTCCTCTTCGATACGGAGCAGCTGATTGTACTTGGCCATACGATCCGAGCGCGAGGCCGAACCGGTCTTGATCTGACCACAGGAGAGCGCCACGGCCAGATCGGCGATGGTGGCATCTTCCGTCTCTCCCGATCTATGGCTCATCATGCAGCGGTAACCGGCATCGTGCGCCATATTCACAGCTGCTACGGTTTCGGAGAGCGTTCCGATCTGGTTCACCTTCACCAGCAGTGCATTGGCAATACCCTTCTCAATACCCTCTTTCAGGATCGCAGGGTTGGTTACGAAGAGATCGTCACCGACCAGTTGAACCTTCTCGCCCAGGCGGTCGGTCAGCAGCTTCCAGCCATCCCAGTCATTCTCATCCAGTCCATCCTCGACCGAAACGATCGGATACTGCGCGCAGAGCGATTCGATCAGTTCGACCATCTCTTCAGCTTCCAGAGAGCGGTTGCCCTCGCCTGCCAGCACGTACTTGCCATCCTTGTAGAACTCGGAGGCCGCCATATCACTGGCCAATACGATATCCGTTCCGGCCTTCAGTCCTGCCGCCTCAATCGCTTCGAGAATTACGGTGATACCCTCTTCGTTCGAACCGAGGTTCGGTGCGAAGCCGCCCTCATCGCCGACTGCGGTCACGTGCCCTGCCTTGGAAAGTACGGACTTGAGCGCATGAAACACCTCAGCACCCATATCCAGCGCTTCGGAGAAGCTCGATGCACCGGCAGGTACGATCATATACTCCTGAAAATCGATACTGTTATCGGCGTGCGAACCGCCATTGATCACATTCATGCACGGCACCGGCATCAGCGTGGCATCTTCGCCACCCATATGCTCGAACAGGGATACCTCATCCTCATTCGCCTGTGCCTTGGCAACAGCCATGGATACACCGAGAATCGCATTGGCACCCAGACGCCCCTTGTTCGGCGTGCCGTCCAGGTCGATCAGCAGATGATCCAGCCCGCGCTGGTCTGCCGCATCCATACCCACCACATTCCTGGCAATATCGCCATTGACATGGCCCACCGCCTTGCGGACACCCTTGCCGCCCAGACGTTTATCGCCATCACGAAGCTCCACCGCTTCACGCTGGCCTGTCGAAGCTCCGCTGGGCACAGCCGCACGACCAAACGCACCCGACTCGAGCCTTACATCCACCTCTACTGTCGGGTTGCCGCGGGAATCGAATACTTCACGGCCATGTACACTTAAAATTTCACTCACTTTCTCTTTCTCCTGCTTTCAACTTACTACTGTTTTATCTTTTTAGAAACTTATTGGGCCTTGGCAATCCGATCCAGCTTGCATAGCTGAACGAGCAACGCTTCCAGATCTGCCAGAGCGACTGAGTTGGGACCATCGGACTTTGCCTTATCCGGATCGGGATGGACCTCCATGAACAGAGCCGCAACACCTACAGCCACGGCGGCCCTGCAGAGGCCGGGTACAAACTCACGATTACCACCGGTCGCACCGCCGAGGCCTCCGGGCTGCTGTACCGAGTGCGTAGCATCGAACACTACAGGTGCGCCCGTTTCAGCCATCACTATCAGCGAGCGCATATCGGAGACCAGGTTATTATAACCGAAACTGGTACCGCGATCGCAGAGCATGATATCGCGGTTACCCGTCGACTGCGCCTTTTTCAGCACATGCGGCATATCCCATGGCGCCAGAAACTGACCCTTCTTGATATTTACCGGCTTGCCTGCTTCAGCAACGGCGGTAATGAAATCGGTTTGTCGGCATAGAAATGCCGGGGTCTGCAGAATATCTGCAACTTTTGCGACCTCTTTGGCCTGCTCAGGTGTATGCACATCGGTGATCACCGGAACACCCACCTCATCCTTCACACGCTTTAAGATACGCAGGCCCTCTTCCATGCCGGGGCCACGAAAACCATCGACACTGGTGCGGTTGGCTTTATCGAAACTCGATTTAAAGACAAACGGCACACCGCAGCGGGCGGCGATATCGCGAAGCTCTTCCGCCACATCGAGCGTGAACTGCTCGCCCTCGATCACACACGGGCCGGCAAACAGGGCAACTGGCAGATCGTTACCGATCCGGAAATCCCCGACTGAAATATGATGCATGGACGTCATCTAACTCTGCTCCATGATCCCCTTACTGGCGCCAACAAAGCCTGCAAAAAGCGGGTGTGGGCGGTAAGGTCGGGAGAGAAATTCCGGATGGAACTGGCAGGCGACAAACCATGGGTGGTCTTTTACTTCGACGATCTCAACCAGCGAATCATCCGGCAGCGTTCCCGAAACCACGAGGCCTGCATCCATCAACTGCTCACGATAGGTATCGTTAAACTCATAACGATGGCGATGACGCTCGCGAATCTCCTCTTCACCGTAGGCAGCGAAGGCTTTGGTTCCCTTCATGATCCGACATGGATATCCGCCCAGGCGCATGGTGCCGCCCAGATCATCCATCCCTGTTCGATGAACCCGTTTGCCCTCTTTCTCCCACTCGGTCATCAGTGCAATCACCGGATGCTCGGCCTGCTCATCGAACTCACTACTGGTCGCATTCTCAATACCGGCCACGTTACGGGCAAACTCAACCACAGCCAGCTGCATACCAAGGCAGATACCCAGGTATGGGATTCTGTTTTCGCGCGCATATTGAATCGCTGCAATCTTGCCCTCTGTACCGCGCTCGCCAAAACCGCCTGGCACCAGAATGCCGTGCACACCTTTCAGAGCATCCAGGCCGGTCTTGCTCAGCGATTCGGCATCGATGTAATCGATGGTGACACGGACACTGTGCTCCATCCCGCCATGGAAAAGCGCCTCATTGACCGATTTATAGGCATCGGCAAGTTCAACATATTTACCCACCATGGCAATACGAACCTCTTGCTTGGGTGCGCGAATCTTGTGGCAAACCGCCTCCCACTCGGAAAGGTCCGGCTCGGGATCGTCCATGCCGAAATGCTCCAGTACAACCGAAGCCAGCCCGCCATCGTTAAGCGTTAGCGGAACGCCATAGATGGTATCGACATCCGGCGCTTCAATCACCGCACGCTTCTCCACATTACAGAACAGGGCGATTTTATCCTTCTGGCTTTTAGGAATGGGATGTTCACTACGGCAGAGCAGCACATCCGGCTGAATACCGATCTCACGCAGCTTCTGTACCGAGTGCTGCGTCGGTTTCGATTTAATCTCACCGGCCGATGCGATGTAAGGCACCAGCGTCAGGTGGATATAGGCAACATTCTTGGAGCCAAGATCGAACCTCAGTTGACGGATCGCTTCAAGAAACGGTAGCGACTCGATATCACCGGCCGTACCGCCGATCTCGACCAGTGCGATATCGACATCATCGGATCGCAGGCTAAGCACAGCATCCTTGATAGCATCGGTAATATGCGGGATCACCTGAACCGTGGCTCCCAGATAATCGCCACGGCGCTCACGCCGGATCACCGATTCATAGATGCGGCCAGTAGTAAAGTTTGAGCGTTTGCTGGTGTTGGCATGGGTAAAACGCTCGTAGTGGCCGAGATCGAGATCGGTTTCGGCGCCATCGTCGGTCACAAACACCTCACCGTGCTGGTAAGGGCTCATCGTTCCGGGATCGACGTTGATGTAGGGGTCAAGTTTCTGCATCGTGACGCGGTAACCACGCGCTTCAAGAAGTGCAGCCAGAGAAGCAGCGGCAATGCCCTTTCCAAGTGAAGAGACCACGCCGCCAGTGACGAAAATAAAACGTGTATTCGAACTACTCACAATGGACGCGGAAGGTACCAAAACAGCATGTCATTTACCAACAATTCCTGCACGAAAATCGCCCGCACAAAACGACAACTGAAAACCTCAGGAAAACGCCTTTAAATACAGCTAGTTAAAATAATCGACACAAAGGGGATCAGGTCACTTTTTTTATCCCGCGAGGCTTCGCAGGCACACTCTACTGTCAGCACATAAGCTTGCGGCAACGCCACAGGATGAAAAGGGCTATCCGAGATACTTCCTCGCATTGCGGAACATCCGTATCCACGGCGCATCCTCACTCCACGATTTACCGTTCCAGCTGTCCGGATGCCATGAGTTCTGCACCGTTCTGAAGATGCGCTCCGGATGCGGCATCATGATGGTGAAACGGCCGTCATCGGTGGTGAAACCGGTCAGCCCCTCGGGCGAACCGTTCGGATTACGCGGATAGGTAACAGCCGCATTTCCATCGACACCGACAAAACGTAGCGCGGCACGCGCCGATTCAAGACTGCCTGTCTGCTCGAAGGAGACACGCCCCTCGCCGTGCGCCACCACCAGCGGCAGCTTCGAGCCGGCCATATCGGCCAGGAAGATCGACGGCGACTCCAGTACCTCCACCATCAACAGACGCGCTTCAAATTGTTCAGACCTGTTACGCATAAACTGCGGCCAGTGATCGGCACCCGGCACGATATCCTTCAAACCGCTCATCATCTGGCAGCCGTTGCAGACGCCCAAGGCAATGGTGTCATCGCGATTAAAGAAAGATTCGAACTGATCGCGGGCACGATCATTGAAAAGAATCGAGTTGGCCCAGCCACGCCCAGCTCCGAGCACATCGCCGAAGGAGAAGCCGCCGCAGGCAACCAGCCCTTTGAAACCATCGAGCGCAACACGCCCTTCGATGATGTCGGACATATGCACATCGACACTCTCAAATCCGGCACGATCAAACGCTGCCGCCATCTCGATCTGACCGTTGACACCTTGCTCACGTAGCACCGCCATCTTAGGGCGATTCATATTCAGGTATGGCGCGGCAATATCCTCGGCCGGATCGAAGGTTAACTGGGCATAGAGGCCATCATCGGAGCGATCGGCAATCGCATCGAAGGCTTCGCGGGCACACTCGGGATTATCGCGCAGCGCCTGAATGCGGTAGCTGGTCTCGCTCCAGAGCTGCTGGAAGACCAACAAGTCCGCATCGATCACACGCCGTTGCTGGCAGTTGAAGTGGAGTTTCAGATCATCATTCAGCTCGCCGATGATATGGGTAACATGCCCCAGACCACCATCCACCAGCTGCGCCAGCACCCGCTCACGATCACTTCTACGAATCTGAATCACGGCACCAAGCTCCTCGGCAAAGAGGATGCCCGCCTCATCGGAGCCCAGCGTATCGAGATGGATGGTGACACCGGTGCGTCCGGCAAATGCCATCTCGCAGACGGTAGCAAAGAGGCCACCGTCGGAGCGATCGTGATAAGCGATCAAAAGCTTCTCACGATTCAGCTTCTGAATCGTATCGAAGAACTGTTTGAATAGCGCCGGACTATCAAGATCGGGAGCCTCCTCTCCGGTCTTGCCATAAACCTGCGCCAGTGCCGAACCGCCCAGACGATGTTTGCCCTCGCCCAGATCGATCAGGATCAGATCACTCTCGCCCAGATCGTCGCGTAGTTCGGGGGTCAATGTTTTGCGCGTATCGGTCACCGGTGCAAAGGCAGAGATAATGAGCGACAGCGGTGAGGTCATTTCGCGCTTGCATTCCTGTGACTCCCCCTCCATCCCCCAGACCGATTTCATGGAGAGCGAATCCTTACCGACCGGGATCGAGATACCGAGCTCAGGGCAGAGCTCCATACCGACCGCCTTCACCGTATCGTAAAGACGCGCATCCTCACCCGCATGACCACAAGCCGCCATCCAGTTGGCCGAGAGTTTCACATCGCCGAGCTTGGCAATGGAGGCCGCAGCGATGTTGGTGAGCGCCTCACCCACCGCCATACGCCCTGAAGCCGCAGCATCGAGCAGTGCGACCGGGGTACGTTCGCCCATACTCATCGCCTCGCCCGCATAACCTTCATAATCGGTGGAGGTCACCGCCACATCGGCCACCGGCACCTGCCACGGGCCGACCATCTGATCACGCGTTACCAGGCCGGTCACCGAACGGTCGCCGATGGTGATCAAAAACTCTTTACTGGCCACGGCAGGCAGTTGCAGCACACGCTTGGCCGCTTCAGCCAGGTCAATCGATGCCACATCGAGCGGTTCGCTCACCGGGGCAATGTGGGAGACATCGCGGGTCATCTTCGGCGCTTTGCCGAGCAGCACCTCCAGCGGCAGATCGACCGGTTTATTGGCAAACTCAGGATCATTCACCGTCAGATGTCCATCATCCCGCGCCTCACCGAGTACGGCGAAGAGGCAGCGCTCACGCTGACAGAGCCTGGTGAACAGCTCGCGGCTCTCCGGCGCAATCGCCAGCACATAACGCTCCTGCGCCTCGTTGCACCAGATCTGCATCGGGCTCATGCCCGGCTCCATGTTGTGTACGGCGCGCAGATCGAGCCAGCCGCCACGGCCCGCATCGTGAATCAGCTCCGGCACCGCATTGGAGAGACCGCCCGCACCGATGTCGTGAATAAAGAGGATCGGATTGCCATCACCCATCTGCCAGCAGCGATCCAGCGCCTCCTGACAACGGCGCTCCATCTCAGGGTTTCCACGCTGCACGGAGTCGAAGTCGAGAGACTCAGCATTGGCACCGGTATCCATACTCGATGCCGCACCACCACCTAGACCGATCAACATGGCAGGCCCGCCAAGTTGAATAATCAGAGAACCGGCCGGAACCTCTTTTTTGTAAACATGGCGCGCATCGACATTGCCGACACCGCCAGCCAGCATAATCGGCTTGTGATAGCCGCGCAGTTCATCCCCCACCTTCTGCTCGTAGGTGCGGAAGTAACCGTTGATGTTGGGGCGGCCGAACTCGTTGTTAAATGCCGCCGCACCGATTGGACCTTCGATCATGATATCGAGTGCCGAGGCGATACGCTCAGGCTTGCCGTAATCGACCTCCCAAGGCTGCGTAAAACCGGGAATCTTCAGATTGGAGACAGAGAAACCGCAGAGCCCCGCTTTCGGTTTGGAGCCGACACCGGTCGCCCCCTCGTCACGAATCTCACCACCGGAACCGGTGGCTGCACCAGGGAACGGTGAAATGGCGGTCGGATGGTTGTGGGTCTCCACCTTCATCAGGATATGGGTCTGGTCATTATGCTTGGCGTAGCTGCCATCCCGATCAGGGTAGAAGCGCTGCGCCTTGGCACCTTCAATCACCGAAGAGTTATCGGCATAGGCGACCAGCGTACCCTCAGGGCTCGTCTGGTGGGTATGGCGAATCATCGAGAAGAGCGAGCGCCCCATCACTTCGCCGTCGATCACCCAATCGGCATTAAAAATCTTGTGCCTGCAATGTTCCGAATTGGCCTGTGCGAACATCATCAGCTCGGCATCGCTTGGGTTGCGCGCAAGCTTGGTGAAGTTTTCGAAGAGGTAGTCGATCTCATCCTCGGAGAGCGCTAGTCCAAGCTCGACATTGGCACCTTCCAGCGCCGCGCGGCCACCGGAGAGAACATCGATGGTCACCAGCGGTGCAGGTGTCTGATGCGAGAAGAGCTGCGCCAGCTCATCGGTCGAAGAGAGCACCGATTCGGTCATGCGATCACAAATTAGCTTGCCGATCTCGCCATGCTCGTCGTGTTTGGTGCCGGTGATGATGTAAGCCACACCGCGCTCGATGCGCTTGAGTGAACCCAATCCACAGAGCCCTGCAATGTCAGTTGCCTTGGAGGACCATGGGCTAATGGTGCCAACACGTGGCGTCACAATAAAAAGATCATCGGAAGCTACAGCACTGTAGGGAACAGGATTGTCACCCAGAATCGCTTCCAGCCTCCCGGTATCCGCTTCACTCCAGCCGGAACCGACCTCAGCAACATAAATAAAGTGCGCCTCAACAGCGTCAATCGACAGGCCACCAGCCTTCGCCGACGTTAGTAATTTTGCCTTACGAAAATCGGAGAGTGCCAATGCACCTTTAAGAATAATAAGCTGTGATTTGGACGCTGCTGGTGACATGGCTGCATCCTATGAATTGATCACAAAAATGCTATCGCCTATTCAACTACTTCGGCTGCAACCGTGCGAAGTATTGGAACATCCAAATCAGCCACATCGGCCTGACTAATGGCACGAGCCAGACGTGCGGGAGCGGAACGCCCCATGCAACCGTGATCGGGATCGCCATCGAAGGCTTCGAGCATGCCTGTTATCAACCGTTCGCGTGGTAGCTCATGGCCAACGAGCGTCTCCTGAATATCCATCACATCGGAGACGACATCACGAGCGAAAGCTTCATGATTGGCCCACAGCTCGGAGACCGTGCCACCTGTTTTGAGTCCCGCAATATTAGTGGTAACGATATAGACGTTTTTACGCACCAGTTCGTAGGTCATCTCATCAAGCGTTTCGACCGTGCGGGCAGGAATATCAAGAGTTGCCAGCACGTCGACCAGCAGCTCTGCTTTGGGGCCAAAGGCAGGCGAAGCGATCAGCGGTTTGGAGTCCATCCCCCTTTTCTTCTCGAACCAGACGGAGATGACGGTCGGGTTGACCAAATCATGTTTCTGCCAATCGGAGGGGAGCAGTTCATTCTGTAGAAGCGCAACGCGATCACGCCAGGCTTTCGGAACCGCTTCAAGCACCGATTGCAGGGCCGCCTCTCCGACGGCAATCAGCACCAGCTCGGGATTGAGACATTCTTTTGCAACGATTTCAGGATCGGAGGTGCGAACGACAGGAACGACGCTGTATCCAAGTTTGAGAAACCCACGGGCAAAGACACTGCCCATCTCGCCCATTCCCCAGACAATGACCTGTTTACTCATCGAAAAACACCTCCTGAGTTGAAGGGAAAACATAATGTGTCAGATTGATATCGTCATCCACCCATGGATGGGTGACTTTAGCGAGCAATCGGAAACCGCGTTTTTGATTGCGGCCAAGGCTGAGGGCAGGATGCTCCGAGGCCGGGTCTAAAAAAACAAAAGCCCGCTGTGTCTTGCGACAGGCGGGCTTTTTTTGAATCGTTGTTAAATTAAGCGGCCATGGCCTTCACATGTGCATTCAGGCGGGAAACACGACGCGAAGCCTGCTTCGGGTGGATCAGGTGCTTACGGCCAGCACGATCGATCAGTGAAGCTGCCTTTTTCAGCGCTTCGTTAGCTGCTTTCTGATCACCTGCTGCAATGGCAGTGTGAACTGCCTTGATCGCAGTACGCATGGTAGACTTCTGTGTGCGATGCAGTGCCCGGATCTTCTCATCCTGACGTGCGCGCTTAAGTGCGGATGCATGATTTGCCACTTCTTCTTACTCCTTGAACCACAACGTTTTGCGCAGTCCATGCCTGAAATTGAGCGGCGAACCATACGCACAGAGCGCCTTGTGTCAACCATATTCGACTCTATTTCAAAGTATAAGAGACGGCGCTTGCGAACCCATCATTCATGCAGCTAAGCTGTGCATTATGAGACTAACCTTGTGGTCTGAATATCGATGGTTCTGACCGAGAATCCCACCACTGTTTTCGTTGTCGCCGTGCTTATTGCAGTGGCGTGCCAGATCGCCTCTGCCAAAATGAAATTTCCACCCATCTTTCTCTGGCTGCTGGCAGGGATAGCACTCGGTCCGTTCGGGCTGCATCTCCTGCATCCCGAACAGGTAGAGGGTGCACTACACACACTGATCGAGCTGGGGCTGGCGGTGATTCTCTTTGAGGGTGGCCTGAACCTGAACCTGAAATCACTGAAAGAGCATGGCTGGGTAGTTGGCAGACTGCTAATATTCGGCCCGCTTTTCACCATCCTGATCGGTGGTGCAGCCCTGCAGATTCTCACCGGTATCAACTGGCCACTGGCACTACTGTTCGGTGCCCTGGTTGCCGTCGGTGGCCCAACCGTGATCACACCGATCATTCGTCAGGTGCGCATGGATCGTGAAATCTCTCATATCCTCTCCAGTGAAGCGATGCTGGTGGATGCTGTCGGTGCCATCCTCGCCATCGTGATGCTGCAAGTGGTGCTGACGCCCGATATGGGTACATGGATCACCGTTTCGGTTCTGGTAAAATTTATCATCGGCGCCTTTTTCGGTTTTGCCGGTGGCTGGCTGCTCTCCCGTGTTTTAAGAACCAGCTTTGTTGAAGACATTGAAGTACGTACCGTCTTCACCCTGGCCGCCGTCTGGGGAATAGTACTACTGGCCGACGGTGTCAGCTCTCAGGCGGGACTACTCACCGCCCTCGTTGCCGGAGCCACTATGCAGAAGATGGATCTGCCGGATATCCAACGTCTTAAACACTTCAAGGGCAGCCTCTCTATTCTTCTGATCTCAGTACTCTTCGTGCTACTCGCCTCCAACCTCGATCTGGTGCTTGTGATGAACAACCTGTGGGAAGGTATCGTTCTTTTCCTGATACTGGCACTGATCGCACGCCCCCTGAGTGCATGGCTATCGGCCATTGAGACAGGGCTATCGGCACCGCAGATATGGTTTCTCGGCAGCATGGCACCGCGAGGTGTGGTTGCAGCAGGTATCACCTCACTGTTTGTCCTGATTCTGATTGAGGCCGGACACAAGGAGGCGGAGGTTGTACTGGCGATGGTCTACATCATCATTATTGCATCGGTCTTTGTGTACAGCTTCATCGCCTCACCGATGGCACGCTGGCTTGGCGTGACAGGTCGCGATGAGCGCTCCGTACTGATTGTTGGTGGCGGGCAGATGGGGGCGGAGCTCGGGCGCGTACTGGCCAACGACCGGGAGGTTCGTTTCCTCGACCTTAACGCAGAGGTCGTCAACAATCTCAAACGCGCCAACTTCCAGGCCGTGTGTGGTAATGCACTCGACCCTCTCTACATGGAGATTCTGCATACCGAAGAGGTCGGTGCGGTACTGGCTATGACCGGCTCATCGGATCATAACCTGCTGATCGCCAATCTGGCCAAGGATCAGTTTCATGTGCAGGAGGTCTACGTTGCGCTACAGGAGGGCGATGAGGCCAAACATGCCAGTATGATCAAGCGACTGCAGGCCAGACGCCTCTTTGCCAAGCCTTATACCTTTACCTACTGGCACGATCAGGCACTGCGAAAAAGGCTGATGCACGAGATACGTGTTATTGAAGAGGAGTCACCGCTGATCGGCCATAAGATGGTCGATGTCAGAATCCCCCATGGTGTCCAGCCTTTAGCGGTGAACCGCAATGACGAAATGCTGATCCCTTACGATGACCTGCGTTTTGAGGAGGGCGATGAGATCTCGCTACTGCTGAGACCGGAGCGTATTCAGGAAGGCCAGGCACTGATTCTTCCGCCAGCTTCGGATAACAGCATGGTCATCAGTCCCAAAGTAGCCAAGTCCAACAGCTGAAGCGACACTCTCGACGCATTGAAACGACGAACCCGCTTTGCTCCCAGCCCGACCGGTTTGCTGCATATAGGGAATGCCTATTCGGCCCTGATATGCCAGCAGTGGGCCAAGCAACACAACGCCGAACTACTGCTGCGCATTGAAGATATCGACCACACCCGCTGCAGACCTGAGTTTGAACAACAACTGATTAACGACCTTCACTGGCTGGGCCTTCGCTTTGATGGTGAGATAGTTCGACAAAGCCAGCGCCACGATCTCTACCGCGCCGCTCTCGAGCAGTTGAGAGAGATGGAGGTGATCTACCCCTGCTTCTGTACCAGAAAGAAGATTCAGGAGGAGATCGCACGTATGGGGAGTGCCCCACACCATAGCGAGATGAACGACCACTATCCGGGCATCTGCCGCACTGTCTCACGACACCAGGCAAGTGAACGTATGGAGCACGAACAGTTTGCATGGCGAATCGATATGGCAAAAGCGCTGGATATCGTGAATAAGCCGATCGGCTGGCACGACGAGCGTGGTCACTTTCATGCTGCAGAAGCAACCCTACACAGCGATACGGTCATCGGTCGCAAGGATATCGACTTCAGCTATCACCTTGCTGTTGCCACTGATGACGCAGAGCAGAAAATTACGCATATCATTCGTGGTGAAGACCTCATTGACAGCACACCCATCCATGCATTGCTGCAGAAGCTTCTGAATCTTCCTTCACCGATCTACCTGCATCACCCGCTTCTTCTTGATGAGCGTGGAGAGCGATTAGCAAAACGGAACAACTCGACCACCCTGAAAAGCCTTCGAGGGGCTGGCATCACTGCCGACTCGCTGCGTCATTTTCTGATGGATAACGACTCACTTTGTTGGCCTTTCGAGTCAGATAATTTGAATAGTATCAGGGAAGCGCTTGGCAGCATCGACTGATTCCACCACTATACGCCCCTGACTGCATAAATTCCGCTGCAGTTCAAAATCCGTATCAATCAAGGCGTGAGCCGTGAAGTTTGGTGTCACCAAATGAACTGCGAACAACGCAGAGTGATGCGATTTGGAACGCAGTTAACGAAGGAGATATTTTGCCTGCAATCCTTGACCTCATCGGCAACACCCCACTGGTCGAACTAAAACGGATCACTGCACATCTGCCGGACAACATTCGTATTCTGGCGAAGCTGGAGCGTTTCAACCCCGGCGGTTCAGTCAAAGATCGCCCTGCCTACCGCATGATTCAGGAGGGTTTGAAGTCCGGCGCCCTGACACCGGAGAAAACCATTCTCGACTCCACCTCCGGCAACACAGGTATCGCACTGGCGATGATCGGTGCAGCACTCGGATTCAAGGTTTCACTGGTACTTCCCGGCAATGTATCGGACGAACGTAAACGTATCTGCCGAGCCTTTGGCGCCAACCTCATCTTCTCCGATCCACTGGAAGGCTCCGATGGTGCCATTATCGAGGCCCGCCGCATCTATGAGGCCGATCCCGAACTCTATTTCAAACCGGATCAGTACAATAACCCGGCCAACCCACTGGCACATGAGGAGAGTACCGGGCCGGAGATCTGGCGCGATACAGATGGAAAGGTCACCCACTTCATCGCTTCACTGGGCACCTCCGGAACTCTGGTCGGTACAGGTCGCTATCTGAAGCGAACCAATTCCGATATCGAAATCATCGCCGCCGAACCGGACTCTCCTTTCCACGGCATTGAGGGACTGAAACATATTGAGTCCAGTATTGTTCCAGGCATCTATGATGCCTCTGTTCACGATCGCAAGATCGGCATCGATACCGATGAGGCCTACACCATGACTCAGCGCCTGGCATCCGAAGAGGGTATTCTCTCCGGCCAATCCTGCGGCTGCGCACTGGCAGCAGCCCTGAAAGTGGGTGAAGAACTGGCTGCCGAAGGCAAACCGGGCACCATCGTTGCCATCTTCCCCGATGGTGGCGAGAAGTATTTGACCACGGCTGTCTTTGCTGACGGTACCGTCTTCAGTGGCGAGGGTATTTAAACTCCGGACACAGGGATCTAGTCTTTACTCTTCTTGGACTTCTTATCCTCGGACTTCTTATCCTCGGACTTCTTATCCTCGGACTTCTTATCCTCGGACTTCTTATCCTCGGACTTCTTATCCTCGGACTTCTTATCCTCGGACTTCTTATCCCCGGACTTCTTATCCCCGGACTTCTTATCCCCGGACTTCTTATCTTCAGATTTTGGAGTCGTGGTTGTCGTCGGTGTGGTCAACGGCGGCAGGCCAAAGCTTGGCAATGTATAGAGTCTGCCAGGATGTGATTTGGCATAGAGATAAAGCTGGCTGCCATCATTGACATAATACCAATCCACCGCCTCTTCAGCTCCTGTGGCCACCCCTTCTGCCTGCCCTGTCCATGGGTCATTGGGAATCGTTTTGACATAACCTTCAACGACAAGATCAGCCAGCATTCCTGACGCAGGGCTGTAATCCTTACCGACAGAAAAGTCCTTAAGTGCGGTGATTAATTCAATCTCTGAAGACAATAACCTTGCCTGTTTAATAAAGGTCGAATAGGCGGGAATAGCAGTCGCGGCAAGAATAGCGATAATTGCCATGGAAACCATCAGTTCAATGAGTGTAAACCCACTGCTGTTTTTGCTTCTGTAGTACCTGTTCACAGCTGAGCCGCCGTATTTGTATAGGTGACACGGGCAGGTTTTCCCGCAGTAGCTGCAATACCACTGACTCCGTGAGCTTCCGGCGTTGGGCAGTGAACAGTAATTCTACCTGTGCCATCGCTTTCGATGATGTACGGCTTGGAGCTTATCGGATCTGTCGTTTCGACCTGCTTGCCAAGTATGACAGCAAGCTCTTCAACAGATGAGGGTGGACGTTCCATTGCCTTATAATAGGAGGCTGCTTCTGCAGCCAGTATTTCCAGATTCGACCGGCACCTGGTGATACCTAAAATCTGCGAATCCGTTACAGGCTCCATAACCTTTGACTGATCACTCTCCTGCATGTCGCCATAGAGAATATAGAGATTAAATGTCAGGCCGATAGCCGCAAGGACACCGAGAAATCCCAGTAAAAAACTTTTCTTTTTAACAACTGCAAAAGCCGAAGCACGCTGAAGCTCATCTTCCTGACTATCTTCTACAGCGGCACAGTGGAGACAGAGTGTCTTCGCTGCCGTTTCCCGGCCAATACAATCTTCACAAAATGGTTTATGACAACGACTGCAATAAAAAACAGCTGGCACATCGACATCGATTGAGCATGCAACATTGAGCGCTGCTCTCGCCCTCTTATCCTGTGCGCCGCCTGTTTTCTCTTCCGAATTCATTGATGGCAACTCCCGAAAGCCTTTACAATAAAAGCGTGTTATAAGACAAAAATAAAATTGTGGTTTACACTGAGTGTAGCAAACATCAATGTTAATGTCAGCGAAAGGTGAGCCCTCTCATATAACGCTGGACAGGCCAGTTTTTAATATTACCAAAAGGAGAACAGACTGTCGTGGAGCAACAGACCGGAGAACTTAAGGCTTCCCTGACCCTTTTCAACAAAGAGACGCGAGAGGGATACCTGATCCACTTCGATCCAAAGGTTCAACGTCTGGCTCTGCGCACCGAGGAAGATGAAATAAGGTATTTCGATGTTCCGAAAGTCGCCTATCTCACTTTCCACGATCCGATCGAACCTCCAGCAGCGGAACCTAAAGAACCGGAAGAGATGCTCATCAACACCATCACCGGTGATCAGTTTCACGTTCATATCGCAAAAGGCGATCCATATGACCTGGGTCTGTTCTGTTTCAGCAAGGAAGAAGAGTCGAAAACCGATTCATATTATTTCTATAAACATGGGATACGAAGCCTTGAAGACCCTTCTCCGATCGGTCAGGTGCTTGCCAAAAAGAAAGCTATCACCAACTCTGAAGTGGAAGAGGCACTTCATGCTCAGCAGGAACTCAAAAACAAACCATTAGGCAATATCCTCGTAGAGATGAATACGGTAAATCATGAAGATGTGGAGAACGCCGCTAAAGTTCAAAAAAGAAAACGCAAGCCTATTGGAGAAATCCTGATCGAGGCGGGATTAATTAAAGAGGACGATCTTCAACAGGCCCTTGAAGAACAAGCCAAGAACAGATCGCTGAGAATTGGCCAGGTTCTGATCAAAATGGGGATGGTTACCGAGGAGGAACTCACATCCTCCCTGGCCAAGAAATTCAATATGCCGTTTGTCGACCTTGATGACTACGTTATTAATCCGGAACTGATCGAACTGTTTGATATCAATCTTTTAATGCGTTTCCAGCTTATCCCCATCGCCTCTACCGAAGACACGCTCACCATAGCCAACGCTGACCCGATGAATTTCGAGGCTTTCGACACCATACGTTTCCAAACCACAAAACACATTACCGAGGTTCTGGCAACACCGACACAGATTGAAAAACTACTTGCCCAGCATCTCGGTTCAAAGAGTGATGATAGCGAGGAGTGGCTCATCATCGAAAGAGTGGTGGATGAAAAAGAGGAGGGAGCCGAAAATGAAGCGGTGGAGGTCAAGGCCGCAGAGGCCCAGCCCATTGTCCGCCTAGTGAATAAAATGCTGATCAATGCGCTTAAGAAAGGAGCCTCGGACATTCATGTACTTCCCCAAGCCAAGAAGCTGTTAATCCTGTATCGGCTTAATGGCGATCTTCAGCAAATGATGGTACTGGAAAAATGGGTGCAGCGTCGCATGGTTTCACGCATCAAGCTGCTCTCCGGGATGAATATTGCCGAACATCGTCTCACCCAGGATGGCCGGATGATGGTTCGCCATGAAAACGGTATTGTAGAGTTTCGCGTCTCCTGTATTCCCAACGCCTATGGCGAATCCATCGTTATGCGAGTACTGGATAAAGAGATTGCGGCCAATATGGAAACGCTTGGCGTTACTCCACGAGATCGACGAACACTCTCCGGAATGATCCGCAAACCCTTTGGCCTGATCCTGGCTACTGGCCCCACCGGATCGGGCAAATCAACCACTCTGTTCGCCCTGATGCAAAGTATCATCGATCTGCCGGTACATATCCTGACGATCGAAGATCCGGTCGAATCTGAAATCAGTGGGGCCAATCAGATTCAGGTCAATTCAAAGGTAGGTCTTACATTCGCATCTGTCTTGCGCAACGTACTAAGGCATGACCCCGATGTTATCATGGTGGGTGAAATGCGCGATAATGAAACCGCATCTATTGGTGTTGAGGCAGCACTTACAGGCCATCTTATGCTTTCGACATTACATACCAACAGTGCTGTCGATACGATCATCCGTTTACAGGATTTGGGCATTCCCAACTACCTTCTTGCCCCCGCCCTGAGAGGTATCATTAGTCAAAACCTGATGAAACAGCTATGCGAACACTGCAGGAAACCGATGGATAACCCTCAGGACGAGATTTATGAAATACTGGAGTCTATGGGATTCGAACGCCCATCCGGGCTATATCTTCCCGGGGCATGCGAACAGTGTCATCAAACCGGATTTTCCGGACGTGTGATGGCCTATGAATTTCTTGAAATCACCGAACCCATCCGACAGGCCATTCATAGAAACAAAGTTGGAAAAGAGCTGCAGGAGATTGCAGAGAGTGAAGGAATGGTTCCCAAAGCCAAACATGCACTAAGTCTGGCGGAGAAAGGGATCATCTGCCGGGACGACCTGATCAAGCTTCTTGTATAACTTTGGGAAAGCAGAATAGAACCGAATTCAACAGCCCGGTTCCGGGATCGTTCAAAGCAAAAAAAACGGGGCTTAAAGCCCCGTTTCATATCTAAAAAGTGGATCTAATACCCTTTCTTGAACTCTGTTTTATGACACTTCGGACATGGTGGAATACGGCCGCTCTTCTTGAAGTGCATCTCATGACCACAGGCCACACAGGTTAGTGTGCCGGCCGAGGTAATCTCGCCGGAGCGACATGAACGCTGCTTCTCGGTCCACTCGGAGATGCTGCTGATGGCACCTCCTGCAGCAGAGAGAAGCGCCGAGAGCGATGCAATGGCGCCAGCACGAAGACGATCGGGATTGAATCGGCGACCCGCCTCCTCCTTCATCGTATCGGCCATCTGGCTGAAGTCGCGTTCCAGGAATCCCTTCAACTTCTGTCCCTGCTCTTCCGAGAATGTACCTGCAGCCGTCAACTGTTTACGCGCCTTCTCCATCGCAATCTCGGCAAACTCCGAAGACTTCTCAGCTCCCTGCTCGAACAGTTCCTTAAAACGTTCAGCCAGTTGATCGTACTGATCGGTCTCTTTGTCGGAGATCGCTTCGTCATCCATATGGGTGATCACAGCATCACCGAAACCGGAGGTAGAGAGCTTGGTCGCCCCCTTCATCAGTCGCTCAAAATCATAGGTGACCGTCTTGGCTGCAATCGCACCATTGATACCTCTCAGAATCAGGTCGGCCGCCTCGGTCCAGCCCATGTAACGCAGCATCATCTCTCCGGAGAGCACGACGGAGGAGGGGTTCACCATATCCTTGTCGGCATACTTCGGTGCCGTGCCATGGGTCGCTTCGAAGATGGCATGGCCGCTTTGATAGTTGATATTGGCGCCCGGTGCGATACCGATACCACCCACCTGCGCTGCCAGTGCATCGGATAGGTAGTCGCCATTGAGATTCAATGTGGCAATCACGTCGAATTCAGTGGCACGGGTCAAAACCTGTTGCAACGCGATATCGGCAATCGCATCCTTGATGACAATCCCATCAGGCAATTCACACCATGGGCCGCCGTCAATCTCTTTGGCACCGAACTCCTTCTTGGCCAGCTCGTAACCCCAGTTACGGAAACCGCCCTCGGTGAACTTCATAATGTTACCTTTGTGCACCAGCGTTACCGACTCGCGGTTGTTATCGATAGCATACTGGATGGCGGCTCGAACCAGACGTTCGGTACCTTCTCGAGAAACCGGCTTGATGCCGATACCGGAGCTCTCCGGGAAACGAATCTTGGATACACCCATCTCCTTCTGCAGGAAATCGATCACCTTTTTGACTTCATCACTTCCTTCCGCCCACTCGATACCGGCATAGATGTCCTCGGAGTTCTCGCGAAAGATCACCATGTCGACATCTTCCGGCTTCTTGACCGGTGAAGGCACACCGGTGAAATATTTGACCGGACGCAGGCAGGTGTAGAGATCAAGCTTCTGGCGTAGCGCCACGTTCAGCGAGGTGATGCCGCCACCGATCGGCGTGGTTAACGGACCCTTGATACCGATCAGGTATTCACTGAAGGCATCGAGCGTCTCCTGAGGCAGCCATGCATCGTCGTTCTGACCATACATATTCCATGCCTTCTCACCGGCAAAGACCTCCATCCAGGCGATCTTGCGTTTACCGGAGTAAGCCTTTTCGACAGCCGCATCGAGAACACGTACCGAAGCACGCCAGATATCGCGACCGGTACCGTCCCCCTCGATAAAAGTAACAATTGGTTGATCGGGAACATGAAGTTTGCCGCCTTTACCCATGGTGATCTTCTCGCCTGTTTCAGGAATGCAAATTTTATCAAAAGCCATCATCAACCCCGTTTTAAATATTTTGCTTATCGGATATATCTACTTGGAAACACGTCGGATTCTGGCCGCCTGCTGCGCTTCGCGCTTGGCTTTGACCGCCTTTTGTCTGGCACGCTCGTACTGCTTATTATCAATCGCTTCGGCTGCCTCTTGCAAACTCTGTTCAGCGCTCTTAAGAACCTGATCTGCTATTGGGCTCCGGTTCTCCAGTTGACGGGCACTCTCAACAGCCGAACGCGCTTCGGCCATCTCCTGAACAGGCGGCTTCACCGCACATGCCGAAAGAAGAAAGATTGAAGCTGCTATAGCCAACGATTTCATCATACTGGCAACCATATCGGTAAGAATCTGCCTGTCATCGACAATTGTCAAACCAGTGGTCAAACCGCTGTTTTGCGTCTCCGCAGGCCCAACTCCTTGAGCTGTTCTTCCGCGACTTCCGATGGTGCTTCACTCATTGGGTCGGCTGCTTTTTGCGTCTTCGGAAATGCGATCACATCACGAATCGACTCTGCACCCACCATCAGGGAGAGCACACGATCGAGACCAAATGCAAGCCCTCCGTGCGGTGGTGCACCATACTTCAATGCATCAAGCAGGAAACCGAATTTAGCACGAGCCTCTTCATCGGAGATGCCGAGCGCCTTGAATACCTTCTGCTGTGTCTCCTGGTCATGGATACGAATCGAACCGCCACCGATCTCAGTACCGTTCCAGACCAGATCATAGGCCTGAGAGCGCATACTGGTCGGATCACTTTCAATCATGGCAAGGTCTTCAAGATAGGGAGAGGTAAAGGGGTGGTGCAGTGCATCCAGACGCTTCTCATCCGGGTTCCACTCAAACATCGGGAAGTCAACCACCCAGACAAAACTGTGATCGCCATCTTTAGCCAGGCCGAGATCAAGCCCGATCTTCACTCGCAGATGACCCAGTGCATCATTCACCACTTTAGCGTCACCGGCACCGAAGAAGAGGATATCGCCATTCTCCGCTTCGCACGCTTCGAGCAACTGCCCCAACACATCTTCCGGCAGGAATTTCACAATCGGTGATTGCAGTCCACCGGGAATATCGCCCTTATCGTTCACCTTGATCCATGCAAGACCTTTGGCACCGTAGATACCGACATATTCGGTATACTCATCGATCTGTTTGCGGGTTAGCTTGCCACCATCGGGGATACGCAGCACCTTGACCAGCCCACCCTTCTCGGCAGGTTCGCGGAATACCTTGAACTCCACCTGTTTCATAATCTCGGTGATATCGATGTGCTCCAGTCCGAAACGCATATCGGGACGATCCAGGCCGTACCTGGCGATGGCATCCTTGTAGGTGATGCGGTTGAAAGGAGTCTCCAGCTTCACACCAAGGCCTGCCTCAAACATGGCAGAGATCAGCCCTTCGGCCAGCGCCATCACATCATCCTGTGACACGAATGACATCTCCAGGTCAACCTGCGTAAATTCAGGCTGGCGATCGGCTCGCAGATCCTCATCACGGAAGCAACGAGCAATCTGGTAGTAGCGATCCATACCGGCCACCATCAACAACTGTTTAAAAATCTGCGGGCTCTGCGGCAGAGCGTAAAATGAGCCGGGATAGACACGTGATGGCACAAGATAATCACGTGCACCTTCCGGCGTCGATTTGTTCAGAATAGGTGTCTCAATCTCAAGAAAGTCCTGTTTATCCAAGTAGTTGCGTGCCGCATGCGTCACCTTATGTCGCAGAATCATATTGGCCTGCATCGGTACACGGCGCAGATCAAGATAGCGATACTCAAGACGGTGTTGCTCACCTGTATTGCAATCATCTTCAATCAGGAACGGCGGCGTCTCAGCGCGGTTTTGTACGATGATGGATGAGGCCTTAACCTCAATCTCACCCGTTGGCAGTTTTGGATTCACGGCTTCGGCATCACGCGCCAGCACCTCACCCTCAACCTCAATCACATCCTGCTGACGCAGCGAATGGGCAAGTGCATGCATTTCCGGGGTATCGGGATGAACCACCACCTGCACCAGTCCGTAACGATCCCGCACATCGATAAACACCACGCCGCCATGGTCACGATTGGTCTGCACCCATCCGTTCAGACATACAATTTCGCCAACCTGTTCTTTTCGAAAATCGCCACAGCGTGTGCGCTCTGTCATGT
Organism: Mariprofundaceae bacterium; assembly: GCA_050304695.1. GTDB lineage: Bacteria > Pseudomonadota > Zetaproteobacteria > Mariprofundales > Mariprofundaceae > WSZY01. The sequence goes on from JBNLEB010000016.1 coordinate 38,619, forward strand.
TGTGATTCCTCCGGATAAACCCTCAAAGAGAAGGCGCGCGCAGACTACCGCCACCACAGATAACTGCAAAGCTTCATACACCAATCACCTTGCGAATCTGCTGCTTAAGTTGCCCGAATGAGTAAGGCTTATGCATAAAGCCGGAAAAATTATTCGGATCAACACTCTTCATTACCATCCTTTCGCTGTAACCGGAACTAAGAATGATTTTCACTTTCGAATCAATTTCACGTAATCGGTTTGCTGTCTCTGCACCATCCATCTCCGGCATACTCCAATCAAGCAACACAAGCGAAATATCATCGGCATTCAACTCAAACAGCTCAATCGCCTCTCTGCCGCTCTTTGCGCACAACACCTTAAACCCTGTCCGCTCTACCATGCGCGCCGCAATGGTAAGCAACGCATCATCATCGTCCACCACCATCACCATCCCTTTACCTATCCATGCCATAATAGATGAAGTGAGATCATCCTCCCGTTTCTCAAACAGGTCACCTTGAACATCCGAGCAGGGGAAGAAGAGTCTTACTTCGGTTCCCTTTCCCACGGCGCTGTGGACACTCAGTGCACCACGATGAGCAAGTACAACACCCATAACGGCCGGAAGCCCGAGACCTCGTCCTGTAAAGCGTGTTGAGAAAAAGGGATCAAATACCCGCTCCAGTGTACTTTTATTCATACCTTCACCGTTATCACAAACCATCAGCTCAACATACCTGCCGGGCTCGGCATCATCAGCACTGTGGATATCCCCAAGCATCTCTTCAGTAAGGTCTGCGCGAATGGCTTTAATGAGAATCTTTCCACCTCTCTCTTTCATTGCCTCTGCAGCATTGAGAACCAAGTTGGTGATAATCTGTCGTAACTGCGTCTCATCAATTTCAATCGGTGGCAGCGACTCCTCCACATCAATCGATAATTTTCCGTGCCCTTCTATTTTCGAATGCATACTGGCATTCAAGCCACTACGCATTCCCTGCAGAAGATCACCGATCTGTATAGTGTTACTGAGCTGCGAGGTCTGCCCCGAATAGGCAAGCATCTGATCACACAGGCCTGCCGCCTTTTGGCAGGCATCATTGATGCGACCGCAATACTCCTGCATCTTCCTGTCATTTTCATTCGTCATGGCAATAAGCGAAGAGCTACCCATAATGGAGGTAAGCAGGTTATTAAAGTCATGTGCAATACCACCAGCCATAACAGAGAGTGACTCGGCATGTTGCAGACGTTCTATGCGCTGGCGAATAAACTCCTCCTGCTGAATATCGCGCTGGATCACTATACAACGCTGAATACGCCCCGATTTACTATCGAAAACCGGAGAGAAACTACTCATAGCGGTAACCTCGTCGCCCTGTTTGCGTCGAACATGCAGTTTGCCCTGCCAGGGCTGCCCTAACATGGAGTTGTCACTGCTAAAGAAATCAAGCACCTGCTCGAAATCGGAGTATATCTCATTCCAGTGCTTTCCAAACAGTTCCTCACGCCGATAACCGGTGAGTTCCATCAACGCGGGATTGGCGTACTTCAGTACCCCATCGCGCGAAAACATGGCGATGGAATCGCTGGCATGCTCCAATGCATCTTTATATGACTCCATCTGTTTCAACAAACCGACATTTTCGAAACCGAGCTTAATATTTTTCAAGTGACTGCCCTGCAAGTTGCGGGCTGAAAGAGTTACAACAAGCATAAATACGACAATCAGTGTGGAGACCATAAGATGATAATCATCCCCCTCCAAAGCAAAGTAGATCGCCTGAAATCCCATCACCGGATAGAGAAACAGCAGGTAAGCTGTAAGATAACTGCCAGCCACTGAGAGAATGGAGATAACCATGATCGCCAGAACAGTCAGCACAAGAAACTCAATGGTTGGAGTATGTTCCGGCAACAGAAGGGAAGAACCTAAACCCCAGAGAAGACCGTATGTTGTCCATATAATCAGCAGAAAGCGCCGCACTCTGTTGCACAGTTCCTCATCGCAGGATCGTTCCAGCCATTGTTTACATAGCAACAGACGTGACAGAAATACAGAGAAGAGTAAAAAAAGCCAAACGGCAATCCATAACTTCAAATCATCCTGATAAAGAAGATAGGCTACAGCAATGGCAAAAGAGATGTCGCCAATCGCCCCTGTAATATTCTGTTGGAGGAAAAAGCGAAGTTGCTCCATTCTCAAATTGAAATTCGGCTTCTCCGATGCTGAGGAGGCAATTTCCTGCTTCTCCAAATCCCCTCCACTGGCATTTTCTGCCATAAATATGATTGGTTATTTTGAAAGATTACAACTCTACCTATCCGACATCAAAATGTCGCCATCTACAATCGCATAAATATGCTATGCATTGGCATCGATAATGCTCCAGACCTCAGAAAACCGAGCGATATCCGAGCAGAAATGTGGCGAAAAGCGGATGCCTCCGGCCCGATGAGCGCAGATCACACCGCCAGCCATCAACTTTCGATAAAGTAAGCTGTGCCCTTCGGTATCCATCTCCTTATATCGAAAAGTTATGATTCCGCCATATCTGACATCGTTGGATGGCGTTACGAGTTCGAGATGATTTCGCTCTGATATCATCCCAATAAGTGCCCTGCTACGTTCCAGAAGTAGTGTTTCAACCTGATGCATACCTACTTCAAGCAGCAGTGAGAGACTGGCATGCAGCGCATGAATACCAAGCATATTGGGGCTCCCCGGTTCAAATCTTCTGGCAGACTCTGCAGGCTGCCACTGCTCCACATCAAAATTTCCCGCTTGCTCCACCATGTGCCAGCCGTACTGGTGCAGTTTCAAACGCTTACGCCACCGTGGCGCAACATAAAAGAGAGCGATTCCTTCGGGGCCCAGCATCCATTTGTGAGCATCGGCAATCACCGCATCGGCATAAACAGCCTGCACATCCATATCCAGAGCTCCGATACTCTGAATGGCATCGACACAGAAGAATATCTCATGTCCCCGGCAGAACTCCCCCAGTCGGCCAAGGTCCATGCGAAGCCCGGTAGCAAACTGGACGGAGCTGACCGTCAAAAGACGGGTATGTTCATCCACCAGTTCGAGCATGGCCCCTTCAGGATCATCACCTGAAATATCGGCAAGCCGCAACTCAACACCTCTGGATTCAAGCGACTCCCAGACAATACGGTTGGATGGAAACTCCTGATCGGTCGATACGATATTGTCACCGGGCTGCCACTCCAGGCCATAAGCAATCAGAGAGAGTCCTTCAGAGGTGTTTTTAACCAGCGCGATGTCATCTTCTGACGTTGCATGAATCAACTGTTTGAGTTGGCTTCGCAGCTGTCGCTCCACCTTCATCCACTCGGGATAGTTGGCAGCGCCTTGCCGCATATTCTCTTCGGCAAACTGTTTAACAGCATCGGAAGTGCGCCGCGGCCAGACACCGACCGCAGCATGGTTTAAATAGAGAATTTTCTCATCGAGCGGAAACTCATCCTTAAGATCAACCATCCTTGGGATCAACTATCGATCTGAGCTTTAGTCAGAACTGGCTGACTTCTCTTCTTCAGCTTTCACCTCTTTTTTCGCCGCCGCGGTTCTCTTTTTGGCAGGCGCACGTTTTCGTGCAGGCTTGCTGGCAGACGCTTCCGCCAACGCAGCATCTGAAGGCCAGTCACTCATCGGGAACGGTTTCTCTTCGCTGTTGTAGGTCAGAAAACGAAAAATCTGATAGGCATAGGTGGAGAGCTGGGCTCCCAGAGTCAGCACTTTCTCATTCTTATCGCCGGTAAACAGTACGCAGAGGAACTGGAAGGTTACCACCATCGCCAAAACCACTTCCGCCACCCAGTAGAGGGCCGCAAAGATCAGCATAAAGACCAGTCGTGTCCAGGCACTACTATTTTTTACATGTTCCACGATCTCTTCGCCCTTTACCTCTTGGCTCTTCGCCTCATCACTCATCTAAATACCCTCCGGTTAAAAATTGGCCGCAACCCTATCACGCCCCAAAGGAAACAGTGTGAACCAGCTCACCGTAATCGAAACATCTTCAGCGACGGCTTACGAACCATCAGCCCAGCAGCGGTGCAATCACCAGAGATACAATAGCCATCACGTTGATCAGAATGTTCATTGAAGGGCCGGAGGTATCCTTAAACGGATCACCAACGGTATCACCAACCACTACCGCCTTATGGACCTCAGAGCCTTTGCCACCAAAATTACCCTTCTCCACATGTTTTTTGGCATTGTCCCATGCACCGCCGGCATTGGCCATGGTCAGTGCCAGCAACACGCAGCCGACCAGCGCGCCGCCAAGCATGCCGCCCAGCGCCTCGGCTCCGATACCGAAACCGACCACCACCGGTGCGCAGACTGCGAGAAGACCCGGCAGAATCATCCGTTTCAACGCTGCAGTAGTGGCAATATCGACACAACGGGCGTGATCCGGCTGAGCATTACCCTCCATCAGGCCGGGAATCTCATGAAACTGACGGCGAATCTCCTTGATCATATCGAAAGCTGCATCACCCACTGCTGTCATAGTGATTGAGGCAACCCAGAAGGGGAAAACACCACCGACGAAGATACCAATCAGTACCATCGGATTATTCAACTCGAGCGAGAAACCTTCCACATGGATCGACACTGTCTGCACGTAGGCGCTGATAATGGCCAGTGCCGCCAGTGCCGCAGCACCAATGGCAAAGCCCTTGCCGATCGCCGCCGTGGTATTTCCCAGCTCATCGAGCGAGTCAGTAATTTTACGGGTCTCTTCTCCCATACCGGCCATCTCGGCAATACCGCCAGCATTATCGGCCACAGGTCCGTACGCATCGATCGCCATGGTAATTCCAACAGTTGCCAGCATACCGACCGCTGCGATTCCGACCCCATAGAGGCCGCACAGTGCGGTGGAGGTGAAGATAATGGCACAGATAGTGAACATCGGCACCACGACCGACTGCATACCGATTGCAAGACCGGTAATCATGACAGTCGCCGGACCGGTCTCGCCCGACTCGGCAATGCGATGAACAGGTCCGCCGCCGGTATAGTACTCGGTCACCACACCGATAATGATACCGCCGACAGCACCGGCCACGACGGCCAGCCAGATATTGGAAGAGACACCGACCATACCGATCACGATATAGGCAGCAACGATAAAGATCAGCGAGGCACCGATCGTGCCGATTCGCAGAGCGGTCTGCGGCTGTCTGGAGGAGAATATGCGAACCAGCACCACACCGGCAATGGAGCTGAGCAGTCCGGCAGAGGCAAGCGCCAACGGCAAGAACATTAATGCCTGCCGTTCACCAAGCGGATCGAGAACATCGGCAACCATGGTTGAAGCCATGGCAATAGTGGCAATCATAGCGCCACAGTAAGACTCGAAGATATCCGAACCCATGCCGGCGACATCACCCACATTATCGCCCACGTTATCGGCAATCACACCCGGATTACGCGGATCATCCTCTGGAATACCCGCCTCGACCTTACCCACCAGATCTGCTCCCACATCGGCCGACTTGGTGAAGATACCGCCGCCGACACGCGAAAACAGGGCAACAGAGGATGCCCCCATACCGAAACCGTGAATGGCATGAGCGGTCTCCGGATCACCACCGAAGAAGAGATAGAGCGTTCCCAGGCCAAGCAATCCCAGAGAAGCAACGGTCAGGCCCATAATCGATCCGCCGTAAAAAGCGACATCCAGTGCGGCTTCTGTTCCTTCGTTCTGGGCTGCAATGGCGGTTCGGACATTGGCCTTGGTTGCGGCAAACATACCGAAATAGCCGGCCAGTGCCGAACAGCCCGCCCCAACCAGAAAGGCGACTGTGGTCTTGGCACCAAGACTGATAGCCAGAAGAGCGGCCACGATAATCACAAAACCACTGAGAATCGAATATTCACGTTTGAGAAAAACCATCGCCCCCATATGGATGGCGGAAGCTATCTCCGCAACTTTTCCTTCACCGGCCGGATATTTACCGACAATGTAAAAGAGTAACCAAGCCGTAAAGAGTCCTGCTGCACCCAGGATCACCGGAATCAAAAGTTCAGTCATTAAATCCTCCCATCCAAAAAAGCGACCGATTTTTTTTCAGTCGCCTTTATAGGTTGAAACACCCCGAAGGGTCAAGGGTTATTAAGGTTTATGACTATTCGTTTTCCGTTTGTTTCTACTTGGAATCCCGGTTGAAACGTTCGATGGACTCCATCACCTCTTTCCGGGCTGCTTCAGCGCCCTCCCATCCGGTCACCTTCACCCACTTATTGGGCTCAAGGTCTTTGTAGTGTTCGAAAAAGTGCTGAATCTGGTCAGTCAGAAACTTCGGCAGATCTTCAGGCCCTTTCACATGATTGTAAACAGGCTTGAGTCGTGAAACGGGTACCGCCAGAACCTTGGCGTCCATACCTGCCTCATCCTCCATCTGCAAAACACCGATTGGACGACATGGCACCACGCATCCCGGCACCAGCGCGAATTGGGAAACCACCAGCACATCTACAGGGTCACCATCGTCGGAGAGTGTGTTCGGCACAAAACCGTAGTTGCACGGATAATGCATCGCTGTGTGCATAAAACGATCCACAAACACCGCACCTGACTCCTTATCCAGCTCATACTTGATCGGATCGGCGTGCTGAGGAACCTCAATCACAACGTTGATTTCATTCGGCAAATCTCCACCTGCCGGAATTTTACTGAGGTCCATGACTTACTCCAAATTTAAAAAATTTGGCGCATTGTAGGTTGGATGTCTGAAATGTCATCCTCGTACATTTCTGTCCGGTTTCTGTATAGTGCAGCCATGATTATCGTTTCCATCCGCGAACAGATGCTCCACCACCGCCGCCGCACCGGCGTCTGGTATAGCTACCCGATTTCGACAGCGGCCAATGGAGCTGGAAACAGAGAGGGCAGTTTCAATACACCGCTCGGCAGACACCGCATTGCCGAGAAGATTGGTGATGGCATGCCACTTTTCACTGCTTTCAAGGCACGCCAACCGGTCGGCATCTTTGACCCTGCTACCTGTGATGGTTCCGGAGACTGGATTTTAACAAGGATACTTTGGTTGAGCGGAATCGAAACCGGAAAGAACCGGCGCGGCTGTGTCGATACAAAACATCGCTACATCTATATCCACGGTACCCACGATGAAGCGGCTATCGGCACACCCTGCTCGCATGGCTGCATTCGTATGCGCAACCTCGACATGCTGGATCTGTTCGAACATGTACAAGCTGGCGAGTCGGTCAATATAAGAGCCTGATTCAGGTATTTCTTTCAACCGGATAATGGACAAACCAATTCCGTACATTTAGTATGGTTTCTAAATTTCACGGGAGGATGGAAAGATGAATAAAACAATCATATATACTATTGGAACCATGTTTATGCTTACTGTTTTTGCAGTATCCAATGCTCAAGCCGGTGCTGAAGCAGTGTGTAAAGCATGCCACCATTTCGATGGGAAACATAAGACCGGCCCTGGCCTGGCCGGTGTTTTCGGCCGCGAAGCCGGCAAAACCGACTTTGGCAAATACAGCGCCAGCATGAAAAAAGGCGGCTGGGTATGGAATGAGGAGAACCTTCGCGTTTTCCTGGCCAATACCAAAGAGGGGATCAAAACATTAACTGGCGATGATAGCGCCAAAAGCAAAATGACGATTAAAGTAAAAGGAGAAAAGCTCGATGCTGTCATCGAATTTCTCAAAGGCCTTAAATAGCGAATCGAAACCAACACTGTTACATCATGGTGCAGGCTCCTGTGAATCGGAGCGAACTACGAGTCGGAGCCTGCACCGCCCCATCGAACACCTTGATGAAAAAAAACGTACGCCTGTAACAGCGTAAGTAGTAACGAATAGTAAACGCCTCTCCTGTTTGATATAAATCAACCATGCACACATCTGCAAACCGGCGCCCGATGATTCAGGTTAATCGCTGCCTCAATGCACGCGTTTCGATCAAATATTGCACAAGTTGTTTTGACGGTTGCCCGCGCAATGCCATTGAACTCACCGACAGTGGCGAAATACATCTCAAACCGGAAACCTGTTGTGAATGCGCGTTGTGTGTGTCCGATTGCCCAACAGAGACATTCACTCATCGCAACTTCGACCCTGTAGAACTCATCGCTTCGGTAACCACTCTGATCAACGAGAATGCCGAACTTCACCTCTATTGCCAGGCTGGCAAAGCAGAGCAGGCAGATGCAAACGACCTCCATATTCCCTGTCATGGCCTGCTTGATGATCGCCTGCTGATTGGTCTGCGGCATGCAGGTGTGAATCGATTGAACATACATGGTCTGGAGATGTGCGGTAGCTGTCCCGCTCAAGAGGGTGCCCGGCGCCTGGTTCAAACCTTTGAAAAGACCCCACCAACCTTAAGAGACCACTTCCCGTCGCTACACGATATTTCGACAGGAGAGGCTCTCTCCATCGCCACATCGGTTAAAAAGGTAGCTGACACAAAAAAGACCCAAAAACCAATGGATCGGCGAAAGTTTCTCGATAGTGCGATCAAAGGTGTGGTTAACGCAGTCACCTTGACGGCTTTAAATGGTCTGCCGACAAGCGTATTTCAAAGACAGGGTAACCGGAATGATTCAATCCTGCCTGGAGCGAGCGAGTGCAGCATCAAACACCTTCCTCAACGCCACAAGCTTGCGCTCCTAAATCTCCAGAATGGTGATATCTCTATCGCTGATACCGGAGATAAAAATGCGTGGTTTTATGAGGTGCATGGGCACAGCGCTTGTGATGTATGTGGTATCTGCTCCCTCATTTGTCCCACCGGAGCACTGGCTATCGAAGATGGCGGCAAGAGTATCAAACTGAATCACCGGTCTGCCAGCTGTATCGGATGTGATTTGTGCAGCGACTTCTGCCCGCAAGAAGCACTACAGCTTCTTGTGGCTCATGATGATACGAACATATTGAATGAGAGTAGCCGTCTGCTTTTTGAATATAAGAAGATCGGCTGTGAAACATGCGGTAGCAGTTTTGTAGGGGATGACGATCACACCAACCTCTGTCGGTCATGTGAAAATGAGAAAGCCGTTCGGGAACAATGGCTGGGTGACACGAACAGCCTGAACTTAAAAGGGAAGTGAATCCATGTTTTTACCTTCCCGCAATGCCTCATCCAACAGAACAATTTCAACCGCAAGACCAAGCAATGAAACAAACTCGACAACACCGTCAACCGATGAGTCGATAAACCCTCCCGGCTTGTTCATCGCTAAAAACACGCCAATCCGTTTACCCCTTGCGGTAATCGGTGTTACCAGTGCACTCTCGGTCCGATAGTTGTGTTTCTCATCCCATTTGGATGAGACCTGAATATTGTTCTCGATCGCACGCAGCTTCTTTTCGCTGTAAGCATCATTGGTGAACTGGGTCTCGCCCGAAATGAAACAGTAGCTGCTAAGTGAAGTGCCATCTGCCGGAAGCCGCACTTCATCGGCCCCCTGTGCAACCCGTGATACCAGCTCGTTGTTAACCTTGTCATAGATGAAAAGTGTACAGCGGTCGGCAGAAAGATAGTCCCGGATACTCTCGACGAGCTTATTGAGCACCACTTCACGATTCTGCTCCATCCGTATATCATCAATAAAACTGAAAAACAGATCACTGTTTTTGATAAATTCTTTCACTTCCCCCTCCTTTTTCAGGTTCTGCGCAAACGGCCGAGAATGACACTGTTACTTCGCACGTCGCCCCTTCCACAATCGAGCTTTTGCCAAGCGATAGCGATGCTGTTTGGCGGTCTCATCTCCAAGTTCATACCACGCAGCCCCCCAATCCTGATCAATACAACCGGATTGCTGGAACATCGGCGGTGCTGCACCGGCCTCGCGCCACCCTATCTGCTGAACACGCCATGAGTCCGGCGAGCCGATACAGATGGATGCAAACTCATCAGCCAACGCCTCATGAGCCAGGCTTAACAAAAATGGCGGTTTACTGGACTCGGGTGCAGCAAGCATCATCACGGCATAAAATCCGAACTGTTTCCTCTTTATAAAAGGAATAAAGCCTAAAACAGGGCGATTGATGCGGACATTTACCCCCTCCACATTAAGGAACAGTTGATAGATACGTAGCCTCTGATATGCCGAAGAGGGCTGCGCCGATTCATACAACACCTCCGATGACGACACAGCCGCGCAGCCGGAATTTTCAACCGGCACAACAGGAATCGCATCTCCATACATTAAGGCTTCAACCCCGCCAGATAATCGGCAATCAATTGCAGATCATCTTCGGAAACACCCTTCACAATATCACGCATCACCGAATGGTTGCTGCGAGTTCCTGATCTGAATGCTTCGATCTGCAACAGCATGTAATCGGAATACTGGCCTGCCAGCGGCGGAATAATGCCCTGCCCCCGACCCGTCAAACCATGGCAACGGGCACAGAGGCTCTCGTATAACGACTGGCCGGTCTCCAGGTTTGCACGCTGTTGAAGCGTCAGCACATGAGGACGTGAGATCGTACCCTTCATTTTCTGTGAACCGAAATAAGCCGCCAGATCGGCCATATCCTGCTCGCTGAGATCAGCAGCCATCCCTTCCATCATATCGCTTTGGCGAACACCATCTTTGAATGCCGACAACTGCATATAGGTATAGTTAACACCCAGCCCGGCAATACTCGGGAAGGTGGAGTCTTCACTGTTGCCATCTTCACCATGGCAACCGGCACAGCCCTCCGATTTTTCCTTGCCCGCTGTGATATCCCCCTGCTGCGCTTTGGTCGGTTTACCCTGCCACGGGGCAGGGACAGAGAGGTTGTGCATCAAGTTTTGATGGCACTGAACACAGGTCAAACCATCGGTGACCATACGTTTGTGCGGTGGAATATCCGGCCTGAATTCGCCAACCGTACCTTTAAGAATTGACTGGTGATCTTCACGGGTATGACACTCGCGACACGTTCTGCTATCGGTCGCAACGAAGTGGTCGCGTGCCGTTTTAGCCAGACGCGGTGTAAGTTCATTGTTATAAAACTCACGATCCCTGAGAGCACGCTGTACATCTTTCCAGCCCTGATCGGCCAGATACATATGCTTGAACCAGCGGAAAACCGAGTGTGGATTATCATGGCAGTTGACACATCCGGGCCGCAACGGACTTTTGCTACTACCCATTGATGAAATCTTGTACTCCTCGAACTGAACAGGATGACACTCGGCACAGCCGACCGTTACGCCCCACGGATGATTCCTGTTTCCCTTTGGATTAAATGCGTAACGGGACTCATCGTACCATGTCTCATGGCAGGTATTACATGTACCTTCAGTCTGAAAAACAGAATCGACACCGATGACAGGAACGACACCGATTTTTCCCGCGATGATGATGAGTATCATGCCAACGACTGTCAGAGATGCGGCAGCAATGATCCGGATCTTTCTCGTTATCGGATGGGCTTCCAGCCACTTCTTCAGATACTTCATGCCGCACTCGCTGCCGATTTCATTATCTTCACCTTGCCGTATGCATCGCCCGCACTCGCTTTGGTTACCTTCACAGCCGTTGCGATCGCCGCACCGCCACCGGCCTCATCAAACAGAGGAAGAATAATGTCCATCGGGTGCACCCCCATGTCGGTCCACCAGAGGTTGTATGCAATATCCGCATCCATATTGGTTGGCGAACCTTTATGTTCAGGGCCCGCTTTACCGCTTGCAACCCCGCCAATCGCCCAGTGCCCGCCATCCCGATGCATCGCCACGACTTCCGGACGAATGGTCTGGGTCAGATGGGCGCGAGTCACCAGGTATCCCGCCTTCGATGTCACACGAATCAGATCACCATCGCGAATACCCAGGCTTTTCGCAGTCGCGACATTCATATGAAGATGGTTGGCCAGAGAACTCTCCACAATCACCTTGTTGTTCGCGGAGGCATCGCCTGCATGATAATCGGAATCGTGTACAACCAGTGTCAGCTCATCTTTTGCCGCCTCTGTGTCCAGAGGTGCTTGCCAGTGCGGGAATGTATCGATATTGAGTTTTACAGGCAGGCCATATTTCGGCATCACCTCTTCACCCTGTTCATCGACGATTCTCCGAATCTCCGGATGCAGGTAGCCATAGATCGGCCAGACACCACTATGCCTGGCCATCAACTGCCAGCCACCATCCTTTTTCAGCCCGCTAATGCCGTCGAGTTGCTGCCCCATCCACTGCTTTGCATCCTTAAACTTCCAGTAGCGTATCTTTTCCGGGTCACCCGTTGCATGAACGATATCGCGCAACATATCGCGCAGCTCTTTCGCTTCACCCGGAGGTGTTACTACCTGCTGCCTTAAACCCACCCAGGGAAGAAGAGTTCCTTGACCCTGTACCGGTTCATTGCGTTCCAGCCAATGTGCCTCCGGGAGAATGAGATCGGCCATATCCCATGTCTCATTACGGAAGGTGCCGATGGCGACATAGAAACCCACCCTGGAGGTGTCGGCCAGTGCCTTCCGCCATTGTGCTGCCGCCGGTGCCTCAAAGGCGGGATTGGCATTGTAGCCAAAGAGTGTGCCAATCGAGTAACTGTTGCCGACATCCTGCGGAAACTGTTCAGGATGTTTCACCGGATTTTTGCGTGCCGGTGCTTGTATTGCGGGTTGAATTGCACCGAACTTAAAACGACGCGGCAAACAGTTGCCGCCCCTGGCTTCGATATAACCTGCAACCAGCGGCAGCAGCATTAAAGCCTGTTCGCTATGAAAACCATTGGTGTGTCCGCTAATGCCGGCACCACTCAAAACACAGCCCCTGCCACTCTCGCCAAACTCCCTGGCAATACGCCGGATTGTCTCCGCAGGCACGCCACTGACCCCGGCTGCATAGTCGAGGGTGTAGGTATTCAGCTCACTCGCCAAACGCTCAGCTGTGAGATTGCTAAACTGTTCGATTGAGGCCTTGTTCACCCAACCCATCTCCAGCAGATAACGCACCATGGCCAAAGCAACCGCACCATCACTTCCCGGTTTCAGAGGCACCCACTCATCAGAGAGTCCGGCGGTTTTAGAACAGCGCGGATCAAAGGTGACAATTCTGGCTCTGCGCAGATGCCTGCCATCCAGCGCCTCTGCGGCATAATCGGGATGGGAGACAAAGAAGTTACTGCCGAAGTTGAGAATATAATGGCTGTGTGCCAGATCGGGTACCGAGACATCGTTGCCCCACGTTCTCTGCCATGCCATACGTTGATTGGCTGCACCATCCAGATCGATGATCGTATTTGAACCGAAACTCTGGAGAAACCGATCCCATATGCCTGCGCTGGTATCTTTTCCACGCATCAGGGCAGTCTCTTCGGCCCTGCTTGACTTCAGCGAAGATGAAATATCATGAATCGCCTGCTTCCAGGAGATCTCTTTCCATCTTCCCGAGCCCCGATTGCCCACCCTTTTCAAGGGGTGCAGAAGACGATCTCCATCATAAAGCTGTAACCATGATGTGACTTCAGCGGCACTCGTTCTGCCTCTGCTACGAACCGATTCGGTGACCCCTGAAAGCTCAACCACCTGTCGACCGGGTTTACCGGTCAACGGGTTATCAGGGATCATCGGATCGTCGTCAACCCAGGCATGTACAGGATTATCATGGGCATGTAGCGGTGAACATGTGAATACCCGCTCTCGCTTCTCACCACGTTTGATATAGTTATAGGAGTCATTGCCCAGCGTTGTCTCCATGGCTGATGCATTTCTTGGCAGGGTCAGCGCGGAAGCCGTAGCCACAGCACTCCCTTGTAAGAATTGGCGACGATTCATCTTCATACACACACCTCCGTAGGGAAGCACTGATTCATTCGCTGCTTCCGTACAGGCCATGAAAGGCCTGCCAAAACCCAGTGCGAAGGCGTCCGCTTTTGTGAGTATTGGCAAAACCACGCTTTTACCAATGCATTCTGTTTTTCGGCCGGACACCCGCAAATCAGCATCATTTTAGAAATGGCCCTGAAAATATTGGCTGGCCATCACCCACCAGACGCGCATACCAAACACACCTGTCGCCACCATGAACGATGCCCCCAGCACCCAGTAGCGCTTACGATTGATCTGCGGAATCACCAGAATAATCAACGGAATAATTAGTCCCCAGATGATTTCGATATAGAGGTAGGGCCAACGGAAAGGACCGAGCAGAACCTCATACAGAATGGTGTGCTCTTCACCGATACCGTATGTCATCTGCAGGAACTCATTGAATAGCAGGAACATGTCGAAGACGATGCCGTAGAGCATCAGCCTGGCCATATCTGCAAGAATGGAATCGCTCACCTGGTGCGCAGCATCCACAAAACGGTTACGAATCCACAGCAGAATGTTGAGCAGGCCGATACCGGAAATATACGCACCGGTCAGAAACAGAATCGGTGCGACAGAACCGTGATTGGGCAGGCGTGAAGGATTAAGCTGCATCACCACACCCGTGTACCAGTGTGTGCAGAGCGCCAATACAATCGCAGCAATGCCGAAGATACGCGCCATGCGTTCATTTTCTTTGTAGACGAAATAGCTGTAGAAAAGCATGCCGATCGGGTAAGTGAGAATAAACAGTGCACCCCAGATCATCGGTGCCGAGAAGTGACTGAAGCTTGGCAACATCAACAGATGGAAGAAGCGAAACGGCTTGCCAAGATCGGTGATCAAGATCAGGGGCACGATCAGTAACATGGCAATGGCCGTATTGGAGGCAAAAAACGCCGTGGACTTGTACTTCTTTACGCCGAACACCCAACCCAGCGTACTGACTACAAATGAACCGGCAGAGCCACCTACAAGCCAGAAGTAGATCGCCAGTGGGAAGCCCCAGTACGCGTGGTGAAACGCATTGGCGATCATCTGTCCATCCATCGGTGTCCCATCCATTAGAACAACCCCCGGAAAAACTTCGCAGGTGCTGTGGCAATGAAGTTGATCATATTATGAACCCCCTGACCGACCATGCCGAAAAAGCCTGTGTCCGTATCGATGATATTTCCGGCAAGCTCTTCACCAAGCTCGCTGTTCTTTTTAAATGTGTTGTAACGATGATGCAGCTGCTCACTGCGGTGATGAAAAGCGAACTCAGGATCGGCAATCGGTTCGGTCAGGCCAATATAATAGACTTGTGGATTGTTGCCCTGTTCCGGTCTTAAGGTGAACGTTTTGTTGGCACTAACCACTCGCGACACTTCGCTGTTCGGATCATTAATATCACCGAATATCATTGCCCCACCGGTGCAGGAGGTCACGCATAGTGGCGCCAACCCCCGGGTCACACGTACGATGCAAAAATCACATTTGTCTGCAACGTTTCTTGGATTTCGTTTATCACGACGATGCTCGGTTAACAGATGACGGGCATTGTATGGGCAAGCCACCATGCAGGTGCGGCAGCCGATACAACGGTTATAACGTTGCAGTACAAACCCGTCAGGATGCTTGAAGGTCGCTTTGGTCGGACAATTTCGGACGCAGGTAGGCTGGTCACACTGGTTACACATGCGCGGCATAACATGACGTTTGGTTTTCGGGAACTCTCCCGTCTCCGCCTCCATGACCCATATGCGCCAATCACCGAGAGGAACATCGTAGGCTGTCTTGCAAGCAGCAGTGCAAGCATTACAGCCTGTACAACGGCGCAGATCTACAGCCATCGCATAGCGCTTGACGCCTTTTTTACCCTTGCTGGGCGGCACATCGTTGTAACCGTAAGTTCTTCCCGCCATAACGCCCCCTCCAAGCGACCAACCATAATAACCATACGACTGATAAGGCCTACATTATTTATGGTTTTTAAAGTTGTCAATTCTCAAAACAGTAAAAACAGACGAGTACTGAACCAGACTATGAATAAACAGCAGAACTGTCTGAACGTAAAAACCAGCGAAGGGTTTACTACCAAAGTGTTATGAAGCGACTGATATAGCCTTTACTGCTCTTATAGTGCTCCGATTATGATTAGGTCGGGTGTGCTGGGATTAGGTTGTGATAATAGAATCGACTACGATTCCAGAAGATCGCGAATGACCTTACTAAGAATCTCCATACTGTAGGGCTTGGAGACAATCACATCTTCGCGGATAGACATCTCTTTCTCCAATGTTTTATCTTTATCGTAACCGGTCGCATAAATCACTTTTAATTCGGGACATATCTTTCTCATACGCTGGATCGCTTTTACACCACCCAGCCTTGGCATCACCACATCCATGATGACCAGGTTCACCTTATCTTTGTTGGCCTTGAATACTTTCACCGACTCCAGGCCATCTGAAGCGACCAGGGTTTTATAACCGAGCCTCTCCAGAAATTCTTTCGTGGTCTTGCGAACAAAAGAGTTATCATCGACCACCAGTATATACTCTCCCTTTCCCGGGACAGGTTTAACAGAGACCTCTTTAGAAACCAGAAGCTCTCTTTCATCATTCATAGGCAGATAGATATGAAAACGACTTCCCTCTCCCGGCGAACTCTCCACCACGATAGTACCACCATGACTCCGAACCGAACCGTAACACATCGCAAGCCCAAGCCCTGTTCCCTCTCCAACATCCTTGGTCGTATAGAACGGTTCAAAAATATGCTTCATATTTTCCGCCGAAATACCGGAGCCATTATCTGCAACCATGATATGGGCCAACAGATCACCTTTAACCTCCGGGTGATCGTCTCTGAACTCTTCATCCACCTTATACTCACCCAGTGTCAACCGGATCACAGGATCAGGCACGTTCTCCACAGCATCACGAGCATTGTTTAACAGGTTCATCACCACCTGCTCAAGTTGGGTGGCATCGCCCGTAAGTGTTAGCTCTTCAGCACAAATATCGCGCTGAAAATCGATATTTTCAGGGATACTCTTCCTGATCAGTCCCAGGTTATTATTCAAAAACGAGGTCAAACCAAAAGGCTGCATCACCAGTTGCCCTTTGCGCGAAAAGAGCAGCAGTTGCTGAATCATTTCAGCAGCCCTGAAGGCGGTCTCCTCCACTGTTTTTAGTTTTTCGACAGTTTCGGGATAATGCTCGACCTCGCCCATCGCCAGGAAAACATTGCCTGCAATGCCTAACAGCATGTTATTGAAATCGTGGGCGATACCACCGACAAGGGTACCGAGCGCTTCCATCTTCTGAGACTGGCGAAGCTGTTCTTCAAGATTATGATGCTCGGTCATATCCTGTTGTATCCCTACATAATGGCTAATTTCATGATTATCATCGAAGATAGGGGCGATCGACATAGCTGCCGGATAGAGGCTGCCATCCTTGCGGCGTTCAACCATCGGACTACTCCACACCTTACCGTCGACAATGGTCTTCCAGAGATTTTCATAAAAGTCGGCTTCCTGAGTACCGCTTTTAAGAATCCGGGGATTATTCCCAATGGCTTCACCCGGATCATATCCTGTAATCTCTGTAAAAGCCGGGTTTACATATTCAATCGTTCCGTCTCTATCAGTAATTACAATGGATTCGCCAGCCTGCTCAACGGCTCGTGAAAGGATGCGCAACCTCTCTTCGGCTATCTGACGATCGGTGATGTCGAGCGCGATCCCTGTAATGCCAGTAACTTTGCCCGTCTCATCCCGAACCTGTGCTTTTGTGACCTCCATCAGGTGCTCTCTTCCATCGGCAAAGGTAAGTATTTCACGTGAAATGTGTGGTCCGTTCTGCTCGAGACACTCCCGATTCGAGGTTAAACAGTTTGCCGCCGCCTGCTCACCCAAAATATCAGCCAGGTGTTCGGCCGACAGAAATTCGCTCTCATTCACCCCGATGGCATCACAGAAGGTTTTGTTTACAAAGCGGTATTTTCCATCAACCCCAACCAACCAGATACCGACCGGCACATGGTCAAGAATCGTCTTCTGCTCCAGCTTCTTCTGTAAAATGATGTTTTCCTGTCTCTCGCTTTGAATTCGAAGCTCGATGTTCTGCTCGATATTTCGATGGATCCGAAAAGAGATAGCGATCAGCATGATAAGGAAAAAGAGCAGCATCAACCCCATGGCCGCTGCCATCTCGGTACCAAGTTGAATAAAGCAGATCATCAAAGGTGTTAATGCCAGCAGCAGGAAACTGAACAGAGAGGGTAGATGTGACGAAAGCGATGTGACTGCCCCGGCGCACATTCCGCCAATCACAAAAGTCAGAAACATCTGGTGAGTAAGCGAATTCTCCGGAAACAGTAGCAGTGAGGCGCTACCCCACATAATCCCTGAAAAGAGCGTTCCAATAACAAAGTATTTTTCCCAATGCGTTTGACTCGGACCGGGACGATTTTGAAAGTAAAGATAAGCGAGCAATGAACGTCCGAATGAAAGAGCTAACAGGGCGGCCAGCCAGCCAATCAGCAAATCGTGACCAACCACACTCCATTCGAAATAGACCAGAATCAATGCATTAACGACCGTCGCCAGCATGGCCAACGGTATTACCTCATAAAGAAGCTTTACTTTCTCAAATTTCAGTTGCCTGTTTACATCCGAATCAGAGGATAAATCTAATTGCCCGGTCTCTCTCACATCGCTGAGTATAGAAATAACCAACTATACAGATCAAGTTAAACTCTGCAGTTGTATGGTTTTTCGGTTGAACCGATAAACCGAAAACTTACCCGGAGCCTGCTTCTCTCCCGCTTCTCATCTTCGCCATCACAATACCCACTTCGTAGAGCAGCATCATCGGTAAGGCGAGCAGCGTCTGGGAGATGATATCTGGCGGCGTGAGAATAGCGGCAAGGATAAAGGCCCAGACAATCACGTAGCGACGCTTGCTCCTGAGCGAATCGATCCCGACCAGATCGAGACGCACCAGTACCATCACAACAATCGGAATCTGGAAGCTGAGCCCGAATGCAAACAGCAGCTTCAGCACAAGGGTAAGATACTCCCTGACCGCCGGCATCGCCTGAATGGTCTCGGTGGAGAAACCGAGAAAGAACTCGAAAATCAGGGGAAACACTGCATAAAAAGCAAATGCCGCACCGGCGAACAACAGCAGCAGGCTGGTCACAAAGTAGCCGATAAAAACCCGCTTCTCATGCTGGTAAAGGCCCGGTGCGACAAAGGCCCACACCTGATAAAAGGTGATCGGTGCCGTGGCAAAGATACTTAAGACCAGCGCGATTTTCAGGTAGGTAAAGAAGACATCCGGTGCATTAAGAAAGATCAGCGGTGTGCCGGGCGGCAGTGCATCGCGCAGTGGCATGGAGATAAAATTAAAAACCAGCTCGGAAAAGTTCATTAAAACAATCACGCCGAGAACATAGGCGATAACGGCAATCTTCAGCCGACTGCGCAGCTCCCTGAGATGGGAGAGGAGTCCGGGCTGTGCTTCTTCAGCAGCCTGATTCTTCTCCGTTTCGCTCATTGCGACCTGCCACCCCTGTCAGAACTGCTCTCCGGATCACTCTCCGGCCCATCCCCGGAGGCATCATCCGGCATGGTGCTGATACCGCCGGAGAGGGCATCGTCCACCTCACCCCTGGTCGCATTGATCTCGCTTTTTAACCCTTCGGTCTCATGGCGAACCTGATCCTTGATCTCATGCATCCATTTGCGGGCATGACGAACGGTGCTGCCCACCTGCGAAAGCAGGTCGGGCATCCGCTCGGGCCCCAGCACCAGAAAGGCGACAACACCAATCAGAATCAGTTCAAGAAGACCGATGTCAGGCATAATTTAGAACGGTTTCAGAATGACTTCAGAAGAGGTTCAGGATGCTGTTCCATCACCCTTGGCATCGTCTTTGGCGACAACCTCTTCGGTGGAGCGGTCGGCGGGTTTGTCGACAGATTTTTCGGCGGGTGTCTCTGCCGGCTCATCTGCCATATTCTTGCGAAAGCTTTTGATACCTCGAGCCAGGCCACCGCCAATCTCAGGCAGTTTCTTGGCACCAAAGAGCACCAGCACAATCACCAGAATCAGAATCAGTTCGGTTGTACCCAGTCCCATATCTCCTCCCGGCTGCCAAACATGGCAGTAGCATGCATTTAGCGGCAAGCCTACATTGACCGACCGATAATGATAAGCCTCCCGTACCTGAAAGGTTCGAAAACGTGCCCGGCGACCCGTTCACCACGCCCACCAGATATCCATAACCCATCCATTACCCTTCGATCAGTGGTGGCAACGGGCAATCCAGCCCATCGGCAACCGCACGCAGAAGCTCCCCCTCCTTCACCGAGATCACACCATTACAGACCACACAGTGAACGGCAGCCTTGAGAATCGACTCCTTCAACTGCGGCGTTGCCATGTTAAGCTCGGTGAGCGCCCGGTCGAAATGAGAGAGCCGTGCATCCTTTCTCTCCGGCAGCAGGTGATCCCCCTCTACCAACAACGACATCGATTCGGCATAGACCTGCTGTGCGTTCTCGCCATGTCCGGTTCGGGCCAACAGCGCCAGCAGAACGGTTACATGAGGCAACACGGCCTGTATGCGATGATACTTCACTATGGGCGATGAACTGCGGCCAAAAAAGCCGTCCAGCCGCCTGATCAGTACCCGGTAGAGGACAAACTCAAACAGGGTTACGGCATGGTCTGCCTTGATCGTGGCCCCGACCGCCCTCTTGAAGCTCTTGTACTGCTGGGGCGAGAGCTCCTTCAACGCCGGGATCACCATTTCTGCCAGTGGCAACCTCAACTCAGGACTTAGTGCTCCAATCTCGGACTGAATCTCCAGTGTTTCACGAAACACGTTCGGATCGGCTGCCTTCTCCAGCACCTGGAGCTGAACCTTCCGCTTCGCCGAATCGCGATCCAGTAGCATGGCAAACACCGCTGCCCGGGCGGTATAGGGATCGTGCGAAAAGTCACGAATCCTGCCCGGCATCCTCGCCATCAACAGGGTTGCCTCCTGCATGGAATCGAGATCGGGCGCGCCCACCCTGGATAACACATGCTCCGGCGAGATGCTTGCAACGGCCACCTGATCGTCGGCGGCAACCATCAGTTCAGCCGATGCCTGTGTGGAGTTAGCCAGAGAACGCGACCTGTAATCGACCTTATCGAACTTGCCCCTGAAGCCCGGCTCGATGCGCCTGATTCGCTCATCCAGTGGCGGGTGTGTGGCCCACCAGTCGCTGGCATACCACGACTTGATTGCATTACCGAAAAAGAAGTGGCTGGCCTGACCAGTCGCAGAATGGTTGACCTTGGAACCATTCTTATACCCTCCGATCACCTTCAGCGCATCCGCGATACCTGAAGGATTACGGGTAAACTGAACCGCCGATGCATCGGCCAGAAACTCACGCTGGCGGGAGACCGCTCGCTTGATCAGGTCGGCCATCACCACACCCACGGTTCCGACAATGAAGAGCAGGAATCCGATCACGATCAGGGCAGGATGAAAGCCGCGATCCTTGGAGTAGCGGGCCGTTCGTTTCATTGTCATCATTGCGATACCAAGGTCGGAGACCAGCGTGATACCGAAGAGCAATCCCATCATACGCATCTTCATGGCGGTGTCGCCGTTGAGAATATGACTGAACTCGTGAGCAATCACCCCCTGCAACTGATCCCGGTTGAGCAGCTCAATAGCACCGCGGGTCACACCGATCACTGCATCGGAGGGGGTAAAACCGGCAGCAAATGCATTGATACCCGACTGCTCGAGAATGAAAACCGGGGGAACAGGCAGGCCTGATGCAATAGCCATCTCCTCCACCACATTGAGCACTCTTCGATCGAGTGGATTCCGGCTGGCGGCAGGCAACTGGTTACCGCCCAGCATACGGGCGACAGCTGCGCCGCCACCCTCGGTCAGTTGATGCACACGCCATGCACTGCCACCAAGAATCACCGCCAGCGTGATACCGCTCGACCAGTAGAAGAGCTTAAGGCTCCAGAGATCTTCCAGGGTAAAGCCCACGGTTGCGCGCTGATCGACAAAGAGTTGTCCGGCCGCAATACCGAAAACAATGGCAAAATAGACAGCAACCGTAATCAGCAAAACCGCCACGATAAACAGCGCCACCAGAATGGCGCTGTTCTTCCGAGCCTGCTCCTGATAACCGAAAAAGTTCATGAATGGTGGATATTACGTAGCGCTAAAACTTAACCTCGACCCGCTCTTTCACCTTCTCATTGGCCACCTCAAAGAGTTCCGCCTCCTTGAATCCCATCATGCCGACAAAGAGCACATCGGGAAACGTCTCGCGCTGGGTGTTGTAGAGCATCACCTCATCGTTATAGGCTTGGCGAGCAAAACTCACCTTGTTTTCGGTCGACGTCAGCTCCTCGGTGAGTTGAGCGATAGTGCCGTCAGCCTTCAGGTCGGGATAGGCCTCCTGCAATGCGTTGAAGTTGAGCAGCGCGCCGCCCAGAACTGCTTCCGCCCCGGAGAGTGCCTTGATCGCTGATGCATCGTCAGGGTGAGCACTGGCTCGCTTCATTGCCGCCATCGCCTGGTTACGTGCCTCGATCACATGGGTCAGGGTATCCTGTTCATGTTTCAGATAGGCCTTGGCTGTCTCGACCAGATTGGGAATCAGGTCATACCTGCGGCGCAGTTGGACATCGATCTGTGCAAAGGCGTTTTTAAATCGGTTTTTCAGCTTCACCAGCCGGTTATAGATCATAATAATGTAGAGGATCAGAAAAACGATCACTCCCAGTACGATTAACAGAGCATTCATACGCTAACCTCCCTTAACTACCGAATATTTATCGACCTTCACACGATAGAGCAACATAGCCCCTACGGCAAACAGCAGGACGATCACCAGAATAGAGAATCGTGCACTGCCGGTCATCAGACTAGTCGCCCCCATCAGGACAGGCCCCATCACAGCAGCAAATTTTCCCAGCATATTGAAGAAGCCGAAAAACTCGGCCGACTGCGCCTGTGGAATCAATCGCGCATAGAGCGAGCGGGAGAGCGCCTGAATACCACCCATCACCATACCGACCAGTGTCGCCAGCAGGTAGAAGTCTGTCGGGCTTTGCATACCGTAACCCATCAGGCAGGCCACTACATAGCCGGCAATACAGATGAGAATCGAGCGCTTGGCTCCCCAGCGGTCTCCCAGACTCCCCCAGAGCAACGCACAGGGGAAGGCGACAAACTGGGTAATAAGCAGTGCGATAATCAGAGCGGAGGATTCGAAACCGAGGGCCAGTCCGTAATCGACTGCCATGCGGATCACCGTTCCAACCCCATCGATATAGAAGAAGTAGGCAGCCAGAAACAGGAACACCACCCTGAACCCGCGGATATGTCGAAAGGTATCGATCAGTTGCTGCCAGCCGCTGCCAACCGCCCCGAGCAGATCCAGTGCCCTCCGATGCGAACGTCGCTTCTCCGCAAGCAGTGGCCATGCAAACACGCCCCACCAGATCGCCACCATAACAAAGGCCCAGCGAACCGCTTCACCGGCATCATGAAGGCCGAACCATGCAGGCTTTAACGTCATCAACACATTCACGGCAAAAAGAAGGCCGCCACCGATATAACCCCATGCATAGCCGAGTGATGATACCCGATTGTATTGATCCGGCCCGGTCACATCGACCAGCATGGCATCGTAGAAAACAATCGCCCCGCTCACACCCAGAGAAGCCATGCCAAAGAGGAGAAGTGCAGTTTGCCAGGAGCCCATCTCAACAAAGAAGAGCAGTGCTGTTGCCACCACGCCCAGCAGGGTAAATCCACGCAGGAAAAGATGTTTATAACCGCCCCGGTCGGCAATCGCCCCGAGTACCGGTGCGGCCAGCGCCACCAGCAAGCCGGAGATACCGCTGGTCATACCGAGCCAGAAGGTGCTCTCGTTACCGCTAAGTTCCGATGCCCAGAACTGTTTAAAAAAGAGCGGAAAGAAACCTGATATCACCACGACGAAGAAGGCGGAGTTGGCCCAGTCGTAGAGCACCCATCGGAATACCGCCTTTCTGTTATCTTGTGCTTTATCTAACCGCATCCGCACAATTTAGATGAATAGCAGATAAATGCATCCAACCTTTTCTGCATCAACTTTTCCGACCTCCAACCTGGTCCGTGACGAACCCCTTGCCCTGCCGCATGCTCAAGGCAACATAACGGCATGGTATTCAATAACCTGGCACGTATTGCAGGACCGTTCGCAGCCGTGGCCATTCTGGCCGGGGTGGATATTGAGAGTCATCCTCAGGCAGCCGCGATGCTCGCCGTTGCCATCTGGATGGCGATCTGGTGGATATCCGAGTGTGTGCCGCTTGCTCTGACAGCGATGATTCCGCTGATCTTCTTCCCGCTACTCGGTATCTCCAGTGGCAAAGAGATCGCGCCGAAATATATCAACAGTATCATCTTCCTCTTTCTTGGCGGTTTCCTCATCGCCCAGGCGATGGAGAACACCGGCCTGCATAAACGGATCGCCCTGAACATGCTGGCAAGGCTTCATGCCAGCCCGTTACAGTTAGCGATTGGATTCTCTGTCGCCACAGCATTCCTCTCCATGTGGATCTCCAACACCGCCACCACCATGCTGATGGTCACCATCGCCCTGCCACTACTGCAGCGGCTCATGGAAGAGCACGGCGATAAAGCCATCGGACCGATGGCTGCAAGCTTTCTGCTGATTATCGCCTACTCGGCCAACATCGGCGGTATGGGGACACCGGTTGGAACAGCACCCAACCTTGTTTTCCTTGAGAATATCCGGGCAGTCGACCCCGCCATGACCCCCTCGTTTTTTGAGTGGATGATGATCGGCGTTCCGATGGTTCTGCTCGGATTGACTGTTCTCTTTCTGGTGCTCGGCCCCGGCATCGCCCGCCTGCCGTGGAAAGCATCCAGCGCATCGCAACTACACAGGTCACTTGAGCTGCTCGGCACGATGCGCAGGGAAGAGCGTCACGTGGCTATTATTCTGACCATGACCGCCCTGCTGTGGATGACCCGCAAGGGGCTTGAACTGGACAGCTTCACCATTCCCGGCTGGTCATCACTGCTCCCCTACCCGGGCGTGGATGACGGAACCATCGCCATGTTCGGAGCGACTCTGCTCTTCCTGCTTAAAAGCGAAGAGGGGCGCCCCATCCTTAACCGGGAATCGTTCGGGCGCCTGCCGTGGGAGATCGTACTGCTTCTCGGCGGCGGTTTTGCACTCGCTTCAGGTATGCAGGAGTCGGGACTCTCCGCCTGGATCGGCGATCAACTCGGTTTCCTGGCCGGTGTGCCGATCGTTATCATGATGCTCGGCATCGCCCTTGCCATCACCTTTCTCACCGAGATCACCAGTAACACGGCAACCACACAGGTGATGCTGCCTATTCTCGCAGCTGTCGCACTGGCAGGCGACATGGATGTCATGATGGTTCTGATACCCGCGACACTGGCCGCCTCGTGTGCCTTTATGCTTCCCGTTGCCACACCGCCCAACGCCATCGTCTTCGGCACCAATCACATTCCGATGAACAGCATGATCAAGGCAGGTATTCGCCTCAACCTGATCATGGCGATGGTCATCGTTACGGTTGTCTGGCTCATCCGCCCGGTGTTAAGTTGAAGATTGATCCGCAAAAGTGCTTTCTATCACTGCATATTCATGCGACAGCAGGCGATATCGGGCCGTCTATACTGCAACCGAATAAATCGATTAATTGAGGGAAGAAACATGGAAGGGATTGATTTCACATGGCTGGAAGAGAAGATATTTTGCCGCAATCTGACCGAAGAGGAGAGGGAGAGTATTCCCTGCCTGATTCAGGTTCACCTCTTTAAAGCTGGCGAAAAGGTCAGTATCAGAACCCAGGGAAGTGAAGGGTGTATCTATATCATTCGATCAGGTACAATAAAGCTGGCGATCGAACTGGATGATGGAACCATACACCTGACGCATCTGTCGGCAGGAGCGCAGATCGGCGATCTCGCTTTTATCGATGACAATGCCACCATCACGATGGAAATCATCGAGGATGTCGTTGCCTACAGCATTTACCGGGCCTCTCTGGCCAACTTCTTTATCTTCAGGAAAGAGATCGACCTGAAAGCGTTGTGGCCGAAGGCACGTATGATTCCAAGTATTAACCATTCGAACGGCATCTCGTTCGACATCTCCGCCACGACCGCCTCATAATCCAGTCCCGCACATGAATGTGTGGGAAGGTAGTTTTTACATCCACATTGCAGCTGTGCCGAGAAGAAGAACAGGCATATAAACCTAAGATGTTCATTTCTTTGTTTGCCCAAAGAAACTGAACCAAAGAAAGGGCACCCGGGAATCTGCTCTCCTTCGGATTCCCTCAGCTACACAGAGAAAATGGGCGCGACGTTGCTGCTTGTTTCCCATTTTCTCTATTTGCCTCGGTAGCAGATTGACGGTGCTCAAAGCAACTAAGAACGAACCGCCCTCCCGCACACGGATGTGCGGCGGCGACAAAAAGACAGGATGTCGTTTGGACGGCTGAAAGCCGCCAGTAAGGCGAGAACCATGGATGGTTCGAATCAACATCGTGAAGCCGTAAGAGAAGCAAAACCGACTCAATCATTTAACGGGCAGGCAAACCCGGTCATGGGTGGTCGGCTTTAGTGAGCTTCGCGAATTTCACACCATTCGTGAAGCGTATAAGGGTAAGGGCCCGCATCCCGTATCTCTAAAGCTCTATCTCAAGCCCTTCCTGCGCCAGGAAATACTCCGGATCACCCTGATGACGAATATTGCGGCCAAGCGCTTCGGCATAGACCGCTTCCAGCGCATTATCACTTCGGGTTGGCTCATGATGTGTGAAATAGAGAGATTTCGCTTTGGCCTCCCTGGCCATCTGAATCGAGGTATCGAAGGTGCCATGCCCCCAGCCGATCTTCTGCATATATTCGTCAGGCGTGTAGGAGGTATCGGCAATCAATACATCCACACCATGAATCACATCCATCAACTGTCTTTTCTTCTGCGCCATGATCTCCCTGTACTCTTCATACTCCTCTTTCTCTTCAGGCTTATAGATATTACGCCATGGTTCATGATCGCCGGTAAAAAAGAGCGATTTACCGTTACAGTCAATTCTATAGCCAAAGTTAATCACCGGGTGATTCATCATTACCGGCGTGACCGTGGCATCGTTGATGGTCACTTTTTCACCCTCTTTCAGCGAGTGATATTCGATATCGGCCTTCAGCTCGGCTTCGCGAATCGGGAAAAATCGATATTGCAACTGAACGGAAAGTATCTCCGACACCCCTTTATGGGAGACAGGATCGGCCGCACCGTGGATCTTGACCGTGTTCCCCGGTACGAAGAACGGGATGAAGAATGGCAAGCCCTGAATATGATCCCAATGGGTATGGGTATTAAAGATGTGTGAGGTCAGTGGAAACTCGGACAAGAGTGACTGGGAGAGCGGAAAAATACCTGTGCCGGCATCGAGAATAATCAGGTCGCCCGCATCGGTTCGAACCTCGATACATGTGGTATTACCGCCATATTTCACTGTCGCAGGGCCCGGCGAAGGGATCGAACCCCGAACACCCCAAAACTTAATCTTCATGCAGGAACCTGAACATATTCACCCCGTAGATATACATGAACCCCCCATCTTTTTCAACTTCGGGCTCGACCGCTTGGCGATCCGGGACAGCACTCCATCTCATACCAGATTCGTCACTGTACTGCGCAAATCGTTTTGACGAAAGCAGTACAACTGGCATGCTGCGCAGATGGATGAAAGTGCAGGCAATCCCGAAAACTGGCTGAACGACCACGGCGATTACCTCTACCGCTATGCACTCTCACGATTGCATGATGAAGAGCAGGCTGCCGACATGGTGCAGGAGGCCCTTCTGGCCGCCTGGCGAGGTAGGGAGAAGTTTGCAGGCAACTCCACCATACGCACATGGCTGGTCGGCATTCTCAAGCACAAGATCATTGATCATATCCGTAAAGAGATTCGCGGGCGTAAGCTGAATGAAGCGGTCGAATCCGATCCCACCTCGAACATGTTCAACGCCGATGGCAGCTGGGCCGAGGCTCCGGCCAACTGGAGTGACAGCCCTGAAGCACTGCTCAGGAACGATCAGTTCCAGCGGGTACTCCAAGGCTGTATCGGCAAACTCCCCGAAAAGCAGCAGATCGTCTTCAGCATGCGTGAAATGGTCGGCGAGGATACCGACACCATATGTAAGGAAGCGGATGTCACGGCGACTCATGTTCATGTACTGATCCATCGAGCCCGTCTGGCACTGCGCGCCTGTCTGGAGCACAACTGGTTTGGAGGTTCCCGCTCATCATGAGACATTACTGCAAAGAGGCAACTCACCTTGTATCCGATGCCTATGAGCGGGAACTTAAGTTCACCGAACGATTCAGGCTTCGACTGCACCTGATGATATGCGGCCTGTGCAGGAAACATGCCTCATCAATCCATTTCATGAACCGACTGTTCGAGAGGATGCGCCACCAGGCCGATGAAAAGGGAACCTGCCTTCCGGAAAAGGTGCGTCGTCGAATTGAGGAAAATATCGCCCGGGCAATCGGTTCCGAATAACCCATCCTGAGTGATCCGCTCCGGATAATTCGTTACAGCACAACCTCACCCTCATAGAGCAGGTAATCGTTGGCATCGGCATGCGCTGAGGCACGGTCGATCAGCTTTTTGGCATCCGGCACCAGCTCCCCGCTCAGCAGCGATTGATAGACACCTTTGTAGAAGTAGTCGGGAATCACACGTATCCGGTAGCGGATCTTCACACTTCCTTCGGGCAGTGCTGAAACCTCGAACACCCTTCGCTCACCCGGCATCAGGCGGCTATCACGTCGCTCCTTCCAGCCACCCTCCGCACTATCATAATAGACCTCACGAATGATCTCCCACTGCCATCTGTTCAAAGCGTTGCCATCCCGATTCAACGCCTCGGCCTCGACCACCACCTTCGGTGTCACATAGGTCGGGAATGCATGCCCGATCCGGCGAGAATGGATGGTAAGGCTGGCACCCTCTCCGCTCCGCTCCAGTTCGAAATCGAGACCCTTACGCGTCATCTCCGGATCGTGAATCCCCTTAAATGCATGCCTGCGATCCGGCATATGGCAGCTCTGGCACTCCACCCCTTCACGGGCAAAGCGGCTCTGTTGCCACTCTGTCACGGTGTTCTCCAGCGGTTTACCGTTGATGGCGTACTCCTGTGGAAACTGATGACAGGAGGCGCAGAAGTTCGACCGCTCAAAATCTTTTGTGGCAGTGAACCCATTGTGAGCCGGGCCTTTGACCCTGCCCACCTTGCCGCTCCCCCGCTGCGGCGGGCCGAACCGCTGCCATTCGCGCACATGGCAGGCTGCACAGGTGACTCCTGCATGCCTGAGAGGCAGGGAGCTCCCATCCGGATCGCCATCTTTCGAAAACCCCACCGGCTCTTTCAATTTCTTTTTAAGGGACTCCAACATATCGCGGTCAGAGAGGTATGCCTGCTCTGCCAGCGGCGCATGGCACTTCAGGCAGTCGTTCCCCGCCGCATGCCCCATGCCGGGAAACTGGCCGATCAGTCCCGGCGAATAGGCATGTGCATGCAGACTCTTGCTCCAGTCGGCGAACTGTTCGCTATGGCACTGTGCACACGACTCGGGCTTCAGGTTCTTCTCAAGTGCCGACCAGTCGTGCGGAGGTATCCCATTCGTAGCTGCCGGACTCTCCCAGTGACTTGCCGAAAGGCCCGGATCTTCCGCTCGAGGCGACTCCATCTGTGTGAAGAACACAAACAGGCCTGAAAACAGCAGTAGCAATATAGCCAACAGTTTCAACAACATACCCCCACAGCCAGCCTCACAAAAAATATCACAAAACTTCGGGGCGACATGAGTGCCGCCCCGTTTCAATCAACCTCACAGGCCCTACTTCTTCTTATCGTGCATGAACTGCATGCGATAGGCCCTGAAGTAGGCCGCCATCGCCGTCAGCTCTTTCGAGTTCTTGTCGAACTGTTTGCCCTTCATCGGATTGATCATGCAGTAGTTGATCATCTGATCGAGCGTCACCACATCGCCCACCATCTCTACATAGTGTGGGAAGTTCCGGTTCTTATCCAGGTTGAGCAGCTCATGATCGGCATGGCAGGACATACAGGAGAGGCCTGCACCGCCAAGCGATTCGTCGTTCCACATCTTCTTACCGGCGCTGGCCGCCTGCTGGAAGTTGTCGAAGGCGTGCTTACGAATCGGCTTATTGGCTGCCGAGCATGGATTAGCGCCCGAACAAGGGTTCGCAGCGCACGGATTCATCGCACACGGGTTGGCGCCTCCCTTTGTTGAACACGGATTCATCGAGCATGGATTACATGGATTCTTCTTATGCATCTTTTTCATGCTGCATGGATTACATGGATTACTCTGCTTCATCGCGCATGGGTTGCACGGGTTACAGGGATTGGCAGCACTGGCAGGCGCCAGCTGCAGGCCAAACATCATGATCAGTGCAGCAAGGTATATCGGAAGCTGTTTCATCATCCCCTCCCGATCAGTGACCGTGCTTCATCGAACACGGGTTACATGGATTCATCTTCTCCATCTTCTCCATCTTCTCCATCTTCTTCATATCGCATGGATTACACGGATTGTGCTTCTTCATCTCTTTCATGTCACATGGGTTGCATGGATTCTTCTTTTTCATCTTCTTCATGTCGCACGGATTGCATGGATTGCATGGATTGTGGTGCTTCATTGCACAAGGGTTACATGGATTTTCGTGGTGGCCCGCCATTGCAGGCATCGCAAAGCTTCCCATCATGATAGCGATGGCAGCGGTCATTCCTAGTAGTTTGTTCATCTTTATATCTCTCCTGTTGTTGTAAAACACTCGCTTATCCTCGATAAGCACCCATTGAGTCGGCATGGATAAAAAGTTATTACAGTCGAGATTCACTGTAAGGTTTTTCGCCATCGGCAGACCAATGCACATTCGATCGACGATCCCGCAGGAGATTTCATGGAACAAGCCGTGCAACAGCATCTGGAAGAAGATATCCAGCTCATCACACCCGCTACCAGCCACCACTTCACCAGCCACCACTTCACCGGCCACCACTTCACCGGCCAACATTTCACCGGCCAACATTTCACCGGAGAACTGCTCGGCACCGCCATCCTTGTCTTCTTCGGTTGCGGATCGGTGGCCGTCAGCATCCTCTTCCATGCCCATACCGGCCTCTGGCAGATCGCCATGATCTGGGGTGCTGCCGTGGCACTGGCCATCTACGCCACCCGCCACCTCTCCTGCGCCCACCTGAACCCCGCCGTCTCGCTGGCCATGGCCGCATCGGGGCGGATGCGGATTGGACTCTTGCCGCTCTACCTCGCAGCTCAGTTCCTCGGCGCATTTATGGCGGCGGCACTGATCTACCTGCTCTTCGGCGACACCATCGCCCAGTTCGAAGCAGTTAACGGCATCATCCGCGGCACGCCGGAATCCGTACAGACCGCCATGATGTTCGGCGAGTTCTACCCCAATCCAACGGCAGGAAGTGCCGCCGTGGTCACCACCCTCACCGCCTTTCTGGCTGAAATGGTCGGCACCGCAGCACTGGTCTTCATGATCTTCAGCCTCACCGAAGGGTGTAATCTGGGACGCCCCGACAACGCACTGGCTCCGCTCTTTATCGGTGCGACCGTCGCTATCATCATCGCCGTGGTGGCACCGCTGACACAGGCAGGGCTCAACCCGGCCCGCGATCTCTCGCCCCGCCTCTTCTCGCTACTGGCAGGCTGGGGCGACGCCGCACTGCCGGGCGGCTGGTTTAATGCCATCGCCGTCTATCTGCTCGGCCCTGTCAGCGGCGGCCTGCTGGCAGGCACCCTCTTTACGCGTATCATCGAGCCGATGATGCGCAGCAAGCAACAGTGTGAAAGCTGTTAATCAAACGGAGTAACCACAGATGACAACAACGCATAACAACCTGAAAGATTATTATGGAAAAGTTCTGAATCACTCGGACGATTTGCAGACCAACGCCTGCTGCTGCGATGCCGATTCCGTACCTGCCGAGGTGAAGGAGGCGTTGAAGCTGATCCACCACGAAATCACCGACCGCTTCTACGGCTGCGGCTCCCCCATCCCTCCCGTGTTAGAGGGGATGACCGTACTCGATCTCGGCTGCGGCACGGGGCGCGATGCCTATATCCTCTCACGCCTTGTCGGCGAGTCCGGCCATGTGATCGGGGTGGACATGACCGACGAACAGCTGGAGACAGCGCGCAAACATATCAACTACCACACCGAAGCGTTCGGTTATAAGAAGGCCAACATCGAGTTCCGGCAGGGGTTTATTGAAGACCTGCAGGAGATCGGGATTGCGGACAACTCTGTGGACATCGTCATCTCCAACTGCGTCATCAATCTCTCGCCCGATAAAGAGTCCGTCTTCCGCGAAATCTTCCGCGTACTCAAGCCGGGCGGCGAGCTCTACTTCTCCGATGTCTTTGCCGATCGTCGTATCCCGAAAGAGCTCAAAGATGATCCTGTGCTGCACGGCGAGTGTCTGAGTGGCGCCCTCTACATCGAGGATTTCAGAAGAATGCTGGCGAAGATCGGTTGCCCGGACTACCGCAAAACCTCCGAGGCGGTGATTACCATCGACAACAAGGAGATCGAGAATCGCATCGGCTTCGCCCGCTTCGATTCGGTCACCGTGCGCGCCTTCAAGATCGATTCGCTGGAGGATATCTGCGAAGACTACGGCCAGACCGCCACCTACAAAGGCACCATCGCAGGCCACCCCCACTATTTCGATCTGGATGACCACCACAGATTCTTTACTGGCAAACCGATGCTCGTCTGCGGCAACACCGCCGCCATGGTTGGTGAGACGAGGTTTGGCAAACATTTCACCGTCACCGGAGGCACCTCCACCCACTTCGGCCCGTTTGACTGCAAACCAGCCCCGGCTGGCAAACAGGAGACGTCAAACAGCGCCTGCTGCTGAGCGGAATGAAGCACCCCTCCGAACTGCCGATAGAGTCAACAGAGGTTGACTTATGGTTCCATTATTGAAACCATTTTCCCGCATGGGAAGTGTAGGGAATCTTGTGGCCGCAATGGCGAACAGTCCGAATAACGTCAGGTTTTCGGATGCATGCAGAGGTAGGAGGCTATCAAGATGGTTGAGCACTACACATACAGGGTTACATGGTCGGAAGAGGATCAGATGTACATCGGACTTTGCGCCGAGATGCCGTCCATGAGCTGGCTGGCCGATTCGCATGAAAATGCACTCAAAGGTATCCGCAACGTGGTCAAAGATGCAGTGGCCGATATGCAGGCCAATGGCGAAGCTGTTCCGGAAGCGATTGCCGAACGCAAGTTCAGCGGTGAATTCAAGCTGCGCGTACCACCCGCCAAACATCGGGAGCTGGTTCTCCACGCAGCCGAGCAGGGCGTGAGCCTGAATCGATACATCAATGCACTGATCTGAATTAAGTAAACCAGTCTGGGATTTCACCACGAAAAAGGCAGCCATCCGGCTGCCTTTTTTCATTGGTAATGTGCCTCAAGAATTGCGAGGGTGAATTATGTTTCGCTTTATACAGATACTCATACCGCTGCTGTTGGCCGCTACGGTGAGCCACGCGGAGGAGTCCGCGAACTACTGCCTGGATGCCGAAGCCAACCAAGAGTGGACGCGGATTTACAACAACAAGCCCAATGATAACGACATCGCCAGACTCTTCGCGCTACGCACCGGCCTGTGCGAAATGGTGCAGCGGGGCGCCATCACCATCGAGCGCGCCACGAAGATATTCGAGGAGGAGAGGGAAAGAACCGTTTTCAAACAGAGGCAGGAGATTATACGGGAGCGAAACAAAACCCCGATCAGCTAAACCTCAAAATGCCTCTGGCCGCATTGTCCGAATTAAGTAACTGTCCCCAAAATTCCCCGTTAAGTATTGTGTCCCCGGAATTCTGCCGGAATTCAGAATTGACGTTATAAGCCCATCTCCCTCATTTTTGTAATGGAATAAATTGGCAAATCAGGAATATCAACTATATCCCCTTCTTCTAACCGCTTCACAATTGACGCCTGAATTGCGGGATGATCAGACACTTCTTCCATAGCGACCGGAATGAATTGCTGGTGCTTGATCATTAAATTGGTTCTATGCCGCCCATTACTGAACGATATCTCATGTTCACCCTGCTTATTTTGACTGAAAAATATTTCTCCGAGCGTGAAGCTGCAGATAGAACTGCTGTTATCGAACCACAAACTGCAATATGCATCAGCCAATTTATTTCTATCTACTGGAGCAAACGTCGAGTTGAGCCAATATGGTTCTAGTTGATGCCAATCAACCAAAACAGCCACATCTTCATCACAACGCTTATGCACCTTAACTTTCATAGAAGTTTATAATGTTCTCCGAAACTCTTTAAGCCATAAGACTCTTAGCATCTAAACCTGTGCAGTGTATGCCTTGAACATACACTTCCATATCTTCTAGTTTGGTCTCATTTTTGAATGACTCACCACCCAAGGAATCAAGGTTTCCACTGATGACATCATCAATCTCTACTTCGTAACCGCCTAATAGTTCAAAGACCGTAATTCCATCATCGGTCGATACGGCCACAAAACCTTTTCTAGCGTTTACAGCTATTACATGCCCTTTCATTTGTACCTCTCAAAACATTTAGATCAAGTGACGAACCGCTTTGGTCTAATTGATAGATGTTGTGTCCCCGAAACTTCTCAGGTTCTTCCATACCATTCCATCAATGCATCATAATGAAGGGTGTCATTTTTGACGCATTCAACTATATCATTAACGACATTTTCTATATCACACATAAGATCGCTGTTTCTGGCAAGCCGGTTAAGATTGTTAGAGTGACTGAAGTAGTGAAGCACCTTGAGCAATCTTTTCGACTTTTCTGCCCCGAAAAGTTTTTCCGCTCGCTGATCTACCGTGGCATTACTCATGCTCGGAATTTTCGAATAAGTGTAGAGTTCGAGAAATCTTCTTACTGCGTTAGGTAGCGCCAATAAAGTTGGAAGGTGATCTTTGTTTTCGCTTTGATAAAAATCGAAGATAACTTCCCAAAGATACTGGTATTCAGATGCATAGCGATGCATTGAATCCGGCATGTTGACCAGCTCCGAGCTATCTTCACTCGTCCTACGAACCAGATAATATTGAATTGGACGGTTTTTATTCTGTGGCAACTCTTTGAGTAGGCCAAAAAACTCGAAATTGTGAGTTGAGAAGAAAAGTTGCTTAACCGTAGTTTGCCAAGCTTCGTTTTCGTCTTGGAAAAAGAAAAGTCCTTTTATGACAGCGTTTACCTGAAATAGGTGGTTGCTATCTAAGCTGGAAATAGGGTCATCAATAAAAACCGTTAATCCAGACAAATCACCTGACTCTTGCAGCTTGGTAAGAAAGAATGAGAAAGCGATAGCTGTCTTTTCCCCTTCACTTAGATGCATTGCCTTTTTACCATTTCGAACAAGTTGAAAGCGCTCGTTGCCATTCACATGTATGACTTCGATTTCGATGTTTGAGCCGCTGAGAAATTTACCAATGTATCCATTCAATTCTTCTCGCCCCTTCTGGGCGTGGCTGATTTCAGCCTCCAGTTGCTCATTTTCCTGTTTTAGGCGTTTTCCGATTGATTCGAACACCCCAAGGTGCCGTTGGTGAATTTCAATGAGAACTTTCATATTCGCTAGTTTCTTCTTTATGTAGAATTCAGCGATGAGGTGATCTTTTACCTTACTGATTGCATTTTCTTTATCTGAATCAAAGTTGTTTGTGACTCCATTGTTTTCATCAATCAAAGAGTTCAATTCGTCACACAAGACTTCTACTCCTTGGTCAAAATTGGAATCGAAGACTGGGAGTTCAACTTGCTTAAATGGATCGCGTAGCTTTGATCGAACAGAAGTGGCGAGAGCTTCTATTGCTTGATTATGATCGGAAATAGCTTTAGTTAGTTTCCCCTGAATCTCAGTTAATCGTGATTGAAATTGAAAGTAAAAGTCTCTCTTGTCCTTTGTGCTGAACTGAATAGACAGCTTCTCTAGCTTGGCCAAGGTAGACTCAAGTGACGCCTTAAAGATAGCCATATCCTTTGAGAAATGACCTCGTAATTCATCAAGACGAGTGACAGCCAAATCATTGCCACAAAACTCACATTTCCCTTTGTTCTCATGGAGAACCAGACCTGTTTCGACCCAATCAGCTAGGTTAGCATCCTCTTTCAGCTTTTCGATTGTATTTGTGAGTTCTGGAATTTTAGCAAGCAGTACATCGAGTCCGGTGAATGCGTTGTTCACTGACGGATTTAGTACAATTGGTTGCAATGCTAGTAGGCGGTCATTGTCAGTTGCAGTTGCTTGCTCTAAGGCTTCCGAATACTTCGCTTTATCCAACAAAAAAGATTTTGGATCAGTTTCGATAATTGGTAAGCGCTGATTGATATGGGCGGCTGTATATGTTTCAACCAATGACAGAACCCGTCGGATTTCTTTAGCAGCTTCTTTCTTTCCTTCAGCAATCTGGGAATCTAATTGAGTCTTTGCTTGTTGTTTGTTTCTATATCCATTTCGGCATCGTTCAATCAGGGCCTCATTCGAGGTGATTTTTGCTTTTGCTTCGATTGACTCTTCACCCAGTAATAAAATTGGAGTGAAGGCTTCGCCATCCCATCTAAGATTGCTTTCAACAAACTCAGCATTAAAGACGTAAGCGTCTGGGTTGAAGCTGATAAAGTTTGATTCACTGACAGTTGAACCGTCGTCAAGCTTAATACTAAATGATGCATTCTCATAATGTTTGGGAAGTTGCTCAGATTGAAGAATCTGGAACAGTCGAGAAATGGTCGTTTTCCCAGAATAGTTCCATCCATAGATGATGTTTTTGTCCGTGAAATCATGAGTGACTGCTGGCTTGGTGTAGTCCTTAAAAACACCGAAACGTTTTAGAGTCTCTATAGACTTAATCTTTGCCATACAAGTCTTCCCTTTAATTCCGAAGACACATTACTCAATCTCCAACCAATATGACCTGAAGTTGAATACAATAATTGGAACTGTTGTTTGAAATCATTACCTCGCCCTCCGAAGGATATGAATCGACCTTAGGCGCATTCGCGCCGGGTGGCAATCGATGGGAAGTAAGGAGTTAAGAGAAAGGCGTGGGGTCAGGCAGCCTTTTGGCTGTCTTTTTTCAGAGCCAGCGACCGCTCTTTGTCAATTCGCCGGACATGGTGCCGGAAAACCTGTAGATGGATTTCAGCTTCACCCGTTTTTTCGATACCTTGACCAGCGCCCGCATAAAATCGACGCACTGCGTACAGGCGCCCAGTTCCCGGGTCTCCTCATTGTACATACCGCAGCGGGATGGTTTTTTGCCGGAGTGGAGCTCATGCATCCTGTTCCGAATCTCTCCCAGCGAGGCGGTCATCAGAAAGCGCTGCAAAGCATTATCGTCCATGACAACTCCTCAATCATTTTTCCGAAAATAGTGTCGTAGAATTTCGCAAGCCAAGAATAAGCAAGGAAATTCCGTATGACAAATCCGATGAATGATCGACCTTTTCTGGCATAAACACTACTCCTTCTCACCTGTAGAGGCACGCATTGCACATCGCTCAATCGTGTCTATTATAATATGAAGCCTACAATCGAAGCAGAGCAGTATGAGCGAAAAGAGACCGAAATTCATTGAAGTTTTTCCCTGGAACAGCAACTTCGAAACAGGTATCGCCGATGTGGATGCACAACACCGCCGACTTGTAGAGCTGCTGAACCAGCTGGCCGGTCACCTGGGCAACCGCTCCGATCCGGTCGAGCTCAACCAGGTATTCGCCGATCTGGCGGCATATGCCGATTACCATTTCAAGACCGAAGAAGGGGTATGGGAGCCCCATTTCGGAGATGATGCGTGGTATCAGGGGCATAAGAAGGTTCACGAAAGTTTTATCGCTGATGTAGTCGCGCTCAAGGAGGAGGAAAAGACCAAGCCACTGGAGACCGTGGTCGAAGATATCCTCAAATTCCTGACCCACTGGCTGGCATTCCACATCCTCGACAGCGACAAACGCATGGCTAAAGCGGTGCATGCCATCGAATCGGGCAAGACGCTGGAGGCGGCCAAGAAACAGGCCGATGAGGAGATGAGCGGTTCGATGCAGGTGCTAATCGATACGGTACTGAGCATGTACGACGATCTCTCATCACGAACGTTGGAACTGATGCGCGAACAGGCGGAGCGCAAACGTATCGAGATCGCGCTTCGCGAAAGCAATCAACGCGACAAAATCTTTTCCGATGCATTCATCAAAAGCGTGCCGGGGCTTCTCTACCTCTACGACAGGGAGACGCTCAAGCTGGTTCGCTGGAACAACAAGCTTGAAGAGGTATCCGGCTACAGCGCTGAAGAACTGGCGGAAAAAAGGGTTCCGGATTTTTTCGAGGAGGCACTGCACGAGGATGTACTCGCTGCCGTGGCAGCGCCGAATGAGAGTTCCCCGGCAGAGGTCGAACTTCCGCTACTGACCCGGAACGGAGAAACCATCCCCTACTATTTCAACTCGATGGTGATCGATATCGATGGCAGGGAGTATATCGCCGGAACCGGTATCGACATCACCGATATCACCCGAACCCGATCCGAACTCATCAAAGCCAAGGACGATCTCAAAGCCAGCCTTACCGGAACCATCTCAGCCGTAGCCAAGGCGGTGGAGGCCAGAGACCCCTACACAGCCGGTCACCAGCAACGGGTAGCACAACTGGCCCAGGCGATTGCTCAACAGATGAGGCTGGATAGCGAACGGATCGAAGGGCTGAGGATGGGGGCATCCATCCACGATATCGGCAAACTCTACGTACCGGCCGAACTCCTCACCAAACCTACCCGACTGACCGAGATCGAATACCAGCTGATTCAATCCCACGCCGAGGTCGGTTATAAGATTTTAAAGGATATCGAGTTCCCCTGGCCGATTGCCGAGATTGCCCACCAGCATCATGAACGGTTCGACGGATCGGGATACCCTCAGGGGATCAAAGGCGAGAAGATTTGTCTGGAGGCCCGTATCGCCGCCGTAGCCGATGTGGTCGAGGCGATCGCCTCACACCGCCCCTATCGCCCGGGCAGGGGAATCGATATCGCTCTGGAAGAGATTCGAAGCGGGCAAGGCAAACTGTACGATCCCGATGTGGTCGATGCCTGCCTCGAAATTTTCGAAACCGGAAGCTTCAGCTTCGATTAGTAGTAAAACCTGACCGACAAACATTGGAAGGCGGTGCTTCACGCCACCGGGCGAGGTGTCAGCCTGAGTCAGCAGATCAACAACTGTAACCGCTGTATTTCTCCATACATTGACGACTGGATGCTTCATCACAAGTCGGGTTCACTGATTCACACAATTTTTTTCGACTGTTCGTGATCGACCACCTGATTGCGATCCATTTCAACATATCCGGCCACCCCAATAGCCGCGATTAGTATTACCGCGATTTTCTTCAGTCCGTTTCCGTTATTCATATGCATTCACCTTCCCAATGAACCCCACAGGAACACAACACTTAATATCCCCTTTCGAGTAAGCCCGAAGAGAGTCATTTCAAATTGGAATTAAACTCGGAAATCATTCCCTCGCCCCCCTCGAAGAGGTAAAATAAACATAGGTGCATTCGCGCCGGATGGCAATTTACTCGTCCTGTATGACCGACGAAGAGGGGTTACAGGCACAGTTGATGCAGGTAGGGTGAATATACTTCCCCGGGATCGTATCGGTATGGCACCGGGTCAGCCCTCCCCCATCCGCATCAAAATACATTTCGATCGAAGCGCCATGAAGAATCGCATCGATAAACTTCACCTCGATCACACCCCCCTCCCGGTAGGTAGCGCTCTTTACATATCTTCCCGGCTCGAACCTGACGTTGCCAAAGCCATCCTCCAGAGGTTCGAGCTTCAGCTCCCGACCGACCGGCCACGCACCGAACTTGCTGCCGGCCGGAGCCTGCTCCCAAAGCGCAGACCTGAAGTTTACCTCCTGCTGCTCGACCGCAATCAGGGTAGTGGAGATGCTCTGGCTGAGGTTCAGATCGACCTCCTGCTGCTTTCCGGACTGAACAGCCGGTATCAGAAGCAGCATGACGATCAACGGCAGCACGGGCCTGGCAATATCCGGAATCCTGTCGACCAGGCGAC
This sequence comes from Mariprofundaceae bacterium, assembly GCA_050304695.1. Taxonomy (GTDB): domain Bacteria; phylum Pseudomonadota; class Zetaproteobacteria; order Mariprofundales; family Mariprofundaceae; genus WSZY01. The sequence goes on from JBNLEB010000016.1 coordinate 78,745, forward strand.
TGACGAACCCGATGCGTAACAGGCGAAGGCTCTCCGGCATCAGCAGGGCGAAGAGAATCACCACTTCCAGAGCGACGTTCAGAAGACGCCATGATCCCCCCTCCTGGGCAGCAAGCGCAATACCGAGCTCCGATGACCATGCAACGCCGACCAGAAGGCCGAAAACCCATCCCAGCCGATAGGCCCTGATCAGTGCCCAGACGATCACCATGAAAAAGGTCAGGAAGATCGCGGTACCTAACAGGAACTCAAAGCCAACCGTTGTCATGTAGCTGATACAGAGAAGCAGGACAGAGACAATCGCAACTTTTACAGGGAGAGGTTTAGCGGTGAAGTTGGCCGCTGCTTTCGCCTCTCCCTGAACCTCTTCGACCGATACCTTCACGTGACCGGTCGGCTCGCTCTTCTCCCCTGCCGATGGGGCAGGCTGGCTATCCCCATCCCCGGAAACATCACGAAGGGTGCACGCCACCCCTATCGCCGTAAGCCTGTCGCACAGCCGCCTGGCCTCCTCCTCCGCATAGGCTTTCCTGAGCGAGGCCGACTTCCCGGCCAGCAGTTGCCCCACCCGCTCCTCGCTGGTGCGGAACAGTCCGGCGAGTGCCCGCTGCACCTCCTCCCGCTCGAAACCTTCAAGAATTTTCCCGCTTATGACGACCTTATACATATTCGCCCCCCGTTTCCGGCTACTTGTCTGCTTCCATCGGATCCGGCTGCAGATATTTCAGCATCGGCAGTGCATCCTGATCGGCGATATCCAGATAGGGAATTCCAAGGCTCACCGGCGACGAACGCTTCACCTGCTCACCCTGACGGAGGTACAGGGCTGTCACCATACCGTTCATCCGGCGAAGCGATCCGGTTGCGCCTATCCCGTAGTGGACATCGGCTGTCGGGCCTCCTCCCTCGGCGATGACCGCTCTACCGTTTGCCTTACCACGCAACGTCATGGCCTGAAGTGTGCCATCCAGATCGAACCTGCCAGCCAGATACACGGGGATGGCACTCTGGTCCGGCGCCATATCACGCTGAAAAAATTCTCCCGACATCATCATCTTACCGCTGTTTAGCAGCAGCTCTCCACTTGCCACACCCTCGACCCCGGCCCCGATGAAGCGAGCGGCGGAGATGTCGAGTTGCCCGGCAGAATTTTCATAGGCCAGCCTGACATCCAGCTTCGGTGTATCGCCGATGAACCTCGGAAAACTGTTTTTCCCCGGAAACATCACTTCCAGGCTCCCATCCAGACCGGCACTATTCCATCGGGTGTCTATACGACCCTCAACGGTAAGCGGTGCGGCAAAACCGAATCGCCCGGAAACCGGTTCCGGCAGCTCTCCGAGCTTCATACTATGGCTGGCGACAAGCCGCTGCTGCTGCTCATCGTATCTCCCTTTCAGGTTCAGCGAATATTCACCCATGCCGAAACTGAAAGCATCGATATCCCACTCCCCTTTTCCATACTTCGCCTTCGTGGCCGATAGCGATGCGTTCACCTCTTCCAGAGCCTTCGTCTTCTCCGATCCCGGCTCCGTGCTCTCCAGCCCCTTCAGCGATGCAGTGGCGGAAATGCCGAGTCCCGGATGTGAATCGAAATAGCCCTTCAATGTCGTGGCGATCTCTGCCTTTCTCACCCTGTACCGACCGAATGAGGTATCGTAGGCAGTAACACCTAAATCAATTTCAGGGTTGTCAAACGCACCCTTGACGCTTCCCGTCACCAGAGTGCGCCTGTCGCTCTTCAAGTTGTTCGTCTTCCCCTGCCACAAGGGTGAAGAGAGGGGTAGATTGCCTTTGAAATCCAGGTCGTAGCGGCTCTTCCACAGCGCAATTCCACCGGAAAAGAATGCCTCATCACGCTTATCCGATGTGGCCAGATAGGCACCGATCTTATCCAGCTCCGTCCAGTTCTTATTGGGGCGAAACTCGATACCGAACGTATATCTCTCCTTTCCGGGGATCACGAAATCGTGGATTTTCAGATCATCCTCCACATAGATTTCACCCGAGTAATCGACGTAGCCCTCACCATCGACATAGCCGGAAAAGCTCAGCTGCGAATAGACCGACGTCTCCAGCCTGACCACTGCATTTTTTGTACCCCGATAACGAAAAGGAACAATCGCCTCAATCGCAAGCGGTGACGATCCGGAGAGCCCCAGAAACTCACCGATCACACCACCGGCATCCTCAGAAAAGCGTCCACTGGCATTGATGGTCGGCGGCTCTTCACCCTCCGGCCCCACACTGGCTACGATCTGTTCACGAACGTCACGCAGATCCTGCAAAACGAGGCTCCCGTTCAGCTTCTCGTTCAGCCCTTTGATAAAGTATTTGCGATTATGGCCTACAGCATCGCAGCTACCGCTCACTCCAATCTTTAACTCTCTTCCGAGCACCTGAGATTTGACAATAATCGAGGGTATTCGCAGTCGATCAATGGAAAGAGGTGATGTGGCCAGCGCATTCTGGAGATTATTCAATATCCGGTAACTTCTTTCGGGTACGGTACTCATCGTGACCGGACCGCTATCGAACGATTTCATGGAGCAATCGATACCGATCAGGTTGTTCCAGTCCCAATTCATACTGACATTTTCCGCCCGAAGCCAGATTCCGTTCCGGTCTTTGAGGGCCACCATTCTCGCCGAAGCTTTCAGTTCACTGACATCGATCTCCAACCCGCTTATATCGAATTCGAACCCTGTCTTCTTTTCGAATGAATAGGCGACCAGGGCGGCTACCATCCCTCTGCCTGCCTCAGTTTTCAGCAACAGGGCCCCACAACCGGCGATCAAAACCAGTACCGAAAACAGAATCACATACAGTTTCGGCTTTACCGAAATACTTATTTTAAATTCACGCATCTAGATATTCGCTTTCAGGCAGGGCCGGAACGCGCCAGCGGACATCGAACCATTTAACTTCAGATCGGGTTCTCCCTCAGGAATCATCTCCTCACCTCTCCCCTCTGTTACTTTGACCCATCAACCATAGGTGCATTCGTGCCAGGTGGCAACGTCAGGAAAAGGGCAGCCGGATGGCTGCCCTCTCTGGCGGGGAGATGTTTTACGGTCTTCGTGCGTTAACCGGATACTGCTCGCTCCAACAACCTTCTGTTGCGGCTCTGAGCAAACGCTTTGACCTGCGAAAAGGAGAGGTGATCGCCCTGATCGCGGCCATAGTGGGCGAACTGGACCAGGCCATACTCATCGACCAGAAAATCGGCAGGCATGGTAGTGAGGCTCCCCTTGAACGAGGTGGGCGTATAACCGCTGAACATCCCTTTCAGCATGGTCGGCATACGCATCAACATCCCCTTGAGCATGCCTGCAACCGAATGCTCGATGCTGTAGGCCCGGTAGTAGCGCCCCTTTTCATCGGCCAGGATGGGAAATGGGGCATGATGTCCCTCTGCATGCTGTTGCAGATGCGCCAATGGCGAATCGAAGATCACCACGACACCGAAATCGTCACCCAGCTCTTCAAAGCGTGTCGCCAGTTCATGCACTCTCAGATTGCAGAAGGGGCAGGCGGCAAAACGCATAAACGCGAGCAGATAGGGCCGCCCTTTCATATCGGGCAGCAGATCGAAGGTGGTGCCATCGATGGACGGGAGCGTAATCGGCAACGCCCTGACCTGAGGCATTAATTTCAAGCTGTTGTCGGACGACCCCATACGGCTCACCCGCGCCATTCGCGTGGTGTAAACACACCATCCAGCGGCGTGGCGAAGAGGTGGTTGGCGTAGTTACTGATGGTTTTCACACTGATTGCCAGCAGAATATCCAGCACATTTTTCTCGGTGAATCCGGCGGCCAGAAAATCGCCGATCTGCCCGGCATCGGCCCAGCCGCGATTCTCCACCATTGTGCGGGTGAAGAGGCTTAGCGCCCGTAGTTTGTCGTCGCGAATCTCAGCGTCGCTACGGATCGCATCGGTCACATCATGCGATACACCGGATACGTTATCCGCCATGAAACTATGGGCGGCAACGCAGTAGTGGCAGCGATTTACCCGGCTGATGGTGAGCAGCACCACCTCCTGCTCGGCCGGGGTAAAGCCCGACTGGCTGCGGAACTTATCGTAGCCAAAGAGATAATTCTCCAGCATGTGCGGGGCATTGGCCATATAGGCATACATGTTCGGGATAAATCCCAGCTTCTTTTTAGCTCCGGCCAGCAACTGCTGTACCGTTTTATCTTCGCTCTCCTCTCCCTGTGCAGGAAGGGTGAGCAGCTTTTCGTTTGTCATCTCTCTTTCTCCTTTTTCGATCCCTTTTTGGGCATGGAATCGTTTTGAACGACAACCGGGATGATACGCCTGTTTTCTGGACTATTAATGTCTATATAACCATAATTCATGTCTTATCGTATAAAAGTAAGGAGAGGTACTCATGGATGTACTGGCCGACGTTCTCGATGCCGTGAAACTGAGCGGCGATGTCTTTTTCCGCTGTGCCTTCAGCGGCCCGTGGGGCATGCAGATCGGGCAGACACCGGCAGCCGAGTTTCACCTGATTGTCGAGGGCTCCTGTCTGGTTGAGATCGCCGGTCTTGCAAAGCCGGTCAGGCTGCGAGCCGGAGATATCGTTCTCTTCCCGCACGGACAGGCGCATGTACTCCTCGATGCACCGGAGACAGAGCCCCTGGCCGCCGAGGAGATTGTGCCTCTGCCACCCGAAAACTACGGCGTGGTCGAGTTCGGCGGTCACGGCGAGCCGATGGGTATGCTCTGCGGCTATTTCAGCTTCGACAGGCAGGGCCACAGCGCTCTGCTGCGCGCCCTGCCCCCGTTCATCCATATTCGCGGCGAGGATGTGAAAGAGGAGTTTCCGTGGCTACTGACCTCGATGCAGTTCATCGACCATGAGACGAAGCAGGTACGCCCCGGCACCACGGCGGTGGTCAGCCGACTTGTCGAGGTGCTCTTTATCCAGATTCTGCGCGCCTATATCGGCAGCGCCACACAGGCCGGTGATGAACCATCTGCCGCAGGGCTGCTTGGCGCTATCGCCGATAGCCGTACCGGCAGGGCGCTGGAGGCGATACATAAAGCACCGGAACAGGCATGGACGCTGGAACAACTGGCCCGCCATGCCGGAATGTCACGGTCGGCTTTCGCAGCATCGTTTCACCAGCAGGTCGGGCAGACACCGATGCAGTATCTGACCGAATGGCGTATGCACAGGGCAAAAGCGCTGCTGGCATCATCACGCAGCAGCCTCGGTGCCATTGCCGAGCAGTGCGGTTATCAATCGGAATCGTCGTTCAGTAAAGCTTTCAAGAAACAGTTCGGCAATTCGCCGGGTGGCTTCCGCAGGAGCGTTAAACCGTAACTACCCTTTCAGCGCCCCGCCACAGCTGGAGCCGCTGCCTGCCGTGCAGCCGTAGCAGTGATCCATGACGATGATCGGGTGGCCCTTCAGGTTGCGCTCTATCAGGTCGTTTAAGTGCAACCGTTTTCCGCCCTGATCGGCGGTTGAACCCACAATGGGCAGATCGAGCATCTGGTTGAAATCGCAGTCGTAGAGATAACCCTGCCAATCGACACTTACCGTATTGCGGCACATCACATCATCGAGATTGGCCTCGTTGTAGGCCTCCTTGAGCAACTGCATGTATGCGGCGAACTCGCCCTTCGAGATCAGGGTGCTGCCGAAGCGCTGGATCGGCATGTTGGTGATGGTGAAGAGCTGGTTGAAGGTGATGCCGAAACGGATATGCAGCTCTCGTTTGTAGGCTGCTTCAAGTTCACTTTGGGAAGGTGGCAGACTCGCCCCTTGCGGATTGTAGACCAGTGTCAGGGTCAACCCCGAACCCTCGATGCCGTAACCGAGCGCATTGAGCCGCTTCAATGCCCGGATACTGACATCGAAAACACCCTTGCCTCGCTGGGCATCGACATTCTCATTCAGATAACAGGGTAAAGATGCCACCACCTCGACCTGATGATCGGCGAGGAACTGCGCGATCTCCTGAAATCCCTCCTCTTCCAGAATGGTGAGGTTGCAACGGTCGATCACGCGAATACCAAGCCCCCGCGCCATGCTGACCAGCGTTTTGAAGTGGGGATTCATCTCCGGTGCTCCGCCGGTGAGATCGAGTGTCTTGATATTGCCAGCCTTCAACAACAGGTCGAAAATCTGCGCAATCGTCTCCTCACCCATAATCTCTCTGCGGCGCGGGCCTGCATTGACATGGCAGTGCAGGCAGGTCTGGTTACAGAGGTAACCGAGATTGACCTGCAGTGTCTCGACACTGCGACGTGAAATAGCCGGAAAGCTGCTCTCCTTGAGCAGCGGAAGTGTTGCAAGCATGGGATACCCTCTTCGCTTCAAGCTTGTGGTGACCCATCAGTCGCCGACCAGCCCGATTCCTTACAGCCCTTTACAGCTCACTTACAGTTGATGTTCCGTAATCAGCTCTGTAATCGCTTCTCGATCTTCGAGAGCAAGCATAGAAACATATTGAACCGATTGCCAAGAGTCGTACTATCCGCTTTGTTATCAAGCTTGGAAAGCCCCGGGAGAATACAAATGGATGCAGTAAGTGAGCTGAAACAGAAGATTGCCGACGGGCACTCGCTGATACGTGCCGATCTCTCGGGTATCGATCTCTCAGGCATGGATCTCTCCGGTGTCGATCTGACCGGTGCCAACCTCTCCAACTGCAACCTCAGCAAAGCCAACCTCAAAGGCGCCAAACTGGGTGCCACCAATATGGAGGGCACCAACCTCAAAGGCGCCAACCTTGATGGTGCCGAGATGAAGTTATCCATCAACGATCTGCAACAGAAGATCGGTAATGCCCAGGATCTGAGCGGCTACAATCTGGCCGGCTACAATCTGGAGGGGGTCGACCTCTCCGGTGCACGCCTTGCCGGTGCCAACCTCTCCGGCGCCAACCTGAAAGATGCCGACCTGCGCGGTGCCTATCTCTATGAGACCGATCTCTCCAATGCCGACCTGCGCGGTGCCGACTTCACCGGTGCACAGCTGCGCCGGGCTAACCTGACCGGCTCGATTCGTATCAATGCCAAGATTCGCAAATGGGCGCTCAAGGGAGCGTACCTGACCGGTGCCACGGCCTACACAGATTAAAAACATGATCCTATCCCCTACTCGCCGCTCTCTGAAACGAGCGCAGGCAAGACGCAACGAGAGAAGTTTGGCAGCGCCAAATAAGCGAGGAGCAACGCAGCATGCGTTTGTTTCAGAGTGTGGCCGATGAATAATGTACAAGCCTTGCCGGGCGCATTCCCCCTCCATGAGGACAGGGATTTCATCACCGAGAGTGAGTGGGTGATTCTCAAGCTGCTCTGCCGTCCTGTCATGGATATCGATGGTACCGATGCCGAAGAGCTATCCAAAGCCAGCGGCGGCCAGATTACGGTCGAGCGGGCCGATGAGCTGATCCGTATCGTAAGCATCTCCAAACTCTCCGGCCTGGGCACATGGATCGCTCGCCTGATGGGCGAGGTCGATCTCGATGCAGAGCAGGTGAAAACACTTACACCTGAAGAGATCATGGAGCGCATCAACGAGCGTATGGGCTACCCGCTCTGCAACGATGCCACAGTACATGCTCTGGCCGACCTGCAACTGATCTGGAAGGGACAGTCGAAAGGCACAGAGCCCGCTTAAACTTTTGAACAACCACGGGACAGATATATTAAATGACTGATCGAATTCTTATCACCGGCGGCGCCGGTTTTATCGGCTCCAACCTGGCAGCTACGTTGAGCCGGCGCGCCAACACCGACGTGGTCATCGCCGATGACTTCTCATCCGGCGACTGGCGCAACCTGATCCATGTCGATTGCGAAGTGCGGGCGCTGGATTGCGACGATTTCGATCTGCTGGACGAGATCGCCGCAGGTGAATACAGCGCCGTGATGCATCAGGCAGCCATTACCGATACCACGGTGATGGATCAACGGCTGATGGTCGAAGTCAACACCAATGCCTTTGCATCTATCCTCGAAGCGGCAGCCAAATCCAATACCCGTGTCGTCTACGCATCTTCAGCCGGCACCTACGGTAACTCCCCCGCCCCGAACAGGGTCGGCAGTGGTGAAGAGCCTGAAAACATCTACGGCTTCTCCAAGCTGGCGATGGATCGCATCGCAAAGCGTTGGTATGACAAATCCTCCGCACCGATTGTCGGCCTGCGTTATTTCAATGTCTACGGCCCGGGCGAGCATCATAAAAACGAACGTGATGGCAATAAAACCGCCTCGATGATCCTGCAGATGTATCAGCGCGCCAAGGCCGGCGAACAGCTTCGCCTGTTCAAGTATGGCGAACAGATGCGCGATTTCGTCTATATCGGCGATGTGGTCGGCGCCAACCTTGCCGCTCTGGAAGCGCCGCGCTCCGGCGTCTGTAATGTCGGTTCGGGCCGGGCACGCACCTTCAACGATATTGTTGAAAACCTCGGCAAACAGCTCGGCACCACATTCGATGTAGAGTATTTCGACAATCCGTTCGAGTTCTACCAGATGCACACCGAAGCCGACCTGAGCGAGAGCAAAGCCGTGATGGGATGGAGCCCTGAATGGACACTGGAGAGAGGTGTTGAAGATTATGTCCGCTTGTTAGAAGCAGGGCACAGAGGACCGGTAGCCACAGCATGAACAGAGAGACAAAGATGACCCTTCGACTACTGCTTTTGCTGGCCCTTGCACTCTCAACCGCAGCATGCCGCACTTATGAGATTCATCAGGGCAATGTGATGGAGAACAAGAATATCTGGGCGATTCAGGAGGGCACCTCCAAGTTCCAGGTCGAGACACTGCTCGGCTCACCTGCGATGAAGGATCCGCTCAGGCCGAATCGTGTGCGTTATGTCGAAGATCACCGTAATATCGAAGATAGCGACGATGAAAATGCGGCGGAAGAGAAAGAGAAACTACGCGTTATCGAGATCACCTATGATGAAGCGCTGCGCGTCAAGAAGATCAAATATATCGGCTTTGACGGAATCTGACAGATGGCACTAAAACGCCCGGGGACAACATCCAACGTCTCGTTTCTGACTACCGCTTTCTGGGCACTGGCGATGATTGTCGTACTTGTTGCCGGACACCTCGTTCTCGCATTTCTGCTCTATGCCACGATCACAAACAATGGAGGCATGGCCGATATAGCCAAATTCACCGGCATGCCGACATGGGCGCTCTGGCTCTCCATCGTGGCTGCCATCGCCCTGGATGGCTGGATTCTATTTCATGATCGCAAAGCCAAAAAGAAGGCAATGCAGCGCTAACGCGTGTTAACGTAAGAGAGCACAAACATTCATAGCGCGGCTCTCAGTCTATCGGCTGAACCGGCAACCACATCTTCACCCGAAGTCCGCCACCCCCGGCATTCTCCGCCTGAATCGAACCGCCGTGCGAATGAACCACCCTGGCCGTAATCGATAACCCCAGACCAAAGCCACCACTTGAGCGATCCCTGGCTTCACCTATCCGATAGAACGGGTCGAATATCTTCGTCAGGCTCTCCTGCGGTACGCCGCTACCGAAATCGCGCACCTCGAGCAGAGCCATACCCTCTTCTACTGCCATAAGGCGAAGCTCGACCGCAGCACGATCCCCGGAATATTTCATCGCATTACGCACCACATTCTCAATCGCACTCCGTAACAGAGCGCCACTCCCCTGCAACTTCAGTGACTGCGATGCAAGAATATCGGCATGCACACCACGCCCGGCGAACTCGAAGTTCGCATCGGCGACAATCGATTCAACCAGTTCATCCAGCGCAATGGCATCGCTCCGCTCAATTTCGCCACTGTTCTCAAGGCGAACGAGCGCCAGCATATCGCCGATCATCTCATCGATCTGGAGTGCTTCATGCTCGATCCGTTTCAATTCACCTGCGGCAATATTGCCGGAGCGGTTCCGTGCCAGTTCCAGCGCCACCCGCAAGCGTGCCAGCGGTGAACGCAACTCGTGCGAGAGATCGCGCAGCAGACGCTGCTGTGCCTGCAACATCGAATCGATTCTCTCAGCCATGGCATCGAATTCGCGGGCCAGGTCGCCAATCTCATCCTTGCGTCTTTCAAGGCCGGAACGGACAGAAAAATCGCCCTCGCCGAACTTTCTGGCAGCCAGTTGCATCTGCCGGATGGGGCGTACCAGCCAGTAAGCGATCAACATACAGAGAAGTACCGTGACCAGCAGGGCGCTTAACATCCGATTACTGGCAAAGCGTTTAATCGACCGCAAATCACGCGCATCTGTCACCTGATGTAGACGCGGCTCGCCAATCAGGCGCAGCACCCTGCCTCCCGGCAACTGAACCGGATAGGAGATCACCCGGTGCCCTTCGAACTCGCTTTCGATCAGGCCATCCTCTTTTGCGGGAAGCTGCAGATGTTCCTGCAGGTGCGGCGGCAGCGGCCTGCCGCGCAGCAGTGTCGTTCCGGCTGCATCGACCAGCATGATGTGCAGTGGTGTACGACGGCGAATATGCTGCATCCATGGGGGCAGGGCACCCACCCCACCCTCTCCGATAATCGACTCGGCCGATGCCGCCAGACTCTGCAACTGCACCTGCTGCAGAGAACTCTCGCTATCTTCCGACCATAGTTCACTCAGCCAGAAACTGCCGACCACTGTCAGCAACAGTGTCAGCCAGAACCAGAGGAACACTTTCCAGAATATCTTCGGCATCGAGGATAGCTTCAGCATCGAATCAGCGGACATAGAGATAGCCTGCACCGCGAACGGTCTTGATCCGTTCCGAGCCATCCGGTCGCAGGCCGAGCTTCTTTCTTAATTTGCTGACATGCATATCGATACTGCGGTCGTACGCAGCCAGGCGGCGCCCCAGCACCCGGCTGGAGATATGCTCCTTGCCGACCACTTCGCCTGCGTGGGCCAGCAGCAAGGCCAGCAGCTCGAACTCGGTGCTGGTCAACTCTACCTCTTTCCCGTTCAACAGCACGGTTCGCGACTGCGGCATCAGTTCGACATCATCCACAACAAGGCCCTCATTGACCGGTTTCGGCGTGCTGCCTGCTCGCCTCAAGACCGCCCGAATGCGGGCGATCAGTTCACTTGGATTACACGGCTTGGCCAGATAATCGTCGGCACCGATCTCAAGACCGACAATTCGGTCCACCGGTTCGCCACGGGCCGTCAGCATGATCACCGGCAGTGCGGAGTGCATACGCAGCGCCTTAAGCACCTCCATCCCATTCATCTTCGGCATCATGATATCCAGCACCATCAACTCGCACGGCTCATTCAGGGCACGCCCAAGTGCCGCCTCGCCATCATGGGCGAGCAACACGGTAAAACCCTCGCTCTGCAGATATTCAGAGAGCAGTTCGCCCAGTTCGCGATCGTCATCGGCAATAAGAATGGTTACACCACTATCCATCGGCTCAGCTTGCCACACTGCAGCATCATATGGGAACAGAAGAGAAACGGGATTTACATACTTTTACACTTTGCCGACAAACCTTTGCATACCCCATACCCCACTTTACGAAAAAAGATCGATCCTTCGTTCCATACAGTCACGACTGTTTACAACAACACTCGAAAAGGAGAAGAACGATGGAAGTAAAACGTAAAATCATATTGCCGTTGGCGGGTATCTTCGCGCTGGTCGGCATGTCCACCTTGGCGATGGCTGAAGGTGGCAACCGGGACAAAGGCATGAGAGACGGCAAGCGTGGCGACCATATCGAACGCATGCGCGATCAACTGAACCTTTCGGACGAACAGGCGGAGAAGATCGAGGCGCTGTTCAAGGCAAAACGTGAGGAGAAGGAGGAGCATCGCCAGGAGCACCGCGAAATGCATCAGGCGATGATGAACCTCGACCCATCCTCATCAACATACGACCAACAGGTCGAACAGCTGGCAGAGAAGCAGGCAACCGCCATGGTTCGTGAAATCAAGGAACGGGCCCGGATGCGAAAAGAGATCCACGCTATCCTGACACCTGAACAGCGCGAAAAAGCGCAGAAGATGTTCAAAAAGCGGATGGAACGGGCCAAAGATCGTCGCGGCGACGATGACAGACGAGAGAGATACTTTCCGCGCGAACCGCGCGACTGAACCGGAGAGCGAAGTTGACCGGCATAAGGGTCATGATGGATGCTGGCAAATCGTAACAGGTTGATCGAAGCAAAAAGCAGGGGTTACGCCCTGCTTTTTTGTATTCACTCCCCCGCCAAGGCCCCGAATACCGGGCGTTTTATATAGATGGTGAAATCGTTATCCAGATAATCCTCATGCAGCGTGCAGAGCAAAAAGCGCGAGCAGCAGTAGTCGAAAACCATATCCGGCTGGTGAGTCTGTAGTCCGAAGCCCCTGATATACCGGCCATCGAGCAGGTTAAAGGCAACACCCTTACGGCACAGCTCGAACATCCGGTCGATCATCCGATAAGCGTAGGCACCCTGATCCTGCAGGCTCTCGTTCAGGGCACCCGAAAGGATCACCCAGTCAAAGCTCTGATCGCTGAACTCCATATCGAACAGGTCGCCCTCCAGCAGCTTCGCATCCGGGTTCAGTTTCGCTGCCTCTCTCAACAGATCGGGCGAGAGATCGATGCCTGTATAGTCGATCGAACCATACCGCTTCTCAAACCAGCGATTGAAATCGCCGAAACCACAACCGACATCGAGCACCGAATCCCCTGCCCCGATACCGATATCCGCCAACACCCTGAAACGAAGCTCCTGAATCTCGCGGCTACTCCAGTAGAGTGCGTTGGGGTGATAACCATGCCGGGTCAGGCTATCGCGGTGACGATCGACAATCCGTTTGCGCTGCTCTTTTTTCATCGTTGACGAATCGTAGATAATAGAGTCATGTGTGTCTTTTGATAATCTTCAATGCCATCAACGGTACGCCATCCGTTTGTTAAAGTAAGGCAGAGTGAGAAGGAGATACGATGATCTATCAGGGTAGTTGTCACTGTGGTGCGGTTCGCTTCGAGGTCGAAGCGCCGGAGCATATCGAGGCGGACCGCTGCAACTGCTCGATCTGCACCAAGTCGGGATTCCTGCACATGATCGTGCCGCTCAGCCGGTTCAAACTTCTCTCGGGTGAGGAATCCATCACCACGTATCGATTCAACACCGGTATCGCCAAACACACCTTCTGTAAGCAGTGCGGCGTTAAACCCTTCTACACGCCGCGCTCCAACCCGGACGGCATCGACATCAATGTCCACTGCCTCGACACCGAACCCGTCTCTGTCACCATCACCGAGTTTGACGGACAGAATTGGGAAGAGAATGCGCACAAGGTGATGCATAAGAGTATCGATCAATGAAGCCGATAGACCGGGAGAGTGCCGAACACTACGGCTGGGGCGACCAATGCGATGGCTGGCATCTGTTGAAATCGGACGGGCTCAGCATTATTGAGGAGCGGATGCCGCCGGGAACTGCGGAGGTTTGCCACTATCACGAACGGGCGGAGCAGTTCTTTTATGTGATTGATGGCGAAGCCTCAATGGAGCTTGCGGAGGGTCGAATGGTGTTGGCTGCCGGTCAGGGAATTCGGGTGAAAGCGGGTATGCCGCACCGCATATCGAACCGGTCGGATACCGACCTCCGTTTCATTGTGGTCTCGTCACCGATGAGTCACGGCGATCGGGTCGTGGTTGAGCGATGAAGCAGTTAAAGGGTTCATGCCTGTGCGGCGAGGTAAAAATCGAACTGCCGGATCGCTTCGAGTATGTCGGTAGCTGTCATTGTTCAGAGTGTCGTAAATCATCGGGGGCCGCCAATGCCACGGCTGGTGGTATCGATGGAAGCCTGCTAAAGATCGTGGCTGGCGAAGCGTCGATCACCACCTACCGCAAATCGGAGAACACGGAGATATGCTTCTGCCGCAACTGCGGCTCCACGCTCTTCACCCGAAAACTCAAAACCGGCAAGTGCAATATCCGGCTCGGCATCCTTGACGATACGCCGATACAGAAACCGGCCTTCCACATCTTCACCGGCTCCAAAGCGCTGTGGGAAGAGATTTGCGACGAGCTTCCCCAGTTCGAAGAAGCACCTCCGGCGTAACAGTTCATCCCGACCGCATTGAGCAAGCACAGTCAGGATTACGACACCTTCACCGGTCAGTGTTGCCCTCGAATTGAGGAGGTTCGATTGTGAACGAAGCAACGGCACAGGTGTATGCAGCGCGGTTCGAGCGGGTGTTCGATCATATCGATCGCCATTTTGGCGAACCGCTCGATGTCGAGCAACTGGCGCAGGTGGCCAACTTCTCGAAGTTTCACTTTCATCGCCAGTTTTCGTTCTATGCCGGTATCGGCGTGGCGGCTTATGTGCGTATGGTGCGGCTCAGGCATGCCTCGTATCGTCTGGCCTTTCGTAAACCGGAGCGGATCATCGATATCGCGCTCGATGTCGGTTTCGAGAGTCCTGAGGCATTTTCACGTGCTTTCAAACAGGCATACGGCCAATCGCCTTCTCAATTCAGAAAAGCACCGCAATGGCAGCCGTGGAAAGATCAATTCCATCTGCCTGCGCGCAAAATAAGAGGCAAAGGAAGTGAGAAGATGGATGTGAAAATTGTTAACTTTAAAGAGACGCCGGTGGCGGTGCTGGAGCATCGCGGGCCGCCGGAGCTGGTCAATAATTCGGTGATGACCTTTATCGATTGGCGTAAAGAGAGCGGGCTATCGCCGGTGAAAACAAGCCGGACATTCGGCCGAATCTACGAAGATCCGGAGCTTACCGAGCCCTCGAAGTTCCGATTCGATATTTGTGGTGAGGTTTCGGGTGAAATTCCGGCCAATCCGCAGGGAGTGAAGAGCGGCACGATTCCCGGTGGTCGTTGTGCGGTGATTCGGCATCTCGGCCCGCACGAGCGGATGGGTGATAAGATTTACTACCTCTATCGCGAATGGTTGCCGGAGAGCGGGGAGGAGCTGCGCGATGCGCATCTGTTTACCCACTATCTCAACCTGCGCTCGGAGGTGGCAGAGCACGAACTGATCACCGATATCTATCTGCCGCTGAAATAGTGGATGCGGGCGGGCTTTTCAGCCTGCCCGTTTATCCTCCTCCCTCAATCAATCGACCTTCGATCAGATCGCTGTGCGACAGAACAGCCTCGCGGAGAAAATCGCAGAATACCCGCAAACGGGCCGTGGTGCGCATGTCGGTATGGGTGAGAAGCCAGAGTCCGTAGCTGGGCTGCGGCTGCGATCGGGGTAGTCGTTGCAGCAACGGATCGGCATCGCCCAGAAAACAGGGGAGCATGCCGATGCCGACACCTGCTCTTGCCGCTTCGAGCTGCAGAAGCAGGCTGTTAAAGATGCCCTTCATCGGCAGGTGCGGATAGTCGCTGTTTTTGATCCATGTCGGAACCGTGCCGCTTTTGCCGTAGCCGATCCACGCGGCGGTTGAGTCCGGCGTCTGCGGATCGTTTTCTGCCAGATAGTCCGCCGTGGCGTAAGGGGCGCTGTAGAGTGTGACCAGACGTTTGCCGACAAGATGTTCGGGCGGGTTATCCGTATAGCGGAGTGCCACATCCGCTTCGCGCCTGCTCATATCGAGCGGCTCGTAACTCATCACCACATTGAGCTCGATACCGGGATAGAGACGCATGAACTCCATCAGATGCGGCATCAGCAGGTGGGTTGCCAGCACATCCACCATGGTGATTCTGATTTCGCCGTTCAATCGCTGATCGCTGCCGACCACGCGCCGTTCGAAACCATACAACTCCCCTTCGATCCGTTCGGCGACACCGAGCATGTCCTCGCCGCTGGTATTCAGGGCGAAACCTGTGGGTGAGCGCTCGAACAGTCGGCTGCCAATTCTTTTCTCCAATGCATTGATGCGCCGCACCACGGTGGAGTGGCTGATGTCGAGCCGCTCGGCCGCACTGCGGACACTTCCCGAGCGGGCGAGAGCGAGAAATATGCGGACGTCGTTCCAGTCCATATCTGTATTATTCATGCACCACAAATCTCCATTTATGAGTATTCCGTACCGTAAATATTACAATAAAATTGCCCCATCTCAACTCGAAACAGCAATGGAGGCTGACATGAATCTTCTTAAATCGATCTTTATTAGTAATTACATGATGTTTGCGATGTTTCTGGCCGGGTATGCCGGCTGGATGCTCTATCAGGGGGCGAATACGCTGGCATGGACGGGTGTGTTGCTCACATCCGCACCCATCACGCTACTGATCAGCAGACTGATGATGTTCAAAAACGTAGCGCGTACCAGTGCCCATTTCCCAATACTGAATCTGCTGGCGATTGTTGGTATGGCTCTGGCTGCGTGGGCATGGCTGAAGTATGGCGCACCTGTGCAGGCGCCGATTGCGGCTGCCGGAAGCTGGGTCGGCTTCATCATCTATGCCTACTGGTTTTCCGGCTTTAGCCACAGGGGTAGCGACAGAATCCGGGTGGGCTCATTCCTTCCCGACTTCTCGGTAACAGACGTGCATGGCTCACAGGTGAGCTCCGGTCATCTGACATCGACACCTGCTATCCTGATCTTCTATCGCGGCAACTGGTGCCCGCTCTGCATGGCGCAAGTGAAGGAGCTTGCCGCCCGCTACAGGGATATTGCCAGGATGGGGATTCGCGTCGCCCTGATTTCGCCGCAGCCGCATAAGAACACCATCAATCTGGCTAAAAAGTTCAATGTGCCGTTCGATTTCCTGACCGATGTCGGCAACAAGGCAGCACGTGCTCTGGGGATTGAGAATCCGAACGGATTACCCATGGGTATGCAGATGATGGGTTACGATAGCGATACGGTGCTGCCGACCGTGATCATCACCGATGGCAACGGCAAGGTGATCTGGACGCACGAAACCGACAACTACCGTATCCGCCCTGAGCCGGAGACCTATCTTGAGGTGATCCGCAGCCACGGCCTGGCTACGGCCTGAGGAAACCAGATGCCTCCGGACTCCTCTCCGGATATCTACGGCAATGGTGTCCGCCTGAATATGGGGAGCTGGCGGATCACGTTGCAGCGACGGATGCCGGAAATGGGAAGACTTGCGCGGATGTACAACGCCGCTGCCCGTTTCTGGCATCCGGTGGTCGGCCTGCTGGGATATCAGCGTAGTTATGAGCTGCTTTTCCGGCAGCTTGCCGACGATGGTTGGCTGGTTGGAGTTGGAGAGAAGCCAGCCATTCTCGATGTCGGTATCGGCACCGGGGCATTGTGCTGCGGACTGGCGGAAGTGGTGTCGCCACGGGCACGGTTCCATGGCGTGGACATCGCACCGAATATGCTTGCTAAAGCGGATGCCACGCTGACGCGGATCGACATCGAAGCGCAGTTGCAATCGGCCGATGCCGGGCATCTGCCCTATCCGGATGCATCGTTCGATCTGGTGATGAGCGCCCATCTGCTTGAGCACTGCCTCGACCCGCACGGGGCGCTCATGGAGATGTTGCGCGTACTTAAGCCGGGCGGCCTGCTGCTTATCGTCACCACCCGGGTGAACCGGGTCAGCGACTGGCATGCGCTCAGGTGGCGTTACCGCTCTATCGATGCCACAACACTTTGTGACTGGATGGAGCAGACCGGGACAGGGCGTGTTCGCCACTATCCGTTGGGTGGGCAAAACACACTGGCGGAGCGTTTAAGTATGGCCTGTATCGGCAGGCTAGAGCCTCATCCATAACAGGAAGAGGCTCCGTATTGTTACATGTTGCGACCGTCGAAATGGTGGACAGGTAACGACTCGATATCAAAGTTCTCAAGGCAACGCACATTGACGAATACCGTCGCATTGCCCTTCTTGTCAGTACCACGACCGAAGGCATGAATACCGCATGTCGGGCAGAAGTGATGTTGAATGCGGTGTTTGTTGAAAGTATAAGTAGCCACATTCTCTTCCGGGCTGAGCAGATTGAAGAAGGGCTCGGGCACGAACCACATCTTGACCCCTTTGCGCTGGCAGATCGAGCAGTTGCACTCGATCGCCTGATGCAGTTCGCCCTCTACCTCGAATGCGATGTCGCCGCAGTGGCAACTTCCTTCATAAGTTACTGTTTCGTTCATTTTCCTCTCCTCGTCTCGGTTGCTGTGCTGCGGTAGCCTCTCTTGCGCTCGTTTCTTCAATGTGTTGCCGATGTAAAGTTTTGTGAAGCAGCGCAGGCGAAGATGATCTCCGCCTGTACTGCCTTGTGTCATAGCGGTTCTTGCTACATTGAGTGCAGGCCGAACATGTTGCCTTCCGTGTCCGTCGCCAGTGCGATGAACCCGTACTGGCCGATGGAGAACTTCTCGCGCACCACCTGACCGCCCGCACCCTTAACACGGCCGGCTTCGACGGCGCAGTCATCGCAGGCGAAGTAGACCAGCGTGCTGTTGCCGCCGGAGGGCATACCCTCCATTTTCACCAGCGAACCGCAGGCACCGTATTGCTCCATGTCCGATGGAAAGCTCCACATCTCCATCTCCGGGCTATCCAGCTTTTCGAGTGTGACCTGAAAAACCGACTCGTAGAACGCTTTGGCGCGCTCCATCTCCTGCACGTAAATCTCGAACCAACCAATCGCATTTCCTTTCATACTTTCCTCCTCTGTTTGAAAGTCAGGAGTGACTCTATGAACACGCTACTGACAGCAGTGTGTCAGTAGTGTGCAGCGGCCATCTCTTACGCCGCACCGGCTGCACGTTGCAGGGCAGCGATGTCGATCTTCTGCATCTGCGTCATCGCCTGCCATACCCGCCCGGCTTTTTGCGGATCGGAACCGGTGAGCAACTCGTCGAGCTGTTTCGGCACGACCTGCCAGGAGATGCCGAACCTGTCCTTAAGCCAGCCGCATGGGCCTGCCTGCCCACCATTCGTGAGTTTTTCCCATAGATCATCGACCTCCTTCTGGTCTCTGCAGTCCACAACAAACGAAATCGCCTCGTTGAACGTGAAGTGCGGACCACCATTGAGTGCGACGAACTTCTGTCCATTGAGTTCGAATGCGACGGTCATAACCGATCCGGCAGGTTGCCCGGAAGCGGCAGCGCCACCCTCGTTGTAATGAGTGATCGATGTGATTTTCGAATCCTTGAAAATAGAGACGTAGTAATTCGCCGCCTCCTCGGCCTGATGATCGAACCATAAAAACGGAGTGATTTTCTGCATGACGTTTCTCCCGACTAATCCGGAATATCCGGCTCCACCAGTTGCGCCAGCTGTGCCAGCGACTCCTGCCAGCCGAGGTAACAGGCTTCTGCCGGAATCATCTCGGGCAGCCCCTCTTGTACGACGTTCAATTCGGTGCCGCAGGATACCTGCCTGAGGGTAACGGTCGTCTTCATCTCACCCGGCAGGTTCGGATCGTCGAACTGGTCTGTGTAGCAGATGCGTTCGTTCGGAATAAGTTCGAGATATTTTCCACCGAAGGAGTGACTGTTTCCGGTGGAGAAATTGGTAAACGACATGTTATAACCACCCCCAACCTTTGCTTCCAGATGGTGAACCTGGCCGGTAAATCCATGCGGTGGCAGCCATTTGGCCATCGCATCTCCATCGAGAAATGCGCGGTAGATTTTGTCCGGGGTCGATTTGAATACCCGATGAAGTTGTATGGTGTTGCTGCTCATGATCGATCCTCTCCTTCATTGCCGAATGACGACCGGCGTTTAATGTGGACAGTGTTCACACTAGCCATCCAAAATGGATGATGTCAAGATTGGCGAAGATGAAAGGTGACAAATTGAAACAGAGCCCATCGAAACAGGCCGGGACAAAAAAGGAAAAACGGCGCAGCTACCACCATGGCGACCTGAAACAGGCACTGCTGGAAGCAGGTGTCGCCATGGTACGCGAAGGCGGCGGTCCCGATGCCGTGGCACTGCGTGAGGCAACCCGCCGTGCCGGTGTGGCTCCCAATGCGGCCTATCGTCACTACGCCGGTCGTCACGATCTGGTACAGGCAGTCCGTTCCGCAGCACTTGCGAAGCTGGCACGCGTGATGGAGAAGGAGTTGGCCATTGTCGATCAAGCAGTCGACGAGACGACCGACCCGGTGAAGTTCGCGCAGGATACCCTTCGCGCCGTCGGTACAGGCTATATCCGCTTCGCCATAGAAGAGCCGGGCCTCTTTCGCACCGCTTTCACCGTACCGGACGATCTGCATGGCGAGGCGATACCGGAAAAGGCGGGCGATAGCGGCATGAATCCCTTCCAGTTACTCGGGCTGGCACTGGATCGATGTATGGATGCCGGAGTATTATCAAAGGAGCAGCGGCAGGGAGCGGAATTCCTCGCCTGGTCGGCAGTGCACGGGCTCTCCATGCTGGTAATCGACGGCCCCCTGCGTGAACTACCACCTGAAGCGATTCAAAGCCTGAGCCAGCGTCTGCTGAATATGGTGAAAACCGGATTGCTAAACAATGATTAGAGGCAGATTCCTATCATCCCCTTCAAACTGATCGACACAGCCACCGAACACGGTACCACGCTTAAGCTCTATCAACGCGGCAGGGATTTCGCCATCCGGGTGGACAAGGTCGGCGAGCTGATGAACACCAATCAGCACCACTCGGAGGAGGCTCTGGCCAGACTCGCCTGCGAACATGTGACCGGCATCGAGAATCCACGCTTGTTGATCGGCGGCCTTGGCCTGGGTTACACACTGGCCGAGGCGCTTTCTCATAGCGGCCCGACGGCCACGGTTGTTGTCTCCGAACTGATGTCATCCGTGGTACGTTGGAATCGGGAGTACTTCGGTGTTGTTGCAGGTTTCCCACTACTTGATGAGCGGGTCGAAGTACTCGAAGAAGATGTCGGCAAGGTGATGCGGGAGAACCGGGGTGGCTTCGATGCCATTATGCTAGATGTCGATAACGGCCCGGACGGCTTTACCCGTGACGACAACGATTCTCTCTACGGCCTTCGCGGCCTGAACAACGCCTACGATGCACTCAAACCGGGCGGCGTGCTCACCGTCTGGTCGGCCTTCAAAGACCGCGCCTTCACCCAGCGTATGCACAAGATCGGTTTCAAGGTGAAAGAGGAGAGCGTGCGCGCCCGTTCAGCCAAACGCGGCACCAGACACAACATCTGGATCGGTGTTCGTTAATCAGACCGGTTTCTGCTCATCCTCCATACCGAGCACTTCAGTAATGTAGTACTCCAGGTTTCGCTGGGGATGCGCCGGATAACGGGCATCCAGCAGCTCAATATCGAGGATTCGGTCGAAACGGAAGTTTCGATACTCGTCGCGCAGCTCGCACCATGCGAGCAGCGTCCAGTGATCATCCCAGCCGACCATACCGAGCGGCCAGATGGTGCGGGTTGTCTCCTGCTCCTTCATATCCCGATAGTGAACCGTGACCTTACGCCGCTCCTCACACGCCTTGCGAATCAGGCCGTGGGTCTCCGCTTCAGGATTGCAGTAGTTCGGGATGCGGTAAGGCAGACGCGACACCTCATCGAGCACCTGCGTTGGTAACACGGCAAGGATTCGACTCTCGGCACGGCGGGCAGCCTCGGCCAGCTGCGGATCGGTCCATGCCTGCACCATGCGACTTCCAACCAGTAGCGCAGTAATCTCATCGGACTGAAACATCAGCGGTGGCAGGGTAAAACCTTTGTGCAACCAATAGCCGACACCCGCCTCCCCCTCAATCGGCACGCCGGCCATCATCAACGCCTGCATGTCGCGATAAACGGTACGAACGGTCACCTCCAGCTTCTCGGCCAACGCCTGTGCCGTGATCGCCGTGCGCCGCCCTTGCAGGAGCGTCACCAGCTGGAAGAGGCGTTCGGATTTACGCATCTGCCTTCTCTGCGACAATCCGCTCATCAGCGGAGAGAATCTGAACCGCAACGACCGGCTCACCGGTAGCCGTAAAGAAAGGGGTCTGTTTATAAGCACCGCCGACCCAGGCCGGCAGAAATTTCAGCATAAAGGCGAGGATGGTGAATAACTGGCCTCGGGGCGGCCTCGGCGGCGTGCCGACCCCGCCCCGGTTGTTCACGCGCATGTCGATACGGGGAAACGAATGCTCAAGCGGTTTCTCCAGACAACTGTGCACGAGGCCGACATAGCAGAACCGCCACTCCCTCGGCGTATTCGCAATCGGCGTGTTACAGCACTTCGCGTACCAGCGCAAAAGCCCATTCCCGGAGAGCGAGGCGCAGGCGAGGTTTTCGATGCCGCGGGTGATGGTCACGTATCTGGCCTGTGTCGCCACCACGTCGGTACCGCCGTTGGCATCGAGTGTCTCCTCTAGCCTGCCGAGTCGGCTGGCGTAATCCTGACAATCCCTGCAGTAGCAGATAGCGCGACGTGCAGAAGAGGTATGGCTCACTTCACCTGAAAGCGCGCCACATTGACACTGAATTCGGTGGCTCATCATCTACCTCCCGTGGTCTGTGTTCAGCCAAGCAGTGCGAACGTACCCAGTGGATGGGGGTGGCCGTTGATCAGCATATCCACAATATGCCTGCCAGTATAATGCTTCCTCGTGCTCATTTCGGCCAGCGAGACCCGTTTTTGCAAGCGTACAGTGGCTCCCGGCGCCAATTCGATCTCCTTGAGCTTGAACACCTTCGGTGCGGTTGTTCCATTCGCTTTAACGAAATGGATACGAAAATCGACCAATAACTTCTGTACTTGCTTCTCTTCGTTCACCAGTTCGAAGGCGATGGTGACCGATTCACCGATCCGGGCCTGTGCGGGCAGGATCGAACTGTTCCGGACAGTAACCTTCGCTGCCCTGTCGTAGCCCAGTACAGCCAGTGCTTCCGGCTCACCGCGCTTGATCGCCGAGCGCAGGGCGTGGCGCACGATCCAAGTCCGCTCCGATGTTGCATCCTTCATCCATCGTGCTGCCGTTTCAGCCAGCAGTTTCGGATAATCCTTGCCAATGTCGTTGAGGTTGTTGGCCACCGAGCGCCGGACATAGAGCGAGTCGTCATCCTTGAGTCGCTCAAGCAGTTCAAGCACCGGTGTGGGATCTCGCTGGAAACCGCGCAGCCTCGGCGCCCACGGCAGGCGCGGGCGTGTTCCTTCGGAGACCAGCCGCCGCACGTGCGGACTCTCATCGTCTATCCATTCACGCAACTGCGCCAGTGTCGCCTCGGGATAGCGCTCCAGAAAGGGGCGAATACTGAACTCGGCCGTGAAGCGCTGGGTGAGTGCATGTTGTGCCCGCATTGAGGCCTCGAAATGATCGAGTCCCTGTCTCTCCACGAAAATGGTATGCGGCCAGTAGCGGAACGGCGTCATGCCATTGCCTTCGGTGCTGGTGAGCGGAGTGGGCAGCGAAGCGATCAGAATATCGACCGCCTCTTCGTAATCTCCGGGCAGGTACCGGGTCAGGCTCGATGCCACCTGCCCGGCACGCTGTTTCAACTCCAGGGCTTCGAAACCCTTCGATGCATCGCGGACGAAGCGGTCGACAGCAAACTGTGGATGAACCGCGTCGATCTCGGCGGCAATATCCACAATCATCTTTTCTGAGAATTGATCCTTCAGCGCCTCGGCCATGTTACTCCCCGTTCACCTGTTCGGCGTGCGCCTCCTCCCAGGCATGGATGGCGTGTTTGCGAACCGTGCCCCAGTGGTAGCCGCCGAGTTCGCCGCTCTGCCGGATGACGCGGTGGCAGGGGATTAGCAGCGCGACCGGGTTTGCGCCCACCGCCTGCCCGACGGCGCGTGCCGAACCCGGATGACCAATCGCGTGCGCCACCTCGCTGTAGGTGACAACGTTTGCCTGCGGAATCTGCAACAGCGCTCGCCAGACGCTGATCTGGAAGTTTGTGCCGGAGACATAGAGGGAGATCGGCCGATCAGGAGCAATCGAGGTGTCGAACATCTTCCGTATCACGCTGCCGGTCGATTCGAGATTCTCCGTCACTGTGGCCCTTGGCCATGTTTTACGTAGTTCTGCCAGCGCTTCACCACACTGTGCACCATCCACAAATTCGAAACTGCACACCCCTCTTGGCGTCACGGCGATAAAGGCCGGGCCGAACGGGGTATCGTGCACGCCATATTCGATAGCAAGCCCTGCACCACCGGATTTAAACTCGCCGGGCGTGGCCGCTTCCAGGTGAACAAAGTGATCGTAGAGACGCGAGCCACTGCTCAGGCCCAGTGCATCCGAAACCTCGAGCAGGGGTCTCGCTTCGCGCAGCAGCTCTTTGGCCCTTTCCACCGTCAGGATTTGCAGGTATCGCTTCGGCGATACGCCCGCCCAGCGGCTGAAAAGGCGCTGGAAATGGAAAGGGCTGAGGTGCAGGTGCGCCGCGATCTCTTCCAGCGTCGGCTGGGCTTCGACCCGGCTGACGATGAAGGTGATCGCTTCGGCGATGCGCTCGTAATCTGACATCTGCGTGCTCCGTGTCGTATGATCCGGATGAAGATCATCCGTTATGGCTACTCTGAAGCGTTGCCGGATATTCTGCGACCCGAATCTTGCGCTGCCAGTAATCTTTACCCTTAACGCACTCTCCTGAAACATCCTAGTCGACAATCTCGACTTCGCTGAACTGGATGATCGGCTCGATGTCGGTGTAGTTCGGCATATCGCCCTGCAGCTCTTCGGCATGTGGCATGAAGACGGCCATGAAGTCGTCAATGGAGTTGAAGGCGTACTGGCAGAGAGCGACGAAGGCCGGTTCGGAGCCGGGCGTGGCACCACCCAGTCCCCGCTCTACCGACACACCGACATATCCCTCGCCTCTGCTCAACAGCTCAATCGAGCGGGGCATATGGGTGTTCAAATAGTAATCCATATCGAAACGTCCGCCAATGGGATAGAGGATATTGATCCTGACCATAGCCGACTCAACCGCGCTGCATCACATGCGCTGTGCTGTGGCTTATAACGACACTTTCAGGTGCAATGATCGGAATACATACCTCCAGCATCTCTGCTTCAAACTTCTTGCTGGCTGCTTCAGCGGCCTCTCTGCTCTCCCAGTAGATCATATCGACCCATTCACCGTCGTCACTCTCCGAAAGACTACGGAAACGAAAACCCGGCTGCTGCATGGTCCATCTGTTAATCGCTTCGTTGGCTTCCAGCCACTCCTCTCTTGTTTTGCCCTCCTGCAAGCGAAAACGCACCAGTTCAATCGTATCCAGCATAATCATTCTCCTAAATTTTGATCCGCGATCACTCGCAAGTCGTACATTAGGGATAGGCTACTGACAGCATATTGTCAGTAGTGGTCAAAAGATAGAGAGATTGTGAAATTGCAAGTGGAGATGGGGTTAATCATGAAACACCGGACATGGATGTATGATGCCGGCGATCATCGATGCTAGCTATCCAGAGTCCAGCGAATCGTTCGACTTATCTTGTCCATCGCAAAAGGCTTGTCGAGCACGACGATATCGCTATCTGTCTTCTCTCGCTTGCTATCATACCCACTGGCAAAGAGAAGCCTGACATCGGGATCGATTTTACGTAGTTCCTCGGCAACCTGCGGCCCTTTCATCTCCGGCATAATGATATCGAGAATAACCAGATCGACCTCACCCGCATGCTGATGGAAGAGCTCAACGGCTTCACGACCGTTTCGGGCCGTCAGCACACGATACTGTAGTGATGTAAGGACATCGGCAAAGGCGTTCAGTACGGTGACATCATCATCCGCCAGAAGAATGGTTTCGCCTTGTCCCGCCACAACCTCGCGCTGCAAACCTGTGGTGTTTACGCCATCCGTATCGCCATAGATCGGCAGGTAAATGGAGAAACAGCTGCCCTGCTCCTCTTTACTCTCCACCTCGATGATACCACGATGCGATTGCACCACACCGTACACCATTGCCAACCCCAGCCCCGTACCCTTTCCCACCTCCTTGGTGGTGAAGAACGGGTCGAACATCTGCTCCAGATGCTCAGGAGCTATGCCGTGGCCATTGTCGCGAACCTGTATGCAGGCGTAAGCCTTTATATCTGCAGCTTCCGGATGACGGTCGAGAAAATCAGCGGCGGGCTCGTAATAATACAGCGACACATCGATTCGGGCCTTTTCCACCCCTTCCAGTGCGTCGCGGGCATTGGTCAGCAGGTTGAGAAAGAGCTGCTGCAGCTGGGTGATATCGCCCATGACAATCAACGGCCCTTTGCCGTAATCGACCGAGAAGGCGATATCCTCCGGAATGGCGACCCGATTGAGTTTGGCAGCCTCTTTGATAAAAGAGAGCAACGAGACCGGATGCTGTTCCACTTTGTCTTTGCGTGCGAATGTAAGAAGCTGCTGAACCATGTCGGCAGCCTCGAAGCTCAGTTTTTCCACCGATTTCAGGCGCTCCCCGATCTCCGACTGTGCATCGACACCACGCTGTGCCAGGTAGAGGTTACCGGTAATCGCCGCCAGCTTGTTATTGAAATCGTGTGCAATGCCGCCAACCAGCGTACCGACCGCTTCCATCTTCTGGGCATGGCGCAGCTGCATCTCCATATCATGCAGACGACTGATATCCTGAATGGTGCCGACGGAGCGGAGCGGCTTGTCACCGGCATCGTAGTAGGTGCGCCCTTGCGCCTGGGCGAACTTGATGCTGCCATCCCTCATGAGCAGGCGATAGTCGGCTTCGTAATCGCTGTGTTTCCTGACTGAGTCCGTATAGGCCCTGTCGACCATATCGCGGTCTTCGGGATGAATGGCGTTCAGAAACGCTTCGTAAGAGGCGCCGAATTCCGCTTTGTCGATTTCGAAGATTTCATACAGTTCATCGGACCAGGTCAGTTCGTCGGTTACGAGATTCAGTTCCCAGCTACCCAGTTTGGCGATGCGTTGCGCCTCGGCCAGACGCGATTCGCTGCGTTCGAGTTCCTGAACGGCACGGCGCTGTGCGGTGATGTCCCAGAAGATGCCCAGTACACCGGTGACCTCTCCGGTGGCGTCGCGCATCGGCGTTTTAACGGTATGCACCCAGAATTTCTCCCCGCCGGCTTCATAGGGTTCTTCGATGTCGATGGTTTCGCCGGACTTCATCGTCGCCAGGTCGTCGGCACGATAGCGCTCGGCAAGTTCCTGCGGGTAGAGTTCGAAATCGCTCTTGCCGACGATCTCCTTCGGCTCCATGCCGAGTCCATGGGCAAAGGTTCGGTTGCAGGCGATGTAGCGCGAATCGCGATCCTTGTAGAAAACCTGCTGGGTGAGGGTATCGAGCAGTAGTCGTTGCAGCTTTTCACTCTCTGCAAGTGCTTCGGTGGCTAGCTTGTTTTCTGCGCGGATGCGCAGATTAGCGATGCCGTAAGCCATATCTCCAGCCAGCTCCTCCAGCAGGCGTATCTCATCCGGACTGATGGCGTTTTTCTCTCCCGAATAGATTAGAAGAGCTCCGAATGGTTGCACATTCTCGCTCTTAAGCGGCAAGGCTATGCCGGAGTGATAACCGTGCAGCAGGGCGTTCTGTCGCCAGGGGTTCATAAGTGTGGAATCTTCAAAATCCTGAACATAGATCGTTTCGCCGTTGCGGATGACGATTCCGGCAGGGCCACGTCCGTGTTCCAATTCCTCAGACCAGCTCAGTTTGGCATCGGCAATATAGTCGCTTCCCTCTCCGGCCCAAGCGACGGGACGGATCGTCTTGGCCTCGTCATTTTCGGCATAGCCGACCCATGCCAGCCGATACCCGGCCTCGTCGCATATGATGTTGCAGATGTCGTCCAGGAGTGCCTGCTCGTCTGTGGCCTTCATCAGGGCCTGATTGCAGTTGCTGATGGCATGCAGCTCGCGGTTCAGGCGATAGAGCTCCATCTCCGCCTTTTTGCGCTCGGCGATCTCCCAGGCAAGGTCGGCTATGAGTGAAACCGTTTCGGCATCCTGATCGTTGTATTCGGTGGGCTTGTTACCGACGCCAAGAATGGCCGTTATTTTTTCTCCCCGGAAGACAGGCACAACCAGTTCCCGAACGACTTCGGCATGCCCTTCCGGCATCCCTTTGCGATGTTTAAGCGAGGAATAGTCGTTGTGGATGACGGCCTTGCCTTCATGGACACAGTCCACCCATACGCCGGCTTCGTCGATGGGGTAGTGCATCCCTTTTCCTTCTGCTTTGCAGAACTCCGCCTTGGTTCGTGTCGACCAGTTTTGCAACGTCAGGGAAATCTGATCCTCTTCGACGAAGTGATAAAATCCGATCAGGCTGCCGGTCAGTTTCTCGGCCTCGTTGAGCGTCTCTTCGAGCAAATCATCCAGTGAATGGTTGAGCGAGTATTGTATCAGGTGCAGCCGTGATGCATTGACCGCGTCGTGACGTTTGCGCTCGGTGATATCCAGCACCACGCCCCGTATCCTGAAAGGCTTCTCCTGTTCATCCCGTACCAGCTCTCCGCGCGCCTGCATCCATTTGCTTCCCTCTTTGGTCACCATCTCCAGTTCGAGCTCATAAGGAGTGCCGTCTTCCGCAACCTTCGCGATCGCAGAGCTTAAACGTTCCCAACTCTCCGGCGTAAAAAGCTTTGCCGACTCGGTATAGAGGGGAGGTGGAAGCGACGGATCGTAGCCGTACATCTTGTAAAGCTCCTCCGACCAGAACACCTCATTCGTTGCCAGATCCATATACCAACTGCCCATATGGCCGATACGCTGCGACTCAATTAGCTGCTCCTGCCGTTCCTTTAATTCCACCTCCGCCTGTTTGAGTTTGGTGATGTCTCTACAGACTGAGGCGACGCCAATGGCCTTACCTTCTTTGTCGATCAGGGTTGTATTGAACCACTCGACAGTGATGATGCGGCCATCCTTGGTGACATTCTCGTTGATGCTGTGCGTGCCGCCACGCTGTTTCATCAGGTCCTGGTAAATCCCGTCAGCCAATTCCCGAACCTCAGGGTGCAGTATCAAATCCTTCGCATGCCGGCCAAGGGCCTCCTTCCGGGTGTAGCCGAATATCTTTTCGCAGGCGGGATTCCAGTCGATTGCGCAGAAATTTTCATCCCACTCCAGAAATCCCAGCGGGGAGAGTTCCGTATGCAGTCGCAGTCGCTGCTCTGACTGCAGCAACTTCTCCTCCGTCTGTTTGCGTTCAGTAATGTCTGTGGCGACACTTAGCAGGTATTTCCGGTTTTCGATGTTGATATAGAGCATCGAATCGATCACCGAACGTATTTCTCCCGACTTCGTCCTTAAGTCGACCTGCATATATAGTGCCTCGTCGTTCTTCTCCAGTTCCCGAATAGCCTCATCGCGCTGTTCCGGATTTACCCACATGTGCAGTTCGGAGGTGTGGTGTCCGATACACTCATCCCTTGTGTAACCGAAGAAACTGCAAAATGCCTCGTTGATCTCGATAATGAGGCCATCTTCCGGCCTTGTGATGGCCATCAGGTTGGGAGATGCCTGAAAGGCTTTCGAAAATTTTTCCTCGCTAAAGGTCAGTCGCATCTCCGTCTCTTTGAGTTCGGTGATATCGCGTCCGATAGCCAACACACCGACAATCTCTCCTTCCCTGTTCCGCTCGGCACTAAAACGTACAAGATGAGTGCGGAAGGAGCCCTCGGAGTCCGGAATAACTATTTCCATATCATTTGACTGGCCGCTTCCCAAAACCTGACGAATGTGCCTCTCGAAATCAGCGCTGAGTTCCGGACCGCCAAATCCAAGCTCCACTGGCGTTTTACCGAGAAGTACTTCGGGTTTGGTGTCGAGAGTTTGTAACATTCCGGGATTAAAATAAGTTACGCGGCATTGTTGGTCATAATGAATAATGTTATCGGGAGTATTTTCAGCCAGGCTACGAAATTGCCGCTCGCTCTCACGCAGATCACGCATGATCAGCAAGCTGGTCAAGCCATCGGCCAGGCTGTAACCGATCTCCAGTAACAACCGCGCCTCTTCATCCGTCCAGATTCGGTCGTGAGAACATTGATGAATGCCAAACTCCCAAGGCTTGCCTGTTTTGGGATGGAGTGCTGTCGACATGAAGGATTTGAACCCGAAACGTTCGGATGTCTCCTGCGGCAACGGGTGATCCGTGCCGGGACCGAACTTCAGTACACCATTGCTTTCCAACAACACACGCAAGGTATCGGCAACCTCGCTATCCATGGGAATTCCCGTTTTCAGGACACCGGCACCGGGATACTCCGGTTTGGTACGTTCCATCGGTACTGACCATGAG
This sequence comes from Mariprofundaceae bacterium, assembly GCA_050304695.1. Classification (GTDB taxonomy): domain Bacteria; phylum Pseudomonadota; class Zetaproteobacteria; order Mariprofundales; family Mariprofundaceae; genus WSZY01. The sequence continues at coordinate 108,818 of JBNLEB010000016.1, forward strand.
TCGGCATCGGGGTCGCAGGGATAGAGCAGAAAGGCCCGGTCGCAACCGAAGATATCCAGAACCTCGTCGAGCACATTCTGCATCATCTCATCCAGATCGTCGGTGCTCTGAACAGCACGGTTAATCCGATCCAGGCTTTCGAAAAAGCGGAGAGAGCGTATATCTTCTTTATGATCTGTATCTGCCACGATGTCTTCCTGCTAATCCATTTCCTGCCAATCAATATGCCAAAGAATGAACTCTCAATCAATATCTACCCAAAGGCATTCTCCGGAAAAACGACCGGGGTTCCCAAGGGCCATTAAACACCGCCTGATATCGATTCAAATGTCGGGCATCGACCGGCACGGCAACCGCGAACTCAATGAGAGTACTGCACATCGTGTCACCGTTTCCCTGAGAACGGTGAAGGGAAGATGTGTTATTTCGTCAATGAGATAAACAGCTCAGGTAGCCTCTCAGGCAGGCGCCCGACATGATCGATGACCGTGTACTGCCTGCCGAAAATATCAGTGACGTACTCATCCGCCTTCGGATCAAGGCTGATGCAGTAGCTGTAGATACCGTCACGACCCAGTTCGCTAACCGCCATCCTGGTATCCTGAATGAGCAGCTGTTCATCATCGACATCGATATCGGACGGCTCACCATCGGTGAGGATCAGCATCAGCTTCTTATCCGCTTTCTGGTTTTTCAGATAGTGGCCGGCATGACGCATGGCAGCACCCATACGGGTCGAAAAGCCCGCCTCCATCGCTGCCAGTCGAGACTTCACCTCATCATTCCACGGTTCGTTGTATCCTTTCACATGATAGTAACGGACATCGTGACGGGTATTGGAGTGAAATCCGGCAATGGAGAACGGATCGCCCACCTGCTCAATCGCCCAGGCCAGTAGCGATACAGCTTCCTGACTCAATTCCAGGATGGTCTGGTTACACCCTTCAGGCTTCTCCTCCAACGATTTGGAGAGATCGAGCAGCAGCATAACGGCAACGTCGCGACCATCGTGACGGTGGCTCATATTGATACGCGGATCGGGGGCGGAACCACCCTTGAAATCGATCAGTGAACGAATCGCCACATCGAGATCGAGATCGGAGCCCTCCTCCTGATACCTTATTCTCACCTTATCCTGCGGCTTGAGCATGTCGAGCAGCGCTTTCAGCCGCTTGGCAAGCTGACTGTGCCTGGCAAGAAGATCATCGATAAAAGAGGCGCTACCGCGCGGATGCAGCCCTTCATAAACACTTACCCAGTCAGGACGGTAGTGCTGGGTACTGTAGTCCCACTCATGATAGTGACGCGGAGGCAACCCTTTCAGCTCCTCCTCCTGATGTTGTTTTTTATCGAGATGCTCGAACATCTCATCTTCATCGCTCTCCTCGATATAGATCCAGAGATGGCGATTATCGTCACGATAACTCACTTCGGTATTTTCGAAATAGATTTTAGGAGAGAGATCGCGCTGCCCGCGGGTACGGGCGATAAAGGCGAGTGCGATCGAAGCGATATCGGGGCTGCTCGACTCACCATCCTTCATCGCTTCGAAGAAACGACCGACGAATTCGCGCACATCTTCGCTCTCATACCGGTAGCCGGGATCGAGTATCGCTCGCGACACCATGGCAAGCCTGAGCCTGAACACGGAGATTCCCTCCTCTTCAAGCGCGAGATCCTCCTCTTTCGGAATCGGGTGCAGTGCCAGAAACAGTTTACGCAGTCCCGGATATTTCCGGCAGGCCAGGTAATCAACCCGGGAATCTTCAAATACCTCGACTGCGACACGCTGGAACGGACTCCAGTTATCGACAATCATCTTCTGGCTCCAGCGGCGATGGGCCGCCATATGGGCCAATGTCGCCCGGTAGCGATCGATCCCCTTCACATCTTCGAAATCATCATAGACATCGGGCAGGCGAATTCCCAAATCATCGAAATAGGGCATCGGTTTACGTAACTCATCAAATGCCAGCGAATAGGGCACGAGATAGTCGTGATCGTCCCACAGGCCGCGCAGGTAGCTGTCGAGCTTGCGCTCATGATCCATCAACAGGGTGCCATGACGTTCACGCTGCATCACTGCATGCGCATCGGCCGACTGCATACAGAAGTAGTCGACCTGACGGCCCGGATGGTTGTTATAGTATTGAATACCGTAATCGACCCAGTTTTTAAAACCCTCAAGGCTCAGCTCTTTAAGCAGGCGCGGCGCCTGTTTTAACAGCTCAGGCAGACCGGGACTCGGGAAAGTGGTGTGGTGCCCATGAACGGAAGCGGAGGTCCGCTCGCTCATATCGCGGAGAATCTCGATATACTGTTTAAACAGCCCATAACTGTGCAGGCGGCGCGCAACAGCAGCGCTGGTCTGCAAAAACGGAACCATCGATTTGAAGTTAGTATGGGTGGAGAGATAGTGGGCGAATTCGCGCAGGTCGAGAAGTGCCTCCTCACCGACCTGAGCAGCAACACCCGGTGCCTCCTCCAGGTAGACAAGAAGCGGTTCGGGACCTCGCCCCAGTTTACCGAGAAAACCGGCATGCTCGATGTAGTCGATCAACCCTTTCCCGGAGAGAAGTGCTTTGGCCTCGGTCATGCAGTTGTCAAATACCCGATCCACCTGAGCAAATTTGCAGTTCAGGCGCTGCCAGTACATCTCGAACTCCATCGTTCTTACCGCTGCTTCACTCATCTGATTCACCAGCCCTTTTCCCATAAAGAAAATCCTGTCTCACCTTGAGGAGTAATCCTCCCACCTTCACAAGAGGGTTCTCATATACAGTCACGGGAAGGGTCATAAGCCTGTAGGATGCAAGGCATGCGAAGAGAAATGGGCGGAGGCGTACCCGTGAGTACGGTGAGCACATTTTTCAAGCATAACGCAGCCAGACATGCAGGATGATGGCCCTTGTTAACCAAAGACCGAATCAATGGCGTGATCGAGCGTATCGCGGATATCCTCATCGTCGGTAATCGGACGAACCAGCGCCATACGGCAGGCAGCCTTCGCCTCAATACCGTTTTTGATCAGCGCTGCTGCATAGGTGAGCAGCCGGGTCGAGATACCTTCGTCCAGGCCATGCCCTTTGAGATTGCGGGCAGTGCCGCCGACCTGAACCAGCTTGGCAGCCAGTTCGCTGTCGATACCTGTCTCGGTAGCAACGATGCCGGTCTCCACTGCTGCCTCCGGATAGTCGAACTCGAAGCCTGCAAAACGCTGTTTGGTCGACTGCTTCAGATCCTTCATCAGGCTCTGGTATCCCGGATTGTAGGAGATCACCAGCTGGAAATCGGGATGCGCCTCGATCAGCTCACCTTTCTTATCCAGTGGCAAGGTACGGCGGTGATCGGTCAGCGGATGGATGACCACGGTCGTATCCTGACGCGCCTCCACCACCTCATCGAGATAGCAGATCGCACCCATGCGTGCTGCCGTGGTCAACGGCCCGTCCAGCCAGCGAGTTCCATCGGCATCCAGCAGATATCGGCCAACCAGATCGGAGGCAGTCATATCCTCATTGCAGGCGACCGTGATCAATGGTTTACCCAGTTTCCAGGCCATGTATTCGACAAAGCGGGATTTACCACAGCCGGTCGGCCCCTTGACCATCACCGGCAGGCGCGCTGCATAAGCCGCCTCATAAAGCTCTACCTCATCACTCTGGGCCTGATAGAATGGCTCTTCATGTATTTTATACTGCTCTCTGTCGCTCATGATCTGCTCCTGCAATAACGAACTATGGGTGAAAGTTTAGTCTATATTGTCAAAAAGGCTTGTTGATTATCGTTATGAATGCCATAAGCTGAATTTATCGATATCTGATAATTCATATAGTAAGCCTAATAAATGGAGGGGTATGAAGAGTAATATTCATCTGCTGAGAAAGTTCACCTTTCTCTCCGAAGCCAGCCGGTTTACCTGGTATCCCCCCTTCTGGATGATGCGGATCAAGGTGCTGGAGCTGGCCGATGACTGGAGCCATGTTCGCATCAAATTACCACTGACATGGATATCGGCCAATGCAGCAGGAAACATGTTTGGCGGTTTTCAGGCCAACCTTGCCGATCCCATCCCCGCCATCGCCTGTGTGAAACGTTTTCCCGGTTACCGCGTCGCCACCCGGAAACTGAAGCTCGACTTCCTGCGAGTCGGCAATTCCGATCTCACGCTTCATTTCGATTTCAGTGCCGAACAGTTCGAAACCATTCAACGGGAGCTTAAGGAGCAGGGCCGCTCGACACCCTGCTTCGAGATGCGTTACGTCAGGGCGGATGGAGAGGTCTGTAGCATCATTCACAATACGGTGGCGATCCGGCCCAAAGGCTATATCGGTAACCATGAGCGAAAGGTGGATATGGAAAACAGGGAAGCGAAACCTGCCAATCCGGAACTTCCTGCTAAATAAGCTGAAAAAAACACACCCGGCTATTCCACCCACCGCCTGACAATCCACTTCCACTCCGGCAGGAGTCGCTGATCATGCCGGTGAGTAAGAACACTGCTACATTCCCACGAATCATCTATAGTTCAGGCATGCACAAGTCGATTATCACCACCCTTGCTCTCGCTTTCATCGCGGCCGGTATCTGGTTCTCTGCACCCCGGTTTTTTCATGCACTGGCGCCCCATATTATTGAGAAGTCCGAAGTGAAACAGTTCAATGACATGCTGGTCGATATGAAGCCCGATGCAGCCATTCAGGCAGGTTTTATCGAAACAATGCATGAACAGACATGGGGTAATGAGGCTTTTCTCTCATTTCTCGGCATCGAAATTCCGCTGGGAACAACCGAAGCGACACTGCGTGCTCCCATCAAGGTCTATTACGGTGTCAGGCCGCATGCGATTCGCGCAATCGATACCGAAGGAGAGCAACTGCACCTGACCGTGGAGAAGGTGGAAATCCTGTCCGTTGACGCTGATATCTCCAGGCTTGAGATCAAAACAGAGGTAGGCTGGGCAAGGCTCGATGCCATCAGTGGTAAAGAGGCTCGATTACGCGTCAAAAGGGCGTTCGAGGAGGGTAAATACCGCGCTGCTGACAATATGCTGCAGTCGCTTCAGGTTACCGCTCATGTACGTGCGGCGCTCAAGGCGATCGCTACCCGAATCACCGGCATCACCGATGTACGGGTCGACAGGCACGATCTCATCTCGCGACGCAACAGAGTTCAAACCATTGGATAACACATGATTGAAGAGATATTTGAGCTTATCACCCCGTTTTTCGAGGCGTACGGCCTCTGGATAGCCATCGGTTCCGTGGGCATGTTTGTTATCAGCCTTGCATCGATGCCCCTGATCGTTGCCCAAATTCCAGTGGATTATTTCACCCATCATGGTCGTCATCGGATGTCGCAATCCAATCACCACCCTATGATTCGACTACTTCTGGCAGGCCTCAAGAATATGCTCGGCGCCATCCTGCTTGTGGCCGGCTTCATCATGCTCTTTACCCCCGGTCAGGGGCTACTCACCATCCTCTTCGGCCTGATAATCATGAACTATCCGGGAAAGTACCAACTGGAGTGCTGGATTATTGGTAAACCGATGATTTTCGATACCGTCAACAAGATGCGGGGGAAACAAGGTAAAGAACCGCTGCTCCCTCCCGAAACCATTTAATTCGCGAAACGGCTACCCTATCGCTTCATCCAGCCCGGTTTTTCCGGCTCTACAGGTTCAAGGTTGAGAATAAACTCGGCCAGCTGTTCACGCATCTCTGCCGAAACCTTCTTGCTCGTCGGCGGCATCATGACCATAAACCCATAATCGAGCCATTTACGGTTGGAGCCCCTCTCCATCGCTTCAAGAATCGCCTGTTTCCCGGCCTCTCTGTCATCTTTGTATCGATATGCAATCCATGAAAGAGGTGGCCCAACCAATTTGCCACCCTCCACCTTATGACAGGCCAGACAACCCGATTTTCTTGGCAGTTCCGGCAGATCGGATGCCCATACAGCTGTCGAGCTGCCTGTAAACAGCAAACTTAACAACACTGCCGATAACATCTTCATACCCCTCTCCTCACGATACCTCTCCACTGAAAAGTCTCATTGAGAGAATAGACAATCATGCTCGCGCCTTCCAGCAGGCGAACTGCCGCTAGCTATCTTTGGCTGCCTGGCGTTCCCGCCTTCCGGGCCTGCTTCCACGGCGACGACGGCGCTTGTTGTTTCCACCGCCACCCGGGCCGCGCTGGCCATCCCGATGTCCACCCTGGCCACGGCGAGGCTGCTGAACACGGCCTGACTCCTTCACCGGTTCAACATGCACCGAGATATCGGCCTCGAATCCGGGGATATCGACCTGAGGAATCTTCTTACCGATCAGCTTCTCGATACCTTTAAGCAGCTTCACCTCTTCGCTACAGACCAGGGACATCGCTTCACCACTGCGCCCCGCCCTTCCTGTCCTGCCAATTCTGTGAACATAATCCTCAGGCACATTGGGCAGCTCATAGTTCACTACATGCGGTAGCTGGTCGATATCGAGGCCGCGGGCAGCGATATCGGTAGCCACCAGCACACGAATAGAACCCTCCTTAAAAGCTTTAAGTGCGTTGGTACGTGCAGTCTGGCTCTTGTTACCGTGAATAGCTGCAGCTTCAATGCCATCGCTTTCGAGCTGCTTGGTCAGGCGGTTGGCGCCATGTTTGGTGCGGGTAAAGACCAGTACCTGTCTCCACCCACCCTCTCGGATCAGCTTCGAAAGCATCTCCCTCTTTCTCGATTTGCCCACCGGATGCACCACCTGTGTTACCTGATGCGTCGTCTCGTTACGTGACACCTCGATCAGTTTCGGTTGTTTCAGGATACCGTTTGCCAGCTTCTTGATCTCATCCGAGAAAGTGGCGGAAAAGAGCAGGTTCTGCCGCTGTTTCGGCAGCAGCGACATCACTTTGCGAATATCGTGGATAAAGCCCATATCGAGCATACGATCCGCCTCGTCCAGCACCAGCATCTCAACCTTGGAGAGATCACATTTACCCTGATTAACCAGGTCAAGCAGACGGCCCGGCGTTGCCACCAGAATATCGATACCGCGTTTCAGGCGTTCGATCTGCGGATTGATACCGACACCACCGAAAACAACAGTGGAACGAAGTGAGAGATACTTGCCGTAGGTCGTCACACTCTCCTGTACCTGGGCAGCCAGTTCGCGGGTTGGTGTCAGCACCAGCACACGGATATGCCGATTCCCCCGTCCGCCTCGCTCGGCATGCTCCTTCTGTAACAATTGCAGCATCGGCAATGTGAAGCCTGCTGTTTTACCGGTGCCAGTCTGGGCACCCGCCATAATGTCGTAACCCTCCAGAATCACTGGAATGGACTGCGCCTGAACCGGTGTAGGTGTTGTGTAGCCCTGATCAGAGACCGCACGAAGTATCTCCGGCGAAAGGCCAAGTTTATCGAATGTCATGTTTTCCTGTGGTACTCATGCCTGCCGAAGATTATCCGGATCGGTCCAGGCATAGTCTTATAAATTAGAAGATACCGACCGTTTACAGAAAACGTACGGCTATCACTCGCCACACAGACCGAAGGCGGGGCGAAAACTGCGTGCAAGGTACGGCGAACAGAACAAATAGCAAGCGGTCTGTACGTTCCGATACCGTATCGAACGGGCAAATCTGACGTTATTTTGGAGCTCCCCTACCGCACAGGGATGTACCCTGGAGCACGCCCTCTTACACAAGCGAAATTCACCTTGTACGACTTTTTTTAATCAGCCCTGCCGTAATCGGCCCTACCGTTCCATGGATGGGCGGCGGCTAAGTGAAACGAAACCGTAAGCTTCGCAAGACCACGCTCTTACGAAGCGATTCAAAAACAAAAAAGGCCCCCGCTTCGCGGAGGCCTCTCTTTTTGTCGACTCGGAAGTCGGGCTTACTTGTGTACGCCCAGCTTCTCGCGCCAGTCCGGGAAGATCTTGTCCGCGTCGTGCGGGAAAGATTCGAATGCGCGTGCAAACTCGGGGTGAGTCTTGGCATATTCGATCGGATCGTCACCATTCTTCCAGCACTCATAGGCCTGACCCAGAGAGATACCACCGGCGGCCGGGCTGTCGATGTGGCCGAATGAACCGCCACCACAGGTATTGATCACATTGCCGTGACCCAGATTTTCGAAGAAACCTGGCAGGCGCAGTGCATTCATACCACCGGAGATAATCGGAGTGGTTGCCTTCATGCCGTACCACTTCTGGTTGAAGTAGTGGCCTTTGCACTCATCTCGCTCAAGCATGTATGCCAGAACGGTTTCAGCACCATGGCCTTCCATCTTGCCGTAGCCCATGGTACCGGTATGCATACCGGAAGCACCCATCAGACGTACAAGCTTCATGTAGCACAGCGGATCCATACCCATCGGCGACTTGTAGGAGGTTACAGCACCATGACCGGCACGATGGAAGTGCAGGAAGGTGTCCGGGAATGCACGACGTGCAGTGGTGACGCCGGCAGGGCCGGTGACGAAGCCGTCGATCAGGAAGGCAACGTGCTTCTCGTTACCATACTTGGCAAACTCGCCCAGGATGTACTCACCACGGGCAACACACTCGCCATGGAAGTCGGCAGTGGCGTTGGCTGAGAAGAGCTTGGCCTGACCGGTCTCCTGCTGAGCCTTGTCCATCGCCTCGGCCACTTTCGGAATCACAACCTTCATCGGACAGAATGGCTGGTTGGCCTGCGGCTCATCGTTCTTGATGAAGTCGCCGCCAAGCCAGAAGTCGTAGCACGCCTTGGCGAACGGCTCAGGACGCAGACCTAGTTTCGGCTTGATGATGGTACCGGCGATGTAACCACCGTCTACTTTAGGGCGGCCCAATACTTCCCACAGGTTTTCAATGTTGGCAGACGGGCCATCGAAGTGCTTGATCATGCACTCAGGCACCATGAAGTCGAGCATACGCAGACCTTCATGGTCGCCCATGCCCTGGTTGTTACCCAGAATCAGGGACCACATGTGTGAGATGTTAAACGTACCGTCGGTGATGTTCGGATCGAACAGGTCAACCGGGTAAGCAATCTTCATCAGGCCGCCTCCCTTAACCGGGTCGTCACCGAATGCGGTCTCGTCAATTTCATAAACCAGTGCGTCAACACCGCGGGTGAAGTCGTCAGTGGTCGATACTTCTACGTTGGTACCGGTAGAAGACTCAGCTGCAACGTGCGCAGCTACTTCCAGGAAGCCGTAGCCTTTGGCCGGAATAAGTTTATAAGCAACAAGGAAATGCTTGCCACCAGCGATCAGGTCCTCTTCTTTAAGGCTTAGATCGGCGTAACGATTCGATTGATCCATGAGTGAATCCCTCCAGATATTTTTTTGCTCATTCGAGCTCTGCTCTTTCAAGCGTTTTTCCAACCCGAACAAGCCCGGGTAACTTTTCAACAGGGCGAGAGGCTACAAAGCTGATGCATAATTACAAATCAACAGTTATGATACGATCTATAAATTTTTCTTATGGAGGATCGTCCCCATGCATCTGACCCTCAGGCAACTCAAAGTGTTCGAAGCCGTGGCAGCATACCGGAGCTACACCGAAGCTGCAAAAAACATGCATATGACCCAACCGGCAGTTTCGATGCAGATCAAACAGCTGGAGGAGCAGGCCGGACTCACTCTCTTCGACCGGCTGGGCAAGCAGGTATCCATCACCCATGCCGGAGAAGAGCTGCTGCACTACAGCAAAACCATCCACCAGCAACTGGAGGAGGCAGAACAGGTACTGGAAGAACTTAAAGGGATGAAACGGGGAAAACTGCACCTGACCATGGCCTCAACCGCCAACTATTTCGCACCGCAACTGATCGCTGCATTCCACCACGAGTATCCCGATGCCCAGGTCAACCTCGATGTAACCAATCGAGCCGGACTGATCAGCGCAGTGGAGAATAACGTCACCGACATGGCGATCATGGGACGCCCGCCGAAAGGGCACAACATGACAGGCATTCCGTTCATGGATAATCCGCTGGTTGCCATCGCCGCTCCCACCCATCCACTGGCAACGAAGCAGAACATCCCGCTCAACGAACTTAAGGACGAGACCTTCATCGTGCGCGAAAAGAGTTCCGGTACTCGCATCGCGGTAGATCGCTTCTTTTCCGAACATGACATCGAGCTGCCGGCCCGTATGGAGATGAATCGCTCCGAAGCGATCAAGCAGGCGGTGATGGCAGAGTTGGGGCTGGGTATCGTCTCACTGCATACGGTGGAGATGGAACTGGCCCTGAAACGACTGGTTGTGCTGAGTGTCGAAGACTTCCCGATCATGCGCCAATGGCACATCGTGCACCGCAAAGGCAAACGCTTCGCCGCCATTCCCGAAGCATTCAAAAACTTCGTACTGGAGCATGCTCAGGAGTTGATCAAGCTGCCCGGGTAAATCACTCTCGACCATACTGAATCCGGCACGGGAAAGGGGAGCCTACAAGGACGGGCTCTGCCTTTTGCCGTGGAGAACCCTTTCAATCTCCTCACCCAGGTGAGACAGTACATAAGGCTTCTCCAGAAAACCGTCATAATCCCGCTTCGACATATTCTTTTGCAGCGCTTGCCTGGAATAGCCTGAGGCAACAATTACCGAAATAGCGGGGTAATCCTCTTTCAGTATCCTCAACACCTCGTCGCCACCCATCTCCGGCATCATCAGGTCCAATAACACGAGATCGATCTCATGACCCCGCTCCGCAACTGCTGTCAACGCCTGTTTACCATCCTCCGCCAGCAACACATGGTATCCCAGTACTTCCAGGAATTCCGCTGCGACAAGACGAAGTACCTCCTCATCATCTACGAAGAGAATCGTACGCCCCTTCTTCGGCGGAGAAGCAGTGACACTTGATGCAACCTGGGATGCCGCCTCTATCTCGAAATGTTCATCGTCGCCATAGACAGCCGGCAGGTAGACGTGGAATGTCGTGCCCCTGCCCAGTTCACTATCAACTGTCAGGAAACCATCGTGGTTCTTGATAATGCCATAAACCGTCGCCAGCCCCAGCCCCGTACCCTTGCCGAGAGCCTTGGTGGTATAGAACGGATCGAACATCTTATCCCGCACATGATCCGGAATGCCTGCCCCGTCATCGATCACATCAATCTGCACATAATTGCCGCAATGGGCCGCAGGATGAGAATCCACGAAATCCTGATCGATAACCCTGTTGCGCAGCACAATCTTGAGTTCGTGACCTTCCGCCTCGAGGATCGCATCTCTGGCGTTAACGCAAAGGTTGACCAGCACCTGATGAATCTGGCTCGGGTTGCCCATGATCGGGTATAATCCCGGAGAGATATCCGTAAAAATATGAACACCCCGGTCGATGGTCTCGCGGAGCAGCAGTTCAACCTCTGCGACCAGCGCAGCTGCATCGACCTCTTCGACCCGCGTTTTCCCTTTTCTGGCGAAACCGAGCAGTCCCTTGGTAAGTTCGGCAGCACGCTTGGATGCCGCAGTAATGGCATCGATATACTTCTCCACACTCTCGTGATCGTCGACTTTCAGCTTGGCCAGCTCTGCCGACGAAAGAATAGCGGCCAGAAGATTATTAAAGTCGTGCGCAATGCCTCCGGCGAGGGTACCGATCGACTCCATCTTCTGTGCCTGGAAGAGCTGCTCTTCGAGGCTGCGCATCTCGGTCATATCCTGAATAATACCTTCGAATCCAATCGCCACCCCATCATCGTCATAGCGGACACTCGATGTCACTAACGTTCTCAGAACGGTTCCATCCGTGCGCTTGAACTCAATAGGCATGTCTTTAATCTCGCCGTTGGCCAACAGCTCCACGATCACCTCAGTGCGTCGTTCGGGTTGTGCATAGAGGCGCTCTCCGTCCTGCACCTCTTCGATCATCTCATCCCGGCTGGCAAAACCGAACAGATCGACCATCGCCTGATTGCAATCGATGAGCCGCCCATCCAGAGCATTGATGTAGAGCGGTTGCCGTATATTCTCAAACAGTTTCCTGAACTTTCTTTCCGACGCCTTCAGTTTGAGCGTCTTCTCCTGAATCTCCGCATTTTGTCTTCTCAGCGAAGTGGCCATATCGTTAAAGTCATCTGCAAGCCGCCCGATCTCATCTTCGCGCTGAATCGAGATTCTGAAATCGAGGTTACCCCGACCGATTTCAAGCGCCCCTTCCGAAAGCTGTTCGATCGGCCTGATGATCCGGCGCATCGGCAGATAGAGAAGCGCGCAGCCAATCATCACCAGCAGCAGTGTAGCCCAGATCGTTGTTGCCAGCGTCTCCTGCCATTTTTTGGTAATCACCTCAGTGGAGAGACCGAGACGCACAAAACCGGCCACCTCACTCCCGGCCCCTTCGAAACGGACAGGCGCCACGAAATCCTTATAACCTCGTTTGTCGGCACTCTTCAGTGGCTTACCGATAAAAAAATCGGACTTGACAGCGGTTTTGAACACCGCATCGGACAACTTGAGATCATGTGTCTGCGTGCCGAGATTTTGTAGCAGGGTACCGTCAGCCAGATAGATATCGATATAGAGCATATTGGGAAGCCCCAACATGCCGGAGGCAACCTGCTGCACGAATTCGCGATCTTCGAGTATCACGCCGAGGCGCACCCCTTCGGCAAGACTTTCGGAAAGCGATCTCGCCTGCTGACTGAGTGCAACCTTCAACGCCTGATTCTGTGTAACCAGGAAGTAGCTGGCGGCGGCAGCCATAATGCTCATGATCAGCATGGCGACCAGCAGATAGATTCTGACTCCGAAGCCCAGTTTAAACCCGTTCAATATAGCACCTTCGCCTGCCTGAGAAGATCGTCAGGCACGGTAATACCCATGTTTTTCGCCACTTTGGTGTTGATCGACAGGTCGGCATCGCGGGCCATCTCGATAGGAGAGATCGCCCTGCCCTTGCTTGCCAACATGCGATTCGACAGCTCTCCGGCCTGACGCCCCAGCGCTTCGTTGCGCACCGTAAAGGCAAACAGGGCACCGGCACGCACATATTTATCGGAGAGGCCGATCAGCGCTTTCTGCTTTTCGCGAGCGGTGAAAAAGAGATAACGCACCACATCCTTGGACTTCATCCATCTGTCGGGAATCATCCAGTAGGCCGCATTCGTTGCCAGCAACAGTTCGGCCTTCTCAACCGCTTCCGTAGAGGAGAGCACCTGCTGCGACACCAGCTCCCGATCGATCGCCCGGCATGCTTTTTTTCCCTGATCGATCAGGGCACTGCTCTCATCGGGCTCGTAAACCGTCGCCACGCGCTTCACTTGCGGCAGCAATTTCGCCAACACCTTCATCTGGCGGCTCGGCGACACATTCATGGCGATACCGGTCATATTTTTCGGTACTTTCTTCAGTTTATCCTGCGGGCTCAACACCATACTGAAAACAATCGGTATATCGGTAATCTCGTCGGCGAGCGCACTCATCGCCTCACTGCCGATTACCAGAATCTGATCCGGGCGACGGGCACGAATGGCACCGATCAGGGCTCGTTCATCGCTCAGGTCGCCATTCTCACTGCGGGTAAAAATTTTGATATTGGCCTCGGATACCTCTTTAAAACCGGCCAACGCCTCGACATAGGGGCGCACATTGGCATCCAGCAACACCACGACTTCCTTCGCTTCCCCGATTGCCGCCCCCCAACAGCCAAACAGAATCAGCGCCACAAAATGGCTAAATCTCACTATAGACCTCTTTCAATGCACTCAGCCTGCTACCGATCGGCGGCACCTCATCCGGATCGATCACCACATCGATCACCACAGGCCTCTTCATGGCAATCAGCTCCTGCATCAGCGCCCGATTCAACTCCCCCTGCTTCTCGATACGTACACCGACCGCCCCCAATGACTCGGCCAATGAGGAGAAATCGACAGGAATAAAGGAGTGCGAGGTCTCCATCGCTTGAGCAGACAACCTCTGGCCATGACGCACCATGCCGAGGCCACTGTCGTTGAGCACAATCCAGATCACGGCAATATTGTAGTTGACCGCAGTCGTCAGTTCCATGCCGCTCATGAGAAAACCGCCATCACCGACAATGGCGATCACCGGACGATCCTGTGCCGCCAGTTTACCGCCAATGGAACCGGCCACGCCGTAGCCCATACAGGAGAAACCCAGCGCCGCAAAAAAAGTGCCGGGGCGAATCGCTGGAAGATAGTGCAGTGCCCAGGCCAGGTTATTACCGATATCGATAAAGAATATGCTCTCGTCCGGCACACTTTTGCGAATATCGGCCATCAACTGCTGTGGCTTGATCATGGCCTGCTCGTCAGCAGCCTTAGCAAAGGGAATCGATAGCGGAAACTCTCTCCTGAATCGCGCAAACCGTTTACTCCGTATATTCCGCTCAATTTCGGTCACCCGGTGCACACGCCTGAACTCATACATCATCTCATGAAGCACGGCACTGACATCGCCGGTCAGCGCCACGACCGATTCATAGTGCCGCCCAAACTGGTAGGGATCGATATCGATCTGAATGATGGTACGGCCCTGTCCCAACCTGTCGCTCCAGCCATGGGTCGCCCACTCGTTAAAACTGGTGCCCACTGCCAGCAGAAGATCGACGTCACGATCCAGAAGATAGGCATCCGCACGTGGCGAGCCGCCAAAGCCGAAGCATCCGAGCGCCAGATCGTGATCCTCGGGAAATGTCCCTTTTGCCTTGGGTGTGGTCGCCGTCGGGATCGTAAGCAGCTCCGCGATCTCTTTCAGCTTCTCCGCCGCCCCCGACCAGACTGCGCCGGTTCCGATCAGCATCGCCGGTTTACTGGCACGTGAGAGGAGTTTTACAGCCTGCTTCACCGCATCCCGATCGAAATATCTCGGCGCCACATAACAGTTGGTCATGGAGTGGGAGAGGGTCAGCTCATCCACCCGCTCCGCCATTACATCCGGTGGCAAGCTGATATGAACAGGCCCACGCTTACCCGACATCGCTATCCGGATCGCTTTACGGAACATATCGTCGGCAACGCGGGCATTGAGCACCAGCCCGCTATAGCGCGTACTCTTTTTGAACACCTCGACCATATCGACACCTTCATGCGAGGAGTCCTGAAATGCATTTTTACCGAAATTGCGGATGGGAATCTGGGCTGTCAGTGCCAGCACGGGAATGGAGTCCGCATAGGAGGTGGTGACCCCGGAGAAGAGATTGCTGGCACCCGGCCCCGTCGTTGCACAACAGACCCCCAGCCCGCCACTGACACGCGCATAGCCATCGGCCATGAATGCGGCACCCTGCTCATGTTTGGTCAGGATCGGCTGTATCCCGCCTCTGCTCTCCGATTTGGCCAGAGCATTGTAGACCGGCTCCAGCGCACCGCCGGGGATACCGAAAACATACTTCACCCCCTCTTTTTCCAGATAGTGAATCAGCAGATCGCCATACTGGTAATCCTCTTCAACCGATCCCTTCGGCTTGATATTCACCACACCGGCACTCATGCGGGCAGTTCCCGCTCCTCTCGGCCTTCGTAGAGAATATCCTCGCACGCAATCGGCAGGAATGTTCCCGGCTCGTTCTCAAACGCCTCGATGTAACAGGGCGGCAGGCCAATATAGAAACAGACCGTCAGGAACTGGTGCACCTGATGTGCTGTCAGCCCCAAATCCAGCAGACGGGCTGTTGCATATCCGGCAAAGTTGAGAACCAGACGGTAGCGCTTCAACTCGCCCTCCATATATTTAACGGTACTCAGATGAGAACCATCCTCAATACCCAGATCTTTCGCCATCCTCTCAATGGGGGCGATCCGCTCCTCCACACGCGTTAAAGGGCGGCCGAAACCGAACATCACCCGTTCCCGTTTCAATACCGCCTTCACATGTGTCATCAGCGCCTTTTCACCCTGCTCCTGAAAAATCCGGCGGCACAACGAAAAAGCTCTGGCGGCATAATATTCTGCCTGCCCGCCATAGACCTTCGCCTCGGCGCTCGCCACGCCAACAGCCAGTGCAGCGCCTGCGGGACACTGGGCGGAGCCAGCCAGCGCAGTAATACGATTGCACCAGAGGCGCGGGTCCGGATAACCGGTAGCAACAAAGATCGCCTCGATCAAACGGGCCTGTTTAGCGTCGAAGAGTTGCCCTGTGATCGATAGAAGAAGCGCCTGCATCCAGGAGACCTGATGCGTCAATTCCTGATGAATGTTGTAACCATGCAGCGTGGTTTCGCCACCGATCGTCCACCCCCCGGACCTGGATGTGACGCGATCCCGGTTTTCGGCAAAGATTTCCCAACTCATGTGCGATCGCCCACCTTCTTCGTGGGCTCAGGCCCCTCATAGTTATAGTAGGATGGATCGGCCCAGAACGGATATTCATTCCAGTTTCGCGGCAACTGTTCGATGCCGTGCGCGAGGATACCGGCGGAACCTGCAATCATATAGACGCCGGCACCGTGTTCGGGCGTGAATCCCAGGTCGCACAGGATCGCCGCCACCACACCCGGCAATGTCAGGTAAACAGGCTTCTCTTCACCGGACAAAACCGCCTCGATCTCAAGAGCCAGCTGCATGGCGTTGCCACATTGACCTTCGACAAGACCGGCCAGTTTGACTGCCCGGCTATCCTTTTCACCATAATAGAGGCCGAACCCCGGCGGATGTTCCGGCCATGGTACAACCTCGTCATCCTTATGTTCCTGCTGAAACGTGCGATACGCATCGATCAACTGCTTCGCATCATCCGACTGTCCGGCAGAACGCTGTTCATCCGCAGGCAGCTGCCCTTTCAGCAGTCGCATGGCGGCATCGACATGCATCGCCCCTTCGGCCATACCGCCCCGAACCGTTAACCCGGTTGTCAGGATGGTTGAGAGTGGTGTTTTACCGACCCCGCAATTCATCGCCGCCCGCACCCCTGCATCGCGAGGGCCGGGGTTGGCCAGAAAAGTCATCATTCTGTTCAACAACCGGTTCTGCTCGGGCGCCGGCAGCTCTCCCTGGGACATCAGGAACAGCATCTCCGTCCAGCCATAGGCCTCACACAGCTTGCCTGTTTCATATCCATGCCAAAGTGTCTTTTCGGCAACGAAGGGATTGGTTGCAGAGGGTGTTTCGTGGCAGATATTTGTACGTATCGACTCCTGTTTCGGACGAGCCGGGGAAAATTCGGTCATCAGAATGTGTACTCCGCTTCAGCCAGCAGTGTGCGTCCCGGGCGTGGGTAACCGTTGGGAACCGTGAGCGGGGATGGATCGTAGTTGTGCGCATCGAACAGATTATGTGCACTGAACGAAAGATTCAGCCCCTCCATCAGCCGATCAGTGGATACCGCCAGATCGACCACGGTGGTCGCAGCCACCGGGGCACGTGTATCCCCTGCAGGGCGTTTTCGCTGGCCGTTCCAGCGCAGAGCGGTATTGATATTCACATAATCATCGAACAGGCCTGCGTTAACTCCGATTCGCGCGCGATGCTGCGGCACATCCGGCAATGCCGATTGCGTCTGACTATCTTTTGAATGTTGATAGGAGTAGTTCAGGTAACCGTAGAGGTGCTCTCTCCAATCAGCCTTCAACTCCGCCTCTCCTCCCCAGATCGTCGATCCGCCGGAGTTGATGGTCAGAGGAACCCCCTGCACGATTCTCTCTGTAAACCGGTTACGAAACAGGTTGGCACTCAACTGGTAATTATGCGTCAGCTTCCAGACAACACCGGCTTCGAAAGTCTGCATCTTCTCCGGTTTCAGGTTCGGGTTACCCACCGATGCCGGATTATTGATCTCATACATCTCCAGAAAACTCGGTGCACGGAACGCACTGGCATAGAGCAGCTTGATATCGATGCTATCGGAAGCAGACCAGACCAGTGCCAGCCGCGGATTGGTCGTGTTACCGAAATCGTTATAGTGATCGAAGCGCACACCGGCGGTCAGGATCAAACTATCGTCAATCTCCCACTCATCCTGGATATATACTGCCGAAACCTGACGTTTGGCAGGTTTGTTGTGATTCAATACGGCAGAGACATCAATGCCATCGACAATATGCCGAACATCGAACTGACGCTGGTACTCCTGATCGAGACCGAAAGTAAAATTGTGTCCATCGAAAGGTTCGAACTGAAGCCTTAACTCCCCCGAGTAAGTACGATTCTTCAGTAGTGGGTGACCTGTGGTGAAGCCGGGCAGATTGATCTGCCATTCGGCATCCCACTCGAACTGGTCTACGCCAAGCCGCAACGTGGTATCGACCCCCCCAAAACGATCATTGTATTCAATGGTGCTATACGCCTGCCTGTTATTGGTGCGCGTCCGTGTGTCGATCATGTTGGTGATGGAGAGCGGCGTACCGCGCCGTTTATCGAGATAGAGGCCGGTAAAGGTGAACTTATCCACGGCTGCGATCAGGTGCGCGGTATCTGTCGAGCGCCAGAAGTGTGTATAGCCGCTATTGCCGAACACATCCGATGCAATGAACTGCTTGCTGCCGTCGGTCTCCATACGGTCGTAGGAGGCAACGACTCCGGCATCGGCATCGCCCTTACCGAGCAGCAGGTTGCCATTTCCACGATGATTACTGCCTCCGCCGACTTTAAGCCGGGCACCCTCGAAATCGCCCGGTTTCTTCATGATAATATTGATAACGCCAACAAAAGCATTGGCGCCATAGAGAGCCGATCCGGGGCCGCGTATCACCTCGATGCGTTGAATCTGCTCAATCGGAAATTCGTCGAAAAGGTGATTAAAACTGCCGAAATAGGGAGTGTTGATGCGATGTCCATCAATCATCAGCAGCACTTTTTCCATATGGGATTTAAGGCCGCGCACTTCAATATCTGATTCGGTCGAAAAGTTGCTCAGATAACTGTAACCGAATCCCGGCACGGTCACGAGAGCATCGAAAATGTTACGGGCACCCATATTTCTCAGTTGCTGGTCGGTAATCACCGTTGCGATTGCCGGGGCTTTGCCCAGTGTGCGAGCCGACTGGGTAGCCGAGATAAACAATTCATCCTCATCGAACAGCAGTGAAAGATCACTGTCGAGTTGAGCGATTTTTTGACTTTCGGGGATTTCGTTGTCGGCAGCCGAAGCCTGTGAAACCGTCATCCAGCCAAGCCCCAGCATCGCCATCAGCATATATGATCGACATCTTGTCATAAGCACTCCCCAAATGTGTTGCATACGCTTTACGCCTGCTGCAAATCACACTGTATATATCCGTTAAATATCCGGCGAAAAGCACGGACAGATAACGGATGAAGTTCCTCTTCGAACAGTATGGAGCTTCTCCGCTATTGCTGTTTGTGGGCTTGCAAGGATCGGTAAAAGATTCCGCACCTTTCCCGACAAGCTGGCCCGAGCACCCCCTTTAAATCATCCCTTCTTATAAACTCAAGCGTAAGCATGGAGTGCTAGCATCAATATCGCAAGACCTTATTTATTGAAAGGTTAATATATCTCAGGGTCCTTTCCACTATTTCAAATTCAGGGAGATCATCACGCCAACGGCACCACATGCCATGTGCTCACCGATCAGGGAGAGAACTCAAACACACCCATCATATGGAAGTGGAGAGTACCGTCAGCAGTACTGCCCCTTCAGCAATACCACATCCCCTTAATACCTGACCTGCCACCCATGATTACCACTCCGAAGTATATTTAAGCGTTTCGCACCGGAGCATGTTAAGCAGGTAATCGGGCTGCCAGGGTAATATCCGAATCGAGACGAATTGTCATAGCACTGCCGTGTACACATATCGTCTTTCCGCTATAGTTTCGGGACATTTAAAAGTGAGGGGCCATGTGGAATAGCATCCATTACCATCGTAATGAAATCATTCTGAGCGAACAGGCAAGTACCGAAAAAATATATTACATCGTTAAAGGGAGCCTTGAGCTCTCTTCGAAATATGAAGCAACAAAAACCCTTCGATCGGGCGATGTGTTTGGTGAACTCAATCTGATTCAAAACAGCCCCGTCTGCATGACAGTGAAAACGAAAAGTGATGTTCTTTTAAAAGAGATTTTCAAAGATGAATTCCTGAATGCCATCGATACGGAACCGGAACTGGCAAAGCGTGTACTGGAGACGCTGTTTCAGCGCTGCAAAGTAATGACGGAACGACTTCAGGAACTGGAAGCGAACACCACGCATAATCGCATCATGCAGATGGCGGCAAAACAGGCACAACAGAGCGGTGTTGTTTTACGGGGTATAAGCTCTCGTGCCAGAGATGCTCTGAATGACCGGGAACTGGTCATGGATCGTTTCCCTTTCCACTTCTGTCGCAAACCGGATCTTCCCGGCCCTCTTGCTTACATGAGCAACTATCTGTTGCTCAACGATGATATCCCGTACGAAATATCTCAAAAGCACTGCTATATCATCTCGAAAGATAACAGAGTGTTGATCACCGATAATTCATCGCGTTTTGGCACCATTGTCGATGGGGAGTCGATCGGACGGAAGTTCGCCCGCCAAGAGTACGAACTGAGCCCTGGAACCCATCGTATTCATCTGGGGCCCTCTTCCCATTGCCACTACTCTTTTGAAATAGAGGTCAACCAGGGGCTCTGAATGCAGAAGAGGATTGAGGCCCTCAAGCTGCAATCCTGACTACGAACTCCCTGCCAGACTTGTGCTATTGACTCAGGAAACAGAGGGATTACCTTGTTTTATCCCATGTTTCACGTAATAGACGACAACCTGATCGGTGGCAGGAATACCGCGAAGATCATTAACCTGTTTAATGGGAACTCACAGGTATTCACATCCGCTGCCAGCTATATGGACTATGTCAAAAGCGATGACTATCAAAAGCCTGATGCGATCTTCACCGATATCTTCATGTATAAAATGAATGGCTATGAAATGATTGAAAAAATACTGGCGATTCACCCTGACCAGAGATTTGTAGTCATATCAGGACGGCCCGATCTGAAGCACCCGCTCAAAAACCGTGCCTGCTTCTATCTGAGCAAACCGTATTATGCACGAGACATCGAAAAGATTATCAACGAAGTAAAAAGATGCGAACGGGAAGGCCCCTCACCCGAAAGCGAGTGCGCAAATAAATGTGACTGTTCGGAGTTCGCTCTCAGTAACTGGATATGTCCTCTTTCGCAAACCCCGAAAACACGCCATCGCAAACGGTCTCCCGGACAGGCGAAAAAAACGGTCCGACGTCAGGCAAACTGACCTTTCCGGTACTCATTCTGACCACAAGGCACGCTTCAATTGAGCCGCCGATTTCACAATTCGGCAACTGGTTCAATCGCAGAGTTTTCGCTATTGAGTTGTGGATAGAGCGCTACGACAGCAGCGGGCAATACGAAGAGGTTCAGGCCGGGAAGCATCAGTAGCAACATCGCCAATCCCGAAAAGCCGAAATAGTACCACTTATTTCCCTCCATCTCCGCTTTGCGCTCCGGCCATTTCCAGCCGTGAAAAGTGGCCGGAGTATCCATAAATTCGAAGCTGAGAAGTTTCAGGCTGGCATAACTCCAGACAGCGGTCGCGGCAATGGTGCCGTAGATCGGCACAAGCAGGAAAAGAGCGGCGAGTGCTGCCAACGGAATGAAACCGGCCAGTGGCATGAAACTGTTCCACAACGAGTGCGCAATCGACTTCCACCACGGCAGCACATCCTGCTCAAGCTCGACACCATTAAGCCTGCCGACACGCAGGTAGAGCTGATCCAGCCATGGGGCGACGGCGATGGAGCCAAGGGTCACGAAACTGACGATGCCCACCACGAAGGCGAGCAGCATGGCAAAGAGCGAAAGTATCCATGCCAGAAACTCGATATACCATGCATCGCCTGTCGGGATAAAGCGCTCGCCGATAAGCGTCGCCAGCTCGAAGACACCATAGGTAAGCACGGAAAAAAGCACCAGCAGCAGCAGAATCATGCGCCACAGCACCGCCCGCAACTCCGCCTTGCCGATAAGCAGGTTAAACCCTTTGACCAGCGCCCACGCGCCTTTAAATATGTTTGTCATCCCCTTCTTCCCTCTCTACTTCGCTGAGCAGATGCTGTGCTTCTTCCATATCACGCTCATGCACAAGAACACGCGCCTCGATCAGACCGGGAAGCGGCATCAGCGAGTTCATGCCCGCTCCCTCCACACGGTAAACGATACCGCCGGATTCAAGCAGGTCGCACAGGATCTGCAAATGGACCTGATTGTTAATCTTCTTCAACAACTGCATGGACGGAGCATAACACTACGATATGACAACGAAACCAGATGTGTAAGGGATAAGGTGTAAATTGTTCCATAGCCTCTCCCTTTGCAAAGGGGTAATGAGGGGGATTAGCCGGAATCCATTGACAGCCCCCCCCGAATGGATTCCCGATCAAGTCGGGAATGACGAAGGTAAGCAACCACGGCGTCGATACTGAGCGAGTCGTGCCACGCAGCAAACAACGCTCAGACCGCCATCCTTGACCACTTGTCACTCTCCATGAACAGTTGCCACCCATGAGTGAATCAAACCTCCCCATCGAGCCCCCTGTTGCGCAGGAAACCCTTGAGCAGATGCTCAACGCCATGGTGCCCGCCGGTGCCGACGATGCTGATCTCTACATCGAGCATGGCAGCAGCGAATCGATCGCCCTTGAAGAGGGGCGCGTCAAACATGTTTCGGCCAGCACCCATCAGGGGATCGGCGCCCGTGTCATCAAAGGTGAAGTCTCCGGCCACGCCTACACCGACAGGCTGGAGCATCCGGCACTGATGGAGTGCGCCCGTGCTGCCCGCACTATTGCCGAGAGCAACAAAGATCAATCGGTTGCCATTCACATGGCGCAACCCAAACATCAACTCTACCTACCCGCCAATCCATCCCTCGCCGTCGCCATGCCGGAGCGCAAGGCGCTTTTGGAGCGGCTGGACAAGCTTGCCCGCAGCATCGATCCGCGCGTGAAGCAGGTGTTTGCCAATGTTGCATCCTCCTTCTCCACTGTGCATCTGCTGCGCATGGATGGAGCCTTGCTCAGCGATTCGCGTCCATTGGTGCGCCTCAATGTCTCGGTGGTGGTAGAACAGAACGGCAAACGCGAAACAGGTTCCGCCGGTGGCGGCGGCAGATTCGATCTGGCTCGCCTGCTCGAGGGCGACGAGGCGGAACGCCTTACACGCGAGGCGGTGCGTATGGCGCTATTGAATCTTGATGCCATCCCGGCTCCCGCAGGCCCGATGCCGGTGGTGCTCGGCCCCGGCTGGCCCGGCGTACTGCTGCACGAAGCGATCGGCCACGGATTGGAGGGCGACTTCAACCGCAAAGGCAGCTCCGCCTTCGCAGGCCGTATCGGCGAGCGCATCGCCGCCAAAGGGGTGACGGTGGTCGATGACGGCTCGATCCACGAGCGGCGCGGTTCGCTCAATATGGATGACGAAGGCACCCCGACCCGCCGCACCGTGCTGATCGAGGACGGCATATTAACCAGCTACATGCAGGATCGGCAGAACGCCCGACTGATGGGGGTGGAACCGACCGGCAACGGCAGACGCGAATCTTACGCTCACCCGATCCAGCCGCGCATGACCAACACCTTCATGCTGGCAGGCACCGACGATCCGAAAGCGATTCTCGCCTCCATGAAAAACGGACTCTATGCCGTCAACTTCGGCGGCGGTCAGGTCGACATCACCTCCGGTAAGTTCGTCTTTACCACCTCCGAGGCCTATCTGGTGGAGAACGGCGAGATCAAGGCGCCGGTGAAGGGAGCCACCCTAATCGGCAACGGCCCGGACGTTCTCACCCGCGTCTCGATGATCGGCAACGATCTGGAGCTTGATCCCGGCGTCGGCACCTGCGGCAAGGGCGGCCAGAGCGTACCTGTCGGTGTCGGCCAACCGACCTTGAAGGTGGACGAAATGATTGTCGGAGGGAGCGACGCATGAGTAACCACACGAATCTTGCAGAGTGCGCCGCACGTCTCGTCGAGATGGCGAAAAAATCGGGGGCCATCGATGCCGATGCACTGGCGGTGAACGATATTGGCGAAAGTATTACCGTGAGAGGCGGTGCCATCGAAAAGGTGGAGCGCGAAGATTCGCAGGGCGTGGGCCTGCGCGCCTTCATCGAAACGGCCGAAGGCTTAAGTTTCGCCTCCGCCTCCAGCTCCGATCTCTCCGATCACGGCATGCGCGCTCTGGTCGAGCAGGTGATCACCATGGCGAAGATCTCTGCACCCGATCCCGATGCCATGCCGCCATCGGGTGCCAACCATCCATCCAGAGAGGAGCTGGCCGACTGGAGCAGACGCCATGCTACCGGAGAGACGTGGACACTGGAGGCGGCGAAACAGGCGGCACTCGATTGCGAGGCGGCGGCACTGGCCTGTTCCGACAAGATTGAAAACAGCGAAGGCGCCGATGCCGGTTTCGGCTCCACCCATGTCGCCTATGCCAGCGGTGACGGCTTTGCCGGTGAGTACAGCAAGGCATCGCTCGGACTCTCTCTCTCCGTCATTGCAGGCAAGGGCGATGGCATGCAGCGCGACTACGCCTACTCGCGTGTCCGCCATCCCGATCATTTGAGAAGTCCGGCAGAGATCGGTATCGAAGCGGCCGAACGGGCCGTGAAACGGCTCGGTTCGAAGAGTATCCCGACACGCAAGACCACCGTGATCTTCGAGCCGCGCATGGCAAGCTCGATCCTCGGTCATCTGACCAGCGCCATCAACGGCAGATCGGTACTGCAGAACCGTTCCTTCCTCGCCGAGAGTGCCGGAGAGATCATCTTTCCCGAATTTGTGAACATCATCGACGATCCCGACCACCCGGATGGGCTCGGCAATCGACTTTTCGACGGTGAAGGCACCCGTTGCCAACAGCGCTCCCTGATCGAGGATGGACGCCTGACCGGCTTCCTCACCGACCGCTACTCCGCCGCTCGCCTCAAAACAGAGCCGACCGGCAATGCGCGCCGCGGCTTGACCGGCGACACCTCCATCGGCACCGCCAATCTGATCATGCAGCCGGGCGAACTTGGGTTCGAGGCACTGTTGAAAGAGATCGGCGACGGTCTCATTGTCACCGAAATGATGGGCATGGGGATCAATGGCGTGACCGGCGACTACTCGCGCGGCGCCGCCGGTTTCCTCATCGAACATGGCGAGATCGTGCAACCGGTCAACGAGATCACCATCGCCGGTAACCTGAAGGAGATGTTCATGAACATTTCTCATCTGGGCAGCGATCTGACATGGTTCGGTTCCCGTGCGGTGCCGTCCATCGCCATCAGGAATATGACGGTCGCCGGGAATTGAAACATCCGCAAAAGGCTCCTGCCTTTTGCTTAAAACGCATCAGGAAAAGCGTCGTTTCCCTGATGCTCACGAATCCTGCCGGATTCGCCCGCCATCCATGGCGGGATACGACACCACCCATGGATGGGTGGCTTTAGTAAGTTAATCGAAAATCGCAATTTTCGATTGCGTCAAAGGAAAGATGGCAGGAGCCTCTTTCCGTATCTAACAACTATCGAGGTACGAGATGAGTTATGACGTATTCGGTGTAGGTAATGCGATTATGGATCTGCAGGTGAAGTGCGATGATGCATTCCTCGCAGCCAACGGAATCGACAAGGGGATCATGACCCTGACCGACCCGGACCGCCAATTGACGATTCTCGATGCCCTCGCAGATCACACCATCAACTACTGCTCCGGCGGCTCGGCGGCCAACACCATCGTCGGCATCGCCGACATGGGCGGCAAGGCGGCCTATGCAGGCAAGACAGGCGAAGATAGTTTCGGCAACCGCTATCTTGATGAGATGCGCGAGTTGGGCATTGCCATCGAAGTACCGGCTTCGGACAGTGACACCGGAACCTGCGTCGTACTGATCACCCCCGATGCCCAGCGTACCATGCTGACCCATCTCGGTGTCTCGGCAACGTTATCGGAACATGACATCAACGGTGACGAAGTCGCCAAAACAAAATATCTCTATGTAGAAGGCTACCTGTTTGCCGGTGAGTCGACCAAGGCGGCGGCGTATCGGGCCATCGAACTGGCCAAAGAGCACAGCGTGAAGGTGGCGCTGACCATCTCCGACCCGTTCCTGATCGATATCTGCCGCGACGAGTTCCAGCGGTTGATCGAAGGGCCGGTCGACCTGCTCTTCTGTAACGAGGAGGAGGCCAAAGCACTGACAGGTCTTGATGATCCGATCGCCTGTGCCCACGCCATTCATGAACACTGCGAAAACGTCGCCCTCACACTGGGTAAAAACGGTTCGATCCTGATGCATGAGGGAGAGGTGATCGCTATCGAAGGGGTCGAGGTCGATGCCATCGATACCACCGGCGCCGGAGATATGTATGCAGCGGGAATTCTCTACGGCATTACCAACGGCCTGAGCTGGAAACAGGCAGGGCATCTCGGCAGCCATGCCGCCGCCCGCATCGTCTCGCAGCTGGGCGCACGCCTGCCAGAGCGGCTAAGCCGGGAAGAGATTGAACAGTTACTTGTTTAGGTCGTTTTTTCAGTCAGCAGAAGCTGTCTGAGCGTGTCGTATAACTGACGGGATGAGTAGGGTTTCTGCAGGAAACCGGCGATTGCGACACCCTCCGCGCGCTCTGCCACCAGATCCTGACTATACCCCGAAGACAGGATAACCAACGCCTTCGGATTGATCTCCAGAATCTTCTCTGCACAACTTAAACCATCCATATCCGGCATAGTCATGTCGATAATAACAGCTGAAATATCTTCGCTGTATTTGCCGTAAAGCTCGATGGCATCAAACCCATTCGAGGCACTCTGAACACTACAGCCGAACGACTCCAGCATCTTACTGAGAACATCCGTAACAAACGCTTCATCATCTACAAGCAGAACTCTCTTTCCTTGCATATCTGCCATAACTCCTCCCCCTTCAGCGGAACCTGTAACCGAAACAGCAGAGTTTCCCTCCACCAGGCGACATGGTAAATAAACCTTAAAGGTTGTGCCAATGCCAGGTTCCGTCTCTACATGCAAAGCTCCATGATGCGCTTTAACGATACCCAACATGGCACTCGTACCCAGTCCCCGGCCGGTAAACTTCGTTGTAAAAAACGGATCGAACAGCTTAAGCCGCGTCTCTTCATTCATACCACAACCATTATCGCCCACGGTCAGGCAGAAATAATCTCCCGCCGCCGGTATCACGCTATCGTGATGGAGATAGTTGGAAAAGTCCTCTTCCTCCATTCTGACATGCTCTGTTGTCAGTTCGATTTCACCGACATCGCCACCCTCTTCGATCGCTTCCGAAGCATTGATCACAAGATTCATCACCACCTGCTGAATCTGAGACTTATCACCATGCACCTGACATGATGATGAATCCAGGTTTATATTGAGTTTCGCTTTCTTACTCAGGGAAACCTGCAACAGTTCAGCCATATCATGGATACGATGATTCAGGTTAAACCACTCCCGCACATAATCACCTTGGCCCGAGTAGGCCAGCATCTGTCTGCACAACTCGGCAGCCCGCTCACTGGTTGACTCGATACGGCCCAGGTGAACACGAACCTCATCGGGACTCTGCTTATCTTTAGCAAGGGTCGCATTGCCCATAATGGCAGTAAGCAGATTATTAAAATCGTGAGCGATGCCTCCGGCAAGGATTCCCAGAGACTCAAGTCGCTGGGTGTGCTCCATTTTTTCACGCTGCTCTCGTTCGCCTGTCACATCACGCTGAACTGCAACATAGCCGGTAATTTCGCCATACATATCGTGAATAGGGGAGATGGTCTGCTCAACCTCATAGAGACCGCCGCTCTTATTGCGATTGGTAAAGGTACCAAACCAGGACCTTCCTCCGGAGACCGTTTCCCACATCACCTTGTAATACTCATCGGAATGCACACCACTTTTTACTTTGCTGGGAGTGCTCCCGAGTACATCTTCGGCTGCATATCCACTCATCTGCTCAAAGGCACGATTCACATAACGGATGACACCTTCCCGGTTGGTGATCACGACCGACTCGGCCGTCTCGGCAAGCGCCATAGCCAAACGGTGCAGACGACGC
The DNA here is from genome assembly GCA_050304695.1 of Mariprofundaceae bacterium. GTDB lineage: Bacteria > Pseudomonadota > Zetaproteobacteria > Mariprofundales > Mariprofundaceae > WSZY01. The sequence continues at coordinate 136,806 of JBNLEB010000016.1, forward strand.
TCGGCCCTCCGCTGCTCGGTAATATCCTGAATGGTTCCGACCATACGAACCGCTGCACCATCCTCATCGAACTCGATCCGGGCCTGTTCATGTACAGCCCGAACAGAGTCATCCGGCAAAACAATCCGGTGAACGATACCGAACTGATTGTCGGCAGACAGCGCATTGTTGATATCCTCCTCCACACGCTGTCTGTCATCCGGATGTATCCGTTCGATAAAACGCTCATAGGTCGGTTCGAAGTCGCCAGGAGTAAAACCAAACACACGATAGACCTCATCCGACCATATAATTTTTCCTGACTGGATATTCCACTCCCATCCGCCCAGGTGAGCAATTCGCTGTGTCTCCACCAGGCTTTTCTGGGATCGTGTCAATTCGGTGGTACGTAATTCCACCTCCTGTTCGATGAGCTGATTACGAATTGAAACACGCCAGACATATGTTGCAGCCGCTACCGAAAACAGTGCACCAAAAATTATAACCAACCAGGCAAGCACGATCGGATGCGACCGGACAAACGTAGACGATGGTGCGGAGCTTAATTGCCACTGGTGCTCAGCCACCCAGAAGATATCCTCCCACACAGGTTCAAACGCGCCTTTCTTCTTCAATGTTCCAACAGGTGACTGATAAAAAAAGATAGGCTGTTTTCCATCTGTCGGGTTCAACTCATACAGGTAGAAATCCAGACCACCCTCCGGCAACTTTGACTGAGAAGCTTTCAACAACACCCCGACATCCCATTCGGAATAGACCACTCCGAGTAAAATATCCTCTTCCGGATACTCCGGGGTAGTCTCTTCAGGTTCATAAAAAGGAGTAAACAGGGAGATAATCTGATGCGAAGCTCTATCGAGGTGCATATCCAGAGCAATCTCACCAGATTCAATCGCCTGGCGGAGATGCTCGAAATGTGTCGGATTCGTCTCGATATCGACACCCGGCTTAACGCCAAACATAGATTCGAATTGAGAAAATTGTACCCTGTATTGAAATCCCGACTGACCCGGAACCCTTGATTTTGGAATCCAGGCCATACTCCGCAACCCCAGTTTTTCACTGTCGGTCAGATAATTATCGATAAAGTTAGTAAATTCATTTTGGGTAAATTCATGTTCGCTCTCGGAAATGAGTTCATTTCGAATCGCTGCTCCGACATGGTATCCACTATCAAGCGCCCCATCAATCGCACTCTTGAAAGCTACCATCCGGCTCTCCGAACGGAAGCTGATCTCCTTTGCGATTTGCTCCTCTTCCCATTGACGCGCAAACGAACCTGCCAGCATCGATGACGACAGGCCAAGCACCAGAATAAGGAGAGGTAATCTCCTGCTAGATAATCTCGCCAACATAAACCCTCATAAGCTAAAAGGTTATAGAAAACAGAGCCGAAAACAACTCACTTTATCAGAGAAGGCTGCAACTCTTCCGGAGGTATCCTGTCCATCATTTCAAATAGTGTGGCAGCAACATGAGAAAGTCCCGGTATATGCTGCACATCGGCTGAATCCTCCGCTTCTCTTAAGCAATAAGAACCATCATAGGCAGGATCGAACAGGATACACGGCACCGGATTGACCGAATGCTTGGTCGATGGCTCATGACCACCGACTGCTGCCACCTGCATCTCCTCGGCATTGCCGTGGTCGGCCGTAATCAGGGCATTGCCACCGACCTTCTCAAGCGCCTCGATAATACGACCCACTGCCCGGTCAACCGCCTCGATGGCCGCTACTGCCGGTTCCATATGACCGCAGTGCCCCACCATATCGGCATTGGCGAAGTTGATCAGGCCGAATCCATACTCGCCCGACTCGATCAGCTCGACCGCTTTATCGGCAATCTCCCCTGCCTTCATCTGTGGTCGATCGGAAAAGGTCACGTTTTTATCGGATGGAATGAGAATGTAATCCTCCATCGAAGCATCCAGCGGTCCACGATAACCGCCATTAAAAAAGAAGGTGACGTGCGGGTACTTCTGTGTCTCGGTCAGGCGAAACTGTCTGATTCCCAACTCCAGAATCCGTTTGCCGAACGGTCGGGCCACCTTGGTCGGCCCCATCAACTGTAACTCCGGCAGATTGCGATCCTCATCGTAGACCATCATCCCGGCATAGGTGACTCCGGGCCCGCGCCCGTTTTCACCGCCACGATCGAAACCATCGAAGCGATCAAGGCAAAACGCTTCGGTAATCTCAATCGCACGATCACCCCGGAAGTTAACCATCACCACCGCATCGCCATCCTCAACCATGCCGACAGGTTTATCGTCGCCATCAACAATAACGAAACCGGGAATATCCTGATCGACGATACCCGGATTCTCTTCACGGAAGTGTTGAATGGCATCCGGCACAGACCTGAACCGATTCGGCGATTCACCATAAACCATGGCATTCCAGCCCTCTTCGACCTTACACCAGTTATGGTCGCGATCCATAATCACCTGTTCACGCCCACCGCCTGAGGCCAGTGCGTAACTAAAACCTTCCTGCGCATTGATATAGGCAAAGGCCTCTTCGATCCGGGCAACATACTTCTCTGCCGTCTGAATACCGACATCCCTGCCATCCAGCAGCGCATGCAAACGCAAACGCCTGATCCCTTTCTCAAAAGCGAAATCGGCCAACGCAATAAAGTGATTGATATGGGAGTGGATATTGCCATCGGAAAGCAGCCCCAGCAGATGCAGGGTACCTCCCTTCCGGCAGCAGGAGACAACCTGCTGCAATGCTTCGGATTCATAGAAAGAGCCATCGGCAATCGCCTTATTGATGCGGGTTGGACCCTGATCAAGAATCTGGCCGGCACCCATTGTCAAATGCCCTACTTCCGAGCCACCCAGATCTTTTGCGGCAGGCAGGCCGACATAGGGGCCATGTGTCATCAAGGTGGTATGAGCACAATCAGCCCATAACCGATCAAACACCGGAGTTTCAGCGCGTGCAACGGCATCTTCCGGACCGCCGGAACCGATGCCCCAACCATCCATCACAATCAACAGTGTCGGCTTTTGACCAGTGAAATGTTTTGCAACAAGACTCATCCGTGCTCCATGTATTGAAATAAGGGCGCCAAGGTTACTCAAATCACCTGCCGGTTGCACTAGCGACAATGGTAAGCAGCATAATTAGAGTGTAATATTTCCAGTCTGTTTTCATCGACAGGAGATGTAATGCCGCGTTATTTCACACTCTCACCACTTCTTGGCAGCCTGTTCGGCGCCATCGGCTCCGTCAGTTTCAGACCCAAATCGTTTTTTGAGGGGATGAAAAGCAATGAGAGTTATCGTGACAGTATCATCTTTCTGCTGATCATTCTGTTTCTGCCTGCGCTGGTCGACAGCTACCAGATCAGTCATGAGAAGATGGCTTCCATACTTCCGGCGATGGAAGGAGTTGGCCTGCTGCTGGCATGGCTGTGGGCCGGTTACATCTATTGGTGCATTCGACTCTTCACCGATCATCAGATCGAACACACCGATGCCTTTCAGATTTCAGCCTACTCCACCGTTCCCATGCTGCTCGACTTCTCCACCCTGATGATCGTTCCGGCATATTTCTGGCAACTCTTTATCACCTGGCGCGGACTGGTAAACTATGTGGGTGTTTCAAGTAGCCATGCCGCATGGTTTATGGCGATTCCGGTGATCATGTTACTGGCCGCCATTGTTGCATTCGTTATGCTGGCTGCACTCTCCGGTTTCGACTTCATCAGCCCGCTACTGGATGAAAACTATGTTGCAAAACCCTACCGCTAAGGAGTATCTCATGCGCACCATTTCAATTACGCTGCCAACTTCGTTCATTCTGTTGCTGCTTTTACTGGCCTCCTGTAGTCAGGGACCTTCGGATAACAACTCAGGCGACCAGAACTCCAGCGCGCTGGAATCGAGCATCGGCGCCATCTCCCGCCAGAGTTCGAAAGGAGCCGAACTGACACGGAAAAAGTGTGGCTCATGCCACTCGCTGGATCGCAATGTGCGCAAAGTCGGGCCTTCACTGAAAGGTATCATGGGTAAAAAACCGACTGTTGCAGGCATCCCTTTTGAAAGCTGGACAGAAGAGAATATGGACAGATGGCTCACCAGTCCCCGCGCGGTCTTTAAGAAAACCCGCATGGCCCTGCCCGGCATCAGCGACCCCGAAAAGCGCAAGGCGATCATCGATTACCTGAAATTTATTTAGGGAGAAAATTTATTGCCATTCAGGCAAAACCAGAACACAGAAAAGATCGAGTCATATACAAAGCAGTGTCACCTGCCAGCCCAGCTGTTACCATAAGCGCCGTTTCCATAGACACACGTTTGAGAGAGATTGATTCATGAGCAGACATAACCCAGCACTTCCGGTAATCGGCATCGTTATCGCGATGGGCGTTGCCGCCTTCGGCTTCTATAACCTGAACAAGATTCCGGAGAATGAATACCCTGAGTTCGATCTTTCATTCACCCTGCAAAGCAGCAGCGGCCCCTACAAACTCTCTGATATCAAAGGGAAAGTAGGCCTTCTCTTTTTCGGTTATGCCCACTGCCCGGATGTCTGCCCTGCAACCATGGTCAATTTCGGCCAGACCCTCGATCTTCTCACCGAAGAGGAACGTACCAAAGTTAAAACCCTCTTCATCTCTCTGGATCCTCAACGCGATACACCGGAAGTGATGGGCAAATATGTGAAATTTTTTCATTCCGGAATTACAGGCCTGAGCGGTACTCCCGAACAGGTTGAGGCTGCAGCCAAATCGTTCCTCATTGCCTATCAGAAAGATGAACCGAACCAGATCGGCAACTACTCGATGAATCACTCCACCTACATCTTTATCGTCCGCCCCGATGGTCATCTGGCCAAACTGATGGGGCATCAAAGCTCACCGGAAGATATTGCAACGGTACTACGCTACTGGATGAAATGGGCTGATTAATTGACCCGCAAAAGACTCCTGTCTTTTGCTTGAATCACTCCGCAAGAGCGTGGCCTTGCTACGCTTACGGGCTCGACAAGCTCACCCGCCCCACCTCCTGTGAGGAGTCGCAGATACGTCTGGGCGCATGTCCGCCTACGCTTACGAGCTCATATTTATTCGCTCGCCGCCCATCCATGGGCGGACTGGCGTTCCAACCAACCTCACTATCTATTTAGAAAAAGGTACTCCACCCATGGACGGGTGGCGAATCCGTCAGGATTCGGGAGCAGGGCAAAACTCGCGCGTTTTGGCCTGCGTTAAAGGAAAGATAGCAGGACGCCTCTTTCCGTATCTAACTTAAAACTTTCTCAATATCAGCAGGATCGAACTTCTGCTTATCGACACGCAGATAGGCAACACACTCCTCCATCACTACCTTGCACTCGTGTACACCGGCAATATCGAGCAGCTTGCGGTTGAGCAGTTCGACATTATCCAGCCGGGTCTCATCGACATGTGCCATATAGTTGGAGAGGTAGGCCGGAACCTTCATGCCGACAGAGACAACCACCCAGAGTACAGCTACAGCAGCACAGGCGTAGAAGACCCCCTCCAGACCAAAAGTTCCGTAGAGCAGTCCACCGGTTGCACCGCCAAGAAAGGCGCCGAAAAACTGCGAGGTGGAGTAGACACCCATCGCCGTGCCCTTACCATCGATTGGAGCCATACGCGAAATCAGTGAAGGCAGGCTTGCCTCAAGCGCATTAAAGGCGACAAAAAAGGCCAGTAGGCCCACTCCTACCGCAATCATCGAGCCGTGAAACTGACCGAGCATAATCTCCGCGACAGCCATCAGCGCCACACAACCGATAAAGACCTGTTTCATCTTCCGTTTCTTCTCGGCAATAACAATCAGCGGCACCATGCCAAAGACCGAGAGTGCGAGAATAGGAAGGTAGAACCAGGCATGTTCCTCTGTCGGAAGATGCAGATAGTCGCGCAATACGAACGGCAGTGCGGTAAACATCGCCATCATAATGCCGTGTTGAACCATAATGCCGAAATCGAGCCGCAGCAGTTGCGGATCCAACAGCACATGCCTGATCTGCTCCGGCACGGGCTCCACATCGCGATGATGAATCGAGTGCTCAGGATCGGGAACAATCAGGTAGAGAATGGCAATACCTGCAATCGCCAGCACTGCAGTCAGCCAGAAGATACCAGCCACACCGACGATGTTATTAAGAAACGGGCCGAGCATCAGCGCCAGCGTGAACGACATACCGATCGAGACACCCATGATCGCCATCGCCTTGGTGCGGTGTTCTTCACGTGTCAGGTCAGCCAATAGCGCCATCATGGCCGCAGCAATGGCTCCGGCACCCTGTATGGCACGTCCGATAATCACGCCTGTGATCGAATCTGAGGTTGCCGCCACGACACTACCAACGGCAAAAAGAATCAGGCCTGCTGTAATCACCGGTTTACGTCCGAAGCGATCAGAGAGCATACCGAATGGAATCTGGAACAGTGCCATGGTCAGGCCGTAGATCCCCAGTGCCAACCCGACCAATGTCGGTGTAACACCCTGAAGACCCTCCGCATAAAGCGCAAAAACCGGCAAAATCATGAACAGGCCGAGCATACGCAGCCCGTAGATACCTGCTAACGAGAATGTACCCTGTTTCTCAATCGGATTCATAACTGTCCCGGCTGTTAAAGTTTATGAAGGTCTGCGAAGGGTATGTAATGTAAACAGTGCAGTTGAGAAGAGCAGCATCGCTCCACCCTGATGCGCAACACCAAGCCATACCGGCACAACCATCAGCAGCGTTGCTACACCAAGTATGAATTGGACCGCAACCATGCCGAGCATCAGGTTAAAGGCGACTTTCGCACGATCCGCCAGTTCAAAGCGCCTGGCATAGAACCAGAGTGTAATAACGAAAAGCAGTGTTAACTCTGCAAGCAGACGGTGATCGAACTGAACCGCCGCGATATTCTCGAAGAAGTTAAGATAGAACGGCTCGATCATACCGTAACCTTCAGGAACGATCCGGCCATCCATCAACGGAAAGGTGTTGTAAGTGAACCCCGCCTTTAGCCCGGCCACGAAACCGCCTGCCGCAATGGTGAATGCCATCAGTACGGTCAGGGTAGTCACCAGACGACGCAACGGATTCACATCAAACAGGGATGCCTCCTGACGCGGAAAAAGCAATCCAAGCGCCACCCAGAAAATATAAGTGTAGATCAAAAATGCCGCCATCAGATGTGCGGTCAGGCGATATTGACTCACGTGCGGTGAATCAAAGCCGCTACTGACCATATACCAGCCAAGCAGCCCCTGCAGCGCACCCAGCATGAACATGACAATCAGTTTCGGACGCAGTGACTTATGGATTTTCCCGGTAAACAGAAAATAGAGAAACGGCAGCAGGAAGAAGAGGCCGATCAAACGCCCCCACACACGGTGGATATACTCAAGCATAAAGATGCCCTTATAGCCTTCGATGTCCATGTCAGGATTCAGTTCGTAAAACTCGGGAATCTTCTGATAGTGCTTGAACGACTCCAGCCACGCCGCATCGGAGAGTGGTGGAATCCAGCCCATCAACGGATCCCATGTCATCATTGAGAGACCGGAATGGGTCAAGCGTGTCGCACCGCCAATAACCAGCATGACAAAAATGGCAAAACATACAAAAAGAAGCCAGTAGGCGATCTGCCTGTTGTAGATACTCTGAGTTTCACTAATCATAATCCGGATTCCGCTCCCTCGGTAGCATCAACGCGACCCTTGATCATGACCGGAAGCACCACAATGGCGAACAGAACACCACTGAGCACGGCAACCACACCACCAAGCCCGACAAGATCCTGCGGAGTTACAAAGGCCTGCACACCGATATCCTGCGTTGTACCAACCACTTTACGTTTCATGCCGTGGCCGCCACCCCAGGCAAGGCCAACAATGTGGACAAACTGTCCGATCGCATAGGTATAGACCTGAATCTTCGCCCACTTCAGGTTCGGTATACGGAATCCGAACTGAGGCAACCAGTAGTAGGTCATAGCCATAAACGCCATGGTAACGGCAACAATCGAGCCGTGATAGTGTGCCGTAATCAGCGTGCTGCTCTCACCGATAAACATGCCGAGGATGCCACCCAGTGCGAACAGACCGACGGAGAAGAGAAGCGCCATGAACAGGTGATGATTCTCCCGGGTTGGTGTTGCACCCTTCATCACACCCCAGAAGACCATCAAACCGACAAAGAAGGGCGCTATGCCGTTGCCATCACGCATCAGCCAGACAAACCAGGACATAAACTCAGGGTCGGTCACTTCACGTGTCAGGAAAGGCCAGGGTGTTATCAACACGCAGAGCAGTGTGAGCAGCAACAACCCGGCAACCGCTTTGAAATTTACAGGAATATTGGCACCGCAGATGGTTGCCAGCCAGAGCCAGCAGATCATCAACAATATCGAATGAGTGAACTGCAACACATGGCCACCAGCCCAGAACAGAACCTCAAAATAGGCGCGGCCATCCAGTGGTTCGGCTACTCCCTGCATCGAAGCGAACGTCCATGCCAGAGCAATGATCGCAATCAGCCCGGCTACGGCAGACCCCCAGACACCGAAACGCATCGCACTCTCTTCATCGGCAAACAACTCTTTCCAGGAGATAGTGAATAGTGCCCTCACCACCAGCATCAACACACCAAATCCCAGAAGCATCAAACCCTTTCTGAAGAAATGGTTACCCTCAAGCATCGGAACATAGTTGTTGGTCAAAGGGTTGGCATCAGCCAATAGCGGTGCGATACCGGCAAAAACACCACCGCCCACAACCAGCAGCATCGCCAGTTTACTCCAGCCAAGCCCGCGATCGCTGGATGCCAGTGTCCAGAAAACGGCTGCAATCGCCAGCAGCCACCACAGCACGGTAAAATCGACATGCAGTACCAGTGCAGTATAGAAAAAATCCTTCCACGGCATCTCGTAGGTCGTACGAGCCAGTGCCAGCAGCAGTGGGTATACGCCTGAGGCCAGCAAAAAACCAACCGCAATCATCAGCCAGCCTGTGGCTACCTGAAGACGCTCTCCTTCAGCTTTCGGAAGTGTGTAGTCTGTATTCATGATCTCATACCCTGTCTGCCCAATCATTCAATCCATCATCAGCTCGTGGCGGTGAACCTTAGCACCGCAGCCCTTTTCACGCAGCAGCTTTTCTCTATTTCCGGCACCACCTGTTACTCCGTAACAATCATCCTGCCAACCATTTTGGCATGACCAACGCCGCAAAACTCACCGCAGATCATAAAAAAGGTTCCCGCTTTTGTCGGGGTAAACTCAATGGTTTTGATTTCACCAACCTTAATCCGATTCATCAGTTTCAGTTCACGCACGACAATCGCATGCCGCATATCCTTGGAAGCCAGCTTGAGGTTGTACTGTTTCCCCTTCTCCAGCTCCAGCGTGTAATCGCCGAAATCGTAGTTTCTGGCAAGAATGTAGACATCCCCCCCAGCTGGCGGATGCACGATCGGCTTGTCATTTTCATCTTTACGTACGGTATATTTGGCAATCATCTCATCTACCTTACCAATGAACTCGCCAAGCTGATCTTCGGTAATTTTAACCTTCTCGATTTTACGATCGACACGCCCTTCCAGTACACCCATCGTAAAAATCGAGATCATTGTACCGACAACCAGTATACTAACGATCAGCAGTGGCCAATTGAGGCCTTTTTTGGGTGCGGGAGTGGGTTCGGGATGATTCATTTGATACCTTCCGTAGGTGAATAGAGTGCGGCATGCTAGCCTGCCAAGTTTGATATGGACAGTTCATGTAACATGATTCATGTCGATGGCTCTGGTATACGGAGGTATCCCGCCTGCTTTACCTGCAGATAGAATAAAATAGAGTGCGGCAACCCATTTCCACGGAGAGTAAGAATGGCAATGACTAAAATGGCTCACAAGCCGAATAAAAAGTTTATTATCACAGTGATTGTAGCGCTGTCGGTAACCATTCTGGGCAGTACCATCGTGATGTGGTATCTCGGCTCCTTCACCAAACCGGATGTAAAAAAAGGTGTATCGAAGCCTTACCGTGTTGCCTATATGATCAACTACGGCCCCTACAACGAGATTCAGGGAACACTCGACAAGGTGGCTGAGCATCTGCGTAAAGCCAAGATCGAACCCAAAACACCATTCCTGATGATTTTAGACAGCAGCAAGGTCACCGAAAGCAAACGGCGCAGCAAGGTCGGCTACCTGATCGGAAAACGTGACTACATCCCCGGCCCGCTCGAAACCGAGGAGTTACCGGTACGCGATGTTTTGATCGCCACCTTCGACGGTGGCGCCATGATGGGCTCTTACAAAGGCTACGAAGCGATGAAGGAGTGGGCAAGACGTTACAACTATAAGCTCTCGTTGCCGGCGCTGGAGATCTACCATTCCGAAGGAGCGATGGAGTATCAACTCGGCATAAGCAAAGAGGAATAGTAACACCGCCCTTATTGATGTTCCCTCGCTCACAAAAACAAATTCATTCACAAACAAAAAAGCCGACAATGAAACGTCGGCTTTTTTTTGCGCTATGTAGCAGCTAACAATCCCACTTCCGCTATTCCGGAATATGGGAGATAAAGTAGTAGAGAAACCATGCGAAAATAATCGCTGTCAGCCCGAGACCTGCCAATACTTTGTTTCTCTCTTTTTTCTTACGTTCCTGTTCGTCCACAATGATCTCCTTTAAATATCAAAACCCTATCAAATCAATGCAAGCTCTTACGCTCGAATTTCAGGTCGTGCGGTATCTGTTTCCAGAGCTTATCAACTTCCACTTCAGCATCTGCAAGCGCCTGAGATGAGATGCGTGTATTGATCGCCCTGAGACGCTTCTCCGAATACTTATCACCAAGCGATGCAGCCAGCCAGAACCAGACCGTGGCCTGTTCATAATTCTCATCCACACCGTCGCCCTGCACATACATCTCGCCCAGATGGTACATCGCCTGCGGAACACCTTGCATCGCTGCCTTGTGCAGCAATTCATGGGCCTTGCCGAAATCCTGTTTCAGAGTGTCAGCCCCTCTCGCATAGAGCAACCCCAGCTCATACTGAGGCATACGCTCACCTTTTCCGGCCCCGGCTTGCAGGGCTTTAAGTTTCTCAGGAGCAATGGTGGCCTGTGTCACCTCTATACTTTCTACGTTTGTCGGATCGATCCAGTAGACCTTATAAACCGACAATGCAAAAAGAACTGCCAGAAAAATTAAAAACGTTTTCATATCTGAATCCTTAACTCGCACCTTGCTCGATGAAATCGTGGAGGCGTGGGAGACCCTATCTGAAATCGACCGATCTTCCACTCCATCTTCCACTTCCCTTTTTAACCATCCTGAAACTTATCGGAAAATATCACTTTGAAATATAGTGCCGTAATGCCTGCGCAATATTTGCCGGAGTAGTATGTTCGCTCATCATATCGACCACCTCTCCATCCTGCGAGATAAGAAAGAGGTAGCTTGTATGGTTGAAATAGTAGTTCCCTTCTCCGGCATCGCTTTGATCGTCACGAAAAAATTCGACCGAGTATTTCTCCGCCACTGCTTTGATCTCATGTTCGCTACCTGAAAGACCGATCAGCTTTGGATGAAAGAAACCAACATACCTGGCTAGATGCTCGACAGTATCGCGAGCGGGATCAACCGTAATGAACAGTGGCTGCACCCTCGCCTCTTCATCTTTACTCAAAAGTGCCATCGCATCGGCAACATTTGTCATGGTGGTCGGGCAGACATCGGGACAGTGTGTATAGCCGAAAAAGAGCAGCACTGCCTGACCGCGAAACTGGCTCAACGACACAGGCCCCTTGTTGCTATGCAGAGTGAAATCCCCATCAGCCATTTCCGTACTGTCCGGTGTATTTGAGGAAAAAAGAGCAAGCGCAATGACAGATGCTATGAGCAGACCTGCCACGGCAAGCACCATTATAACTGCACGCATCTGTTGCTTTTCAGCAGGCAACTTTTCAGGCATAGGGCTCTATCTCCAGATCAAGCGTGGAGACGAACTATACAGAGTTGAAATGGAGTGTTAACTGCAGATAACACCTTAAACGGTGTCAATAACCAGCGCACCGAAGAGAAGAATGAAATAGACAAGCGAAAATGCAAATACGCGCATATCGCAATCGCGATCAGACAACAGGAATCGTACAGCCGTGAAAAGGAACATCGCACTCAATACAATCGACGCAACCAGATAGTAGATGCCTGCCATCTCGAAAAAGTAAGGAAGCATTGCAACCGGGATAAGTGCCACACAGTAGACCGCAATTCTCATTTTGGTTGCATATACACCGTGGGCAACCGGAATCACCGGAACACCGGCACATGCATAATCTTCACGATATTTCAAAGCCAGAGCCAGTGCATGTGGCTGCTGCCATACCACCATAATGGCAAAGAGAATCCATGCAGCAGCTCCAAGCTCACCCGTCACAGCAGCGTAGCCGACCATCGGAGGTACGGCACCGGCAATACCGCCAAGCTGGTTGGCCCATGGGGTAGTGCGCTTTGCCATCATGGTGTAGACGACCACATAACCGACCACACCGACGGCTGTCACCAGTGCAGTGAGCGGATTAACTGTATAAGCCATCGCTGCCAGCGAACCGATAGCGAGAATCAGGCCGACAACCAGTGCATGGGAAGCAGGAACCTCATCCTGTGCCATCACGCGCGAACTGGTGCGTTTCATCACGCGGTCGATATCACGATCATAAACGTTGTTAAGCATACAGGAACCGGCTGTCGCCAGACCGAGCGTCAGGAAGGTCCAGAAGATGAGATTCCAGTGCGGCATGATACCGTGGTTACCGAAATAGATACCGGTCAAAGCGGCGACAAGGGTCAGACCGACAATACCAGGCTTGGAAATAGAGATATAGGACGCAAGCAGGGAACGTTGTTGAGCACTTTGTTCGAGAGAATCTTCTCTAATGGCCTGTTCGGACATGCCTCTATCTCCTTCAGTCATTTTCTATTTAATCGATCCCTTTCGATTATTTTCTTTTGATCGGACAATCTGAAGTCAGATCAATATCAGGGTAAAAATAGAATATATACTTACCGTGATATTGAAGTGGTTTGAAAAAGGAAAGCGGCTCCCACAGGGGAGCCGCCTTTTTACCCTCTATTAGTGAGCCTCGGCGTGCTTACGCGCTTCGAGGTCGTACTGTACCGCTGGGTTCTTACCGTATCCGTACGGAGTCCATCCCTCAGGGATGATGATCGGATCCGGGAAGTTACCCTGGCCAGGAATAGTCGCAGTCTGCGAGAACTCGAGAGACTCGGAGTTCCATGGATTCTGCGGTGCTTCCTTACCAGCGATCGCACCATGGATAAACGCCACAATCATCAGCAGAGCTGATACGAAAGTGATGTAAATACCGATAGTTGACCAGGAGTGCGCAGAAGTCACAACTGCGTTGTCAGCGAACATAGCGTAGTCCATGTAACGACGCGGCATACCTTCGATACCCGCGAAGTAGAGTGGGCCCATCACCATGTTCATGCCGATGAAGAAACCGACACCGGTCAGCTTGGTCAGTGCTTCGTTGCAGTAACGACCGGCCATCTTCGGCATGTAGTAGAATACACCCGCGAAGATCGCCATCGCACCTGAAACAGCCATCACGTAGTGGAAGTGAGCCATGATGACGTAGGAATCGGAGATACCGTAGTCAACAGCTGACATCGCGTTCGGGATACCGGTCAGTGCGCCGATGATCAGCATCAGATAACCGCATACCGCCCATACCATCGGGCCGGTGTACTCAACCGCACCCTTGTAGAGGGTCATGATCATGTTGAGCATGAACAGACCGAACGGCAGGGAGATCAGCAGAGTCGAGAAGGTCATCAGGATACGAATCCAGTCAGGCAGGCCTGCTACATACGCGTGGTGAACCCAAACGTCTGCACCGGCAGGAATGAATGCCAGGATTGCGAATACTGTTGCACGGTAGTTGAACCAGTCGTTACGTGCGAAGGTCGCGAAGATCTCTGCCATAACACCCATGAAAGGCAGCAGGATCACGTAAACGGCCGGATGCGAGTAGAACCAGAACAGGTTCTGGTACAGCAGCACGTCACCACCAGCTCCCGGATTATAGAAACCGAAGCCGAGGTATTTATCCAGTGACAGCAGCAGTACGGATGCAGCCAGTACAGGTACGAAGATCAGCTGAATGACGTTCGCTGAGAATACGCACCATACAAGGATATTCATCTGGAACCAGCCCATGCCTTCTGCGCGCATGAATGCCACAGTACATGCCAGGTTCACGGCACCGAATACGGAAGACATACCCAGTACAATTACAACCAGCGAGTAAAGTGCAGTGTTACCACCGTTCTCAGTCAGAGAATATGGCGGATAACCGGTCCACATGCCGTTGAACGAATCCGGAATCACCAAGTTCGCCAGTGCGATCAGAATACCGGACCAGAGAATCCACACAGACATGGCGTTCACACGTGGGAATGCCATATCTTTTGCACCGATCATGATCGGAACAGCCCAGTTTGCGAAGAAACCGAGCAGTGCAGGAATCTGGAAGCCCAGAATCATGACTGCGCCGTGCATGGTAAGCCACAGGTTGTAGACGTTACCATCTTCGGTCAGATCCGGGCCGACAGAGCCCAGCTCGATACGCATTGCGGTCGCAGCAAGACCTGCCACAACGAATGATGCAATTGCGCCAATCAGATACCAAACACCGATAACCTTATGGTCAAGGGTGAAGATCCACTCTTTTACTGTTTTAGGCTGACCTGGCTTACCGCCCGGCTCATGCCCCATAAAACCACTCATAAGATAATCCTCCTACTTAAATTTGCGCTTCAGAAGAAGCAGTGTTTTCAGCAACTTCGGTAGCAGGTGTTACATCCAGCCCAGCCTGTTCAGCCATGAACGCGTCATAGTCAGCCTGAGAAAGAACCTTAACCTTACCGAACATACGTGAATGGTTTTCACCACAGTATTCACGGCATGTTACAACGGTCTCACCCACCTCATTCGGCATGAACCACTGCCAGGTTACACGACCAGGCATCAGGTCTTCCGTTACACGGAAATTATTGAGATAGTGAGAGTGGACAACGTCGTCAGACGTCATGCGCATAACAACAGGCGAACCTACAGGAACAACCAGTTCGTCATAAGTTTCAACACCATTCTCATACTCATAAGTCCAGTTCCACATAGCACCGGTCAGTTTCACTTCCTGTGCATCAGCAGGAACTTCACGATAGTGATTGTGAAGCTCGAAGCTCATGGCAAACAGGAACAGGTCGTCCGCCAGGAACAGTACCATTGGGATAACTGCCCAACCGATACGCGCCTGTGGTGGAAGATCCGGCTGCTGACCGGTCTGGTTGGATGCGCTACGACGGAAGCCGAGCAGCAGCCATAGGCAGAAGATCGAGAAAAGAACACCGATCACGGTAATATCGATCATGGTCTCATGCCACATTGCATCGTAGTGCTCGTGTGGGGTCAGACCGTTGTAGCTCTCGCGGTGAGCCGGGTTAGCAGTAAATGCAAATGCAGAAGTTGCAAGTGCAGGAACTGTTGCCAGTGCCGCAAGGCCTTTAAGAATCATGGATTTGAAATTCATTTGATATTCCCCCTTACACCCAAAGATATACTTGCAGCAGCGCTACAAGACCGAGGATGTTCACGAAGTGGACATACATAGTCATGGAACGTGTGTAAGATGGGCTCAGACGACCCTTCATTGCAGCCTGCAATGGAGTCAGCAGAACCAGCAGACCGATGACGATATGCGCCACGTGGATGCCGGTAAAGCCGTACAGGGCAGTTGCGTAAGCGTTTACACCAATGGTGAAACCCTCTGCAGACAGAGCGCCCCATGAGCTGATCACGGTATACATGAACCATGCCCAGATCGCGACAGTCACCAGTGTAAACATTACAAAACCGGAGGCATTGCCTTCGATCTGTTTCTTACGTGCAATAGCAATTGTGAAACTTGAAAGTACGAAAATCAGAGTTTCAATAACCGGAGCGTGAATTTCCGGGGTGCCAACTGGAGGCCATACCGGTGCGCCCATACGAGCAGTCCAGTAACCAGCCAGAACACCGGCAATTGTCATCACTTCAGTTCCGATAAACATAAACATGGCTGGCGGAGACCAGCCCTCATCATCAATAATGCCGATGGTTTCACCAGCCCAACCAAGACCGCCAAGTACGGTCAGTGCAGCACCAATGGCCAGGCAAGCCATCGCTGCAGCTGCCTGTTCATAGTTGAAGTGCAGCATAAAGGCCCATGGCAGGAACAAGCATGTTCCGAAACCCACCATCAGTGGATACGGACTTGTGTGCCAGTGCCGAGTTTCATGTACGATTTGACTCATCTACAACACCCTCCTCTAGGATTTTTTTAACACTGTTTTTTAAAAATAATTATAGGCATCTTCATGAATACCAAGAGAAAAAAACAAGCTCAAAAACATTGTTCGTATTATCGCAAACAGCTGAAAAACAATGTTTTTTTATTCTTTTGCCTCTCTCCCGAAACGCACTATTACGCCATAATTGACGGGCAACGATACGCACTCGTACAAAAACTGCAAGAGGTTTTATTAATAAAAATTAATAAACACTTCATCTGAAATAACCTACATAAAAACTGGGTCTTTTCCTTCCGTACATAGCCTGAACCACTTGTGAATTACACGCTTTTTACTACCCTTGTATAGAGAGGGCATGTGCAGATACGGCAGAGTCAATCCAAAGTGAGGATGCAATGGTAACGAACAATCTACCCGGCCATATACAGTCCCTCCTTGAACCCGGCGCCTACGATCACGACACGGACAGGATTGAATTGATTCAGACCCATATATCATGGGTGATACTTACAGGCCATTTCGCTTATAAGATCAAAAAACCGGTTAATCTCGGTTTTCTCGATTTCAGTTCGCTGACCAAACGAAAAAAAGCCTGTATGGATGAACTAAAGCTCAATCGTCGCCTGGCAGCCGATATCTACCTGGATGTAGTAGCTATATATAAAGGCGATAAAAACTACTACATGAACACAGGTTCGGATGGCGACCTGCAACCATTCGACTATGCACTTAAAATGGTACAGTTCGACCAGGATGACCTGTTGGACAACAGGCTCACCCAGGCCGAACTTAACCGGGCACGATTCGATCCGCACTGGATGGATATATTGGCCATAACCATCGCCAGCTTTCACAACACTGCCGAAACATCCTCCTATATAAGCCAGTTCGGTACGCCCGACTATCTACGCCATCATATTGATGAAAACCTTCGTGTTGCAGAGGATCACCCACAAGCAGAGAGGCTAAGAGAGACTCTGAGCAATCTGAAAAAACGAAATAGCCGAATACTTGAGCGACTGGATAACCGGATCATTCAACGACAACAAGCGATGCATATTCGAAATTGTCATGGCGATCTCCACCTGAAAAACATCACCCTCTTCCACGATAAACCTTTGCCATTCGACTGTATCGAGTTCAGTGATGAGTTTCGAATGATCGATACGATGAACGATGTCGCCTTTCTGGTGATGGATTGTGAGGCGCGTGGACACCCCGAACTTGGCTACCGGTTCCTGTCACGCTATCTCGAACAGAGCGGCGATTATACCGGCCTCTGTTTGCTGCACCTCTACCTCTCTTACAGGGCGGGTGTAAGAGGCAAGGTTTCATGCCTGCTGGCAGATAGCACAACCCTTTCGACAAACGAGCAGGAGAGACTCATTAAAGATGTTGAGCACTACTTTCTGCTGGCCGAACGCTATCTTCAACCGCAGCAGCCAAATCTTATTGCAGTGGGCGGCCTGTCCGGCAGCGGCAAAAGTTATCTGGCGCTTCAGGCGCTCCAGCATATCTGTACCAATGAAGGTACTATCATTATCCGGTCCGATGCGACACGCAAACGCATCGCAACGGAGCATGCCGAACTTCCCCTGTATGGCGATGAGATGCATAAGCTCGCCTATCAGACCATGTTCGATGCAGCTGAAACCACACTCAACGCCGGCTTTTCAGTGATTCTCGATGCGACCTTTCTTGAGCCATCGACCAGAGCGCACGCCTGCGCACTCGCCCGGAGCCTTCAAGTACCGTTCTCGTTCTACTGGCTGGATATCGATACCGACACATTAAGGGAGAGAATCAAACGACGCACAACTGGCGACAGTGACATCTCGGATGCCGATATCTCTGTGCTTGAGGCACAGCTGACATCATACACGCCCCCTGAAGAGCCCTGGATTCAATTCATTGATGATAGCGGATATTGGCCGCCTCAAATTTAACGATAGCTACAGCACCTCGGTAGCATAGGCAGCAAGACGCGATCGTTCGCTCTCCTTAAGCACAATGTGACCCGAGAAGGGCCAGCCGGCAAACTGTACGGCAACCTTCGAAAGACCGTTGGTGTGCGCCGTCAGGTAAGGGGTGTCGATCTGGGCATTGTTACCGAGAATAATGATCTTCGAGCCCTCGCCCATTCGGGTGACAATCGTCTTCATCTGGTGCGGCGTCAGGTTCTGTGCCTCATCGACAATCAGCCATGTGCGGGTAAAGGTGCGCCCGCGCGCAAAAGACATGGCAGCAATCTCGATCCGGTGTTCACCAAGAATGGAGGATAGATCCTGCGCCTCTTCACCTAAGAGATAAGAGAGGTTATCGGTGATCGCCCCCATCCACGGCTCCATCTTCTCTTTCTCCGTGCCCGGAAGGAAGCCGATATCCTGCCCCATCGGAACCGTTGCACGGGTTACCAGAATCTTGTCGTAAGTGCCGACATCGAGGGTCTGATGCAGGCCACATGCCAGAGCAAGTAGTGTTTTACCGGAACCGGCAAGACCTAATAGACTGACGAGGTCGATCTCGGGATCCATCAGAAGATTCATCGCCATATCCTGCTCAAGGTTACGCGCCTGCACCCCCCATATCGCATGACGCTCACTGCGATAGGAGTAACAGTCATCCATCTGCAGCACACGCTTCTCATCCACATTTCGGCATCGATAGGCAATCTCCCGCTCACCCGGCGGCATAATGAAGCTATTGATTTCAGGCAGTGCCAGATCCTCCGGCCAGGTCACCGTATAGCGATTACCATGTTCCAGCCCTTCGACCTTCATACCTTCAGAGAGCGCAGCCCACTGCTCATCGCCAACCTGAATCTGGCCGCCTGAGAGAACATCCAGATCTTCGACCACCCGATCCGATCGGTAGTCTTCAGAGACCAGCCCTATCGCACGCGCTTTAACTCGCAGGTTAATATCTTTCGAAACGAGAATGACTTCCCGCTCCGGATTCTCTTTCTGCAGAGACATCGTGACTGCAAGAATCCGGTTGTCACCATAACTACGAGAGAACGATTCCGGCAACACTTCCGAAACGTTATGACTCATCTGGAAGAAGAGCGAACCACCACCGGGAAGCGGGCAACCCTTAGCCATGTCCTCGACATCACTGATTTCATCGAGATAACGGGAGACTTCGCGCACATTGCGTGCCAGTTCATCGACACCCCGCTTCACCTTATCCATCTCTTCAAGCACCACGATGGGAAGAACCACGTCATGCTCGTCGAAGCGACTTAAAGCATGGGGATCGTGAATCAGGACATTGGTATCAAGGACGTAAATCTTGCGCTCATGCGGTGCGATCATGGGCCACTCCTTTAGTGGAGACTTTTCGTGGAGATCGAAGCAGCTAGCGTGGCAGAATTGCGGGTGGATGCAAGCTGATTTTCACCGTTGAAATCGCGCCTGACAAATGCTTGACAACCCCATGCGGTTGGGCATGATTCGCCGCGTCGCGGGTATAGCTCAGCTGGTAGAGCGCGACCTTGCCAAGGTCGAGGCCACCGGTTCGAACCCGGTTACCCGCTCCAGATGAAAGGGGGCCCTAGTTGAAAAACTCTGGCCTCCTTTTTTAACTGGTTAACTATGGGTTGGTTAATAAGGCAGGGTGGCTCAGTGGTACGGCGGGGGACTGCAAATCCCTTATTCGCGAGTTCGATTCTCGCCCCTGCCTCCAACCAACCTTTTCCCTAATGAATTAAACCCTGCACCTCAGCAAACTTCCTGACATAGCTTCAAAACATAAACACGCTTCTGCTTGCCCTGCTCGCATGAGTTGGCATCATGCTCCCCACTGTCACGCCGGGATGGTGGAATTGGTAGACACACGGGACTTAAAATCCCGAGGAATTTAGTTTCCGTGCGGGTTCGACTCCCGCTCCCGGTACCAGGCAGTGCGTGGGTTCCGACAGGAACCGATAGGAGTGACCTATGCTGGAAGGAACATGCCTGCGAATTTATCTGTCCGAATCGGACAAAATCGACGGTGTCCCCGCTGTTGAAACCATCCTCGAGCTCTGTCAACAGAGCGGGCTAACCGGCGTCACGGTACTGCGAGGCATTGAGGGGCTGGGCTCACATGGCGTCCACACCACCTCTTTCCTGTCCCTCTCCAGCGAACTGCCGATTGTTGTCGAAGCCATCGACACCAGAGATAAAGTTTCATCTGCAATAGAGTCGTTAAAACCACATTTAAGTGGAAAATTGGTTGCCACTTGGCCAGTATCGGTACTCAAAGGTTGATCAGGAGCGGATTGCATGCGTGAAATATTCCGGAAAATTCCACTCTTTTCCGAATTAAACGATTCGGAACTCGATGCCATTATCGCACTGGCATCCACCAATAATGTCCCTAAAAAGAGTATGGTGGTTCAGGAAGGCGAGATGGGCAACGCGCTCTATGTCATCCTGAAAGGCTCGGTAAAGATATCCTACTTCGCACCGGACGGTCGTGAAGTGGTTCTCTCCCTGCTTCAGGAGGGCTCCATCTTTGGCGAGATGTCGCTACTGGATAAACAGCCACGCTCAGCCACGGTGAGTACACTGGAAGATTCGCGACTGGCGCAGATTCGCCATGGCGACTTCGAACGCCTGCTTCTGGCCCAGCCCAGCATTACCCTTAAGCTTCTTACCGAAGTAGTGTCGCGTCTTCGCCGCACCAGTATGGTACTGGAGCGCATCAGTACCATGGATGTACCACACCGTCTCTACGATTACGTACAGGATTACTGCCTTCGTTTCGGCCAGGAGGCCGAAGATGGCTACTACTCGGTAAAGCTTCCAACCCATCAACTGATAGCCGACCAGCTCTCTACAAGCCGCGAGACCATCTCGCGTGCGATCAGCGCATTGAAAAAAGAGGAGATCATTCTCCCATCGCAAGGCCGTGGTGAGGTACTTGTCGATATGGAAGCGATCGAAACCCTGCTTTTTGCTATCCAGTAACCGTTTCTGACCAGAGACTGTCATATACCTGTCACACTCGGGTTGACTTCGGAAAGACCCGCCCTATAGTTCGCGCCAACCCAAATGACGCGGGGTGGAGCAGTGGTAGCTCGTCGGGCTCATAACCCGAAGGTCGTCGGTTCAAGTCCGGCCCCCGCAACCAAATAACAAAGGGCTCGCAGCTAATACCTGCGGGCCCTTTTTTCTTTCCCGGTCTGCTAAAGCAGTTATGTATTTCGCTACAGAGAGACCCACCCCATACCGACGCCAACACCGACCACGGCAAGTATCGATGAACCAACCCTTGCCAACTGCTGTTGTCTGCCAACAAGCTGGGAACGGATTTCTCTCCCGGCCATCCCCATACCGATACCAAAAACAACCTGCGGAACAATGATCGCTCCCGCACCGAATGAGAGCCCCAGTAACACGCCACTGCTGACCGACCCTGTCGCGGCAGCGGCTGCCATCACACCGGCCAAAGGTGCGCATGGCCTTAACCCCATGGCAAGCCCCATGCCGAACAACCCTGCCCTCACCTCTTTTCCGGCACCGCCCGAACAGCCCGCGACACGCCCCTTTCGCCAGAGTATCACCGCGCTAACCAGCAACATGACAGCAAAAATCCAGTTGGCATATGCCATGTTCAGCAATCCGGTCAGGGATGCCCCCAGCAACCCGGAGATCGCTGCCAGAGCCGTATAGGCACTCATACGCCCCGCATTAAAGCGCCATGTCTGGTGAGCCACCTCTTTGGCATCGATATCCTGTGCCAGAAGCATCACGCCCAGCGTCGGGATGCAGGTAAACATACATGCACCGGCCCCGAACGAGAGACCGATGATGAATGTCGCCAGCATGGAAGAGAGGAGCAGCTCCATCATCACACCTCTTTAAGCTTGCGTGCCGAGGCTTTCTTCTTTCCTTCCCACTCCTTCTGCGCCTTGTTACGTGCTTTGAAGTACTGCGGATCGGAAACCTTGATCGGGATCATCGCGTAGTTAAGTGACATGACCCCTTTATCGGGACAGAACTCGACACAACGTCCGCACAGTGTGCAGTCGGCAAAGAGGATATCCTTCTCCTGCGAGGTGTGGATTTCACGGATATCCATTGGGCATGCCTGGGCGCACAAACCACATTTATCGCAACGTGGCGTGTAATTTTTCACCAAACGAACTATGCCCAGATTGCGGAAGAGAGCGTGTAGCGCCAACATCGGACAGATTCTGCAGAATGGCTGGCGTACGGTCAGCGACAGCACGAGGATCAGTCCGAAGAGTGTATCGGCGATGATCGACAGGATCATATACCCGGTCGACGAAGTATCGATGTAGAGCTGGTTGAGCTGGCCTGCTGCCAGCGTGGTCAGGATACGACTGGGGCAGATCTTGCAGAAGGGATCGCCCAGTTCGTGACCGACAAAGCCGAGACCGGAGGCGAGCGGAAAGAGAATGACCAGCAATCCCAGCATCAGCCACTTCACCGGACGGATGCGATCGACCAGTTTCGTATCGAGCGCTTCGGTGCGCTGCAGACGAAGCTTCTGCCCGATCATACCGAGTACCTCCTGAAAGAAACCGAGCGGGCAGATCCAGCCACAGAACGCTTTGTTCAGCAGCACGAAGAGCAGCAGGAAGGTGAGCAGAGTCGTAATCACCGGCAGGATGGTGCTGAAAGCAAACACCCCTGCTGCCAGTGCCGTGCCGATGCGATGGCCGAACTGATGCTGAAGCGGAATCAGCACGCAATAGTCAGCCGTTTTGGCGTCATAAGCGCAGGAGAGCGCCGGCAAGGCACCGGTGAGCTTATCAGCCGAATAGAAACCGACCACCACCGAGCCGTAGACGAGGAAGATGAATGCGGCGAACTGCACACATTTACGAATGAAAGAAAAGTTTTTCCACAAAGGCATCTTTATTTCTCCTTACGGCGCAGGTTACGGAAGGTCATAAACCCACCCAGCAACATACCGCCAGCAGCGGTGGCAAGCCCCAGGTTCAGCGACTGCCAGTGCGACGGATTGACGTAGTAGGCGGATGAGAAGGTGGTGTCGAAGTGGGTTCCCCCTTCGACGTGACTCGCCGCCAGCAGGAACTCGGACGGACGATTATTCGAGCGCCCCGGCTTCACCTCAGTGAAATCCTCCGGCAACGTAAAGCTGACAAAGCCTTTGGCATCGGTAATACCCTCAAGTGTCGAACCATTGGCCGTCGTCAGTATCAGTTTCACCCTTGTCAGCGGCTTGCCCTTAAAATGGAGCTTGAAACCGGCCTCGTTTCCGGAGGTGTAACGCCAGTGCTCGCGCGCCAGCGGTGCCGGTTCGATCTCGAACAGGGCCTTTCGATGGGTTGTGAGCAGCGATGGCGAGAGGTCGACCGGTTTGCCGTGCTGATAGAGATAACGCGTAGCCGATTCGTATTTACCAGCGCTACGCCGTTCAGCGACCATGGCATGGTAACCGTTGAGTCCACTTCCCTTCACCTTGACCGTTCCCCGCTCTGCAACGAGCGGTTGATGGTTCAGATCGGGCAGTAGTAATGTCAGTTCAGCACCCTTACCCTCTTTCAGAACGAACGGTTTGGGTGCATTGCGATCGTGGCCACCATGTGCATGCCCCCCATGCTTCATCATTTTCGGCGGTGCGGGCTCCCAGTGCATCGCTGCCTCGGCATTGAAACTGAGGAGAGCCGTGACAAGCACGGCCCCCACCATGATTCCCCCCTTCACTTGGCACCGCCCCGGCTCTCAGGCTTGCTGTAGAGCTTCGACTTCTGCTCATCGGTAAGCAGACGGGAGGTGGAGACCGATGCTTTCAGGTTTGCAGAGAGGCTTGTTGCACGCAACTGCCCCATCTTTTTGGTGTAAGCCGTAACCTCTTTGTCGGTCACGGAACCTGAGTGCAGGCGTGAGCGGAATTCGGCAACAGTCACCTCGGCCTCGGCATGTGCTTTGGCTACACCGCTCTCCGCTTCGACCAGCAGCTCGCCGATCTGCTTGCGCTGCTTCTCACTCAAGCCGATCCGGTCGGCAGATTTGAGAATGTCACGGATATGACCCGGCGATCTGCCCGGAATGGTATGGTGGTCATGTTTACCGTGATACGAACTTTTGCCGGTCAAGCACGATCCCGATCCGGAACCCTTGCCATCGCAGGCAACAGCACTGAGGGGATACACCATCATCATCGCGGCTATAACAATCGAATTTTTTTTCATCATTGATCTCCCTTACTGTTGAATATGTTAAAAGGTTGCCGTTATACCGGCTGTCCAGCGCTGACC
Source organism: Mariprofundaceae bacterium (assembly GCA_050304695.1). Taxonomy (GTDB): domain Bacteria; phylum Pseudomonadota; class Zetaproteobacteria; order Mariprofundales; family Mariprofundaceae; genus WSZY01. The sequence goes on from JBNLEB010000016.1 coordinate 161,417, forward strand.
CGGATTAACCACAATGGAGAGATCTTCGGCGTTATAAGTGAAATCACCATTGCTGTCGTAAAAGCCGCGTGCGGTGTTGTAGTAAGTTCGATCGAACACGTTGTCGACACGCCCGAACAGACTCCACTCAATGGCATGGTTTGTACCTGTTGAAAAGTCATAATTGGCAACCAGATCGAAAACGGTATGCCCACCGATCGTCTCCTGATTGATCTCATCGGCAAAATAGGAGGACTGGGCATTCATCTCGGTAGTCAATGTCAAGCCCTTCATCGGTTTTACACGTGCCGCCAGAAACAGTTTATGCTTCGGTGCACGCGGAACCACATTACCGCTATTGTTATAAGATACAGTTCTGCTTGCGCCTGGCATCGGGCTATAGCGGTTACCGAGTAGCAGATTGAAATTGTCATACTGAGTAAATTTCGCATCCAGGAATGTATATGCCGCATCCATCGAGAAGAGCTGATCCTGATCGCTCTTGACAGCCACCTCGATACCACGGTTTCGCATACCACCGATGTTCTGGTACTGATCGGTTACACCGCTGACCGGATTCGCATACTGACCGGCCACATTGAGGATGAAATCCTTGCGATCGATCTGGAAAGCCGCGATATCCCACTCCAGGCCACCCAGCAAATCCATCTTGCCGCGCAAACCGATCTCGTAGTTATACGCCTGCTCCGGCTTCAGGTTCGGATTGGCCGCCACGTTTCCCGTCAATGAGATCGTTCCTGCAAAGAGCTGATTAATCGTCGGCGCACGGAAACCTGTCGACACATTGGAGTAGAGTGAAACGGAATCAGTGAAATCGTAATTCAGGCCTCCACGCCACGAACCCACATTGAAATTCTTCGAAAGATTCTTTGCTGTGGCTGCGGGCAGATAGTCATCGTAGTTGAGCCCGATATGGTCGTAACGTCCGTTCGCTGTCGCCGTAAGAGCGTCCGTAACACGAAACTTCAGCTCACCATATGCGGCATACATCTTCTCCGTCGTCCTATTATCCGATGTGATAGTACCGGCAGTCACTACCGGCGAAAACGGGCTCGGGCTCGACTTATAGGAACGAAGAATTGAAACATGGTTCTTATATGTATTATTGCGAAGATCGACACCGCTCATCCATGCCAGTTGCTCACCACTATTGCGCCACTCGCCTTTGATACCGCGCTGAACCTGCTTGTAGTCATTGCCATTGGCGTAAGCATCAACGCTGTTAACGGAGGCTCCGTTGGCGTTATAGTTAATGGGGGAACTCCAGAACTTTGTATGATCGCCAAACTGATAGAGATTAAGCATCAGATTGCTGGTCTCGGAGAGGTCATTGGCATAGGTAAGGTAGAATTTGCCGAGATCGACATCGTAGTGACGGGCGTAATCGCGACCACCGACACTGGTCGGATCAAGGGCAGCCTGCGTCACGCCTTCTACCGTACCGTGACTATCTTTCACTCTCTTTGCCAGCTCCCAACCAAAGGTCAGGTCGGATGAGTCAGTGGTGTAGTACTGCAATTTTCCGTTGAGGTAGTCGGCCTTGTAGTTGCCCTGGAAATAGTAACTATCGGCATCGCGACGGCTGACCTGTACGTGCCCGGAAAACTTGTCATTGGCGAACCCCGCCCGAGCCAGACCGCGCTTATGACCAAAGCTTCCCGCCTCAGCAGAGAGCTGTCCCCCAGCCATTTTGGCACCGCGTTTGGTGGTGATGATCACCGCACCTGCAAGCGCATCCTCACCGAAGAGGTAGGAGGCGCCGCCCTTGATCACCTTGATCGACTCGATGTCGTCCATATTGATGTTGACTCGACCGGTACGCTCGAAGACCGGCACACCATCGATCACAACGGCTACACCCGGCTTCTCACCCATAAAACGCTGATTCTCGACGCCACGAATATGGATCTTCAGTGAATCCTGACTCTGTAGCTCTGTTGTGATACCGGGAATAGCATCAAGAATCTGCTTAATGTTTTCAGAGTGCGCCTTCTCCACCTTCTCACCGGATATCACCGAAATATTGGATGGCTCTCCCCGCTTGGACTCGAAACGATCGTCAATCGTCGTCGAATCGACCCGCATCAGCCCCAGATCCTCAGCTATGGCACTACCTGTCGCCAATGGTTGCAATAGCAATATCGATGCTACCGCCCATAAACTTCCTTGTAATTTCATCTCTTTTTCTCCTTTCTTTAGGTTATGAACATCAAACTTCATCCAGACTGAACTTCATCCGAAGCCGGCACTTGATCGGGCAATCGACCGATGACGGCGGTGGAGGCATCGGTAACGCCTTTTGCACCGACTCGCGCGCGGCGCCGATCAACACATCCGGCCCGTTTCGAACGATGAGCCCTTTCACCGATCCGTCCGGCATCAACAAGAAAAAAACGCTCAACTCGCCGGTGATCCCGCGCCGCCTGGCCGTCTTCGGATAACGCTTAAAGCGCTCGATATGAGCCATCACCTCGGCCAGATAGCGTTCCCGCTCCCGCTCGATCATCCCCTCGTCGAGCATTGGTGCTTCGGAAGCGACTTCGGGAACACTTGCCAGTTGCTCCTCTTGCGGCGGTTCCGGCTCCGGATCGGTACGGACGATCTTCTTCTTTACCGGCTTTGACTTCTCCACCCTCTTCTCGACCGGCTCTGGTTTCGGCTCCGGCTCCTTGTCCACGATCTCCTGCTGCGGCAGCGTGAAGGCCAGACGTGTCACGGTCGCCTGCTGCGGTTTCGTAAGCATCTGTTTGACGCCAGCTTGACCACCTGCCTGAACGAACCAAATCCCGTGCAGCAACAGCGACACAGCAAAGGCACCCGTCCGAATAACCGCCGCTGAACTCACGGCTTTTCGGTCACCATATCGACACTTTCGGCACCTGCCTTGCGGGCCGCATCCAGTACGGCGATGGCCGACTGCAACTGCGCCTGCCTGTCGCCGCGTAGCGTCACCCACCTCTTCGTTTTGCCGGCAAGCGTTTCGATCAAACGCTGCTCCAGCGCTTCGACGGCCACGACCTCGCCCCCCATCAGAATCCTGCCGCTGCTATCGAGCGCCACTTCGACCGCCGCCTCCTCATCGCTGGCGGCAGCGCTCTCGGCCTGCGGCAGCTGAATGGCGATCCCCTCGTCTTTGACGAAGTGGGCGGTGAGCAGAAAAAAGACGAGCAGCAGAAAAACGATGTCGATCAGTGGCGTCAGGTTGGGGGCTTCGGAGCTGCGCCGGATTCCTTCAAATTGCATGACCTGGTTTCAAACCGCGTGCGAGAGGCTCGACTGATGACGGATGGCGTCGTGTTTCTTGTCGCTGTTTTGGTGCGGCAACGATTCGATCAGTTCCGATGCCGCCCTCTGCATCAATTTGGCGCGGCGATCCACATAACCCTCTATCATGTGCAACAGCAGCAGGATCGGAATGGCCACGGCAAGGCCTGCGCCGGTGGTGACCATCGCCTCCCAGATACCACCGGCCAGTGCCTGTGCATCGACCTTGCCACCTGCCGCCTCGATCACCATGAATGCCTTGATCATACCTGTGATAGTGCCGAACAGGCCGAGCAGAGGCGCCGTGTTCCCGAGCCACGCCAGCGTGCGTAGCCCGCTCTCCATACGAACCAGTTGCTCACTGCCGATACGCGAGGCGATCCGTTCCAGATCGGCTATTCCCATCGCTACCGCCTGCTTCAGGCCGGAGCCGATCTCATCTTCGGGGGCGATGCGTCCGAACCGCGGCTCGCCTCCCGGTTTTGGCATCAGGCCGAAATGGATCAGGCGTTCGACAATGATCGCCACGGCAACAACCGAATAGCCAAGCAACACCCACATCACCGGACCGCCCTTTTCGAACAGGGTCACAATATCCATATCGTCCTCCGCCAATTTCGTTAAGGCGGCGGATTCTTGTCAGCTGTTGCAGGTTGTTACATTAGGCATTTTGTCGCGCGGCAGATTGCCGCATCATTTCTACGGGAATATTCAAAAGAGAAAAATCATCACGGAATTTCGATATACGAATCATGCCCTGAGGCCGTATCCAAAAAAGCCCGGCCTGAGTCAGGGGCCGGGCTACGTATGTACAGTGTTAAGTACAGTGTTGTATGAATCTTTCAATTCTTATGAGTGGTGCAGACGCGGGGGATAACCCGCGCCCGGCTTGTTACAAACATTAGCAGGAGAACGAATCATTCAAATATGGCAAAAGGTCGCGCGGCGGTTTGTCACGCGTCAGATTGCCGCACCGACATTTAAAAACGATTCAGCTACGTGCAGGTCGTTTAGCAAGCTTCCTTTGTAGTGTTCTTCGATGCATACCGAGTTTACGTGCCGTGGCGGAGATGTTGCCGTCGCACTCCATCAGCACCTTCTGGATATGTTCCCACTCCAGTCGCCGGGTCGACATCGGCTGGTCGGAGACTTCGATGTCGGAATCGCCCGAATCGCGGCCAAGTGCAGCAACCACATCATCGGCATCGGCCGGTTTGGTCAGGTAGTGAATCGCGCCGAGCTTGATCGCCTCGACCGCCGTGGCGACGCTGGCGTAACCGGTCAGGACAACGATGCGTGTATGACTGTCCAGTTGATGTAGTTTCTCGACCAGACAGAGGCCGGAACCGCCAGGCATATTCAGGTCAACAACAGCATATTCAGGAACATTATCACCTGCCAGGGCAATCGCTTCGTCAACATTATGGGCCACCAGCACGGAAAAGCCGCGCTTCTCCAGCGCCGATGAGAGCACGCTGCAGAAGAGCTCATCATCATCGGTAAGCAGCAGGTTTGGTAACGCTTTAGACATATCATCCATGGACTACACCACCCTCAGTTTTTCTAACGGCAAACGCACATGCACATATGCGCCTCCCTGTTTACTACCGGATTCGACATTGCCGAACGACATCTCACCGCCAAACCTGTGAACTACGGACTGAGCCAGATAGAAACCCAGACCATGGCCATCGCTCTTGGTCGTAAAGAATGGCTTGCCAAGCTCCGCCAGAGCCGCAGGGCTAAACCCATCGCCGAAATCCTTCACTTCAAGATCGAGATCGCTCTCAGACCAGCTTGCATGGAATTCGATTCGATCCGGCGAGGCCTCGGCAGCATTATTGAGCAGATTGATAATGGCCTGATTCAGTGTGGCATCGAGTACAATCACCGGTGCCGGATCGCTGCCGTTAAAGGTTGCATCTATGGTGGTTGCCGGATGCATCTCCTGCCAGCACTTCGCACTGCGATGAAGATAAAGCCTCAAATCCTCACTCTGGCCACTCTCGGCCTTCATCTGCCCTGCACTGGCAGAGATTTGGCCAATGGTGGTTTTACAACGCTCCACCTGTGAACGCAGCAACTTCACCTTATCCACCACATCCGGTTGCCGGCTATAATCGTTTTCCATCTCTTTGGTCAGAATCGCCATGGTCGCCAATGGCGTACCGAGCTCATGGGCTGCACCGGCCGCCAATGTCCCCAAAGCCACCATATGTTCATCTCGCAAATTCCGTTCCCTGGCCTCGGCCAGTTTAACATCGCGTTTACGCAGCGCTTCGGCCATCGAGACAACAAAAAAGAGAATCAGTCCAACCCCGAGAAGAAAACTGAACCACATACCCAGTACATGGAGATCGAGACCGGATGAGGAGTGAACCGCATGGTGATGGTGCCCACCCATATCCTGCGGTGCGGGCACATTAATCACCATCAACAAACTATAAAAGCCGAGCGTCACTGCCGCCATCGCCCATACATAACGTTTGGGCAGGGTTGCTGCCACGATCACCAGCGGAAGAAGAAAGAGGGAGACAAACGGGTTACTAGAACCACCGGCAAAATAGAGCAGTGCTGCCAGTGCCAGCACATCGACAACCAGATCGAAGAAAAACTCGTTTGAAGATGCGTGATGCTCTTTTCGCAGGCGAATCCATACAAAAACATTGAAGGCCGAATAGAGTGCAATCACCACCAGCATCGATTGAACCGGAAGCATCACATTCAAGCCATAGACCGCCAGTCCAATCACGAGCAATTCACTGATAACCACAGCACTTCTGAACACAAACAGTCGTTTAAGATTATATGTTCCGGCCATCTCGTCTTTGGAATCGTTTCTAAACATAAACCTCAATTGCCGTTGAATTTCTCTCCCCGGTTTGAAACCTTAATCTGTCCAGAATGAGAATAACGTTAAATTTCAGACCCGGAGTGGCCCGGCCTGAATCAAGGCCGGGCAGTCAGTTATGAATATCCGAACTAGGAGATAAATGGTCGAAGCTCTTTCGACCTGTGCACTTTCCATGAAGCAATCGTAAAACTTCATATCGCTTACACCGAACGGAACAATACAGGGAGAGAAGATCACCAAAAATGTGACAAATTGTCGCATCCAACCGGGATTCTCGCTCAAAAACGTCGTTAATATGGCTGTTTCGTGGTTTTACGATCCAGTGACCCGGTTCACTTCCAGGGTGGCAGGGGCAATTAGCATTACGCCATTGATAACCGAAACAGGAGGTGTTCAATGGTACAACTGAATAAAAACATCGGGGAAAACGTTGAACAAAAACAGTTCAACCGTTTTTTCGCTAAACTTATCGCAGGTGGTGTAGCCCTGCATCTTCTACTTGCAGCAATGGTTGCACTCCAGATCGGGTAAGTTTCAGCAGCTTTAACAACATAGGGGGAGGTGACATGTGATGTGTTGCCTCCCTCTTCTATTTGGCATCCTCTCCGGATAAATCTCTTTTTGAATCGCTCTCTTCAGAGCTCTCTTTTCCGGGGATGTCGTCATCATCAAGAATTCTGTGAGCCGGGCCTTCCATATCGTCGTACTGACCGCTGCGAACCGCCCAGAAAAAGAGAAACAGCCCCACAAGCCCCAAAAGAATCATCGCGGGAATCAACCAGAAGATGACATCCATAATCTTAATCCTGTCGTAAACAGATCGGTTCGAACACTACTTTTGTGCATCCTGAAATGGAAACTTCCGAACCAGTCCATCCGGCACTGTGCCACTGTTGATCAGGTGATGGCCTCCAGCCTCCAGAACGATTGTCACCATGATGGCCAATAACGTAGGTACCACTGCCACGCGGGAGATGGCCGTAAACATGATCTCACCCATCCTGGCATCGCTGGCACTCAGACTAATTAGCCATGCCAAAGCCACCAGCAGTGCGGTCACCCCGTAGCCTGCCATCAGAAACAGACAACGCCTGAATGAGAGACGCCAGTGCATATCGACAAACCATTGTGTCTGCCTCTTCGAGCGAACATAGATGTAGCCGATCACAGAGAGCGAACAGAAGAGCGGAATCAGGAAACCGTACATTCCGATATCCAGCACAATCGCCGCCGGCGTCATCAGAAGATTAAAAAACAGCACATTGAGCACAAAAATCGTATGCGGCACTCTGGCCTGTCGTCTCTCCTCTTCGCTGATCTCGAAATTCATTTTGAATACAAACCTCTTATTCGCCTGCGGATCAGGATCGCATTACCGATCACCAGCAGTGAACTGACCGGCATGGCAACGGCGGCAAACACCGGCGTCACCCATGCCGCCATGGCGGCAGGCACCAGAATCAGGTTATATACGAGCGAGATGCCGATATTCTGGCGAATGGTGGAGAGGGTCTTCTGCGCCAAAGAGATAGCAAAGCCGACCCGCGACAGATCGGAGGAGACCAGCACGATATCGGCGCACGCCATCGATACATCCATACCGGAACCCATCGCCATACTGACATCCGCCCTTGCCAGTGCTGGCGCATCATTCACACCGTCACCGATCATCAATACCCGTTCGCCCTGCTCCTGCAGTCTGCGAATCTCGGCCTCTTTCTCCTCCGGCAGCACCTCGGCCACAACATCCATCTCACCCAGTTTCATCTGTAGCTCTCTGGCTGCCTGATAGGAGTCTCCGGTGAGCATGGTGATACCGATACCCATCTGCCGGATCATTTCAACCAGCGGCATCGCTGCCTCTCTGATTCGATCCTGAAGATTGATCACCGCAGCAAGTTGGCCGTCAACGGCCATAAAAACAGCAATCCCGCCACTCTTCTCAATCTGTTTGGTTTGCGTTGAAAAGGCCTCCAGCCCCCCCACCTTCTCCTGCTGCATCAGCCGCAGATTGCCAATGACAACCGATTGCCCCTCCACCTCGCCTGTCACACCCAAACCGGACTTGGAGACAAACGCGCGACTCGCCAAAGGCTGAAATCGCTTCGCCGCCTCGACAATCGCCATGGCCAGCGGATGGCGGGATTGATGCTCGACAGCCGCAGCCATCCGAATGATCTGCTCTTTTTCAAACCCGTCTGCTGTTGCCACATCCACGACACGCATCTTCCCTTCGGTCAGCGTGCCTGTTTTATCGAATACCACGTGCGTAATGTTCGAAAGCATCTCCAGCGCCTCGCCGTTACGAACCAGTACACCGCGCTTGGCGCCTGCACCGACACCGACAGCGATCCCCATCGGCGTTGCCAACCCCAATGCACACGGGCAGGTGATAATCAGCACCGAAACGGCTGCCAGTAGCGCCTTGTCGAAATCGGCATGCAGCCAGTAGAGAAAGGTGATCAAGGCCAGACCGAGGGTGGCGGCAACGAACCAGGGAACGATTCGATCAGCCAGACGCTGCACCGGCGCCTTGGTGCCCTGTGCCTCCTCCACCAGTGCCACGATATGGGACAGGGCGGTATCGGCACCGGTCAGCTTCACTTCGATGGTTAAAGAGCCATCCAGATTGATCGAACCAGCCACCACCGAAGCGCTCGCCTCTTTCAATACCGGCTTGGCTTCACCGCTGAGCATCGACTCATCGACATTGGAGCGTCCCGAGATCACCACGCCATCGGCAGGCATCTTTTCGCCGGGACGTACTAACAACCGATCCCCCACTGCAATTTTGCGAATGGAGACGCGCTCCTCGCCATCCTCCAGCAGACGAGTCGCCAATCGCGGCTGTAGCTCCATCAATTTGAGGGCCGCTGACGAGGCGTTGCGTTTGGATAAGCCCTCCAGATAACGGCCGACAAGAATGACAAAAAGAAAGGTAACCACGGTATCGAAATAAACTTCGCCACTTCGATTCAGCGTGACCCAGCAGGAGTAACTCCAGGTTGCCAGCGAGCCGATGGCGATCGGCAGATCCATGGTCAATCGTGCTTGTTGCAACCCTTTGAAAGCAGCATGGAAGAAGGGCCAGCCGGAGTAGAGCAATACTGGGGTAGCGATGAAGAAACTGACCCACTGGAAGAACTGCTTGTGCTCGACATCGATACCGGAAAAGGCACCGGCATAGAGCGCTATGGAGATCCACATGATATTCATCATACCGAAGGCGGCAAAGGCCATGCGGAAGAGCAGCGAACGATTCCGGCGTTGCAGACTCCCTTCGACCGCTTCCGGATTGAACGGTGCAGCGGCATAGCCGAGATTGGCCAGCCTCTGCATGATACGTGAGAGCGCAACCTTGCTGCTATTCCAGCGAAGATTGAGTCGATGGTGGGCCAGATTCACCTCGGCCATCTCAACACCATCCATGGCCGACAGTCCCTTCTCGATCAACCAGACACAGGCGGCGCAGTGGATGCCATCAATAAGCAGGTGTGCCTGACGCCTGCCACCATCCACTTTGCGAACAAACTCGCTCTGTACCTCCTCCAGGTCGTACTGCTCCAGGTCGACCGGCGCTTCCGGTGGAGGTGCCTCGGCATCCCGGTAATTGAGACGTTGGTAAAAATCTTCGAGACCCGACTCATGAATCATGCGGCAGACGGTCAGGCAGCCACTGCAACAGAAAGATCGAACCCTGCCCTTGATCTCAGCCTCGCAAGCGGCCTGTCCGGCTACAGGCAGACCACAGTGAAAACAGGCCTTCGGGCTATGCCCTTTCATGCGATGCTGCCCGACCTAATCCTTCACAAAGATTCGTTGGGCAACATTCATCTCTTTTCCTGAGGCATTCACCTGAGCAATCAAATCCCATGTGCCGGGCAATGGAAAGGTGACGGAAGCAATAAAGGTTCCGACATCGCTCTTAATCATCTTTACACTGAAGTCGGCCGTGGCATCGCTCGGACGATAGGCGTAGAGCGTTATCTCTCCCTCCGAGACAGGCTTGCCCGCTTCATCGATCACATAGAGACGGTAGTCCTGCGCCTTTCCCACTCTGGACTCCGGCGGCAGCAGGAGATTCAGTCGCCACTGCGGGCCGCTTATCTCTTTCGGAGCTTCATGGAAATAGTTCTTCCCCTTCTCGTAGTAATCCTCGGATACCAGCCCGGGACTGGTGGAGCCGGCAATGACAGCCATCCAGACGGTTCCTGCCAGTGCGGCAGCGATCAGCCCCAGTACAGCCAGAAACCATGGATTTTTGAAATCTTCTTTCAGATGTATTTCAGACATTTAATGACTCCTTACTTCTCCGGGCTGACGAAGACAGATTCGTATTCTACCCTCAATGACTCGTCTTCAACGCTCTGCAACACGAAGGTCACCGGCATATTGGCCTGTGAAAGGTTGCTCTGCCTAGCGCGCAGGAAAATATCGAACGGGATCAGTTTCTCAGCCTTTAGCACCACCTCCTGCTTCGTTTCTCCTGCCAGTGCCAGCCCTGCAATATCACTCTCAATAATCAACCGCATACGCAGGTCGCTTTCACTCTTATTCACCGCCTTGATGGTGTATCTGTTCTGAATCGAGCCATCGGACATACGCATATAGAGTGGCTGCCTTGCATGCACCACTGTCAGCTCTACCGGTGCGATGTGGCTCAGGCCATAGATAATGCCCGAGAATGCCAGCAGGAAAATCAGGCTGTAGGTGATCACACGCGGACGTTTGAACAGTGGCGGTAACACTCCTCCCTCCATCTCCTTCTGCGAGAGATAACGAATCAGGCCACGCGGTTTCTCCACCTTGTCCATGATCGAATCGCAAGCATCGATACAGAGGCCGCAGGTGATACAACCCTCACTTAAGCCCTCGCGAATATCGACACCGGTCGGGCAGACACCCACACACATCCGGCAATCGATACAGTCACCACGATCTCCGCTATCGTCACCTTTTCCCTTCACTTTGCCGCGCGGTTCGCCCCGGTGATAATCGTAGGTCGGAAGAATGGTATCCTTATCGACCATCACACTCTGGATACGGGCATAGGGACAGAGCCAGAAGCAGACCTGCTCGCGCATGAATCCGGCCAACACATAGGTGCCGCCGATAAAGAGCGCCAACACCAGCCATGCGATTGGCGGTGCAGAGAGTGTGAAATAGTTATGCCACAGCTCGAAGGAGTTGGTGAAATAGGCGGCAAAGGTGATACCTGTCAGCGCAGCCACCAGCAGCCAGAGCAGATGTTTCAGCCCTTTTTTCCGAACCTTTTCAGCCGACCACCCCGTTTTGTCCAGTTTACGCCGCTGAATGGAGTTTCCCTCGACCATCTCCTCGATCCAGGTAAAAACATCGGTCCAGATCGTTTGAAAGCAGAAATAACCGCAAAAGACACGACCTGCCACAGCGGTCACGCCGAACAGTGTCATCGCCAGCAGGATCAGCACCAGTGACAACATCCAGACATCCTGCGGCCAGATGGTCGTAGCAAAGAGGTGAAACTTGCGCCCTGGAATGTCGAAAAGAATCGCCTGTTGACCGTTCCATTGAATATATGGCCCGATAAAAAAGAGAAGCCATGTGCTCATCGTGAGCCATTTAAGATTGCGGAAACGGCCCGGCATGCGCTTGGCATGAATCGTCTCGTCGCCGGTATTCACAGTATAGTGAATGGCATCGGCGTACAGCTCTTCAATCCCCTCTTTCGACTCCTGTCTGCTCATGATCTGTTCACACCTACCTTGTCATTGAAATAAAGCGGCAGCCCCATGAAGCAAGAGAAAGGAGGGCGGGGCTACCACTATTTAATACATTATCTATTCATCCTCTGAATCTTTGTCGGAATTGATCACGCCAATAAACCAGATCGTGGCATAGATCAGAATACCCAGGATTCCGATCATGCTGATGACAACACCCCATTCAACTGCATCCATCTCGTACTCCTTTAGACTTGTTTTTATTAAATACAGAGGGGGAGAGCCGAAGCTCTCCCCCTCCCCATTGCTTTACTGGCCGCCACCCATGCCATGGATCTTGATTGCCAGCATCTTGATCTGCTCTTCGGTAAGTTTCTCACCAAAAGCAGGCATGATGGCACTTCGGGTTCGAGGCACATCCTCCTGGTTCACACCGTAGCGAATCGTTCGAAGAACCTCTTCGCGACTTCCACCGAAGCGCCAGATCTGATCGGTCAGGTTGGCCGCTCCGGAGTAGTTATCGCCATTCAGTGCGCCACCCCTGGCATCGGCACCATGACAGCCGGTACATCCGGCATCATCGAACAGCGCCCACTGTTTCGGCGTTGCCTTGCCTTGCGGTAAAGCCAGCACAAAATCAGTCAGCGCTTCGGTCTCCGATGCTTCCAGCATATCGGCATGTGCAGGCATATTGCCCTGACGTCCATCGGTAATGGTCTCAACGATGGTCTCCAGATCGCCGCCAAAGAGCCAGTCATCATCGGCCAGCACAGGGAACAGGCCCTGGGCACCCTCACCACCACCACCATGACAGGCTGCACAGTTATCACCGTAAACCGCTTTCGCAGCCGATACGGCGAAGTTTGAGAGCTCAGGATCAGCTTTGATCTCGGCTGCGCTCATACTTTTAAGCTTCTCCAGATAGGGGGCTTTCACCGCATCGTTCTCGACTACCGCCTCCTTGAACTCTTTGATCTGAGTCCAGCCGAGCAACCCCTTATTGGAATCATTCAGCAGCGGAATAGATGGATAGAGAACAAAGTAGATCAGGCAGAATATCCAGCTGGCATGCAGCGCAATCGTCCACCAGCGCGGCGGCGGATTGGTCAGTTCGCGGATGCCATCCCATTCGTGGCCGGTATCCTGAGGTTTTTCCGAATTATTTTGTGTGGACATGTTTAACCTCCCGGTCGAGTTCCATATCATCTTCGTGGTTCACGAAATCACGATGTTGTTCAAATTTACTGCGGTTGCCCGGCTTCAGGATGATGAAGTAGGCCGCCGCCATCAGACCGGCGATCACCAGAACGGTAATCAGGCCGACCCAGTCGGTGGTGGTCATGGCAGACCAGTCGGTATGGAGTATCTTATTCACGATAATCCTTCCCTTCCTGGAACTTCACCATCGTTCCAAGCACCTGCAGATAGGCGACCAGTGCATCCATCTCGGTCTTACCTTTCACCTGTTCGGCAGCCGTTGCGAAATCGGCTTTCGTATAAGGAACACCGACAACAGCCAGTGCCCTCAGCTTCTTCTCGGTCAACGTGTGATCAACCTGAGCATCCATCAGGAACGGATAACCCGGCATCACCGATTCCGGTACCAGCGAACGTGGGTCGATCAAATGCTGGACCTGCCACTCATTCGAATATTTACCACCCAGACGCGCCAGATCGGGACCGGTGCGCTTGGAACCCCACTGGAACGGGTGATCGAATTTCGACTCTGCTGCCAGCGAGTAGTGGCCGTAGCGTTCCTTCTCATCGCGGAACGGACGAATCATCTGCGAATGGCAGAGATAGCACCCTTCCCGGACGTAGATATCGCGTCCTTCCTGCTCAAGCGCAGTGTAAGGACGAATGCTGTCCTCCTCCTGCGAGAGCTTCTCAATGGTATTGTCGAGGTAGTAGAGAGGCACGATCTCCACGATACCGCCAACCGAAACAACGATGGCGATCATGATAATCAGGCCCCAGACGTTCTTTTCGAGTTTCTCTTGAAGTGACATCCGAATACCCCCTTACGCCTGCTGTGCTGCAGTTGTTGCCTGAGAGGCAGACTGCTTTGCACCGCTAATGGTTTTAATAATGTTGTAGAGCATGACCAGCGCACCGAGCAGTACCAGCGCACCGCCAATCGAGCGCAGCACATAGTACGGATGCATGGCTGAGACGGTCTCGGCAAAGGTGTAAACGAGGTTGCCGTAGTCGTCGGTCGCACGCCACATCAGACCCTGCATGATACCGGATACCCACATCGCACAGATGTAGATGATGGTACCGATGGTATGGATCCAGAAGTGGGTGTTCACCAGCCCGACCGAGTAGAGCTCGCGCCCCCAGAGCCGGGTGACCATATGATAGATCGCACCGATGGAGACCATCGCCACCCAGCCCAGAGCACCGGAGTGAACATGGCCAATCGTCCAGTCTGTGTAGTGAGAGAGTGCGTTGACGGTCTTGAGCGACATGACCGGTCCTTCGAAAGTGGACATGGCGTAGAAGGCCAGCGACACGATCAGGAAGCGCAACACATAGTCGTCACGCAGTTTGTTCCATGCGCCGGAGAGCGTCATCATACCGTTGATGGCACCACCCCATGATGGAATGATCATGGCAATGGATACTGCGGCTCCCAGAGAGCCTGCCCAGTCCGGCAGCGCGGTGTATTGCAGATGATGCGCACCGAGCCATACATAACCGAACATCAGTGCCCAGACGTGGAGCACGGAGAGACGGTAAGAGAAGACAGGCCGATTGGCCTGCTTGGGTACGAAGTAGTACATGATGCCGAGGAAGCCTGCGGTGAGGAAGAAGCCCACAGCATTATGACCCCACCACCACTGAATCATGGCATCGTGAACGCCGGAGTAGATCGAGTAGGAGTGGGTCAGCGTCACCGGAATGGCCAGTGAGTTGACCACATGCAGGTAGGTGATCATCACCATCATGCCGAGGAAGAACCAGTTGGCTACGTAGATATGCGAAACCTTGCGGTTCACGATGGTCATGACGAAGTTGAACATGAAGCTTAACCAGACCACGGCGATGAGAATATCGAGCGGCCAGATCAGCTCGGCATACTCTTTACCCTGAGTCAGGCCGAGCGGGAAGGTGACAACTGCACCTACGATAATGGTGGTCCAGCCCCAGAAGGTGAACCAGGCCAGCTTCTGACTCCATAGACCCACGTGACAGGTACGTTGTACTATATAAAAGGCTGTCGCCATCAGCGTTGAGCCGCCAAATGCAAAAATCACCGCATTGGTATGCAGTGGTCGCAAGCGACCGAAACTTATATATGGATTATCAAAATTGAGTGCAGGGAACGCCAGCTCCCATGCGATGAAGTCTCCAACCAGCGCCCCTACGATCAGGTAGAGAACAGCGGAGATAGAGAACCACTTTACAACCGTAAAGTTGTAGAGTTGTTCGTCAGGTTTTTCTTCAGACACAGCATACCTCCAGAGTGATTATTTTTTGGAACTAGAACATCAAACGAATCAGTGTAGCACTATATTAATATTTAATAATATAGTCAATAGATAATATTAATGATGCCTTCCCACTGGAATCATTGTAGACTACGTAAATACAGTGTGCATAAGACAAAATGTCGCAGGAGAAAAGTGGTATGAACAAACACCTCGGAATCAAGCTCATCACTGCTGTCATAGCGATTACTGCGGTGGTATTTCTCTGGAGTTTGAACAGTCACCGGCTTTCAGAGCAGAAGAGCGACACCTGGGTGGATGAGCGAGGTCATCTCCACGTGCTTAACCTCGTGCTTGGCAAAACAACGCTCAGAGAGGCAGAGATCGCACTGAAAAGCCGTAGCGATACAGCAATCTACATCTACCCGGAAAATCATCCTCAGGCAGGCATCACACTGGAGTCCTACTTCCCCTCCATTGCCGACCACAGCAAGGTGATTCTTCAGTTGGAAACATCCCCGCAACTACTAAAGCAGGTACAAGAGCGCTCGACCCTCCCCCACCTCTATCCCAACAAGGTAGCACGCATGAACCTCCATCCCGAGGATCTGGAGATTGTTCAACAGCTGAAAGTGGTGAAGGCGACGCTAATTCCAAGCATTCGCATCTCCTACGAGATGTTAAGTAAACGGTTTGGAGAGGCATTAAAGCATAGCATCTCCGATGATGGCACCAGCCACTACGACTATCCTGCTCTGGGCCTGCACGCGACACTTCCAAAGGATGATCCGGCACGACTTCAGTTCACCAATCCGTCGTTAAACCGTTAAAGGCAAATGCTGCTTTTGGCCGACAGCAACGTTTGTAAATTTAACTACTGTTGAGCGTGCCGCATCGATGAATGGTTCATCATATCATGATCGGCTGGCATCTGCTCCATGGTTTGAGCACCATGCATCGCCCCGTGATTCATACCGCCATGCATCATCTGACGCATCCAGTCGCTGCCGCGGAACATCATCATCACACCCAGCACAATGATCAATACAGCTGTAATCCTTATCATCAGACCACGGCTACCGGGAGTAATCTTGCGAACCAGAGCGGGCACGAAGGTCATCGCCGGAACCGTTCCCAATCCGAAGGCGAACATCATCAAACTACTCTCAACCACCCCGCCCGAAGCCAAACTAAATGCCAGAGCCGCATAGACAAGACCACAGGGGAGAAGCCCATTGGCCAGACCAACCAGCGCCCAGTTTGCGGGCCTGTCACTCCCGGATGCCGAGCGAATCAGTCGACTCAAACCGAGTGACGCAACCAGAGAGGATACAGCTTTCGAAAATGGATCGGGTAACCAACCGCCTAGGCTGAGACCAAATGCGATCATCATGATGCCAGTAAAAACAATGATGACCCTCTGAATACCTTCGAACCAGTTCAGGGAATGCAGTCCTGCGCCGATCAATCCGGCAACAAAACCCAGGATCATATAAGTGATAACACGCCCTGCCTGATAACTGGCCAGGCCAGGCCACCACAATGTTGGCCGACTCATGGTCAGCGCCCCGACCAGTCCACCACACATACCGATACAGTGCATACTTCCGAGAAAACCCATCATAAAAGCGGCGGTTAATTCGTATATCATCATGCAATAATATAATACCCTCTTTCATTTGCAATGTGGCAATTTATCGCAGTGTGACAACGGTCGCTTTTTTGCCAACTCCCACTTCATAACATTTTCCTACCTTAAATAAACAGGAGGCGAATATGAATGAAATGAAGAACCTCAAAAAAATAAGCCCTGCTCTGGTAAAAAACAGCCCGATGGCTATCGCGACCGCCCTTTATGTGATCATCTTCATGAGCAATATCTGATTCCACGCATGGCTGGGTAATCAGATAAAAAAACTATAAATTCAGCCACGCAAAAAGCTAAAAGGCCCGCAGCCAAACACTGCGGGCCTTTTAAGTTTTACCGATGTGACCTCGCTTATTTAATGTTAGCGATCTTTTCAACCGCCTCTTCGGTACTCCATGTTGCATTAGCCATATAACGGAAGTTCACCAGTGCAGCTTCATATCCGTCACCTTCGGGCACCTGTGCGGCAGCCGTTGCATCGGTGACCACCGCAACTTCAAAGCCCTGCTCCAGCAGTTCGCGAAGGTGAGATTCCGTGCAGAGATTGGCAGACATACCTGCCAGAATCACCTTATCGATCCCCTGCTTTCTCAGCTGCAACACAAGATCGTTGGTTTCAGGCCCGTAGATCTTGTGCGGACTGGTAACTACCGTTTTACCATCTTCAATATAGGGCTTATAACGTGCAAGCCAGTCGGCACCGGAATTCTTGAAACCCTTGGTGGTTAAAGCCCCCTTACGATCGAACATGCCGATCTTGTGCATCAGCACCTCCAGAGCCCCTTCGAACTTCCACTGATGGTCATGCTCATAGTAGTAGTGAGGCGAAACAAACACGGGGAAACCATTCGCTTTTGCGGCCTTAAACAGCTGCTCGATATGCTCTACCGTTTTGTTCTTCTCGACACTTTTGCCAACAACACCCCAGGTCACCCCATCCGGACTCAGAAAATCATTCTGGGGATCTGTAATAACAATGGCTGTCCGCTCAGGGTCAATCTTCATACCGGGATCAGGCAGTCCGGCATCTGCAACCGATGAGATCGCAGTCAATGCCATCAGCATAAACAACGACTTTTTAAACACATTTAGTTTTTTCATAATATATTCACTCCTTTCTATTATTGTTTTATCTATTGAATGAGGGCATCGAACTCGCCGTTCGATGTTTTTGCGACAAGATCGCTGTAACCGCCAATGGAGGTTTCACCGACAAAGATCTGCGGCACGGTGCGCTGACCGGAACGTGCGATGACCTCCTCCACCAACTCACTGTTTTTACCCAGATCAATCTCTCTGTATGGGTAGCCCTTCGTGGTGAGCAGATGCTTGGCACTCACGCAGTAGGGGCAACGTTCTTTGGTATAGATGGTAATTTCAGACATGTTGCTCTCCTTAAGTAATTTCCATCGCTCCTTGGTCGAGCTTTGGTTGACATGGAGAACTTTAGGCCGCCGATAAATACAATAAATGACATAAAGTGCAATTATTATGTCTATTCGTATTTAATATTGATATGAGATGACATCATTGATACTATTTGAAGTTTGGAGAAACAGCATGGATGTCATTAGCAATATACTCAGAACTTTCAAACTCAAAGCGCATGTATTCCTGCACTCGAACTTTTATGGTGCATGGGCAGTGGATACTTCAGGCACACTGAAATCCTCATTCCATATGGTTTCCCGGGGCGCCGCCTGGCTGCACCTACCCGACCGGAAACAACCTGTCGCCCTGCGTAGCGGAGACCTCGTCGTCTTTCCGCATGACGCCACCCATGCCATCTCCAACACCATAACCCCGCCGGATGAAAAGACGGTATTCAACCAGCCGGGCGAAGAGACGGAGGGTAGTCCGCCAACAGGACTGATCTGCGGCTATTTCGAATTCCAGCGCCACGACTGGAATCCGCTGCTAAATGCTTTGCCGGAGGTGATGGTGATCAAGGGTGAGGATGCCGCCAACACCGCTTTGATGAATACGGTGATGCAGAGCATCGTCATTGAAACCGAGTCGCAACAGGTTGGCGGCGATGTGGTGATCGACAAACTTTCAGAGGTGCTGTTTATCCACATCATCAGAAACCACATGCTGACAAACAGCAGCAGTTGCGGTTATCTGGCCGCGCTGGCCGACAGGCAGATCAGCACAGCCATCGTATCAATCCATGAACTGCCGGGCGAGGCATGGAGCGTGGAATCACTGGCCCGCAAAGCGGGCATGTCGCGATCCGTCTTCTCCAACAAGTTTCACCAGCTTGTTCAAATGACACCGATGCAATACGTAACATGCTGGCGTATGCAGCAGGCTCATGACTGGTTTGCCAATAGTGGAAAGTCCGTCGCTCAGGTTGCCGAATCCGTCGGCTATCAATCCGAAGCCTCGTTCAGCAAAGCCTTCAAGAAACACTTCAGCTATGGTCCCGGTGCTGCCCGGAAAATGTCCACCACTCTCAAGTAGCGTCAGGAACTGAGGCCCCACTCATATAGATCGACAATATGATTAAGAGCAAGCTGCAAATGGTTATTCGCTGCCGGAGTAAGTTCATCGCCCAAGGTAAACTTCTCACCGCGGACACGAAGCAGAAAGGTCGCAGGAGGCTGCTCTTTCAAAACAGTCGTATAGGAGTGAAGAAGCGCCTGCGGTGTCATGGCATGGCTGGTGTAGCTGCTATCTTTTTCAGGCTTAAGCTCGCTGAACTCAAACGGTGCTTCGCAACTCATGTCAGCATCGACAAAGAGAACCATCTCCCGCCCCTGCATATCCAGCACATGCTCCACCTGCAGCTGCATATCGCTCTGGCACTCGACATTCGCCAAGTCCAGCTTCTCGATCTCGCTGACAAATGCAGGGCCTAAGCCATCGTCGCCACGACCGGGATTGCCGTAACCGAAAACGAGGATCGGTTTCAACGGCCAATCTCCCTGACAACCTCGCCTCTACTGCTCTTGGAGAGTGAATCGACCGTTTTTCCCGCTGCATCCAGCAGCTCCACCTGTAGCGGCATCTTACCCAGCGCATGGGTGGCGCAGGAGAGGCACGGATCGTAGGCACGAATCGCCACCTCCAGATGGTTCAACAACCCTTCGGTGATCTCGTTGCCATCGAGATATTGATTGGCTACCGAACGCACCGACTCGTTCATCGCCGTGTTGTTGCTGGTGGTGGAGACGATCAGGTTGGCCTTTTTGATGGTGCCATCCTCATTAACCTTATAGTGGTGGAAGAGCGTGCCGCGCGGCGCTTCGATGACGCCGATCCCCTCCTCCCGCTTCTCGCCTATCACCACCAGATCATCACCCAGAATGTCGGGATCGTGCAGCAGTTCCTTGATCGACTCGGCACAGTGCAGCGCCTCGATCATGCGCGCCCAGTGGTAGGCCAGCGTATCGTGAACGAAGCCGCCACTGCCGTATGCCTTGAAGCGCTGACGGGCAGCTTCGGCCAAGGGTGTCGCGATAAAATCGCAGTTGTTCACCCGCGCCAGCGGCCCGACGCGATACCAGCCGTCGTCGCGACCCAGATCGGTGAGGTAAGGGAACTTCATATAGCTCCACGACTTCACCTCTTCGCGAATCTTCTCCGTATAACCGCGATAGTCGAACTGATCGAACACGCGACTTCCATCGGCACGACTCGCCCTTAAGCCACCGTGGTAGAGCTCCAGCGCCCCGTCACTGCCGACCATACTCAGGTAGTTGCTGTTGAACGAACCAAAGCCCTGATTCTCCGGGTGCTCCATGTGAATCTTCTCATTGAGCGCCACAGCATCCGCAGCCCAGCTCAGGACATCGTCGATATCGGCCAGCAGCCGATCACGCTCCTGAGCCGTTAACGACTTGTTCATACCACCCGGCACAGCCGCGGCACCGTGAATCCGTCTACCCGTAATCGTCTCAATCACCTGCTGTCCGTACTTACGCAGCTTCACACCCTTAAGCGCGAGGTCTGGAAAGTCTTCAATGACGCCGACGATATTGCGGTGTTCAAGGTTGGAGCCGAAACCGAAGAGCAGATCGGGCGAAGAGAGGTGGAAGAAGTGCAGGGCATGGCTCTGCAAGGTCTGACCGAAGTGGAGCAGACGACGCAGTTTGGTTGTCGTCGGCGTGGTCTCATCGACTCCGACCAGCTGATCCACCGCCTTGCCTGCCGCCAGATGATGGGAGACCGGGCAGATACCGCAGAGCCGCTGCACGAAGTAGGGCACCTCCCAGTAGGGCCTGCCCTGAATAAACTTCTCGAAGCCGCGAAACTCGACGATATGAAAACGTGCCTCGCGCACATGGTTCGCATCATCGAGCAGCAGCGTGATCTTGCCGTGCCCCTCGACGCGGGTGACCGGATCGACGGCAATACGCCTCAGCTTTTCAGTCATAACGATTCACCACCGAGGCCGCTCATGCGCATCCTGCCCGGCAACACAGGGATACACAGAGAAAAAACGGTTCGTCATTCCGGCAAAAGCCGGAATCCATGGATGCCGGATTCGGCAACTGCTCCATGCGTTGCTCTACCTCCTGCATCCATGCAGTCGCAAGTCCGGCATGACGATCTAAAATATCAGTCATAGTGCAACAGCTCCTTCGGCAGCATCGGTTCCCTGCCCTCCAAAAGATCGGTCAGCACCTTCATGAAGGCATCGGCCGGTGGCGGGCAGCCGGGCAGGTAGTAGTCCACCTTCACCACCTCATGAATCGGATGCACCTTGGAGAGTAACAGAGGAATCTCGACATCGTTTGGAACTTGTGGGTTGTCCACACCCACCCCATCCAGAAATGCCTCTTCAAGGCACTCCTTTAAGGTGAAGTGGTTGCGCATTGCCGGCACGCCGCCATTGATGGCGCAAGCGCCAACAGCAATCAGAATCTTGCAGTTTTCACGAAATGCTTTGAGCACATGCACATTATCGGCGTTACAGAGCCCCCCTTCGACCAGCCCGATATCGCACGGCGTAATCTCTTTAATATCGTTGATCGGCGAGCGGCCGAACTCGACATGCTCCAGCAACCCGACAATCCGCTCATCCATATCGAGAAAGGACATGTGACAGCCGAAACATCCGGCCAGCGAGGTGGTGGCGACACGCATTTTTTGACTGCTACTCACCGTAAACACCACCCTCTTTTCCTTTGGCTTCATTGCCTCCGTCGCCACCCACATCGTGGTGCTCCGTTTTAACCAGCTTCACTTCACCGAGATCGGTATCAGCCACCGAGTGCAGATCGAAGGTGCGGCGTCCGATCGGCACCTCATAACCGTGCCCCTTGATCAAAATCGCCCCGACCGGACAGATATGGGCAGCAAGATCGTCAACATCGATATCGGAGTCTCCCAGTCTGCCTGTGGATGAGTTAACGATCAGGTGACGATCCGTACCGCGCCCGGCCACGGCAAAAACATCCTTGCCATCCACCTCGCGGCTGGCGCGCACACAGAGCTCGCAGAAGATGCAGCGATCATGATCGATCACCAGATCGGGGTGTGAGGCATCCATCTCACGACGCTGAAAGAATGGCGGATAGTGGCCATCGAGCATGCCGAGATGATAGGCCACCGCCTGTAGCGTGCAGTCGCCACTCTTCTCGCATGATGGGCAGAGGTGATTACCCTCGGTAAAGAGCATCTGGGTGATGGTTTTGCGCACCTCGTTCAGCGCGGGCGTATCGTTCTCAACCACCTGCCCATCACCGGCAGGCATCGTGCAGGCGGATACAGCACACCCGTCCACATCGACGGTACAGAGCTTGCAACTGCCGTGCGGCGAAAGCCCCGGCTTATGACAGAGGTGCGGAATGTAGATACCTGCATTCAACGCGGCATCCATAATCGTCTGTCCATCTTCGAACGGTACCTCAACGCCATCGATCCTGATCGTTCGCGTATTCCCGACACTCATAGGTGAGCCTCACTATCATCGCGATGTGTAAGCGCCCTTGCCTCGGCCAATGAGGCATCGAGATCGAATTCCGGCTCCATCGTTCGATTGAGCAGCTTCGCCTCGAACAGTTCAGGGAAATGTTTCAACCCCTCGATGATGGCATTGGGCGCCGTCACACCGAGACCACAGTGGGAGCGACGGTTGACGATCTGAGCAGTGCGTTTCATCTCATCCAGATCGTGCGCTGTCGCATGGCCGCTGCACACCTTCTCCATGCCGTTACCCAGCAGTGTTGTACCGACCCGGCACGGCGTGCAGAAGCCGCAGCTCTCGTGCCGGAAGAAACGGGAGAAATTCAAAATCACATCAAGAAGATCGCGCGAATGGTCATAGATCATGACCGAGCCGCCGGTTGCCACATCTTCAAAGGCGATCTGATGATCGAAGTCGGAAGGGTGAACAAGCCGTCCGGCAGGCCCGCCCACCTGAGCCGCCCGCACATTCTCTGCCCCGCAATCCTCGAGAATCTGGCCAATAGTGATACCGAACGGATACTCATAAACCCCGGGGCGGGCACAATCACCGGAGATAGAGAGCAGCTTGGTGCCGGACGACTGCATCGTGCCCCGGCTGCGAAACCAGTGATCCTCATGCACCGCAATCATGGCCGCCGCCATCAGTGTCTCGACATTGTTCACCACCGTCGGCTGACCAAGGTAGCCGTGTGTAACCGGAAAGGGCGGACGAATGCGCGGGTGCCCCGGCTTCTGCTCTAGCGATTCGATCAATGCCGACTCCTCACCACAAATGTAGGCGCCTGCCCCGACGACAATCGCAATCTCAAAATCGAAGCCTGCAACACCGAGAACAGACTCCCCGAGAAGCCCTGAACGACGGCGATTTTCCAACACCTGTTCAAGCTGCGGCAACAGATAACGATACTCACCGCGCAGATAGAGAAAGCCCTGCTTCGCGCCGATAACACGACCGCAAAGGGTCATCCCCTCGAACACGGCATCGGCGTGTTCGGTGAGCAGCAATCGATCCTTGAAGGTGCCCGGCTCACCCTCATCGGCATTGCAGATGACATAACGCATATCCGCAGTGGTTTCACGGCAGAGCTGCCACTTCTGTGCCGTACTGAACCCTGCACCGCCGCGCCCTCTCAAACCGGAATCTTTGAGCTTTCCGAGCAGGGCATCCGAACCTTGCTCCAGCAACGCCCGCAAAGCACTTCCCGATTCAAAGGCATCGCTCAGCAGCAGATCGCAGCGCTGAACCTGTTTACCGATCTCAAACCACTCGGCAGGCCATGCATCGACAGCCACTTCTGACGTAATCAGTTCGGCCATTGTTTTGATTCTGGCTTCATCGACCTCGGTCACCGGCCTGCCGTTGACGAGCAGAGAAGCACCATGATCGCACATACCGATGCAGGAGGTCTCGCCGATTGAGACAAGCCCATCGTCACGCGTCACTCCGGGCGAAACATCAAGCAGCGCACACAACTGCTGCATCAACGCCAGATCGCCGCAACTGGTGCAGTTGCTGAACAGAATATCGAAACGGCCGCGCGGCGTGCGCGAGAAAAAGCTGTAGAACTCCACCACCGACTCCACCTGTGCGCGAGGAAGTTCCAGCTCTCCGGCAATCGCTATCATCGCATCATCGGAGATAAAGCGGTGCTCCTGTTGATGTGCGTAGAGCAGATGCAACAGGTGATTGGTACAGTCATGTAGCGGCTTGGTTATGGGCATATTTGGAGCATCGGCAGGCCATTTCCTATTCGTTTGTACTCATCACAGTGTAGGTTACTTTCATCGAAGTGTGAAGCGCCGAACCATCCAGCACACTCTGTTCAAAATGACCATAATAGTATCATGCTTGCCACCTTTTTTATGACATGATGAACTACGCCATGCTCTCAACACCCTCCCCGACCAAGGCCTCAACGACCATCGAGCTTCACCTGCCGGAATGGCTTCCCGGCATACTCGCGGAGTATCGTCAACCGCTTGTCGATACGGCTTCACGTATGCAGCTGGCGATCAGGCTGGCCCGTCTCAATATCGAACATGGTAGCGGCGGCCCGTTCGGCGCGGCCATTTTCGATATGGAGAACCATCGATTGGTCGCGGCGGGTGTCAATCTTGTCCTCTCCTCCCACTGTTCCATGGCACATGCGGAGATGGTCGCCATCAGCATGGCACAGCAGAAACTCGGTACATTCGACCTCGGCGCATTCGATCCTGACACAGGAAGCAGTTCCCGATTCGAGCTTGTCTCGAGCTGCGAGCCGTGCGCCATGTGTTTCGGCGCATTGCCATGGTCCGGCATTCGTCACCTGATATGTGCTGCACGCGATGAAGATGCACGCGCTATCGGCTTCGATGAGGGGCCGAAACTTGCCGACTGGATCGGGACACTGAACAGCCGTGGCATCTCGGTTGAGACCGATCTCTGCAGGGACGAAGCCAGATCGGTTCTTAACGACTATGCCAAAAACGAGGGAACGATCTACAATGCGCAGCGTGTATAAGTCACGCATCCTGGGCCCGGCTACCGGACCGGGGGCGACCATCGGGCTGCTACTGGTACTTCTGGTTACCATTCTGCCCATGAACGCCTTGGCAAACGAAAAGGTCTCACTTCAGTTGAAATGGAAACACGCCTTCCAGTTCGCCGGTTATTATATGGCCCTTGAGAAGGGCTATTACGCCGAAGAGGGACTTGATGTCACCATTATCGAAGGCGGAACAGGCCGTTCTCCAGTCAAACATGCGACAAGTGAAACGGGCCACTATGCCATCTCGGACAGCGGTCTCATGATCGCCCATGCCAAAGGGGAACCTGTTAAAGTACTCGCGGCAATTTTCCAGCACTCGCCACTGGCACTGGCGGTCAAACGATCATCCGGCATCCGAAGTTTCAAGGGTCTGCGCGGCAAACGGATCATGATGCAACGCGATGAGATGGATGCCTCCATCGTAGCCGCCATTTACAAGGCAGGCCTGTCTGACTCCGATTATATACGGCAGGACACCAGCTTTAACCTCGATGACCTGATTAATGATAACACGGACGCATTCAGCATCTACACCACCGACCAACCCCATCAGCTCAGAGAACGTGGCATCGCCTATCGCATTCTTGAACCGATTGACTATGACATCGATTTTTATGGCGATCTGCTTTTCACTTCGAATACGGAAACAAAAAAGCACCCGGAACGCGTCACATCTTTCACCAGGGCCAGCCTCAAAGGGTGGCACTATGCACTGGAACATGTGGATGAGACAATCCAGCTAATCCGGAGAAAATACAATAGCCAAAACCTGTCACTGAGACAGCTCCACTTCGAAGCAAGCAGGACAGCCAATATCATTCTGAAGAATGAGATCGAACTGGGTTATACCAGTGAATTTCGCTGGAAACAGATTGCCAATACCTATGTTGGCCTGGGACTCATTCCCAGTGGTTACCAGCCCATCGACTTCATTTATCAGCCCGCCCCGAGCCTGGTCGAGACACTCCGTTACTACCGCTGGCAGCTCGTCATTGCCGGGCTCCTCTTCCTGCTACTGATCTTTGCCGTACAGTCATGGACTCTGCACAGGATGGTTCGTAACCGAACCCAAAGGCTAAAGGCCAATGAAGCACTTCAGGCATCCATTGCAGATATCCTTGAGATGATTGCCAGTGGTGAATCCCTGACCACCATTTTCGAATCGATTATCCGGCTCTTTGAGGCGCGCTACCCGCGCATGCGAGCCTCGATCCTGCTGATTGAAAATGGCGAGCTGCATCTGGGTTCAGCTCCCAGCCTGCCGGATGAATACAACAAAGCCATCGAAGGGATACCGATCGGTCCGATGGTCGGCTCCTGCGGCTCAGCCGCATATCTGAAAAAACGCGTCATTGTCTCCGACATCGCCACCGATCTCCGCTGGGCTCCCTACACCGATCTCGTCCTGCCGCACAAACTTCTGGCGTGCTGGTCTGAACCTATATATGCAAGCGACGGGGAGGTGCACGGCACTTTCGGCATGTATTACAACCGTATCTGCTCGCCGACAGAGGCGGAGCTGGCAGACATCTCCACGGCGGCACGGCTTGCAGGCATCGCCATTGAACGTGACATCAAAATCGAAGAGCTGCGTAAATTCTCCCGTGCCATCGAGCAGGCCAGAGAGGTGATCACCATTACCAACCGCGAAGGTATCATTGAATATACCAACCCGGCATTCACCCGAATCACAGGTTACAGGGCCAGTGAGGCGATCGGAAAAACGCCGCGCTTCATCCGCAGCGATGAGCACTACCATGGCATTCAGGAGAAGCTGCGCGCCACCGGAAGCTGGCAGGGAAAAGTGATCGAGATGCGCAAGGATGGCTCATTCTACCCCGCCATGCTCACCATCTCACCCATTCGGGATGACAGAGGCGAAATCACCCACTATGTCGGGGTACATGAAGACATTACCGAAATTCAGAAAATGGAAGAGCGCTTCCAGCAAACACAAAAAATGGAAGCGATCGGCACGCTGGTAGGCGGTATCGCACATGATTTCAATAACATGCTCGCGGGAATTGCAGGCAATCTTTTCCTTCTGAGAGGGGAGTTGCCTGACCGGACGAAACCTCTTGAGCGAATCGATAAAATTGAAAAGCTTGCCGGTCACGCAGCCGAGATGATCAAACAGATGCTTACCTTCGCCAGCAAGGGAAGCATCGAAAAGCAGGAGCTTCCAATAAGCTCTTTTCTCAAGGAGAGCATGCAGTTGCACCGCATCTCCATTCCTGAAAGCATCGAACTGAAACTGGATGTCGATGACAACATATATGTTCATGCCGATGCCACACAGCTGCAGCAGGTCATACTGAATCTGCTCACCAACGCCCGTGATGCTGTCAAAGAGAGCCCCTCT
The DNA here is from genome assembly GCA_050304695.1 of Mariprofundaceae bacterium. Taxonomy (GTDB): domain Bacteria; phylum Pseudomonadota; class Zetaproteobacteria; order Mariprofundales; family Mariprofundaceae; genus WSZY01. Next base: position 189,128 of record JBNLEB010000016.1, read on the forward strand.
CCCCGAATCGGTATCAAACTCGAGTCCATGGAGGCCGATGAGACGTTCCTCGACCGGCATGACATCACCGGCCACCGGCTCTTTGCCCACCTGAGTGTCAGCGACAATGGACACGGCATCAGCCCGGCAATCATCCAGAATATCTACGAGCCTTTCTTTACCACCAAAGAGGTTGGCAAGGGTACGGGGCTCGGCCTCTCCATGGTATTCGGCTCCGTTCAATCTCATGAGGGCATCATCGATGTTGAAAGCAGCCAGAAAAAGGGCACGACATTCCATATCTATCTACCGCTCATACCTGCGCCCGAAGAAGCCAGCAGCCAACCCGCCGTCTCCGACACGCCATCGGGTCACGGCGAAACGATTCTGCTCGTTGATGACGACACACTGCTGATCGAGGCCAATGCTGAAGTTCTCTCCGCACTGGGTTACCATGTTATCACCGCCCAGGATGGTTTTCAGGCGATTGAAGCATACCGCGAATCCTCTGAACAGATTGAGCTGATCATTATGGACATGGTGATGCCGAAACTGGGTGGCAGGGGCGCAGCCGAAAAAATCAAAGCCATCAATCCAGATGCCAAAATTATCTTCTCTTCCGGCTATGATCTTGAGAGCTCACCGGAGTTCGAAGCTTCACAACCGGGCCAGACAATCCTTCAAAAACCCTTCTCCATCGAATCCTTAAGCCAGACGATTCGAAATATCCTGGAAAGCTGAACATATCTCCCGATCGTCTGTTCATGCGAATTACCCCTACATAAAATAAGGAGAAAAAAATACACTTGTCCGGGCTTGAAGCAGACCTATATTTCTCCCCCATCCTATTAACCCGCACTAGGGTCAAATACAAAATACTGGGGAGTATACCAATGAAAAAAACAATGATTGCTCTGGCAGCAGTCGCTCTGATTGCATCTCCTGCTTTCGCCAGCGACCACGGCCACAAAGATGAGGCCCATGGCCATGACAAAATGAGTTCACATGGTGGCCATGGCGGTCACGCCGCAGTTGCCGATAAAGTAGTTGCCGAACAGCGTGCGGCGCTTGCCAAAAACACCAAAGGAAAAGGTTTCGGCCCACAGGCACCGCGTGACATCGATTCTGCAGCAGGCAGCAACGATATCGTTTTCTCGCAGGCACCTGGCTACACTGAGATGAACCTGTGCAACATCCATTTCCATAAAAACGCCGAGCACAAGGGCGGCCAGTTCACCGCGTATGCCGGTAACGGCAACGGCGAGGGCTACCAGAGTGGCTACAAGGCCGTTATCGACCTGAACCACGACGAAATGAAAGAGACCCACGGCAAGATCTGCGATAGCGCGCACAGCACCCTGAAGCCGGGCGACACCATCGAGGTTCACTACGTTCACTCCACCGCCGACATCACCCCGGGTGCAACCCTCGGTTCATGTCTGGCTGCGGACGTCGATAACAACCCACAGCTGCGCGTCGAGGCCCAGGTCTACGTGGTCGTTAACGACAAGAATGCGCTCGACTTCGGCAAGCTGACCAAGGTCGGCAAGGCGAACGGCAAATACCAGGCCGTGAACATGCCGACCGATCTCGGCACCCCGGTGAACTACATCGGCTCCACCACCGGCCCCGGCTACAACGAGAAGGGTTCCCCGTTCCAGGTATCCTGGCAGGTGTTCCCGAACGTCGCCAAGGTCGACATCGAGTCCGTCGGCAAGTGGTGCAAAGGTAACGAGTTCAAGGAAGATCATGCCCACGGCGTGCGTAACCTCGTCAAAAACCCTGAGCTGCTCTCCCAGATTAAATAATCTGCCGACTGCACAATCAAAAGCCCGCCCGGCCTGAACGACCGCGGCGGGCTTTTTTTTATCGATCGAACGCTTGTCGCCTGAACGTCGCGACAAGGATCAACAGCAGGCAGGCGATCCCGGTCGCGGCCGGAAAAAGCACGGTGGTGAATGAGTAATGCTCCAGCGCCGCGATCGCCAGGGCATTACGAACGACGAACAGTGCGAAGAAGGTCAGCTTCTCCTCATACGGCGTGACATACGCCTTCCTGATCGTCGGCCCGAAACCGAGCAGATCGACACCCGTCAGAATGAGCACCGCCCACAGGGGGTCATCGGTCAGGTACCAGAGCGGCAGCGAGGAGATGGCCGACAGGAAGAAGAACCAGTCCGCGCCGGTAATGGAGTTGTCCGATTTATGCCGAAAGGCCAGCAGTGCGACAACCATGGTGATCATGCCCGAGACGCCGGTCGGCCACGCCCCGAGGCCGCCCTTATCCGCCAGCTGGGCGAGGAAAACAACAAAGGTGGTGGAACCCCAGATCAGCCACGAGAAGAGATGCGGGCGGGTCGCGCCATGCAGGATCGAGCGGATATAAGGCAGGAAGGCGACAAAGGTCACTAGAATCGCGGCGGCACTGAAAAGCTCTTTGTACATCCCGGCACTGTATCCGATCGGCATGAAACTTCCGAACGGAAGTTGCCGGTTAAACGGTTATTCCGAAGCCAGCGGCAGCGTGATCGAGGCGATCAGGCCATGCACGTCGTGGTTGGCCAGTTCGAGCGAGCCGCCGTATTTCTCCAGCAACTCCTTGACGATAGCGAGGCCAAGCCCATGACCGACATCGGCACTCTTGGCACGTGCTTTATCACCACGGTAGAAACGTTCGGTAAGACGCGGCAACTCCTTCTCGGAGACACCATCACCCTGATCGACAATCTCCAGATAGTAGTGCGCACCATCGGATGAACCGTTCATGAAAATGGTGCTCTTCTCCGGAGTGTAGCGAAGCGCATTTTCGATCAGGTTATCGAGAATCCGATGCAGGTCGCTCTCCTCCATCTTCACCGGCTTCTCACACGGCTCACCCGCCCACTGAATCTTCACATGACGCTCTTCCAGCTGCGATGTAAAGCTGCCAAGAACCGAATCCAGCGGTTGCTGCAGTTCGCAGCGAGCCGATTTATCAGGGCTGAAACTCTCCATGTGCTCCAGTGTCAGCAGCGCATCGAGAAACTCGTTGGCCCGTACCGATTCACTGGCAATCACATCGACAGCCTCCTTGCGCACCGCCTCATCGTCACCAAATGCTTCGACACTGCGTGCATACCCGAGAATCGAGGTCAATGGCGTCTTCAGATCGTGCATCAGGTTGGCGAAGAGTGTTTTCCGTTGCGCCTCGATCCTGTGCTTTTCGGTAATATCGACACACATTAGCAGTGCCTGCTTTTTGCCAAAGGCGAGCAGCCGTGGTGCCAATACGCGATTATCGATATGCATATTGGGCAGCAGGGTCGTCTCCGGCAACGACTTGAGCGCCGTAGCGAAACTCTCCTGCCAATCCGGATCGCGATAATAGAGAAGCATCGGCTGGGGCTGGTTGGTATGCTCCATGCGGAAAACCAGTTGGGCATAAGGGTTGGCAGCCAGAATACGGCCTTTACGGTCAACTCGCATTACCGCCTCTTTCACAGCAGAGAACAGCACGTCCATACGCCGGGTTCTCGTTTCGATGCTCATCTGCAACTGCTTTTTCTTACTCTTCAGATCGGCAATCTTCTCTTTCAGCTTCCGCTGTTTCTCCATCAAATATTGGAAATGGGCTCCCCAAAGCACCAGCACAACTGCAATGATGAAGATGAGAAGCCAGGAATTCATGAGCCCTTCTTGGGCGATGCATTATAACGGTAGCCTGCTCCGCGAACCGTCTTGATAGCATTGGAGAACTGATATACTTCCAGCGCCTTGCGCAGCCGTTTGACCGTCACATCGACCGTCCTTAGCTCGACGAAGCTGTTCACTCCCCAGACGTGGTCGAGAAGATACTCACGGCTCCTCACCTTGCCCGGTTTCTTCATCAGCACCTGCAACAATTTGAACTCCAGCGGCCTGAGGTCGAGCACCTTGCCGTGCACAGTCACCTCCATAGCATCTTCATCAATCGCAATAGCATTCGCATCGGTTGCCAACGATGAGACCGGAGCTGCCACTGCCCTTCGAAGCAGCGCATGCACACGTGCCACCAGCTCCTCCGGCTCGAACGGTTTGGGAAGATAATCATCGGCGCCCTCTTTCAGCCCGTGAACCTTCTCCTCCGTTGAACCCAGTGCTGTCACCATAAGAACCGGCAGTGTGGCGATAGTCTCCTGCTTTCTTAACCAGCGCAGGATCTCCATACCACGCCTGCCCGGCAGCATACGATCAAGAATCAACAGACGGAATGAATGCTCCTGCAACTGACGCATCGCTTCGTCGCCATCGGCACAACCGACGACTGTGAATCCCTCCTTCTTCAGGTAGAGCTCCATCAGTCGGGCAATCGCCACATCGTCCTCCACAATGAGGATCTCTGCATTCACCTCTCTATCCTCCAGAACCATCAAACCTTTCTGCCCTTCAAGACTTTCTACCAAGGGCAAAGCCATGCATCACTGCATATTCATGCTCCAACTGTAGCGCCATTTCACTTAAAAGTCGGAACATAAATCGAAGCAGTTGATTTCCCAACGCCGGGTCTTCAAGTGTAATCACATTAAAAAGAGGGCGATCAATTGTCAGCACCTTCACATCTTTCTCCACTTCCAGTGTGGCAGAGTGCAAACGCTCCTCATCCAGAAATGAGAAGAGACCGAACACATCGCCCGCCGAAAGGAGGCTGTACTGATGGCCTGAACGGTCGGATGCGGAGACTCTCCCCTCAATGATCAGCGATATCTCGTTCTTTGAAAGTGTTCCCGCTTCGTAGATGACCTCTCCGGCACTGTAGGTTCGTATATTCATGCAACTGAACATCAGCATGGCATCTACGGTTTTCATGGTGTTGACAATCGGCATACCGCGAAATTTAATAAAGTCCTGATCCGCAGCTATCGCCGCCTCATAGCCTGCTCCATTATACCTGTCGCTATCATACCGATCCATTTCGGTGTTCATCATAAAGTTCTCCTTATCTGGTCATAGGGAGAAGGCTGAGCCCCTTTTATGACACATTGATGACACCGAAGCCGTTCCTGTTTTTTGTCATATTGGTGACACATTTCCCCTCTAACTTCCGCCGCACTTCAAATCTCACAGGAGAGGATTAACAAATATGAAAACGATTTTAAAAACAATGGCTACTGTCGCCATGCTCGCATTTGCAGCACCTGCATTCGCTGGCGGTGTTGTTGTAGCAGACGATGGCGAAAGCAAGACCAAGCTCGAGGCTCTGTTCTTCCTGAACACCACCAATAGCACTACCAAGGTAAATGGTGTAAAGACAGCTGACTCTACCGGCCTTGCCGTTGATCGTGCCTACTTCACCCTGAAGCACTACTTCAACAATGACTGGATGATGCGCTTCACCACCGACATGGAGACCAACAGTGCTCTGGCCAGCAAAAACCAGAACATCTACCTGAAGTATGCCTATGTAGAAGGCAAATTGGCCGGTAAGGCTGCTGTACTGCGTCTGGGCCAGTCCCACACCCCGTGGATCGACTACGAGCAGCATCTCTGGGGCCACCGTTACGTGGCTAAGGTTACTTCCGACTACTTCAAGTTCGATGACTCTTCCGATCTCGGTATCGGCCTGAAAGGTGATCTGGCTGACGGCATGGCCAAGTACTGGGCAACTGCGACTACCGGCGCCGGCTACGGCAACAAGACCGGTAGCACCAAGGGCATCGACTACAACTTCCGTGTTGGTGTTTACCCTATCGAAGGGCTGACCCTGGATGCTCAGTACCGCACCGGTTACCGTGGCACCAAGACTCTGGGCGTTGCAGGCACCAAAAACACCCTGGCACAGATCATGCTCTCTTACGGTATGGGCAAAGACTGGCGCGTTGGTGCCAACTGGCTCTCTAACAAGGGAAGAGACAGTAAAGGTGTCAACAAGGGCACGAATATTAAAGCAGACGGTTACTCTCTATGGGGCAAGGCAACATTCGCAGGTAGCTTCGGTGCCTTCGCACGTTACGACGCTATGAAGGATAAGGGCGCCACCGGCATCCAGACCGCGAAAAACACCCGTACCGTTGCAGGTGTTGAGTATGCTCCGATCAAGAACGTGACCTTCGCTCTGGCTCTGGAAAACTACAAGAACGCTGTCACTGCGGGTGCCACCACCAAGGATTCTCGCGTAGGCCTGTTCTCTCAGATCAAGCTGTAAATCAAACCGTAAGCGTTGGTTCTTTAACGTTCGAAAGGGGGGGTGGCTGAAGCCACTCCCTTTTCAATAGTAACGATAACGGAATCCGTTCGGTTCCTGATACAACCAGACCGGCTCTGACCTCAAGTTCTAATAAATGCACAAAACTTGATGAAGAGAAGAAGGGGTGGCTTAAGGCCACCCCTTTTTTTATTGAGGATTTTCTTTCGTCCTGCAAAATGCCTGCCGCATTTATTAGAACTTGGGAGAAAATCATGATAAAAAAAGCACTCATCACCTGTGCGGCTGCAACGATGCTGGCCGTACCGACCGCCTTTGCGGGCGGTATCGCCATCGACAATGACGACGAAGGCAAGCTGACCTTGAGCAGCAAATTCTTCATTAACGCCACACAGAAGAAGACCACCATCAACGGTGTCAATACAGCCAGATCGACCGGCCTGGCGCTTGACCGCGCCTACATCTCAGTCGGCTACAAAATCAACGATGTATGGAGCATGAAGGTCACCACCGATGCCACACTCAATACGGCAGCGACAGGCAAGAAGACCGAAGTCTTCATCAAGAACGCTTTCATCAAGGCTGCATTTGCGCCGGAAGCCGTATTCACCATCGGTGTGATCGGCACACCCTGGATCGGTTACGAGAACGGCCTGGATGGCCATCGCTATATTGTGAAGGCTTACACCGATACCCATGGCCTCGATAGCTCTGCCGATGCAGGTGTCGGCCTTGCCGGCAAATTCGCCGATGGGCTTATCGGGTACGCCCTGGCAGTTGTGAACGGTAAAGGTTATGGCGATATCACCTCGACCGATACGGTCGATTTCAACAGCCGCCTCGGCTTCTACCCTGTTAAAGGACTGACCGTCGACCTCCAGTACCGTAGCGGATACAAAGGTACGAAGACTCTCGGTGTCGCCGGTACCAAATCGACGCTGACTCAGGCAATGCTGACTTATGCCGCCACCGACAACTACCGTGTTGGTGTCGGCTACATCAGCGACAAATCGACCACCGCTGCCATTGAGACCAAAACCACCGGCATCGCCACCTGGGCCCGTGCCAGGTTTAACGACTCCATGGGCGTCTATGGCCGTTATGAGAACACCAAGGTCGATCCGAACAACACCATCATCAACTCGAAAGAGAACCGCTTTGTGGTTGCTGCAGAGTATTTCGCCAACAAAAACATCACCATGTCTCTGGCGTGGGATCAGTCGAAAGTCACCGACTACCTGAATGTGGCGGGTGACAGCAGAAAAGACTCTCGTATCGGTCTTTTCACTCAGGCTGCGTTCTGACCGGATGACATTTCAGGCCGTCATATTCACCCGCCATCCGTGGCGGGTGAATATGACTCCGTACGGGGCCGTATCCGACCCGAACATGTCACGGCTATGTCATAATCAATGCCTATGGTTCCGTCTACAAATTTCAATTGGGAGAAACCAACCATGAAAAAACATCACGCCCTTATGATGGCAGCTGCCATTTTCGGCCTCGGTTTTGTCAGCCAGGCTGAAGCCCGCGATCAGATTCGTATCGTCGGCTCATCTACAGTATATCCATTCTCCAGCTATGTTGCTGAAGAGCTGGGTGCTACGACTAAATTCAAGACTCCTGTCGTTGAATCCACCGGTTCCGGTGGTGGCATGAAGCTCTTCTGTGCCGGTGACGGCATGGATACGCCGGACTTCACCAACGCTTCTCGTCGCATGAAGGCCAAAGAGTTCAAGCTGTGCCATGAAAACGGTGTTAAGGATATCACTGAAGTTGTCGTCGGCTACGACGGTATCGCACTGGCTCAGAGCAAACATGCGAAGGCAATGAACCTGACCCGTAAGCAGATTCTGATGGCCGTAGCGGCCGAAGTTCCAAGCAAGGATGGCTCGCACCTGATCTCAAACCCTTATAAGTACTGGAACGAGATTGACTCCGCCCTGCCACACCGCAAGATCGTATTCTACGGCCCGCCAACATCTTCCGGTACCCGTGACGCTTTCGAAGACCTGACCATGAAAGCTATCGCCAAGAAGATGGACGTTTACACCAAGCTGTACCACGCCGACAAGAAGAAGAACAAGAAGTACAAGAAGTACCACACCATCCGTCAGGATGGCGTCTATGTTCCTTCCGGTGAAAACGATAACCTGATCGTACAGAAGCTGACCAAAGACAAGGATGCTATCGGTATCTTCGGCTACAGCTACCTGGCTGAAAACGCTGACCGTATCGGCGCGATCACTGTTGCTGGTGTCGCTCCATCCCCTGAGTCCGTTCAGGATGGCTCTTACAAGCTCTCCCGTTCACTCTACTTCTACATCAAGAAGTCTCACATCGGCAAGGTTCCAGGCATGAAGGATTACGTTGAGATGTTCACCTCCGAGCAGATGATCGGCGATAACGGTTCTTGCACCGATATCGGTCTGATCGCCCTGCCTGAAAAGATGCGTGACCACTACCGTGCACAGGCAAAAAGCCTGACCAACCTGACTGAAGGCGACTTCAAGAAGAAGTAAGGCTTCGACCATAAAGAGCTGGCCGGGGAATAGCCCCCGGCCAGCTTTTTTTTACCCCGATTTCCGGTCACAAAGAGCAAGTCGATATCGAAATGAGATGACACTCCTCCTCTTATTTCCATATTGGACTTAAATCACATAGAGTCACCCAGCCTTGGAGGCGCAATCTTGGAAACAACCGGTGTTGATATCAACAACAGACAAGCAGGTAGATAATGCAGCATTCCGATCTCTTTTTCTGGCTATTTGGCGGTTTGATTCCCCTTGGCGCCATCGTCTATATGGTGGCCAGAGGAAAAGCGCTTGGCATTGAGAGTGCCGGCCAGCGCCTCCACTCCCGCCCGACCTACCACGGGTGGCATTCTGTCATCTGGCTATCGATTCCGGCCCTGATCTCCGGTTTCTTTTTCAGCGTCTTCCATCTGTTCGGAATCTTCGCGATTCCGGCCCCGATGATACTTGCCACCATGGCCGCTCTTGCCGGATTCGGTCTATGGCATTCACTCGGCCACATCCAGGCTGACTTCCGGGCGCGTCAGGCAGTTGAAAAAACATCGCACTGGATTCTGATTATTGCGGCCAGCATTTCGGTTCTGACCACGATTGGCATCGTTCTTTCGGTGGTATTCGAGGCGGTTCGCTTTTTTAGTGTTATCTCTTTCTGGGACTTTATTACCGGCACCAAGTGGGAGCCGGATACGGCATTCCTGATTGGTGCAGGCCGTGCCGGAGAAGGCGTCGCCCCACCAGCCTTTGGCTCGGTTCCGATCTTTGCCGGAACCTTCATGATCACGCTGATTGCCATGTTGGTAGCGGTGCCTGTCGGCCTCTTTTCGGCCATCTACATGTCCGAATATGCTTCACACGCCATGCGCGGTCGCCTGAAGCCGATGCTGGAAATCCTGGCCGGTATCCCGACCGTGGTTTACGGCTTCTTCGCCGCAATCACCATCAGTCCGATCATTGTCCAGATTGCTCATGCCATTGGACTTGAAGCGGACTATACCAACGCACTCGCTCCCGGCCTGATCATGGGCATCATGATTATTCCATTCATGTCGTCGCTCTCCGATGACGTGATCAACTCCGTACCCCAGGCGCTGCGCGACGGTTCACTGGCTCTGGGAACCACCAAGTCGGAGACCATCCGTCACGTGGTGCTGCCGGCCGCCTTTCCCGGCATTGTCTCTGCCTTTCTTCTGGCGGTATCGCGAGCCATCGGTGAGACGATGATCGTGGTGATGGCGGCAGGCCTTCGTCCCAACCTTACCGCCAACCCGCTGGAAGCGGTGACAACGGTAACGGTCAAGATCGTCGAGGCACTGACCGGTGACCAGGAGTTCGATTCGGCCTTTACCCAGTCGGCCTTTGCACTGGGACTGGTATTGCTGATCGTTACGCTGATTCTTAATATCGGTTCCATCATGGTAGTACGTAAATTCAAGCAGAGGTACGAGTAAGATGCGTTTCTCCGCTGACAGAGCCCACCCTCGAACGGCCAAACGGATCAGGGCAGACAAGCGTTTTAAGGTCTACGGCCTGGCCGCCCTGAGTTTTGCCATGGCATTTCTCATCTTTTTCTTTATCGATATCGTCAGCAAAGGTATTCCTGCGTTTCAGCAGGCCGAGATTCAGGTCACCGTTCACTATAGTGAGAAGACACTGAAGAACTACAACCACGCCGTAGATCGGCAGTATAAGCTTCTCGTCAGTAAAGCATGGATGCGCCTTGTGCCAAACCGGATTGAAGCCGATCCATCACTTCTGGGAACCGACCGTGTCGAGTGGGTGCTGGCCGAAAACCGTGTCGATCAGTACCTCAAAGGGCATGAGGGGCATCGTCTTAACGGTAAATACCAGCGCATGGTCGATCAGATGCGGGAAGAGGGTAAGGTGCGTCTCGCCTTCAACTCCGGCTTCTTCTCCAAGGGCGACTCCAAGCTGCCCGAACATGCGGGCATTCTCGCCTCGGCTGTCGGCTCCGTACTGGTGCTGCTGCTGACCATGGCTTTTGCCGTGCCGGTCGGTGTGTTAACCGCCATCTACCTTGAGGAGTTCGCGCCGGATAATCGCCTGACCCAGATCATTGAAGTCAACATCAACAACCTTGCCGCCATTCCCTCTATTCTTTACGGCCTGTTGGGTCTGGCCATCTTTATTAACTTTATGGGTGTGCCGCGCTCTTCTGCGCTGGTCGGCGGCCTGACACTGGCACTGATGACCCTGCCGGTAATTATCATTGCCACCCGTGCGGCGCTGCGTGCCGTGCCCGATTCCATCCGTGAAGCTGCCTACGGCGTCGGTGCCTCCAGCCTGCAGACGGTCTGGCACCATGTGTTGCCACTGGCACTGCCTGGCATCCTGACCGGCTCGATCATCGGCCTGGCGCAAGCGATGGGAGAGACAGCCCCGTTATTGATTGTCGGTATGATGGCATACATTCCCGATGCACCCGGCTCTATTTTAGAGGCGACCACTGTACTTCCGGCACAGATCTATACCTGGTCGGGCGAGTCGTTACGTGCTTTCGAAGAGCGCACGGCGGCAGGTATCATGGTGCTGCTGACCGTTCTGCTAAGCCTCAATGCCCTGGCTGTAAAACTTAGAAACCGATCCGAGAAAAACTGGTAAGAATCTATGAACACAAACACGAAACCATCTGATGAGAAATACCTGACCATCCGCGGCCTGAAGCTCTGGTATGGTGATTTCGAAGCGCTCCACGGTATCGATCTCGATATCGAGAAGGGTAAGGTAACAGCATTTATCGGGCCCTCCGGTTGCGGCAAATCGACCTTTCTGCGCTGCCTGAACAGGATGAACGATCGTATTCCCGGCTGCCGGGTCGAAGGTGAAGTGCTATTGAATGAAGAGGATATCTATGATCCTGCCATTGATGTAGTCCAGTTACGCACCTATGTCGGCATGGTTTTCCAGAAGCCCAACCCCTTCCCCAAAAGTATTTATGAGAATATCGCCTATGCCCCACGCATTCACGGCATGGTAAAAGATGGGCCGGAGATGGATGAACTGGTCGAAAATGCCCTCCGCAAAGCGAGCATCTGGGATGAAGTGAAAGATAAACTCAATCAGCCGGGCACGGCGCTTTCGGGCGGCCAGCAGCAGCGTCTCTGCATCGCCCGTACGATTGCGGTCAAACCGAAAGTAATTCTGATGGACGAGCCCTGCTCAGCACTCGATCCGATTGCAACTGCTAAAATTGAGGAGTTGATCGATGAGCTCAAAGAGGAATACACCATCGTTATTGTAACGCACAACATGCAACAGGCGGCCCGTGTATCGGATTATACGGCATACTTCTACCTGGGTGACCTGATCGAATTCGGCGACACACACACCATCTTCACTGCACCGGTCAATCAACAGACAGAAGATTACATTACCGGGCGTTTCGGATAGGAGGGGTTATGAGCAATACGATCGAACATACGGTAAAGAGTTACGAAGAGGAACTGACCGAACTGAAGCAGAAGGTCCTCGATATGAGTATACTGGTTGAGAAAGCGGTCAGGCGCTCGGCCAACTCCCTGCTGAAGCAGGATGTAAAACGGGCTCATAAGGTGATCGAACGCGACAGCAGCATCAATGCACTGGAGATCGAAATCGATGAGATGACCCGCAATATCATTGCACTGCGTCAGCCGGCGGCCAGCGATCTTCGTTTTGTCATCTCGACCGTGAAAATCGTAACTGATCTGGAGCGAATGGGTGACCTGGCAGAGAACATTGCACTCAGCATGCTTAAAACAGAAGAGCACCCGGTGATCGATATCGAATCGCTTCTCACTCTTTCGGATCTGGTGCTGAAACAGTTCTCTCAGGCGATGGCCGCCTTTACCGATGGTGACGCCGAGAAGGCGCTCAAATGTATCGAGAAAGATAAAAAGGTCGATGCCAAATATAAGTCGCTACAACGTGAATATATCACCTACATGCTGGAAGACCCGCGCCAGATCAGTGGCGGTCTCCTCTGTACCGACATTGCCAAATACTTTGAGCGTATCGGCGATCACGTTGTCAATTTATCCGAAATGGTGGTCTATATGGTTCAGGGACACGATATCCGTCATGTCGACCACCAGACCGCTGCCGCACTGATCAGCGGCGAAATCGATAACGACGAGTAGCGTATGAATCAGCATCAGCACACATTCAAACGCTTCAGTGATGAGCTTGAATCATTGAAGAACCATGTTCTTTCGATGGGTGGGCTCATCGAGCGGGCGATCGGTCATGCCGTTCAGTCGATGCTTGAACAGGATGAGAAGCTGGCCAACAAAACCATTGAACGCGATAGAGCCATCAATGCGCTTGAGGTGCAGTGTGATGAGATGACACGCGATATCCTGGTTCGCCGCCAACCGGCAGCCGGAGACCTTCGTCTGATCATGGGCATTATCAAGGTGGTCACCGACCTGGAACGGATGGGTGACCTGGCCGCCAATATCTGCAAAGGCACACTCTACGCTATCGACAATCCGCCAAGGCATTTTTCAAATCTCGACATCATGGGAGAGAAGGTGCAACAGCAGGTGGTACGGGCGCTGGATGCGCTGGCCCGTGGTGATATCGATCTGGCTTTAAAGGTTATTGAACGAGACAAGAGTGTCGATGCGCTCTATAAACGGATGTATCGCGAGCTGATCACCTACATGATGGAGGATTCGCGTGATATCTCGGCCTACTTCACACTGACCAATGTAGCCAAGAATCTGGAACGCATCTCCGATCACGCCACCAATATCGCCGAGATGGTAATCTATATGGAACGCGGCCATGACATTCGCCATGTAAACCATGAGGCGGCCGCAAAACTTCTTGCCGGAGAGGATATTTAAACCGGACAGACCACTGTGACACGAAACTGTCAAACGGTTGAAACGCATATGACATAATCATCGGGGATTCTCACAATAAAAATGAGGTCCCCATGGTATCCGTAGAATCCGCCATCCACTCTCTCTATCCGGCGTTTCGCCGGAAACCCGCATATCTGTCGAAACCGACACTGGCCCTGTTGAGAAAGTTATTTCATGAGCAGGAGCTCAACACCTTCTTCGAACAACATCCGGAAACAGGCCTCCCTTTCATAGAGTCCGCACTTCACCATCTTGATGTCTCTTATACCAACGACCAGGCACAGATTGAGAACATTCCTCCGATCGGCAAACTGATCGTCGTTGCCAATCACCCCATGGGTGCACTCGATGCATTCTCTCTGATCCACCTGCTCAGCCGTGTGCGTCAGAACAGTCGTGTCCGCATCGTTGCCAATCGGGTACTGATGCAGATTCCCCAGTTAAAAGAGATTCTGATTCCTGTCGATAATATGACCGGCAAGCTCTCCAAAAAGAGCGTACGCCTGATTGAAGAGGCGCTGGAGCGCGAAGAGGCTGTGATTTTCTTTCCTGCCGGAGAGGTGGCCCGGTTCAGGCCATGGGGCATTCGTGACTTCCGCTGGAAGAAAGGCTTTCTCAACTTTGCCAGACGCAGCTCCACACCGATACTTCCGGTCTATATCCATGCCCGGAACAGCGCCCTGTTTTATGGCGCGTCCGCTATCTATAAACCGTTGGGCACCATGCTGCTTGCCCATGAGATATTCAAAGCACGCCACACCACGATTAAATTCACCATCGGGGAGCTCATTCACAACCGTGTCGTACAGCATCCGGACCTTTCACCGAACGATCATGCCAGAATGTTTCGCAAGCACCTCTACCGGATCAGCAAAGGAAAATCGCCGGTTTACCAGACCGAACGCTGTATCGCTCACCCGGAGAAACGACAAAGCCTGCGCGAAGAGCTCAAACTTGCCGAAAAGATCGGTGAATCTCCCGACGGCAAAAAGATATATCTGCTCACTTATGAACAGGCACCGTCACTGATGCGTGAAATCGGCAGGTTGCGCGAGTATACCTTCCGCATGGTGGATGAAGGTACGGGCAAGAAACGGGACATAGATCGTTACGATCGCCACTACCAGCATATACTCCTCTGGGATGATGATGCACTTGAGGTAGTCGGTGCCTATCGCATCGCCGAATGCGCCAGCGTTGTCGATGAGCACGGCAGCGATGGCCTCTACATGAACGAGCTCTGCTACCTGCACACCAACTTCAAGGCACACTGTCTCCCCTATGCCATTGAACTTGGACGAAGCTTCGTGCAACCCCGCTACTGGGGCAGTAACGCGCTCGATTATCTGTGGCACGGCATCGGCTCCTACCTGAAACACCATCCCGAAATCCGTTATATGTATGGCCCGGTCACCATTAGTCATACCTACCCGAAAGCGGCAAAAAATGCACTGGTATACTTCTACTCCCACTACTTCAAACAGGCATCGATGTTACTACAGGGAAGAGAGCCATATCGCCTCTCCGATACAGAACGAGAGATGCTGGAGAGTACCTTTGCAGGCGACGACTATGACAAGGACTTCAAAACCCTGCGCAACTATCTGAAATCCCTGAATGTCTCCGTACCAACGCTGTTCAGACAGTACAGCGAACTATGTGAACCGGGAGGCTTTCAGGTGGCCGATTTCGGCATCGACCGGGATTTCGGCAACTGCGTGGACTGCTACGTCATTGCCGATGTCACCAGGATCAAAGAGAAGAAACGGCTTCGCTATATCGGCTAACGCCGTATTGTTCAAATACGGTCTCGGGCATTGATTCGGAGCGTTCATGCTCCTCACCCTTCGGGCGGAAAGACCGCCCAAAGAAACTGAACCAAAAAAAGGGCACCCGGGAATCTGCTCTCCTGCGGATTCCCCCAGCTGCACAGAGAAAATGGGCGCGACGTTGCTGCTTATTTCCCATTTTCTCTATTTGCTTCGGTCGCAGATTAACGGAGACCCCATCTCGCACATGAATGCACGGCAGAGAATTCCAAGCAAAAGACAGGCTGCGACAAGCTCAGTCGAGTCGGAACCTTTTGCGGATGTTTAAATATGATTCTTGCTGCCGAGCAGCTCCATCAGCTCCTGCTGGGCTGAACGCGGTTTCGCCGCTGTGCTGACACGCTGGTACTCACCACTGGAGAGCAGTTTCCATGTACCACAGTTGTCGGCCAGATAGAGGCGGAGCCCCTCCTTCATCACCCGCTCTCTGCTCTCCCTGCCCACCACAGGGAAACAGGTCTCGACCCGATGCAGCAGATTGCGAACCATCCAGTCGGCACTGGCGCAGTAGAGCTCTTCCTCACCCATGTTGTTGAAGTAGTAGATACGATGATGCTCCAGGAAACGCCCCAAAACGGAACGAACCCGAATATTCTCGGAAACGCCCGGAATGCCCGGACGCAAACAGCAGATACCGCGTACGATCAGGTCGATCTTCACCCCCGCCTGTGAAGCGCGGTAGAGCGCCTGAATAATCTCCGGCTCTTCCAGCCCGTTCATTTTTGCGATAATCCGCCCCTGCCCACCTTTGGAGGCGTGTTCGGCCTCGCGTTCGATGAGTGCAATCATCTCCTTATGCAGGGTGAACGGTGCCTGTTTCATCGATTTCAGCCGCTGTACACGCCCCATGCCGGTGAGCTGCTGAAACACCTTGTGCACATCCTCACCCAGATCGGGATCGCAGGAGAGCAGACCGAAATCGGTGTAGTAGCGCGTGGTAATGCTGTGATAATTCCCCGTGCCCAGATGCACATAACGACGCATACGCCGCCCTTCCCGCCGCACAATCAGCATCATCTTACCGTGGGTCTTGTAACCGACGACGCCGTAGACCACCTGCACACCGGCAGCATGCAACCGGTCTGCCAGGCCGATATTCTCCTCTTCGTTGAAGCGGGCACGCAGCTCGATTACAGCTACCACCTCCTTGCCGCTACGCGCCGCCTTCACCAGGGCATCGACAATCGGCGAGTCGGGTACAACCCGATAAAGGGTCTGCTTAATGGCCAGCACATCGGGATCGGTAGCCGCCTGGTGCAGCAAGTCCATAACCGGTGCAAAACTTTGATAGGGGTGATGCAGCAACACCTCGGAGCGCTGAATCACTTCGAACAGTGAACCCGGTTCATTCTCCACATCGGTACGCATCCCCTCCGGCAGACCCGGCACAAATGGTTCATATTTGAGATCGGGGCGATCCACCAGGTCGGAGATCGAAGCCAGACGGTAGAGATTGACCAGGCCGTTCACACGGTAGAGATCCCGCTCATTAAGACCGAACTGATGCAGCAGGAAGTCCGAAAGATCATGCGGACAACGGGTCGAAACCTCCAGTCGCACTGCCGATCCGTACCGGCGCTCAAGCAGTTCGCCCGCAACCGCCTTCTTCAGATCCTCCGTCTCCTCTTCATGCAGATAGAGCTGACTGTTCCTCGTGATACGAAACTGATGACAGGCTGTCACACTCATGCCGGGGAAAAGTTCACCGACATAGGCGTGGATAATGGAAGAGAGGAAAACGAATCCATGCGGCACACCGGCAATATCCTCCGGCACAGGGATCAGGCGCGGTAGCGAGCGTGGTGCCTGCACGATGGCGCGCTGCATCTCGCGACCGAAGGCATCCTTACCCTCCAGTGCGACGATGAAGTTGAGAATCTTGTTGACCAGTTGCGGGAAGGGGTGAGCCGGATCCAGTGCGATCGGAGTGAGAACAGGCAGAAGCTCACTGCGAAAAAAGCGCCTGACCCACTGCTCCTGTTTCTCATTCCACTCCTCGCGACGAAGAATATGGATGCCCTCTTCATGCATGGCCGGAAGCAGCTTCCGCTCCAGCAGGTCATATTGATCGTAAACCAGCGAATCGACCGCCTCACGAACAGCCGCCAGAGTCTCCGTTGTGGTGCGCCCATCAGGCGTACATTTATCGATTCCCATAGCCATGCGATGTTTGAGCATGGCCACGCGCACTTCGAAAAATTCGTCAAGGTTAGAGCTGCTGATACAGAGAAAGCGAAGACGCTCCAGCAGCGGCAGCGAATCATCGGCGGCCATCTCGAATACACGGCGATTGAACCCGAGCATACTCAGCTCCCGATTCAGGTAATGGTCCGGGTGATCAGGTTCGGTACTCAGCTCGCTACTCAAAAACTTCTCCTTAGCGTTTTTCGGCAATACTACAGGTAATATATACTTATAAAAGAAAAAGGCCCGAAAAAACCGGGCCTTAAAAGGAGTTTTAACATACTGTCATTTTCTGCTTGGGTGGAAGTTTCCCATATCAATAAGTCACCTTGATGACAGGGAAATTATTGATATGCAAAATAGCGTCCCCGGCATCTGCTCCATGCAATGCTCTACCTCCTGCATCCATGCATTCGTGCCTTTTGCTTTGATCACTCCGCAAGAGTGATGCTCGGCATCCATGCCTCACCCGGTTCCACCGCGCCTGACGGCGTCCAATTTCTCTATCCTGAGAAATTGTATCGGTCTTGCTTCGTTTACGGCTCGAGTTTCTCGCCGCCGCGCATCCATGTGCGGGCAGGTTCGTTCTTTCCCAGGCAAGCAAGAAGGGACAAACACCAACATACAATTGACCTATCGGGCTTTGACTGCTGTGATGGCCGCATGGAATCACCGGCTGCAAACGAGACGCTCTCCGTTACCCCTCTCTCAGTCACACAACTGACTGCCGGCATCAAAAAACTTCTGGAGCAGAACTACGCCTCTATCGAAGTGAGTGGCGAGGTCTCGCGCCTGACACGCCATGCCTCCGGCCACATCTACTTCACCATCAAGGATGCACACGCCTCTATCTCGGCTGTGATCTGGAAATCCACTGCACTGCGATTGAAGCTCCATCCCGAGGAGGGCAAGGAGTTCATCTTCAGTGGCTCCATCAGCGTGTATGAACCACGCGGCACCTATCAACTGGTGGTACGCAAGGTTGAAGCCGTCGGTGCGGGACAACTGGCCGAAGAGTTCGAACGCAGGAAAAAACGCTTCGCCGAACTGGGTTGGTTCGACCAGAACCGCAAACAGATACCACCGGAACTGCCCGGACATATCGGCATCGTATCCTCCCCCACTTCCGCCGCCTTTGAAGATGTCAAAAAGGTGCTGGCGACCCGTCCTGCATGGCTTCGACTGACACTGGCTCCGGCAGTGGTGCAGGGTGATGGTGCACCGCAATCGATCAAAAAGGCGATTGAGGAACTTCACGCCATGGATGATCGGCCCGACCTGATCCTGCTGGTTCGTGGCGGCGGCAGCATGGAAGATCTCTGGTGTTTCAACGATGAGCAGGTGGTCAGGGCTGTGGTCGATACAACCATCCCCATCATCTCCGGTGTCGGCCATGAGATCGATACCACGCTGGTCGACTTTGCCGCTGACGTCCGTGCCGCCACCCCCTCCAATGCGGCCGAGCTGGCCTGTCCGGATCGGGAGTCCCTGCGCAGCAGAATCACCAAACCATCCCAGCTGAACTACCTCTGGCAACGCTCCCAGGACAGCCGACATCAGCACAGTGACCGCAGAGCCATTCAGATGACATCAGCATTTCGTCACCAGATCGCGCAAAATCACCGTTACATAAACAGCCTGAAACAGCGGTTGGCCGAGGTTGAGCCGCGCCGACAGCTCAGACAACGCCAACAGCGACTCACCCGTTGCCAGCAGCACCTGCACATGTTCCAGCAGCATGGAACAGACAGAAATCGATTGAAAATCAATCAGTTAAGGCAACAGTTGGGCTGGTTAAGCCAACGACATATCGAGAATAGAAGAAATGATGCAACTACCTTGAACCGCCAACTCTGCGACCTCGGTCCGAAGCAGGTGCTCAAACGGGGCTATACCATGAGCACAGATATGAATGGCCACCTCATCTCGTCAGCCGGACAACTTCAGGCAGGCGACGCGGTTCACATCCACTTTCACGATGGCGATGCCGAGGCGAAAACCGTGTCGGTCTCAACCGGAGAGAAGCGATGAAACCCCTCTGGCCCATCTTCCTGGGCCTGTTCTTAATCGCGCCCTCCGGCGAACTCGCCGCCGAAACGTACAAGGTCACACAAGGCGATCTGCTGACCATTCACACGAAGGCTGCTGAGGGGACGATCACCCTCACCTGCTTCGGCAAACAGTGGCCGGTCAAACGGGAGCGCGATGGCACTATCTGGGCATGGGTCGGCGTCGACCTGAAGACCGCGCCCGAAACCTATCCGCTCAAGTGGCGTATCGGTGATCGGGACATCCGCGACACTCTCGTCGTCTCCAAGGGCAAATTCCGCATCTCCCGCATCACGGTAAAGAAGAAGATGGCGGTGTTCGGCCCGGAAGAGATCGAACAGATTCGTGCCGACCAGCGAACGCTCAAGGATAGTTATAAGGCCCATGTCGACGCCTCCCCCTTCATCCATATCACGCAGATGCCGGTCGAAGGGATCGAATCCACACCCTTCGGCGCCCAGAGATATGTCAATGGCGAAGCTCGCTCCCCCCACTCCGGCATCGATATCGCCGCTCCCGAAGGGACACCGGTGATCACACCTCTTGCCGGACGTGTCCTGGTCTCCGAATCGATGTACCTGAACGGTAATACGGTCGTGATCGGCCACGGTAACGGGCTCGTCTCGATCTACTGTCACCTCAAGCAGCTCCGGGTCAAACAGAACGAATGGATCGACAAGGGCAAAGTGCTCGGTGAGGTCGGTATGACCGGTCGTTCGACCGGCCCCCATCTGCACTGGGGCCTGCGTTTCAGGAATGCCAGAATCAATCCCCACTCCGTTTTTCGCCTGCAACAGGAAGAAACGACACCGTGAGGGTGGCAGTTGCAAAAAAAGTGTTGTACGCTTGTTGCGTATTCCTATCGATCTTTAACGGACGTGGTATATAAGAAGGAGAAATGTTGACATGAGCGACGTGATCAAGGTTCTTGCTGTTGATGATGAAGATACTGTACAGAGTATTGTGACAGCATTCGTTAATCGCTATCTCGACGAAAAAGGTTTTGAACGCAATATCAAAACACTTAGCGATCCGGTGCAGGGGCTCTTTGAATTGACGACCCAGGGAAGTCAGTACCACGTTATCCTGCTCGATGTTCGCCTGCCAAAACTGACCGGTGACGAAATTTACAACAGTCTGATTCATGTCAATCCGGATCTGCTGGAGCGTGTGCTGTTTGTCACCGGCTACCCTGATGACCTGACTGACCGTTTCCCTGACATGAATTTGAACATCCTGCAAAAACCGTTCCGTTACGAAAATCTCACCGAGAAACTGGATAGCATCCTCAAATTGAGCTGATGCGAAAAGCCACAGCTTTCCGTACAGAGCCAGGTAGATGAGCACTAAACTTCGTACGTGGATAGCCTCTCCGAAAGAGACCCGAGCCGCATGGGTTGTCGCATCCCTCACAATTGTAATGGTCGCAGGGGCACTGCTCTGGCCTGACTTCAATGCCGGCAATACCATCGACCGCCCGAAGGTCGCCGGGCAGGAGCCGGCATCGATCAAAGAGATTATTGTCGCGTCGCAAATGCAAAAGAAAACACAGGAGAAACACCCGATCAGGGCAGAGCAGGCTAAGGCCGGCAAATCCGAAAACGCAGGGACTGCTGTCACAACCGCACCGGCAACCAAAGAAGAGGTCGCACCGCAACCAGCTCCCGAACCTGCTGTGGTCAAAAGCACTACCCCCAAACCAAAGCCAGCGACCAAATCGACTGTAAACTACTATGTTCAGCTCGGCGCATTCAAAGAGCGACAACGTGCGATCGCACTGCAAAAGAAGCTCGCCAACCACTGGGAGACGATCCTGAAAAACAAGAAGAATAACATGGTTGCTGTCTGGGCCGGCCCCTACCCCACTTCGAAAGATGCAGAGACCGCCATGCGCTCCATCGCCATGCGCACCAAGATCAAGGGGTTTCTCGTAAAACATTGAACGCTTCATCTTCAAACCGAAGAAGAGGTATTGTAGCCGCAGGTCATCCGGTTACCGCAGAAGCGGGAGCACACACTCTTCGGGATGGAGGTAACGCGGTCGATGCAGCGATTGCTGCAGTCTGCACCTCCTTCATTGCCGAACCCGTACTCACATCCGCCGGTGGCGGCGGCTTCATGCTGGTCTATCGCAACCCACATAACATCTGTCTATACGATGGCTTTTCCCGTATGCCGAAACGTAAAATCGACAGCTTGTCGTCTCCCGATTTCAGGGCGATACCGGTCGATTTCGGCGATACCATTCAAACGTTTCATATTGGTAAGGCTTCAGTCGGCACGCCACCCCTTCTCGCCCTGCTCTTCCGGGCTCACAGCGAATGCGGGCACCTGCCCCTGTGTGAGGTTCTGGCACCGGCCATCGACGCTGCCCGCAACGGTGTCCGCCTCAACGAGCTACAGGCCTCTTTCATCGGACTCCTACAACCGATCCTTACCGACCGCGACCCCTGTCGTGAACTGCATACCCGCGATGGGGAACTGCTAAAGTCCGATGACTATTTCCGGAATCCCGACCTGGCCAATATACTGGAGATGCTCTGTCATGAAGGGATTCGTGAAATGTATGAGGGCGACCTTGCACGCAAAATCGTCGCTTCGGTCGAATCCGGCGGCCTGCTCTCCATGGATGACATGAGATATCAACAGACGCTGGCACACAAGCCGTTGATGACACCACTGTTCGACGGCAATCTGTTAACCAATTCACCACCTTCATCCGGCGGTATTCTCATCACCTTTGCCGCCCTGCTGCTGGAGAGGCTGATGCGCCATTTCCCCGACCGACCGCAAACCCTTCTCATCGCTGAAGCGCTGCGGGAGACCAGTCGAATGCGTGGCCATGACTTCGATCATCAGGTTCACACACCGGGTATAGCTCACACTTTCCTGAACCCGAACAGAATCGACAGCAGTTTCGAAGCGATTCGTCAGCGTCTGAATGGAGAGAGGCGCGATGTCGATGCCGAAACGGAGAACCGCCACGGCAGCACGACCCATATCAGCGTAGTCGATCATGCCGGGATGGCTGTCTCGATCACCACCAGCAACGGTGAAGGCTCCGGTATTGTCGTGCCCGGCACAGGCATTCACCTGAACAACATGCTGGGTGAAGAGGATATCAATCCGACGGGGTTTCACCGGCTCAGCGGAGGAGAGAGGCTCTCCTCCATGATGTCACCAACGATCCTGATCAAAAGCGGCAGGCCTGTTCTAACCCTTGGCAGTGGAGGCTCCAACCGACTGCGCGGTGCCATTCTGCAGGTACTCTCCCGGCACATCCTCAAGGATGAATCGATTGAGCATGCCATACTCGCCCCCCGTATCCATAACGAAGGAAATCTTCTCGACGTTGAGCCGGACGGCCTGACTGAGGAGACCCGGCATCAGTTGCTCGAACTGGGATGGGATATTCGCGACTGGCAAAAGCAAAGCGTCTACTTCGGTGGCGTACACGCCATCTGTATGGATGAGCGAGGGTATCTCCACGGAGCTGGCGATCCACGTCGTGGCGGAAGCGTTGCATGGGAGTAGAAGGATGAAGCCCGACACCGCCCTGATTGCACTGGGAGGAAACCTCGGCGATCCGCATAACACATTCATTGAGGCACGCCGGGAACTTGCCGAGACAGAAGGAATCGACCTCATAGCCTCTTCAAAGCTCTACCGCACACCACCTGTCGGCCCGGCAGGGCAACCGGACTACCTCAATGCAGTGGTTAGCATTAACACAACACTGGAACCGATCGAACTACTCGAATGGCTACACCGGATCGAGAACCGACACGGGCGGAAGCGCCTTCCTGAACAGCCACGTTGGGGGGCAAGAACACTCGACCTGGACATCATCGCCATGGGTGAAAAGACCATCGAAACGAAAACACTATCCATTCCCCACCCCATGATGCACAAGCGACTGTTTGTACTTTACCCCCTATGCGACATCGATCCAAACTGGCAACATCCGCTATTGAAAGTGACGGCGGAGCAGCTGATGCAGCAGCTCATTCGTGAAGGCGAAGCGGCGTTACCCGAGGGAGAGGTATGGTGATTAAAGCACATGGGAAAGGCGCATGAGCATCGGGCAACCGCTGGAGCAATGCCATATCGCGGTTGAAGGTGCCATCGGCGTAGGCAAAACGACCGTGGCGCAGAAGCTCGCCGATCGGCTCGGCTCCGGCACGCTGATGGAGAGCGTTGACGACAACCCCTTTGTCGAACTCTTCTACCAGAACCCATCCCGCCATGCGCTGGCCGTTCAGCTCTCCTTTCTCTTCTCACGCCTGAAACAGTGGCAGAGTATCCATCAGCTCAATCTTTTCTCTCAGGGCATGGTCAGCGACTATCTCTTCGCCAAGGATCGTCTCTTTGCCAGCATTAACCTCACCGATGAAGAGTTCCACCTCTACGAACAGGTAGCACGTCTTGTCTCGGTGGATATTCCAAGGCCGGATCTCGTCATCTACCTGCAGTCCGATCACAACATCATTATGGAACGCATCCGCAACCGTAACCGCTCTGAGGAGCGAGGGCTGACACCCGATTACCTGAAACAGGTAATGGTCGGCTACGATAACTTCTTCTTCCACTATCAGGAGACGCCGCTACTGATCGTCCAGACCGATAAACTCAACTTTGCCGAAAGTGATGAGGCAATAGATGCGCTGATCGACCGCATTCGCAACATGCGCTCCGGCACCGAATTCTGGGCGGACTATTCTTGATTGGATCGGACATTGCTCCTTCGGTATATGTTTTCGTCATTCCCGCGAAAGCGGGAATCCATGGATGCCGGATCAAGTCCGGCATGACGTAATTAGATAAATGAGAGTTGCTGCCATGAATCCACGTATCAGCATGATCACCCTCGGTGTTGCCGACCTGAAAACCTCCATCGCCTTCTATGAAAAACTCGGTTTTCCACGCATGGACTCCCCGCCCTCCGTCGCCTTCTTCACCCTGAACGGCACATGGCTCGGCCTCTATGGCCGTGATGCGCTGGCCGAAGATGCGAACGTACCCGCCGCAGGCAGTGGCTTTGGCGGCATCAGCTTATCGCACAACGTGAAGTCGGAAGCCGATGTTGACCGGGTGATGGATGAGGCCAAAGCGATTGGTGCTGAAATCTCCAAACCGGCCCAGAAGGCCTTCTGGGGCGGCTACCACGGCTATTTCAAAGACCCGGACGGGCATCTCTGGGAGATCGCCTACAACCCCTTCTTCTGGGTCGGGCCCGAAGAGAAGGTATAGAAGTAGGAGATGTCCGGCTGCGGTTGTGATATCGAGGTTTCGGATCACGAACAGCGTCGAATCCTGATCACACTTCTCGCCATCAACATGGCGATGTTCTTCGTCGAGATCGTCTTCGGTGTTCTGGCCGACTCCAACGCCCTTATCGCTGACTCGCTCGACATGCTTGCCGATGCCACGGTCTACACCATTGCCCTTCTTGCCATAGGCAGAAGTTCCGAACTGAAAACAAAAGCCGCACATCTGAGCGGCAAATTTCAAATCGTGCTCGGCATCGTGGTGCTTGCCGATGCTGTTCGCCGCTTCATCTCCGGTAGCGAACCGGAATCGCTCCTGATGATGACCATTGGTGGAGCTGCCCTGATCGCCAACGTCATCTGTCTGCTGCTGATCTCCAAACAGAGGCGGGGTGAAATCCATATGCGTGCCAGCTGGATCTTTTCGAAGAATGATGTTATAGCCAATATCGGCGTCATCATTGCGGGCACGCTTGTTATGCTACTCGATACTTCACTGCCGGATCTGATCACCGGCATCATCATTGCCGTGGTTGTGATCCGCGGCGGTATCACTATTCTCAGGGATAGAGAGGAGAAGGTGGAAAGATGAAAGCAAAAATCGGTATTGCACTGGGAGGAGGCGCAGCGCGCGGTTGGGCACATATCGGTATCCTTAACGCTCTGGCCGAGATGGGCATCAAACCGGATGTCATTGCCGGCACCTCCATCGGCGCACTGGTCGGCAGTGCCTATGCCAACAGTCAGGAGAAAGAGCTGGAAGCATGGGTGCGCTCGCTGACATGGAAAGAGATTGTCGGCTTCCTTGATGTCTCGGTGATTCCCGGCGGTCTGATCGAAGGTGATAAACTGATCGAGTTTGCCCGCTCCCGTGCACCGGACACCGATATCGAATCACTCCCTACCCCGTTCGGAGCTGTCGCTACGGAACTCTCCAGCGGTCGCGAGGTGTGGATGCGCGAAGGCAACCTGCTTGATGCCGTGCGTGCCTCGATCTCACTTCCCGGCCTCTTCAAACCGGTTCGCCGCGATGGCGCATGGCTGATTGATGGCGGACTGGTTAACCCGGTGCCTGTCTCCCTCTGCCGTGCCATGGGTGCGGACAGGGTGATTGCCGTGAACCTCAATGCCGGTGTTGTCGGCAGCCATCGTCATATTCGCGCCCCGAAAAAGAGGGATGAGAAACCGGAAAACAATATCTGGGATCGTATCTCCGACTCGTTCAAACAGAAGCTGAATGAGCAGAAGAAGAACCTGTTAAAACAGGTCCTCGGCGAGAATCATGATTCGCCCGGCTCCTTTGAGGTTATGGCAGGCTCCATCAACATCATGCAGGAGCGCATCACCCGCAGCCGTCTGGCCGGTGATCCGCCCGACGTGCTGCTGGAACCGAAACTGGCCCACATCGGCCTGATGGATTTTGACCGCGCCGATGAAGCCATTGAGGTTGGGCGTCAATGCGTTAAAAAAACATCAATCCAGCTTCAAACGTTGTTATAAAGACAAATCTGTTTTCTTGGTAATATTCTGCTGATTAATCATTGACAGGTATTTGAATGCAATGGAGACAATTGCAATTTCTACTACGAACACCGCAAATGCCGTTGAAGTATAAAACAACCAAACAACAATCTGGTCAGAACCGGGTAAATAATCTGTAATCCTCTCGTACACCCATGGCACAACCATGGTAACAAAAAACAATCTCAAACTATTTCCCCTCGAAAGCCGCCAGGCACCTCTCCAGCCGGAATAGTGATCAGTCGCTATAGCTGGAAATCCCATGCTAATTCTTGCAAGAACGTAAGCAGCCGGAGTCACGAAAAAAGCAAAAATCAGAATGTTTATAGCTCCTCCGGACGCAAAGAGTTCCACCAAATCAGACTCATTCAGAATACTGGTTATAAGGCTCGAATTGGCGGCAAAGAGCAGATAGAACACAGCCCACGCTCCGATGACATAACCAGCAAACTTCAATTCTCTTCTGGAAACAGATAGCTGCCCATACCAAGGCACTGAACCTGGGCCTAACAAAACAAGCCTATGAATGGTAACCGCACAAAATGTGTAGGCTGGAATGAGAAAAACAATTGCGACATACGCCCAAATAGCAGTCGTAAAACTTACTTCTCCTGTCTGAGGTATAAGAAAACGGATCAGGTTGATAGTTAACAAATAAAGTAGCGCAGTTGGAATTAGTCCAACAAACAAATGTCTTTTGGCAATCCAGACAATATCGATTGCCTCTCTCAACACTTGCACAACTGGAAGTTTTTGCACGATTCCTCTCCCCCTCCCGCAGAGATTACAACTCTTGCTGCCTATCGAGCAACTTAATCCTGCTAGTATCTTGAGTAATAACGAGCAGAGTCCTAGGATTCACACATCCTGAAAGACGGTACCGCCCCTGTTGAACAAACAGACGGACTGAAGCGGAAAGGAAGATATGAACAAACGAATCACAGCGGCTACGCTTGCCAAAGCAAAGGCTGCCAATGAAAAAACCGTATGGCTGACCGCCTACGACACCACCTCGGCACAACTGGCCGAGCTTGCCGGTGTCGATGTACTGCTGGTCGGCGACTCCCTCGGCATGGCCTTAATGGGCCTTGAAACCACCATTCCTGTCACCCTTGACCAGATGATCTACCACACGGCTGCCGTTGTACGCGGTAGAAGCAAAGCATGGGTGGTCTGCGATCTCCCATTCGGCAGCTACCAGCAGTCACCGCAGCAGGCATTTGAGACCTCGGCGCGTGTACTACAGGAGACAGGCTGCGATGCGGTAAAGCTGGAGGGTGGCGTGCATATGGCAGAGACCATCCGCTTTCTTTCGGAGAGAGGAGTCGCCGTGGTCGCCCATGTCGGCCTCACCCCGCAATCGGTGAAGAAGTTCGGCAACTTCAGGAAAAGAGGCAGCAACTCCGCCGAACAGGATGCCATCCTCAAAGATGCCAAAGCGGTTGCCGAAGCCGGTGCCGTAGCACTGGTGATCGAGGCGATCCCGGATGAACTGGCAAAAAGCATTACCGAAGCCATCGACATCCCGACCATCGGGATCGGTGCAGGCTGTAACTGCGACGGACAGGTACTGGTCTGGCACGATCTGCTGGGACTATCCGAGAAGAATCCACCCTTCGCCCCGGCTTATACGAACCTGCGTGAGCAAATCACTACAGCAATCTCGGCATGGTCGGACGATGTGAAGTCCGGGGCATTTCCGAAATGATGGCTTTGGTTATTCCGTCATGCCGGACTTGCGACTGCATGGATGCAGGAGGTAGAGCAACGCATGGAGCAGTTGCCGAATCCGGCATCCATGGATTTATAGGAATGGATTCCAGCATCCGCTGGAATGACGAGGTTTCGGCTGTTCAATTCCCGCTTGAGACTGCGCCAAAGAGACTGTTTCAAAACGGAAACAGCGCAAAATTCGTGTTTTATTTTGCGCCCGTTTTTAAGCAGTTGATGAGGAAACAAGCAGTCTCCGCGGGTGCCCTTTCTTGGTTCTTTTTGATTCGGCCCATCCATGGCCCTCACCCTTCGGGCGGAAGACCGTTCAATTTGGCTTTCCTGCCGAATTGTGGGCACTCAAAGAAGAACAAAAAACTCTTCATGATGGATTCCGGCCTTCGCCGGAATGACGAAGTAGAGTTATGAACATCATTAAAACCACTGAAGAGCTGTGCCGCACACTGGCACCGGTTCGTGGCCGCGACCGCATCGCCTTCGTACCGACCATGGGCTGCCTGCATGAGGGGCACTTAAGCCTCATTCGCAAAGCCAAACGTCTTGCCGATATCGTGGTGGTCAGCATCTATGTCAATCCGATGCAGTTCGGCCCCAATGAGGACTTCGATGCCTACCCGCGCACCTTTGAGAGCGATGCCACCCTGTGTGAAAAAGAGGGTGTCGATATCATCTTCCATCCGGCCAATCTCTATTCGGAAGATGGCATCAGGGTATCGCTGAAGGTCGATGAGCTGGACAACTGCCTCTGCGGCGCTTCACGCCCCGGCCACTTCGACGGCGTGGTTACCGTGGTCAACATGCTGTTTAACATCGTACAGCCGGATACTGCCATCTTCGGTGAGAAGGACTGGCAACAGCTGACCATCATCAACCGTATGGCGAGCGATCTGCATATGGACATCGAAATCGTCGGTGCACCAACGCTGAGAGAAGCCGACGGGCTGGCGATGAGTAGTCGTAATCGCTACCTCGACAAAGCGGATCGTAAGCGTGCCGCCACACTCTATCAGGTGCTCTCTGCCATCAACGAATGCTATGAACAGGGTGAAACAGCGAGTTTGAAATTGCTCAAGATGGGCAGCTCAATACTCGCCGAGGCAGGTATTGAGCCCGAATACCTGGAGATTCGTGATGCAGCCACCCTGCAAACAGTTGAAACGGTTGAAACCCCATGCCGCATCTTTATTGCGGCAAAAATTGGCAATGCCCGCCTGATTGATAACATTGCGCTTGAACGTGCCCTGAAAAACAGCGGCGAAAGCACCAGCAAGCGCGCTACGGAGACCTTAATATGAAGCTAACCATGCTGAAATCGAAACTGCACCGTGCCACGGTGACCCACGCAGAGCTTGATTATGAGGGCTCATGCGCCATCGATCAGGAGCTTCTCGACGCAGCGAATATTCTCCCGTTCGAACAACTGCACATCTACAACGTCGCCAACGGCGAACGTTTTACCACCTACGCCATTAATGCGCCAAGAGGTTCCGGCACCATCGGTGTCAACGGTGCAGCCGCCCACAAGGCAAAACCCGGCGACCTGCTGATCATCTGCACCTATGCCGAGATTGAGGCGAAAGAGGCGGAGCATTTTAACCCGGCACTGGTCTATCTGGATGGGGGTAACGCCATCACTCACACCAGTCACGGACACCTTGCCGCAGTCTGAGCAGAGCCACTCAGCGTTGCGTCGAGTCTCATTTGGAATGACCAAACTTCGATTCTCACGCCTTGATTGGCCCCGTTCAGAAATCGTGTCATTCCAATGAATCGTAAACAGAACCTGAACCGCTGCCCGTGGAGTATGGGCAGTGAACTCTATCAAGCCTACCACGATGAAGAGTGGGGTGTGCCGGTTCACGATGACCGCAAGCAGTTCGAATTCCTCATATTAGAAGGTGCCCAAGCCGGCTTAAGCTGGAGTACCATCCTGAACAAGCGCGAGGGTTATCGTACCGCTTACGATGGCTTCGATCCGGTGAAGGTCGCCGCATACGATGAGAGAAAGATTGCCGAACTACTGAATAATCCCGGTATCGTGCGCAACAGGCTAAAAGTTCGCGCCTCGGTCACCAATGCACAGCATTTTCTTGAGGTGCAGAATGAGTTCGGCTCGTTCGACAACTACATATGGGACTTTGTCGACGGCAAACCGATTATCAATCATCACGAAACTATGCAGAAGATTCCAGCCACCTCACCGGAATCGGACAAATTAAGTCGGGATATGAAGAGACGTGGATTCAAGTTTGTCGGTTCGACTATCATCTATGCCCATATGCAGGCAGCCGGCCTCGTCAACGATCATCTGGTGAGCTGCTTTCGACACAGCGAACTCAGCAGTTAACTAATTGATATGGTCGGGGAACAACCAGCTTTGAGCATTGCTAAACAGAAACGCAAGCAGGGCTATAAACAGCAGTAACATCAACTTCCAGAACAGAGCTTCGCGCTGTGACATCTTTTTGCTGGCCGCTACATATTTTTTGTTATCCATCCCAGCCCCCCCCGAATAGAATTTCAGGCGAAAAAATTAACCGCATGATTTTGTTATGGCTATCGCATAAATATGCGATACGCCGCGGATTGGCTAACATCCGCCCATGGCATTTAACAGAAGCTTCGACTATGTCGCCGGAGAGGAGGCACGCATTCTGATTCTCGGCTCCATGCCGGGAGTCGAATCGTTGAAACAGGCTCGATACTACGCTCACCCGCGCAACCTTTTCTGGAGTCTGATGGGTGAGATGTTCGGATTCGATCCGGCACTCCCCTATCCGGATCGGCTTGAACAGTTGAAACGAAACCATATCGCCCTCTGGGATGTTGCCCATCAATGCGAGCGGGAGGGAAGTCTCGACAGCAATATCAAAAACGGATCGGTGGTTGCCAATGACTTCGCCTCGTTCTTCAAAACATATCGACAGATCGAAACCATCTTCTTTAACGGCGGCAAGGCTGCCGAACTCTACCGTAAGCTGGTGCTTCCCGGCCTTGCCGAACCGTGGCGATTGATCGAGTGCTTGCAGCTCCCCTCCACCAGCCCGGCCCATGCAGCACTAAACAGGAAAGAGAAGTTACATCAGTGGATGCAAGTTCATGAAAGAGTTGCTACTCTGAAACAATAGGGAGAGGTGGAAGGCAAGGAGCAACCTATGCCACGTATACTGACGTTGATTCGTCATGCCAAATCCGACTGGGGGCATCCCGAGTTATCCGACTACGACCGACCACTGAACGAACGGGGTAACCAGGATGCACCACGTATGGGGGCCGAACTGAATGAGCGAGGTATCAACTTCGATCTCGTTATTGCCAGTACCGCCAGGCGCGCCATCACCACCGCCCGCGCTATCTGTGAAGGTATCGATTATCCTGAAGAGCGTATTGAGAAAAACCGGGAGCTCTATCTCGCCTCGACAGGCACCATGTTGCAGATCATCAATGGGGTCGATAGCGCGATTCAACGGCTGGCCATCGTCACCCACAATCCCGGCATCACATCGCTTGCCAATGCACTGGGTGACAGACCTATCGACAATGTACCCACCTGTGGGGTTGTAATGCTTGAAACCGAAAGCGAGTGGCGATTCCTCAAACCCAAAGGCTGTAAGACCATCGATTTCATCTACCCCAAAATGATTTAACGGCTTCGGAGCATCCTGCCCTCAGCCTGACAACCGCTCCGCAAGAGCGCGGTCTTGCTTCGCTTACGGCTCACGATGTTCGCCGCCGCACATCCATGGCCTTCAGGGCTGCGCCCCACCTGATGGTGTCCAAATCGACTATCCTGTCGATTTGTCATTGGTTCGTTGGGCAAGCACAAATCAGCAGGAAGCTGATTTGGACGGTCTTCCCGCCCGAAGGGTGAGGGATAGGACATCCCGAATCAAAGAAATGAACAGAGTCTGACTTACTGATTTTTTCCCTTCTTCTTTGCGTCCCCAAAGAAGAAGCAAGAAAGAGGACCGCGTGCATCTGTGTTTCTCCTCGCTGTCTGATTGAAAGACGGGCGCAAAATAGCCATTCGTTATTTTGCGCTTCATCCGTTTTCAGCCAGTCATCTCGGCACAGCTGCAATGCGGGATCAAAACCGCCCCCCCACCCCTTGAATTTCAGGTAAGCCATCCCCATATAGTGCAAAACACTTTTAACCATTTAACTGAGAGAGGAACCCATGACCGAAACCAAAGAGACACTAAGTTTTCAAACCGAAGTAAAACAGCTGCTGGATCTGATGATCCACTCGCTCTACTCCAACAAAGAGATTTTCCTGCGCGAACTGATCTCCAATGCATCCGATGCCGCTGACAAATTACGATTCGAGGCCACCACCGATGATGCCCTGTTCGAGGGCGATTCGGACCTCAACGTCTTCATCGGCATCGACAAAGATGCCCGCACCATCACCATCCGCGATAACGGTATCGGCATGAATCGTGATGAGGTCATCGAAAATATCGGCACCATCGCCCGCTCCGGTACGAAAGAGTTCTTCAACTCTCTTTCAGGAGACCAGGAGAAGGATGCCCACCTGATCGGTCAGTTCGGTGTCGGCTTCTACTCATCCTTCCTTGTCGCCGACCAGGTGACACTCACCACCCGCCGCGCAGGGTTAACGAGTGAGCACGGTGTGCGCTGGGAATCGAAAGGCGACGGCGAATATTCACTGGAAACCATCGAAAAGGCAGATCGCGGCACCGAGATCGTTCTGCATCTGCGTGAGGATGCCGCCGAATTTCTCGAATCCTTCCGCCTGAAAAGCATCATCCACAAATATGCCGATCATATCCCCTTCCCGATCAGAATGATGGGCGAAGCGCCTGCCACCGAGGAGGGAGAGGTCGCCACACCCAAGATTGAAACCGTCAATCAGGCCTCGGCACTCTGGACCCGT
This sequence comes from Mariprofundaceae bacterium, assembly GCA_050304695.1. GTDB lineage: Bacteria > Pseudomonadota > Zetaproteobacteria > Mariprofundales > Mariprofundaceae > WSZY01. The sequence goes on from JBNLEB010000016.1 coordinate 222,147, forward strand.
CCGAAATCCGAACTGACCGAGGAGGAGTACAACAACTTCTACAAACATGTCGGCCACGATTTCGATGACCCGCTGGCATACCTGCATCAGAAGCTGGAAGGCAAATACGAATACTCACTGCTACTCTACCTGCCCAAGCATGCACCGTTCGACCTCTGGCAAGCCGAAGCCAAGCATGGCGTGAAGCTCTATGTCCGCCGTGTCTTCATCATGGAGGCCAACGAGGAGCTATTGCCGCGCTACCTCCGTTTCGTTCGCGGTGTGATGGACACCAACGATCTGCCGCTCAATGTCAGCCGTGAAATCCTGCAGAAGAGCCCGGCCATGGAGGCGATGAAGAAGGGTGCCACCAAACGTGTGCTTGGGCTTCTGGAGGATATGACAAAAGAGAAACCGGAAGATTACGTCAGCTTCTGGGGCGAGTTCGGCAACGCACTCAAAGAGGGCATCATCGAGGATATGGGGAACCGCGAGAAGATCGCCGGTCTCCTCCGCTTCGCCTCCACGGCCTCTGAGTCCACAAGAGCCGACGAGCAGACGGTATCGCTGGCCGACTACGTGGGCCGCATGAAGGAGGGTCAGGAGAATATCTACTTCATCACCGCAGACTCGCTGGCCGCCGCCAAGGGCAGCCCGCATCTGGAGCTGTTCAGGAAGAAAGGTGTGGAAGTACTGCTGATGCACGATCGCATCGACGAGTGGCTCGTCTCGCACCTGACCGAGTTCGACGGTAAAAAGCTGCAGTCGATTGCCAAAGGCGAAGTTGATCTCTCAGCCATCGCTTCCGATGGCAAAACCGCAAAAGAGGATGCCAAAGAGTCCGAAGAAAAAGCCAAGGCCGCCGAGCCTGCGGTTGAGAAGATCAAGGAGGCTCTGGGCGAGAAGGTAAAAGATGTTCGTACCACCAACCGCCTGGTCGAGTCCCCTGCATGTCTGGTCGCCGATCAGTTCGATCTCTCCGGCAACATGGAGCGTATCCTCAAGCAGGCCGGGCAGGATGTGCCATCGATGAAACCGATCCTTGAGATCAACCCTGAACACCCGATGGTCGAACGTCTGGTGAAGGCGAGGAAAAAGGAGCTGATCGAAGACCTCTCCTCCATCCTCTTCGATCAGGCCCTGCTCGCCGAAGGGGCTCTACCGGATGATCCGGCTGGGTTCGTCCGCAAGGTCAATGCACTACTGATCAAATAAGCAATAAAAGAGGGAACGAAATTGGCAGATCCACATTGGACAAGTTATGTAGGCATGGCATCGGGTTTACTTGGCGCAGCTCTAGGCTTTATGGGCTATCGCAAATCAAACGAAATAAAAAAGTTGGATCTGAGACTCGAATACAGAAAAGCAATAAATAATTGCAATGCAGCCATATCAGAGGCAGAACAGCTGCTGCTTTATGCCAATAAATCACGTGAAAGAGTTGCGGCTGCTACCGGCAAGTTCCGCTCAGGTGCCATGGAACAATGGAAGCAGGATTATGACCAAGATATAAAAAGCATGAGTGAATTGGCTAAAAAAGCACCATCTTCCGAAACAAGTTACAATTCATTATCACCTAAACAACTAGAGTCAAAGCTGGTTGAAATTCACGCCCTTCAAAATGATATCGATTCAATCAAGAAAAAGTATCAAACGGCTATTGATGAAGACAATAAAACAAGGGAATACCTTAGGAATAAGAACGGATAAATCTGATTTGCAGGTAAACAGCAAATTTGCACAAGATCAATAGGGTCAGACTCAATTGATTCATTTTGCTCAGTGGCTGTTAATCGCCTCCGCCATCTCCACCACCAGAATCTGATGGGTCAGCATGCGTGCTATCTTGAGGATTGTCGTCGCCCTTCTTCTTACTGGAAGCATCAGAACCAGAACCACCATCCCCGGAGGGACCACCGATATCACTACTATATTCAATGTGATGATTTCTATCTTTCGATTTAAAAACGGCTCGAAGAATCCAAACCACAAAAACAACAACCAGAATGATGATCAAGACCTTACCCATCAACAGCCTCCCCTTCTGACTTCAAACCTATCGAAACAGGCAAAATCAAACAGCTCGGTGCAGAACGAGCTTTTTACGATACTCCTCGGGATCTTTGGTCTGGGTCATTGCCCCGCCACGTGGATAGAGCGCATCATAAAGCCGCGAAGTCCAGAAACGCAGTGCCCCAAGTCTGAGAAGCCCCGGCAGAGCCTCTTTCTCATCATCAGAGAGCGGACGTAGCGACTCATACCCATCAAGAAAAGCCTGCATGCGCGCTTTATCGTCAGCGCCAAGAAGAATCGCCTGAGCATTCAGAGAGATCGCAATATCCATGGCATAAGCCGCATCATGGGCGTAGTAAAAATCGATGATTCCTGAGACCTCATCACCTTCGAAGAGGATATTATCGACAAACAGGTCGCCATGGATCACGCCCTTGGGAAGATCGAATGACTGCTCTCGCTGAAAGTTCATCTCATCGTAGAGCAGAACTGCAGAGCCCTCGCCATACTTCTCCTGCACATCGGCCATCATATTCTCGATGGTCTCATCGAGCCAATCGGTACCGGTCGGGTTTTCGCGATGTTCATCGAAATCTTTTCCGGCGAGGTGAAGTTGCGCCAGTGCCCGGCCCGATGCCTTAAGCTGCGCCATATTCAACTCATCCAGCGTGCGACCTGAAAGACAGGAGACAATGCACCCTTTTTTGTTGTGCGTTTCAAAGATCAGCTCACCATCGTTGCGAACCATCACATCCGGACAGGAGAGCCCGTTGTGCGAAAGATGCTTCATCAAACGCATGAAATAGGGCAACTCATCATCGGCCATACGCTCGAAGATGGTCAGCACATAGCGACCTGAGTCGGTACTCACAAAGAAGTTGCTGTTTTCGATACCGGCAGCAATACCCTCGAAACTTTGCAGGGCACCGAGCGAATAACCACTCAGAATCTGCTCGAAGTCGGATTGTGAAAGTTCGGTATAAACAGACATGGGCGAAAGGTAGTTCATTCAACCTCAAAAATCTTCTTTAGAAGGCAATTTCTCTCATTAAAAGTACGAAAAGAAAACACGAATGGTTTTGACTCCCCGCTAGCAGGCTGCCGAAGCCAATAACGAAAACAGGAAAAGAGCAGCAACGTCGCGACCTGTTTTCGTTATTGAGCTAAGGGAGCCCGAAGGGCTGGCTGGTTCCGGGGTGCCCTTCTTTGGTTCTTTCTTGGGCACACAAGAAAGAACAGAGAATGCCTTCAATAACAGGAAGAGATTGGTGGGAGCTCTCTTATTGTTCATAGCCCCCCCAGAAGGTAGCGTGCGCGAATTAATCAACAGATGGGATTCAATGGATAGCATCATCATTCGGGGCGGCACGCCTCTCTCAGGAACAATCGAAGCCAGTGGTGCAAAAAACGCAGCACTTCCGCTTCTGGCGGCCTCAATCCTCGTGGAAGGCCCGGTGGTCTATCACCGTATCCCGCACCTGAAGGATATCACCACCATGATGACACTGATCTCCTATCAGGGCGCAGAGGTCACCTTCGACGATCAATCCTGCATCCATATCGATGCGTCTGCAGCCAATAAACCGGAAGCGCCTTACGAGCTGGTGAAGACCATGCGCGCATCCGCCCTTGTGCTTGGCCCTCTGCTGGCCCGCTTCGGCAGAGCGCGGGTGAGTCTGCCAGGCGGTTGTGCCATCGGCGCACGCCCGATCGATATGCACCTGCGTGGCCTTGAAGCGATGGGTGCCACGATCAAGGTGGAGCACGGCTATGTCGAGGCCGAAGTACCGAAAGGGCTGAAGGGTGCCACCATCGTATTCGATCAGGTCACCGTAACCGGTACCGAAAACCTGATGATGGCAGCCGTACTGGCCGATGGTGAAACCGTGCTGGAAAATGCAGCACGCGAACCCGAAGTGGTCAACCTGGCCGATGCACTGCGTGGCCTCGGTGCCGATATCGAGGGCGATGGCACCAATCGCATTACCATCCGTGGTGTCTCCTCAGTCAATCCGGGGGAGATCACTGCCATCCCTGACCGTATCGAGGTGGCAACCTATCTGGCAGCAGGTATGATCACCGGTGGCGATGTCACTGTCACCCGATCCGATGCGACGGCACTCGAGGCATTCCTTGCCAAGGCAAAGGAGGCCGGAGTCACAGTTGAAACCGGTGATGACTGGATTCGCTGCAAGGCCGATAGTCGGCTGAAATCGGTCAACATCAACACCATGCCGCACCCCGGTTTCCCGACCGACCTGCAAGCCCAGTTCATGGCGATGATGTGCGTTGCCGATGGTACCAGCACCATCAGCGAAACCATCTTTGAGAACCGCTTCATGCATGTGCAGGAGCTGGTACGTATGGGTGCCGACATCCAGCTTGATGGGCATATCGCCATTGTGAAGGGGATTCCCAAACTCTCCGGTGCACCGGTGATGGCGACCGATCTGCGTGCATCGGCCAGTCTTGTATTGGCAGGCCTTGCCGCTGAAGGTGAGACATGCATCTCCCGCGTTTACCATATTGATCGCGGCTATGAGCGTATCGAGGAGAAGCTGATGAAACTGGGTGCCGACATCGAGCGCCAGAGCGCCAGTGAGCATATGGTTACAGGAGCGATGCCCCTCTATGTCTAACAATTTGTCTAGCACTATATCTGATGATGCCAACAGTCGACCGCTGACCATTGCGCTCTCCAAGGGTAGGATTCTCGATGATACCCTGCCTCTGCTGAAGCATGCCAGGCTGGTTCCGGATGAGGATGTAAAAACCACTCGCAAGCTGATGGTCGATGGCCCTGAAGTGGATGGCACACCTGTCCGCTTTCTGATTATCCGTGCTGCCGATGTCTGCACCTATGTTGAGCAGGGTGCAGCCGATCTCGGCATTGTCGGACGCGATATCCTGCTGGAACACAAACCGGACGTGTATGAACCGCTCGATCTGAAGATCGGTGTCTGCCGACTCTGTGTAGCAGGGCCAAAAGACGTGGTCGAAAAAGGGGCACCAAAACAGGGAAGCCGAATCAAGGTTGCCACCAAATATGACACCATTGCCGAGCAATATTTCCTCAGCCACGGGGTACAGGCCGAGATTATTCATCTCTACGGCTCCATGGAACTGGCACCGCTGGTCGGCATGGCCGACCGCATCGTCGATGTAGTGGAGACCGGCGGCACACTCAGAGCCAACGGGCTGGTGGAGGAGACAACCCTCTACGACATCTCCAGCCGTCTGATCGTCAATCCGGCCAGTTTTGCCACTAAAAAAGCGATCATCCGGCCAATGATCGAGAAACTTCGCGAGGCTGTCGCGCTAAACTGTGCTTAAATCGTAGAGAAAGAGAGCATAGAGTAAAACAACGTACAGGATACCGTTATGAGCATACTACGTCTGGATTCAACACAACCCGATTATTATGAAAGCCTGAACGCTCTGCTATCGCGCGAAACCGATACCGGCGACGATGTACAGAACCTCGTCGCGGATATTCTTAAAAATGTAAAAAGCCGCGGCAATGCAGCCTTGTGCGAATACACCTCGAAATTCGATGGCTGGGATTGCACACCGGAGACGCTGGAGATCACACCGGCACAGATGGAGGCGGCATGGAATGCCGTATCCGATGAGGATCGTGCAGGCCTGAAACTGGCGGTGGAGCGTATTCGCGCCTACCACGAGAAGCAGAAGCAGAGCGATTGGGAGTACACCGATGATACCGGCATGACACTGGGTCAGCGCATCACGCCGCTGGATCGTGTCGGCCTCTATGTGCCGGGTGGCAAGGCGGCCTACCCCTCCTCCGTATTAATGAACGCCGTACCTGCCCACGTGGCTGGCGTGGAAGAGATTGTCATGGTGGTGCCAACTCCGGGCGGTGAAGTGAATGAACTGGTACTGGCCGCAGCCTATGCGGCAGGTGTTCAAAGAGGCTTTGCCGTCGGCGGCGCGCAAGCGGTTGCGGCTCTGGCTTACGGTACCGAAACGATCCCTGCCGTGGATAAGATCGTCGGCCCGGGCAACAAGTTCGTGGCGGCGGCCAAACGTCAGGTCTTCGGCACCTGCGGTATCGACATGATTGCAGGCCCATCGGAGATAGCCATGGTGGCGGATCGTGGGGATGGGGACGGACACCCCGAATGGCTGGGGGCGGATTTCCTCTCACAGGCCGAGCATGATGAGGCGGCACAGTCGATCCTCATCTCGACCGATGCAGCACTGCTCGATGCCGTGGAAGCAGCTGTCGAAAAACATCTGGAGACCCTGCCACGTGCAGCCATCGCCCGTGCATCGGTTGAAAACCACGGTGCCATGATTCTGGTTCGCGATCTGAAAGAGGCTGCCGAGGCGGTCAACATCGTTGCGCCCGAACATCTGGAGCTGGCGATGGAAGATCCCGATTCGATTCTGCCGATGATCAAACATGCCGGTGCCATCTTTATCGGCCACTTCGTACCCGAAGCGCTCGGTGACTACATCGCGGGCCCCAACCACGTACTGCCGACCAATCGTACGGCACGCTTCTCCTCACCACTGGGTGTTTACGACTTCCAGAAGAAGAGCAGCGTCATTCGTGCCACCAAAGAGGCGGTGCGCGCCATCGGTCCTGCCGCTGCACACCTTGCTCATAGAGAAGGTCTGCAAGCACATGCCATGACCATCGAACTAAGACTCGCCGAAAAGGAATGAAATGATTGCTGTTGCCCTATTCCCGCTCGAGACTGCGCCGAAACAGCCGTTGAAAAACGGAATCAGCGCAAAATTCGTGTTTTATTTTGCGCCCGTTTTGAAACGACTTATGAGGAAACAAGCAGGCTCCGCGGGCAGCTTTTCTTGGTTCTTCTTTTGCTGCCAAAAGAAGAACGGAAAGAGTTTCTGGAAAATGGATTCCGGCTTAAAGCCGGAATGACAAACCGAGTAGCAAAACCATGATTCGTAAGGATATTAAGGCTTTAGCCGCATACCACGTGCCGGACTCCTCCGGCATGATCAAGCTCGATGCGATGGAGAACCCGTTCTCCCTTCCCGATGAGTTGAAAGGCGAATGGGCCGAAACATTGGCTGCGGCGGAGATCAACCGCTATCCCGATGCGGATATGTATCGCCTGCGCCAGAAAATCGCTGTAAAAAATGGCGTCGATACCGATCAGGTGCTGATTGGTAACGGTTCGGACGAGATCATCCAGATGCTGTTGATGGCGGCCGAACCAGGTGCGTGCGTCACACCGACACCGACCTTCGTCATGTACGACCTGATCTCGCGCTGGCTGAAACGCCCTGTCTCAACGGTGCCGCTGGAGAGCGACTTCTCGCTCGACCCCGAGAAACTTCTGCAACTCTGTGCCCGCGAAAAGGCATCGATTGTCTTTCTTGCCTGCCCTAACAACCCGACCGGTAACATGTGGCCGGATGAGACGATCAAACAGATCGCAGGCAATTTCCGCGGACTGGTGGTGATCGATGAGGCTTACCTGCCGTTCGCCGACCGCAACAACACGCATCATATCGCCCCCAATGTAGTGGTGGTGCGTACCTATTCGAAGATCGGCTGGGCAGGCCTCAGACTGGGTTATCTGCTGGGTTATAAAGATACCATCGCGCAACTGAACAAGGTTCGCCTGCCCTATAACATCAATACCCTGACGCAGGTCAGCGCCAGCTTCTTCCTCGACCATTTCGAACTATTCGAGAAGCAGGCGACTGAGATTCGCAGTCAACGCGAGCATGTCAGCCGGGAGCTGGAAAAGATCAACAACATCGAACTCTTTCCATCGCAGGCCAATTTCCTGCTACTGCGCACCCCGCGTGCAGATGAGATTTTCGACAAACTGAAGCAGAAACAGATTCTCATTAAAAACATGAGCGGTCAGGGGGGCCTGTTATCCAACTGCCTGCGTATTACCATTGGCAGCGAAGCGGAGAACAGTGCACTATTATCGGCACTGAAGGAGATTTTGGCATGACGCGAACTGCAAGCATCGAACGAAAAACCAAAGAGACCTCAATCAAGCTGTCGATCGACCTTGACGGAAGTGGCAAATCGGAGCTTTCGACCGGCATCCCTTTTCTCGATCACATGCTGGAACAGATTGCCCGTCACGGCCTGGTCGACCTGACTATCGATGCCAAGGGCGATCTTGAGATCGATGCCCACCACACGGTTGAAGATATCGGTATCTGCCTCGGCGAAGCGCTACGCGAAGCCGTTGGCGACAAGAAAGGGATTGTCCGTTACGGCCACGCTTATGTGCCGCTGGATGAAGCATTGTCGCGCGTTGTGCTCGATCTCTCCGGACGCCCCGGCATGGAGTATCACATCGACTTCCCGAAAGAGACGGTGGGCGGCTTCGATGTCGAGCTGTTTAAAGAGTTCTTTCAGGCAGTGAGCAATCACGGCCGCATCACGCTGCATGTCGATGCCATTCGCGGTGACAACAACCACCACATCATCGAGACGGTGTTCAAGGCCTTCGGCCGCGCCCTGCGCATGGCCGTAGAGTCCGACCCGCGCGTCGATGACGTACCTTCAACGAAAGGAGCTTTATAACCACAGAGACACTGAGTCACAGAGTATTTGTCTATTTTTCTCTGTGCTCTCTGTGCCTCTGTGGTGAATTTCTTATGATTGGAAACACAGCCGAATGAGCACCAACAAAATCGGATTAATTGATTACGGCATGGGCAACATGCACTCCATCGCCAAGGCACTGGAACATGTCGGCGGTGACGTGCAGCTGGTGAAAACGCCGGAAGAGCTCGGCAACGTCTCCCGCATGGTGCTTCCCGGCGTCGGTGCCTTCCGCGATTGTGCGGCAGCACTGAAGGAGTCGGGGCTCGGCGAGGCGATCAAGGAGAAATGCGGTGAAGGCATGCCCTTCCTCGGCATCTGCCTCGGTATGCAGGTGATGCTGACAGCCTCGCGCGAGTTCGGCCTCTACAACGGCCTGAACCTGATTCGCGGCATGGTGAAGCCATTCCCGGAAACCCATCCCGAGCGCGGCTACAAGATTCCGCACATGGGCTGGAACGACATTATCTTCTCATCGACGCAAGCCATTCACCCGGTGTTGAAGCCGCTGGAGAACCAGCAGGTTTACTATGTGCACTCCTACTACTGCGCACCGGAAAACCCGGAAGAGATTCTCGGCGTCTGCTCCTATGGTGAGTTCCCGTTCGCTTCGGCCATCGGTCGCGACAACATGGTCGGCGTGCAGTTTCACCCGGAAAAATCTCAAAAGGCCGGACTGGCCATGCTGGAGGCATTCCTGAAATGGAATCCATGAACGGATCAAACAACAAGTTCGAACTCATCCCTGCCATCGATCTGAAGGGCGGCCACTGCGTGCGCCTGAAACAGGGGCGCATGGATGATGCCACCGATTACGGCGATGATCCGGCAGCGATGGCCGAACAGTGGCAGGCGATGGGTGCGACACGCCTGCACGTGGTCGATCTCGACGGCGCCTTTGCCGGAAAACCGGCCAACCGACCTGCCATTCAATCGATTTGTGAACGGCTGACCATCCCGGTTCAGCTCGGTGGCGGCCTGCGCGACCTGACCATGATCGAAGGCATTCTCAATCTGGGTGTCGATCGCGTGATTCTCGGATCGGCTGCCGTATCCAATCCGCAGTTGGTCACCGATGCCTGCGATGCCTTCCCCGGCCGAATCTGTGTCGGCATCGATGCCAAGGGCGGCATGGTGGCCGTACATGGCTGGGACGACGTCACCGATGTGAAAGCCGTTGACCTCGCCAAACAGTTCGAAGATGCGGGCGTCTCAGCCATCATCTACACCGATATCGCCCGCGACGGCATGATGACCGGCCCCAACATTGAGGAGACGGTCAACCTCGCCAACGCCATCACCATCCCGGTGATCGTATCCGGTGGTGTCTCCAACATGGAGGATGTCCGCGCCTGCGCCACCCACGTGAACAACGGCATCTGCGGCGCCATCACCGGCCGCGCCATCTACGAAGGCACCATCGACTTCGCATCTGCGATGCGAGAGTTAAGTTGATACGGCCTGCGCCATCCATGGCTTCGGCCTTTGATCGCTCCGCAAGAGCGCGGTCTTGCTGCGCTTACGAGCTCATGATATTCGCTCGCCCCACTTCCTGTGGTGATCAGGAGTTCCCATGCTAAGCAAACGCATTATTCCATGTCTGGATGTGGCGCATGGGCGCGTGGTCAAGGGTGTCCAGTTTGTCGACATTATTGATGCCGGCGATCCGGTCGAGGCGGCTATCAAGTATGACGAACAGGGTGCCGACGAGCTCTGCTTTCTCGATATCCGCGCCTCTCACGAAAGCCGTGACACCCTCTACCACATGGTCACCGATGTGGCTGAGCATGTCTTCATGCCGCTCACCGTCGGCGGCGGCGTGAAAGAGATCAAGGATATCGAAAACCTGCTGCATGCCGGTGCCGATAAGGTCTCGATCAATACGGCTGCGATCTTCAATCCCGAGTTCGTCAAAGAGGCGGCCGAGCGTTTCGGCTCCTCGACCATTGTCGTCGCCGTTGATGCCAAAAGGGTCGACGATCACTGGGAGTGCTTCACCCATGGCGGTCGCAAGCCGACCGGCATCAATGCCGTGGAGTGGGCGAAAAAAATGAGCGATTACGGTGCAGGCGAGATTCTGCTGACCAGCATGGATGCCGACGGCACCAAGAACGGCTACGACATCGCCCTCACCCGTGCAGTAAGCGATGCGGTTCCCGCCAATGTCATTGCCTCGGGCGGTGTCGGCACGCTGGAGCACATGGCCGAAGGACTCACAGAGGGCAAAGCCGATGCCGTGCTGGCTGCATCGATCTTCCACTTCGGCACCCATACCATCGCCGAAACCAAAACCTATCTGGCTGAACGGGGTATACCAGTAAGAAATATCGATTAATCTTCCAACACCTTCCGTGCTGGTCTAGACTACAAGACAGGCGTGTAACGAGGAGAAGATTGAGATGCGAACCCGAAACGCAGCAGTTGCCGGCAGCTTTTACCCGGATGATCCCGAAGTCCTGAGGCAGGGCGTCGATGAGATGCTGTTTGAAGTGGGTCATAACAACAGCTCTTTCGCCAAAGCAATCATCGCACCCCATGCCGGGTATATCTATTCCGGACATACCGCCGCCTGTGCCATCAAACAACTAAACCCCGGTCAGATTAAGCGTATCATCCTGCTCGGTCCAACACATCGGGTGCTGCTTTCAGGATTAGCTCTGCCAGATGTTGATATGTTTGAAACACCACTCGGAACGATACCTCTCGACCTTGACCTGATTGAAGAAGCAAAAAAACTGAGCCAGGTCTCTATCGATAACGATAGCCATACACTCGAACACTCACTTGAGGTGCTTCTCCCCTTTCTGCAACGGCACCTGGAATCCCCTTTTACACTGGTTCCTTTTGCGGTCGGCCAGGCAAAACCTGAAATGGTTTCCGAAACGCTGGAAAAACTATGGGGAGAGAATGAGACCGCGATTGTTATCAGTTCAGATCTCTCCCACTTTCACAGCTATGAGAAGGCCAAAGCACTGGATAGTGAAACCTCGGAAAGCATTCTCCACCTTGAACCGGTCATAACCCACGAGAGAGCTTGCGGGGCAACACCCATCAACGGACTTCTCATCACTGCAAGACAGCACGCACTGGATGTTCGGCTGATCGACCTGCGGAACTCCGGCGATACTGCAGGTCCTCGCGATGAGGTCGTCGGCTACGGTGCATTCGCCTTTTATGAAAACCATGAAACATGAAGATGGAGCGCTACTGCCTGTCATCGCCAGGGCGATGATATCCAAACAGCTGGGTATTCGTGCATCAATCCCGAAAACCACCGATTATCCATGGCTGAATGAACCCACAGCTACATTTGTCACCCTGAAAATCGATGGTGAACTTCGAGGCTGTATCGGATCGCTGACAGCACACCACTCGCTCATCAATGACCTGCAGGATAACGCGATCTCGGCAGCCTTCCGGGATCCCCGTTTTCCGCCACTGACAGAAGAAGAACTCGAAAAAACCGATATCGAAGTATCGATTCTGGAAGACTCCAAACCCATTCAGTTCCGGGATGAGGAAGATGCGCTCGGTCAACTGAAAGTGGGAGAGGATGGCATTATCTTTGAATGCGGAAGACACCACAGCACCTTTCTGCCACAGGTCTGGGAACAACTTCCAACACCCAGAATGTTCATGGCTCACCTGAAACAGAAGGCAGGACTGACAGCCGACTTCTGGAGTGATGAGGTTCGTCTTTACCGTTATCATGTGGAAAAATTTTCCGAGGATGAAGAGAGGTAATCACAAAGAAAATGGTTTCAAATTGCGTATGGGGGACTATCCGGCAAGGTGCGAGCAGCGCAAGCCCGCAGCGTATTCATTCATACGTGAGGAGGCGAACAACAAAGCCGGGGAGTATTCCATGCGTGATATGAGCCATTTTCCGGGCAGGTACTGGCATCAACTGGAGGACGGGCGCATCCAGTGTGACCTCTGTCCGCGCGACTGCAAACTGCACGATGGACAGCGGGGCCTCTGCTTCGTCCGAAAATGTGAGAACGAATCGATTGTACTGACCACCTATGGCCGCTCATCCGGCTTCTGCATCGACCCAATCGAGAAGAAACCGCTCAACCACTTCTATCCCGGCTCCTCCGTCCTCTCCTTCGGCACTGCCGGCTGCAACCTGGCCTGCAACTACTGCCAGAACTGGGACATCAGCAAATCCCGCGAATGGGACAGCCTTTGCGATACCGCCACGCCCGAAATGATTGCGCAGACAGCCAGAGAAAATGGCTGCACATCGGTTGCGTTCACCTACAACGATCCGGTCATCTTCCTCGAATATGCGGTGGACTGCGCCCGCGCCTGCCACGACCTGGAGATCAAAACGGTCGCGGTCACGGCAGGCTACATTCATGAAGAGCCACGCCGTGAGTTCTTCGCCCACATGGATGCGGTTAATGTCGACCTGAAAGGTTTCTCCGAAGAGTTTTATCACAAACTCTGCGTCGGTCATCTGCAGCCCGTGCTGGATACACTCGAATATCTGGTGAATGAAACAGATGCCTGGACAGAGATCACCACCCTTCTCATTCCGGGCAAGAATGATTCGGATGAAGAGCTGAAACGAATGTGCGGCTGGCTGGTAGAAAAGCTCGGGCCGGATGTGCCGCTGCACTTCTCCGCCTTCCATCCCGACTACAAGATGATGGACACGCCACCGACCCCACCCGAATCCCTGACACGCGCCCGCGCCATCGCCATGGATGCAGGGCTCCGTTATGTCTACACCGGTAATGTTCACGACACGGAGGGCGGCACCACCACCTGCCCGTCATGCCATCAGGAGCTGATCGTGCGCGACTGGTATGACATCTTCCACTACCGTATTTCACCGGACGGCGAGTGTGTCCGCTGTGGTGCCCACATTGCCGGCCATTTCGGGGAGTTTCGTGAACCCTTCGGTGCCCGTCGTATCCCGATCGTACTGCACGGATAAACGCCCCTCCTGGAATCGCTATCCTCCTGTAAGGAACCGAAAGCGTCTTCAATTGATTCATACCATGTGTGATAAAACAACTTGAAAATCCCTGATGAGGGAAACATATTTTGATCACTCTGTCCGGGGAGGAAATTCATCAGCCATGAAAAGAGTTCTGCTATCGTTATTACTGCTAATAGCCACCCCTGTATTTGCATCAGAATTCGATACCATTGTTGAGCAACAGCGTAAAATGCTCGTGCTTCTCGATGGTACAGATAATGTCGACCCGACCTGTGCCCCTATTTATGCAGCAAGAAACCACTACTCTTTCAAACTGGAAGCGATCCAACGAATTCTGGACCAGGCCGAGCAAGGTTCCCTCACCCATTCGAACGAACTTCTTCCACAGAGCAGAATGTTGATTAATTTCACGGAGAATGAATCATCCCTTCACCCCGCCGATCTGCTGGCCTTCCTCGACCTCGCAGATGAACTCCTCGAAATCGAGAAACAGCGAGGGCTCCCCTCAAGCAAAACCAGAAAACTGCTACAACTCAATATCCAGATTGAAGACATACTCCATGCCTACAGCAGAGATTACACCGCCCTGTTAAAGAAGTTCCGTACACGAGGCCAGGATCGGTACGAGCCCTGGAAAGACTATATCGCCTTTATCTCCTCTCTACATACATTCGACCAGCTCCTCACCCAGTCTATGCGGGAAGAGGCGAACCTGTACCGTGAAAAGGTCCGTGGAAGCAGCTTAACCAAAGACAAAAAGGACTCCATCAGGCCCGAAGCACCGCAAATCATCTGGGGAAATCAGCTTCCGAAAAAAACTGTTGTCCTGACATTCGATGATGGCCCGAATCATTCCAGAACCCCTAAAATTCTCGACATCCTCAAAGAGTACCAGGTTCATGGATACTTCTTCTCCGTGGGCAAAAACATCGGAAATATCGATAAAAAGGGAAAAGCCAAAGCGAACAAGAACGAAAAACTGATTAAACGCCTGATCAAAGAGGGGCATATTCTGGCTAATCACACATTCTCTCACCCTGTTCTCACCAGGCTCGATGCGAAATCCAGAAAAAAGGAACTCATCCAGACCAACGCACTTATCAAAATCTCCAGCGGCAAGGAGAGTAAGGTATTCCGACCTCCCTATGGCTCGCAAAACGATGCATTGGCCCAACAGGTAAAAGAGCAGGGAATGATTTCAGTTATGTGGAACGTTGATTCGATGGATTGGGCAGACCCAATTCCCGAGTCGATTGCAGACCGTGTCTTACGGCAACTGGATGAGAAAAAGAGCGGCATTCTTCTCTTCCATGACATTCATAAACAGACGATTCAGGCACTACCGGAAATTCTCACCGGTTTGAATCAGCGTGGCTATAAGGTTGTAACCCTGAATGGTAGCAGCTTCGACAAAAACAGGAGCGGCATCCCTCAACTTCCTGAGAAATCAGAGACAGAGCGACCTCTCTACAGCAACAGTTGGGCGGTCGTTATCGGCATTAACCAGTACAAAAAATGGCCGACGCTCAAACATGCCGTCAATGATGCAAAAAGTGTTGCCGAAGCCCTGCATAGCAAGCTTGGATTCCCTAAAGAGAATATTATTGAACTCTATGATGAAGATGCCTCCCGTGAACACATTACAGAGGTTCTTGGCTACGACCTGGCCAATCCGAAAAAGATCAAGCCCGAAGACAGGGTGTTCGTCTTCTACGCCGGTCATGGCATGACCCGTAAACTCCCTCATGGAGGTGAACTGGGCTATATCATTCCCGTCGATGCCGAACTGACAAAGTTTCAGAATCAAGCCATCAGCATGAGTCTGCTGGATGACTTCTCTTCACTCATTCCTGCCAAACACCTCTACTTCATTATGGATAGCTGCTACAGCGGCCTGGCCCTTACCCGTGCAGGCATGACGGTTGGTCAATCCACCCAGTATTTAAAACAGGTTACCCAGCGTCGGGCCAGACAGATTCTCACCGCAGGCGGTGCAGATCAACAGGTGGCAGATAATGGCCCGGGCGGCCACTCTGTATTTACCTGGACCCTTCTTCAGGGACTCGAAGGCCTTGCAGACACGGATAACAACGGATATGTCACAGCATCGGAGCTCGGCACTTATGTCGCGCCCGTTGTATCCAGCTATTCAAACCAGACACCGGCCTTTGGGAATCTCATTGGTAGCAAAGGCGGTGACTTTGTATTCAAGGTGGATGGCGAAGCTGTCGCTGCAATCAATCGGAAACTGACCGATGAAACCGCACGCATTGAAGCTGAGCTTGAATCGCTCAGAAACAATACCCAGGCAAAAGTTCGTCGCAGATTGGAACTCCAACTTGCCATCGAGAACGGAAGTGAACCTGAAAAGGCGAAACCAGCCGAAAGTGCTGACACCAAGAGAGTCACCAAGGATCGAATCCAGCAGGCTCGCAGACTCAATGCCTCCGCGATGCAATATTTTAAGGAGAAGAAATACAAAGAGGCAAAAATGGAGTGGAAAGAAGCGGTTCGGCTCAATCCGTACAATCCGACCATTGTAAACAACTATGCCTTCGTTCTTGATCAGCTTAACGAGAACGACCAGGCACTTAAATGGTATTTCCGCACTGTTGAACTCGATGCGAAGCGTATTTCCGTCTATCTGAACCTGGGTGACATTATGGTCGAACTGGGAAGAGATAGTGAAGCCATCCCCTATTACGAACGCTATCTCCATCTCTACCCTTCATACAAAAATGCCAAAGCACTACGTAAGAAACTTGAAAAACTGAGAGAGAGCTAGCCGAATCAACCTTACTCCTTCTCATCTGCATAGAGCGCCTCGATCTCGGCTGTATGCAATTCGCAGATCATGCGGCGCTTTACCTTCAATGTCGGCGTCAACATGCCATTGGCCTGTGTCCACTCATCTTCGACAAAAGCAAACCGTTTCACCTGCATATAACTGGGCAGGTCGTGCTCATCCAGTCGCATTCGATCCAGCATCCACGTCTGCATCACGCTGTTCTCTTTCCAATCCTCCGGCAGAGCACCGCCATGATCCTTTTTCCATGCGGTCGCCAGACCATCCATATCGGGCACGATCAGTGCGGCTACGAAGGGGCGATTTTCGGCGATCACCATCGACTGAAGAATCACCGTATCCTGAACCAGATGCTGCTCGATGACCGCAGGCGGCACATTCTCACCATTGGTCAGTACCATGATCTCCTTTTTACGATCGACGATACGGATAAACCCTTCATCGTCGATCTCAACCGAATCGCCGGTGTGTAACCAGCCATCGGCCTCGATCACCTCATCCGTTGCATCGGGACGATTCCAGTAGCCCTGCATCACCATCGGACCGCGTACCAGAAGCTCGCCTTCATCTGTTACGCGGGTCTCCACACCGGGAAGCGCGCGGCCTACTGTTTCAGGTTTGATGCGGGCAAGGGTATTCACCGATAGAACAGGTGATGTTTCGGTCAGACCATAACCTGGCAGTACAATGATATCGGCAGCCAGCAGGAACCTGGCAATGACCGGGCTTAATGCCGCACCGCCGGAGACAAACAACCGAAGCCTGCCACCCATCTTTTCACGCAGCTTGGCATTGACCAGATGATCCAGCAGCCCCCACAACTTTGCCTTGATGCCTGTCAGGTCATCTCCATGCTGCCGCAGCTCGAAGCGCTCCATACCAAGCTCCTGAGCTTTGTCGAAGAGAAACTTCTTGATCGCAGAGGCTTCCATCTTGGCATTCACACCGGCATAGATCTTTTCATAAAGGCGCGGTACGGAGATCATCACCGTCGGCTTCACCTCCGGCATATCACGCATCAGCGTAGTGACATCTTCGGCATAAGCGATCTCGGAACCGCACGCGGCCACCAGGAAATGACCGACCGTACGTTCAAAGGCGTGCGACACCGGCAGAAATGAGAGGAAAAGATCATCAGGAAAAATAGCGACCCCACCGAGACCGGCCGCCACATCGGCAAGCAGATTATTGTGGCTCAGCATCACCCCTTTCGGCTTACCTGTAGTTCCCGAAGTATAGATCAGTGTTGCCAGCGCATCACGATCAGGGCTATCGATCCCGGGACCACAATCCCACTGCTCATCTCTGGATATCCGGTCAACGCTCTCATCTCCACCGGAAAACGGAACCGAGCGAATCTCCAAGCCTGCCAGTTTCTCCTGCTGTTCACCCGGCTCAACAAGGATCAGTGAACAGCCTGCATCGATGAAGACATGCTCAACCGACTCGGCGGGGTCGGTGAAGTAGGCCGGAACCGTGACTGCACCAATCCGTAAGATCGCAAAATCGGAGACAAACCACTCAATACTGTTATGTCCGAGAATGCCGACCCGGTCTCCCGACTTAATACCCTGCGACTCCAGCCAGGCTGCAAGCCGTAATACTCGCTGCTGGACAGTGATCCGGTTGATGCCCTGCCACACACCATCTTTCGTTCGTCTGCGTAGTGCCGGTCGCTGCTGCCACTCGCTCGGTGAATGGAAAAGAAGATCGGAGAGACAGCTCGCCCTCTCGACCTGATCGAGCCCCGGGCAACGTTCAACTTCACTCATAAAGCACCCCTAGATTGGATGGAACTTCCATCCCCAAAGCTGCAATCGACTTACTCAGCTTCTCCTGTTCGATGGAAGCAAAATAATGGAGTAAACCGCCCCGGAATGGCGGAAACCCGATACCGTAAATCATGGCGGCATCGAGATGTTCGACACTATCCACCACCTTCTCACTCAGGCATGCCAGCGCCTCCACCAACATCGGAATCAGGCAGGCCCGGACAACATCCATATCGGCCATCACCTCACCATGATCGGCAAGACTGGCATCGAACTCCTTCTCCTGTGGCACTGCTGTTTTCAGGTAACGATCCATATCGGAATTGACCCCTTTACGCTTCTCGCCCTCGTAGAGATAGAAGCCTTTGCCGGACTTCATCCCCAGCACACCATCGGCAACCATTGTGTCGAACCATGTCGGCATGCTCATGCGTGCACCGTAAGATACGGAAAGGTGGTTCCCCACATGGTGACAGATATCCAGTCCTACCCGGTCAGCCAGCTCAATCGCACCCATCGGCATACCGAAGTTCTTCAGTGCTCCATCGATATGTTCCGGTTTCTGCCCCTGCTCGAAGAGCTTCAATGCGGCACTCATAAACGGCATCAGGCAGCGATTCACGAGAAAGCCGGGTCTGTCGGCAACCACGACGGGGAACTTTCCCCACCTCACGGCAAGGGCAGCTGTGGTCTGCACACTCTTTTTGGTACTTTTGGCTCCCGATACCACCTCCACCAACGGCATCTTGGGTGCAGGGTTGAAGAAGTGGAGCCCTGCTACACGGCCGGGATGTTTAAGTCCCGCCTGTTGATCGCTGACTGAGAGCGAGGAGGTATTGGTCAATAACAATGCATCCCTGGCAACGTAGCTCTCCACCTCACTCCATAGTTTTTTCTTGATATCGAGATCTTCCAGTACGGCTTCAACCACAACATCACAGCTATTTAATCCACTGCTATCCAGCACCGGCCTGATACGCTGGAACCGCTTCGCATCACGCCTACCCAGTTTCGCCAGCAGTTTCATACCTCGGCCAAGCGCCTCGCCACTCACCTCATGCAGATCCACTTCGCCGGTTCGTGTCGCCACCCAGCCAATACCGCCACCCATCGCTCCGGCACCGTATACCGCCGTACGATTGAGGGCTGCTGCTGTATCCTTACCCTTCTTCACCATCTCCTGCTTTTTCAGCGCATCGCCAAGGAAGAAGACCCGGATCAGACTCTTGCAGGTCGGTGTCACAGCCATTTTACCCAGCGATTCGGCCTCTCGGGCATAGGCTAGTCCATCACTCATGCCACAGATATCCTCCAGCAGATCGATCGCTGCCGGAATTGCCGGATAGGCCTCATCGATATCGAGATACTTGAATCGTGCCAGCGCCTTCTCGCGCACCTTGTAGAAATAGAATTTGCGCAGCGGCCAGAAGCGGAACCACCACGGTTTTACACCAGCTCCGCTCTTTTTACCTTTTCCGGCCAGATATTCGACTGCATTCTCTATCTGTTCGGCATGACAGGCGATGGCAGCCAGTCCGATCCGTCGTGCCCGTTTCGCATCCACTGCCCGACCGGTCAGGATCATCTCAATGGCACGCGGCCAGCCAATACGTTTGGGCAGACGCACACAGCCACCGAAACCGGGATGAATACCGATCTTGATCTCCGGCAGGGCCAGCTGTGTCTTTTTATCGACAACGGCAATGATGTGATCACACCCCATCGCCAGTTCCAGGCCACCACCCATACATGCGCCATTGACCACCGCGATAGATGGACATGCGAGCGCCTCGATACGGCGGCAGATCGCCTGTCCGCGCTCGGCCAGCCCTGTCGCCTCACCGAGGTCGGTGACATCCTGGATAATTGTCATGTCGGCTCCGGCAATGAAACAGCCCGGCATACCACTCTCGATCACCAGCAGCTCAGGTATCTTTTTCTCCAGAGCATCAAGCTGCTTCTCTAACTGTTCGATACAGGCCCGATCCAGCACGTTGACCGATTTATCACTACGCGCCAGATGCAGCCGCGCGACACCTCTGCTCTGTTTAAGGGTTACGACTTCCATGGCTCACTCCCGAGAAGAACGGCACCGCCCTGCCCACCACCGATACAGAGGGTCGCCAATCCCAGACCGCCGCCGGTATCGTGCTTCAACTGGCGAAGCAGGGTCAGAATCAGGCGCGCACCGCTCATGCCGACCGGGTGCCCCAGCGCAACAGCACCTCCGTGCACATTGAGCTTCTCCATCTCCGGCGCACCGATGGCGCCGTCCGAACCCAGCTTCTTGGCTCCGAACTGCTTGGAATCCATCGCCTTCATACATGCCAGTACCTGAGCTGCAAAGGCTTCATTGATCTCTACCCGCGCCATATCCTTCGAAGATAGCCCATAACGCGAAAGCAGCTGATGCGAAGCGAATACCGGGCCCAACCCCATCCGTTCGGGATCGCAACCGCTGTAGGACCAGTCGTAGAGATACCCCAGAATCGGCCACCCTTCTGCCTCCGCCTTCTCGCGATAGGTGAGCAGCAACATCGCCGCACCATCGGTGATCTGGGAGCTGTTGCCTGCCGTGACCGTACCGAGCGGTCTTTCAAACACCGGTTTCAGTTTTGCCAGTGCCTCCATGTTCTGGCCGTTCCGAATTCCCTCATCACGATGCGCCGGCGTATATTTCGGCGGTGCAAAGAGGTGCATCACCTCCTCATTGAACCACTCCTCATCCCACGCCGCTTCGGCACGGTTATGACTCTGTACGGAGAACTCGTCCTGTTCCTTCCGCGAAATGGCGAACTCACGCGCCAGCACCTCGGCAGTCTGCCCCATATTGAGCTGTACTACCGGGTCGGTAAGCCCTTCCAACAGCCCGATACGTGGCTTCCACGGCGCTTTCAGCACACCCAGTGCCGCCCTGGCCCTGTCGGGAACACTCCTCGCCTTCTGCAATCCGGCCAGTGCTGCACGAAAACGATCGTGAAAGAGAAGCGGTGCATGTGTCATCGACTCTACACCACCGGCCACCACTACATCTGCACGCCCAGCCAGAATCTTCTCGGCCGCATCGGTCACCGCCTGCATACCGGAGGCGCAATTACGATGAACCGTATGAGCGGGCACCCGACGCGGCACACCTGCCTGTAGTGAAATCACACGAGCGATATTGGCCGCCTCGGCAGGCTGAATCACATTGCCGATGATCACGCTGTCGATGTCGTCCCGGGTCAGTGGTGAACGAGCCAGCAGTTCACGTACCGCATGCATGCCGAGCTCAACGGCACTCATACCTTCAAGCATGCCTCCCATCTTCCCCATCGGGGTGCGGATTCCCGCAACGATGACCACTTCCCTGTTACTGCTCATATGCGCCACCTGTTAACTGCCACCTATTAAAATCTGCTCGATTAGTAGCTTAGACTATATCCGACAATAAGTTGAGCGTGCAATATCTGTCGACAGAGGCAAAACGATTCTTTCATTCATTCCCAACATCGTTTCTATCAAAGATAAAAGCGCATAGCGTTACGACATGGCTGACAATCCCGTTTCGAACAAACTAATTCGTATCACCAACTTCACCATTGAGCTGGATGAATCGGATGCATCCGTTTCGAAAAAAATTGCAGCAGCACTGAAAGTTAAACAGGAATCGATCCGTCGCTGGCAAATCGTTCGCAAAGCCATTGATGCTCGTAAGAAGGAGCACATTCACTTCGTCTGTACCGTCGAATGTTCACTTCCACCGGATATAAATCCGACACTTCCGCCGCAGGCGGAGATCGTGGAACACTCACGTCTCGATATCGACAAGCCGGAAATTCTGAACACCACTGTCGCATCGAAAAAACATGTCATCGTCGTCGGCAGCGGCCCGGCCGGGCTCTTCGCCGCGCTGGCACTGATCGAGGCAGGCATGCAGGTGACGCTGCTGGAACGTGGTAAACCGGTGGAGGCGCGCATGCGCGACATCGGCAGACTTCGTTCGAGAGGCGAGCTGAACCCCGAAAGCAACATCTGCTTCGGCGAGGGCGGTGCCGGCACTTACACCGATGGCAAGCTCTACACCCGCATCAAACACCCCTTCGTGCGTTGGGTGCTGAACGAGTTCGTCCGCTTCGGCGCCAAACGCGATATCCTGATCGATGCCCACCCTCACCTCGGTACCGACCGGCTGGTTCGCATCATCCGCAACATGCGAAGCTATTTGATCGATATGGGAGTGGACTACCGCTTCGAGACGCGTGTCGATGCCCTGCTGACGGAGAATGGAAAGGTCATCGGCGTTCGCACCGCCCCTAGTGGAAAAAGCAGTGAAAAAGGCGGAGAGGAGATTCAGGCGGACAGCGTCGTACTCGCCATCGGCCACTCGGCGCGCGACACCTTCGAACACCTGCAAACCCTCGGCATCGCCATGGAGGCCAAGGAGTTCGCCGTCGGCGTACGCGCCGAGCATGCACAGGAGTGGATCGACGAATGCCAGTTCGGCCCCGCAAAGGATTCGGAAAAACTCGGCGCTGCCGAATATTCGCTCACCCATCAGGCCAACGCCCCGTTCATGCCCACCGGATCGAAACGCGGTATCTACAGCTTCTGCATGTGCCCCGGCGGCCTGATCGTCCCCTCACCCACCGAGGAGGGGCTGATGGCGATCAACGGCATGAGCAACGCCAAGCGCTCCAGCCCACTGGCCAACTCCGGCATTGTCGTGCAGGTAACCCCGGACGACATTCTGCGCCACGGTCTCGGTGACGACCCGCTCTGCGGCATCCGGCTGCAACGGGAACTGGAGCTGAAAACCTTCGAAGCGACCTCACAACCCTACACTGCACCCGCCATGCGCATCGCCGACTACGTAGCGAAGAGATCGACCGGCACGCTTGCCACGACCCGTTTCAAGCCGGGCGTGGAGGCATCCGACCTCTGGGAGATCATCCCTGGCTGGCTGGCCGAACCGCTGGCCGAAGGGCTCTCCGCCTTCGACCGCAAGATGAAGGGATTCGTCACAGTCGATGCAAATATTCTTGCCATGGAGTCGCGTACCAGTTCGCCGATCCGCATCACCCGAGGAGACAACATGCAGTCGGTGAATCTCAAAGGTCTCTACCCGGCCGGAGAGGGTGCCGGTTATGCTGGCGGTATCGTCTCGGCAGCCGTGGATGGACTAAAAGCCGCAGCAGCGATTCTTTCAGCCAGCCGATGAAATAACCCTACTTGCAGCCATGGTAATAACCGGTTAATCTGACAAGCATGGTAGACAAGGATGTTGGAAAACGGGTACATGAGAGCTATATCCGGGCAGGCACAAGGTCGTTCATATCGGCTTTCTATGATCGGTTAATGAATTTCGACGAAGAGATCAGGCAAAAGTTCGAAACCGTCGATATGAATACTCAGACCGACAACCTTGCCCGAGCCATTGTGATGTCATTTCTCTTTGTTGATAAAAGCCATCATACCGCAGCGAAAACCATGGACATGGTTCGCCAGTCCCACAATCGGCATAACCTCGACATCGCACCGCATCTCTACGACAAATGGCTGGAGTGCCTGCTCGAGACGGTTGCGGTATGCGACCCGCAAGCAACTGAAGAGCTATTGAATGACTGGCACACCGTCATGTCGGTCTCGATCGAGCATATTCGCGGCGGCTATTAGACCGTCATTCCCGACTTGATCGGGAATCCATCAACAAACGAATCAAACCACTGGATGCCGGATCGAGTCCGGCATGACGGAATTGTTTTTTTCACAGATTGCCCCTGTTCAGTACTAACCTATAGTGGAATCTCTATAAGGAAGGAAAAACAATGCGCAAAACAAGACCTGACCCCAGTATTTGCTTCAACCATGCTGCTGCACGAGCTGCACCGCGGGCGAAGACCATGCAGTTGATCGGAAACCCTGTTCATTAGGCGAACTCATACCCTTCTGCTAAGATACCAGTCGACGGAGGCCATATTATGAACTCAACCTATACTGCCGTAATTAAACAGGAAGACGATTGGTGGATCGGGTGGATTGAGGAAGTACCCGGCGTCAACTGTCAGGAATCTTCCCGCGAGGAGTTGTTGACATCGCTTCGGGAAACATTGACCGAAGCAATCGAGCTGAATCGATCAGATGCATTAAAGGCCGTAGGTAGCGGATTTGAGGAACTCTCGATCGCTGTATGAAGCGTCGTGATCTGCTGAAACATCTCACTTCACACGGTTGCGAACTACTCCGCGAAGGCGGCAGACACTCTTGGTGGCACCACCTGACCACAAACAAACGAAGTGCCGTTCCAAGGCACAACGAAATCAACAACCATTTGGCAATCAAAATTTGCCGCGATCTTGGTGTGCCGGAACCGAAAAAATTCTAATCCAGAGAACAGATTTCTGTTAGTTCAATCCCAAGACATCCCGCATATCGTACCAGCCGACCTTCTGACTCTTGAGCCAACCAGCAGCACGAGCTGCACCACGAGCGAAGACCATGCGATCAGCAGCCACATGGCCGATTTCGATGCGCTCTTCGTCAGAGATAAACATCGCCTTGTGATCACCGACAATATTGCCAGCACGAACAACCGAAAAACCGATGGTTCCCTTCTTGCGTGCACCGGTAATACCTTCGCGGGCGTAAACGGCCATTGCATCGAGATCGACACCGCGCCCCTCGGCCAGTGAACGGCCCATCGCCAGTGCCGTGCCGCTCGGTGCATCCACCTTGTGCTTGTGGTGCGCTTCATAGATTTCGGCATCGTAGTCCGGGCCGAGAATTTCAGCAGCCTGCTTGATCAGGTTCAGCGCCAGATTGACACCAACCGAATAGTTGGCCGCCATCACGGTTGCCGTATCAGCCAGAATCGTCTTTAACTCATCAAGGGTAACGGGTGTAAAACCGGTGGTACCAATCACCATGGCGACACCATTCTTGGCAGCATAACGGGCATGATTAAGTGTCGCTTCAGGCGCAGTGAAATCGATAATAACATCGGCATGTTCAATAGCATTGATGTCGCTGATCAGCGGCACACCAAGGGTCTCTACGCCTGCAACTTCACCTGCATCACGATCCAGATATTCGCTGCCGGAACGCTCGGTTGCACCCACCAGACGCATACCTTCCGCTTCGGTTACTGCACGCACCAGCATCCGGCCCATACGGCCCGATGCACCGGTTACGATCACACCTACGCTTGTTTCACCCATCTCATTTCACCTCGTTGGCAAGATCATCCCAGAAATCTTTCACCTTACCAAGGAATGATGAGCGTTCGGGGTACACTTCATCGCCGGTCTCTTCGGCAAACTTGCGCAGTAGCTCCTCCTGCTTGTCGCTCAGCTTCTTCGGAACGGCGATCTGCACACGCACGTAGAGATCGCCCGTCTGCCCGGTACGAACATCCGGCACACCATTGCCTCTCAACCTGAACACACGCCCGCCTTCTGTACCGGCAGGAATACGAATCTTCACTTTACCGGTCAGTGTTGGTGCCTCCACTTCGGCACCCAGTGTCGCCTGCGGGAAGGTGATCGGCATGGTGCAGTGGAGATCGCCGCCATCACGTTCAAATATCTTATGCTGCTTCAGTGAAATGACGATATAGAGATCGCCACTCGGCCCGCTCTGCTCTCCTGCCTCGCCTTCACCGGAGACGCGCACCTGCGCACCGTGATAGACGCCCGCTGGCACCTTCACCTTCAGCTTCTTGGTTTCGCGTTTGCGACCGCTACCACCACAGGTGATACATGGCGATTCGATCTTCTTACCGGTGCCATGGCAGTTCGGGCAGGTTCTCCTGACAGCAAAGAAACCCTGACTCATCTGTACCTGGCCGTGCCCACCACAGGTCGAGCATGGAACCGGGTTGGTTCCGGGCCGGGCGCCCGAACCGCTGCAGGTGTCGCAGTGGATGTACCTGGGAATTTCAAGCTCGACCTCTTTACCGGTCGCTGCCTCTTCCAGTGTAATCGAGAGGTCGTAGCGCAGATCGGCACCGCGATTGCTTTGCTGGCGACCACCGAAACCGAACGCTTCACCAAAGACATCACCGAAGAGATCACCGAAATCGCGGTAGGCATGGGAATCCTGGAATCCACCGGCGCCAAAACCACCCATCTGGTCATCAACTCCGGCATGGCCATAGCGATCGTAACGCGAACGCTTGCTCTCATCGGTGAGCACTTCATAAGCTTCGGTCGCCTCGCGGAACTTCTCGGCAGCCGTATCATCGCCTTCGTTACGATCCGGATGATATTTCATCGCCAGCTTGCGATAAGCGCGCTTGATGGTGTTGGTGTCGGCGTCCTTCTCGACACCAAGAATTTCGTAATAGTCCCGCTTCGTCGTCACCGCTGCTCCCTTGTCTAACAAATCAAAGAGCGGTGGCCCCGGCCACCACTCTTTTTTTATTTACACTCGGCTTCGGGCTCCTGCCCTTCGCCTTTTATCGCTTCGCAAGAACGCGGTCTTGCTCCGCTTACGGCTCACGATGTTCGCCGCCCCACATCCTGCGGGGAATAAGGGAAGCTTCAACAAAGCACCCTTCCACCCATGGACGGGTGGCTTTAGCAAGCAATCGGAAATCGCAATTTTCGATTGCGTCAAAGGCCGAGGACACGACTGCACGGATGCAGAAGGTAGGGCAACGCATGGAGCAGTTGCCGAGGATGCTCCGAGGCCGTATCAATCAAGACTCAGCCTTTCTTCTCGTCCTCGTCGACCACTTCGGCATCGACCACATCGTCGCCGGCCTTGCTTGAGCTGTCCGCATCGGCAGATGCTCCGGCATCGCCACCGGCAGCTTCCTGTTCAGCCTGCATCTTCTGGTAGATCACTTCGCCCAGCTTCTGCGACTTCTCGGCAAGATTCTCCTCTGCCTTCTTGATCGCATCGGCATCGTCACCTTCCAAAGCCTTCTTCAACTCTTCAAGTGCTTCTTCGATACCTTTGCGGGTATCTTCATCCACCGCATCGCCATGCTCTTTCAGAGACTTCTCCGTAGCATAGACAAGCTGATCGGCACGGTTGCGTGCTTCGATCTTCTCCCTAGCCTCCTTATCCTCGGCGGCATGCGCCTCGGCATCGGCCTGCATCTGCTTGATCTCATCTTCAGATAAGCCCGAACCGGACTCGATACGGATCGAGGTCTCTTTGCCGGTACCTTTATCCTTGGCATGCACATGCATGATACCATTGGCATCGATATCGAAGGTCACCTCGATCTGCGGCATACCACGTGGCGCCGGAGCGATACCCTCCAGGTTGAACAGACCCAGTTGCTTGTTGGCGCCGAAGATTTCACGCTCACCCTGAGCGACTTTAATCGTCACAGCCGTCTGGTTATCGGCAGCCGTGGTATAAGTCTGGCTCTTCTTGGTCGGGATGGTGGTGTTCTTCTCGATGATCTTGTTGAACAGGCCACCCTCGACCTCGATACCGAGCGAGAGCGGGGTCACGTCGAGCAGCAGCACGTCGGTGACGTCCCCTTTAAGGATACCGCCCTGAATGGCAGCGCCGATCGCCACCACTTCGTCCGGATTCACGCCCTTGTGCGGCTCCTTGCCGAAGAACTCCTGCACCTTCTGCTGTACCAGCGGCATACGGGTCTGGCCACCGACCAGCACCACTTCGTGGATGTCGGAGGCTTTTACACCGGCATCTTTCAGTGCCTGCTGGCAAGGTTTCATCGATTTCTCGACCAGATCGCCAACAAGGCTCTCGAACTTCGCACGAGTCAGTTTGATGAGAAGGTGTTTAGGGCCTGATGCATCGGCTGTGATGAACGGCAGGTTGACCTCGGTCTGCTGAGAGGAAGAGAGTTCGATCTTCGCCTTCTCGGCAGCCTCTTTCAGACGCTGCAGTGCCAGCTTGTCGGAACGCAGATCGACACCGTTCTCCTTCTTGAATTCGTCAGCCAGGTAGTTGATCAATACCTGATCGAAATCCTCACCGCCGAGGAAGGTGTCGCCATTGGTCGCCTTCACTTCGAAGACGCCATCGCCGATTTCCAGAATCGAGATATCGAAGGTGCCGCCACCCAGGTCATATACGGCGATCAGGTGGTTCTCATCGGTCTTGTCCAGACCATAGGCCAGTGCAGCAGCAGTCGGCTCGTTAACGATACGCAGTACATTCAGACCGGCGATTGCACCGGCATCCTTGGTCGCCTGACGCTGTGAGTCGTTGAAGTAGGCCGGTACGGTAATCACCGCATCTTTTACTTCCTCACCGAGATAGTCCTCGGCCGTCTTCTTCATCTTCTGCAAGATAACTGCCGAAATCTCCTGTGGAGACATCTTCTTACCATCTGCTTCAACCCAGGCATCGCCATTATCAGCTGCCACAATCGGATAGGAGACCAGCTCATGATGATGTTTGGTTTCCGCTGAATCGAATTTACGGCCAATCAGACGTTTTACCGCATAGAATGTCTTGTCCGGATTGGTCACCATCTGACGCTTGGCCGGGCTGCCAACCAGTCGCTCATCTGCATAAGCGACTACCGAAGGCGTGGTGTTATCACCCTCGCTGTTCGGGATCACCTTGCGAGTATCACCTTCCAGAATGGCTACACACGAGTTCGTTGTACCAAGGTCAATACCAATTACTTTACCCATTTTCTTATACTCCTGAGCCCGCCTTTACCGGGCTGCTTAAAACTTGTTACTCACTCTATGGGGTCACCATTCCAATAATTCAACCCCATCGAACAAAACTATTTCGCACCTATGAGATAGGCCCAACCATTCGCTGGCAATTCGAATTGAATATCCGTCAGTCGTGCCACCGCATTCTCTTTTGTAAACACCCACAAAACGGTCCGCTCCGGTTGATCCTTCTCAAGGTACTTCACAACTAATCCGTGATCATTAAATTCACTGATACACATCGCCAGCTGTATGCCAGATCGATACGTAAAATAATCGGGGATGTCGCAGGAAAGTATCCGTCCGTTCTTCTTCTTGAGTTCGTAATAAACCTGCGCCCCATTACTGATGTAAATCAACCCAAACTGGTTTTTGATCTGGTCGATAATCCCCAACTCCAGCTCTGCATCCGACATCCCCGTCAACAACTCCGAATTGGCTTTTTCCCGATTCATTTGCCGGATATATCTTGACGATAAATTCTCCACCAGTTTCCTGTAATTGATGAAGTCGGTCGGAACATAACTACCACGACCACTCCGCCTGAGCTTGTCATAAGACGAGGGAATCCCTTCGTAAATCGCATCGACAGAATCCAACAATTGCTGTGGAAGTTCAGACGCGCCGACACCAGATGGAATCAGCAATGACAGTAGCAGCACCACCAAATAAGGCATCGCCATATATCTACTATTATGCCTTTCCGCTGGAGACGAGAACTTTCGCAGGACGGATCAGGCGACCATGCAACGTATATCCGGCCACATGCTGGGCAATCACCGTTCCCTCCGGCTCATCACTCGGCATCTGCGATAGCGCCTCATGCAGATGTGGATCGAACCTCTTCCCTACCGCATCGATGCGCTTGAGCTCGAACTTCTCCATCATAGAGTCCCACGCATCGAAGGTGAGCTTCACCCCCTCACGCAGGGCCTGTTCATTGCCCTCTTCCACGGCCAGCGCACGTTCGAGATTATCGAACACATCAAGCAGCGCTGTGGAGAACTTCTCGACGGCAAACTTACGTGCATCTTCGATTTCGCGGGCAGTGCGCTTGCGCAGGTTATCCATGTCGGCATGGGTGCGAAGGAGCTTATCGTTCAGTGAAGCAATCTCCTCCTGGGCCAAAGTCAGCGCATCTTCCTGACCACTCTCTGAATCAGTTGCCACCTCTTCCAGCTCTGCTTTTTGAGATGCCCCAAGCTCTTCGACCATCTCTTCAGACATCCCTTCTCTCTTTGCATCTTTATGCTTCTTCGTACTCAACGATTTCCTCCTAACATTCGACTTACCCAGCGTGCCGTGCAGTCAACGATCGGCAGAACTTTCTCATAATGCATTCGTTTCGGCCCGATCACACCAAGTGTTCCCAAAACTTTTCCTTCACCCTCATAACGTGAAAGCACCACAGAGACCTCATCCATATTGACCAGTGCATGTTCCTGCCCGATAAAGACCTTTACTCCCTGCTCGGAATTCTCGACCTGTTCAATCAGCTTAAGCAGCTCCTCTTTCTTTTCAAAGGCAGTAAACAGCGACTGAACCGTCTCAATCACACCGAATTCGGGCATAGAGAGCAGCTGGCTCTGACCACTGAGGATCAGGTCTGTATTACCCTTCGTAGGGTTATCGGCCCACTGTTTCAACTCCCTGAGCAACTCACGGATTCTCAGTCGATCCTGTGCGATCTCCCGCTCAATCCGCTCACGCGCCTGAGCAAGGTCACAGCTTGCGAGAAGCTCCGACAGCTGCTGCGAAACCTCTTGCAACTTCGCATCGGTCAAACCTTCAAACCTGCGAATAAGGCGGTTCTGCACCTCATCATCACTGGAAACAATCACTGCAAGAATCTGCTCGGATGAGATCGGCACCAACTCGATTTTCTGAATCCGTTGAAAATCCGGTTCATGCACCGAAACAAGGCCGGCAAAATGGGTCAGGCTGGCCAGTTCACTGGTCGCCCTCTGCAGCACCCTTTGCAGATCATTACCCGAGAGCTGATCCGGATTCATGGCATGGCGAAGCCGATCTTCCAATTCACGGTCAACCACCATCAGGGAGTCGATAAAGTAGCGAAGCCCGAGATCGGTCGGTTTGCGACCGGCCGAAGTGTGAGGCGCGCAGAGCAGGCCCATCCTCTCCAGATCAGCCATCGCATTTCTGACCGATGCCGGACTCAGGGAGAGCACACCACTCTCTGCAATCACCTTGGAACCAACGGTCATACCGGTATCCAGATAGGCTTTAACCACTTCACCAAGTATAAGTTCGTGACGCTCTTTCAATGGTTCATCCTGCAAATAATGTTATGGATTCGATCAAATGGTCGATCAGAACAAGAGGCTTGGCACTCTAATGATAAGAGTGCTATTGGCAAATTTGTAATTTGTGAGATACGGGATGCGGGCATCCGTGCCCTTACCCTTTGACGTTCCACGCATTGTGTGAAATTCGCGGAACTCACTAAAGTCGGCCATCCATGGCCGATAGGCTCAGAGCAATCAATCAAAGGTCGAGGCAATATAGTTCAAAACCATATCTGAACCGCCCCACTTCCTGTGGAGAGCATGAGTCTCTAATACCGCCCTAACCCATGGATGGCGGACGAATCCCTAAGGGTTCGGAAGTATCGTGAAAACCACGTTTTTCGCGATACGTAGCAAGCAAAAGATACGACTGCATGGATGCAGGAGGTAGAGCAACGCATGGAGCAGTTGCCGAGGATACCCACTTCCCATTGAAATCCAGGCTCCCGCACACGGATGTGCGGCTTCAGTGAGCACTTGAAAACCACGCTTTTCAAGTGCGTCCGAAGGTCGAGGGTGGGATGCTCCGAGACCGTATCTAATGAGTTGACATCAACTACCCCCGTTTTATACTGCGCCGCCCGTCGAAGCGGGCTTTTGATTTTTTGTTATGGAGAAATGACCATGCGTACTTGGACCGTCCGTCCTGGAGACATTGAACGTAAATGGTATATCGTTGATGCTGAGGATGTGATCCTCGGTCGTCTTTCAACGGAAGTTGCCAGGATCCTGCGCGGTAAACACCGTCCGCAGTACACCCCGCATGCTGACTGTGGTGATCACGTCATCGTAATCAATGCAGAGAAGATCAAAGTGACCGGACGCAAAGAGGCGCAGAAGACCTACTACCGTCACTCGCAGTACCCAGGCGGTCTGAAAAGCATCACGCTCGAAAAGCAGCGTGAACGCTTTCCGGAACGCATCATCGAACTGGCAGTAAAGGGCATGATGCCTAAAAACTCACTGGGCCGCTCCATGCTGAAGAAACTGAAGGTTTATGCTGGCAGCGACCATCCGCATGCAGCACAGCAGCCTGAAGCGCTCAAACTGGGCTCAAGCTGAACTAAGCAAGTTAAGAGGATATTTAGAAAATGGCAGATTCATTTTACCGTGGCACAGGCCGTCGCAAAAGCAGCGTAGCCCGCGTCATGCTCAAATCAGGCAAAGGCGAAATC
This sequence comes from Mariprofundaceae bacterium, assembly GCA_050304695.1. Classification (GTDB taxonomy): domain Bacteria; phylum Pseudomonadota; class Zetaproteobacteria; order Mariprofundales; family Mariprofundaceae; genus WSZY01. Next base: position 254,357 of record JBNLEB010000016.1, read on the forward strand.
AGCATTAACGGTCGTACCATCGAAGATTTCTTCCCGATTGAAATCGTTCGCCAGGAGGCACTGCGTCCTCTGGCGGAGGTTCAACTCTCCGGTCGCATCGACCTGCGTGTTAACGTAAACGGTGGCGGCGTATCCGGTCAGGCCGGCGCTATCCGGCACGGCATTGCCCGCGCACTGGTGGAGTACGATTCAGGGCTTCGTCCACAGCTGAAGGCTGCCGGCTTCCTGACTCGCGATGCACGTGTTGTCGAACGTAAGAAAGCTGGCCTGAAAAAGGCTCGTCGCGCTCCGCAGTTCTCGAAGCGTTAATCACCGTTTCTTCCAACCCAAAAGGGAAGGCCTTCTTCAGGGCCTTCCCTTTTTTTATGTGAAAGCGACGCCTTAACGATTACAATAGACCCATGGTCGAATTGAATAAACAGCAAACGCATATCAAGCTGACGCTGACAAACCGGTCACTCTCCCGCTTTCTGCTCTTCTCGATGGTTGTGCTGGCATTCTTCTCCATCCTCAACTATTCGCAGGGCCTGGAGATACTGGCACTGGTTCAGGCACTGGTTCTGGCAACACTTCCCTTTGCCTATTCATGGCTCAAACGCGGCGCTCCACACGCGACCATCAAACACCTGATCGGCTTCGATGCACTGGTCATTTTCGTGCCGCTTATCTTCGTCCCGACCATCGACAATACAGGTATCTACTGGATATTCAGTTACCCGATGATCGTCTTTTTCTTTCTCGGCATTCGAACCGGATTCCAGTGGATTTTCGCCTATATCATTATTCTTTTGGCCGGACTCTACCTGGCCTCAAAAGGAGTTCTTTCGCTCTACCACTCCCCCATGCAGATCACTCTCGCATTTGTCGAGATCATCGTCTTTACCGCGATCGGTTACTTCTTCGTGTCCGATCGCGAAAATGCTGAACGTCAACAGATGCACCACCTCTACCATCTGGAAAGCCTGGAGAGAATTGAGCGCGCCCTGCATGCCGACCTGAACCTGGAACGATCGATGGATCGGGCGCTACAGAGCTTGCTGGATATTTTTTCCTGTAGTCGTGCGTGGATGCTCTTCCCTGCGCGGGCCGACACACCCTTCTATCGTGTCAAGTTCGAAAAGCACCTGCCCGAATACCCCGGAGCCCTTGCTGCAGATATCGATATTAAAACGGACGATGAAAGCTACCGGATATTTGCTGAAGCAGCCGAATCCAAATATCCGGTCTGCTACGGGCCCACCCGCCCCCTTCCCGAAGGGTGGGAGGTTGCAGAGAAATTCTCGATTCGTTCCCAGATGAACACATTACTCAACAGAGAGACGCACACACCATGGATGCTCGGCATGCATCAGTGCGATTACGAAAGAGAGTGGAGCGCCGAAGAGCAACGGCTTTTTCATGATATCGCCATGCGGGTGGAAGATGCGCTTAACCAGATGCTCCTCTACCAGGAGCTGGCAACCTCCGAACTTAACCTCCGCAAAGCCATCAGGCAGGCGGAAGCGGCAAGCCATGCCAAAAGCGAGTTTCTCTCGGTGATGAGCCACGAACTGCGCACCCCTCTGCATGGCATTATCGGCCTGCAAAACCTGATCGCCTCGGACACCGAAGCCTTGAACAATGAACAGCGCGAGAACCTGTCGCTTGCTCAACAGGCTGCGAAATCACTGCGGGCACTGGTTAATGACGTACTCGACCTTGCCAAGATCGAATCGGGTAACATGGAACTGATTCAGGAGGAGTTCAACCTCTTCGACTGTGTTCGCGATGCAGTCATTCCTTTCGTCGTTACGGCCAAATACAAAGGTGTTTCGATCGACCTGAACCTGGAGATGGTACCCGAAATAATCATTGGCGATGAATCCCGGCTCAGACAGGTGCTTCTCAACCTGATCGGCAATGCCATCAAATTCACCGATGAGGGATCGATCTCTGTCGAGGTATCCAAAGTGGAAGGGAAACTCTCCTTTATCGTGAAAGACTCAGGTATCGGCATACCCAAAGAGCATCTGGACGATATCTTCGAACCGTTTACACAGGTGATGCTATCCAATCGTTCACGGCCTCGCGGAACAGGACTTGGTACGAATATCATCAAACGATTTGTCGAATTGATGGGCGGAGAGATCAGTGTACATAGTGAAGTCGGTAAAGGCACCTGCTTCACCTTCACCATCCCTTGCCACACAAACAGTAACAATACCGTTACCCATAAGCTTGATGCAACGCGAATGAATCTCAATGTGGAGCCGGACGACTCCTTTGCAACGCAGACCCTCGACGGACTGCGACCTTTCAGAATACGTGCGCTTCTGGCTGAAGATGACCCGATCGGTCAACGTATCGTTGTCAAACAGCTGGCGAGAGCCGGCATCGACGTTGTCAGCGTCGATAATGGAAACCATGCCTGGAAGAAAATCCGCAACGAACATTTCGATATGCTGTTAACCGACATACGTATGCCGGGGTTAAGTGGTATCGAACTCACAAGAAAAATACGGCAACTGGAAGAGGAGACCAGCCAGGAGCGCCTGCCGATTGTCGGGCTGAGCGCTCACGCTATGGAGGATGTGGCAAATGAGTGTATCGATGCAGGCATGGACCATTTCATGACCAAACCTGTTGACCCTGAATCGATTCTTGCCGCAGTGACTCGCAACTCGCAAAGCAAAAAAAGAACCTGACCATAGCCGATTCCCTTTACCCATAAGCGATTATCGGTAAGATGCCAGCGCTATGAACACTTCTGTCGCTATCCTGGGGGCCACCGGTTACACCGGAGCCGAGCTGATTCGCCTGATCGATACACACCCTCATTTCGAGGTTGTGCATCTCGGTGCGCATAGCCAGGCAGGTAAGAGAGCAGGCGATGTCCTTCCCGGTATCGGCGGCCATGTTGCCGCCATGACTCTGGCCGGTCCGGATAGCGCCGTGCCGGAAGAAGTTGAACTGGTTTTTACGGCCCTGCCACACGGTGCAGCGGCCGAGAGTGTGAAAAAGGCGCTGGATACCGGAAAAAAGGTGGTGGATCTGTCGGCGGACTTCAGGCACAAAAGCCACGACACATACCGGGCGGCGTATCAAACGGAACACCCCTGCCCCGAACTTTTCGATGAGGCTGTATATGGCCTGACCGAGTTCACCAGAGAGAGTATTGCCAACTGCAGACTGGTTGCCAATCCGGGCTGCTATCCAACCTCTACCCTTCTTCCTCTTATCCCGTTGCTAAAAAACGGGAACATTGAGAGCAACAGTGTGATCGTCGATTCCAAATCCGGAGCCTCCGGTGCCGGAAGATCAGCGAAAACCTCCCTGCTCTACTGCGAGGTTAACGAAGGGGTTGCCGCTTACGGGCTCCCCAGGCATCGGCATGCATGGGAGATGGAGGAGTGGGCCACATCGATGGGCCATGTTGAAACATCTGTCCGGTTTGTCCCACATATTCTGCCAATGAGCAGGGGCATGCTAACCACACTGCACCTGAGCGGCGATAAGCCGGAATCGTGGCATGCACTGCTTACAGAGAGCTTTAAAGACGAGCCCTTTGTTCAGGTGCTTGAGGAGGGAGCTCTCCCCTCCACGCAAGCTGTTAAGGGAAGCAACCGGTGCGATATCGGTATCATGCCGGTCGGCGAGCGGGAAGCGGTCGTGGTCAGCTGTATCGATAACCTGCTCAAAGGTGCTTCGGGGCAGGCTATTCAAAATGCTAACGTGATGTTCGGTTTCGAAGAGACGCTGGGGCTCTCTGCAACAGCAATCTGGCCATAAACCCTTTCCTTATGAACAAGCCCGATTTTCGCCAACGCCTGAAGAATCTGTTTATTCGACCCCACCATCTGATGCTGGTGGATGTGGAGGGTGGCAAACCGACCCGCAACATCAAAGTGCGGCTGATTTCACTCATCCTCTCATGTGTCGCTTTTGTTGTCCTGGGTCTCATACTTGGCATATCACTCTACAAGGATAACCGGGCCGAGAACCTTATCCCGCAGCATATCCAGCTACAATACCAGCACAACCAGCTACAATCCGAGCTGGCGGAAGTGACAGCCCTGAACGACCTGAGCCAGCAACAGCTTGAGACCCAAAAACAGCTACTGCTTGAAGAGCGGGAAAAGAATGAAGAACTTTCCGGTCGGCTTCGGGTTCTTGAAAGTATCCTTGAAGCCAGGAAAGCGACAGGCGTACAGCTTCTTTCGACTGAAATGAAGTGGGTCAATAAAACGACGATGCACTATAATTTAACGCTGGTAAAAGGCGGGAATTACCCCCGTCGGGTATCCGGACACATTGTGATATCGGCTCAATCGCCTGATAGTGAAACCATTGAACTGAAGCTTGGTAAAAACAATGCGAAGTTGCCTTTCCGCGTCGAAACCCATACCTTCCTTCGTGGTCTCGTCACTTGGGAAAACGAATGGCGACCGGAAAAACTTCAGATTGCTGTTTTCGATTATCGCGGCAAAATGTTGTTACAAACCGAAGTCTCTATAGAGGGAGAATCTGAAAATGCGCAGAAAAATTGAAACCCCACGATCCGCATCTGAAAACCAGCATATCGATACGCTGATCGGCGCCCACTCCTCTTTCACCGGCGAACTTGCCTTTGAGGGTGCTGTCCGGATAGATGGTCGCTTTGAAGGTAATATTCGCTCATCCAAAGATGGCACGTTGATTGTCAGCCAGGGTGCCGAAGTTTCAGGTGAAGTACATGTACCGAACCTGATCCTTCACGGATTGATCAAGGGCAATGTCCACACCTCAAAATCATTGAAAGTCGGAGAGTGCGGTTGCATCAACGGTGATGTCGAGTACCGCGTTATCACACTGGCCGAAGGCGCTGCGATCAACGGCAAATGCTCACGCATCTCCGATAAGGCGGCGCAGCCCGCAGCAGCCCCGCAAAAAACGGCTGCACAGCCTGGAGAGACCGCTCCCAGCGCCACATGATCTCGCCCTACCGGCACTGGAATCCTGACATTGCCGGATCAGCATTCATTGCCGACTCGGCCGAGGTGATCGGCCGGGTCACCATCGGAGAGGATTCCAGCATCTGGTACCAGAGCGTGTTGCGCGGCGATGTCCATGACATCGTCATCGGCGAGCGCTCCAACATTCAGGATCACTGCATGCTTCACACCAGCCACGGTGTCACCCCGTGTGTTGTCGGCAACGACGTCACCGTCGGTCACCGCGTTATCCTGCACGGCTGCGAAGTGCAGGACAGCTCTCTGGTCGGTATGGGCTCGATCATTATGGACCGCGCCGTACTCGAAGCCGGCTGCTTCCTCGCCGCCGGCTCCCTCGTCCCCGAAGGCAAGGTTCTCAAAGGCGGCTATCTCTACGCAGGCAGTCCGGCACGCGAACGTCGCGAACTGACCGACGAAGAGAAGGCGTTCCTGCAACACTCCGCCGCTCACTACGTCGAAATCGCCAGAACTCATCAAACAGAAACATAGGACTTGTAAAAAAATGTGGCTGTCTGAAATGGCGCCAGGCAAGGCGCAAGGAGTGAAGTTTGGCTAATCCAAATAAACGACGAGCAACGCCGCATGGCACCATTTCAGGCAGAGCGCAGCGGCCACACGCTTCGATCGACATTGGGTCAAACACGTTACGCCTTCTGATCGCGAAGCCTGCCGAAGATCCAAACGCCATCGAGCCGTGGGAAGAGATCGACTACGCCCACCGCATCGTCCGGCTCGGCGAAGGACTACACCATAGCGGCAGACTCTCCGATGCAGGCATGGCACGTACCATCGATGCACTGAAGGAGTTCCGCCACCTGATCGACAAGCATGGCATCGAAGCGGAAAACATCCGCGCCGTGGCCACGGCAGCGGTTCGGGAGGCCGAAAACGGCGAGACGTTCCGGGAAATGGTTTTGAATCAGACCGGCATCGACATCCGGATCATCAATGGCAATGAGGAGGCATCCCTGTCGCTCAAGGGCGCCGCCTCGGTTCTCACACCTGAAACGCGCAACGATATGCTGCTCTTCGACATCGGCGGCGGCAGCACCGAATTCATACGCGTGGACGACAGCAGTATCGTCGATGCCATCAGCCGCAAGCTCGGCGTCGTCCGCCTCGTTGAGGCCCACCTGAAGAGCGATCCGCCCTCCCCTGAAGATTTTCAGGCCATGGTCGGCACTGCCACGGAACATCTGGAACAGGTCGAAGCTTTCTGGAAGCCGACTTCAACACACCACCCTAAACATCTCGTCGGCACGGCAGGCACCGTCACCACCCTCATGGCGGTTCACTTAGAGATGGACGTTTACGATGCCCACCGCATCAATAATGCCTGTATAAGTCGAGAGGAATTCATCTCTCTACGTGACCGCCTGCTCGCCATGACCCACGCCGAGCGCGAAGCAGTCCCCGCCATCGAAGCAGGCCGCGCTGACCTGATCATCGCCGGCCTCGCCATCATCGAAGCCATCATGGAACGCTGGAATTACGACGCCCTGATCAGCGTCGATTCAGGCCTTCTGGAAGGCAACTGGCTAGCAGCTACCAACTAGGCCAAGCGCAAAAGCTTGTGCCCAAAATCAGCTGCATCTTTTCCTAGACTGATCAAATAATCTGCAATTTTAGGGAAATCTTCCGGGTCAAAAAGCACTTCTCTTACAACATGAATATCGTTCTTTATATCCAATTTATGAAATCTAAAGACGCCTTCTTCAAGTGATAAATTTCCTAGTGCACCGTGAATTAAATCGTGACGACTACTGCTAAACCCTTCAAATTTTGAAACCAACATCTCCCCCTCATTTTGAAGAGCACTTAACTTCGGAAGCTGAGAAAGACATTTGCGCAAATATGCCAACTTTGGCTCAAGCATTCTTGGAATACGCTTTTCGAAACGATTCCCTCCAAGGTTCTGGTATAAGGTCGCGACTATTAAATCCAGCGATTGTTCGGCTTGGCCCCACTGAACAACAATAAAGCCAACTGCCTTGAATAAAGCATCCATCTCTTCTTGATTGAATTTAGAGTTATGTGGACTTGTTGGCATAGAGGTCAACTAAAGAAACGATCTGCTGTGACTTGCGCCTGGTCCATCGCCTGTTGGAAGCGATGCAGGTTCTCATCGTCATCATCACTGTCGGCATAGACCGGTTCACCGATCACGAAAACGCCGCGTGTGAACGGCAACGGGATATAGAAGCGATCCCAGGAGTTGGCGCGTTTATGGCGTTTGGTGGCGTAGCAGACGGCGCGTAGCGGCAGGCCGCTCTTTTTGGCCAGTTGTACGGTGCCGGGCTGTACCACCTCGCGCGGACCCTTCGGGCCATCGGGGGTGATGCCGAGCGAACGGCCTGTGCGGGCGATCTTGATCATCTCCAGCAGTGCGCGAGCACCGCCGCGAGTCGAAGACCCCCGAGAGGACTTGATCCCCATCAACTCCACCGCATCGGCGATGTATGCGCCATCTTTGTGTTCGGAGATCAGCATCGAGCCATCCCACCCCTTGTAGGCGAAAGGCATCATCAGAATGCGGGCGTGCCAGAATGAGAGGATGTAGGGGGCATCGCCGGCCTTGTAGCGCTCGCCGACGAACTCCCAGCGAACAGTCAAAGCCAGCAACTTGTGAACCAGGTAGATCAGCCTCGGGATGAGCCAGCCGAGAAGCCTCTGCTTCACACCACCTCCTGCGATTCGAACTGCATATGATAGAGCTCGGCGTAGAGGCCGCCTTCTGTCAGCAGCTCCTCATGCCTGCCCGTCTGGGCGACATGGCCGCCATCAAGCACAACGATGCGGTCGGCATGGCGGATGGTTGAGAGACGATGGGCGATGACAATCACGGTACGCCCCTCCATCAGACGGTTGATCGCCTGCTGCACCAGCCGCTCGGATTCGGTATCGAGACTGCTTGTCGCCTCATCGAGGATCAGGATCGGCGCATCCTTGAGCAGCGCGCGAGCCAAAGACAGACGCTGGCGCTGGCCACCGGAGAGGATCACGCCGCGTTCACCGACCAGCGTATCGTAACCGTCCGGCAGCTTCATAATAAAGTCGTGCGCATTGGCGGCCCTGGCCACCTCCTCGACGCGCTGCCGGTCGATCTCGTCGTGGCCGTAGGCGATGTTGTTGAGCACGGTGTCGTTGAAGAGGATCACCTCCTGCGTCACCAGCGAAATCTGCTCCCTCAACGAGGCCTGTGTCAGCTCACGCACATCATGACCATCGATCTCGACAGAGCCATCACTGACATCGATAAAACGGGGAAGGAGATTGACCAGCGAGGTTTTTCCGGCACCGCTGCGCCCGACAAGTGCAACAACCGCACCTGCCCCCACCTTGAAGGAGACATTCTTCAATACCGGCCTGTCCGCGCCGGGATATTTCAACTCAATCTCGTTAAAGCTGATCGCATCGGAGAAGTCGGGAAGCTGATGTGCCGAATCGCTGTCCATGACATCCACAGGTTCGTCCAGCACCTCAAAAATTCGCTCGGATGCCGCCAGCCCCTGCTGGATTTCGTTGTTGGCTCGGGAGAGCCGTTTGACCGGTTCGTAGAGCATGATCAGCGCAGCCAGAAAAGAGATCAGCGTACCGGCATCGCTTTCACCCGATGCCACACGAATACCGCCGTAGAGCAGAACCCCGGCAATGCCGAAACCGGCCAGGAGCTCCATGATCGGGAACGAGAGTGCATGAACCCGAAATACACGCAGCTGATGTTTAAGAAAGTCGCCGGTCAGTTCAGAGAAACGTTTGCGCTCATAGCCCTCCATGCCGAATGCTTTGACGACTCGAATACCACCGACCGTCTCCTCCACCAGGCTCGAGAGATGGCCCATGGAGACCTGCCCATCGAAACTGGCGCTGCGCATCTTTCTGCCGAACCGGCTGATCGGATAGACAACGGCAGGAAAGACAAGTACGGCAATCATGGCAAGCAGCCAATCCTGATAAAGAACCACACCCAGCAGAAAAACGATACTGACCGAATCGCGCATCAGCGCCGTTACGGAGGTGCTTACTGCCGCCTGCACCAGTGAAACATCATAACTGATGCGCGCCAGCAGCTCGCCGGTCTTGCGGTGGGCAAAAAAGCCAAGCGACTGTGCGGTCAGTTGCCGGTAGATCAGGTTACGAAGGTCATAAATCACCCGTTGACCGATATAGCCCATAAAATAGGCCTGCCCGTAGTAGGCAACGCCCTTCACCACATAGAGAATGATGACAGCCATGGGAATGATATAGATATACTCGAGATTACCGTTCAGCGCATAGTTGACGGCAGGCTTCAACAGCCATGCCAGCCCGGCTGTACATGCTGCAAGTATAATCATGCAGATCATCGCAACGGCCAGTCTTCCGCGATAGGGCTTAAGAAATTGTAAAAGACGTCTATAAAGAAGCGGCATGCTAGCTATTCGGCAAATGAGGAATCTGCTCTTCCTTTTCCAGATTAACGCCTACAACCATCTCCGAACCGTTCAGACGGGTCAAGAGATCATCCCGGCGATTCTCTGCCGAAGCCTGTTTCAGGCGACCCTGACGGCGCAGGAACGAGAGACTCGAATTAAACAGCGCCTTCACGATCTTCTTCTGGTGAGAGGATGTGCGTAACAGGCGCTCACGTTGTGGATTGGAGATAAAATCGATCTCAACCAGTACGCTCGGCATCTCCAGCGCTCCCAGCACCACGAATCTTGCCCGTTTGGGTTCCGAATATTTAACCGGCCCAACCTGATCGAAATCTTTAAGGATGGTCTCCGCCAGCAGATAGGCGCTGTTCAGGCTATCGCGTTTGGCCATATCGCCGAGGATCATACTGACCATCGGATCATCCACCTCATTGGAATCAACACCGGCCACCTCATCGGCAGCATTCTCACGTGCAGCCAGTGCAGCGGCCACTTTATCGGGTGTAGCCCCCCGCTCAGAGAGCGTATAGACACTCGCACCCTTCACCGTTCGGCTTCTCACTGCATCGGCATGAATGCTGATCATCAGGTCGGCACGGGCCTTCCGTGCCAGAGCCACACGCTTTTTCAACGGTACGAAGTAGTCGCCCTTTCGAATCAGTACAGCCCGCATTCCCGCCCTGGCATTGATCTCCCTGGCCAGGGATTTAGCAACGGCAAGTGTTACGATTTTCTCCTGCAAACCTCGCGGACCGATCGCCCCCGGATCCTCTCCACCGTGACCGGCATCCACGGCAATCACCACATCCTTTTTCGAGCGCACCTGCTCTGCCGTGACTACTCGCTCCTGTGGTGAAACCTGATCGGGACGGATCAGGTCGACAACCAGTCGATGAGGCTTCCCATGCATCGGCTTGAGCAGAAACGAGCGCGGCGTTACCTTCTCTTTCACATCGAGCACAACACGCAGAACGTTCGGCTTTGGAGAACCATGCCGTAACTTCTTAACCACCGGATCAGGAATATCCAGCTTGCCGATATCGGCTTTTAACCGTGCATCACGCATATCGATCACGATGCGCTCAGGTGCGTGCAATCGAAATACCTCATAAGAGATCGTTCGATTCAGGTCGAACACCAGTCGCGTGTGGTCAGGTGCTGTCCAGAGGCGAACATCGTCAATGCTGGAAATCGCTCCGGAAACAGCCTGTTGCGGCAAAAACAGCAGGGCAATCAGAACGAACCGAAGTTTCATGAACAGTGGCGATTTCATGATGTTATGATTGCTTCAAAGAATAACTTTGCAAGTCCATATCCTCTTGCTCTGCCATCTCCGCCTCACTCTTTTGCACCAGTCTGGCTGCATAAAGCAGACCGATAATAATCATCAGGGGCTCCATAATCCGGACAATGATAAAGGTATTGGCGCCAATCGCATGCACCAGCAATCCGCCATAGCCACACATGGCCCCCAATGCAGCCCCCTTGAAAATCGGATCGCTCACCTCCCTGTAACATAGCTTCAGCAGCACCCATATTCGCCGAAGCAACCAGATAAACAGCACCAGTCCGATCATACCCGATTCAAGCAGTACTCTGGGATACTGGGCATCAAGGAACCCGCCTCCTGTCACCCCGACACCAAGCATCGGGTTGGCAGGAAAGCGCTTCGTCAGTACTCGCTCCCAGGACTTCAAACGCTCTGACGTTGAAGTATCGATTTTAACACCGGCAACCTTGAGCTGGCCTGCTTCGTCAGCCTGAGTGAAGGTGAACATCACCCGGTCAATGGCATTCTGAGGCAGCAGAACCGGAGCCAGCATGAGTCCCAGCAACGATATACCGATAAGCAGGCGCTTCTTCTCGGAAAAGATGATAAACAGGCCTATTGCAGCAACGAATGAGAGGTAAGAACTTCTCGACTCGGTAAACACAAAGGGGACAAATATCGTTCCCATCAGCAGCAGCAAAAGCAGGCGCCGCTTCCCTTTTGGCGTGTAAAGAAAGATGCCCAGTGCCAGTGAAAACATCATCATCAGATAACCGCCAAAGGTATTAGGCTCACCCTCGGTTCCTTCAAAAGGTGCGGACACACGTGCTCCGGACGGAATCTGGCTTATACCGACCAGACTGGCGACCAGGCAGGTAAAAAAGAGAATGACCAGAAAGCGTTTGATCGTCGCCTTATCATGGAGATGGTTGATAATCATGTAGAACAGCAGGAAGTACTCGAGATACTTCAGCACGAAGAAAAATCCGTAAGCGCCTACCCTTCCCACGTAAAAGCCCACCAGCGTCGTAAAGAGCGCCACCATCCAGTACCATGCAATCGGCTGGTTCAGCGGCGTCTGCCGAAACGAGCCCAGCTCCTTGTAGATAGCCATACGAAACAGCCATGTCAGACAGACAAGCGAGAGCAGAATATCATCCAGGCGCAGCGTCACACCGCGTGACTCGGTCGTACTCACTTTTCCTGCGGTAATTTCATGCGAAATACCACCGCCAAAATTCAGCTCGGGGGATAGCAGGGTCGCAAAAATGAGAAGATAAAGCGTGAGCTCGACACTGGTAAAGGCGACGATCACAACAATGAGTGCACCGATCAGCAGCAGTGGCCCCCGAACTTCGCCAGGTGCAATCAAATAGGCTGCATAGAGCAGTAACATTGTCAGCACAAAGGTAAAGAGAACGACAGGGGGAAAAGGAACCCGGATGGTCTGAATACTCAGTTTTTCGGCCTCACAACATTTTCTTTTTCAATATCCATGGGACGATACTCCTTGTTGTATGCATCCTGATATTGATCGGAACATGAACGTATGCCTACAATGACAAGTGCTGCAACACTTGTAATGGCTAAAACAGCCATCACCCGACGGAAACGACGCTTACGCTTTCTAAGCTTGTCTAAATCCTTCTGCATCGCCTTAGCCGGGGATAACCGATTATGCCCGACGCACTCATCTGCCCATCCTGTTACGGATGATCGACATCACCTTCTGCGCCTCTTTTTCAGCCTTTTCGATGAACTTGCCTACCGCACCCTTGCGAAGCTTCTCATCCTTGCCATAACTGTAGGCATAATAGCGATCCATCTTATAGGTCGAATAGTCGGCAGACAGTTCGCCACGCACACCGTTGAGAACCACACCAAGCACCCTGCCACCGACACTCTCAATATTGGACTTCACACGTTTTAGTGCCCCGCGAACCACCGAACCGATGTGATACACCAGCAGCACGCCATCCACCTTCGAAGCAAGAATGGTTGCGTCGGTCGTATGCAGCATCGGCGGCATATCGATCAACACCATATCGTACTCCTGCCGTGCCGCTTCAAGAATCCTGGCCATCTGCGGCGCCGCCAGAAGATCCGGAGGATTGGCGGCATTTCGACCGCATGTCAGCAGATCGAGCTGATCCAGTCCCGGTGTATAAAGTGCCTGGTCAATGCCCATATCCCCGAGCATCACATCCGAGAAACGCTTCACGGCATCCTGCCACTCGATCTGGCCAAGCAGGCATTCGCTTAAGCCCGGTTCCCGTTTCAGGCCAAAGGTATGATGCTGCATCGGTTTACGCATATCCGCATCGATCAGCAGTACACGCGCCCCCTGCTGTGCCACAACCACGGCCAGATTGGCAGCAATCGTACTTTTACCCTCTTTCACGGTCGAACTCGAAACAAGAATCACCCGATGCTCACCGGTCTGTGAATAGAGCAGGTTTGTTCTCAGGCTTCGATACGCCTCTGCAATCGTCGAAGGCGGTGAAAAGTGGCTGATCAGACGAATCTGGCGTTCAAGTGCATGGCCACTCGTCATTAGCTCCTCAACGCCTGAGAAAAGCTCCATCGCCTCATCATGCGTCAGATGCGGCACAAAACCGATCACCGGCACTTCAAGGAAGCTCTCCACCTCTTCGATCGTACCGACCGACGTATCCATCGCCTCGAGAACCAGCGCAATAATAAGTCCCAGTACCAGCCCGAGAATCAGGCCGGCCAGCGCGGTCTGCGTAGTGCGAACCGGATTGATCCGCGTATACGAAAGCATCGCCGGACGTACGAGGGTCACTTCCTGAACCTTCTCGGCTTCCTGGATCAATACCTCCTGATATTTCTTCTCCAGAAGATCGAACAGCTCTTCATTAATTCGTACTGTTCGACTAAGGCGCTGCAACTCCAGTGCCTGCTCCGGCAGACCCTGATACTTCCTCTCTGCCGCCTCCATGCTTGTCTGCAGATCCTGCATACGCCGCTGTGTCAAAGTGACCTGTTTATCCAGCTCCCCCACCATACTTTCAAGAATATCCGTAGCCTGAAGGCTTAACTCCTTCACCTGCGGATGCTCATCGGTGAAACTGGTCGCCAGCTCCGTTCGTTTCAGGGCCATCTCTACCAGACGCTTGTTCAGTTCATCGAAATAGGTGCTGACCTCACCGGAGACCGTCACAGCCTGGTAATCCCAGCCGCCTTTTTTCACCCTTTCACGCAACTGTTTCAGGGCAAAAGCAAGGTCATTCAGATGCGCTACGGCTTTGCGATACTCCTGTTCCATATCCGATAGCACACGCGACATCACATCGGAATCGGTATCGGAGATAGAGAGATTGTTCACCTGCCGAAAATCACGAACCGCCTCTTCCGCCTTCTTCAGCCGGTCGCCGACAATCACCAGTTGTTGCTGGATAAATTTTTTCGCCTCGAACACCTGTTTGTTTTTCTCTTCGATATTGAAGACCCGAAATTCATCGGCCACGGCCTGAGCCAGATCCCTAGCGAACTCAGCACTGGTGGAGACCACCGAAATATTAAGAATCCCGCTATCGCCATCCTGTGATGCACTGATACCGCCTTTAAGACCTAATACTTCATCGATGTAATCCGGATTCGCCCGAATCTCTTCGCTGGTCAACTCTTGCGGAATCACTCCCATCCGTTTGGCCACACGCTCCATCAGTGCATAGGACTGAATCACGGCGAGATGTGTACTCATATCGTTGCCGGAGCGGTAATTTCCTCCACGCAACAGCAGATCCGCCATGTTACTTTCCGGCTCAATTTTGACAGAGGCCTCCGCACTATAAAGTGGTGGCGGCTGGTTTACCCAGGTAAAGAGCCAGCTGAATACCCCCATCGACAGCGCACAGAAGATAATAATCCAGCGCCGGCGAAGAATAACCTGCCAGTACTCCTCCAGATTGAGTTCATATCCGCTGCTTACTGCTGACTGGGCCATGGCTATAACTGCTTGGACAGCGTCTGCACTGTCAACACCTGGGATGCGGCATTAACCGGTGTCGTCAGGAAATTCAGCGTCGGCAGGATATCCTGAATAACCTTGTTCCAGTTTGCGATCGGACGACTTGGAATGAGCAACACATCTTTATCCTGCAGAGCGATATTCTGTGTCAGATCACCCTGCTCCATAAAGCGATCGAAATTGACGGCAAGTATTTGCGGAGAATCCCGGTCAGCGCGGATGATTCGAATATCTGAAAGATAGGCATCCTTACTCAGCCCACCACTCTTCGCCACCGCATCCAGAAAGCGGATATCGCCGACAAACTCGACAATTCCGGGCTTACCCACTTCTCCCAACACATACACCTGTCGCTTGGACTGGGAGAGAGAGGGGATAAAGATGGTATCGCCATCATCAATAATGGCATTCTCAGCCCAATCGCCCTGCTTAATGGCACGATCGAGGTTCAATACCACTGTCTTTCCATTCCGGATAATCTGCACTTTCGTCAAGTCGGCATCCTTACCGGGACCACCCGCACGCGAGAGAAAATCTGCCAGACTCTCTCTGCCGGATACAAAATAGGTGCCCGGCCCTGTCGGTTGCCTTGTCAGGTTTTGCACTTCACCGAAAATACTGACTGTTTTACTGCGCGCTTTGAGAACCCGTACGTCGACGCGTGGGAAACGTTCATAACGAGAGAGTAGCTTGGTGATATTCCGGTCAATCTCACGAGGCGTCAGTCCGGACACCTCCAGTGCCTCCTGATATGGCAGAGAGACCGTACCATTGGTCTGCACGGTCACCTTATGTTCGGTGCTCTTTCCGCCTTGCCAAAAGGTCATGGAAAGCTCATCGCCAGGGCCGATCTTATAGCCGGCGACACCATCGATCATTTTAAAAACACTATTCTCATCGATATGGAAGAGATCACGATTGACCTTATCGCTGGCCACCTGGGGCAGACGAACCGATTCGATCTCATAAGCCTGGACGAACACCCTGCGGTTTTTCTGCAGTGCCGCCGGATCACTCCCCTCCGGCAACGGATCGGCATCACCCATCGCTTTAATATCGATCACATCTCTGCGAATACCTTTTGAGACCAGCCAGGCTGCAACCGTCTCCGCGCGCGCCTGAGAGAGTGCGGTGTTGCTCGGATAAAGATCGGAGTGTATGGGTCGAATATCAGCCCGGCCTTCAATTTCAATCCGGATTTTTTCCGGTTCCCTGTTCAGTTCCTCGAACCATGCATCCAGTTTGCCCTGAGAAACCTCATCCATTGATGCAGAGGCGGAATCGTAAAAAACAGAGTGCTGCTCACCAAGTTTACGGCCGGCAAACTCCCGTTTCGGCTCAGGCTTGGCCCTTAACCCCGACCAGACTTCAACCCCGCCATCGGCACGAACAGCCGCGATATCCAGATGCCCGTTGTTGTGCACATCTCCCAGATCCAGAGAATAGTAAATACCATAATCGGGCACTACTTTTGCCGCGCCAACAAAGGCATAACCATTCCAGTTCCACACACCAATGCCTTGGCCGTCGCTGGAGGTTGCAACCAGTTCACGTCGCCCATCCCCATCCAGATCGCCGATCTTCAGGTCGGACCAAGTCCCCTTCTGGCTCACTTGCTGCTGTTTCCATTTGGCGCCTGAAAGCCATAGACGAATTCCCTGCTGATAAAGACCTGCAGCGATATCGATCCGGCCATCGCCATTCACATCGGCAACGGTTATCGACTCAGCATCGGACTCCGTGGCAAGCACTTCCGGCTCCCAACGTCCGGTACCGTCGCCATACCATACCTGAACACCACCGCTCTGTTGCCAGTGGGTTCGGCCACTACCTTCGGAAAAGGCACCAATCCCTCTGCGCCGGGAAGAGACAATATCAGGATGACCATCGCCATTCAGGTCAGCCACGGCCAGTCCGGTGAACAGCCCTGAGGCCACGGGCCCCATGACACCAAGCCAACCGCCCCGACCGTCGTTGAGGAAGACATAGATTCCGCCATCCACCTCATTATCCGAGCGTGCTGCAACAATATCAGACCAGCCGTCGTGATTGAGGTCGACCAGTTTCACATCGTGGTAAATCCCGCTCTCGATCGGCGTTGAGTGCAGTTTCCACGTTCCGGACTCGAAATCACTCTGCCAAACCTGCAGCCCTTTCTGGTCACCCTCTCCGCCAATCAAAATCGCAAGTTTTTTATCACCGCTCACATCTGCCACCGCAAAGGATCTGGGCTGCATACCGGTCGACGGTCCTGACTGCATACGCCAGTGCCCTCCTCCATCACCCATTTCAATATAGAAACCATCCACGGCATCCCTGCCGCCCACAAGAATATCGAGATGACCATCCATGTTGAGATCGGCAAAACGAACAGAGCGCGACTCGAATACATGTTGCGGGCCGATATTGTGCATACTGAAAGAGGGGAGAGGAGTAGCCCGATGCTCAAGCGACAGGGTGGGATCCGGAACCGTACTGCGGCAGCCGGATGCCATCACCAACAGGGGAATAGCCAGAAACAGAGCCGTTTTGAGAGAGCATTTACACATACAGGAATGCAATAGACTATAATTCCCTTTACTTGTCAAGAATTTAGCGCCATTTCAGAACAAAGCGCTTTAAGTGGCATTGCCTTTATTATTAAAAACACGAAAGAAATTGACATCTTCTATCTTCTTTTTCATATTGTTGCATCTGCCACATTGTGACCGGCGTCACATCTTAATGTGATACGGATCGCAAGTTGTGTGATGCAGATCACAATTTAATAGAATAGTTATAATAGCTGAAATGAACAGACAGGTGGAAGGAACGCATGTATATTGAGCATTGGGGTTTAAACGACTTTCCGTTCGAAAACGTTACCAACCCTCAATACTATTATCAGTCACCGGGGCATAAAATGCTTCGCGAGGATCTCATGGACGCCATTACCAGACGCAAAGGCGCCATCGTACTCACAGGCGATATCGGCTGCGGAAAATCAACCCTTTCCCAGAGAATTCTGCTATCCCTGCCTGAAGAGCAATTTGACGTTGCACTGATCACTTACTCGCGTCTTACGCCGGTCGAGATGCTCTTCGAGATATGCCAGCAACTTGGCCTGGAGACAGACCATCAGGATAAAAACATCATCCTGAAAACCCTGCAAAACCACCTGACAAAGAATGCTGAGACAGGCCGCGGCACACTTGTCTGTATCGATGAGGCACAAAGTATCCCCTCCCTGGCTACACTGGAAGAACTTCGGCTTCTTCTCAACTTTCAGTTGGGCGATCGATTCCTCATCTCGCTTCTTTTTGTCGGCCAGCCGGAGCTGCAGCGAAAAATCGCTAAAATTCCGCAACTCCAGCAGCGCATTGCACTCAACCTGAACCTGAGCCATTTCGACCTGGAAAATACCATGCACTATATTCTGCACCGCTTGCGCAAAGCTGGCTGCTCACGCCCTATTCTGACACGACAGGCGATCTCGGCGATCCACCAACATACCGGTGGTGTACCCAGGAGGATCAATCACCTGCTCGACCGCTGCCTGCTGGTTGGCATGCGCGAATCCGCAGAACTAATTGACAGGAGACTGGTCGCTGCAACCATGCAGCGCTATCCTTGCTGATATGGCTAAGTACATCGACCTGCTAAGAGAGCATCAGAAAAAGGGAAAAAAGGGCAAATCGCCCTCTGCCGATGATACCGATACTCCGGACATGGAGAGCAGCGGTGAACACCAGGCACTGGAAGCGATGCTGGCTGATGATACGATGGAAGGCACAACCGATGACTTCTCCACAGCGGGCAAGCTTCCGAATGAAGAGCTGCTCGCCGATGAAGAGAGCATTGAGGAGGGCTTCTCCTCAACATACGCACCGGCTGAACCCTCATCCAAAAAACCAGCGCCCCCTCCTGAAGATGCTCATGAGATCACACAATGGCTTGCTCAATGCACCATCGAGACAGGTAAACTGTTTAGTGCCTGCAGTTCAAACAGCGCCATAGACTTTCATCCACTGATTGAGCAGTTAAACAGATTCCTGAAGAGACTCGAAGGCAACATCAAACTGATCGATGCCCTGGAACTGGTAGTCTCCGAGAGAGAAAAACAGGTTGGCGAATTTGATTCCGACATTGGCGGATTGATCCAGAAATCGATTATGATGATGCTCTACGCCATCAAGATGGGGCTACGACTGGACTTTAATACCGATGAGCTTCGTTCACATATTCTGGCTGCCATGGTTCATCATATCGGCATGGCCCAGATATCTCCTGAAATTCGCAACAAAAAAGAGAAGTTAACCAAAGATGAAATCAAAGAGATTCGAACCGCCTCGAAAAAATCGCATGACTACCTGACACTTTGCGGCATCACCGATGCAGCCGTACTGCAGGCTGCCAGCCAGGCCCAGGAACGCTATGATGGCAGTGGCCCCCAGGGGCTGGCCGGCTCAGGCATTGCCTACAGCGCACGTATGATCGGCCTTCTCTCGATGTTCGAAGCACTCATTCACTACCGTCCGTATCGCAATCGCCTGCTACCACGCGATGCTATAAGGGAGTTGGTAAACCATCATAAGAAGGCCTTCGATCCAAACCTGCTGAAGGCCCTGATCGAATCGATATCCCTCTATCCCGTAGGCACCTATGTTCAGTTGAATTCAGGCGACATCGGCCTGGTTATTCAGGTGCACCACCGGCTTCCACTCAGGCCCGTGGTTCGTATCATGTTTGACAGCAGCGGCGGGAAAATTCCTGTTCGGGAGATAGATCTGAAAGTGCAGCCAAACCTCATGGTGCAGCGGTGCATGTATGAAGAGGGAATCAAAGAACTCGGAAATACTGAAGTACAGGAGAACCGTTAACATAATGGCACTGAATCTCTCCACCTCAAACGAAGAGCTGGAAAAATCAGAGCTGGTATACGCCGACCTGGTGACGATCTACCCGGACAATGAGGGTTATCTGCGTAAATATGCCGAAATCCTGCTTGCCTTGGGAAAAGCATCGACTGCAACCGAAGCACTCAAACGACTGCACGACTTACTGGAAAAACGGGACCCCAAAGAGGCTGCCAGGCTCGCAAACCTCTATCCTCAAATCGGAAAAATCACCAAGATCGAAGATGACCAGGGCGGCAACAGTGAATTCGGTCAGATGTTGCGCGCAGAGCTGGGCACACTCTGGATCAGGCTGCATCAACGAAAGCTAAACGAGGGGAACAGCCTCTACACCATCAATGAGTATGGCGATTCACTGGCACTGGTTATCTCAGGCGAGGTGGCCGTCACCATTTCTTCGGAAAAACAGGGCAGTATTCTCCTCAACCTGATCGGTCCGAACGATGTGGTGGGAGAGGGCTGCTACCTCAGCCCGGGACCTCGCAGTGCCAATGTTGTGGCCAATAAAGACTCCGTCATCGTCGAGGTTCCACGCAAAAAACTGCTCTCATACCTGATCGACAATCCCGGTGCTGCAAAACTACTGCAGGACAAAGCCGATTTTCGACAAATGACCAGCATACTCTCATGCAATGCCCTGCTGCAAAACATCCCTCTGGATATGCGCAAGTACATGGCAGGAACCAGCGATACGGATCGCTATACCCCCAACACCCTGATTCGCAAAGCAGGCCAGGAGATCGATTCCGTTGATATGCTGGTGTGGGGCGAAGCCAGTTACATGATGCAGAACAGCAAGGGCGACTATATGAAGCTGGGCGACTTTAAAGTTGGCGAGTTGATTGGCGACACCTCGGCCATTCGAAAAGCAACGTGTCCGGCAGACATTGTAGCCACAGCAGATGTGTTAATGGCCCATATACCCCTGTCGAGCTTTACCAATGTGGTTGAGGCATACCCCCCTTTTAAGGAGAAGCTGCTCAAGCATGCCCAGACTCAGCGCACCAAAATCATGCAGATGGTTTCCCAGCTCGGCCGTGAAAAAGAAGCGGGCTAACTCTCTGCCTGAAGTCGTCTGACCAGATCTTTGGTTGAGACGACCCGATCGGTAAACAGTATACCATCCAGATGATCGATCTCATGCTGGATCACACGCGCCTCAAAACCCGAAGTTTCCAGCGTGATCTTCTCTCCACTGGCATCCTGGTAACTCACACTTACCCACTTCGCCCGTGGCACCACCCCGACCCAGTCGGGCACGGAGAGACACCCCTCGCGGCCCAGCTTTTTACCCTCCCTCTCGGTAATTACCGGATTGACCATTCGTAATCGACCATGATTTTTGCAAAGACGCATGGCGCGCGTGCAGTCGACGATAATCACCCGCTTAAGCTCACCGATCTGGGGCGCGGCAATGCCTACACCTCCGGGCCCGGCCTCCATCGATGCTTCGAGTTCTTCACAGAGCCGGATGAGGCTGTCGTCAAAGCTGGTGACTTCCGGAGATTCTTGCCGCAACCTCGGATCGGGCTGGGTCAATATCGGGCGCACAGAAACGTTTCCAATCAGATGACGTCACCGTCCAGCTCATGCACCTCGACCTCAACCCCCAGCTTCCCGGCTACAGGAGCGAGCATCTTCCGCAACTCATCTGCATGGCCGCCTGTCACAGCTTCCAGTGCCATCATATAGAGATCGCCATGCTCGCTAGCCCGTGAGCGGGTCGAGACATCGACAATCGATGCCCCTGCTGCGGCCAGCACATCGGTTACGGCAAAGACGATACCCGGCTTGTCTCCACCGCTAACGGTGATGACACAATCCGGCTCATCAGGCAACTGCCCCGCCTCCTCATCCGTCATCGGTTGCGACTGGACATTCAAACCGGTTCTCTGCTCAAGCTCCGCCAGCGAGGCTTTAAGTTCACCGAGCGAACTCTCCTCGGCAAGCTCGACAATCAGCATCATTGTGAATCGCCCCCTGAGCGCCGTCATCGAAGAGTCTTCGATATTGGCATTCAGGTGCAGCAGTGCCTCGGAGACATCGCGCACGATACCGGCACGATCATGACCTGAGATAGAGAGAAGATGGAAAGACATAAGTTACCCCTTGGTTCAGTTGGTCGCAGATAAATCACGACAGCGATAACGTTACATTGATGGTTCGAACTTGGGTAGCGGGAAACAGCGAAAGAGAATTGGACGCAGATGATCACGGATTTCAGACAAGAAGGGAGGAGTAAAGGTTACCTACTATCGGCTTTACTGGATGAAGTGCGCTTAACCACCCTTTCCGCCCATAGATGGGCGGCTTTAGTGAGCATAGCAAAATCACACAATTTCTCAGGACAGAGAAATTGGACGCCCGAAGGGCGCTGCAAAGCAGGGCGAGGCAAGGATACCGAGCATCACTTTTGCGGAGCGATTCAAGGCCGAGGGCACGACTGCATGGATGCAGGAGGTAGAGCATCGCACGGAGCAGATGCCGAGGATGCTCCGAGGCCGGGTCAATCAATCAGAGGAGCACCGTTTAGTAGAACTAAATAAGCAACGAATAACGCCGCCCAGCGCCATCTAAACAGTAAAAGACTTACCGCAGCCGCATTCGCCGGTCTTATTCGGGTTCTGGAAAACAAAGCCTGAGGAGAGCATATCCTGCTGGAAATCGATGATAAGCCCCTGCATAGCCTTGTCGTAGTCATCCTGGTCGACGAACAGATCAAAGCCATCGAACGGTACTACGACATCCCCAGCTTCCGGGCGGTCGGCGTAATCGAAAACATATTCGAGCCCTGAACAGCCCGCCTCCCGCAAAGAGAGGCGAACGGCGCTCTTACCTTCATCGGATAACACCGAACGAAAACGCTCGCAGGCGGCATCGGTCAACTGGATATCAGGATTCAAACTCATCTCATTTTCCTCCAGACTGGCCTCCTGCCATCACCTGCAATCGTTCCTGAATATTCACCAGCGCCGCCACCAATGCGTCGGTATCTTCCATCGTATGACCGGGACCGAAACTGATGCGCAAAGAACTGCGCGCCTGCGACTCGGACACACCCATCGCCAGCAGCACATGCGATGGTTCACGTTTCCCCGACGAACATGCCGAACCGGAGGCCACGGCAAATCCGGCCAGATCGAGTTGCATCAACAGCGTCTCTCCATCGATACCCGGCATCGAAATCATCGACGTATTGCCGACTCTCTCTGCTCCTCTCGCATATACCGTCACTTCCGGCACTGAGTCCTGCAGAGAGGCCTCAAAATGGTCGCGAACAGATGTAACTTCACTAAAATCGAGCAGGCCGAGTGCGGCGGCAAAGGCAGCGGCACCGGGAGCGTTCTCCGTGCCGGAGCGGCGTTTACGCTCCTGCCCGCCACCCTGAAACAGAGGTTCAAGCTTTCTCCCCTTCTTTACGATCAGGGCACCGACACCTTTCATGCCACCGATTTTATGTGCGGAGAGTGAGGTAAAATCCGCATCCAGTGCTTTAAGATCGAGTGGCATTTTGCCGAGTCCCTGCACGGCATCGACAAGGAACGGGACACCCAGCGACCGGCAGTGACCGGAAACTTCCTGCACAGGCTGGATCACACCGGTCTCGTTGTTGGCCAGCATCAGGCAGGCCAGTCGTGTGGAATCGTCGATCTCGGCACAGAACCTTTCAGCATCGATAGCGCCGCTCTTCTCCGGGCGGACGAAAACCACATCCCAACCCGGTTTCCCTGCCCAGACCCTGAGCGGCTCCAGCACCGACGGATGCTCGATGGCAGAGACGATGACCTTTCCAGGCTCCTGTGTAGCCAGCCAGCCATGGATGGCCATGTTGTTCGACTCTGTACCGCCGGAGGTAAAAACCACAGAACCCGACTCAATATTCAGATATGTTGCCAATCGGTCGCGGGCATCATCAAGAACCTTACGTGCCGCCCGGCCCGCCCAGTGCAGACTGGAGGGGTTGCCTACACACGCCTTCGCAGCATCGGCCATGGCCTGCATGGCGTGATCGAGTACGGGAGCGGTGGCATTATAATCAAGATAACGTTGCACTCGTCCTTTCCATTGCAACCGGTTCAGGGTCAGCCAGATAATTCTCAATGGGTGCCATGTCGAGTTTATCCAGATAGATATTCTTATCGACCACATCCTGCAGCGTGATGGAATCGAGGAAACGATAGATATATCGTCCCAGCGAATTCCACAGTTGATGTGTATCGCAGCGGCTTCCCTGATGGCATCCCCGATCTGCATCTTCACACAGGGTGGTTCGAATCGACTCATTAACCGCACTGATAACGTCGGAAATGGCAATCTCATCGGCTGGCCTGGCCAGCTTGTAGCCACCGCCCGGGCCACGCACGGAGGTGACCAGATTCTCCTCACGCAACCGTCTGAACAGCTGCTCCAGATAGGAGAGCGAAATGAACTGTCGTTCAGAGATCGAAGCCAGTGTCACAGGCCCCTCGTCAGAATTTTTTACAAGATCCACCATCGCCGAAACGGCATAACGGCCTTTACTGGTTAAACGCATAATACACCTCACTGATTGGCACTCTTACAAGTACCCATATTTCAGTGCGGGATATTATATACCTTACTGGATTGGTCAAGTATTACAGGTTTACTAGATTCCGCCGCCGCCCAAAAAGCGTTCCAGCTTTTTGTGCTCTCGCTTCATTTCGTCGGAGAGTTCCCGGTCTTCCGGCCTCTCTTTGCCATCGGATTCAGGGTGCAGGCGGTCCACCCTAACATTGATATCGTCCACCAGTGTAAGAACATGCTTCAGCACTTCCGCCACCGGATCGGGCATCAGATGGTGATCGAGGTTAATCTTGCCATCTTCGATCAATGACTCGGTGGTTCCCACCACGGTACCCGGAATACCGATCACGGTGGAATGAGCAGGCACATCGCGCAGCACCACCGAATTGGCACCAACACGACTCCCCTCACCGATGGTGATGGAACCGAGCACCTTGGCACCCGTACCGACAATGACACCGTCACCGAGGGTCGGATGGCGCTTCTCTTTCTGCCATGTGGTACCGCCGAGTGTGACACCGTGATAGAGGGTGACATCATCACCGATCTCGGTGGTCTCACCGATCACCACGCCCATGCCGTGGTCGATGAAAAACCTGCGACCGATGGTGGCACCCGGATGAATCTCGATGCCGGTCAGCCAGCGGGCGATATGCGAGATAAACCTGCCAATCCAGTGCAGGCCGTTTCGCCAGAACATATTGGCAACACGGTACATCCAGATCGCATGCAGGCCGGGATAGCAGGTGATGACCTCCCAACTCGACTTGGCAGCCGGATCGCGGTCGAAAACACTGCGAATATCTTCACGCATCGCTTTAAACATCGGCGAAACCTACATTTTCCACTTTCTGTAGTACATGCTCGGGTGCAGAGAGGCTCCATAACGGCTTTTGCGACAGTTTCTCACCCACCCAGGTGCGAATCTCATCGGGATGAACACTGTTCACCCGCTCAACCCACTGAAGATGCGAGAGCAGCTCCTCCTCGTCCATCCGTCCGCCGAGATAGAGCATATGCCCCTCGACCGAATCCATACCCATACGGAACTGAACCTCCATCTGACGCTTGGCTCGCTGCACGCTCGCTTCGCTGATCGTCGACTCAAAGCTGTTCAGCGCATCTCTGATCACATCGATGCACTCAACCAGCAGCCCCGGATCGGTGCCGCAGCTGACACTCCAGATACCCGTATCGCTTAGCGTCGATAGATGCGAAGCGATGCTATAGGCCAGACCACGCTTCTCCCGCACTTCACGGAAGAGCAGCGAACTCATGCTTCCGCCCAGCATCTGGTTGGCCAGCCACGCGGTCGGCTTCTCGCTGGAGGCCGTATGTATACCGGGAAAGGATGCCACCAGCTGTGCCTGCTCGAAGTTGCGCGGTAACCACTGAACACCGGATGCAAGTTGCGCCAACGGCCTCTGTTTCGCACTGCCCGCCTGTGGCCAGCTCACGGAACTTAAGGCATCGACAAGCTGCTGGTGCTCAATACGTCCGGCCACCGAGATGAGTAACTGCGGCGGGCGGTAGTGCTCCTCCAGATAGGTCCTCAGGTCATGATGGGTCATGGCGCTCAGAGCCGCCTTCGTACCCAGTGTCGGCTTGCCAAGGGCCTGATCGGGATAGAGCGCCTGCATGTGTTGATCGTACACCCACTCATCCGGCGTATCTTCCACCATCGCCATCTCAGAAAAGATCACTTCGCGCTCCCTGAGCCACTCCTGCTCCGGCAGTGCCGGGGTCAGGATCATATCTGTCAGTAGTCCAATGGCCTTTTGCCACTCCTCATGCAGCACATGGATATGGAAGCAGGTACGTTCGCGCGAGGTGAAGGCATTGGCATGCCCGCCCAGCTGATCCAGCGCCTCACTCAGCGCGTGTACATCGAGCGATTTGGTACCTTTAAAGAGCATATGTTCGAGTGCATGGGCCATACCGGCCTCTTCAGGCTTCTCATCACGACTACCGACATCGACAAAGAAACCAATGGCCACACTCTGCGCATCGGGCATGGTGTGACTAACCACCAACGGCCCGTTCGGAATCTGCGTCTCATCAATAAAAGAAGAACTCACCACCACCTCAATGACTTAACTTATTCATATTTCACACCAGAAAACTTACCACAGAGAGCACAGAGGCCACAGAGAAGAAACAAAAAAGGAGGCGGGGTGACCCGCCTCCTTGTGTTTACAGTTTTCCAGCCCCTCTTGCAGGGTAACCGAAGGTGAATGCAGATGAAGGATTAGCGCAGTAACACGCGCCCTTCAGATGCATTCGACTGAGGGAATCCGAAGGATAGCCTGCCCGAGGGTGCCCTTCTTTCGTTCTTTCTTGGGCAAGCAAGAAAGGACAACATCATTCCGCACAGCAATTAAAGCTATAGGCAGCCTGCGACGAGCTCAGTCGAGTCGGATGCCTATAGCGAATCAATCAAATCAGTCGATATCTTTCATGGTCAGACGAATCTTACCGCTACGATCCACTTCAAGAACCTTGACGCGAACACTCTGGCCTTCAGAGAGCTCATCGCTCACCTTCTCAACACGGTGCTCTGCAATCTGCGAGATATGCACCAGACCATCGGTGTTACCCATCAGGCGAACAAATGCACCGAAGTCCATCAGCTTGACCACTTTACCGTCGTAGATCTTGCCCACTTCAACCTCGGCGACGATGTCGTCGATCATCTTCTTGGCCGCTTCACCGGCATCACCGGTCACAGCAAAGATGGTGATGGTACCGTCATCGGCAATATCAACCTTGGCACCGGTCTCATCGCAGATACCGCGAATCACCTTACCGCCAGCAC
Source organism: Mariprofundaceae bacterium (assembly GCA_050304695.1). Taxonomy (GTDB): domain Bacteria; phylum Pseudomonadota; class Zetaproteobacteria; order Mariprofundales; family Mariprofundaceae; genus WSZY01. The sequence goes on from JBNLEB010000016.1 coordinate 281,261, forward strand.
CAATCACTTCGCGAATCTTGTCCGCCTTCACCTTCATGGTGAACATGCGTGGAGCGTGATCAGCAATGGAGTCGCGAGCCTTGGTCATGCACTTGGCCATCTCGCCAAGGATATGCATACGGCCTGCATTGGCCTGTGCCAGTGCTTCTTTCATGATCTCACGGGTCAAGCCGCCGATCTTGATGTCCAGCTGTAGTGTGGTCACACCTTCGCTCGTACCGGCCACCTTGAAGTCCATATCGCCCAGATGATCTTCATCACCCAGAATATCGGAAAGCACCGCATAACCGTCCGATTCGAGGATCAGACCCATGGCGATACCGGCAACAGGTGCCTTCACCGGAACACCGGCATCCATCAGCGCCAGTGATGAGCCGCAAACCGATGCCATCGAAGATGAACCGTTGGACTCGGTGATCTCGGATACCGCACGGATGGCGTAACCGAAATCTTCCATGGTTGGCAGAACAGCCTCAACACCACGACGAGCCAGACGGCCATGGCCGATCTCACGACGTCCCGGAGGGCCGAAGCGACGTGCTTCACCCACAGAGTATGGCGGGAAGTTGTAGTGCAGCATGAAACGCTGTTTCGCCACACCTTCCAGGGATTCGGTCATCTGCATGTCAGACTCGGTACCCAGTGTGATGGTAACCAGCGCCTGTGTTTCACCACGGGTGAACAGGGCGGAACCGTGGGTACGTGGCAACACACCCACCTGGCAATCAATCGCGCGAACATCGGAGGTCGAGCGACCGTCGATACGCGGGTTACCGTCGATGATGGAGCGGCGCACCACCTCTTTCTCCAGGCTCTTCAGAGCCGAGGAGACATCGTTGGAGGAGAACTCGCCCGGATTCTCTTCGGTACCGGCCAGCTTCTCCTGCGCTGCCAGACGGAACGCCTCGATCTTCGCAGCACGCTCGGACTTATCCTTGATGGCATAAGCGGCACGTACATCAGCCTCAAAGCCTGCCTTCACGGCATCCTTCACAGCATCGTTGCTTCCGGCAGCCTCAATGGCCATCTTCTCTTTACCGGCCTGCTTGACCAGCTCTTCAATGGCGTCGAGTACAGGCTGGTAACCCTCCTGGCCGAAGATGATCGCATCGATCATCTGCTCTTCAGAGAGCTCTTTGGCTTCAGACTCGATCATCAGTACCGCGTCTCTTGTACCTGCAACCACCAGATCCAGATCAGACTCTTCCATCTGTGCGTAGGTTGGGTTGAGTACATACTCACCATCAATGAAACCGACACGGGATGCGGCAATCGCTTCGGTGAACGGTGCATCGGAGATCGCCAGTGCGGCAGATGTGCCGTTGATGGCAACGATGTCCGGGTTGTTATCTTCATCGGCAGAGACGACGGTGGCGATCACCTGGGTCTCGTGGAAGTAACCTTTCGGGAAGAGCGGACGAATCGGACGGTCGATCAGGCGGGAAGTCAGTGTCTCTTTCTCGGATGGACGGCCTTCACGCTTGAAGAAACCACCGAGGAAACGGCCTGCAGCGTAGGTCTTCTCCTGATAGTGAACGGTCAGTGGCAGGAAATCGACGCCCTGCATCGCGGTTTTGGCAGCGGTTGCTGCTACGTGGACGATCACATCGCCATACTGGGCCATAACAGAACCGCCTGCCTGACGGGCAATGCGACCTGTTTCAAAGCTTACTTCACGACCACCAACGGTCGCTTTGGTTGTTTTGATATCAAACATATATAAATCCTTTTGTCAGGATTCATGTCTCTGGCTGTGTGTGGAAAGGAGTCAGAAAAAAAGAAAGGCGACCCGCAAGGGGCCGCCTTTGAGAACTGTTAGCGACGGAGACCCAGGGTCTCGATCAGTGTACGGTAACGGTTAAAGTCTTTGTTCTTCAGGTACTTAAGAAGGTTGCGACGCTGGCCGACCATCTTCAGCAGACCACGACGTGAGTGGTGATCCTTATGGTTATCTTTGAAATGACCTGACAGACCGTTGATACGCTCGGTCAGCAGTGCTACCTGCACCTCCGGTGAACCTGTATCACCTTCATGCGTAGCGAATTTTGAGATTACTTCGTTCTTCTTTTCCACAGACAGAGACATAAATCCTGCTTACCTCTTTATTTAACTTACCTTTTTATAGGGCGGCGAACCATAGCGCCGGAGAATGAGGCATGCAAACCTTTTCTACACCGAAAAATGGGAATATGAACCGACTGACGACAATCGGAGTTGAATCAGCTCCAATCCTTCTGATATATCAAGAAACTCACCAGTCACAACAACGCTCTTCTTAAGCAGGCAGGCTGTCACCGCAATTCCGGATACATATCCCGATACCTTTGGCGCATTTCTTTCTCTCTCTGATATTTTTCATCCCTTTCTGCTTCTATCTTACGAATACCTTCAGCACCTTCATCGCAATACACATTACGCCTACGTTTACACTCCTCGACTGTTTTACGATCCCGTTTCTCCTGAAATTCTCGTGCAAGCCTTTTGTTTCGCATGAATTGATTTTCGATTTGTTTGCGCTTTTTTTCATCCTGCTGGAACCTGAGCTTGGCTATCTCCTGATGACATTCCCGAGCATAGCATGTGATTTCAAGTCCTTGCTCGAATCGTTCCTTAACGCAGCGTTCGTTGCAGCAAACCACTTTGCCATGATCATTGAATGAATCTTTTCCAACTATGCATCCCTGTTGTGTCGCTGAATCCCCCTGTGCCGCTTCTACAGTCGTGGTTTTCGTACTGTCTTCGTGTGATTTTGTATCACTCATGGTTTTTGCCGTAATGTTTGTCTGGCTCACCGGTTTTTTTTGAGAGAAGTGAACCACACCATTCTCATCTGTCCATTTGTATATTTTTTCTGCATGCGCCAACCCTGTACAAATCATAACAAAGGCAGCGAGCACAATGATATCAGTTAGCTTCATGACAACTCCTCCCCCTTGAATATCCCCCAGTATAAAATAGCACAGTAACAATTAACTCTTCAGCTCAACCAGCGGTGCTAGAAAATGCGAACCTGTATGACTTTGACAACACACTCCGGCCAACAGCCGGTTTAACCGCACCCCGCCACCGAGACTTAACAGGTATACTGAATTAGCCCAGAATTCCTTCAGGGCCGGATCGATTAGTTCAGCCCGGGTTTCCGCTTCGTTCATCATTTCTTCAACACATAGCGCCCGGTTTTCCGACCGCCCACCTTTTCAACAACGCCGGCATCGAGCAATGGCCGAAGCAAATTCATCGCCCCCTGTCTGGACACGTCCAGCGCCGCCCATATCTCCGACGGTGCCATGCCACCATGGTCACGCAACAGATGCAGTAACTGCTCCTGTTTGGGGCGCAACACAAGCTTTTCACCGCTATCCACTTGCAGGCTCTGAATCCGAATCCAGGCCCGCTCCAGTGTTTGCTTCAGACCGACAGTGCAATATTCAAGCCACGCACTCAAATCTTCGCCAGCTTCACGCACCTGCTGCAAAGCTTCGTAATATCGGGGACGATCTTCCCAGTAATACTCATCCACCGAAAAGATATGGTGAGTATCGAATCCCCTCCGGTATAGCTCCCAAAGAGCCAGCGCACGACCTGTTCGGCCATTGCCATCGGCAAACGGATGAATGGCCTCAAAACGATAATGCAGAATGGCCGAGCTGAGCACGGGGGAAAGCTTTTGTGCTTCGCTGTTCCACCACTCCAGCAATTCAAACATCAGGCCGGACACCTCTGCCGGTGGTGGTGGCATATATGCCCCGACCCGCACCTGAACCACGCGATATTTTCCGGCTTCACCCTGATCCATCACTTCACCTGCAAGAATTCGGTGTAGCTCGAAAAGGTGATCATGACCAAGCCTTGCTTCATCGGCATGCTTCTCCACAAAACGCAATCCGGCGAAATAGTTCAGCACTTCCCGCTTCGAGCGTTCTCCTGATGCCGATAGCTCTCTCCCTTCCTCCAGAGCACGCACCTGCTCAAGCGTCAGCGGATTACCCTCGATGGCAGTCGAGGCATGCGTATTGCGGGTGCGGGTATCTTTTTGTAGTGCCGGTATCCAGGCGAGATCCACCACGGCGTTCTGGATGCGTTCACGCAATGCAGCCACCTGCTCGACTTCGGCAAGCAGGGCGGGCGTGATGGTGAAATGCGGAACATAAGCCATGGATGGAGGGTGGTTTAATGTCAAGTATAAGTCAAGTTATGTGTCAAGTTGACTTGACTGATAGCACAGTTCGGTGGGCTTATATCGAATAACCCGCATGTTTTCGACATAGTAGAAATGCTAATGTCGAATTGAGCTGCGATTCGTCAAGTATAAGTCAAGTTATGCATCAACCTGATGAACGAATGATTTGCAACTCCCCGCTATAAGCCTTGTGTAGAAATGATTCGCTTAACTCAACCAGCAGCGCCAGTAAATGAGGCATGCAAACCTTTTCTACACCAAAAATGTGAACCTGTATGACTTTGACAACACGCTCTTACCAACGCCCTGCTTAACCGCACCCGCCACCGAGACTTAATAGGTATACTGTCCCCAAAATCCCCCGTTAGATACAATATGGTCGCCAATGGCGATATAATGGGTGCGGTTGTGACTTGGCCTCGGGCATCCGTTAGATACAATTTAATGTTCGCTCTCTAGCTTACGGCGCAGGTTGTGACTTGGCCTCGGGCATCCGTTAGATACAATAAGGACTGTTTCAATACAGCATACTTTGCAGTTGTGACTTGGCCTCGGGCATCCGTTAGATACAATGTCGAAGATGTAGGTATCGTTCGGGCAGGAGTTGTGACTTGGCCTCGGGCATCCGTTAGATACAATTTTGCACCGGAAGGTAACGAATCAATGAGTGTTGTGACTTGGCCTCGGGCATCCGTTAGATACAATTCTCGCTATCTATTGCGTTCATGTATGGAGTTGTGACTTGGCCTCGGGCATCCGTTAGATACAATTCTCGCTATCTATTGCGTTCATGTATGGAGTTGTGACTTGGCCTCGGGCATCCGTTAGATACAATATCTTTACCTGTCTGGCGATTAGATCGTCAGTTGTGACTTGGCCTCGGGCATCCGTTAGATACAATGCAATGCACATAAGTGCCTGAAAGGCTGGAGAAATCCAGCCTTTCTTTTTGCCGAAACTTCTTAGAAAAGCTCAATCTGAGCAGGAGCCTGCTCGGTTTTCTTTCTCATTTTTCCACGATAGACCTGCATTCTCCCAAATTGATTGTCGGTGATCTGGATAAGCCGAACCTCGCCATCTGGCGGCAAAGCCTTCCTCACCCTTTCAAAATGGACGGTTGCATTCTCCTCACTGGCGCAATGCCGGATATAGACCGAATACTGCATCATACCAAAGCCGTCTTTCAGGAGCGCCTTACGGAACTGAGTGTAGTGTTTACGGGCCTGCTTGGTATCGGTCGGCAGATCGAACATGGCAACAATCCACACAGACCGAAAACCTCCGAAAATTACTCGGGTTCCGGAATCACCAGACATGGCTCTTCCCCAGCCATAACACGCAAGAGATTCGCCGAAACGAAATGAAGTGCGTTCATCAACGGCCTGCCTTCGCCATTCAGGCTTACATCTAAAGAAAGAACACCTAGCAACTGCTGCTTCAGATCAGATGTAACATTGATCTCGCCTGCTTGCCAGGCTTTGAATACCTCACGATCAACCAGAGGTCGGAACGGCTCCATCACATCGTCCGCCAATGGATAAGCGTTGTATCGATTATGATGATGCAGCCCGAATGAAGGATGTAATCCGCCGCCGCAAAGCGCACGGGCAACCCCCGCCCTGAGAACCGTGTAACCGTAGTTCAAGAGATTATTCGGTGGCAGCCCGTTGCGCTTGCGGCGGAATTCATCACCAAAAAGATACTTCCAGTAGCGTGCAGCCGCTTGTGCCTCATGCCCCTCCGAATCGCCAGACTTTACTTTGGCGGCCAGTGCCCGCAAACCGCTGCCACCTTTCCTTTCGCACTGATCCAGACACCATGCCTGATGACGGATTTTTGCCTGTACTATCTGCTTCCAGAGTCTTTTTTTGGCAGGTAATTTGGCAGCAGCCTGTACGCGAAAACGCTCGGATTGCACGGAGTGCCCATCCAGGGGAAGCAGCATTCCTGTGGGATGATGGTTCTGACCACAAATCACCACGGAGACATTATTGGCAAGCAGTTCATTTAGCACTGCATGGCTATAGGTACATCCGGGATTATCCACGATCAGCACACCAATATCCTCTACAGGAATGATACCTATAATCTCTCCTTCCCGTTTCAGTTCCATTTGCTTGTTTTTAACAGAGATATATGCCGGAGCTGAAGAAACTTCGATAATACGTTTAATCATTTGCTGGATAAACCAGCCCAATCGGACTAACGACAACTTTCTGGCCTCGGAACGAGCCGGGGCTCATAAATAGTCTACTTTGATTGTCCTGAATATTCGCAGCTGTATGTTCGCGTAGACATATAACGAGATTTGCTGCATCCAACTTTTGAACCCGATAGTAACTGATAGGTCCGTTTTCATCCTCAATCGCCAACATTTCATTTAAAGCAAGTGACACAACAAATCGTTGACCATCTTCCAAAGAAGCCTGAACAATTCGCTCACCGTTTTTTGCTCGCTGTGAAGCATCAAACATACTTACCACCTTGCCGCCGCGTTTTGTTCTACCTCGCTTGTCTTCATATTCGTAAATGACCATATGATGATTACTGCCATCCTGCACACCTCGATAAGCCTTGTTCTGCTTGTTTTTCAACATGCGCATTTTCGAGAATGGCTTGTGCAAACGTACGCGTTTGATCGGCTGACCTGATGGCATGCATGGAGGATAGCTTTCGGCTTCCTTCAGAGCTTTCTTTACATCGGTGCTATTTTTGGGATCAAGCTCTTGAGCTAAAACATAGCGTTGAATGATCGATCTAATCTTTTCATCGCCAATCTGGGTGATCTCCTTATGCGTAAGTGCCGATACAGGCTTCCTGACTGCATACAGACTCTGGCCTTTCCTGTCGCTTAATTTGAGCGCACCGTAAGCAGTCTCTTCATGCAACGCACCTCGCACCTTCCTCATCACCCGATGTGAAACGACTATCCCCCTGATAGCCTCCTCCACATCCTTCCTGAAGCCATCCCACGGTATCGGAAAATGATCAACAGTCAGTTTATCCAGCCTGCCGTATTTACTGGCACTGCTGACCTGCTTAAGGGCAGCAGGTGTGGAAAGCGCGGTAACCACCGCATCCACAGCATGATGACGATGATCTTCACGGGTCTTCTCACCAGAATCGTGGAGAATATTATTCATCCCCCAGAGATGTCGCAGCGTAGCCGTCATCTGTCCTTTACCCACCTGCACATGGTCTTTACCGACTAGTGGTTCCAAGAATTTAGCTACTTCGGTGGATATATACCGAGTGTCATTGAGCTGGCGTTGTATAAACGAATCAAGCTCAAGTTCTTTTTGCCGGAACTTGCGCATTTTCGATCCACGAAACTCCCATGCAAAATCCCTGACTTGCGCAAGAATCCCGGCATATTTCTGTTCATCCGAATGATAGGCCTCGAACGGCGTTCGATTGTTCTTGGTCGAATTCTCTGAACTCATACAGAGCGTCTTGTTGCTGTATGAATCGTCCAGGCTTCTTGAATAAGGCAGGATGTGCTCAATCTCCACTTCGGCAGAAAAAAGCATGGCGGCCGAAATCGTTTTACCCGTATATGGGCAGATATGATTGCACTCCTCCCATAGACGATACTTGATTACATCATCGCGGGAAGGGTTGGCAATTCCGTACTCGTTTTCCAAGCGCTTACGAATCTCATCATTGCGTTTGCGATTACGAGCATTCTGAATTCGAGCTTCCTGACGCTGTTTAGCAGATGCCTTTAAATCCCTCGCCATCTCGATACGAATCCGGGATGGCTTGCCATACTCTCTCACGATTGCATTCACGACCTTTCGTACTTCATAAAGTGCTTTCTGCACAATCGGGTTTCGCAGTTGAGGAGGCTCAGGAAGTTGCTCGGCCTTATCCGTTTTCCTGTCCGAGCCATCGTCATACTTGACAAGTTGAATCGCGCCATCCGGTTCATCTTTATTCTTCTTACTATATTTCTTTCCCTTCCCAAGATATGGCAATAATTTGCATATCGCCTTTTGCGAAAGGTGGAGATAAGAGGATTCCAGATTGATTTTGATAACCTTATCCGTGATAGCTTCATAAAACCCAAGTACGGCGCAGTGCTTACGGATAATCTCATCATTCTGCTCGAACAGCAGATCGGATATCAGACTGTCTCTCTGCTCAATAGTGAGTGCTTCGTACAGCTTTGTCTTGAGCGCGGTACGCAGCATTGCCTCCGTGCCATTACCCTTGAGCTTATCGCGCCCGCCTTCTTCGTAGTTGAATCGCACCGATTCATACATGCCGAGAAGCTTGCGAATCTGGTCGAATGTTCTCTCTTTCTTCTTTTGTAATTCGTCGAGCAATTTGGATCGCTCTTCACTTGTTAGTTTGCGTAGTTCGCCAGTCGGTTCTATCACTTCCAGATTGTTAACCTCGGAAAGCATCCGGAATTGCTGTGCGTACCATGTTCCTTTCGGGCTGCGTTTCTTGCCCGACCAGACCATCTCTCCCTTTTTCCCTTTCACCAGCTTCTTTTCAAATTCGCACAAGCCGACAAGGTTCTTCTGAATCTTCAATGGCCGCTGATAGAAAATGATGTTGTAAATCGCTCTTTTTAAGTTATCGGACAAAACATCAGGATAGAATTCTCGTTGCTTGTCCCAAAGCGCCTTGAATTCATCTTCATACATGGCCCGATGGGTATAACGACAACGGATACGCTGCTCGTGAGGATCGAGCGTATGCAAATATTCGCCCAAGGTTCTGCATTCAGTATCTTCGATCTGCTGTTGAAGTTCAGAAATGGCAGAAGCCACCTTGCCATCGCTTTCTCCTGCCTTGCGATTACTCTTAAATCCCCTGCGTTGATTAAGATGATAAAGGGCACGGCCAAATTCAAATAGCGACAGTTTCTCGTGCAAACCTCTCGCACGTAATTCATATGGATTCTTCTGCATCAATGACTCAAATTCGACGGGTGCATTAGGTAACAATCCGTACCGTTCAAGAAGCTGTTTCAGTTCATAACGTCGTTGATTGCGCCGTTTATGAAGTTTACGAGCTCCACGAGCCGTTCGGCGCTGTGCATTCTTTGACAGCTCCGCCCCCGTAGTTGAGCGATCAACCCCCTCCTGAAAAATACGGACTCCGCGCGTCAACAATGCCGGTGAATTCATTGCCGGTTTCGGTTTTCGATTCGAGCAATGCCCAACCAATTGAATTGGAACCCAGATCAAGTCCAAGAATTTTTGCCATGGTCCCCCCCTTCTCTAATAAAGAGCTTGCTGAGAGTTTAGCCGATGGACTATGCTTTCGCTATTGTATCTAACGGATGCCTTGAGGTCTTTTCATAACAAGAATTGATTTTGCAGGCAATGCTCGCCTTGATTTCGGTCTTTCCGAGTAACCTATCGCCCCGGTGTCAAAGCCGGGGCTTTTTTCATTCATTCTTCGGTATTTCACATAGCACACAAGCCCGATGGAATCCGAATAGATTAGAGAAACAACTGTACGGCAAGCCCAGTAGCTTCGATCCGCTCAGCCAGTGTATTCATACACGCTTCACTCAATGCATCCAGATGCTCCGCCTCGCTGCCGGAAAAAATGGAGGCGGGCTATTCAGGTCTTGCCACCCTTTCGATGCACAAATCCAATCGGATGCTTATCGCCCTCGGGCGGGTTCATCATCTCGCGAATAGCATCGAAGACAACGGCAAACTGTTTGTCGTACTTCTCTTCAAGTTGATTCAACCGCCGGGCCAGCGCCTTATTATCGGCTGTCATGGCACGCAGAGAGACAAAGGCGCGCATGATCTCGATATTCACCTGCACCGCCTGCGGACTGCGCAGCACACTTGAGAGCATTGCCACGCCTTGCTCGGTGAAAACCATAGGCAGATACCTGCGACCACCTCGTCCTTCGTTTGAGGTGCCAAAATGGCGCCTCAAATGTTCAAACTCCTGATTTGTTAGCTGAAACATGAAATCCGAAGGAAACCGATCAATATTTCTACGAACAGCTCTTGTTAAAACTTTTGTTTCCACGCCATAAAGTTCAGCCAGATCGGAATCGAGCATCACCCGCTCACCACGCAGCTGAAGAATCGCCTTTTCGATTCGAGCCATTGGAATCACAGTATGATCGCTTACCATAAACCCTCCCTTCCCAGGAAATGACCAGACAGAGCGAAGAGAAAGTGGTCAATGCTTATAAATCGCTAGAGCGTGAAGCAAATCCTTGGAGAACTACAGCGACAGGCGAACCGAAAAACCGCACTGCTTGATTCGCTCGGCAAACCGCTGCATCCAAGCCTCATCCAGTGCAGAGAGATGCACTGCCTCCGGCTGCATCGACTCCCTCGCCAACCCATAGAGCAACACACCTTTAACCGGCACAGCTTCGGCTTTGAGTCTTCGAACAAACGCCAGATAGGCATCCACCTCTTCCTCCGATGGTTCAGCACCATCGTATGTAAACATACATGTCTGAATCCATGTCGGGCAGAGCTCGGCAGCGGCTTTGACCTGTTTGAAGAGCAGCTCCGGCGTGGCACTCACCCCATTGATACGCTCAATGCCAACTTCGGTGGCTGAATCGACCTTAACCCAGACTTCACCGTTGGCTTTGTTCATCTGTTTGAGACCAGCCTGCACATGCGGTTTCAACATGTAGGAGCCATTGGTAATCAGGCGCAACTTCACATCACGACCTAAATCGAATGACTGCATGACCTCGATGATCAGCTCAACAATGGCATCGAAGTTCCGGCAACTGGTCGGCTCACCGTTCCCCGAAATGGCGATATCGCACAGCTTGCGACAATTCTCGGGCACCCGCTCGGCCATGAACGAGCCGTTCACCACGTCGTCCAGCATCGTTGTTAACTCACTCTTCAACTGTTCCAGGTCGATTTCGGGGGGGGAACCACGCACCAGACCCGGCACCTGGCAATAGAGACAGTGCCAGTTACAGGCGTTGTTGGGATTGAGGTTAATACCGACCGATACTCCACCGGCACGGCGGGAGATCACCGGATAGACATAACTCATGCCCGCCGAATCGCGATCATGATTTGCAGTGGTTAATTGCTCTCTCTTACCCATGGCATCACTCTAGGTTCGCATGAGTGATAGGCAATGGCGATTGTCTTCACTTTGTCATGCCGGACGTGATCCGGCATCCATGGATTGATTCGCCACATCCATGTGGCTCACCCTTCGGGCGGAAAAACCGTCCAAATCGTCTTCCCTGCCGATTTGTCCCGCTTTCGCGAGAATGACGGATACAATCAAGACACAGACAATAACCGGACACGCCCCTTACTTAGCTTGGCACCATCGGCTAGGCTCTCGCATCGTGACAGGCCTACCACAGGCCGGGATAGAACAGGGAGAGGAACAGAGAGAGAGATGGGCTCAGATAACAGAACAATTCGCTATGGTGCCATGGTTCGCGAAACCTCGGTGAAGCAGAATGTTATCAGCTATAACGATCTGATCCCCAAAGCGATCAAGGATGAACAGGGTAACCAGGTCATCCCCAAACGGGAGATCAAACTCCGCTCGCTCGACATCTATCGCATCCTGCAACCCTACGTCAGCGTCCGATTCATCGAACAGATGCGGGCGGTGCTGCCGCTGGCCGTCTACCTGCTGCTGTTTCAGATTCTGGTTCTGCATCAGGAGGTGAGCCTGCCGGAGAGTATCATCGTCGGCCTGTTTGCCGTGATGACCGGACTAATGCTCTTCATGGAGGGGCTCAATCGCGGCCTGATGCCGTTCGGCGAGATCATCGGTAAAACACTGCCTGCCAAAGCATCCCTGCAAGTGGTACTGCTGATCGCCCTGCTGCTCGGCATCGGTGTCACCTTTGCCGAGCCTGCCATCGGCGCACTGAGAGCCGCTGGCTCCATCGTTGCCGCCGACACCGCCCCCTACCTCTACACCATGCTTAACAACTGGAGCAGTGCACTGGTGCTGGCAGTCGGTGCTGGGGTCGGACTGGCCGCTGTACTGGGTACGGTGCGCCTGCTCTACGGCTGGAGTCTGAAACCGCTGATCTACATCACCCTGATTCCGCTGCTCGGCCTGACCTTGCATATGGCCGATGATCCCAACCTCTCCATCCTGCTCGGCCTGGCATGGGACTGCGGTGCCGTCACCACAGGGCCGGTCACGGTTCCTTTGGTGCTGGCACTCGGTATCGGTATCGCCTCAACCGCAGGCCGTGGTGAATCACCACTGGCCGGATTCGGTATCGTTACACTGGCCTCCCTCTTCCCGATCATTGCCGTGATCCTTCTCGGCATGCTGGTTGGCAGCAGCACAACACCGGACGCGATCATCGCTGCGGCACAATCGGCAGAGACAACCGCAGCGAATCTCTCCGGGCCATCATGGTATGAATTAAGCCCCTGGGGAGAGATTCTCGCAGGCCTGCGCGCCATCGTGCCGCTGGTCGCATTCCTGGTGATCGTGCTGCACTACCTGCTACAGGAGCGATTGAAAGAGCGTGGCACCATTATCTACGGCATCATCCTCTGTGTACTCGGCATGATCATCTTCAATGTAGGACTTGAGCACGGCCTCTCGCGACTGGGTGAACAGTCCGGCTCCCTGCTTCCTGCTGCATTTACCGTGATGACCGATATCTCGACCTCACCCTACTACAGCTGGGGCCTCGGTATCTTCATCGTGCTGCTCTTCGCATGGTTCTTAGGCTTCGGCGCCACCCTGGCCGAACCGGCGCTCAATGCTTTGGGGATTACCGTGCAGAACCTGACCAACGGCGCATTCGAGAAGGGCATGCTGCTCTATGCCGTATCCATCGGTGTGGGGTGCGGCATCGCACTGGGTGTGGCCAAGATCATCTTCTCCCTCTCACTGGTCTGGCTGGTGGTTCCCGGCTATGCCCTGGCACTGATCCTCACATGGCTCTCCTCGGAGGAGTTTGTTAATGTGGCATGGGACAGTGCCGGTGTCACCACAGGGCCAATCACGGTTCCACTGGTGCTGGCGATGGGGCTGGGGCTGGGCAATGCCGTGGAGGCGATCGAAGGATTCGGTATTCTGGCCCTGGCATCGATCGGCCCGATCATCTCGGTACTGACCACCGGTTTATGGGTACAGTGGAAGATCAAACGCCATCACCGGGAGGCTGAGAGGAAGAACGCCCAACCGGCCGAGGAGACGACATGAGGTTCTCAAACGAGGTGTGTTTATGAGGTTGTGTAAATGAACAAGGGCAACATCACAGTATTAACCGATGTTTCGCTGATCACCTGCGTGGTACAGCGCGGCATGGGTGACGACATCGTTAAAGCGGCACAGGAGGCCGGGGCACAGGGTGCCACCATCCACTACGGCAAAGGCAGCGGCATGCATGAAGTGCTCGGCGTGCTGAGTGTGGCGATCAATGTGGAGAAAGAGATCATCAATATCGTTGTGGCCAACGACCTGGCCGACCGCATTTTTGAGCGCATCTACAGTGCCGGAAACCTGGATACACCGGGTATGGGATTCATGTTCATGACCGAACTGGAGAAGGCGGCCACCCATATCGCGCCGGAAATCCTTGAAAGGTTGCTTGGGCACGATGCGTAAAGGGAGCCAGAGCTGAACCCATGATAGCCAAACAGAAGCTGATCACCTGCATTGTTCCCGAAGCCAATGCCTCCAGGGGGGCAGAGGCGCTGCGCGAAACCTACGACCTGAAAACCATCACGCACCACTTTGCCCGTGGTGTCGGTAAAAGCACACCGCTGGCACTGCGCGGTATCGGCGAAAAGACGGAGAAGGTGGTGTTAAGCGTGGTGGTGGAGGCAGCTATGGCCGATGAGGTGTTCGAGTTTCTCTTCCACGAAACCGAGATCGATCGACCCAAAGGCGGCATGATCTTTATGAAGCGGGTTCGGCTGGCAGGTGCTGCAGGTTCGGCGTCGTAATCCGGATCGTTTGCCGACCTAGAGCGATTCACTCCGGGTTGTATCGGTGACCTGATCCCATACCGAGTAGAGCTGAATCGAGCGGTCGATACCCTTCAGCGCCACTTTCGGCAGCTTGCTGTGTCTCGGTTTCAGTTTCATTCGACGATAGGTATCTTCGGAGATAATGGTCTGTCTCGGTTCGGCCATACTGGTCAGGCGCGAGGCAATATTCACTGCATCGCCGATACAGGTGTACTGCATCGCCTGGCTGGAACCGATCGCACCGACCACCACATCACCGGTATTGATACCGATACCGATCTCAATCGGTTTTTCGCCTCGCTCTTCACGCTCCCTGTTAAGAAGTTCCAGTGCCCCGTGCATATCGAATGCACAACGTACCGCACGATCGGCAGGGTACTCGACCTCGGTCAGCGCATCGAACAGCACCATCACCTCATCACCAATAAACTTATCCACCGTACCGCCATGCTGAAACACGATATTGACGATAAGCTCGAAATACTCATTGAGCATATCGACCACATTGGCAGCTGAATCGTAGTGGGCGATGTTGGTGAAGCCCCGAATATCGGCAAAGAGGATGGTCACCTCTTTAAGCTCGCCACCTTTGCTCTCCAGCTTCACCTCGCCACTGAGCACCTTCTGCATCACGTTCGGAGACAGCAGCCGTTCAAGCTGAACTTTATCCTTGGCCTCCTGCTCAACTGAGCGGAGGAGTTGGGTGTTGGCGATGATCGTCGCCACATGGAATGTCAAACTGGTCATCAACTGCAGATCCTTACGCGAGAAGACCATAGCCGATTTCTGACTATCCAGGTAGACCACACCAAAGAACTGATTATCGTAAATAATGGGGGCGGCAAGAATCGAATGGAGTCCCTGTACAAGAATCGAGGCGGAATGGGAGAAACGCTCATCCGCACTTGCATCGGCCAGCAGCAGTGCCGAGTGAGACTTTCTCACCTCCTGCAGAATCGAGAACGAGATCGACATATGTTTCTGAATACCGGGTAACACCTTGACTGTCATCGGCACAAGCCGGTCGGATTCGGAATCAAGCAGCAGAATCGAGCAACGATCTGTCGGGAAAATCTCAATCATTTTCTCCGCAATACTGTCAAGGATACTGTCGAGATCGCGTTGCAGCCCCACATGCCTTAGCAGTTCGCTTCCCAGACGCAGCTTTTCATAATCCTCTCGCCAATCCATATCATCGCTGATCTGGCTGGCCGGCTTAAAACCGTCATCTTCACCAATCTGAAGTCGATCCTGAATAGCCTGATCCGGAATCTTTGTGCCGGCAATCCGTACCAGTCCGGACGGCGATGAATCTGTCAGGTCTTCGACAAAGGTCAGCATGGTCTTACCGACACGAATCCGGTCTCCATTGACGAGAACCATTTCGGAGACACGTCTCTCTTTGACGAACGATCCGTTCCTGCTATCCAGATCCTTAAAGGTATAGCCGTCGCCTTTGTTATGTTTTATCTCTGCATGGTGGCGGGAGACTTTGGAGTCTTTGAGGCATATCTCATTCTCGAGCACACGACCGATCCGCATGTACTCTCCAAGCTCAATCTCTCGTTCCTCTTCGCTGTTACGAACAAGCAGCTGCGGCATCTTCCACCTTCATAACTTTTCTACTCTTCCTGTTGTTCGGTTCATCCAGCCGGATTTCCTGGCATTGCAACATATTGTCTCCATAAACTTAAAACAGAAGCTCTACGCCTCCGCCGAAATCGACTCCACTGCTGCACAGATTGCACCTGTCACCTTCGTTAAATTATCCGGATCGATCACATAAGGCGGCATGGTATAGAGCAACTTACCGAACGGTCGCAGCCAGATACCCTTGTCCACCAGCACCTTTTGCAACGCTTCAACTTTAACAGGATTGCACATCTCGACAACACCGATCGCCCCCTTGACCCGAACATCGGCTACGCCAGGCATCGCCCGGCACGACGCCAGCTCCTTCTCAAGCTGCGCCTCGATGGTAGCAACCCGCGCCTGCCACGGCGAAGCAAGCAGCAGGCGGATACTGGCAATGGCCACAGCACACGCCAGCGGATTGGCCATAAAGGTCGGGCCATGCATCAGCACACCGGCACTCTCATCGCCCAGCCCGGCGTGAATACCCTCTGTAACCTTTGCCGAGCAGAGTGTGGCGGCAAGTGTCATATAACCGCCGGTCAGTGCTTTGCCCACACACATGATATCGGGCTCGACCCCGGCATGCTCGCAGGCGAACATTTTGCCGGTCCGGCCGAAACCGGTCGCGATCTCATCAAGAATAAGCAGCACGCCATACTCATCGCAGAGTGCGCGCACCTGTCGTAAAAACTCCGGCGCATAGAAGCGCATGCCACCGGCCCCCTGCACAATCGGCTCCAGTATAACAGCAGCCAGTTCATGGTGATGGGTTTTGATACGGGAGCGGAATGATGCGATCTGCGACCCCTCCCAATCGTCATCGCTGCTCGCTGTGGGAGCCTCGGCAAAGAGCTGCCCGGCAACCGTGCCGGAGAAGAGGTGGTGCATACCGTTCACCGGATCGCAGACACTCATCGCCCCGAAGGTATCCCCATGATAGCCGTGCCGGATCGCCAGCAGACGCTGCTTCTCCGGATGCCCTTGCGCCTGCCAGTACTGCATCGCCATCTTGATGGAGACCTCCACCGAGACCGAGCCGGAATCGGCAAGAAAGAGGTGCGCCATACTCTCCGGCGCCACCTGCAACAGCAGCTCTGCCAGATCGGCAGCAGGTTTATGGGTCAGGCCACCAAACATCACATGCGCCATGCTCTGCAACTGCTCTTCGACCGCCCGGTTTAACTCGGGGACATTGTAGCCGTGAATCGCACACCACCACGATGACATGCCGTCGATCAGCTCCCTGCCATCTTCGAGCGTTAACGTTACACCGGATGCCGATTTCACAGGGTAGACCCCGGCAGGATTTTTCATCGGAGCGTACGGGTGCCAGACGTGTTCCTGCTCGAACTTCAGCCAGTCTGCTGTCGTATCCGGCACACCACTCATGCGGCACGACTCCTGTCGAGAAGCGCCATGGTCATCCGCTCCAGCACCACAAGGTTGCTTTCGATCGATGCACCCTTAATCAATTTTTCCGCCTCGGTGATCTGTTTCATGGCATGTGAAAGCTCCCTGCCGCTCCACTGTTTCGCTTCAGCCGGAAGGTGCTTTCGTGCCACCCCGAACACACGTGCTTTCTGTATCGGGTTTCTCTCCCGCTGCGACTGGTACCAACAGTACATCAGCAGCTGATTGATACGGATACCGAGCCAGCTGATCAGTTGCACTTCGGCCACCTGCTGCTCGCAGATCAGACGGTGTAACAGCGTAAGTGCAGCAGGGTTCCGGCTGGCCACGGCATGGCAGTAGGCTTCGATATCTTCAGGGCTGCGCTCACCCAGCAGGTCACCGACAACCTCAACCGTAATCGGTTCACCTTTGCCATTGTCATACAGTCGCAAGCGTTCGAGCATCTGCCGGGCTGCAGCACGCAATCCGTGCAATCGCTCACCCATCATCTGAATCGCCTCTTCAGAGATATCCAGCTTCTGACGTTTGATCTCATCAGTCAGCCATCTCTGAAACTGTGCCGGAGTTGGCAGGTGAAATTCACACTGAATCAGGTCGCAGGTATCGGAACCCGTGTGATCGAGCATCTTTTTATGCAGCGCTTTCTTCCACTCGATGCCCGGCGCACAGATAACCAGACGATTCTCCGCCCTGCTCTCCGAAACCATTTTCAACAGATGCTCGCCCTGTTTCGGCGATGCCGATTCGGCGTTACGGATCAGGGCATAGCATTTCGAAGGGCCGAACAATCCCTGGCTTCTGCTCTCGGTCTCGATACGAGCCAACTCCGAAATATCAACACGAAGCCGGACAGCTTCGGGGTCGCCTTCGGCCAACAGTAGATCGGCAGTTTCGGCCAATGCATCCACATCTTCACCGTAGAGATAGAAGAGCGATCCTTCGCTTTGCAACAGCCTGTCCGGTGAAAGTTTCACAGCTTTCATCGGAATCTAGAATCCGGAATTGATGCGGGATACCGCAGCGTAGACCCACTCCTTTTCGATATCTTCACGAATACGACGCCTCGATGCCTCGATTCCGGATGGGCCACCGGCAACGAATACATCACCAGCCTTTGAAATCGAGCCGCTCTCCCACACTCTTCTACCTTCCCTGTAAAGGACAACTCTGCCGCGCAGTGTCAATCGGTACTGTGTCGCGATGCCGGATGCATCATAGGCACTGGGCACGAACTGCTCTGAAACCTGTTCGACCCGAATCACCGCATGCGTCGATTCATCAACCACATCTTCAGGTGCGATCACCTTATAGCGATCGCTTCCGTCCAGTTGCCGTTTCAGAGCGGAGACCAATCCCGATGCGAAGAGAGCGGGCGACTCGACTGAAACAGAAACAACATCTTCAGGAATCGCACCACTGCTGTCGCCATGGCCGACCAGGTGGTAGCCGCACCCGGACAACATCAATCCCGATACGAAACAAGGCATGAGAATTTTTATTCGAGTACAAGGCTTGCCGAATTCGAGCAGCGCAGTGTATGTGGAACATACATGAGCAGCGCAGCATTCGGCGTAACGCAGTAATCGGATAAAAAGGCCTTGCCTCATGCTGGTTTTACCACGATATTCAGTAGTCGCCCCGGCACGAGAATCACTTTAACGATCTGCATCCCGTCCAACCATTTGGCAATGCCTTCATCCGCCTCGGCAATCGCCATGGCACTATCCTGATCGACATCCTTCGGAACCATGATCTCACCACGCTTCTTGCCCTGTACCTGCACCACCAGTGCAATCTCATCCTGCACCAGTGCCGACTCATCCACCTCCGGCCAGTCAGCCACCACTGCAATATCGGCAACGCCCAGCTTCTCGGCTACCTCACAGGCAAAGTGAGGCACGAACGGCGCCAGCATTATCGCCAGCGCACGCATCCCCTCATCGAAGGCTGCAGCGCCAGCGTCATCGTGAGCATCGAAGGTGCTTAAGCTGTTGGAGAGCTCCATCAGTGCAGCAATCGCCACATTAAAGGCGAAGCCGTGCTCGAACGCGTGAGAGACACGCGAGATTGTATTGTGTATTTCAAAGCGGAGCTTCTTTGTCGCCTCATCCGACGGCTGGCCGGGAAACTGCCGGCCAGCCTTGTCCAGCAGTCGCCAGACACGATTGAGAAAACGGTTGGCTCCTTCGACACCGGCATCGGACCACTCCAGATCCTTCTCCGGCGGCGCGGCAAAAAGGGTGAAGAGGCGTGCCGTATCGGCACCGTATTTCTCGATGATGGCGTTTGGGTCCACCGTATTGCCCTTCGATTTGGACATCTTGGCGCCGTCTTTGAGCACCATGCCCTGCGTCAGCAGGTTCTTGAACGGCTCATCACCGCCCTCTTCCGGGCTGAAGAGCCCGGCATCACGCATCAGCTTGTGATAGAAACGGGCATAGAGCAGATGCAGCACCGCGTGCTCGACACCGCCGACATACTGATCGACCGGCGCCCACTGTTTCATCGAAACACGACTCACCATCGCATCTTCACAATGCGGTGAGGTGTAACGGTTCATGTACCAGGATGACTCCATGAAGGTATCGAAGGTATCGGTTTCACGCCTTGCATCCTTGCCACACTTCGGGCATTCGGTCTTATAGAACGTTTCATGTGTTGCCAGTGGCGATGCACCACCGGTCGGCTGCAGCTCTTCAGGCAGCACCACCGGCAACTGATCTTCAGGCACGGTCACCGTACCACAATCATCGCAGTAGATGATCGGAATCGGCGTCCCCCAGTAGCGCTGGCGGGAGACCAGCCAGTCGCGCAATCTGAACTGCACTCGCTCCTCGCCTCTGCCCTCGTTCGCCAGAAATTGAGTGATAGCCGCTTTGGCATCGGTAGAAGGCAAGCCATCGAACTGGCCTGAGTTGACCAGCACGCCTGTCTCGACAAAAGCCTCGTCCTGCACATCCCACTCACCATGATTGCTCTCATCTTGGGGCCTAATCACCTGCTTGATGTTCAAACCGTACTTCCTGGCAAACTCATGATCGCGCTCATCGTGCGCCGGCACACTCATCACCGCGCCGGTTCCGTAGCTCATCAGCACAAAATTCGCGACCCAGATCGGCACTGTCTCGCCACTGATCGGATGCACCGCTTTGAAGCCGGTATCCATTCCGCGCTTCTCCATCAGTGCCACATCGGCCTCTTTGGTGGAGACGTGCGAGCACTCCTCGAGAAACTTCGCCAGCTCGGCATTGGACTCGGCCGCTTTTTGGGCCAGCGGATGGCCTGCCGCCACCGCCATGTAAGTCACACCCATCAGGGTATCGGGGCGGGTGGTGAAGATATCCAGAACCTCATCGGTTTGTTCCTCATTGGCTTCGACACCGAAAGTGACTTCGGCACCGGTGGAGCGACCGATCCAGTTGCGCTGCATACCGACCACCTTCTCGGGCCAGCCCCCTCCTTCCGAACAAGTTAGTTTATCCAGGTCGTTCAACAGCTCATCGGCATAGTCGGTGATCTTGATAAACCACTGTGCCAGATTCTTACGTTCAACAGATGTATCGCAGCGCCAGCAGGCACCATCCACCACCTGCTCGTTGGCCAGCACCGTATGGCAGGGCTCGCACCAGTTCACCTCCGCCTCTTTGCGGTAGGCCAGCCCCTTCTCCACCAGTTTGGTGAACATCCACTGCTCCCAGCGGTAGTAGTCGGGCTTGCAGGTGGCGATCTCGCGATCCCAGTCGTAGGAGAGGCCGAGGCGTTTGAGTTGGACGCGCATCTGGTCGATGTTGGCGTAGGTCCACTCGGCTGGCGGACGTTTATGTTTGATCGCTGCATTCTCGGCCGGAAGACCGAAGGCATCCCAGCCGATCGGATGCAGCACATTGAAGCCCTGCATCCGCTTGTAACGAGCTACGGCATCGCCAAGGCAGTAGTTGCGCACATGGCCCATATGCAGGTTACCGGACGGATAGGGGAACATCTCAAGGCAGTAGTAGCTCTCCCGGGCATCCGCCGGATTTTCCGAAGCTGCATCGATGCCCGCCTCATCCCACTTCACCTGCCACTTTTTCTCGATTTCCTGCGCTTCGTAACGATCTGACACCTGTAGAGCTCCTGAAAAAACTAAGGCACGGATGATGATGGGGTTTGCTCCGAATGAAAAGGGGCAAGGTGACTCTGCATCGAAACGAAAAACAACCGCTATTGAAATACTTGTTTAAGTGAACAGGTCATAATTGAGCATCACGAATCCAATGGTTACATCGTTATAAATGTCAGTGGCATGAAATCATCCGGGGACGAAGAGTTCCCGACTTTAGTTATCTTAAATCAGGAGATGAGTGTTTCCTTAAGTTTACCCATGGCACGTTTCTCGAGCTGACGAACACGCTCGATCGACACACCCAACTCTTCCGCCAGCTCCTTCAGGGTGGCAGGCTCTTCGCAAAGATGTCGCTGGGTCACGATATGGCGATCTCGATCGGATAACTCCCTGAGTGCCGAATAGAGCTGATCCTGCTGATGCTCTTCCCAATCGGACTCAACGACGAGCTCTTCCGGTGTTGCTTCCGATGCTGGAAGCACCGAGACCATACTCTGTCCTTCAATATCGGCATCAAGCGAAACATCGCGCTGAAGATAGGCATTGGCCGTCTCCTGATACTCATCCGCTGTTACACCAAATTCGGCAGCCACCTCATCGGCCCTGTGGCCATCCAGTGCTGCAATAGCATTCCTGGCCTTTTGCAGTCCGGCAAAAATTTTACGCTGCAGTTTGTTGGTACCGAGCTTCACAATACTCCACGAGTGAAGAATAAAGTCATGAATAGCGGCACGAATCCACCATGAGGCATAGGTCATCAAACGGAAACCACGCTCCGGATCAAAGCGTTTTACCGCATGCATCAATCCCAGTGTACCCTCCTGAATCAAATCCGCTTCGGGCAGGCCGAAATGGCGATATTCACGGGCGATTGCAGCAACACCGTAGAGATTAGCTACAACAAGTCGCTCAGCAGCCTCTCGATCCTGCTGATCGTGCCATCTGTGTGCCAAGGCGATCTCCTCTTCGCGACTAAGACGATCGATACGTTTAACATCGCGATAAAAAAGAGAAAGACTCGACATATCTGCAACTTTAACACCTGTAGCGACAGTCAATGATAGATACCTCTCTAATCCGATTTAGCACTCTAATTATAAGAGTGCTAACAATGATGTCAAATGGTTGGTTATGTTCAGAGGCTCCCGGTGCAGGCCACGGACAGCCTGCCAGAACCAGGCGCGCGAGTGCTCGATTTTGTAAGCAAAGGCAAAACTGCATTTTTGCCTTTGCGTGCTGAAAAACTACAGGACGTAGTTTTTCAGGAGCTCCCAAACTAGGTCAGGATTCAACACTATCGGGAGAGACAATCCTGGCCGTCGCGATCAGCGCGCCCAGACAGCCAACGACTACCCCTCCCAGCAACAGCGGCAACAGAAGCACAAACGGACTTAGCTCGATCCCCATGGCATCGACCCAGCCGGATACGCCCAGGACAAGCGGCCAGAGCAGCAACCAGCCCAGCAGTGCAGCCCCGCCACCAATCAAACCACCCTCGAGAATAAACGGCATGCGGACAAACCACTCACGGGCCCCCAGCAGTCGCATCAGGTGCACCTCATCGGAACGGGCAAGAATCATCATCCGCAAGGTATTGGAGATGATCAATGCCATGGCCATAGCCAGGATAACGGTGGCAAACCAGGCCAGGTAGCGTATCGATTGCAACAGCTCATGCGCATTGGCCAATTGCACCTCATCTTCATTGACCGTAGCACCCAAGCGAGCTGCCTCATCCCGAATATCGGAGAAGAGAAACTCATGTTTCTCATTGGCTAACGTTAACTCCAGACTCTCAGGCAATCGCATGGAGAACTTTTCAGTATTCAATGAAGTGTTTCCCAGCCACCCCTGTATCCACTCCGCCGCCTCGCGACGAGATACATGGCGAACCGAAGAGACCCCGGAAAGTGCTGTAAGTCTCTTTTTTAAGGTTTCGATCTGACTCTTTTTCTCGATCGGAAGATAGACATGAAGCTGCAGAGAGCCCTGCCATGAACCGATCCACTGCTGCGCGCCCTGCAGACCAAGCCATACCGTACCCACGGCCCAGAGCGCGATACAGACGATCATCAGCGCCAGAAACTGTTGAATACCGAATGGCGGCAGTTGAAAACCACCCGGCAACCGAGGGTCGATATGCTCGGGCACACCATTATCCAGCTCAACCATGTGTATCTCCGACCAGTGAACCCTGATGCAACTGAACCACTCGCCCGGGATGAGAATTCAGCAGATGCAGGTCATGCGTTGCCATAATCACTGTTGTACCTTTCCTGTTCAGTGAGGTCAGCAGATCCAGCACACGCCTGGCTGTGTCTTCATCCAGATTACCCGTCGGCTCATCGGCCAGAATAATCGGCGGATTGGTTGTCATGGCACGAGCGATGGCAATACGTTGCTGCTCACCACCTGAAAGCGCCTCGGGATAGGACCACAACCGATCATCGAGCCCAACGAACTCCAGCACCTTACGCACACGCGGCACCAGCCGCTCTTTCTCCCAGCCCTGCACACGCAGTGGAAGCGCCACATTTTCAAACACGGTGCGCGAGAAGAGCAGACGATGATCCTGAAAAATGATGCCGGTTCGCTGGCGAAGAGCGCGAACATCGCCCTCCGAAACGGCGCGCATATCGAACTGCTGTACACTCAACTGCCCTGATGTGGGCCTGAGACCACCATAAAACATACGCAAAAGTGTCGATTTTCCCGCACCGCTCTCACCTGTCAGATAGACGAAAGCACCCTGTGAAATCGATAGAGAAACGCCTGAAAGCGCCACTTTTCCAGTTGGATAACGCAACATAAGTTGCTGCATATCGATGAGTGTTGGGTTGGTCGACATGGGAAAACAGTAACGGGGCAAACCGATGCTGTCAGCATCGATGCTGACAAAGCCATCATTTGGATTCAGCATTGGCACATGCACATCTCCTGTCCACACTGCAATGCCGCATATGAAGTTGGCCCACTGATCAAGAATGCCATTCTGGTATGCCATCGATGCCATGCCGAATTCAATATGGGCGAAGAAGCCGAGAAGCAGCAACAGGAAAACATCGAGAATAAATCGTCACTTCCGCTATTTGAACACAGCTCTGCTCAGAAAAAAGCGAAGCAGAAGAGATCGGATAAAACAGGAAGCAACACCTCAAATGCGATCAAAAAAGATAACGATCGCGACTCAGAGGGTATATCTGTTATGCCTGTACCGGCATTTCTTGAGGGTGAATATCGATTCAGCAGGCCGGAAAAGGACGGATCATCTGACCGGCTTATCACACAACCTGAAAAGAGAGCGGCCAGACCGAAACCAAAACAGGAACATGCAAAAAAGGCCGATATCCCGCTTGAGAAATTACGGAAAAAGGAGACAGTTCCGGTAACTGAAGCGACTGCAGACACAGAAGCGGACACTAACGCTGATAGCATCGCTAAAGAGCTGACCACTCCTCCAGCCCGGAAACGTGTCACCATCTGGCCATGGCTCGTTTTTATTCTGCTACTCATCGGTGGCACCGGATTCTGGTATAAGAAAGATGCATGGCTGGACCACCCCTGGTTACGCAGCGTCTTCATCAACATGCATCTGCCTGTCGAAGTACGAAATAAGGACTGGCTGATCATTCCCGACAGCGTGCAGGGGCAGTGGCTAAAACGGGACAATAACAGCCAGGTTCTGGTGATCCAGGGGCGCATTGAGAACAGACTCTATTGCGAACTACCTCCGCCACAGATTCTCATCCGGTTCTTCGATGATTCAGGCATCGATGAGAGTCTTGGTGAAAAACTGCTTACCATCACCGAACCGCCACTCATAGAACAGATAAAACGTGCGCCGTTTGTCATACCACCCGAAGACAAAATTCCGGTGGAAGCCCAGGGCCAGCGCGGTTTTATTCTGGTGGTGGAGTCACTTCCCGAACGTACGTCGGATTTCACATTGACGCCATCGGTTCAATAATCCGTCAGGCAGCAACCAGCTCCGGCAACCGTAGCCCGAACCTCTTTATTTTATCACGCAACTGCTGCTGCTGAGGGCCGGAGAGATGGCCGGGGTCATCGATTGAGAAGGTCTGGTTTCGTTGCTGACATTTCATTCCGTGGATTGCCTTTAGCTCACGCATAAAACTATCCGTCTCCTCCTCTCCCAACATCTCCCGCCAGAAATCGGTGTCCATCGAAATGGAGGCCGGATAGATACTCTCACCGGGATTAAGATAAAAGAACTGTAGCATCTGATCTTTTCTGACCGAATGACTTCCCAGTGCAACAGCGCGATCCGCATAACACCACTCCAGCCCCGTCTCCTGCCAGTCATAGATCATAACAGAGAAGAGTTCACGATGGATCATGTCGCAACTCTGATAAAATGTCGCCAGCGTCTGCTCACTCATCACTATCTATACCCATATAAAATAATTATAGCAGCCCTTCTCGCAGGCCGAAGAGGATCAACAACAGCTCCTATCTTTTAACAAGCGATACGATCGCCTGCGCGGCAATGCCTTCACCTCGTCCGGTAAAACCAAGCTGCTCGGTCGTTGTGGCTTTGATGTTGACCTGAGTCAACTCTACAGCAAGCACCTCTGTAAACCGCTTACACATCACAGCAATAAACGGAGCAAGCTTCGGTGCCTGGGCGATAACGGTTGCATCGAGATTATTCAATACCCAGCCTCTCTCTTTCAGACTATCGATTACATGGGCAAGCAGTTCCATGCTATCGATACCGGCATACTGCGGATCATCATCGGGGAAATGTTGGCCGATATCGCCCAACCCGGCTGCTCCCAAAAGCGCATCGCAAACAGCGTGTACCAGCACATCGGCATCGGAGTGGCCGGCCAGCCCATACTTATAGGGGATCTCCACACCACCCAGAACCAGCTTCCGCCCTTCACAAAATGCATGCACATCAAAACCTTGTCCCACACGCATATCCATTAACCTCTCCCCTCTTCATAAAGCCCCATTCCGCCCATGGAGGAGCGGCGAATGCGACAAGCATTCGTAAGCAAGCTGGGAATCGCACTTCTCAGCTTGCGCCCAAGGTTGCGCGGCATGGATACCCGCAACCGTATGTCATCAATCCCATCAAAACCTTGCCCTATCCGCATATTCATCCCTGCTCCCCCTCCAGGTAGCCGCGCAACCACACCATATCTTCCTGAGTAGTAATCTTACGGTTTTCCGGCTCACCCAAACTGATATAGACCTCGAACCCTGCAGCTTCAAGCACAGAAGCATCATCGGTATGTAGATGCAATCGGTTATGCTCCTTTTCCAGTGCCTGCTCGAACCATTGGCGCCAAGCGACTTGCGGCGTCTGCACTGCACGAAGTGTCGAACGTTCAGGTGTCTCCAGCACCTTGCCACTGGCATCCACTCGCTTGATGGTATCGTGCACCATGACACCCGGCACAGCGGCCCCATGCTGGCTGGCCACATCAAGCACATCCTTGAGTAGCATCTTTGATGGCAGTGGCCGGGCTGCATCGTGTACACCGACCATATCGATATCCTCGGGCAACGCCGCCAGACCACGCTGCATGGAGATCGAACGTTCAGCTCCCCCTTCAACCGGCGGCAGCAACCGAAAAGGGAACACTTGCCCGTCAATCACATCGGCATAATGCGGATCATCGGTCGCAATCACCGGCTGCACCACGGCAATGCGGGAATCCTGTGCCAGACTCTGCAGGGTATGTAGCAGCAGCGGTTTACCTGCCACCGAGACATACTGCTTGGCAAGCGTTCCGCCGAAACGCTTGCCGCTACCGGCAGCCAATAACAGAATCGCAACTTGCATGAGCAGGATTGTGCGCCTTCGCAGCTCAAGGTCAATCTATCCATTCGCTGAAAGTTGTAGGTTTATCCGCGCACTACAGCTCCGTCGTTGCGCAACACCCTGTCATCGGATATAAACCTGCCATGCCATCGATCTATCTATTGCCAGTAGCAGGTATTCTGACACTTATCTCCGCCTTTATTGTATGGGGAGACATCAGAAATTCCGGCGCAGGAACCGCCAGGAAACGTCCCGTGATCGAAGCGCTGCTATTGCTATCCATTGCGATCACCGTATGGGGATGCTTCAAGCTGGAACCTGTCACCGATCAGGGAATTCATATCTCACTGGTTGCTGCTGTTGCTATTGCAACCCTGCTGGTACAGGGCATGTATCTGATCGGTCTGTGGCAACACGGAATCCGTGGACTGGGTCTCTTTCTTCTTCCACTGACTGCGCTCCCTCTTCTGGTCACCCCTCTGCTTCCAACCGCTGAAAACACACACTGGATCCACACCTCCTCCGTGCTGGAGTCAGGGCACCTGATCATCTCACTACTGGCCTACGCCATCCTCACGCTAGCCGCTATCCATGCGGTAATGCACCTGCTGCTTGATCGTGCCCTGAAACGGAAACAGCTAAGCCCGATGGTTCAGGCCATGCCATCGCTATTTGAAATCGAGGTTCATCTCTTTGCACAGGTACGCTGGGCAACGGCTTTGCTGGCTATCGGTATTCTGACCGGCCTGACATGGCAGTGGGTTGAATTCCAGCACTTTGCCCTGCTAAATCATAAGGTGTTATTGGCGCTCTTCTCCTTTGCCGTATTGGCGCTGCTGCTTTTTAAACGCCAGAAGGCCGGATGGCATGGCCGCAGGGCGAGCCATATGGTACTGGCTGCATATACCCTGCTTCTGCTGGCCTACTTCGGTGCCAAACTGATAAGGTCTTGGCTGGCCTGACAACAACGTCTGACAGATGGACATTATCGATATAGCACTACCGGCAGCAGCAGGCATTCTGGTCTTCCTGCTGCTTCTATCCGCCTTTTTCTCAGGTTCAGAGACTGCACTGACCCGGGCGCGTCGGGTACGCCTGAGACTAATGAGCGAACAGGGTGATAAAGGTGCCACGCAAGCCTCTCTGCTGCTGAAGAAACCGGAGCAGATGCTCTCGACGATTCTTCTCGGAAACAACTTCGTCAACATCGCTGCAACATCCCTGGCCACAGCCCTGTTCGTAGCAGCCTTTGGTGAGGCTGGCGTACTTTACGCCACCATTGCCATGACCATCGTTGTTCTGGTCTTTTCGGAAGTACTGCCAAAGACTATCGCTGTTATTCACGCCGAAGCGATTGCCTGCCGGGTCGCCATACCGCTAAAGTGGATTCAGAAGATTCTCTCACCATTGATCTATATCCTGATGAGTATCATCCGGCTCTTTCAGCACATCTTTAAAGTTCCTGAACACACAGAACCCGGCTTTAACCACCAGGAGCTGGCTACGATGATCTATATGAGTGCCGAAACGGGCATGCTTGATACAGCTCGTGAGCAGATGCTGATGAGTTCTCTCAAACTACATGAGGTGCCGGTCAAGTCGTTGATGATTCCTCGTAAGGATATGGTCACGCTTGATGCTTCTCTTTCAGTTGAAGAGTGTCGGCAAGAGGTCATCCAAAGTCCGCACTCGCGCTATCCTGTATTCCATAAAAAGACAGATAATATCCTCGGCATTATCCATCTGCGCGAACTGTTCAAGCTGAAAGACCCGACAACCGAAATGGCACATGCCGTGATCTGGCGGGACCCCTCATTTGTCCCTGCCAACCGCAACGCACTGGCTCAACTCTTCGAATTTCAGTCCAAACACCAGCATATGGCAATTGTGGTTGATGAATTCGGTGATATTGAGGGTTTGATTACCCTGGAAGATATCATCGAGGAGATTGTAGGCGAAATCGTCGATGAGTCCGATGTACCATCGTTGCCGGAGGTGTGGCCACAACCTGATGGCTCGCTGGTCGTTGCCGGTACAGCCAACATCCATGACATCAACATGGTTCTGGATGCACAGCTACCGGAAGATGGAGCAACAACAATTGGCGGATTGCTTGTCCAGCTACTTGGTGATCAGCCTGAGGATAAGGTCTGTGTCGATGTAGATGGCATCCGCATGGAGGTGATCAGCCTGCGCGGTGACTGGGTAAGTCGTGTGAAGGTAATCAAGGTCGAAACTGACGGCT
The DNA here is from genome assembly GCA_050304695.1 of Mariprofundaceae bacterium. Classification (GTDB taxonomy): domain Bacteria; phylum Pseudomonadota; class Zetaproteobacteria; order Mariprofundales; family Mariprofundaceae; genus WSZY01. Next base: position 310,565 of record JBNLEB010000016.1, read on the forward strand.
TAACGCTTCAGGAGAGCTGATCTCTACGCTGGTTAAGCAGGCAGAGATCGCGCCATGCATGCCGCTTCTGCTGGGGTGAACGCAGCAGGTATGCCGGATGATACATCACCCATACCGGAATACCGCGGTAGTCGTGCCACTTACCACGCAGCGCCGAAAGCGATGCATCCGTCTCCAGCACGGTTTGTGCTGCAACACGGCCCAGCAGGCAGATGATTCTGGGTGACAACAGTTTGAGCTGCGCATCAAACCACCTGCCGCACGCCTGCACCTCTTCAGGCTTAGGATCACGATTATTCGGTGGTCTGCACTTCACCGTATTCATAATATAGACCTGTGAACGATCAAGCTGTTGCGCTGCCAGCATACGATCCAGCAGTTTTCCGGCACGCCCGACAAAGGGTTCGCCTTTCAAATCCTCTTCGCGACCCGGCGCCTCACCGATAAAGACGATCTCTGCCTGGGGATTCCCTACACCAAAAACTACGTTATGACGCTGCTCGGAGAGCTGGCATGCAGTACATGTGGATGCCAGAGTCTCAAGCGTCTGCAATGAATCGGACTCTTGTACGGCATCGGAATGTGCAGTCGGCTTAGATGACAACTCTGCAACAGGAGTCACCGGTGCACTGTCAGAGGAAGATGGTCTCTTCGGCTTTGAAAGAGAACCATGGAGAGGAGTGTGAACACCGATCTCCCGAAAGTAAAACTCCTGAAACTCAGGGGTTTCGGACATCCTGATACTTAACCGAGAAGGGTTGTAACAGCCGGCTCGGAACCGAGGTAGACAGGTACACGCTGGTGCAATCCGGACGGCTCAACATCAAGCACACCCCGTTCAGGTGCTGTATTGGCCTTTCCACCCGCATTCTCAATCAGAAAACCCATCGGAATCGCTTCGTAGAGAAGGCGTAGTTTACCGTTGGTATTCTTCTCATCTGCCGGATAGAGAAAGATACCGCCCTTGAGCAACGTCCGGTGCATATCGGCAACCATGGAGCCAACGTAGCGCATGCCCAATCCGGTCGACTCTTTAAGCGCATCGAGTTTGACCCCCATACCATCCAGCCATTTGTCGGAGTTGGCTTCATTCACCGAATAGTAGCCGCCTGTTGCGGGAATCCGCATATCCGGATGACTCAGTTCGAAGCGAGCATCACCGGGGTTAAATGTATAGCCATGCACTCCTTCTCCGACCGAACAGACCAGCATCAAAGACGGGCCATAGAGCACATAACCTGCCGCTACCACTTCACGCCCTGACTGCAGGGTATCGGAGACATGCGGACGCTCACTGTTCGGTGTCTTACGTTTTACGATCGAGAAGATCGTGCCAACAGGACCATCGATATCGAGGTTGGATGAGCCATCGAGCGGATCGACCAGTACCACCCAGTCAGCATGGGCATACTCGTCAATCACCAGCAGCTCTTCCTGCTCCTCGGAACCGACAGCGCAGACATGACCGGTGGAGCGCATCTCATCGAGAAAGATTTCATCGGAGAGAACATCGATCTTTTGCTGCTGTTCACCCTGAACATTCTCGCCACCTGCAGCCCCCAGCGCACCACGAAATACTGCACCGCGTAGCAGAGCGGAAATCTCAATCCCGGCACGGCCGACACCCTGAATAATCGGCATCATCGCCGGGCCGTTGGCTCCCTCTTGTGCGATACGGTTCAATGTAACTGGCATGTCATCCCTCCAAGGATTCATAGAAGTAAAAGAAGACAGCATCATAACAATGATTGCGTTTGGACACAAAAAAAGCGTTTTATTTACATCCGGCTACGGGCTCCTCGGCAACTGCTCCATGCGTTGCTCTACCTCCTGTGCCCTTCGCCTTTAGATCGCTACACAAGATCGTGGTCTTGCTTCGCTTACGAGCTCATTACATTCGCTCGCCCCACATCCTGTGGGGAAGGGGCGTTACCACAGCATCTACCCGCCCATGGATGGGCGGCGAATGCACAACGTGAATTCGTAAGTGCAGGCGGACATGTGCCGCCGAAACGATTCATAGCAAAAGGCAGGACGCCTTTTGCGAATCAATCAAACCCCACATAAAAAAAGCCCCGAGCGTAAACTCGGGGCTTTTTTTTATGTGGCGGAGCGGACGGGACTCGAACCCGCGACCTCCGGCGTGACAGGCCGGCATTCTAACCAACTGAACTACCGCTCCGGATATGGAGTTCCGATACAACCGAAAATCCGTATGCCCCTTTGATAAGGAGCACCAAAATCGACCTGAATGTATCGATCCTGGAAAGAGGGCCGAATCATAGTTTCGGCCTCATGATCTGAAAAGTATAAATTACACCTTTCAGAGAGATGGTGGGCGCTGCAGGACTCGAACCTGCGGCCACCGCCTTGTAAGGGCGGTGCTCTACCAACTGAGCTAAGCGCCCGAAAAAAACAAGGGCTCGCAGGCCCTTGTTGTTTTCTTGGGTGAGCAGACGAGCTGCCCAGCGTTACTTAACGGCGTCTTTCAGAGCCTTACCAGCTTTAAACTTAGGCGCCTTAGAAGCTGGAACGTTAATGGTCTCACCGGTACGTGGATTACGTGCTGTACGTGCCGCACGATCTGATACTGAGAAAGTACCGAAACCAACCAAACTCACACTATCACCATTGCTCAGTGCGCCACTCACACCGCCAATCACTGCTTCAACAGCTGCGCCTGCCGCTGCTTTGCTCAGATCAGCACTTGCTGCCACGTGGTCAATTAATTCTGCTTTGTTCATCTTTCCTCCCGCTGATGCGTTCGATGGGGCGAACTATAATCATCTGACCCCATCTGCTGTCAACCGATTTTTTTAAATTTCAATTACTGAAAAAGTTTTTAATGTGCCTTTGCTGGGCCATCTTCCAAGTGAATACCTGCAACCGACTCCGGCACAAAATCTGAGGGCATACTTAACCCGGCAGGCAGCCGCGTCAAGGCATGTTTAAGCACATCATCCATGTGTGACACAACATGCACGTTCAGACCCTCAAAAATATTCTCCGGAATCTCCTTCAAGTCCTTCTCATTCTCTTCCGGAATCACTACATCCGTCAGTCCACCACGGTGAGCTGCCAGAAGTTTCTCTTTCAGGCCACCGATAGGTAACGCCTTGCCACGCAAGGTAATTTCACCTGTCATGCAGACATTTTTATGCACGGGAATACCGGTCAACGCTGAAACGATCGACGTAGCCATCGCCAGGCCGGCAGATGGGCCATCCTTCGGAATCGCACCTTCAGGTACATGCACATGAATATCGACCTTCTGATGAAAATCGCTCTTCAGACCCAGCTGAGTTGCCCTTGAACGGACATAAGTAAAAGCCGCCTGAACCGACTCCTGCATCACGTCACCCAGTTGTCCGGTCACAGTAAGCTTACCCTTGCCTGGTGTTAGCGCCGTTTCGATCTGCAACAACTCGCCACCCACCTCTGTCCATGCCAATCCGGTCACCACGCCGATCTGGTCTTTCTCTTCAGCCAGTCCGAACCTGTATTTGCGAACTCCCAGCAACGCTTCGAGGTCGCTCGCCTTCACTTTCTTACTCTCCTTCTTATCTGCCGTCACAATCTGACGTGCTACCTTGCGGCAGAGTTTGGCCAGTGTCCTGTCGAGATTACGGACACCAGCCTCACGCGTATAGTAACGAACGATATCGACCAGTACTTCATCTTCGATCTTGAGCTGCTCCGCCTTCAGGCCATGATTCTTCAACTGCTTGGGCAGGAGATAACGCTTGGCAATGGCAATCTTCTCCTCCTCGGTGTAGCCGGAGATCTGGATAATCTCCATACGATCAAGTAGTGGCCCTGGAATGTTCATACTATTGGCTGTGGTAATAAACATCACGTCGGAAAGATCGTAATCAACCTCCATGTAGTGGTCGTTGAAGGTATGATTCTGTTCCGGGTCAAGTACCTCAAGCAGCGCCGAGGATGGATCGCCACGGAAATCAGCCCCCATTTTATCGATCTCATCGAGCAGAATGAGTGGGTTTCTCGTACCCGCCTTCTTCATCGACTGAATCACCTTACCCGGCATCGAACCGATATAGGTACGTCGATGACCGCGAATCTCCGATTCATCACGCACACCGCCAAGACTCATGCGCACGAACTCCCTGCGGGTTGCCCGCGCAATAGAGCGGCCCAGCGAGGTCTTACCCACACCCGGAGGACCAACGAAACAGAGGATCGGGCCTTTCATCTTTTTAACCAGCTGAAGTACAGCAAGATGCTCCAGCACCCGCTCCTTCACCTTCTCAAGACCGAAGTGATCCTCTTCCAGTACCTTCTCCGCCGCTAGCAGATTACGACGAACACGAGATCGTTTTTTCCACGGCAACTCAAGCAGCCAGTCCAGGTAGTTACGAACCACTGTGGCCTCGGCACTCATTGGCGGCATCATCTTCAGTCGTTTCAACTCTGCCACTGCCTTCTCTTTTGCCTCGGCAGTCAATCCGAGCTTTTCGATCTTCTCGGCCATTTCATCGAGTTCGGTGTGTGAATCCTCTTCGCCCAGCTCCTTTTGAATCGCCTTCATCTGTTCAGAGAGATAGTACTCGCGCTGGCTCTTCTCCATCTGTCGCTTCACACGTGAACGAATACGCTTGTCCACCTGCAGCATCTCCATCTCCTCTTCCATGAAGATATAGAGTCTCTCCAGCCGTTCGATCACACTGGAGAGTTCAAGCAGCGCCTGCTTATCCTCCAGTTTCAAATTCAAATGCGAGGCGATGGTGTCGGCCAGCCTGTCGACATCTTCAACTGCCGCAACAGATACCAGAACTTCCGGTGGTGTTTTTTTATTGAGCTTTACATAGGACTCAAACTGCTGTTCCAGCGACTTGGCCACCACCTCCTGCTCACGATGATCCTCTTGCTTCTCCTCCATCGGAGAGTAACGGCCACGCAGACAGTTGCCGTCATCGTGAATATCATCCACCCGAACTCTGGCACCACCCTCAACCAGCACCTTGATGGTGCCGTCGGGAAGTTTGAGTAGTTGTAAAATACTGCCAATGGTACCGACACGATAGAGATCATCAGCCTGGGGATCATCGTGTTCAGCATCCTTCTGGGCCAGAAGGATGATCTGCTTGCCTGACTGCATCACCTCATCGAGTGCATAAACCGATTTCTCGCGTCCGACAAAAAGCGGCACAATCATGTAAGGAAAAACAACGATATCGCGTAGCGGTAGCAGTGGCAGAAGTCCATCCGACTGCTTATCGACCGGTTCGACGCTCTCATTCATCAATTCAGCCAATTCGGCCTCCTATGTCTAAAGTCATCCGTGTGTCCATAAACCTGAAAACTATTTTGTTTGATATTCAAGGCGCAATGAGCGCCGTGTGCTATCAGCACACAAGTGAAGAGCAACACTGAAGGTCCATCAAAAGAGTTTCAGGTCAGGCTGCTTCGTCATCGGCATCGGTATGGAAGACCAAAACCGGCTTCGCCGACTCTTCAACCACATCGCGATTGACCACACACTTCTCGACATTTCCCATCGTCGGAATGTCGTACATCACATCAAGCATCACCGATTCCATGATGGCACGCAGGCCACGCGCACCGGTTTTACGTTTGATCGCTTTATCGGCAATCGCCTCCAGTGCATCATCGGTAAAGCTGAGTTCCACATCATCGTAACCAAGCAGCGCCTGATACTGCTTCACCAGTGCATTCTTAGGCTCGGTCAGAATCTGTAGCAATGCATCTTTGTCGAGTTCACCCAGTGTCGCCACAGCAGGCAGACGACCGACCAGTTCAGGAATGAGTCCGTACTGAATCAGATCTTCCGGCTCAACCTGGCTGAACAGCAGACCAAGATCGCGCTCATCTTCAGACTGAACCGAAGCACCGAAACCGATGGAGCGCTGCTTGCCCTTAGCCTCGATGATCTTCTCCAGCCCCGCGAACGCCCCACCAAGCACAAACAGAATATTGGTGGTATCGACCTGCATGAACTCCTGTTGCGGATGTTTACGTCCACCCTGCGGTGGAACAGCCGCCACGGTTCCCTCGATCAGCTTCAGCAACGCCTGCTGAACGCCTTCACCGGAAACATCACGGGTGATCGATGGTGAATCCGCTTTGCGTGATAGCTTATCGACCTCATCGATATAGACGATACCGCGCTGGGCCCGTTCAACATCGTAATCAGCCGCCTGCAGCAGTTTAAGAATAATGTTTTCGACATCCTCGCCAACATATCCGGCTTCGGTCAGAGTCGTGGCATCGGCCATAATGAACGGCACATCGAAAATACGTGCCAGCGTCTGGGCCAACAGCGTCTTACCGCTACCGGTCGGGCCAAGCAGCAGCACATTACTCTTGGCGATCTCGACGTCGCTGGTCTCGTTATGTGCAATACGTTTATAGTGGTTGTAGACAGCTACCGAGAGCAGTCGCTTGGAGGACTCCTGCCCGATCACGTAGTCATCAAGGAACGTCTTGATCTCGGCCGGTTTGGGAAGACCTTCAGGTCTGGCCTCATCCTTCTTCTCTTCACCAGAGAGCTCTTCAACGATGATCTCATTGCACAATTCAATACATTCGTCACAGATGAAAACGGTCGGGCCGGCAATCAGCTTCTTGACGTCGTGCTGACTCTTACCGCAAAAAGAGCAGTAGAGTGTCGAATCCCCACCATTATTCTGTGAACTCATATATTAAACCTCCGGTATCACTTATCCGACTTCGGCTTGTCCAGCTTCGGATCGGGCCGTGACACAAGAACCTCGTCTACCAAACCGTAATCGCGAGCTTCTTGAGCGGTCAAGAAATAATCGCGCTCAACATCTTCGGAAACCTTGTCGATTGGCTGGCCGGTGTGCTTGGCCATCATCTCATTCATGCGCTCTTTTAGCTTCAGAATCTCTTTGGCATGAATCTCGATATCGGTCGCCTGACCCTGAAATCCGCCGAGCGGCTGATGGATCATCACACGGGCGTTGGGCAGTGCATAACGTTTGCCTGCCGCACCGGCTGCCAGCAGATGGGCACCCATACTGGCTGCCTGACCGACACAAAGCGTAGAGACGTCGCAGCGGATATACTGCATGGTATCGTAGATCGCCATACCGGCAGTCACCAGACCGCCCGGACTATTAATATAGAGATAGATATCCTTGTCAGGGCCTTCGGATTCGAGGAACAGTAACTGGGCTGTGATCAGATTGGCCATATGATCGTCGACCTGACCTGAAAGAAAGACAATGCGCTCTTTCAGCAGTCTTGAATAGATATCGTAGGAACGTTCACCGCGTGCGGTACGCTCCACCACCATTGGAACCAGATTCATGGGCACTCCTTTAAATTATGCGCTTATGTTGCCTTCCTTTTTTCTGGATGGCAAAGCCCTAAGTCTATTCAAAGGATTCCGGTCAGAGAGGGATCAGTTCTGATCCTGCTGCTCCTGCCACTCGCCCAAGCTCTTCTTCACCGCTTTGGTCTTGGCCTGCGCCACGATATGGTCGACGCATTTACCCTCCAGCACACGCTCGCGCACTGAAGCCAGTTGCTCCTGCTGACTCTTCATCCACGCCATGAACTGATCCTTCTGCTCGGCAGGATACTGGGCTGCCATCTTCTCAAGTTCCGCCTCGATCTCGGCATCATCCACCTCGATTTCGGCCTCCTCGCGCACAGCCTGCACAAGTACGGAGAGTTTCAGGCCCTTCTCGGAGCGCTCGCGCACCTCGTTTTTGAAGGTTTCATCTTCGAACATATCCTTGGTCACTTCCATGCCCTGCTGCTGCATATTCTGCACAACACGCTGGGTAGTCGCCTTGATATCCTCTTCGATCAGACGCTCAGGCAATGAAACTTCATTGGCCGCCAGCAGTGCATCGAAAGCGGCTTCACGCGTAGCCTGAGCCGCAGCCCCTTCGGCCTGCTCTCCCAAACGAACACGCGCATCATCGCGTAGCGCTTTTGCATCATCGAAGCCGAGCATCTTGGCCAGATCATCTTCATCAACTGCCTTCGCCGATCTGGCAACGCTCTTCACCTGTGTCTCGAAACGGGCCGGTTTACCAGCCAGATGTGCCGCCTGATACTGCTCGGGGAAGGTTACCTCGACAGTAACATCATCACCCGCCTTCTTACCGATCAACTGCTCTTCAAAGCCGGGGATAAACTGACCGGCGCCGAGCACCAGCGGGGTATCTTCACCCTTACCGCCTTCAAACGCTTCGCCATCGACAAAGCCGACGAAATCGATGACAACCTGATCGCCCTGCTCGGAGACACGGCCATCCTCGATCTCATACTTCACCTGTGACTCCATCAGGCGGTCAACAACCGTCTGGATATCCTTATCGGTCACTTCTACTTCCGTGGTATCGAACTTCAGTTTGGAGAGTGGCTTCACCTTCACCTCAGGCCAGGTCACCACTTTCATGCTGAACTCGAAACCGGAATCCGGCTGAATCTGTGGAATATTGAGCTCCGGCTGCGCGGCCGGCACCAGGCCGGAAGATTCGATAGCGGTCATATAGTGCTGCTGGAGAAGTTCGGAGACTGTATCCTCATGCAACTTGGCACCGAACTGCTGCTTCAGCATGGAAGTCGGTGTTTTACCTTTGCGAAAGCCGGGAAGATTGGCTGCACCGGACAGTTTTTCAGCCTGCTCGCCGTAAACACGATCATACTCTTTCTGTGCAATCTGCACATGAACCTGATGTTCGTTCTCTCCGAGTTTCTTGACGTTGGTCTTGATCATCTCTTCTTCTCCCGAGCGGGTCATAAAATTCAAATGTAAGCGGCACCACCAAAGTGCGCCCGCGACCCATGGGCGGGTCGCCAAAATCTTTTATTTTGTGAGCCGAACAAAATCACACTTTTGTTCGGCGTTACTGATCATTGGCGGGATGCCAATCGATCAATTTCCAAAAAAAAACACATGGTACGAGGGGGGGGAGTCGAACCCCCACACCGAAGGTACTGGAACCTAAATCCAGCGCGTCTACCAGTTCCGCCACCCTCGCATCTGTAAGTCAATCGCGCAAAAAAAGGGTAAATGCCAAGCTTCACCCCCTTTTCAAAGGGGCGAACTATGCACATTCGCCTTGCCAAAATCAAACGACACATCCCTCTTCTTTATCCTGCTAACCTCCATCGACTTCATGCTGCATCAGCCTGTCGGGTACAATGACCTGATAGGTACATTTTATTGTATGGGGAACAGGCGGTTTATGATACCGTGCTGGCTTTTTAATCGAGTCGGAGCAGAACCGAATGAAAACAGAAAAAGCGACAACCTTTCGCTCTCAGATTCATATCGTCCTGAGCTTGATAGGAATTATTCCCTATCTGCTGGTTATCTACATCTTTATTCAGGAACAGATGAAGATATCTGAAATCCTGATGTTTTTTAGCGCCATCGTTCTAACCTTTCACCTCAGTGGCTTCTACATTTTACGATCTTTTTCCGATCGACTCACCCGTCTTGTCCATGACATAGATTCACCTTCCGACTCAAAAAATTTTCAAGCAATCTCTTCAAGCGGTGGTTCCGTTACCGAAATAAGGCGTATCTCCAACCGCTTTAATCACCTGATCAGTGAGCTTGAAGAGACGAAAAAGAACTTCAGTGATGTAACCATCGCCCTCATGAAGCAGGCAAAGGATGCTTCATCAAATCATGAGCACATGCTTTTCGAATCAGAAGAGCGCACAAACATTCTAAAACCCTACATCGGAGCCAATATTTTCGAGCAACTGATTCACAGTAAGAATCTTGACAACTCCCAGCTGAACAGCCGTCGGGAAGTAACCATTCTTTTTGCAGATATTCGCGGGTTTACTGCAATCGCGGAGACCTCCGAACCCGAAAATGTCGTCTCCATGCTTAATGAATATTTTGAGTTGATGGTCGAAATTATTCATAGACACAACGGTGTTCTGGACAAATTTATCGGCGACGAGCTGATGGCAGTCTTCGGACTTCTTCCAAGCCCGACCAAAACCGCAGTCAATGCGGTTAACGCAGCTATTGAGATGCAGGCGGTACAACAACAATTGATGCAAAAAAGAAAGAGTGAAAACAAGGTCACCTTTTCGGCGGGCATAGGCATCAATTCGGGTGTGGTCATCGCTGGCGATATCGGCTCAAAACAGCGTCGTGACTATACGGTCATTGGTGACAGCGTAAATGTTGCATCCCGACTTGTGAATATTGCAGAGGGAGATGAAATCCTGATCAGCCGCCAGACCCACAATGACTGCTCGGGTGAATTCATGGCTGAAAAGGGCGGAAAGGTTAAGGTCAAGAATCGATGTGAAGAGGTTGAATTCTTCAGAGTCATCTCCAGGGAGTCCTGACCCGGGAACAAAAAAGGGCTGTGTGAAAAACACAGCCCTTTCAGACATGGTGGGCGCACTAGGGCTCGAACCTAGGACCCGCTGATTAAGAGTCAGCTGCTCTGCCAACTGAGCTATGCGCCCATGCGTGGAGAATCCTAACCGTCATCCCCGATATTTCCAGCGACTACTCAAGCCACTCGCAACCCATAAACGGACTACCAAATCAAGCATCGAAAATGCCTGGATCAAACTAAACTGGGGTGGCCGATGGGACTCGAACCCACAACAACCGGCACCACAAGCCGGGGCTCTACCATTGAACTACGGCCACCATATCAAGTGCCATGTCGACTGGCGCGCCTGGCAGGATTCGAACCTGCGACCTACGGATTAGAAGTCCGTTGCTCTATCCAGCTGAGCTACAGGCGCTCTGTCAGGCTTGCAGTCACGAAAAATGGTCGGGGTGGAGGGATTCGAACCCCCGGCCCTCTGGTCCCAAACCAGATGCGCTACCAGGCTGCGCTACACCCCGAATTTTTTCGATGCCTCCCATCTCAAAACGGAAGGCGCCGCAACATAGGCGGAAGCAGCACACTCGTCAATCCCCGATTCGCAAAAAAAGCGACGGCTAGCCCTTTCCCGGAGGATAGATAGTATTCCACTTTCCGCACGGCAGGAGGCGACTCAATGGAGACAGTTCAAAGTATCAAGATGCGCGGCACTACCATTTGCTGCGTGCGCAAGGATAATGAGGTGACAATTGCAGGGGACGGACAGGTCACCCTTGGCGATACCGTGATCAAACACGGCGCCAAAAAAGTTCGCTCAATTCGTGATGGTTCAATCCTGACCGGCTTTGCCGGTTCCACCGCCGACGCTATGAACCTGTTCGAGAAATTCGAAGCCAAGCTGGACGAACATGGCGGCAGCCTCACCCGTGCGGCTGTTGCCCTTGCCAAGGACTGGCGCACCGATCGTTACCTGCGCAAACTCGAAGCGATGATGATTGTCGCCGATGCCGAACGAACCTTGATCATCTCCGGCAACGGCGATGTACTGGAACCGGACGAAGGCGTTGCCGCCATCGGCTCCGGTGGCGCCTATGCCAAATCGGCAGCCCTTGCGCTGGTTCGCCACAGTAAACTTGGCGCCCGTGATGCTGCCGAGGCGGCGATGAAGATCGCTGCAGACATCTGCGTCTATACCAACAACTCCTTTACCATCGAATCACTGGAGTGAGGACCTGCTTACACTAATTTTGATTAAAGCGCCGCAACCCAAATGAGACCAATCAAGGCGCGAGGAGAGAAATTTGATAAATTCAAATGAACGACAAGCAACGCAGAGTGGATTCATTTGGGGCACGGCCCTGCGGGATAGGCCCTTTTTGCACACTGCATCGTTATTTTTCACTAATGTGCAGCAAGCACATTGCGCTCGAAATGCCTTGAAGTGCAACAAAAAGGGCTCTATCGCTATGACCAAAATTAGTGCAAGCAGGTCCTATCCATGAGCCATACCATGACCCCCAGAGAGATTGTTTCCGAACTGGATCGTTTCATTATCGGCCAGCACGATGCCAAGCGCGCCGTGGCTATTGCGTTGAGGAATCGCTGGCGTCGTCAGCAGGTAGAGTCTCCCATGCGTGAGGAGATTACGCCGAAGAATATTCTGATGATCGGCCCCACCGGGGTCGGCAAGACAGAGATCGCCCGCAGGCTGGCGCGGTTGGCCAAAGCCCCCTTTATCAAGGTGGAGGCGACCAAATATACCGAAGTGGGGTACGTTGGTCGCGATGTCGAATCGATCATCAGAGACCTTGTCGATTTCGCCATCAAGATGGTACGTGAAGAGCATCTGGTAAAAGTACAGACCCGTGCCGAAGAGGCGGCCGAAGAACATCTGCTGGGCATCCTTATCCCCCACTCTGTCGACCCTGCCAAACCGGTTCCGGCAGACCGGAAAGACCCGCACCACGACTCTCGCGAGAAGATGCGGCATAAGCTGCGTCTGGGTGAACTGGATAACCGGCAGGTGGAGATCGATATTAATGAACAACCGCAAATGCCGATGTTCCAGATGTTCACCAACCAGGGAGGTGAGGAGATCGACTTCAACCTGAAGGATATGCTCGGCGGCCTTGGTAGCGGCAAGCAGAAATCCAAACGCATGACGATTAAAGAGGCGATGCATGTCCTGAAACAGCAGGAGGCCGACCGTCTGCTCGATATGGACCGTATCAAGGAGGAGGCGATCGAACGCACCGAGAACAGCGGTATCGTCTTCCTCGATGAGATGGACAAGATCACCCACCGTTCAGGAAAAGATGGTGATGTCTCCCGCGAGGGCGTACAGCGCGATTTGCTGCCGCTGGTCGAAGGCACCAGCGTCAACTGCAGGCACGGTGCAGTGAAGACCGATCACATCCTCTTCATTGCATCAGGGGCATTCCACCTCTCCAAGCCTTCGGATCTGATCCCTGAACTTCAGGGGCGCTTCCCGATCCGCGTGAACCTCAATGCCCTGACCGAAGAGGATTTCCGCCGCATTCTGGTGGAGCCGGAATCATCCCTGACCAAACAGTATGCCGCCCTGCTTGAAACCGAAGGGGTTAACATCAACTATCAGGATGATGGCATTGCCGAACTGGCACGTCTGGCCGTACAGGTAAACGAGAAGACCGAAAACATCGGTGCCCGCCGCCTGCACACGCTGCTTGAGCGCGTACTGGATGAAGTGAGCTTCGACGCATCGGATCGCAGCGAAAAGGATATCGACGTCAACGCCGATTACGTCCGCAAACAGCTCGGTGATGTCGCCGAAGACGAAGACCTTTCGCGTTACATTCTTTAGTTAAATCGAAGGACTGTTTTCGCTCAATAATTAGACTACCAAGGGAAGGATAGTCTAATCTGCCGGTTAGAGGGGGACTGCCATGAAGAAACTGCTTAATAAGATTCGCCTAGGGAACACTCACTTTTCAAGTTTACATGAGGTTTTCGGATTATCTCAGGCCGAACTTGAAGCTAGAAAAGCACGCTTGTTTCCATCAGGAAACACAGACCAAGAAATACATACCACATCCATTTTCTTGGCTTCCCTTGCTGCGGTTAAGGAGTATCGAGAAGATCTGCTGACTGGTATTGGAGTCAGAAAAATAAATGCCCGAACCGTCGGAATTCACGTTTACACTGAAATGGATTTCTCAGATGCATCAAAAAGCAAAGGTAAAGATCGTCCAGATGGTCTAATCGTTGTTACCAGCGGAAAGTCTGACCCTGTTATTGAGTGGTGTGCTTTTGTAGAGGTTAAAGTCGGCGCCAATCTCTTAGAGGATTCCCAAGTAGAAAGATATATCAACTTTGCAAAAGAGATTGGCATAGGTGCAGTAATTACGATTTCCAATCAGCTTGTTACAACGCCATTTGATAGCCCAGTTAAAACGAAGAAAAGAAGCATTGATCTTTTCCACTGGTCTTGGCCATTTTTGAAAGTATCGGCCTCTAGGTTGGTAAGGGCGAATGCTGTTTCTGATGAAGATCATGTGTTTATGCTTAGTGAATTATGCCGATACTTTGAAGCCCATAAAAATATCGATCACTTCAACAACATGGGCGCAAATTGGGGCGAAGCTGTTAGCACTATTCGTGACTATGAGCCTGCTAAAAAACTTGATAGAGCTTCGCTAGATGCCATTGTGTCTGGCTACATCCAAGAAGAAAAAGATATAAGTCTTCACTTAACTGATAGAACTGGGTGGTATGTTGAGATGTTGCCTGGAAAGCAAGCTAGAGAAGCTGAACTGGCAGATATGTTAAATTCCAAAAAAGTTGTAACCAGCTCATATTGCATCAATAAAGATAAGACAAAGTTATTTTATATAGATGTTGATTTTACTAGGCAGCGCGTTATGTGCTACACCAATGTAGTGATCGAAACCGGCAAAGCAGTGGCTCAAACCACTCGATTACTTAAGATGTTGTTAGCCGATGCAGGCGTAGCCGACACTATCGAAATATCAGCCTCTTACCCTCGATGCAAGAAAAGCGAATTATACTGCACTCTGCCTAACCTCATAGCACAGCATGAAGCTGGTGAGAGTTATTCGATTCTAGACAAAACTAAGGGTGACACTGTTCGTAGCTTCGAAGTAAGAATTTGCAGAGACTTGGGCAGAGACTTTGCAGCAAATCGTAATTTCATTGTGAAACTGGAGGATGCAGCTGATATTTTCCTCACACAAGTGATGAAGAATTTATTGTGAACGAATAATGGAATCAGCGCCGAGATTACGGTGACAGTTTACTAAACATACTTATTTCTGAATGCCATTTCTGACCGAAAGCGGATATTCGAACTCAGGTCTTTTCTTTCTCTAAATAAGCCGTGGTGATATGTGATGACTCTTGCAGCGTGCGGTGAACAGGACAGCGGTCGGCGATCTCCAGAAGCCGTTGGCGCTGCTCGTCATCCAGATTGCCTACCACATCGATCAGTCGCTCGATATGGTCGATCTTTCCGGTCATACCCTCGGCGCAATCCTCGCAATCCTTGGCATGAATCTTCTCATGGTTGAGATAGACATTGATCTCCTCCACATCCCAACCCTTGCGATCGGCATACATACGTAGCGTGATACCGGTGCAGGCGCCAAGGCTGGACATCAACAGGCCGTATGGTGTCGGGCCACGGTCGGTGCCACCCACTTTCATCGGCTCATCGGCTGTCAGGCCGTGGATGCCGGACTTGATCTCGGTGTAGTAGCTCGAACCTGTCCGCACCCGCACGGCATGAGCGCCGGTATCCCACTCGATTTCACGAACCGGCACATACTTCTCCGCCCAGGTGGCAATCACTGAGCCGACATAGCGGGCATCGAACTCCTGACTCAACAGATGATCGGCGCGGTCCAGCGTAACAAAGCTCTTGGGGTGGCGCGCCGATTCATAGATACGCTGGGCATGCTTGATGTCGACAATCTCATCCAGCGGCGAATGGAAGATCAGCAGCGCACGTTTCAGATCATGAATGGCAGCACAGGTCTGTGCCTCCTGCACATCGTGGAGAAACTGCTCCTTAATCCTGAACGAACGCCCACCGATGGAGATATCAAGCTCGCCCTTCTCATTCAACTCATCCTCCCTGCCTTTGAAGATATGGGTGATATGGGATGGATCGCACGGTGCTCCGATGGTGGCAATCGCTTTGGCCGAGGGAATATCGCGAGCAGCGACAAACATGGCAGCTCCGCCGAGGGAGTGGCCGATCAATATCTTCGGTGCCTCATACTCCTGCTCCAGAAAACGGGCGGCAGAAACGATATCGCTGACATTGGATGAGAAGTTGGTATCGGAAAAATCTCCCTCGCTCTCTGCAAGACCTGTGAAATCAAACCGCAGCACCGCGATACCTTTGGCCGCTAGCGCCCGGTTGATATGGGTGGTCGCTTTCAGGTGTTTGGTCAGGGTAAAACCGTGAGCAAAGAGCGCATAGGCACGTGGTTTGCCATCGATAGGAAGATCGAGATAGGCGGCCAGCTTCAACCCATCGGCATTTTCAAAGAAGACCTTCTTGGATCGCATGCGTCACCTCCTGGAGCAACCCATCCGCCGTTGAGGATAGCCGTTACGGTTCAATCTACAACTTCAATCCACGCACTAATCGACGATTTAATCGACAAAGGGCCCGTGCTGAAAGATCGGCTCGCCATGCGGTCTGCCGAAACACCACATGAAACGGCTATCGACAGCAGCGACAACGGTCAGTGAAGGCTCCGCATCGACAAAAGCCGAAGCTCCGGCAACGACTTCTTCCCCGTTCACACTGACTGAACCGGACTCGACATAGATCAATCCGCGCATTCCCTCGGGAATATCACGTTTAAAAGTTCCATCCTCATGCAGTGAGATATCGAGGTATTCGACCTCGGTTCTTAAGCCGATCGGCCCGCCCTCGCCAACGATCACCTTCAACGAACCGCCATCGAATTCGGAAACGAAAAACTCGTCTGCCTGAATCTGCTGGTACTCCGGATCAACCCCCTTCAGCCGTCTCGGCAGATTGATCCAGAGCTGAATCCCGGCGGCGTGTCGGCCTGTTTCGGTTTTATGGGGCATCTCCGAATGAACGAGACCGCGCCCGGCTGTGAAACGCTGTGCCCCTCCGCCGTGCACCGTGCCTTTGTTTCCCAGATTATCGGTGTGCTGCATACCGCCGGCGAACATGTAGGTGATCGCCTCGAAACCGCGATGGGGATGGTCGGGGAAACCGCCGGATTCGATGTCGAAGTGATCCCAGAGCACGAAGGGGTCGAAGTTGCGCATCCCTGCCACCGGCATCAGACGTTTGACTTCGACGCCGGCTCCTTCAGGAACCACGTCGGCCTGCCGAACCGTGATACTCATACCTTCACCCCGCTGCCCCACTTGCCGGCGAAAAAGTTCCCGCTCAATGGCTGACGTTTGCGCTCGCCCACCTCCAGCGGCCGGAAATCGTCGTGCAGCCCTTCGATACTTCCGGCATAACCAATGGCGATAACCGACATCGGCGTGAACTGCTCAGGAACGCCGAAAGTCTCTTTCACCGCATCGGCATCGAAGCCGCCCATCTGGTGACTGGCCAACCCGAGCGCCGTGGCCTGCAGGCAGATCGAGATGGAAGCCGCACCGGTATCATGCTGGCCCCAGCGGTTGGAGTTGCCGTTGGCACGAAATTCGGAATCGGCACAGGAGACCATCAGCACCGGCGCATTTTTAGCCCACAGCTGATTCTTTTCGGCCAGGCAGGCGAGCAGCGATTGCCACGCCTGTTCATCTTCGAAGCGATCGCATACGACATAGCGCCACGGCTCGTCACCGAAGCAGCTCGGCGCCCAGCGCGCTGCCTCCAGCACCGAGAGCAACTTCTCCCGCTCCACCGGTTTCGCACCATCGAAGGCACGCGGACTCCATCGTCTGGCGATCAGATCATGCACCTCGGCACTGCCGTTTCCTCGAATCTCACTCATTCCTTCTCCTCCTTATATGAAGCACTGATCGATTCAGAACCTCCATCCCGGCCATGGATGGCCGGCTTTAGTAAGCAAGCCAAAACTCGCACGTTTTGGCTTGCGTCAAAGGCCGAGGGCAGGACGCTCCGAGGCCGTAACCTAATAAACCACGCCGACAGCGCGGCAGAGCTCTTTCATCAATGGCGTGGCCGCCTCGAAATAGCCCGAGACCAGACCGGTCAGGTCGTCCTGCAATATCAGCTCCGGCATCAGCGGTGCGATGCCGATGAAGTCCTTGCGCTTGATATCCTCGATCAGCGGATGGTCGGGGCTGAACCCCTTCGGCGCGCGGGTCAACGAGTCGCCCGCCAGCGAATAGGCTTTGGCGAAACCGCCGTCGTATGCCCCGTCCTTCCAGCGGGTCGGATGGGCATCGATGTAGGTACGAATCTTCTTCAGCGTATCGGCATCGGGATGCCAGATACCGGCGCCAACGAACACCTCATTCGCCTCGATATGAAGATAGTACCCAGGCGCATGCACATCCTTGCCCACCTCGTGACGAAACTGGATACCGATATTGGTCTTGTAGGGCTGCTTGTTCTTGGAGAAGCGGACGTCGCGGAAGATGCGCATCAGCGAACCGCCCACCTTCTTGTCACTGGCGACGAAGTGCGGGGCGAAACGTTCCAACTCCGGCACCATGGCACGAATGAAGGCGCGGGCAGGCTCCCGCACCTCACTCTCGTAGCGTGCCTTGTTGGCGGCGAACCAGTCGCGGTTGTTGTTGGCGCTCAGCTCACGCAGAAAGGCGAAGGTGCCTTCGCTAAAGTACTCGCTCATGCATCTCCCTCCCTAGGCCATCGTCGGGTAATCGGTATAGCCGTGCGCATCGCCGCCGTAGAAGGTGGCCGTATCCGGCGCATTGAGCCCTGCATCGGCTTTAAACCTCTCCACCAGGTCGGGATTGGCCAGGAAGGTCTGGCCGAAGGTGACAGCATCAGCCTCTCCGCTGGCAATAGCGGCATTACCGCGCACCTTATCGTAACCGAAATTGGTGACATACGTTCCCTTCCAAAGCCTGCGCAGCTTAACCAGATCGAAGGCGGGACCGGCCACATCCGGTGCATCGATTCCCATCTCGGTGATATGCAGGTAGGCGAGGTTAAAAGCATTGAGCTTCTCGACCATATAGCTGAAGGTCGCCTCCGGATTGGAGTCCTTCATATCATTGAACGGCTGTAACGGCGAAAGATGGATACCGACCCGTTCGGCTCCCACCTCGGCGGAAACCGCTTCGGTCACCTCCAGCATCAGCCGTGCCCGGTTTTCGACCGAACCGCCGTAGGCGTCGCTGCGCTGGTTGCTGCCGTCGCGCAGGAACTGGTCGAGCAGGTAGCCGTTGGCACCGTGAATCTCGACACCGTCGAATCCTGCCTTGATCGCATTGGCCGCCCCGCGCCGGAAATCCTCCACCACCGCAGCGATCTCCGATAGTGAGAGCTCGCGCGGCGTCTCGAACGGCTTGAGTCCCTCGAACGTAAATGCCTCACCGGCAGGTCGGATCGACGAGGGCCCGACCGCCGGTTCGCCGTTGTGGAAATCGGGGTGGGAGACTCGCCCGCAATGCCAGAGCTGCAGGTAGATGTGGCCGCCCGCCTCATGCACGGTATCGGTCACCTGCTTCCACCCTTCGATCTGCGCCTCCGAGTGGATGCCGGGCGTCGCCGGGTAGCCGACCCCTTGCGGCGAAACCTGCGATCCCTCACTGATGATCAGCCCGGCCGCAGCGCGTTGCCGGTAATACTCGGCCATGAGCGGCGTCGGAATCGTCTCCGGCGCCCGATTGCGCGTCATTGGTGCCATGAAAACACGATTGGGGAGCTCAAGGCTCCCCAGCCTGATCGGTGTGAAAAGATCGCTCACTGCCTGATGCCTTCGAAGGAGAAGTAGAGCTGAGCCTCGGCCGAGGCAGGGCCGAGCTTCGGTGCGAAAGCGATATCGTAGTCGGCGATCTTCAGCGTCGTCGTACCCTCGAACCCGCGTCGGTATCCGCCCCAAGGATCGTCTCCATGGCCGATATGGGTTACATCGATGGTGATATCCCGGGTCACGCCGTTGAGCGTGAAGGCGCCTGTCAACACCGCCTTGCCACCGCCAAGCTCCTTGAAAGATTTACTGACAAAGGTGGATGTCGGGTGTTTGTCAACATTGAAGAAGTCGGGGCTGCGCAGATGTTTATCGCGTGCAGCATGGTTGGTATCGACACTGGCGACGTCGATGGTGACCTCAACCTTCGAGGCGGACGGGTTCTTCTCGTCGTATGAGAAGGTGCCGCTAAAATCGTTGAAGCGGCCGAGCATCCAGCTGTATCCCAGATGACCGATCTTGAACTGGATAAAGGCGTGATCCTTGGCCGTGTCGATCACATAATCCTCGGCCATAGCTGTCGTTGCCAGTCCCAGCGATAGCAGCAGTGCTGCAAGTATTGTTTTAAATTTCATCATTCTTCTCCTCTTTGTTTTGATTTAAACCCAACATACGCGTAAGCGTTCTGTCCTTATCGATAAAATGGTGTTTCAGCGCCGCTCCCGCATGCATACCGATATAGCCCATAAAGCCCCAGGCCAGCAACATGTGCCAGAAACCGAGCGTCGTTTCGCGACCCTTGTCGGCCGGCAGCAGGGCCGGAAATTCGAACCAGCCGAAGATGTCGACACCACGCCCGTAAGCCGTGGTAATCAGATATCCGCTCACCATCAGCGCCGCCATGATGACGTAGTGGCCGCGATGTACCCAGATGGCGACCAGCTTCTCCCACCAGAGCCCCATGATCTCGGGCACCAGGTTGGTGAGGCGCCAGACGATGCGGAAAACGAGCAGGAAGAGCAGCAACATGCCGATACTCTGGTGAACCCAGAGGCTTCTGTGATACCACGGGTCGTAGTAATCGAGGCCCACCATCCAGACACCGAGGCCGAACATGCCGAAGATCGCCAGTGCCATCAGCCAGTGGATAATGATGCTGACCCAGCCGAAACGGCTTTTGGTGTTACGCAGGCTCACTTCACTCTCCGTATCGGTGACTGCGCCGCGCCATCGCCGAAGCGGTCGCGGTCGTGGCTTGCCGTGAAATCATACTCCGGCCCCTTAGGCACGATGCGAGTCGGATTGATCGTGGCATGGCTGAAGTAGTAGTGCTGCTTGATCTGGCCTATGTCGACGGTGTCGGCGATGCCGGGCTGCTGGTAGAGGTCGCGCAGGTAGTTCGAGAGGTTCGGGTAGTCGGCGATGCGGCGCAGGTTGCACTTGAAGTGACCGTAGTAGACCGCATCGAAGCGGATCAGCGTCGTGAATAGCCGCCAGTCCGCCTCGGTGATGATCTCGCCGACGAGATAACGCTGGTCATCCAGAATCGTCTCGACGCGGTCGAGCGCCGCGAAGAGTGCATTGAACGCCTCTACGTAGGCGGCCTGTGTCGTGGCGAAGCCGCACCTGTAGACGCCGTTGTTGATGTTGTCGTAGACGAAGCTGTTGATCCGGTCGATCTGCGGACGCAGCGGCTCGGGGTAATAGTCGGCCCGGTTGCCTGTCAATTCGTCGAAGGCGGAGTTGAACATGCGGATGATCTCGGATGATTCGTTGGAGACGATCCGCTCCCGCTGCTTGTCCCACAACAGCGGCACCGATACACGGCCGGTGTAGTCCGGGGTGTCTTGGGTGTAGAGCTGGTGCAGGCAGTTGAAGCCGTAGAGCGGTTCCGGCTCGCCGAAAATCCAGCCGCTCTCCAGCATATGCGGATGCACGATGGTGACGTCGATCAGATTCTCCAGCCCCTTGAGCCTGCGGAAGATCAGCGTGCGGTGTGCCCACGGACAGGCGAGCGCAACATAGAGATGGTAGCGCCCCGCCTCGGCCGGGAAACCGCCTTCGCCGGTGATTCCGGCTTCACTATTCGTAGTGATCCAGTTGCGAAACTGAGATTCACTGCGTACGAAGCGGCCGCCGCTCTTGGCGGTGTCGTACCACTCGTCATGCCAGACGCCATCGATCAGTAATCCCATGAGCGGAAGTAAAGACCCGTTTTCGATAAACAGAAAGCATAATGTATCAAACAACTTGATTGATAATATTTATCATCTATTCTGACAATATGATGTTCATCGCTACCAGTGAAACAATCTCTTACGTCATTCCGGCGAACGCCGGAATCCATGGATGCCGGATCTCGGCAATTGCTCCTGCATTCCTCTACCTTCGCCCATCCATGGGCTCGTATCTCCTACATCCATGCAGTCGAAGTCCGGCATGACAAAAACGTTCAGATGACACTCGATCAACTCCGTGCCCTCTCTGCCGTCGTCGAGCATGGCGGCTTCCGCCCTGCCGCCGAGGCCCTGTTCAAAAGCCAGTCGGCGATCAGTATCGCCATCAGGAAGCTCGAAGAGGAGCTCGGCATTACCCTCTTCGACCGCGATGCCTACCGCCCCACATTGACCCGCGAAGGCGTAGCCGTGTTCGAGAAGGCAAAAGAGCTGCTCACCCACGCCGGTGAGATCACCGACATGGCCCGCCACTTCGCCGTCGGCGAGGAGCCGGAACTCGGCATCGCCATGAGCTCGATCGTGCCGATCGACGCACCGCTTGCCGTCTTCAACACCATCACCGCCCGATATCCCGCCACACGGCTATCGCTGCTGGTCGAAACGCTCAACGGAACCATGGAACGGCTAATCGACGGCGATGCCGACATCGCCATCTCGGAGGTGTTCGAGCAGAGCCCCGACCACATCTATGCCGACCTGACAAAGATTGAGATGGTGCGGGTAATCGCGGCCTGCTCACCGCTGGCGGAGCGGGCGGCATCGCTGACCGAACACGACATGAAAGGCACGACGCAGGTGATCGTGCGCGACTCCAGCCGCCACTCCTCGCGCCGCAGCGCCGGTATCGTCGAGGGCACCCGCCAGTGGGTGGTCTCCGACTTCTCCACCAAGAAGCGGATCATCGCCTCCGGCATCGGCTGGGGCGGTATGCCTGTCCACATGATCCGGGAGGAGCTGGGGCGCGGCGAACTGATCGCCCTGACCGGCGAGGAGTTCCAACCCCTAAAAGCCGATATCAAGGCCGTCCGCAAAAAGGACAAACCCTTAGGCCCTGTCGCTACCGAGCTCTGGCAGCAACTACAGAACATTGATTGGAGTTAGTTTCCAAAACTCGTCTATAATCTCTTCCATTTGGATAGGAGAACATATCAATTTCATGAATGAAGATGAGTTAGAAAACGATGCAACTGATACCGTAGTTGCAGTTGCAAGGAGCGTAGCAGGAATAATTCCCGGTGCTGGTCCATTGGTAACTGAAATACTAACCACAGTAATTCCCAATCAGCGCATTGATCGCATTTGCTCTTTCTTAAAAGAGCTAAATAAACGAATCCGTGATTTAGAGATGGAGCAACTCAAGCACAATCAATACTTTGTCGATTTGTTTGAGGATGGCGTATTTATGGCATCGAGAGCACTAACCGAAGACAGAAATAAGTACATTGCAATATTTCTTAGCAAATCAAAAAACGTTTCATCTGATGAATACGGAACGAGAAAGAAGTTATTACATTTGCTAGAGGAGCTTACTGATAAAGATATTGAGATATTGAGAGATTTTAGCATCGGAGAGCTTCATACCTACAGCAAACACAGGGTACCTTCTGTTACTGTAGGAACCCATACAAAAATGACAGAGGATGAGAAATACGAATCAGATATTAGGCAAGTTTCTCTAAACGTACATATCAACACATTGGTTAGATTAAATTTACTGATAGAAAAACGAGATTTTTCTCATCTCTCAGACTCAAAAGAATATTCGGAATATATTGAACGCTTTCTAGATGAAGAAACTGGACTGGCACGAATTACGGGGCACGATATTTCAGATTTAGGAAAAGTATTACTTACCTCTATTGAAGAGTAGTTAAACGCAAAAGGGCCGCAATGCGGCCCTTCTTAGTTGAAGAAGACTTCTGCTCAGATCGTACAAATGGCGACATGCAACACAGCATGAGCGCGGACTAGCCTGAAATCAGACGATCATGCCTGCACCAACGGTGTTGTTGGTGAAACTGTCGATCAGGATAAAGCTGCCGGTCGCACGGTTCTTCCTGTAGCTGTCGGCATAGATCGGCTTGAGCAGTTTCAATTGAACCTGGCCGATTTCATTCATCGCCAGTGCCTCGGCCTCCTCCTGCTCCTGCGAATGGATATCGGTGCGGAAATCGATGCCGTTGACCATTGCTTTTAACGTATTCGTGGTGTGCTTGATCCAGTACTTCTTGCGCGGCTCAAGCGGTTCATCGCCGATCCAGCAGATGTTGGCGGTGATCTCCTTCTGCGCCTCCATGCCTTCGTCGGCATGCACCAGCATATCGCCGCGCGAGACATCGATCTCGTCGTTCAGCGTAATGGTGACGCTCTGCGGTGAGAAGGCTTCGTTCAGATTGCCGTCGAAGGTGACGATCTCTTTGACAGTTGAGCTCTTGCCGCTCGGCAGTGCGGTGAGCTTGTCGCCCACCTTAACGGTGCCGGAGACGATGGTGCCCATGAAACCGCGATAGTCGGGAAGGTCAGCCGTCTGCGGACGGTTGACCAGCTGCACCGGGAAACGGAACGGTTTCTCATCCACCTGATCCAATACCGGCAGCGTCTCCAGCGTCTCAAGCAGGGTCTTGCCCTCGTACCACGGCATACGCTCGCCGCGCACGGCCACCATGTCGCCGTCGAGCGCCGACATCGGGATGCAGATCAGGTCTTTGACGCCCTGCTTCTTGCAATACTCGCGCATCTCCTCGCGAATCTTGTCGAAGGTGGCCTGATCGAAATCGACCAGATCCATCTTGTTGATCGCCACGATCAGGTGCGGTACGCCCAGAAGACCGAGGATATGGGTATGACGCTTGGTCTGCGGCATCACGCCGTTGCGGGCGTCGATCAGGATGATGGCAGCGCTGGCGGTGGAAGCGCCGGTCACCATGTTGCGGGTGTACTGCTCGTGTCCCGGGCAGTCGGCCATGATGAACTTGCGCTTCGGCGTGGCGAAGTAGCGGTAGGCTACATCGATGGTGATGCCCTGCTCGCGCTCGGCGGCAAGGCCGTCGGTCAGCATGGCCAGATCAATCTCGGCAGCCGAGGCAACCTGAGTTTCGCCCTTCTTCTTACGCACGGCCAGCAGCTGATCCTCGAAGGCGCCCTTGGTATCGACCAGCAGGCGCCCGATCAGCGTCGACTTACCGTCGTCCACGGAACCGACCGTCACCAGACGCAGCAGTTCGATCTCGTTGTTCAGATTCAGGTTCAAATCGCCCATTAGAAATATCCCTCTTTTTTCTTATCTTCCATGCTGTTGGCGCCGTGGTCGATGATTCTCGTCTCGCGCTCGGAACGACGGGCCGCTGCGGCCTCGGCAACGATCTCGTCGATATTAGCAGCGCTCGAACGCACCGCGCCGGTGCAGGGGCTGCAACCGAGCGTACGGAAACGACTCATCACCATCTTCGGCTCCTCGCCTTCCAATAGCTGGTCGTGCATCTCCTCGTAGTAGGGGATCAGCATCTCGCCGCGCTCCACCATCATCCGTTCCTTGGCATAGTAGAGCGGCACAATCGGGATGTTCTCCTCGCGGATATAGAGCCAGACGTCCATCTCGGTCCAGTTGGAGATCGGGAAGACGCGCACGCTCTCACCCTCGTGGATGCGGCCGTTGTAGATGTTCCACAGCTCGGGGCGCTGGTTCTTCGGATCCCACTGGCCAAACTCGTCGCGCATCGAGAAGACGCGCTCCTTGGCACGGCTACGCTCCTCATCGCGGCGGGCACCGCCGAAAGCTGCGTCGTAACCGCCCTCCTCCAGCGCATCGAGAAGACCCTGGGTCTTAAGCGCACCGCAACAGCGAGCGACGCCGTGATCCTTCGGATTCATCCCTTTGGCGATGGCATCCTCATTGCGGCGCACGATCAGGTCGGCCCCGATCTCCTTGCAGAAGGAGTCACGGAACTCGTACATCTCCTTGAACTTGAAGCCGGTATCGACATGCAGCAGCGCAAACGGCAGCGGTGCCGGATGGAACGCCTTGCGCGCCAGATGCAGCAGTACGGAGGAGTCCTTGCCCACCGAGTAGAGCATCACCGGATTACGGAACTCGGCCACCACTTCACGGATGATATGGATCGACTCAGCCTCCAGTGCCTTGAGCTGCGTCAGTTTATGTTCGGACATGTTATATAGTCTCCCGATCTCTTACTTTTTAATAATGATGCGATGCTTGCCATCGCCATCGCCGCAGTCCTCGACGGAGAGCACCCGGTATCCCTGCTCCTCGCAGGAGCGCGGTACGTTCTGAAGCGGTTCGCCCTCGTTGAGAATCACCTCCAGCTCTTCACCGCCATCCATCTTCGCCAGCTGCAACTTCACCTTGACGAAGGTCATCGGACAGGTCTCACGGGTAATATCGAGAAAATGCATTGGCGAACCCTACCTATGGATACTCTGAATAAAAATGCATGGCCGCGACCTGTGCATTTTTATCCAGAGCATCCTATATAAAAATGATGTGGGCATCTTCGGATTCGTTCAGGAAGGTCGCCACGCCGACCACCTCCTGCACATCATCGATCAGATCCTCTTTGGTGACGCCGAGAATATGCATCGACATCTCGCAAGCGAAAAAGCGGATACCCAGTGCACTGGCCGCCTCCATCAACTCATCCAGCGATGCCACGTTGTTCTTCTTCATCATGCCGGTCATCAGCTTCGGACTGGCTCCGCCGAAGTTGAGGCGGGAGAGCGGAAGATTCTTTTTACCACCCATCAGGAAATTGAAAGCGCGGGAGAGGAAATCCTTGCCCAGCCAGCTATGTCCTTGCCTCTTCTTCAGTGCGTTCAGTCCCCAGAAGGTGAAGAACATCGTCACTTCACGATTAGTCGCTGCAGCACCGGTCGCAATGGTATAGGCAGCCAGCAGTTTATCAAAATCACCGCTGAAGCAGACAATCGAAATTTTCTTATGCTCGCTCATGCCTTCTCCTTACATACGAAAAGTAACCTCCTGTTACTTTTCTTTGACGCAAAACCAAAAACGCGGTTTTGGCTTTGCTCACAAAATCAGATTCATCTGATTTTGACTCGCGGCGTCCTGCCGCTCACCAGTTAGCGGCTTTGCCGTCCAATCCGGCTCTCCTGCCGGATTGTGACAGGCCTTCCATGGCCTGTGCGAATGTTTTACATTCGCCCCTCCTGTTAAATCCCTTCGCCATCCTCGCCTTTCGGCGGATTGATCGGATTCACATGCAGGCCGCACTCTGCCACCGCATCCTCGTTCTCCCACCACCAGCGGCCCGAGCGGGGGTCCTCGCCGACAGTGACCGAACGGGTGCACGGCTCACAGCCGATAGAGGGGTAGAACTGATCGTGCAGCTTGTTGTACGGCACGTCGTTGCTGCGGATGTAGTTCCAGACGTCTTCCTCGGACCACTCGATCAGCGGATTGTACTTCTTGATACCGAAGCTCTCGTCATCCTCGACCGGCTGCATAGCAGCGCGCGATGCCGCCTGCTCCCGACGCACGCCGGTCACCCAGGCCTCCGCCCCGGCCAGTGCTCTTTTCAGCGGCCTGACCTTGCGAATCTCGCAGCAGAGCTTGCGATTCTCGATCGAGTGGTAGAAGAGATTCAATCCCTTCTCGCGCACCATCTGCTCGACGTCATTCGTATCGGGGAAAAAGGCCTCGATATCCAGACCGTAACGCTCGCGACAGGCATCCATGACGTCATAAGTAGCCTGCGGCAGACGGCCGGTATCGAGCGTGACGATGCGGATTTTCGGCGCATGCTTGGCGATCAGGTCAACCAGCACTACATCCTCGGCCCCGAAACTGCAGGCAAAGACAATCTTCGGCGCGAACTCCGACTCCGCCTCTTTCAGCCACCGGATCGTCTGTTCCACTCTATCCACGCTCTATACCTCCATTCCGATCAACGGCCACCAGAGACCGGAGACAATCACAAACAACAAAAATGCCGTCACCATCAGGATACTGCCGATGCGAATCATGTTCGGCAGATGCACGTAACCGGTGCCGAAGATCATGGCATTGGCCGGTGTCCCCATCGGCAGCATGAAAGCAAATCCCGAAACAATACCAACCGCCAGCGCCATGGTGATCGGATCGATACCGGCCAGTGCCCCGAGCGGAATGGCGATCGGCAACATAATCGCCACCGCCGCCGCATTGCTGATGCTCTCGGTAAGCAGCATCGTCACCAGCACGATCAGCGCCACCAGCAACAGGCCGGTCACGCCCTCCGGCCAGAACGCCGTCGCCACCCACTCGGCGGCACCCGTCTTCTCCAGCGACTTGGCTACGGCAATCGCGCCGCCGTACATCAATACGACACCCCAGTCGATGTGGGCCTGAATCTCTTTCCAGCCGACAATGCGGAGCGCGAACATCGCCACCACCGAGATCAGCGCGACAGTGGCCAGCCCAACGCTATCGGCCAAAAAGACCCAACCGAACACCGTCACCAGCATCAGAACAGCCATGCTTTTGGCACGAACGTCCATCAGCCCGAGCTCTAGCTGCCGCTCTTCGATACGGTGCCGAGCACCCTGCATGTCGATCGAATCGTGCGGCGCAAAGCGGAGCAGCACGACCGCCGCCACGGCAAGAACGCCGAGTACCATCGGTGCCGCAGCCAGTGTCCAATCGACAAACGAAAAGCTGCCGCCGGTTGTCTCCTCGACGATAGCCAATGCCAACGGGCCACGGGCACCGCCAAGTAGCGTCATGACACCACCAATAACCGCACCCCACGCCATTGCCATAAAGATCGCCATGGCATAGCGGTTGCCGGGTTTGAGTCCCAATCCGTGTACAATGCTCCAGACAATCGGCAACAGAACAGCTGCCACCGCATGCTCCGGCATAAAACAGGACATCACAGCCGGTAGCAGAAGCATACTGAGCAACAATTTTCGCGGTGTATCGCCAAAGCGATCGAAGGCAGCCAGCGCCAGATGCTCGGAGAGGCCCGACTTCATAATGCCTGCCGCCAGAATAAAGGCACCAAGGATGAAGAAGACCGCCTTGTTACCGAACAGGGCATAGACATCGGCCGAGGTCATCGCACCAAGCAACGGCAACAACGCCATGCCGAGCAGTGAGGTGACCGACAACGGCAACAACTGGCTGACCCAGAGCGTCAGACAGAGCCCGAATACGATCAATGCATGCCAACCAGCTTCATTCAACCCCTGTGGAGGACCAACTTGCAGCAAGCCAAAGGCACAAGCAGCTATCAATGCCAACAGTACAAACGGCACACTCCTGTGCAGTAGCATGGATGTAACCCGTTTTCGATGTCCCGCATCAGGTTCGGTCGCTTCCAACTTATGACTATGCAGAAGATGGCGGCGCAGGCTATCCAGAAGCGATTCAAACTTTCGGCCGGCCGCTGAGATAGCGAAGCGCTGCTTCAGTGACGGCTCCACCCCATCGAGCACGCGGCTCTCCATCGGTGTCAGCACGCGTCCCATATCGCGCAACCTGTGGGTCGGCAGCCCCGATGCGATCACAAGTTCCGACTGGATCAGCAGTGCCTGCTCGACATCATCAAGGGTAGCCAATGGCTGTTCGGCCAGCGGTGTCCCCGGCAGCGGACGAAATGGGATCAGTAGCGGCACAATGCCTGCTTCGACCATGCACTTCATCCCTTCTGTGGTCGATTCCAGCGGCTCAAGCCCAACAATCAGGTGGCTAACCACAGTACCGGCCCTGAAGACCGAACGGGCATGATGCAATGCCTCCCAGATTCGCTGCTGACCACCATTCACAGCCTTGCCCGGACATATCTCAGCAAAGCGTTCTTCATCATTCAGTTCGAGATTACAAACGAAGATATCGAGCCCTGCATCGTAGAGTTCGTCGATAACGTTCAGATCGGT
This sequence comes from Mariprofundaceae bacterium, assembly GCA_050304695.1. Taxonomy (GTDB): domain Bacteria; phylum Pseudomonadota; class Zetaproteobacteria; order Mariprofundales; family Mariprofundaceae; genus WSZY01. Next base: position 339,872 of record JBNLEB010000016.1, read on the forward strand.
CGGCGCCACGGTCTCCAACGCGATCTGCTGATAGGGCAGATGTCGCCTGAGCAATGCGATCACCGGCAACAGTCTTTTCAGCCCTGCATCCGCCCCCGGCGCAAAACCGTTATAGAGATAGACCGTATCGACCTCTCGCTCGGCCAGCGCCGCACGCACTACCTCGACCAGATCGAGCGGATCGTGAACCGGCGGTGTCTCCTCATTGAGCATCGAATCGTACTGACAATAGCGGCATGCCTGACCCGGCTTGGCAAAGAAACCGCAACCCATCGTCGGATAGAGCATCAGCAGCCGATCATGCAGCGAAGAGATGCTACCCATACGCGCGCCACTACGCGTCTCTTTGTGGTAAAATTCCGGCGTCTCCACCAGTTCTACACGCTCATCCTCACCTGCACAGTGAAGGTAAAAGCCTTCATCATCACGGTGCAACTCGTAGGTACTCTTCTCAGTGTAAGGCTGGCCGACAGGGATCGTACAGAGGTGTCCGGAAGGAAGGCGGATATCCACCACCGACTCGGTAGCATTGGCCTGAGCCACCCAACGAGACGCCTCGGGCAGACCGTCAGGCAGCGCCACACCACGGCTCACCAGGGAAAGTTTGGTACGCCCCGGATTGGCAAAGGGATGAAGGTCCGTCGAATTCATCAGATCTGAGAGGTCTTCTCCACCCGAATTTTCCACTGTCTGTCGGAGAGCTTCTCTTTAGAAAGAATCTTCTGCCCTTGCTCTTCGAGCGAAAGTGGCACATTGGCGATCGGCTCACCATCATCGAGAATCACATCGAGCTGCGAACCGACAGGCATTGGCGAGAGTTTAATCTTCGTCTTCACGAAGTTCATCGGGCAGGCGACACCGGAGAGGTCGAACAGTTCCACATCGGAGCCAGTCGCTTCGGTTGCAGCAGATTCTGATTTCGATTCAGCCTTTGCCGCATCAGATTTCACCTCATCCTCAGGCACGGCCGCAAAACGGGTTGCCGCCAGCGACACCCATGCCGACTGCACCTCTTTCAGCTTGGTCACACCCGGCGCCGGATCGGCAATATCGATACCCATCAACGCCGACTGCACCGCATTGAAGCCGTCACGCACCTCGGCGTCACCACTCACATTTCCAGCCAGCAGACCGAAGACAGCACTATCCTCTTCCGGCGCCTCACCGAACGGCACGAGGAAGGCACGCGCGGTCGAGATCGCCGAACGACGTAGTGCCGTCAGTGCCTCGCTCCAGAACATCGCATCGGTGTGGGCACGGGCAATCAGCAGCTCGTACTCCGCCTCGGAGACCAGCGCATCGGTCATCGAGAGTACCGCACCGGCACACTCGCCCTTCTTGTTGCCCTTGGTGTTGAATGCCTCGTTCTCGCTCCAGTCGTAGATCAGACCTTCAACCTCGCCTTCACCGGCACCGAACGGTGCCAGTATGGCGTTGATCGCCTCCTGCCCGATGCGGGATGCCCAGTCGTGAACCGACTCGTTATCACCGCGCTGCTCTTTGTAGGCATTGAGCACGGCAATACCAGCCTCCGGCGCACGCTTGGCCGGTACCGGATCGGTAGCAAAAGCGAGCGGCTGGCCGCCCTTACCGGAACCACCGACATGCAGCTGATAGTGCGGCACCGCTTGGCCCTCGATCTTCTTGGCCAGGCCATGGAAACCGAGATCGGCAATGTGGTGACGCGAGCATGAGTGCTGGCAGCCGGAAGCCTTGACCGTCAACCCGGCAAGGGCCGGGTCCTGCTTCAGTTCGACCATCAACGGCTGCATCGCCTCTGCCAGACCGCGCGATGAGGTAATGCCAAGTCTGCAAGTCTCGGTACCGGGGCAAGCGACGATATCGGCGATACCGCGCGCATATTCGCTGGCAAGACCGGCACCCTTCAGCACAGCCAGTGCAGCATCGACCTTGGACGGATCGACATCGGCAATCAACAGACCCTGCTCGGTGGTAACACGCAGCTCCTCCGTACCCGCCGCACGGGCGGCATTGGCTACGGCACGACACTGATCTGGGGTCAGGTCGCCACGGAAGAGGTTGAGCAGGATGGCACTCTTGCCGTTATGCTGCTCAACAACACCATCGGCTGAGACCGGCAGTTCGCCGGTTGCGGCACGCCAGTTCGCATCCGGATAACCCGGATCGGATGCATGCGTCTTCTCGATCACGGCACGCTGTCTCTGATACTCCTCGATGAAGCCCTCTTCACCCAGCTGCTGCGCCACATATTTCATGCGGGCACGGGCACGACGTTTGCGATCGGAGAATTTAAAGTGGATGCGCATCAATGCTTCACCGACCAGCAGAAGCTCGGACTCAGGCACGAAATCATCGAGCAGAATCGCCGCCATCGGCTGCGAGGAGAGACCACCGGCCGCCCAGACCTGGAAGCCGTGCTCTTTCCCATTAGGGCCATCTTTTTCGGTGGCGATAAAGCCGATGTCGTGCATGCCTGATAATCCGCAATCCGTGGCACAACCGGAGAAGGTGACTTTGAACTTACGCGGAAACTGCTGCCCCAGCGGATGACGCAGGAAGAACTCGGCGAACTTGCGGGCGTGCACGGTCACGTCGGCACGCTCGGCCGGGCAACGGCCGGCGAGGAAACAGGTGGTGACATTACGCACGGTGTTACCGCACGCCTCACGCGTGGTCAGCCCTGCCGCATCGAGTTTACGCAGGAACGGCAGCACATCTTCCAATTTGACGAAATTCGCCTGAATATCCTGACGGGTGGTGACATGGGCGAACTTCTCAGGCGCCTTGGTCAGCGTACCGTCGGTCGGCATGGCACCGGCATAGAGTTCGACACACTCGCCGATCACGTCGAGCTGATCCGGGGTCAATACACCACCGGGCAGCTTGGCACGAACCATCTGCACACCCTCCTGACGCTGACCGTAAACACCCATCTGCAGACGGAACGGCGTGAAGCGCTCCTCCGGCATATCGCCAGCAAGGAAGGCCTTTAAGCCCCGCTCGAACTCATCAACATCGGATGTTTGTGCAAATTCAAATTCTGCCATGTTTTAAAACCTCAAATCTCATCCACACGGCCTCGGAGCATCCTGCCCTCGGCCTTGGGCGCAATCGAAAAGTGCGATTTTCGATTGCTTGCTAAAGCCACCCATCCATGGGTGGAAATGTGCTTCATTGAACCGCCCAGTCCGCCATGGAAGGTGGCGAATCCGTTAGAATTCGTAAGGCGGGTCAAAACCACGCTTTTGCCCGCCGTCCAAGCGAAAGTGGCAGGAAGCCCTTTCGCGTATCAATCAAGAGTGACCCATCTGCAGTTCACAAGCCTGCTCGTAAGTAACAAGGTCTGTGATGGTCGGATTGTCGCCGCAGAGCGGGCAACCCGGATCCTTACGCAACTTCAGCTTCTTCCACTCCATACGAAGTGCATCGAAGGTCATCAGCTTACCGGAGAGTGAGTCGCCGATACCGAGCAGCTCTTTCACCGCCTCGACCGCCTGAATGGTACCGACAGCACCAGCCAAGGCTCCCAAGATGCCCGCTTCCGAGCATGACGGAACCAGACCTGCCGGTGGCGGCTCAGGATAGAGACAGCGGTAGCAAGGGCCCTCCTTATCGACATGCGGCTTGTAGGTGGCCACCTGCCCCTCGAAACGGAACATTGCACCTGAGATCAGTGGCTTCTTCTCAAAGTAGCAGGCGTCGTTGACCAGAAAACGAGTCGGGAAGTTGTCGCAACCGTCGATGATCAGATCATACTCGCGAATGATCTCGCGGATGTTGTCTTCGGTAACAAAGTAGTTGTAGGTGTTGACCTTCACATCCGGATTGAGCGCCTGCATCGTCTCGCGCGCAGACTCCACCTTCGGCATGCCGACGCGATCCTCGTTGTGGATGATCTGGCGCTGCAGGTTGGATGAATCCACCACGTCAGCATCTGCAATGCCGATGGTGCCGACACCGGCTGCAGCCAGATAGTAGGCGACTGGCGAACCCAAGCCACCAGCACCGATCATGAACACCTTGGACTCGAGCAGTTTGCTCTGACCCTCGGCACCCACTTCGGGGAGGATGATGTGGCGCGAATAGCGCTCGATCTGTTTCTCTGTAAAATCAATCACTTATAGTCTCCAATTTCTCAACTATTAAACCGTTCAAGCGGGTTTATATGTGTGCAGTTGCAAGGCGTGGAAGATTCGAAGCACGCAGCGTATTAACAATACGTGAGCACTGTAGAATCGAACACAACGCCGCAAATGTGCATATAGAAGCCCGCGACTAGACTTCGATCCCTTTGAAAAGATCGGTCGACATGTAACGCTCGGCCATCGACGGGATGATGACGACGATACGCTTGCCCTTCATCTCAGGCTTGGCGGCTACTCGCAGTGCCGCAGTCACTGCCGCACCCGATGAGATACCACCGGGAATGCCCTCCTCATCGGAGAGACGGCGAGCCATGGCGAATGCCTCGTCGTTGGTCACCTGCTCAATGCCATCAACAATATCGACGTTCAGGTTCTTCGGAATGAAGCCTGCACCGATACCCTGAATCTTGTGCGGGCCGGGAGAACCGCCGGAGATGACCGGCGAATCGGCAGGCTCGACGGCGAATGCCTTGAACTCGGCGTTGCGCGACTTCAGAACTTCGGCCGTTCCGGTAATGGTGCCGCCGGTACCGACACCGGCAACCACTGCATCGACGTTACCGTCAGTATCTTTCCAGATCTCTTCGGCCGTGGTCTTGCGATGAATCTCCGGATTGGCCGGATTCTCGAACTGCTGCGGCAGGAAAGCGCCATCGGTAGAGGTGGCAATCTCTTCGGCCTTGGCAATCGCACCCTTCATACCGAGTTCCGCAGGGGTCAGCACCAACTCGGCACCGAGCAGCTTGAGCAGCTTGCGACGCTCCATACTCATCGACTCCGGCATGGTCAGGATACAGCGATAACCCTTGGCACGCGCAACAAATGCCAGCGCGATACCGGTGTTGCCGGAAGTCGGCTCGACAATGACGCCGCCCGCTTTGAGTCGGCCATCAGCCTCGGCAGCTTCGATCATCGCCTTGCCGATTCGATCCTTGACCGAGTTCAGCGGGTTGAAATATTCCAGTTTTGCTACGATTTCAGCGTCCAGACCTGCGCTCACGCGGTTCAAACGGACCAACGGCGTATTGCCGACTGCTTCTGCTACATTGTTATAAATCGCCATATCAATCTCCTTTAAAGTTAAGTGTCGCCTGTGGCGCCACTTACCCTTCGATTACATTCTGCTCGATCGGCTCGACGTGTACGCCCTGTTTCTGCAGCCACTTGACCGAAGCCTCGACCACATCGCCATCACCCTCGATCTCAAGCCCGACAAGACCCATGTGATCCTTCACTTCGGCAGTACGGATGTTGGTGATCACGTCGAACTCTTTCGCCAGCTTCCAGATGATCGGCTCTTTGACCGAATCCTCGTTGAACGTCAGATAAACTCTTAATTTCATCTATTGCTCCAAACCTTAAATTCTAATACTGAAGTCGAAATGTTTTCAGCATCCCGATTCCAGCTTCGATGAGAGATTTTTGTTCGCAGGCAAGGCGTGGAAGATTCGAGGAGCGCAGCGTATTAACAATACGCGAGCACCGCAGAATCAAACACAACGCCGCATGCGGGCAAAAAGACTCATCGACCGCCAGCGATGGCTGGGACGATGGATACTTCGTCGCCGTCCTTAAGGGCTGTATTACGGCCATCAAGGAAACGAACATCTTCATCGTTTACATAAACATTCACGAAACGGCGGATTTCACCGGCATCATCGCAGAGACGCTCTTTCAGACCTGCATGGGCTGCTTCAAGGTTGTCGATCAACTCACCAATACTTGATGCTTCGATGCTTACCTCATCGGCACCATCGGTCAGCTTACGCAGCGGGGTCGGGATACGTACATTTACACTCATTTGTTACTCCTCTGTCTCTACAGAAATTTATTTATTTAGTTTTGACGCCGTCGGCCTCAGCCAACACGTCGAATTCCTTAAGGCTCGCATCGATGATACGCGGCTTGTCAATCGCATCGACCACCGCCTCCTGCGTCTTCAGGCCGTTACCGGTGATGCAGAGAACGATCGACTCATCCTTCGGCAGCTTGCCGGACTCGATCATCTTTTTGGCGCAGCCCAAAGTCACACCGCCTGCCGTTTCGGCGAAGATGCCTTCGGTCTCGGCCAGCAGCTTCATCGCCGCAATCACCTCTTCGTCGGAGACATCCTCGCACCAGCCGCCGGACTCGCGAATCACTCTGTTGGCATAGTAGCCGTCGGCCGGATTACCGATCGCCAGTGATTTGGCGATAGTGTCAGCGATGACCGGCTGGATCATGTCGGTGCCCTCTTTGATGGATTTGGAGATCGGCGAGCAGCCGGTCGCCTGTGCACCGTAGACGGCCGTGCCGTTGTCCTCAATCAGACCCAGCTTGATGAACTCCTTGATCGATTTATCCACCTTGGTGCAGAGCGAGCCGGAAGCCATCGGCACAACGACGTGCTTCGGCGCGCGCCAACCCAACTGCTCCATCATCTCGTAACCGAGCGACTTGGAACCCTCGGCATAGAACGGACGCACGTTGACGTTGACGAATGCCCAGCCGTATTTACCGGCCACTTCCGAGCAGAGACGGTTCACATCGTCGTACTTGCCGTTGATGCCGATGATTTTGGTGCCGAAGATACCGGCACCGAGCACCTTGCCCTGCTCCAGATCGTGCGGAATGAATACGTAGGACTCCAGCCCCGCCGCCGCCGCATTGGCCGCCACGGAACCGGCGAGATTGCCGGTGGAGGCGCAGGCCACGGTCTTGAAGCCGAACTCGACTGCCTTGGAGAGTGCGACAGAGACCACACGATCCTTAAATGAAAGCGTCGGATAGCAGACGGAGTCGTTCTTGATATAGAGCTCTTTAACACCGAGCACCTTCTCAAGATTCTTCGCACGCACCAGCGGAGTGAATCCGTTTTGCGCACCCACCTGCGGCTCACCATCGATCGGCAACAGCTCCTTGTAACGCCACATGGTCTGCGGACGCGACTCGATCAGCTCGCGGGTGAATTTACCCTCCAGTTTCTCGTAGTCGTAAACCACTTCGAGCGGCCCGAAGCAGAACTCGCAAACATGGGTCGGTTCAATCGGATACTCATGGCCACACTCACGACATTTCAGTGCACGTACGATGCTCTCAGACATTTGTTTTTACTCCTAACGCGAAAGAGCTCCCTGCCTTTCGCTTTTATCGTTTCGCAAAGGTGATGCTCGGCATCATGCCTCGCCCAGCTTCGCTGCGCCTTACGGCGTCCAATTTCGCAATCCTGTGAAATTGTGTCGACTTTGCTCCACTTACAGATTCACTCCCGCTCATCCGCCGCACATCCATGTGCGGGAAGGCAATCTCACCGATTACATAAATTCTTTATGCTGAACCCGAAAATAAAAAACCTCCGCAGTGATGCAGAGGTTGAACTTTGATGACACACCGGCTGTTCGGTACGTAATTAAACGATCAACCCGAACATCATCGCTCCTCGCAAGGTCATCCTCTTGAGGCAGGCATTGGCACCAGTCACTGCTGATTATTTAATCTTCAGTCGGTTGCCGCGGTTTCACTGGGCCTGTAACCCTCCACCGCTCTGGATAAAGTCGGATCCATATGTAATGGGGCGTATTATTCGCCAGCGACGCAAAAACGCAAGTGGTTTTATTCGTCACTGGCGAACAATTGATCTAATCAAGACTGAAAGGAAGGTTTCCTTTAGCTCTTTCTTCATGTCCTTCCCGGCCCAGTTTCAACTACCAGACCTTCGGCCGAACTTCGAAAACGCTCCAGCATTAACTACCCAATACGCTGCATGACCTGCACACCCTGTCTGTTTTTCCCGAAATCAGCATCGATCAATGTACCCCGGACAGATGCCAGCGACATGCTGTCAAGCGTACCATTCAGGGCATATTGAGCG
>JBNLEB010000017.1:0-27099 GCA_050304695.1 Mariprofundaceae bacterium
GGGCCTCGTCCTTTTCGTTATAGGCATTGTAGAAACTAATCGGGTCCCCCTGTACGCCTTCGGTCCACAGTTCCTTGCCCAGGCGGCCCTGATTGTGGTCGATCAAGGCATTGGCCGCTTTTAGAATCGTGGCGGTGGAGCGGTAGTTCTGCTCCAGCCTGATCAGTTGGGTATTGGGGAAATCCTGCTGGAAATGCTGCAGGTTTTCAACTCGAGCACCACGCCATCCGTAGATCGACTGATCGTCATCACCCACCACCGTCAGGTTACCATCCTCAGGTACCAGCAGACGAACCAGCTCGTACTGCACCCGGCTGGAGTCTTGATACTCATCGACCAGAAAGTGGCGTGCCCGCATCTGCCACTTGGCACGAACCCCCTCATGCTCGGAGAGAATCCAGATCGGCAGTACCATCAGATCATCGAAATCGACCGCATTCATCTTGCGTAGCAAGGCATCGTAACGCTCACGAATCCGGGAGAGCGATGCATCGCTCCCCTCCTCGATCATGCCGTTCTTCAACATGGAGATACGAGAGAGCATACGATCCACCTGATCGCTATCGGCAGGCAACTTCATATCCTGTAGCACACTGCGCATGGCAGAGCGCTGCTCTCCACCGGTAAAGATGGAGAGATTGGGTTTGCAACCGATCAGGTCGGCATGTTCGCGGACGATGGCCAGGCCGAAGGCGTGAAAGGTACAGATTCTCAGCTTTTTCGCCTTTTCGCCAAGGCGTGATTCCAGACGTTCGCGCATCTCGCGCGCTGCCTTGTTGGTAAAGGTCACAGCGGTGAGCGCATCCTCCGGCACATCGCGCTCGATCAGGGCTGCGATACGTTCGGTAATAACGCGCGTTTTACCCGAACCGGCACCAGCCAGTACCAGTAGCGGCCCACCCCGGTGGTAGACTGCCTGATACTGCGCTTCGTTAAGTCCTGATGTCGTAGAAGGTGTTCCAGCCGATGACATGGCGGTGCAGCTTAGAGTCCTCGATCTCTCTGGCAAGCGTTTGAATGAATTGCCTGATCACCTGACCAATTAACTGTCCACAAGTCGACCGTTTTTCAGTAACGTTCCCCGCCTACGACCCTGATTCGGAGCCTTCATGCCACTTGATTCCAAAACTTTTCCTCATCACGCCTTCCGGGAATATGATATTCGCGGTATCGCCGGCGAAGATATCACCGAAGAACTTGCCTATCGCCTTGGCCATGCGTATGCCACGCTGCTGCCGAAAGATGAGATAAGGCCTGTCATCGTCGCTAGGGATGTTCGTATCTCCGGCCCGATTATTCAGGCAGCGGTCATTCGAGGCCTGCGTGATGCAGGAGCCGATGTCATCGATATCGGTATGGTGCCGACACCACTTGCCTACTTCGGTGTTTACCATCTTGAGGGGGCCGGCTGTATCATGGTCACCGCCAGCCATAATCCGGGTAACTACAATGGTTTCAAGATGATGAAGGGTAAGGATAGCCTGCACGGCGAAGAGATTCAGGCACTTAAAAAGCAGATGCTCAAGAGAGCGAAAAAGAGCGATACGGAGGGTTCCCTGACCCGGGTCGATGTCGTCCCCGCCTATGCCGACTATGTTCAACAGGATGTTCAGATATCACGACCTCTCAAGGTAGTGATCGATGCCGGCAATGGCCCATCAGGCATGATTGCCGCCCCCATCTACCGGAACCTCGGCTGTGAAGTGATCGAGCTCTTCTGCGAACCGGATGGCACCTTCCCGAACCATCACCCCGATCCGACTGTCGAAGAGAATATGCGTGACATCTCCGCTGTTGTGCGTGAACACAAGGCCGATTTCGGTATCGCATTCGATGGTGATGGTGACCGTATCGGTGTGGTTGACGAGCACGGCAAGATCATCTGGGGCGACATGCTGCTGCTGCTGCTGGCAAGACATCTGCTGCAGTCACATCCGAACGCCACCATTATCTCAGAAGTGAAGTGTTCGCAGCATATGTATAACGATATCACGGCGCATGGCGGCAATGCCATCATGTGGCGAACCGGCCACTCGCCGATCAAGGCCAAGATGAAGGAGAGCGGCGCCCTGCTTGCAGGCGAGATGAGTGGTCACATGTTTTTTGCCGACCGCTTCTTCGGCTTTGACGATGCCGTCTATGCCGGTGCCCGCATCATGCAGGTCTTTGCCGACCATCTGATGCCTGCATCCAGGCTCCTCGATGATGTCCCCGCATCGGTTACCACGCCGGAGATTCGGGTGGATTGTCCGGACGACCGGAAGTTCAAACTGGTGGAAGAGGCCAAAACACATTTCTCGAACGAAGGGTACGATATTATCGATGTGGACGGCATGCGTATCAAATTCGAAGATGGCTGGGGATTGCTGCGTGCATCCAATACGCAACCCAGCCTTGTCCTGCGATTCGAGGCGCCCAGCCAGGCACGCCTTGATGAAATGCGTACGCTGATCGAAGGGTGGTTAGAGGCACATATTCAGGACTGAACCCACTTAATCGGCGAACTCATTCTCAGGGCGCCAGAAGCGAACCATCTCATCATTCAGCTCAAAGGCCGGCACATGTTCATGCCACTGCTGAATCAGTTCGATATCGCCGGAGAGATTAAGCAGGCGGAACCCGGCATCACCACTCTGGCGAACACCGATACCATCGCCGCCGCCCCGCAACTTCAGGTCGATCTCCGCAAGCTCCATACCATCATGAATCGTTACCAGATGTTGCAGGCGCTCCATCGAAAGCTTTGAAGCTTCACTTCCCGGCATCAGAATCGCATACCCCTGTTCGGATGAACGCCCCACCCTGCCGCGCAACTGGTGCAGTTGGGCCAGCCCGTACTGCTCTGCCTGCTCGATCACCATCAATCGCGCTTCGGGCACATTCACCCCTACCTCGACCACCGTGGTCGAAACGAGGATACGGCAGCTCCCATCGGTAAAGGCGGCAAGCGCCTCCTGCTTCTCCTTCGCCCTCATCCGGCCATGCAGCCCGAGCACCTTCTCGCGGGGAAAACGTTTGCTGAGCGTCTCCACACGCTGATCCACCGAGATACCATCCTCCTCCTCATCGATGCGGGGAACGATCCAGTAGATACGCCCGCTTTTCTCATTCGATCCCTCGTCGAGAATACGTTGCATCCCTTCGGCCAGCTTACCCATCGAACGGGAAGCGATTACACGGGTCTCCACCGGTTTTCGCCCCGGCGGCATGCCGTGCATCACGCTCAGGTTGAGATCGCCATAGAGTGACAAGGCCAGCGAACGTGGAATCGGTGTGGCGGTCATACCGAGCAGATGCACAGCACCGTTTTCAGAAGCTTTGTCCGCCCCTTTATCCGAGAGAGCCCAGCGCTGTTTTACGCCGAAGCGATGCTGCTCATCCACCAGTGCCAGATGCAGCGAGTGATAGATCACATCTTCGGAGATCAATGCATGCGTACCGACCACGCAGCCTATCGAGCCATCGGCCAGACGTGGCAAAATCGATTTGCGTTCAGCCGCTTTCGTACTCCCGGTCAGCAGTGCCACTTCGATACCCAGTGGCGAAAGCAGTTCATCGAGTGTCCGGTAGTGCTGTTGTGCCAGCACCTCGGTCGGCGCCATCAATGCCGACTGCATCCCGGCTGCTGCACATCGTGTTATCGCTAAAGCCGCAACCCAGGTCTTGCCTGCCCCGACATCCCCCTGAAGCAGCCGGTGCATCCGTCTGCCGGACGTCAGATCATCGCTAATCTCGCGCCAGACATGCTGCTGTGCATCGGTCAGAGGATAAGGAAGAGATTCAATCAACTGTTTCTCAAGCCGGGTATCATCCAGCCGCACCGCTGCAACCTCAGCCTCGCTCCTCTTCTCCTGCATCAGCCTCAGGTAGACAAGCAGCTCCTCCAGTCTGAGGCGCTCGGAGGCCTTTCGAAAACTCTCTTCATCGACACCCTCAGATCCAGGGCAATGAATCCTGTTCAAGGCCTGCCGAAACGGTGGAAGGTTACTCAACCGTATATCCAGCGGGGAGTCGGCCCGATCGGGAAGCAGGGTCAATGCATAGCCGATCAACCCTTCGATTCTCTTTCCGTTGAGGCCGGCCAGTGCCGGGTAAACCGGATGCCAGCCCGGCACGAACTTCTCCGGCACACTCCATTCGGGATGGGTCATCTGCAGGCGCCCGCTCCAGCGCTCCGGTGTTCCCCGCACCGTGATGGTTCGTCCTTCGGTCAGTCGGGCGTCGCTCATCATATAACCGGAGTGGAAGAAATTGAGGGTGATGCGGGCATCGTCCTCATCTGCAAGGGTCAGCGTCACCTGCCTTTTACGCCCGAAACCACGCGCGCTCTTACGAATCAGGCGCCCTGATATGCGTGCCTCCTCACCCTCCTTCAGCTCCCTGATCGGGATAAGATGACGATCATCGACGTACCGTTTGGGAAGATGCAGCAGCATATCTCCGATTGAATGAACGCCCCTGGCCTGAAAACGCTTTTCAAGCACGGCTCCAACACCGGGGAGCAGGTTCAACGGTTTTCTGAGTGCGCCATACATGCACACATCTTGGCAAAGCACTACCCACTGCTCAACCGATATTAACAACAGGACTCTACGATGACGTCATGCCGAACTTGCGACTGCATGGCAGAGATTGTTCCTACAATCTTCTGCATTTCCCACATCCATGTGGGTCAGATGCAGGAGGTACGAGCCCATGGATGGGCGAAGGTAGAACAATGCAGGAGGTAGAGCAACGCATGGAGCAGTTGCCGAATCCGGCATCCATTTTCGCTTGGACTAATGAAAGAGGTGGATTCCCGATCAAGTCGGGAATGACGATCCTCTCCTGCATTTACTTACCGTTTTCCCTCTGTGAACTCTTTGTCTCTGTGGTAAACATCTCTTTCAGGCACAAACCCCTTGATTATCCTGACATATTGCATAAAGTGCGCTCCGCTAATACGGAGGTATGTCATGGCAAAGCGTTGTGAAATCTGTGGAAAAGGCCCAATGAGCGGCAATAATGTGAGTCATGCTCACAATACAACCCGTCGTCGTTTCCTGCCAAACCTGAGAAGCGTTCGTGCTGTGATCTCCGGTCAGGCGAAGAGGGTTCGTGTATGCACCAGTTGCCTGCGTTCAGGCAAGGTTGAAAAAGCAGCCTGAGCTTTTCCCGACTTTTAAAGTTTCAATGAAGTTTCAAAGGGCGCCCGAACGGGCGCCCTTTTTGTTTACCTTTCGACCAGTGTTCCATCATCGCATATATAACTTTTAATGACGCAACTACCGTCGTCCTGACGCTCGCCGCCATAATAGGTAGCTCCATGCTCCATACTCGTCTCATAGGTATCGGGTTTTCCGGGTCGGCATGTCTTAATCGTACAGGATCGTTTCTCGGCCTGTTGATACTCTTTGGGGAACCTGGGGCTATCCGTGCCTATCACGTCACCATTTTCGAATACGACAACACTTTTACCTTCCGAGATTAATTGTTCGATATATGCCTGTTTTATTCTGTTTCCTTCCATGTTCGCCTCCTTCCCGGCCAATTATAGCACAATCTATTCGAAGGCAGCCCGAAGTACTTTTGGTTCGTATTCGAATCCAAGGAACTGAAAAATTCAGCCCACTCTGGCGATCAAATCGATCTCGATCTTCGCACCGAGCGGAAGCTGAGACACGGCAACCGTAGCACGCGCCGGGCGGTGGTCACCCAGCCATTCGGCATAGATCGCATTCACCTTGGGAAAATCAGCCATATCGACCAGATAGATATTTGCCTTGATGATATCCGAGGTCGATGCGCCTGCCGAACCAAGAACCGCTGAAAGGTTCCGGGTAACCTGCCGGGTCTGAGTTTCGACATCATCGCCTGCCAGCTCACTTTTTCCGGGAATCAATCCGATCTGACCGGAGGTATATAGCAGACCATAATGCAGCATCGCCTGGCTATATGGCCCCACCGCAGCCGGAGCTGCATCGCTATGAATTACCTGAATATCTTTCATAATCATGTCCCTTTTCTGAATTCACTAATCGAACCGAGTTACTCTTTGGAGTCACCTGATGACTTAAACAGGCTCCGCTTGCCCAGGGAGACCATCCCCTTGATCGCTGCGCCAATACCGCGGCTCGATTCCACCTGGCCCAATCCAACCTGATTGCGACGGGCGACGCTGACCACACCTTCCACGCTCTTGATGCTCCGCAGAACCGTCGCGAGATGCTTCCTGTCCTCAACCTCAACCAGAATCTTAAGGCTCGTCATGGAACCCGCCCTCTGCTCGATCTTCAAATCGTCGATATTCGCCTGAGCTTCGGAGATCATGGTCGTCACATTGGCCAGCATACCGCGCCGGTTATGACTCTTGACCTCGATACCTGTCGGGTAGAGCTGCCCTTTCTCGGATCTCCATTTCACCTCAACCCACTGCTCATCCCCCACATTGGGAATCTGCTGGCAGTTACGATGATGGATCACCATACCTTTACCCGATTCAAAGTGACCGAATACCGGATCGCCAGGGATGGGATGACAACAGCGCGCCGCCCGCATCAGGGAGTGGCTTACCCCCTTCAGGAAGAATGGCTTACTCGCATCCTGATCAATCACTTTCATCAATGCGTCAAGCGGAATGTCGCCACGCCCGAGCCGCTCTTTAAGCTCATCCATGCTGTTGCACTGGAGCAGCTCCAGACTGCTTGCCGGCAGATCACCACGCCCGAACGAATCGCGCAGAATCTTACCGCCCATCTTAATACTGGAATCCCGTTCCTGACGCCTGAACCACTGACGAATCGCCTGTCTCGCTTTGGGAGTTTTGACATATTGTAACCACTGCCTGCTGGGGGTCTGATCCGGGTTGGTCAGCACTTCGATCTGGTCACCATTTCTGATACGTGTCTGAAAGTCAGCCATCTCACCATTGATTCGCACACCCATACAGTGATGGCCGACATCGGTATGCACGGCGTAGGCGAAATCGAGCGGCAGGGCACCACGCGGAAGTGCATAGATATCGCCATCGCGACTGAAGACATAGACCTCCTGCACAAACAGATCGAGCCGGGCACTCTCCATGAATTCGCCCGGATTCTCCGCCTCCTGCAATAGTTCCGTTAACTGTTTCAGCCATTGGAAATGCTTATGCTCATCATCCTTGCTCTCACCATCCTTATACATCCAGTGTGCGGCGATACCGTCCTCGGCATAGCTGTGCATCGCCTCCGTACGAATCTGCATCTCGATACGGTGATTATCCGGACCGATCACCGAGGTGTGCAAAGATTGATAACCGTTTGGTTTGGGTAGTGCGATATAATCCTTGAAACGGCCCGGAACCGGACGGTAAAGGCTATGGATCATACCCAGTGTCTGATAGCAGGCAGGTGTATCCTCAACAATGATCCGGAATGCCACCAGATCGTAGATTTCACTGAAGTCGACATGCTTTCGCTCGATTTTATCGTGAATGCTGTAGAGATGTTTCATTCGTCCGTAGACCTTGGCCTGGATACCCTGCCGATCCAGCGCCTCCTGCAACACACTTTCGAGTTTGGTTCGTGTCTCATGCAGGAAGTCGAGACGCTCCTTCATCTGGTTGAGCACAAACTGATACGCTTCCGGCTCCAGATAGGAGAAGGCAATATCTTCCATCTCCTGTTTAATCCAGTGTATACCGAGCCTGTGTGCCAGTGGCGCATAAAGCTGCATGGTCTCCTGAGAGATATGGCGTCGCTTATCTTCGCGCATAAAGCCGAGTGTTCTCATATTATGAAGCCGGTCAGCCAGTTTGACCAGCAGTACACGAAGATCCTGAGCCGTAGCAAGAATCATTTTACGGAAATTCTCGGCCTGCTTATGCTCGAAGGAGCGAAACTGAATCTGACCGATCTTGGTTACACCATCGACCAGTCGGGCCACCTCATCGCCAAAACGATGCCGAATATCATCGAGCGTGATATGCGTATCTTCTACAGTATCGTGCAGCAGCGCAGTGATAATCGTGCTAATGTCGAGCCTCAGGCTGGCAAGAATACTGGCGACGGCCAGCGGATGCGTAATATAGAGTTCACCTGAACTTCTGCGCTGATCCTTATGTGCCTGAGCTGCAAACACATAAGCCCGGTTAATCAGGCTAATATCCGCTTTCGGTGCATATTGCTGCACCCTTTCTGTAATCTCAAAAATACGACCCATGGGGAATCAGATTAAATTCAGGGCCGGAAAAAGGCGTTGAGAGTTACTCAACCTCATCGTCGAAAGTAGCAGCTTCCAGGCGCAAACGCTCCTGCTCATCCATTTCGAACAGGCCTTCCCAACTGATATGGCCTTCACCCATCTCTTTCAGGGCCTGAACAGCATCTTTATGCCCCTCTTCGTTCTCAATCAATGGCGGCATACCGTTAAGCAACTGTCTTGCACGCTTGGACGCCAAAAGCACCATCTCAAAACGGTTAGGATAGTAACGAACACAATCTTCAATTGTTACACGAGCCATTAATATGAACCTCCAATCAGTTACGGCGAGAATATCAAGCCACAAACAAATGTCACGAACGATTATTCAGATCGATTGTTCAGATATAGTGAATCCAGCTCTTCCAGTGCACGATTGAAATCGTCGTTGATAATCCGGTGGTGTGCCTCATCTGCATGCGCCATTTCGCTCTCGGCAGCCGCGACCCGCCTTTCAATCACTGCAGCAGCATCCTGGCCGCGTGCCGTCAAACGAACCCGAAGCTCCTCAATCGAAGGCGGCAGTATAAAGATTCGGCAGGCATCACCGACCTTTGCCGCCACCTGATTGGCGCCCTGCCAGTCGATCTCCAGCAGGATGTCCTCACCTTCAGCCAGTGCCGCTTCCACATCCTGTCTGCGGGTACCGTAAAGGTTGCCGTGCACATTGGCCCACTCAAGAAAGGCACCTCCTTCCACCTGCGCCTCGAATGCTTCGCGGGTCAGGAAATGATACTGCACGCCGCTCTCCTCACCAGGCCTCGGTTCCCGGGTGGTACACGATATGCTCAAACGCAAATTCGGATTCCTGGCCAGCAGCGCACTGCAGAGACTCGACTTGCCGCTACCGGACGGACCCGAAACAACGAACAGTTTTCCACGGTTATGCTTTGTCATCCTAGGTATCTCTCCCTGTCAGCGCGCGATACTTTTCCATCAATACCTCTTCGGACTCAGTCCGCTCCGGGTCGGGCGGGATGCAGTCCACCGGACAGACCAGCTGACACTGTGGTTCATCGAAATGGCCGACACACTCGGTGCAGCGATCCGGATCAATTTCATAGATATCTTCGCCTTCGAAGATCGCCTCATTCGGGCACTCGGGCTCACAGACCGCACAGTTGATACAGTCATCCGTAATCATCAACGCCATCGATTATTCCTTTTTATTATTCATCCGGCCTCAGAACTCCTCGGCAACAGCTCCATGCGTGCACTACCTCCTGCATCCATGCAGTCGTGCCTTCGGCCTCCAACGCTTCGCAAGAGCGCGGTCTTGCTGCGCTCACGAGCTTATTTCATTCGCTCGCCCCACTTCCTGTGGGGATTTGGCGGTTCCATTTCACCACCCTCCCGCCATGGAAGGCGGGCGAATCCAGCAGGATTCGTAAGTATCAGGGAAACCGCGCTTTTCCTGATACGTCTCAAGCAAAAGGCAGGAGCCTTTTGCGGATGTTTCTATCAAACCTCGCGATCCAGTTCGCCGGAACGAAGCTTGGCCATATACTCCTTTAGCGCATCGGCCACTTTACCCTGCAACAGATAGAGGGCGATGATGTTGGGAAATGCCATGGAGAGGATCAACAGATCGCTGAAATCGAGAATGTTACCGGCACTGATGATCGACGCCAAGACAACAAAAAGTACAAAGATAATGCGGAAAAGCATGGAGTAGCGCTCACCGAACACATAGGTCCAGCTACGCTCACCGTAGTAAGACCAGGAGATCATCGTCGAGTAGGCAAACAGCACCACGGATATTGAGAGAATGACCGGGAACCATGAAATAACAGAACCAAAAGCCACCGCTGTCAAAGCCGCTCCCTTACTCGCCTCGACCAGAGCCGCATATTCAGGTGCGTTGTAGACACCTGTAATCACAATCACCAGTGCCGTCATGGTGCAGATCACGATGGTATCGATGAAAGGTTCGTAAAGTGCCACAAACCCCTGACGGACAGGATACTTCACCGATGCAGCAGAGTGGGCAATGGCCGCTGAGCCGATACCCGCCTCACTGGAGAAGGCGGCACGTTTAAAACCCTGTACGATGACACCGATCATACCGCCAGCGACAGCTGTCGGCGCAAACGCTTCGGTGACAATCATCGCAAGCGCAGATGGAACTTCCGACGCATGTGAAAGAATGATCCAGATACATGCTGTGAGATAGATGAATACCATAGAGGGAACGATCGCTTCGGCTGCATGGGCGATACGTTTGATGCCACCGATAATCACAACACCCACAGCCGTTGCCATAATCAGACCGAAAACAATCGGGTACTCCTTGAAAAAGCCCACCTCGGTCTGTACGGCTCCCATGGCCTGACTGACCTGAAAAAGGTTACCCGCACCCAACGCACCACCCACTGTCAGTAGCGCAAACAGAATGGCCAGAGCCTTACCGGTAGTCGCCATCCCCCTCTCTTTAAAACCTTTGGAGAGGTACTCCATAGCACCACCCATCACATGCCCGTCAGGTCGAAACTCACGGTACATCTGTGCCAGTGTCACCTCGGCAAATTTGGTGGTCATGCCGAAAAAACCGGCCACGATCATCCAGAAGGTGGCTCCCGGCCCACCGATACTGACAGCGATGGCTACACCGGCGATGTTACCCAGCCCAACCGTGGCTGAAAGCGCCGTTGTCAGTGCCTGGAACGGTGTCACTTCACCTTTCGCATCTGCAGAGTGGTATCTGCCACGAAGAATCTGAAAAGCGTGCCCCATCATTCTGAGGTTGATGAATCCGAACCTGAACGTGAGATAGACTGCGCCGATAATCAGCCATGCAACGATAAACGGTACATTGCCTTCACCCGGCATCACATCGTAAAAAAGAACCGATGCCATATAGCCGTTCACCACATCGAATACCGCATCCATGCCATTCTCTGCAGCATATGCGTTCCGGCATGTAAGCAAACTCACCATCACACCAGGCATGACATATCCGGACTTCATTTAAACCACCCTCCATAACCGTGCGATCATGAATCGCCTCGCTCCGTTGCTAGCTATCCTGCCGAAGCACTATCGACTTACAAGCCCCTTTAAAGATAGGGTCGACGGATTAAACCTGTTGACATTATGGTTTATAATATTATTATGCTCTAATATGACTAGGAGAGAGGTTTAACCATGAGCAAGTCTACACGCCCACTATTCATCTATATTCTGCTTGCGATGTTTTCAATCGCGATGCTGAACGGATGCGGCCCGGAAGAACCGACCGGCCCGGCAGCTGAGAACCTCGCCAAGGGCAAAGCCTTCATGGAGAAAAACCGAACACGCGGTGGTGTCGTCACACTCGAAAACGGTATTCAGTATGAAATTATCAAAGAGGGTAACGGCAAATCTCCACGCCTGACCGACATCGTTTTTATTCGCCATCGTGGCAAACATCTGGATGGCAGCGTATTCAGCGACAGCTATAAAGATGAAACGCCTGAAGAGATTTATGTTAAACACAGTATTCCCGGCTGGAAAAAAACACTTCCCCTGATGAGTTCAGGTGCGAAATGGGTTATCTACCTGCCGCCGCATATGGGATTCAGCAACCGTGGTGCAGAGGGGATCATTGAACCCAATGAAACACTGATCTATGAAATCGAACTTGTCGGTATCAAGTGGTAATCATAAAACAGAAGTATTAATCCATCTTACGTGATTTATAGGCATTGATCAGCCCGTTGGTTGAGCTGTCATGCCCGGTCACCTCACCTTCGAACAGCAACTCAGGCAAAATCCTCCCGGCCAGTTGTTTACCAAGCTCCACACCCCACTGATCGAAGGCATTCAGATTCCAGATCACACTCTGTACATAAATTTTGTGCTCATACATAGCAATCAAAGCACCCAGCGTCTCCGGCAGCAGCTTCTGGAACAGGATGGAGTTCGAGGGTCTGTTTCCGGGGAACACCTTATGCGGTAGAAGCGACTCCAGCGCCTCACCCGACAATCCTTCAGCTTCAAGCTCAACCCGCACCTCATCCTCACTCTTTCCGAGCATCAGCGCTTCGGTCTGGGCAAAAAAATTGGAGAGCAGCAGTGCATGGTGCTGGCCGATCGGGTTTTTAGTGTCGACTGGCGCCAGAAAATCGGTCGGGATCAGCTTTGTTCCCTGATGAATAAGCTGATAGAAGGCATGCTGTCCATTGGTTCCGGGTTCACCCCAGATAATCGGGCCGGTCGAGTAATCAACCACCTCACCATCGCGAGTGACGCGCTTACCGTTACTCTCCATATCTCCCTGTTGAAAATAGGCAGGAAAGCGGTGCATATACTGATCGTATGGAAGAATTGCATGGGAGTCCGCTTCGAAGAAGTTATTATACCAGACACCCAGAAGTGCCAGTATTACAGGTATATTCTCTTCGAATTCAGAGGTGCGGAAATGTTCATCCATATCATGGGCACCGGAGAGAAGCTTTTCGAAATTATCCATGCCGATGTAGAGCGCAATGGAGAGTCCAACCGCACTCCACAATGAGTATCGTCCCCCTACCCAATCCCAGAATTCAAACATATGATCCGTATCGATGCCGAAGCTCTCAACCGCTCTGGCATTGGTGGAGACGGCAACGAAGTGTCTGGCAACGGTCGACTTGGTACCGCCCCGGGTCAAGAACCAGTCACGGGCAGTCTTGGCATTGGTAATAGTCTCCTGGGTTGTGAATGTTTTGGAAGCGATGACAAACAGTGTCGTTTCGCGTGACAGTCCCTTAAGCGTCTCTACGATCTGCGTTCCATCCACATTGGAGACGAAATGAACATTGAGCCCCTCTTTAGCAAACGGCCTGAGCGCTTCACAGACCATCACCGGCCCCAGATCGGACCCACCGATTCCTATATTCACAATATCGGTAATCCGCTTGCCTGTGCAGCCAAGCCACTCACCATTACGAACCTTCTCGGTAAAATTGCGCATGCGTGAAAGCACATCATTCACCGCAGGCATCACATCTTCACCATTCACCATAACCGGACGATTGCTACGGTTTCTTAAAGCGATATGCAGAACGGGACGATCCTCGGTGTTATTGATCTTCTCCCCTGCAAACATGCGCTCGATGGCCGCTTTCAGCTCAACCTCACGTGCCAGATCGAAAAGCAGGCGCATGCTCTTTTCATTGATTCGGTTTTTGGAGTAGTCGAGAAGGATATCTTTAAATGTGAGCGAAAATTTGTCGAATCGATCCGCATCGGAGGCAAACATTTCGCGCATACGAACAGCTGAAATCTCCTGATGGTGAGTCTGCAAAGCCTTCCAGGCAGGCAACTGCGTCAATGCGGACATTGGATTCCTCCGGAAATCAAGGTAAGGGCACTATCACAAATCGTGGTCACAAAAGCCAGGCAGGAATCAGGAAGGAGGCAGTGTATCTGTTAACAGCTCTTTGACGCGATAGGCCTTCAATGTTCCATCGATACCCTTCAGCTGAACCGGAGGCAGAATATCACACTCCGCTTTGCCGCCCAGCAGCCCGAGTGTATGTTCACTGATAATCACCTGCCCTGCTTCGGCCATATCGGTCAGGCGAGAGGCGACATTCACCGCATCGCCAATACAGGTATACTGCATCGTCTGGCTGGACCCGATCGAACCGACCACCACCTCTCCGGAGTTAACACCAATACCGATCTGAATCATGTCATCACCATGGCGTTCACGATCGATGTTAAACTGATCGAGTGCCGACTGCATCTCCAGAGCACAAGCCACCGCCTGATCAGCAGGATCATCCATACCCACCGGTGCGCCAAACAGCACCATGATTTCATCGCCGATATATTTATCGACGGTACCGCCATGCTTGAACACAATCTCAACCACCATTTCAAAATAGCGATTGAGCATCGCAACCACCTGCGTGGCCTCGGAACGATGGGCCATGGCCGTGAAACCGCGAATATCGGCAAAGAGGATCGTCACCTCGCGTAGTTCACCGCCCTTTTCCAGTTTTACCTTACCGCTCATGACCTGTTCCACGATACTGGGAGAAAGCAGCCGTTCGAACTGCGCCTTGCTACGCGCTTCGCCCTCGATCTTTTTCAGCAGGTTTGCATTGGCGACTGCCATCGCCACATAGCGAACGATACCGGTAAACAGTTGCAGGTCTTTGCGGGTAAAACTGTTTTGACCTCGTTGATTATCCATGTGAACCACACCGAAAAAATCACCATCGTGCATAATCGGCGCACACATCACAGAGCGAATTCCCTGCATAATCAGGGATGAAGAGTGAGAGAAACGGTCATCATTGCTGGTATCCGAAAGTAATACTGCTGCCCTCGACTGCTGCACCTCATTGAGTACGGATGCCGAAACGCTGACTCTGTCTTCAATACCGGAGAGCGTGCGCACCACTTTAGGCACCAACTCATCAGTGCTGGCATTGCGCAGAAGAATCACGCAACGGTCAGCATGGAAAATACGCAACAGCTCATTTGAGACCTTATCCAGTACCGATGAAAGGCTGTTATCCAGGCCGATATTATGAAACAACTCATGACCCAGACGAAGTTTCTCATAATCGACACGTAACTGCCCAAGATCGGTAACGGCATCCTCTGGCAAAAACTCCTCGACACTGCTGACCTCGATACGGTCATGGAATGTGCTGGACTCGGAGACGCGTGAGATATTGACCAGTTTCGCCAGCTTCTCCTCTTCGGACTCCACATAGAAGGTTAAAGTGACCTTACCGAGCGTAACGACATCACCATCCTGCAACTTATGTTTATAGATACGAACACCGTCGAGAAACGAACCGTTGGAGCTGCCCAGGTCTTCATAAAGATACTGGCCACCGATCTTGTGAATAATGGCGTGTTTTTTTGAAACCAGTGGATCATGCAGGCAAATCGCCGAACGGGGATGACGCCCCAGAGTCACCGTTCCCTCAATAAAATGGTCGTGCTCTCCGTTTTTGTCTCTGACGACGATTTTTGACATATGCCTAGACTAATGCAAACAGGTTAAGACTGACAAATATTTGTTCATTGGTAGTATTCGTGCGATTCACAAGGAGGGAGCAGATGGCTCGGCTCAATATTGTTTTTATTGCATCGGAAGCTGCTCCTCTGGCCAAAACAGGCGGACTTGCGGATGTTGTGGGCTCACTTCCACATCTCCTTAAAACTTTAAGGCATCGGGTCACCGTCATTCTTCCTCTCTATCGCCATCATCTGGCTGATGCAGGCATTAAGACCCGACCGACCGGCCAGGTGGTTGAGATATGGGCTGATGGCATTCAGCGTCTTTGTCCACTTCATGAGACAAAGGTTGACGGCATCGACTATATTCTGGTCGAACAGGACGATCTCTATGCACGCCATGGCCTCTATGGGCCACCGGGCGGCGCATATGAGGACAACCTGCTCCGTTTTATGCTGTTCGATCGCGTGGCACTCGAAGCAGCCGCCTCTCTGCCGCGCAGGGTTGATATCATTCACTGTCACGACTGGCAGACAGGCATGATCCCCCTGCTACTAAAAACCCAGTACCAGCACCATGCCAGGATAGCCCGGGCCAAAACAGTTTATACCATTCACAATCTGGCCTATCAGGGCATTTTTTCGGCCAGCTGGATTCACCGGCTTGGTATTCCGTCACATCACTTTAATCCCGACGGTTACGAATTCCATGGCCAGGTTAATTGCATGAAGGCAGCCATTGAATCTGCCGATGCCATTACCACCGTTAGCCCCTCCTATGCTGAAGAGATCCTTACACCGGAGTACGGATGTGAACTGGAGGGTTTCCTCGGACAACACGCCAGCAAACTCTCCGGTATCGTAAACGGACTGAATATCGATGAGTGGAATCCTTCAACGGACCGGGTTATCGAAGCCAGTTTCGGGCCCGACAAACCCGCCGGAAAAAAGCGTTGCAAACAGGCACTACAGACGCAGTGTGGGTTTACGGTTAACGACAAAACACCTCTGCTCACCATGGTATCCCGCCTGGCCGACCAGAAAGGAATCGACCTGTTGATCGCCAATGCTGAAAAGTGGGTGAAACGCGGTTATCAACTGGCAGTTCTCGGCTCAGGCGATTCCGGTAATGAACACACACTGGAAATACTGGCCCGCAAACATCCACAGCATATTTATTTCTACAAGGGCTTTAATGAGAGCCTTGCCAGACAGATCTATGCAGGGGGAGATATTTTCCTTATGCCTTCACGTTTCGAGCCGTGTGGGCTTGGCCAGCTGATGGCGATGCGTTATGGAACAGTACCGGTTGTCCGTGCAACGGGCGGATTACGCGACACGGTCACCGACTATGCGATCTCCAGAAGCAAGGCCACTGGTTTCCACTTTGCCAAGGCCACCACGTCCGCTTTCGATACCGCAGTTGAAACAGCTGTCTCCACTTTTTCCAATCCGCGCATCTGGCCGCGCATTCGTTCGAACGCTCTGAAACGCGACTCATCGTGGAGAGCCTCCGCCGAAATCTATGCGTCTCTGTATGAAGAGCTGGTCGACTGATGAACCTTGTACTGGCAGCCGATATTGGCGGCACAAATATTCGCGCAGCGGTGATTGCTGAAGGCGGCAAAATCGTGCAATCGCTGCACTCCCGCATTCCACTGGGAGAGCACGACATTTCAGAAACAGCGCTGGTTAACAAACTGACGGTTTTTTTTGCTGAAATGATCGAACGAGAACCTGAAATATCCTCTGTTGGCATCGGATTCCCCGGTTTCTTTCAGGGCCATTCAGGGCTACTGATCGCATCGCCGAACCTGCCGAACCTTCGACAAACCAACCTGGCAAAACAGCTTTCCACCGCACTAAGGCTCCCTGTCTTTATGCAGAACGATGCACTTTGCGCTGCTATTGGAGAACACCGTTTCGGCGCAGGCAGAAACTCGAACAACCTGCTTCATATCACGCTGGGCACCGGTATCGGTGGCGGATTGATTCTGAACAACGCCCCCTATACAGGTGAAGAGGGTATGGCGATGGAGTTCGGGCATCTCATTGTTAATCGCGGCAGTAACGCGCATCGTTGCGGCTGCAGTGGTCGCGGGTGCGTTGAAGCCTACGCCTCTGCCAATGCCATTAAACAACACTACGCTCATCTCACTGGCATGGAGATGGAAGCCTGTGAGATTTATGACCGGGCTTTGACCGGTGAAACCGATGCGAAAGAGATTTTTGAAGGTGCCGGCATCTACCTTGGCATGGCCATTGCCGAAGCCGTAAAACTTCTCGATATTCATACCGTGACCATCAGCGGCGGTCTGACCGGCGCATGGCCTCTCCTTCACCCCTCCACCATTCGCTCCATGAACGATAATCTGATTCCTCCCCTAAAGGGAAAGGTCAGCGTACTCAAATCCACTCTGAACGATAACGCCGGTCTGCTCGGGGCTGCAACACTCACCGGCAAAGCAGTCCGATAAGGCAGCAGTCAACCAGGACTCTTCCCTGGCAACAGCTGAAAAGAGAGCATGTCACTCCTCCTGCACCACATCGGAGGAATCGCTTTTCTGAGTATTCGTATCTCTCTCTTTAAAAATATATTTGCCACTCTTAAGAAACAGGCCGTCGACAAAATTGCCTTCGTACCGGTCACCGTTAGCCCAGGTAAACACTGCTTTACCGGTCCGTTTATCTTCAACGAAATCACCGACATAGCGATCGCCATTGGCCCATAAGAGTTCACCCTCACCATGGCGCATGCCATTCAGAAACTCGCCCTCGTACCGATCGCCGTTAGTCCAGCTAAACACCCCTTTTCCCGTTCTCTTATCATCGACAAAATCGCCTTCGTACCGGTCACCATTCTTCCAGGTAAGCACTCCCGTCCCCGTTCTTTTGTCATCGACAAAGTCGCCTTCATATCGATCGCCGCTGGCCCAGACGAACGTACCTGCTCCTGTTCTCTTACCGTCGACGAAACTGCCTTCGTACCGATCGCCATTGGCCCAGACGAACGTACCTGTTCCTGTTCTCTTACCGTCGACGAAACTGCCTTCGTACCGATCGCCATTGGCCCAGGTAAAAACACCTTTACCGTTCATAATATTGTTGGCGAACTCCCCCTCAAAGAGGTCGCCATTTGCCCAGACAACTTCGCCTTTACCGGACATTTTTCCATTTGCAAAATTACCTTTGAACCGATTGCCATCAGAGTCTTCAAAAACACTCCACCCGTTCTGACAGTTCCCTACGACACATTTGACACGTTCCGCACAAACTGAATTTGCAGAAAAAATCAGTACTAAAAACAGCAGAATCTTCACTTCCCGCAACACGCTATAACCTCCTGTATCTTCAAAATACCATTATAATGAGACCAATTGCCTGCGCTTTCCATTGAAGTTAACAATCCGGAATCCCGTTGTCACCATGTCTATTCTCACCAAAAAAGAGGGACGCACCATTCAGGAATAAAATGGCACGTCCTTTTAATTTTAACACTGTTGATCGTTAGAGCTCGGCGGGTTCCAGTTTCCAGATATCGCGATTGTACTCCTCCATGGTACGATCGGTGGAAAACTTCCCACTATAAGCCGTGTTGAAGATACTCATACGCTGCCACCCCTCCTGATCCAGGTAGGCATCGGCTGCACGCTTCTGGGCATCAACATAGGATCTGAAATCAGCCGCCGTCAGCCATGGATCGTGGCTACTCCGGACACTCTGGGTAATGGGAGAGAAGAGACCCTGCTCAAACTGGCTGAAGTGACCGCACTCGATCAGCTCCATCACCCGTTTGAGATCTCCATCTCCTGCAATAATGGCGTTCGGATCGTATACAGCACGTGTCTGCTCCACCTCTTCAGCAGTCAGCCCGAAGAGGAAGAAGTTCTCATCACCCACCTCTTCACGAATCTCGATATTAGCGCCGTCCAACGTGCCAATCGTCAACGCGCCATTCATCATGAACTTCATATTGCCGGTGCCGGATGCCTCCTTACCCGCGGTTGAAATCTGCTCGGAGAGATCGGCTGCAGGTGCGATGATCTCCATGGCGGAAACCCGATAGTTGGGGAAGAAGACCACTTTCAGTTTGTCGCCGACATCCGGATCGCTATTGACCACGTCAGCAACATTATTCACCAGCTTGATGATCTGCTTGGCCATGTAATAGCCGGGTGCGGCCTTACCGCCAATCAACACACAGCGATTGGTCCAGTTTGCCGTATCGCCGCGTTTGATCCGATCATACAGGTGGATCACGTGCAACACATTCAGCAGTTGACGTTTATATTCATGGATACGCTTCACCTGAATATCGAACATGGCATCGGGGCTGAACGTAACACCGCACTCCGCTTCGACCACCTTCGCCAGCCGCTCCTTGTTCTGCCGTTTGCAGGCTGCCCACTTCTGGCGGAATAGCGCATCATCAGCATAAGGTGCCAGCTGGCGCAGCTCATCCAACCGGGTAATCCAGCCATCACCAATAGCACCGGAGATAAGCCCGGACATCGGCTTGTTACACCAGGCCATCCAGCGCCGCTGAGTCACACCATTGGTTTTGTTGTTAAACTTCTCCGGCCACATAGCATAGAAATCTGCGAAAAGCCCTTCGATGAGCAGATCGGAGTGGAGCTGTGCCACACCGTTCACCGAAAAACTGCCGATGATCGCCAGATAGGCCATACGAACCTGCTGCACATCGCCCTCTTCGATGATCGACATACGCGCCTGACGCGCAGTATCTCCCGGCCAATGCTTGGCCACTTCGGAGAGGAAGTGGGCATTAATCTCGTAGATAATCTCCAGCAAACGCGGCAAAAGTCTGCCGAAAAGATATACCGGCCAACGCTCAAGCGCCTCCGGAAGCAGTGTATGATTGGTATATGCCATGGTTTTACTGGTGATTGCCCACGCTTCATTCCAGCTGAGGTGATGATCATCCATCAGCAGGCGCATCAACTCGGCTACCGAGACTGTCGGGTGGGTATCGTTGAGCTGAAATACGTTCTTCTCTGCGAAATGCGTAAAATCGGCTCCATGCTGCTCAATCCACTGGCGCAGCACATCCTGAATACTGGCAGAGGCAAGGAAATACTGCTGACGCAGGCGCAGCTCTTTGCCGTTCTCACTGGCATCATTGGGGTAAAGTACCATGGAGATATGCTCGGCATCGTTTTTGGCTGCGACCGATTCGGGATAACTTCCCGCATTGAACTCATTCAGGTCGAACTCATCCGTCGCCGCCGACTTCCAGAGGCGTAGTGTATTGACACTCCTGTTTCGATAGCCGGGAATCGGTGTGTCATAAGGGACAGCCAGCACATCCTGGGTATCGATCCAGCGACTGTGCAGGATACCGTTCTCATCATGATACTTTTCGGTTCGGCCACCGAACCTGATCCGGCAGGTATATTCGGGTCGTTCCAGCTCCCATACATTGCCGTCGCGTAACCAGTGATCCGGCTCTTCACACTGACAACCGTCAACGATCTTCTGGCGGAACATACCGTACTCATAGCGAATGCCGTAGCCGGTGACCGGAAGTTTCAGTGTCGCACAGCTATCGACAAAGCAGGCTGCCAGTCGGCCAAGACCGCCATTGCCGAGACCTGCATCATGCTCCTGCTCGATCATCTCTTCAAAATCGAGCCCCAGTTCATTGAGCGCTTCGGTCGTCTGCTCATCCAGTCCGAGGTTAAGAATAGCATTTCCCAGCGCACGCCCCATCAGAAACTCAAGCGACAGATAGTAAGCACGTTTGCCACCCTTGTGATGGTTCGCCTCTTTGGTGGCCTGCCAGCTCTCCATCAGATGATCGCGAATGGTATAAGCCAATGCCTGATATTTGTAGTTATTGGAAAAACCGGCGTGATGTACACCCAGGGTGCGCACATAATGTCGCTGAATGCCGTTGATCAGGCCATCCGTTGTAGTGGCCAGTGGAGGCGCTTCCATGATGCTACGGTGTGCTTTCATTGATTCTGACATGATAACTCTTCCTATATACTACAGAGAAGATCCAAACACCCCATTTAACCGCCCATCCACAGGTTCAGGTGCTTTTATATTGTAAAGCCGGCACACTGTCCAAAGCAACGGGGCAAGTCAATCTGGTGCCAAGCAAGACTATACTGGATTAAATTGTATCCGATTTGATGCTGTTTGACAGCACTGATGACCCTCCACCATATCGCTACAGAAGCGCATTGATCTGGTCTGTCGACTCCTTGCTCACACGCTTCAGCTTCGACCAGGCCAGATAGAGACTCTCATGATCATCATCTTCAGCGGAGAGCGATTCGAGCGTCCTCTCGAACCGGGTCATCTGCAGCACCCCATCCGGCATACCCTTGGGGAACTCGCAAGCGCTTGCGAACAGAACATGACCCCGGATATTTTCAAATCCGGCAATATGACAGCTCTGTTGTGCAAACAGTGCCGTTCTCTTTAACGGATTGATAAATTTCTCAGTTCGGTTGTTCTCTACACAGGTCCACTCGTCGATATTTGCTGCCCCAAATATATATCCCCTCCGTGGTTCAAAATTCAATACCACGATATGCCCATTCATAAGCAGTAGCCAGTCGGCGAACACATAGCCATCGATTCCGTCAGGGATAACCGCATTCTTCACACTCTCGATCGCATAGTTTTTGATCGCCTGAATCATCCGGCCCTCATCATTCTGCCTATATCTGTAAAGGAGAAATACCATAGCGCTCAAAGACAGTAAAACGACTCCAATGACTCCCGCACCCCATCCTATACTCCACTGTTCAATCATCCTGAACCCCTAATCTCCAGCCAGCATGGCTTTTTTAAGCCCATTATCAGCCGGGTAGTCACCCAGCCAGACTTCAAGCAGTGCATGCTGAAAATCCACGCCTTCAATCACTCCGGCTTTCTCACCTTTTAAAGTCACTGTCGTACTGCCATCTTCGAGAAAATCGAAGACAAACTGCTCTCCCCTGTGCCCATCGCCGAACATAGCATTAAACTTCGCCAGACGCCCTCTCAGTTTCGCCATCATCTCTTTCGACTGGTTCTTCTCAAAACCTGCAACCCAACCTTCTACCAGCTTATCCCGCTCCACCTCGTCGTAGAGAAAAGTCATCGTCATCCGCTTCGGATCAGGTGCAGCAAGCACCTCTCTCGTAGTAGATGCTTTAGAGGAGAGGTAGAGAGCACCCACGTAGATATCGAAGAAAAATTTAGTACGCACACCTGCACCATTGAGTTGCAGACTCTTGCCCGCCACCAGCATCGATTCTGGAACAGCAACACCCTCGATTTCAGCTGCCCATACAGGTGCGACAAAACACGCTGTCAACAGAAATAAGATATATCTCGTCATCTATTCCTTTCCCCCATTTGTATTCTCGCAAAGGATAGCATATCAGCAAATATTGTTCGTACGAGCTTTCAGCCCGAGTGGATATTTCTTCCCTTATCTATACTTTATTTATTGCTAATATAATAATACTATGTATTTTACACCCCGACTTATCATAACGTATAAAACTTCAACAAATCCGGAGGCGATATGCCCAACTGGCGGTTTAGCAATATTAACACATCCCTGAAAGTACTTTTTACAAGCTACATGATCGTTGTCGGCATCGGCTACATGATGGCATTCACCCAGATACTCTTCACGCACGGCATGGCCGATGGAAAAATCGGGCTATCGGTCGACGACATCGTCTACAGCTACTACGGCAATCGAAACGGATCCCTTCTGGAGAACAAACTCAATGGTTCCATGAAAGACAATGCCTCCGATGAGGATCGCTTCCAGATCATCAAGTGGATTCGTGAAGGTGGCGACGAGGAGACATTCAATGCCAAAGTTAAGCCGATTTTCGATAACACCTGTGCAGCCTGCCATAACAGCGAAATGGGCTTGCCGGTATTCGACAGTTATGAACGCGTAATGGAGATCGCCGAGACCGATAATGGTGCCTCTTTCGCCTCACTCACGCGCGTCTCCCATATCCACATCTTCGGTATTGCGTTCATCTTTATGTTTGTCGGACTGATTTTCTCCTTCGCCACCTCCGTACCGACATGGCTGAAGGCATCTGCCATTGCCATGCCTTACGCTTCACAGGTGCTCGACATCACCTCCTGGTGGCTAACCAAGTTCGATCCAGCCTACGCCTGGCTGGTGATCTTTGGCGGCACAGGTATGGCCATTGCATTTGCATTCATGTGGGTCGTATCGATATACGAGATGTGGTTCAGGAAGGTTTAATCACCCAATGCTCAACTCAACCGAAGAAAAAAGGCTTCCTTGATCTAAGTTGTCGTCTCATCTTCATCAGCGTATGTCGTCTCCCCGGATACACCCTGATCGATACGTATTATGGCATCGGCTTTCAGAGTATCGGGCATCTGATGGGTAATAAATAGCATCGTAACCTTTCCTTTCAGCTGATTCACTGTAGCGGCAAACACCTCTGCTGTTCCTGCATCCAGGCTACTGGTTGCCTCATCGAAAATCAGAATCTTTGGATGCTTAAGAAGTGCCCTGGCAATTGCCAATCGCTGTTTCTGTCCACCGGAAAGGCCAGCGCCTCGCTCACCGATCTCGGTCTGATAACCTTCCGGCAGTGCTTCAATCACATCGTGAACCTCCGCCTGTTTACTCGCCTGTACCACCTGAGCAAAATTGGCATGCGGATTCGCGAGAATCAGATTCTCATAGATTGTACCGGAGAAGAGTACCGTCTCCTGCGGCACCACGCCAAAATACTGACGAAGTTCGTTGGCAGAGAAATTACGAATATCCCTCTCATCCACCTTAATCTGCCCGTCCGTCGGTATATAAAAACCCTGCAAAAGCTTGGTCAGTGTACTCTTACCAGTGCCGGAGGCCCCCATGATCGCCACGCACTGACCCGGTTCGATCTTCATGTTGAAATCCCGGTAAAGATAGGGGAGTTGATCGGAATAACGGAAACTGACACCGGAAAAGTCAATTTTCCCTTTACCGCCACCTTCACGCGACGGCAATAACGAATAGGGCTCCTGCGGCGCATCCATAACATCGCCCAATCGTTTCACAGCGATATCTGCCTGCTGAAACTGCTGCCAGAGGCCGACCATACGCAGTACAGGCTGCGACAGACGTCCGGCAAACATCTGGAAAGCAACCAGCATACCGATGGTGAAATCATCCGTTGTCATCACCAGCCATGCGCCAAGACAGAGAATAATTAACGTCAACAGCTGTTCCAGCGTATTCGCAGCGACGTTGTAGCTATTGGATAGCTGACGGGCATTGAACCCGGCCTCCAGGTAAGTGGCAAGATAGTCACCATAGCGAGACGTCACCTGCGGTTCCATCTGTAGTGATTTTACCGTCTCCATACCGGAGACATACTCAGTAGCATAGGCCTGATTACGTGCACCAAGCAGGAATTGCTGATTCAGCCGCTTACGCAGCAGAGGGGTGATCGCCAAGCTGAGAATAGCGATCATAGCCAGGATAGCCACAGCCACCAGCGTCAGCATCCAGCTGTAGTAGAACATCACAGCAAGAAAGATAAACAGGAAAGGCACATCAAGGATAAGAGTTACCGCCGCACCGCTGAGAAATTCGCGAATACTCTCGATTCCCTGCAACCTTGCCACCAGCGTACCTGTGGAGCGATGTTCGAAATAACGAACCGGCAGACGGAAGAGATGAGCAAAGACATGCGAACCGAGCACCGAATCGATGCGATTACCGGTATGATTAACCAGATACTGTCGCACCCAGCTCATGATCGCATTGAAAATCATGAACATCACCATGCCTATCCCGATTACGATCAGGGTACTCTGCGTATGATGGACGATAACCTTATCGATAATCACCTGCGTAAAGAGCGGTGTTGCCAATGCAATCAACTGAATCGCTAGCGAAGCGAGTAAAACATCCCGCCAAATCTTTTTGTGCTTCAGCAGCTCAGGAACAAACCAGCTAAAACCAAATGCTTTCTCCTCATCCTCAACCGGCTTTCCTTTCGGCGGCGAAAAGCGTAGCAGATAACCATTAAAACTCTCTGCAAATTCCGGTAGAGACAGCACTTTCGGCTGCTGCTCACCCTGTTCGAAGTAGACCACCTGCCCCTCTTCGATCTTCACCAGAAGCACAAGCGTGGCTGTCGTGGCAGCCGTTTCATCATCGCCCTCGCCACCCTCAATGGATTCTGGCTTAAGCAGTGCAAAAGCGGGACTTCTAAGCTTCAGTTTCTCCAGGTCGCGAACCCGCTTCCACTTACTCCTCATCTCCAGTGAACGAAGAATTTCCTGTAATGAAGCGACCGAATAGGGTGGTGGAAACTGCTTCAGTGCAATTTCGCCGGAAAAAGGAACACGCTGAACCTGACAAGCGCACTGAAGTGCCCAGAGTAGCATTTCAGGGGCGATCGGAAGTGACTGCTTCCTCCCCTCCGAATCTTTGATTACCGGACCACTCATCGCTCTCGACCTGCTTCGAAGACTGCCTTCTGAACCGGAGAAAGCAGGTATTCGATCACGCTCCGGCTTCCCAGATGAATCTCGGCAGAAACCTGCATACCGGGTGTCAGTGGATAACGCTTGCCGGTATAACTCTCAAGCTCGTTGCTGTTGAGAGAGATCAGCGCCCGATAGCCCTGCACTCCGGATTTCATGGCTTCCTCCTGGTCGACAGCGTCGGGACTGATCAGGTTGATCTCACCCTCAAGCATGCCGTATTTCTGGAACGAATAGGCGCTAACCTTTACCCGGGCAGGCTGACCAACCCGTACAAACCCTGCATCAATATGACTAACCCATACCTCTGCCTCCAGAGGATCATCCTTTGGCACCAGCGTCATCAGAACGGCTCCGGAAGAGACTACTGTACCCGGGGTATGAGTCGAAATCTCTTTGACAACCCCCTCCTGAGGAGCTTTTACCTCAAGCAGACCATGACGGTGGAGCTGTTTCTCCGTCTCTTGCTGCAGACGCCTGAATTCACTCTCCGTAGCGATCCTTTCAGCCTGGAGTTCATCACGGTAATTGGAGGTGATCTGGGCAATCTGTTTCTCGGACTGGATAATGGCAGCACGCAGACTTTTGACACTGTGCTTCTGTGCCTGAAGGTCCTGCTCTCTTTCAATCAGCTCACGTCGCTTCTCATCAGCCATGATCTTCGAGACATATCCCTTCTCAACCAGTTTGGCAAATGCCTCACTCTGTTGACGATAACTCGGCAAGGTCTGCTCCAGTTTACGCCGAACCGCCAGTGCACTTTCCAGATCCTGTTCTGTTTTTTTGCGCGTTGCCTGAGCTGCTGAAAGCGCATCCAGATAAGCCTGGCGATGCGCCCGATACTGATCCTGAACCTGAGTAAAAATATCCTCCGGATCGGTCGATGTTTTCAACATCTCCTCACCACTCAGTTCTGCATCGATACGTCTCAACTGGAGCCCTTTAAGATGTAACTCACCCTCGATAGTGCGACCGTCAGCCTCCGAATAGACAGGATCCATGCGCGCAACAATCTGTCCGGCCTCTACCTGATCACCCTCATCAACCAAAAGCTCTTTGACGATACCGGCATCCGCAGCCTGAACAATCTTCAACGCGCTCTTAGGCACAAGTTTTCCATGCGCTTCGGCGATGATATCAAGCCGACCAAAGAGTGCCCAAAGCAACAGGCATCCGAGCAGCGCCAGCAGGCTCCAGAGCATCGCCCGCGGCAGCGGTGACGGATGCTCCTGTTGTAGCCTCAGAATATCGGGGTCAAAGTCGTACTCATCGGTTTGCAGCTTTCCCTTTAAACGCTCCAGCATTAACTACCCAATACGCTGCATGACCTGCACACCCTGTCTGTTTTTCCCGAAATCAGCATCGATCAATGTACCCCGGACAGATGCCAGCGACATGCTGTCAAGCGTACCATTCAGGGCATATTGAGCG
>JBNLEB010000018.1:0-19915 GCA_050304695.1 Mariprofundaceae bacterium
AAAAAGATACGTGCGTATATTAATAAGTTCGCCCGTGCTGCGCACGGCCGAACGGCCGAGTTGTGCTTCGCACTCGTCCAATTTGTCCGATCGTGCGCTGACTCGCACGCTCGAACAAATCGTTCGAGCACATTCCACACGCGAATACTCCGTGCAAGCGCGGAGAACCGCATGCGGAAACGCTCAACTCGACCGTTAGGCCCTGAAAATAAATACGAGTACAATTTGTTTTATGAGTAATTTGACGTCAGGTGAATGGGCTGCATGGGTACAAGCCATTGGCTCTATAGTAGCTATAATCTCTGCGGCTGGTATTGCCATTTGGCAATCCAATAAACAGCATCAAAGCGCGCTTAAGCTACATGAAGAAGAGCAAAGGTATAGCCGATTGGAAACAGCTAAGACACTTGCCGTTTTAACCACTAATTCGTATAAAACGGTATGTCACTTTATGCAGCAACTTAGCTCAAGGGAAGAAATACACAATTATGCGGATGGAACTAAATATTTAGACATAGGGCAATTAGTTTACCTTGAAAAAACACTAGAGAGTATTCCTCTTTATAGTCTTCCTAGTAGTTTGGTATCTCACTCAATGATACTCAATGGCATTGTTCGGCAGTTTCGTTATAAGGTTGAAGTCGCTCTCCGAGACCATCGAGGAATGAATGCAGACGACTTTTCTGACCTTTTCAAAGTATTTGGGGAAATGGAAAAGAGCTTAAGTTTAACTTGCAAAGATATAGAGCAAGAAGTTACTAAGGTACAGAAAAAGGCCTAACAAAGCGCTTAAGACTGACACTTTTACGCGGCGTTTTTTTGCATTCGCTTCGCTCATTTTAATGCAAAAAAACGCCGCTCCAAAGTGCAGCTTAGCGCAACGTTCGCCCGTGCTGCGCACGGCCGAACGGCCGAGTTGTGCTTCGCGCTCGAACAAATCGTTCGAGCACATTCCACACGCGAATACTCCGTGCAAGCGCGGAGAACCGCATGCGGAAACGCTCAACTCGGCCGTTATATTTCAAGGAGGGTAAGGTGACTGAAGATGCAGGGTGCGTAAAATGCGGCAATGCCATCGTTGCGGGATATAGCTATTGCGCAAAATGTCACACGCATCAAACGCTTTGGAAACGAAGTTTAAACCGCTTTGTAACTACTTTCTCTGCAATATCCGTGGTCGTTGGCGCTATTACTCTCACCGCTAGCTTTCTCCCTGAAGCGCGCAAAACTCTTTATTATCGGGATAGTATTGAATTGATTGAAGTAAATTCAACCGGGTTTAAAAAAGGGGGACAGCTGGCCATCGCTAATAGCGGGGATGGAGATGTATTTGTAACCGACTTAATTTTCTCTCTTGCCGATATAACTTTGCCTCTCGAAACTAGAGTTCCTGCGCACAAGCTAATAAAGAAATCAGAAGCAGAAGCCATTACGGTGCCTACAGTAGAAATAAGCGGAAATGAATTTTCTGACACGGTTGGTATTAATGAGTTTAAGCATTGGATATCAAACAGGAGTCCTGAAAGACAAAAGGAAGATGCAGTCGCTTGTTTTTACATAAAAGCATTTGACGAAAGCCGCGGTTTTTATGTGCACCCACTTTTAAATGGACATAAAGTTAAAGTGGAAGCATCGATCTATAGCGTTGGTAGTAAAGAATCAAAAGTCATTGAGTTGGATAGGACGCTAAGCGGTATTATCTTTCGGAGACCTATGAAAAATTGTGAAACAGAAATTCAATAGAAATATAACAAGTCGCTCGTGTGGGACGCTACGCCGCAATGCGGCTCGCGCCCCACAGCTTGAGCGTTAATAACCAATAATTGAATGAATGTCCTACTATGGCTGCTCAAGTTCTGAATCATTTCGCTGATTATAACTTCTGCTGTAACCTCACCCCATGGAAAACCGCATCATCGAACTGGAGACCAAGATCTCCTATCAGGAACACTTGCTGCACGAGCTCAACGAGGTGGTCACCGCGCAGCAGAAACAGATCGACGCGCTGGAAAAAGAGCTCAGGCGCATTCGCGAGCACTTGAAAGCGGGCCACTCCTCCGGCATCGCCCGGCCCGAAGAGGACGTTCCGCCACCGCACTACTAAGGATGCTCTGAACAACTACCCATCGGTCGCCGGGGAGTCGTCTATACTGTAGATCACCATGGAATCCCGCATGCGATCCGACGACTACGCCGAACAGTCGATCAAGCAGACACTGGACGACTTCGCTGTCAACGAAGCGGAGGGACTGAGCAGCGCCGAAGCCACTGCTCGCCTGCAGCGCTACGGCCCCAACGAGATCGAGACGCAGGAGGAGTCGCTACTGCACCGCATCCTCCGTCGTTTCTGGGCTCCGATCCCGTGGATGATCGAGGCGGCCGCCCTGCTCTCGGCCATCGTCGGCAAATGGGAAGAGTTCGCCATCATCCTGATCATGCTGCTGATCAATGCCGGGCTCGACTTCTTTCAGGAGCACCGGGCACTCAATGCCCTGAAAACACTGAGGGAGAAGCTGGCCCGCGATGCCATGGTTCGCCGTGACGGCACATTCGGGCATGTGCAGGTCTCCGAACTGGTGCCCGGCGATATCGTCAAACTCAAGAGCGGCGACATCGTGCCGGCCGACGTGCAGCTGATCTCCGGCGACTACCTGCTGATCGACCAATCGTCGCTCACCGGCGAATCGCTGCCAGCCAGCAAGAAGTGCGACGAAATCGCCTATGCCAACACCATCGTCAAACAGGGTGAAATGATCGCCGTCGTCGTCAACACCGGCATGCAGACCAACTTCTCCAGCGTCGTGGCACTGGTGGCCGAGGCACAGCTCACCGCCCGCAGCCATTTCCAGCAGATGATTGTCAAGATCGGACGTTTCCTGATCCTGATCACCATCGTGCTGGTGCTGCTGATCGTGCTGGTCGGCCTCTTTCGTCACGAGCCGTTGCTGGAGATCGCCCGCTTCGCACTAATCCTGACCATCGCCGCCATCCCGGTCGCCCTGCCGGCCGTTCTCTCCGTTACCATGGCGGTGGGTGCGATGAACCTCGCCAGGCGTCAGGCAATCGTCTCCAACCTGACCGCCATTGAGGAGCTGGCCGGTGTCGATATCTTCTGCTCCGACAAAACCGGCACGCTGACCAGAAACGAAATGCAGGTCGCCGGGCCGGTGCTGTTCAAGGAACATACGGAGCGCGATCTTTTCCTTTACGCAGCACTCGCCTCGAGGCTGGAGAACAACGACCCGATCGAACTGCCGATCTTCCACTACATCGACGAGCACCTGCCGAATCTCGATTGGCAATCGTGGGAAACCGGCAACTTCGTACCGTTCGACCCGATTCGCAAACGCACCGAGGCTACGGTCGAAAAGGAGAGAGAGCGTTTCACCGCCGTCAAGGGCGCACCGCAGGTGCTGCTGGCTATGGCCGATCTCGACGACGAAGCGGCCCGCAGCATCGATACCACGGTCGACCTCCTCGCCTCGAAGGGCTACCGCACACTGGCCGTGGGTCGCATTGTCGATAGCAAACCACTGGAGTTAATAGGATTAATTCCCCTCTACGATCCACCGCGTGATGACTCCAAGGCGGTGATCGACCAGATGCGCGACTTCGGCGTACAGACCAAGATGATCACCGGCGACAACCTCGCCATCGCCAAAGAGATCGGCCGGCTTCTGGGGCTGGAACAACGCACCATTCGCTCCGCCCAGCTCACCGGCGCCGCCTCCAACGAGCTGCTGGCTCTGGCCGAGGCACTGACCACGGCCATCTTCCACCGGCTGAAAGGGCGCGTCTCGATGAAAGATGCCAGACAATTCGCCGGTGAAGTGATGGAGAGCGTGCACGAGCTCTACGATACCCGGGTACTGGAGCACGAATTCATCCATACCCACGAATCGGCCATCGTGGCGATGATCGAGGAGGTGGATATCTTCGCCGAGGTGGTACCGGAAGATAAATACCGCATCGTCGATACATTGCAGAAGGGGGGGCATATCGTCGCCATGACCGGCGACGGCGTGAACGACGCGCCGGCGCTGAAAAAAGCAGATTGCGGTTTCGCGGTTTCCAATGCAACCGATGCCGCACGGGCCGCCGCCGCCATCATTCTCACCGCGCCAGGGCTCGGGGTGATCCACGAAGCGGTGCTGCAGGCTCGTATTACTTTCGAGCGGATGCTGAGCTATGCCACCTTCCGCATCACCGAAACGATCCGGATCATCCTGTTCATGACGCTCTGCATCCTGATCTTCGATTTCTATCCCATCACCGCGCTGATGATCATCCTGCTGGCGCTCTTGAACGACATCCCGATTCTCGCCATCGCCTACGATAACACGTGCCCAAGCGACAGACCTGTACGCTGGAATATGCCCGACCTACTCACCACCGCTACGGTGCTGGGCGTTGTCGGCGTCATCTCCTCGTTCGTGCTTTTTTTCATCCTGCAAGAGAAAGGTCTGCCTGAACCGATGATTCAGTCACTACTGTTTTTGAAACTTGTGATTGCAGGCCACAGCACACTCTATATCTGCCGCAGTCGCGGCTGGTTCTGGCAAAGACCGTGGCCGTCTCCACTACTGCTCTTCACCACCCTCGGTACCGAGATCGTCGGCACACTGGTGGCCGTTTACGGCATTTATGTCACCCCGGTCGGCTGGAGATACGCCCTGCTGATCTGGGGTTATACTTTCATCTGGTTCATGCTGGCCGATATCGTCAAGGTTGCACTCAGGCGACAGCTTTCGCTGTCCATAAGAAAGCGTTGATTCATTCAACACTTCCGTGCGGGTGACGATACGAATCTGAGAATAAAATAGCCGAGAAGCGCCGAAATGACGGAACCGAACAAAACACCGATCCGATCATGAACCGCGTAATCGGCACCTCCCTGTTCGAATGCCAGCGATCCGATGAAAAGGCTCATCGTAAAACCGATACCACAGAGAATAGAGACACCATACATCTGTCGCCAGTTCACTCCATCGGGTAATTTGGCAATTCTTATGGTCACAGCTAACCAGCTCATAAGCATGATGCCGCTCTGGTTGCCAAGAAACAGCCCCATGGCAATACCGAGCGGAACAGGATCAAGCAGCGTAGAAAACGTCACCCCCTGTAGCGACACACCGCTATTGGCAAAGGCGAACAACGGCAGAATAAAAAAGGCTACGACAGAGTGAAGATCAAGCTCCAGTCTCTCCAGTGGGGACCTCGTTTCAGTCTCCCGCGAAGTTAACGGGATAAACATCGCAAGAGTCACGCCTGCCAGCGTGGCATGCACACCGGACTTCAATACCGAAGCCCAGAGCACAAACCCGACGATCATATAGGGCGCGATTCGCATGCAACCGCGCAGATTGAGAATCAGCAGTAGCACAATCATGGCCGAAGCAACTACCAGTGAAATGACGGTCAGATCCTGCGTATAGAACAGGGCGATAATGATGATGGCCCCAAAATCATCAGCAATAGCCAGCGTCATCAGGAACAGCTTCAGCGACTTCGGCACCCGATCGCCGAGAAGTGAGAGAACACCTAACGCAAATGCGATATCGGTAGCCGAAGGAATCGCCCACCCCTGCATCGCAACAGGGTCGCCCCAGTTGATCATCGAATAGATAATCGCTGGCATCGCCATACCGCCAACTGCTGCAACGACCGGCAAGGTCACTTTCGACGGCTCGGAGAGTTCGCCGACCAACACCTCTCGCTTCAACTCCAGCCCGATAACAAAGAAGAAAACCGCCATCAGACCATCGTTAATCCAGAGCAGCAATGGCTTGGCAATGGAGAACGCCCCGACACGCAGCTCAACGGGGATATCGAGCAGCATGTCGTAAAGCCACTTCAGAGGAGAGTTGACTATAAGCATGGCAAGCAGTGCCATGACAACCAGCATCAAACCGCTGGCATACTCCAGCTGAAAGAAGCGCTGAAGCATATCTCCTCTACCCTGCCGGTCAGCAGCGTTACTCATACGTTCGTCTCAATCAACTCAATGACATAGCCATCCGGATCACGCACAAAGGCGATGACGGTTGTACCGTGCTTCATCGGTCCCGGTTCACGGCTGATCTCACCACCCTGCGAACGAATCTGATCGCAAACGGCATAGATATTCTCAACACCCAGGGCAATATGGCCGAATCCGTTTCCCGGATCGTAGGTATCGCTATCCCAGTTGTGGGTCAGTTCGATTACAGCCGTATCGGACTCTTCGCCATAACCGACAAAAGCAAGTGTAAAACGGCCCTCGGGATAATCCTTACGCCTGAGCAGATGCATACCGAGCACGTCGGTATAGAAGGCAAGCGAGCGTTCCAGGTCACCCACCCGAAGCATGGTATGCAACAGACGCATCTAAGGCTCTATTTCAGGGTCTTCATGTAGGCGATAAGATCATCCGCCTTTGAACCACTGATGCGTTGCGGAGGCATCTTGGTACTACTCCCTGCTGCCTTCGCTACCGCTTTCGAGTCTTCAAGCCACGCCTTCAGGCTTGCCATATCCCACGATGCACCGGAGGCATTCTGTGCCTTCAGGTAATCGCCATATCTGAAACCGGCCACTGCACCCTGCCTGGCACCAACAATAGCGAACAAATTCGGCCCGGTCTTATTCTTGCCTCCCTTATCAAAAGTGTGGCATGCACTGCATTTACGGGAAATCTTAGCTCCCTTGGCAGCATCGCCCACCATGACCGAAGCCGCTGCGACCGGTTGTTTGATAACCACTTTCTCGACAGAAACCGTCGGCAGAGCTTTTTCCACTTTCTCAACAACCTGACTTGCAGGAGCAGCTTCTGTTTCCGGCTTCGAAGGCACGGCAACTTTTTTCGCCTGTTCCTCGGCCTCCTTTACCGCGACAGCCTTCTCTTCAACGATTTCCATCGTATTCGGCTCAGACATTGTAGCCGGAGGTGCTGACTGAACCGGGGCTGGTTGTTGAACGCGCCTCTCCTCTTGTTGCTGACAACCGGCAACAAGGGCCAGCGACATAAGTAAAACAATAATCCTGGATAGATACATAATTCGCTCCTTCATAATTTTCTCAGCTACCAGCGTAGCACAGCCGGATCAGCTTTTCACTCCCTTCACTTCGCATAAAAAAAGAGGCCTCCGAAGAGGCCTCTCTCTCATTCTCATCAATGCAGACAACAATTTATGCTGCTTCATCCTCCGAGCCGACATCGCCATCATCGGCAACGCCATCTTCTTCGACAACCTCGGAGAGTTCACGAGCGATTTCAGCTTCAAGAATGGCATCACCCTCAACCGACTCCTCGACCTCAGGCTCTTCGCCCTCCGGCTTCGGCGCCATACGGGTCGCAAGACCGGTACCGGCAGGCAACAGACGTCCGAGAATGACATTCTCCTTCAGTCCGTTCAGCCAGTCGACACGGCCAGCCAGCGCTGCTTCGGTAATCACACGCGTAGTCTCCTGGAACGATGCAGCCGAGATAAACGATTCGGTGTTCAACGAAGACTTGGTGATACCGAGCAGGATCGGCTCGAACGAAGCCGGTGCCTTACCCTCGGCAATCAGTTGACGGTTCTGCTGCAGAGCAGCCTTACGGGTCACCTGTTCGCCAGCCACGAAGCTTGAGTTACCAGGCTCGATAATCTGAACCTTACGCATCATCTGGCGGACGATCACCTCGATATGCTTATCGTTGATCTTCACACCCTGCAGTCGGTAAACCTCCTGCACTTCGTCGGTCAGGTAGTTGGCCAGTGCCTCCACACCCAGGACTTTCAAGATGTCCTGAGGCGCAGGCGAACCCTCCATCAGGCGCTCACCGCGACGAACACGGTCACCCTCCTGAACGGTCAGGTGCGACCCCTTAGGAATCTGGTACTCGACCGGATCGGAACCGTCATCCGGCTCGACATAAACACGGCGTTTGCCGCGAATATCCTTACCGAAACTGATCACACCGTCGGCTGCCGCGATAAACGCGAGGTTCTTCGGCTTACGCGCCTCGAACAGCTCGACCACGCGTGGCAGACCACCGGTAATATCCTTGGTCTTCGAAGTTTCGCGCGGCAGACGTGCAAGTACATCACCCGCCCTCACCTCCTGGCCGTCATCCTTGTTAAGAATCGCACCCGGTGAGAGGAAGTAGCGTGCAGGCACGTTGGTACGCGGAATGATGATCGGATCGGCTTCCGGATCCTTCGGATCGACCAGTTGCATCTGCGGACGCAGGGCCTCCTTACGGGTTTCAGAGACCTGAATCACCACACGATTGGAGAGGCCGGTTACCTCATCGGTCTGCTCGCGCATGGTCTTGCCCTCTTCGAGGTCGACACAGCGAACCTTACCGTCCACTTCGGCAATCAGCGGCATGGTGTACGGATCCCACTCCGCCAGAATCTGGCCGGTCTTGATCTTCTTACCACTCTTAACACGCAAGCGCGCACCGTATGGGATACGATGACGTTCCAGCTCCTTGCCTTTACTGTCGGAGACCATCACTTCGGTATGACGGTTAATGATAATGTCGTTACCTTCACTATCGGTCACCACAACCTCGTGCTCCAGTGTCGCCACACCGTTGAACTTCGATTCAACATTGGCCTGCTCGGCAGAACGCGATGCGGTACCGCCCACGTGGAAGGTACGCATGGTCAGCTGCGTACCCGGCTCACCAATCGACTGCGCGGCAATCACACCGACTGTCTCACCAATGGAGACAGGCGAACCATGGCCCAGATCGCGGCCATAACATGCGGCACATACGCCCTCTTCGGACTCACAGGTCAGAACCGAACGAATCTTCAGCTGCTCGATACCGGCTTCGTCGATCTTCTCAACCAGCTCTTCATTGATCATGGCACCTGCAGGCGCAATCTCTTCACCGGAGATCGGCTCAATGGCTGCTTCCAGAAGAACCCGGCCAAGCACACGCTCGGAGAGCGGCTCGATCACTTCACCACCCTCAACAAGTGGAGAGATGGTGATACCATCTTCAGTTCCGCAATCCTGCTCGCGAATCACGGCATCCTGTGCCACATCCACCAGACGACGGGTCAGGTAACCGGAGTTCGCGGTCTTCAGCGCCGTATCGGCCAGACCCTTACGGGCACCGTGGGTCGAGATAAAGTACTGCAGAACCGACAGGCCTTCACGGAAGTTGGAGGTGATCGGATTCTCGATGATCGAACCGTCCGGTTTGGCCATCAGACCACGCATACCGGCCAGCTGACGAATCTGCTGGGCCGAACCACGCGCGCCGGAGTCGGCCATCATGTAGACCGAGTTGAAGGTCGCTGTGTTCTCCTTCTCCTTGCCATCTGCACTGGTTACCTCTTCAGTCGAGAGGTTATCCATCATCGCACGTGCCACCTTGTCGGTGGTATGTGTCCATAAGTCGATCACCTTATTGTAGCGCTCGCCAGCGGTAATCAGACCATCGCGATACTGATCCTGCACATCGAGAACCTCTTTTTCGGTTTTCGACACCAGATCGTATTTGCTATCCGGGATAATCACGTCACCCAGGCCGAACGATGCGCCCGAACGGGTTGCATAAGTGTAACCGAGAACCTTGATCCGGTCGGCCAGAAGAACAGTCGCCTTATTACCGGCAACGCGGTAGCACTGCTCGATCAGGCCGCCTACCTCCTTCTTGCCCAGTACGCGGTTGATGCTTGAGAACGGCATC
Organism: Mariprofundaceae bacterium; assembly: GCA_050304695.1. Lineage (GTDB taxonomy): Bacteria > Pseudomonadota > Zetaproteobacteria > Mariprofundales > Mariprofundaceae > WSZY01. Next base: position 9,674 of record JBNLEB010000018.1, read on the forward strand.
TCTTCCGGCAGAACGGTGGAGAGAATCGCTCGACCGACGGTGGTCTTCTCACGCTGACCACGGATTCGGCACTGAATGCGGGTGTGAACACGAACCGCTCCGGCATCATAGGCACGAATCGCCTCTTCCGGAGAGGAGAAGACCATGCCTTCGCCCGGCTCGAACGGTTTCTCGCGAGTCAGGTAGTAGATACCGAGAACCATATCCTGTGTCGGTACGATGACCGGCTTGCCGGTAGCAGGCGAAAGAATATTGTTGGTCGACATCATCAACGCACGCGCTTCGGTCTGCGCCTCAATGGAGAGTGGCACATGCACGGCCATCTGGTCACCGTCGAAGTCGGCATTGAATGCAGTACAGACGAGCGGATGCAGCTGAATCGCCTTGCCCTCGATCAGGATCGGCTCGAACGCCTGAATACCCAATCGATGAAGCGTCGGTGCACGGTTCAGCATCACAGGATGCTCATGGATCACCTCGGCAAGGATATCCCACACCTCGGGAATACCCTGCTCAACCAGCTTCTTGGCAGCCTTAATAGTGGTCGCCAGGCCTCTCAATTCGAGTTTGTGATAGATAAACGGCTTGAACAATTCGAGCGCCATCTTCTTCGGCAGACCGCACTGGTGCAGTTTCAGCTCCGGACCGACCACGATCACCGAACGACCGGAATAGTCGACACGCTTACCGAGCAGATTCTGACGGAAACGGCCCTGCTTACCCTTGATCACATCGGAGAGTGACTTCAGCGGACGACGGCTATTGCCGGTGATCGGCTTGGAGCGACGCTCATTATCGAACAGCGCATCAACAGACTCCTGTAGCATACGCTTCTCGTTGCGGGTGATGATCTCAGGAGCGTTCAGCTCCAGCAGACGACGCAGACGGTTGTTACGGTTGATCACACGACGGTAGAGGTCGTTCAGATCGGAGGTCGCAAAACGGCCGCCATCCAGTGGTACCAGTGGACGAATCTCTGGCGGAAGAACCGGAACCACTTCCAGAATCATCCACTCCGGGCGGTTGCCTGAATCGATCATCGCTTCGATGGTCTGCAGACGTTTGGTCAGCTTGGTCAGCTTGGTGACCGCCTTGGTCGCCTGAATCTGGGCACGCAGAGACTGGCGCTCCTCTTCAAGGTCGATATTGGCCAGCATCTCGCGCAGTGCTTCCGCACCCATAGCAGCACGGAACTCCTCGCCGTACTCCTCGAACGCTTCGATGTACTCCTCTTCGGTCAGTACCTGATACTGATCAAGCGAGGTCAGGCCGGGATCGAGCACAATGTAGGACTCAAAATAGAGTACACGCTCCAGCTCTTTGAGTGTCTTGTCGAGCAGCAGGCCGATACGGGACGGCAGGCTCTTCATGAACCAGATGTGGGCAACAGGAGCAGCCAGATCGATATGACCCATACGCTCACGACGCACCTTGGACTGAATCACTTCAACCGAGCACTTCTCGCAGACCACGCCGCGATGCTTCAGTCGCTTGTACTTACCGCACAGGCACTCGTAATCCTTGATCGGACCGAAGATTTTGGCACAGAAGAGGCCATCGCGCTCCGGCTTGAAAGTACGGTAGTTGATGGTCTCAGGCTTTTTCACCTCACCGAACGACCATGAGCGGATTTTTTCAGGACTCGCCAGACCAACCCGAAGACCGTCAAAGTCTTCGATGCTGCTTGGCTTCTGGAACATCTTTAGAAGTTCTTGCATGCCTTATTCTCCTTCGCCTACAGCTGGTTTCTTGACCATCTCCAGATCAATACCCAGTGCATTAAGTTCCTTCGTCATCACATTGAACGATTCGGGGATTCCCGCCTCGAACGACATATCACCACGTACAATCGACTCGTACATCTTGGTACGACCCTGAACGTCGTCCGACTTGACCGTCAGCATCTCCTGCAGCGTGTATGCTGCACCGTATGCTTCCAGTGCCCACACCTCCATCTCACCGAAACGCTGTCCACCGAACTGGGCTTTACCACCCAGAGGCTGCTGCGTAACGAGCGAGTAAGGACCGGTCGAACGTGCATGGATCTTCTCATCCACCAGATGATGAAGCTTGAGGATATACATCATACCGATAGTAACAGGGCGATCGAACGCCTCACCTGTACGACCGTCGAACAGTGTGGTCTGACCTGTCTTGGAGACACCGGCCAACTCCAGCATCCGCTCGATATGCGCCTCCTTGGCACCATCGAATACCGGCGTACCGATCGGAACACCGCCCTTCAGGTTTTCAACCAGCTCAACCAGCTCATCCTTCTTCAAAGACTTGATGGTCTTGCAAGCCGCTGCATCCTCAGCGTAGATATCGAGCAGATAGTCGGTAATCTCTTTATCGCTCTTCTTAGCGCGGCTCATCTCATCCAGACGACGGCCCAGCTCGCTAGCTGCCCACCCCATATGAATCTCGAAAATCTGTCCGATATTCATACGTGACGGTACGCCTAGCGGGTTCAGGCAGATGTCGACCGGTGTACCATCTTCGGTAAACGGCATGTCCTCTTCCGGTACAATCACCGAAATCACACCCTTGTTACCATGACGACCGGCCATCTTGTCACCCGGCTGCAGTTTACGTTTCACAGCCACGAAGACCTTCACGATCTTGATCATACCAGGCTTGAGCTCGGAACCTTCACGAACCTTACCCACCTTCTCCTCGAAACGGGACTCAAGCTTGGCGCGCTCTTTATCCATGCTCTCAAGAATCTCAGCCACTTTCTCATTAATTGCCGCATCCGCAACCGAAGCGGCTGAAAGGTCGCGCAGAGAGAGCGATTCAAGATGCTCGGCAGTGACCTTTGCACCCTTCTTCAACCCCTTCACGGTCGCAGCCTTCTGATCCACCATCAGGCTGGTCAGACGTGCAACCACGTTGGCTTCCAGAATACGGCGCTCATCTTCCTTGTCCGCATACAACTGTTCGACTTCCATCTCTTCGATCGACTTGGCACGATCATCCTTCTCGTCGCCACGACGGGTAAAGACCTGAACGTCGACCACCACACCCTCATCGCCCGGCTTGATACGCAGGGAGGTATCACGAACATCGGATGCCTTCTCACCGAAGATGGCACGCAGCAGCTTCTCTTCCGGAGAGAGCTGGGTTTCGCCCTTCGGTGTGATCTTACCGCAGAGAATATCGCCGGCTTTTACTTCCGCACCGACATACGCGATACCGGCATCATCGAGATGACGCAACGCCTCTTCACCGACATTCGGGATATCGCGGGTGATCTCTTCATCGCCCAGCTTGGTCTGGCGCGCGACACACTCGAACTCCTCGATGTGAACCGAGGTGTAGACGTCCTCCTTGACCAGCTTCTCGGAGATGACGATCGCATCCTCGAAGTTGTAGCCACGCCATGGCATCAGAGCCACCAGTGCGTTACGACCGAGCGCCAGCTCACCCAGATCGGTCGACGGACCGTCAGCGATAATATCACCCTTCTTCACCAGATCGCCGGCCTTGATGATCGGACGCTGGTTGAAGCAGGTGTTCTGGTTGGAGCGGCGATACTTAAACAGACGGTAGATATCGACACCCGGCTCACCGGCGGTCTGCTCCTTGTCGTTCACACGTATCACGATACGGGAACCATCGACACTCTCGACTTCACCACCACGGCGTGCTACCAGAGCCACACCGGAATCGCGTGCTACTTCCGCTTCCATGCCGGTACCGACAAGCGGCTTCTCGGAACGGATCAGCGGCACAGCCTGACGCTGCATGTTCGAGCCCATCAATGCGCGGTTCGCATCATCATGCTCGAGGAATGGAATCAGGCCCGCAGAGATCGAGACCAGCTGCGAAGGCGATACGTCCATGTAATCGATTTCAGTCGGTGGGTTCATGATGAACTCGCCGTCCTGGCGGCACTGAATCACATCGGCAACAAAGCTTCCCTTTTCATCCACCTTGGCGTTGGCCTGCGCGATGACGAGGCCCGCCTCATCGATAGCGGAGAGGTAGACGATCTCGCGGGTCAGCTTACCGTCCACCACTTTACGATAAGGTGTTTCGATAAAACCGAACTCATTGACCTTGGCAAAGCAGGAGAGCGAGTTAATCAGACCGATGTTCGGGCCTTCCGGCGTTTCGATCGGGCAGAGGCGACCGTAGTGGGTCGGATGCACATCTCGAACCTCGAAGCCGGCACGTTCACGCGACAGGCCACCGGGGCCGAGTGCGGAGAGGCGACGTTTGTGCGTAATTTCCGATAGAGGATTGGTCTGATCCATGAACTGGGAGAGCTGTGAAGAGCCGAAGAACTCCTTCACCGAGGCAATCAACGGTTTGGCGTTGACCAGGTCTGAAGGCATCATCTCGGTCAGGTCACCGGATGAGAGGCGCTCACGGATGGCGCGTTCCATACGGATCAGGCCGACACGAATCTGGTTTTCCAGCAGCTCGCCGACCGAACGCAGGCGACGGTTACCAAGATGGTCGATGTCGTCCACTTCACCGATACCGTCACGCAACTGCAACAGGGTATCGAGCGCAAGCAGAATATCTTCAATACGCAGCGTTCCCTGATCCAGCGGTACATCGTCGTTGGAGATGTTCAGGCGGCTGTTCAGCTTCATACGACCGACACTTGAAAGATCGTAACGCGATGCATCGAAGAAGAGGGACTCGAACAGAGCCTTGGCAGTCTCAACCGTTGGCGGCTCGCCCGGACGCATCATGCGGTAGATCTCGACCTGTGCCTCCTCCTTGGACTGCACCATATCCATGCGCAGTGTATCGGCCAGCCACGGGCCGCGACGGAAACTGTCGATAAACAGGCAGTCAAACTCCTTGATGCCGGCACCCTGCAGCGCCGAGATATTCTCTTCGGTCAACTCCTGATTATGGTCGAGCAGAATCTCGCCACCCTCGATCACAACCGGCTCGGCAATCACTTCACCGATCAGGTTTTCAGTCGGAACATCCAACCACTCAACCTTGGCCTCGGTCAGTTTCTTGATCGCCATCTTGGTGATCTTCTTGCCCTCGGCAACGATCTTCTTGCCACCCGCCTTGATATCGGTGGCTGCACGACTACCGAGGAACTGCTCAGCATCGAATTTGACCTGAAAGCCTTTCTTGCCGACACGGTAGGTGCGGCGCGCATAATAACGATCCAGAATCTCCTGCGTGGAGAGGCCGAGGGCCTTGAGCAGGATACCGGCCGGCATCTTGCGGCGCAGATCGATACGGAAATGAACCTTATCCTTGGCATCGAACTCGAAGTCGAGCCATGAACCGCGATAAGGGATCACACGCGCCTTGAACAGGAACTTGCCCGAAGCATGGGTCTTGCCGCGATCGTGATCGAAGAAGACACCCGGTGAACGGTGCATCTGAGATACGATCGCACGCTCGGTACCATTGATGATGAAAGAACCGTAATCGGTCATCAGCGGAATTTCACCCATATAGACCGACTGATCGCGAACCTCTTTGACCTTGCGCTTGGAACCCTTCTCACTGTCCGCATCGTAGATCTTCAGACGCAGTTTTACCTTCACAGGCAGCGCATAGGTCAGGTCACGACGACGACACTCATCGAGATCGTAGCGAGGCGGATTGTAGTCCAGCCCTTCAAACATCAGTTCAGCGTTACCGCCATAATCTTTTACAGGGAAGACGTTCTGGAACACCGATGCCAGACGCCCGGCATTGATCTCGGTCGAGCCGTTACCGACACCAACAAATTCCTGATATGAGTCAACCTGTAGTCGAAGCATGTTCGGCATTCCAATCACGGAATCGATGCTCCCAAAATTCTTACGGATACGTTTAACAGCTGCTTGCTTGCCCATAATTACCTCGGTCTAAATTACCTGTTTGAAGTATTCAAACTTCCTGCCTCATTTCTGAGGCTTCGCTTAAGAAAACCACCTATGCAAGGCTTTCCTAAGCGCAGAAAGGCCAATCCCCGGCAGCTCTCACTACCGGGGGTTGACCTTCATTCACTTAATATAGTGACGTGCGCAACGGCTGAATTACTTCAGCTCTACAGATGCGCCAGCTTCTTCCAGCTTAGCCTTCAGCTCTTCAGCTTCAGCAGTTGGAGCGCCTTCCTTCACTGCCTTAGGAGCGCCTTCTACCAGCTCCTTGGCTTCCTTCAGGCCCAGACCGGTGATTTCGCGTACTGCTTTGATCACCTGGATCTTCTTGTCGCCTGCAGAAGTCAGGACAACGTCGAATGCGTCCTTCGCTTCAGCAGCACCAGCGTCGCCACCCGCAGGTGCGCCAGCTGCAGCTACTGCTACAGGTGCAGCAGCAGATACGCCGAATTTCTCTTCCAGAGCAGAAACCAGTTCGGAAAGTTCCAGAACAGACATGCTCTCGATTGCTGTAATTAGTTCGTCTTTTGTTAATGCTTTAGCCATTTTTAAGTATTAGCTCCTCTTGTTATTTTCGCTTATTGAATAATTGGTTTCGTGAATATTGTGTTGATTACGCTGCTTCTTTCTGATCGCGTACTGCTGCCAGCACTCGAACGAATGAAGACGGAATTTCGTTCAAAGTACGTACGAATCCGCTGACCGGCGACTGCATGCTGCCCAACATCTTGGCCAACAGAACTTCGCGCGACGGCAGAGACGCCAGTGCTTTGATTCCTGCTACATCAATCGACTTACCATCAAGTACGCCACCCTGGATCTCCAGAGCCTCGTTCTCTTTGGCGAAGTCAGAAATCGCTTTGGCCATACCCACTGGGTCTGTGCCATAGGCGATTGCAACAGGTCCGGTAAACAGCTCTTCAGCAGCCTTAAAGTCCGTGCCTTCAGCTGCGCGACGAGCCAATGTGTTCTTTACAACCTGTAAAGAGACATCGGCCTGATGCAGGCGACGACGAAGGTCTCCCATCTGGGAAACTGTCAATCCGCGGTAGTGGGTTACCACACCCGCAGTTGACTCAGACCAGGCAGCATGAAGATCGTCAACAACACGTTGTTTGTCTTCTCGATTCACTTCTACCCCCTTGCTTTATTCGATCCGCGCAAGCGAGCTCACACTCCATCTATGCAGGATAGTCTTTCGACCGATTAAGCTTTGCTCTTTCAAGCTCGGCTCCAGCAGTCTTGGACGGATCGTTATTTTAGCCTTCCACCGCTTTCGCGGGCTCAAGCTAATCTTTAACACACGGCTACGGGCTCCTGCCCTCGCCTTTGATCGTTCGGCAAAAACGCGGTTTCGCCTCACTTACGAGCTCATGTTATTCGCTCGCCCCACCTCCTGTGGGGATAAGGTGCCTACTAGAACCACCCTCCCAGCCATGGATGGCCGGAGCACCAATTCCGCACATGGATGTGCGGCTTTAGTGAGAAGTTCGGATTTCGCAAAATTCGAACTTCGTTAAAGGGCGAGGGCATGACGCTCCTCGCCCGTATCTAACTCACAGCGTAGTGACGTCCACGCGCACGCCAGCTCCCATAGTGGATGAAACTGTCGCGCTCTGCATGTAACGGCCTTTCGCTGATGCAGGCTTCAAACGATTCAGTTCAGCAACCAGATAGTCGATATTCTCAACCAGCTTAGCTGCATCGAAAGAGCGCTTGCCAACAGGTGCATGAATCACACCCGCCTTATCGACACGCACTTCAATCTGACCAGACTTAATAGCTGAAACAGCCTTGGTCACATCCATGGTCACAGTACCAAGTTTAGGGTTAGGCATCAGGCCACGAGGACCCAGTACACGACCCAACTGACCTACCTGTGCCATCATGTCAGGAGTGGCGACCACACGGTCGAAATCCATGAAGCCGCCCTTCACCTTCTCGACCAGATCTTCAGCGCCGACGAAGTCGGCACCGGCCTTGGTCGCCTCTTCGGCTTTCGGGCCTTTAGCGAATACCGCCACGCGAGCGGTTTTACCGGTACCGTTTGGAAGTGCTACGGAGCTACGAACCATCTGGTCGGCGTGACGTGGGTCCACACCCAGCTTGATCGCCACATCGACAGACTCGTCGAATTTTGCAGCTGGCTGGGCCAGAACTGCGTCTACTGCTGCAGAGACATTGACTGCCTCAGTCGGAAGAAACTCACGAGCAGCACGAATACGTTTAGAAAGCTTTGCCATGATATCCCCCTTAACCTTCGACGTTCAGACCCATAGAGCGGGCTGTACCTTCGATAATTTTTGCACCGGCTTCGGCGTCGTAGCAGTTCAGGTCGACCATCTTCGCTTCAGCGATCTCGATCAACTGGGCCCGGGTGACCGTTCCGACCTTACTCTTATTCGGGGTAGCGCTTCCCTTCTGGATCTTCGCTGCTTTCTTCAGCAGAACAGATGCAGGCGGAGTCTTGATCGCGAAATCGAACGACTTATCCTGATAAACGGTAATGACCACCGGAAGCGGCATACCTTTTTCCATCTCTTGCGTACGCGCGTTGAACGCCTTACAGAACTCCATGATGTTCAGGCCAGCCTGACCAAGGGCCGGACCTACCGGCGGAGCCGGATTTGCGCCACCTGCAGGAACCTGCAGCTTGACGAGTTTTTCAACTTTCTTTGCCATTTTTTATCTCCATGGGTTGCCAACATCCTGTCTTTCACCTGTATTCGAGAGTCGCGTACGACTCGCTCCCACCCTTTGGTGGTAACTTCTCTCATCCTGAGAGAAGGAGTTTATTCAGAACGCCTCGGAGCATCCTGCCCTCGGCTTTCCAATCGCTCCGGCGGCACATGTCCGCCTTCGCTTACGAGCTCATTTGATTCGCTCACCCCACTTCCTGTAGGGACCCGGGAGGTTCCTTAAACCGCCCTTCCCGCACATGGATGTGCGGCGTTTGTTTAGCACGGCCTAAGAGCATCCTGCCTTCGGCCTTCAACCGCTTCGCAAAAACGTGGTTTTGCTCCGCTTGCTAAAGCCACCCGTCCTGGGTGGGGCACCAATTCCGCACATGGATGTGCGGCTTTAGTGAGTTAACGGGAAATCGCATTTTCCGTTAACGTCAAAAGCAATTGGCACGGATGCCAATTGCGTATCAAATCAAGACTTCTCGACCTGGATATAATCCAGCTCAACCGGTGTCGGACGACCGAAGATCGATACGCTTACACGCAGCTTCGCCTTATCTTCCATCACCTCTTCAACCACACCGTTAAACGATGCAAACGGGCCATCCATCACACGAACCGCATCGCCGATATCGAACAGCACCTTCGGCTTCGGATGCTCAATGCCCTCTTCAATCTGATGAACCAGCGCATCCACTTCACGCTGCGGCATCGGGCGCGGCTTACCGCCGGAACCGAGGAAACCACTGACCTGACGCGTGCCTTTGACGACATGCCAGGTCTCGTCGTTCATCTCCATCTCAACCAGGATATATCCCGGGAAGAACTTGCGCTGACTGCTGACCTTCTGGCCACCCTTAAGCTCAACCACCTCTTCACGAGGCACCATGATCTCACCGAAGCTGTCAGCCAGACCGGCACGCTCCGCATTCTCACGGATCATACTCTCTACTTTATCTTCGAAGCCCGAATAGACCTGAACTACATACCAATGCTTTGCCATCAGATCACCTTCTGCACAAGCCAGCTCAGGCCTGAATCCACCAGCCAGAGAAACAGCGCAATAAACAGAACCATAATCACCACCATCAATGTGGCCTGCATAGCTTCCTTACGATCCGGCCAGACCACCTTCTTGGCCTCGACCTGAACCTCACGCATAAACTTTTGCATATCTGCTACACGACTCATCGCTTGCTCCTCGTTTAACCTTGAAATCCCCTGCCAGCCCCTTTTAAGAAGATGGCAGGCCAGGAGGGTCTCGAACCCCCAACCCCCGGTTTTGGAGACCGGTGCTCTACCAATTGAGCTACTGGCCTAGAATTAAACCTTGGTCTCTTTATGTGCCGTATGTTTACGGCAGGAGTTGCAGTACTTTCTCAACACCAGTTTGTCGGTAGTCGTACGCTTATTTTTGTCTGTTGTGTAATTACGACGCTTGCACTCTTCGCAAGCCAAAGCCAACAGGTCACGCATATCTATTCTCCAGTGACAGAAAAGCGGCAGTAGTGAAATTCACTACCGCCGCCCTGCATTTTTTTTCTTTCTACTTTACGCTGTGATAGCGGTGACGACACCGGCACCGACAGTACGGCCACCTTCGCGGATTGCGAAACGCAGCTCTTTATCCATTGCGATTGGTGTGATCAGCTCAACATCCATCGAGATGTTATCGCCAGGCATCACCATCTCTGTTCCAGACGGAA
>JBNLEB010000019.1:0-128747 GCA_050304695.1 Mariprofundaceae bacterium
CCGCACGCGGCGTCGCTGCATCAGGGTTTCCCCCATTGTGCAATATTCCCCACTGCTGCCTCCCGTAGGAGTCTGGACCGTGTCTCAGTTCCAGTGTGACTGATCATCCTCTCAAACCAGTTACTGATCATCGCCTTGGTAAGCCGTTACCTTACCAACTAGCTAATCAGGCGCGGGCCCATCTTTTAGCGTGAGGTCCGAAGATCCCCCACTTTCCTCCGTAGAGCGTATGCGGTATTAGCTTCGGTTTCCCGAAGTTGTCCCCCACTAAAAGGCAGATACCCACGTGTTACTCACCCGTGCGCCACTCGTCAGCGGACCGAAGTCCCTGTTACCGTTCGACTTGCATGTGTTAAGCACGCCGCCAGCGTTCGTTCTGAGCCAGGATCAAACTCTCCGAAGAAAGTTTAAAATTAATTACATGATCCCAACTTTGATCACTAAGATCTACTCAATTGAATAAACGTTTGCGTTCATTGTATAGAATGAACTGTCTACGCAATCAAGTCGATCTAAATCAAAGTCTGGATAGACCCGATGCGTCCACAGTTCAAATAAAAACTACTACTTGTAAAGAACAATTCCGAAACCGTTTCGACCAAAGGCCTCCCGGCTGCGGGCGGCGAACTATAAGCCCGCCGTCGAAGGTGTCAACCTTCGATTTTTCACTATCTTTCAGAGCCCTTTCCGGGGCACCTTCAGCTAGCGAAGGGCGGCGAACATTATCGCCTGTTTTCGGGGCGTCAACCCCTTTCTTCAACCTGCTTTTTCAACCCCGTTTCGGGGCCGCTTCAGCTGTTGAAGGGCGGCGAACAATAGGGGCTGAAACGGCTGCGTCAACACCTTTATTTGGAACCCCCTTTTCATGACGCACAGACACCCAACAATAAGCATCTAACTTATCGCACATTAACCGCTCTCCAATTAAACCAAACGCACCATCGGAACTCCATGCATCCCTTGATCAAGGGATGTGTATCACCGCATATGCTCTATACCATCGCCTGGCTACTCATACATGGAAGGGAGTGGATTTTTAAAATCTATAGGGAGAATTACAAATGAATAACTCAATTATGACAAAACGTATCGTTTTTGTTTTGGCCCTCTTACTGATTGGCTCCAGCACAATCACGGAAAGTTACGCCAGAGAAGAAGCAAAAATGTATGCGGTAACAACTTGGAATGCTGGCTGTGGCGGTGCCACCCGCACCTGGTGGGACAACATGGCAGATGCTTGGTATGATGAAATAACCAACTCTGGCTTCAGCCTCTGGGGCTGGTGCCTCTGGGGACACTGCGGCGAAGCATTTTCTCGCGATGGCCGCCAAGTGAATGGTAACATCGTAAATAGTCAGTTTGCCGATGCAAGCGTAGTCGCCTGGGGAAATGACACCGCCAATATGGATGAAGGCGATGCCGTTCTTGTGGCATGGCATGGTTCTGAATCGGGTAACATCTACCAGGGCAGCATGAGAGTGAATGAAGCCGGAGGTGGAAACTGCACACTTCGCCGAGACGAGATGGAAGCAGGCGATAGCGACTTGGAGTTCCTTCACCTCTCTTCATGCCAGAGCATGGATGATAATCAGTGGGGTTCATGGTGGCAGGCATTTAACAGACTACATCAGATCGATGGCTTTCATGGGCTGATGTGGATCGGTTCTGGCCTAGTTAACGATTATGAAGACTTTGCCGACGATGCCTTCGACACAACCATTGCCAATGCATGGCTTGATAATATGTACGTCCCCAATATTAGCGGATCTGATGACCAGTGCCCTGTGGCCTATGCTGTCGGCGCTAACAGCAGCGACACATGGAACAGGATTGGAACTGAACGTTACAATCATGTCCATTCAGACCCTACAACCATTGGGTATTGGGGAGTCGTTTTCATTTCAGGCTGTGACCCGGCAGCAGAAACTGTCATCAACAGCGATCGAAGCAATTAATAAGGAGAGGTAGTTATGAGAAATCACACATTAACATTTTGTCTGGCAATCCTCTTTGGGCTGGGAAGCTCAATATTGACCAATAACATGGCCTTCGCCGCACCGGAAAATTTGATGGCCGGGAAAGAGGTAAAAGCCTTAGTATCCAAAGCCTTACCCAAGTGGGACGCCTCTATTCTGGAAACAAAACAAGGTGAAGACTGGACGGTCCGCCTCTCTTTTGCACATATAGCCAAAGCGATGGGCGATAAACCGATCCGGGCTCAAAAACTTCCGGATATCGCCCAAAAGGTAAGCGATGAGGGCCGAAGCATTCGCTTCAAACCTGATATGGGATCATTAAGATATATCAACAGAACCCGGGCCTGGAACCATGAAAAACACGCTGAAACAAAAGCCATCGATACCAGAGAGGCCTCTTCCATTGCACAAAAAGCAATGAACAATCTAGGCATTCCTCAGGAGGAGAGAGGCAAAATTCGCGTAGACACACAAATAGCTGCCGGAGGACCGGTTGGCAAAGAAGAGATAATTGATCAATTTGAAATGTACCGAATCGTCTCCATTCCCAGAATGGTTAACAGACTTCCTGTATATGACTCGGGAGCACGCGCTGCTATCTCAAACGATGCACAAATACAACGCTTTCAATTGGCCTGGCCTGCATTCCGCATGGACCCACAGCTAACGCTTCGGCCTCGCAGAGACGTAATCAAACAGGTTGCTCGTGAGATGATGGCACAGGACCTTGAAAAAGGGGCCAAGGTACACGCTACTTTAGCCTATACCCCAAGAGCCCATGATGATGAAGCAGTTGTCTATGTACCTGCCGTAGTTATATCTGTCTACTCCAAGCCAACACCGTATCAAGTCGTTGTTCCTGTAGCAGAAACAGCTACACTCAAGCAACGCTAAGTAGAAACTGATATAGGGGCGCCATATCTCTTTGGTATGGCGCCCCATCTTTATGGCAAACTCTTCTATCCCTTCACAGTAAGATTTACAAATTTCCTTTTTCCAAGCTTGATCAAGTATGGGCCACCGGGTTGAAGCTGGTAATCCTTATCGATCATTTTTTCGCCATTGATGGATAACGCATTCTGCTTGATCATACGCATCGCTTCGCCATTGGAGGCGGTCAATCCGGTTTCCGACAGCGCACGCACAATCCAGAGGCTACCACCCTCGGCTGCCATGATCGCCTCAGGCACATCGTCCGGCACCTCTTTTTTGGCGAACTGTGCTTCAAAACCCTCCCGTGCCACCTTGCCCTCACCCTCACCGTGGAAGCGGTCTACGACCATCGCCGCCAACTGCTTTTTAGCCTCCATCGGATGCATACCTTTCACATCATCGAGATCGACATCGGTCAGCAACTCGTAGTACTTCATCATTAAATCATCGGAGACACTCATCAGCTTGCCGAACTGCTCCTTGGCGGGTTCGGCGACGCCGACATAGTTATTCAGCGACTTGGACATCTTGTTGATGCCATCAAGACCCTCCAGCAGTGGCATGGTCAGGATCGTCTGCGGCGGTTTGCCGTAGGCCTCCTGCAGCTGCCTGCCCATCAGCAGGTTGAACTTCTGGTCGTTGCCACCGAGCTCGACGTCGGCATCGAGCGCCACCGAGTCATATCCCTGCACCAGCGGATAGAGGAATTCGTGAATGGCGATCGACTGGCCACCCTTGTAGCGCTTCTCGAAATCATCACGCTCGAGCATGCGCGCCACCGTCGCCTTGCCGGCGATGCGAATCATGTCCGAGGCAGTCAGGTTACCGAGCCACTCTGAGTTGAAGCGTACCTCGGTACGCTTGGGGTCGAGAATCTTGAATACCTGCTCCTTATAGGTCTCGGCATTGAGCAGCACCTCATCGTGGGTCAGCGGTGGACGCGTCTCGTTCTTGCCGGTCGGATCGCCGATAGTGCCGGTAAAGTCACCGATCAGGAAAACAACGGTGTGGCCGCAGTGCTGAAACTGCCTGAGCTTCTCTATAAGAACGGTATGCCCAAGATGCAGATCGGGCGCGGTCGGATCAAAGCCCGCCTTCACACGCAGCGGTCGCCCCTCTTTCTTCGCCAGTTTCAGTTTCGCCTCGAGACTCTCCTTGGGCAGGATCTCCAAAGCTCCACGGGAGAGCAACTCCATCTGTTCAGCAATATCCATAACGACCTCTATGTTGAATCATCCGAAAAACAGCTTCCTGCTGTTTTTCATCTATGCAAAGACAAAAACGTGATTTTGCCTTTGCTCACAAAATCAACCGCGCAAGCGATTGATTTTGGCTGGCCATCCATGGCCTGCGAGGACACTCCTGTTTTCAGGGCCTCCTCATAGAATAAGGCGCTGAATGTTACGCAGCATGCCATCTGATACCAGCATCTATATAAATATGTGCGTCAGCGGTATGGATGAATCCCTCTCACCGGCTATGCTATGGCCATGTACACAGATACAGATCAGGAGAAATATCTCATAGGTATCATGTCCGGCACTTCGGCAGATGGTATCAACGTAGCTATCATCCGCGAAGCTGGTGCTCAACTGGTTCACTTCTCCGAACAACCGATGCCAAAGGAGTTACGCGAGCCGATTCTCAGACTGGCTCAACCGGGCCTGAATGAGATCGATGCCTTAGGTGCTCTTGATCGAACCCTGGGCGAGGCTTTCGGTCAGGCAATCATGGAGACATTAAAGGATGCGGGCATCGCTGCCACCGAAATTATCGCCATTGGAAGCCACGGACAAACCATTCGACACCGTCCCAAAGGAATGGATGGCGGCAGGCCGTTTACTCTGCAGATCGGCTGTGCGGCCACCATTGCAGAGATAACCGGAATCACCACGGTCTCAGATTTCAGAAGCAGAGACATTGCAGCAGGTGGAGTAGGTGCTCCGCTGGTTCCTTTTGCACATCATCAGCTGTTCGGCAGCCCGGAACATCCGGTTGCAGTGCTTAATATCGGTGGTATTGCCAACATCACCTATCTCCACCATGAGACCATCACCGGGTTTGACACCGGGCCAGGCAACATGGTGATGGATGCAGTAATGCTGGCCATTAGCGATGGTCGCGATGCTTACGATCCGGACGGTGACCTGGCAGCCAGCGGAAAAGTCGTGCAGCCGCTTCTTTATAAACTTCTAAATCATTCTTATTTCAAGCGCAGCCCTCCGAAATCGACCGGCCGCGAAGAGTTCGGCGCTGCGACATCCAGAGAGATTCTTGCATGGCCTGAAATATCGAATGCCGACCGTATGGCAACCGCTGCCGAACTGACCGCCCAGAGCATCGCAGAGAGTATTAAGTTTCTGCCTGAACCCCCGGAGACCTGGTACATCTGCGGTGGCGGCGCCTACAATATTCACCTGACCGCTCGCCTGAATGAGCTTCTCGATCCCGCCGAGGTAAAGAGTACCGCTGAACTCAATATCCTGCCGGAAGCGGTTGAGGCGATCTCTTTTGCGCTGCTGGCCAGGCAATCTCTGGCAGGCAAATCCAATACGGTTCCGGCAGTCACCGGAGCCAATCACGCCGTATCCGGCGGTCAGATCACGCCAGGGTACAACTGGCCGGTGGTCATTAAACATATTCACTCATGGACCCAATAACCCACGGTCTGAGCGGAGCCATACTGGCCAGAGCTATTCCGAACAAGCCGTTACCCCGCGGATCGATACTTCTTTTGGTCGGCATGGCCATGCTTCCCGATATCGATATTATACTAAGGGCTGTCTCCGACATCTTCTACCTGCGTCACCATCGCGGTGTTACCCACTCTTTACTGATGCTACCACTCTGGTCATGGCTTCTTTTCAGTCTACTTCCCGGCAGTCAGAACAGACTCCCGGTGATGCCATGGCTGATCGGATCAGCTCTGTTGACACACATCTTCCTCGACCTGATCACATCATTTGGAACCATGCTGTTTGCGCCACTGTCCGACATACGTGCCACGCTTGATCTGGTCTTCATCATTGATCCGATCTTCTCTGCACTACTGCTGTTTCCACTACTACTCATCATCTGGCCACTGAAACGACATGCAAGAACCGTCGCCATCACTTCGCTCTGCATAGTAGCCACCTATGTGGGAGGTACCGCTTACCTGCATCAGAAAAGTACAGCGCTGGCCCGGCAGCACCACCCCAATGCCGAACACATCAACGCCATGCCATTACCCTTCTCTCCCTTCCACTGGATGCTGATTGCCAGTTATCCGGATCATGAAGCACGGACAGCAGTAAACTTCTTACCTGCCTTTCCCGGCACGGCACCGTTCTTCCCTGAAGATATGGTTGAGCAGTTCACTGCAGGTACAGGCTCACCGGAGCAGTTGACCTGGCAATCCTTCCCGGCGTTGCGGAGTCTGGATGACATTGAACGGCTCCCTGGTGTCGCCTTCTATCGCTGGTTTGCCAGGTTTCCGGTGCTGCTTGAAAAGAGGGATAAATATCTGCTGCTGGGAGATCTTCGATTTGAAACGATGGATCTTAAACGTAATACATTCCGATTGTTTATTGAACTTGGAGAAAAACCCAGGGCGTGGCTATTGTGGCGAGGCGAGAAAAAATCCGAACTAACCAATGTGGAAGCCCCGGCAACCAGCTGGTGATTAAACGATTTTAGCCATGTAGTGGACCATCCAGAAAGGTCAGTTCCTGCCAGATATGGGTCGGATGACCTTCCGCATCGCGAAAGCGAAGCGATTGCTGCTTGGGAACCATACGACTTGCCCGTCCGTAGCTGTCCTCCTGAAGCGACTCCTCCTCATCGGCCGAGAGAATGATAAGATCCTCATCAGGAACAAAATCGGTAATCTCATATGGCCGATCAAGATAGTTCACACGCCTGCCGATCAGTTTGCGCATGGCAGACTCATCCTCAATCAACACTTGCAAAGCCGAATCACTCATCTCATGCTCCCTATGCCACTGCACAATAGAAATGACGGTCGTTTCCGTCAATAAACAACACAGGCCTGCAACGACAATGGAGGGAAAATTGAACGCATTATGGAGCTCCCTGCAACAATGGACGCTACTGGATATCGCAGCCACGCGCTGGCTCATGGCCGCCGTCGTACTCTTTATCACTATTTTCATGCAACGACTTGTGATCCGCGTATTTCATGCATTAACACAAACGCTGACCTCCCGCACACAAACAGAACTTGACGATGTCTTATTGGGAGCTGCGGAAAAACCGGCCAGCTGGCTTATCCTGGTGGTTGGTATTCTCGCCACGATTCATGTGCTCAGTCCGCCGGTTGATGTCTTCCCACTCGTACCGCTTGCCAACAGCGGTGGTCGTATTATATCGATTGCGCTCGGCATCTGGTTTCTCTGGCGACTGATTGATGGAATCGGCGCCTACTACACAAGCAGAGCGGCTCAATCTCTCACCTCTCTGGACGATCAATTGGTACCGTTCATCGTCAAAACCCTCAAAATCTTCCTCGTTATCACCGGCGTTCTCGTTGTTGCCCAGAACATGGGCTACTCCATCTCCGGACTCATTGCCTCCCTCGGCATTGGCGGCATCGCCGTGGCCATGGCAGCCAAAGATACCATCTCCAACATCTTCGGCTCGATCATGATTCTGCTCGATCGCCCATTCACCATTGGCGACTGGATCAAAACCTCCGACTTCGAAGGTGTGGTCGAGGAGATCGGTTTTCGCTCCACCCGTATTCGCACCTTCGACAAGACACTGGTCAATGTACCCAACTCGATGTTAGCCAACATGGTGATCGACAACATCGATGCCCGACCGAAACGGCGCGTCAAGATGCGAATTGGCGTGACTTATTCCAGCACACCGAAGCAGATGCAGGAGGCTATCGAAGGTATTGAGAATATTCTGAAGTATCACGTCGGGGTAGATCAGGAGTTTTCTCTGGTGAAGTTTGATGAGTTCGAGGACTCTTCGCTCTCCATCTTTCTCTACTATTTTACCAAGACAACCCACTGGGCGGAGTACCTGCAAATTCGACAAGAGGTCAACATGCAGATCATGGAACTACTTGAATCGCTCGGCCTCGAATTCGCCTTCCCAACCCGAACCGTACATCTGGAACAATCAGGGAATAAACAAACAAAATCTTCTGCCACTAAAAACAGAGAGAAAAAAAATTAGACGTGGATGTACGCAGACAAAACACAGATATATTCTATCTTGCACATTTTACTCTATGACTCTGTAGCTAAATACGGGATTAAATATGCCAAAAAGACCTGTTGTTGAAGCCTATACCGACGGAGCATGTTCCGGCAACCCCGGCCCCGGCGGCTGGGGCGTATTACTGCGCATGGGCAAGCATGAGAAAGAGCTCTATGGTGGCGAGACAAAAACCACCAATCAGCAAATGGAGCTGCAAGCCGCTATCGAAGCACTGAAGGCACTGAAAAAACCGTGCAACATTACCATCCATTCGGATTCAAAGTACGTCGTACAGGGCATGACCGAATGGATCCATAACTGGAAAGCCAAGGGGTGGAAAACCGCCGGCAAGAAACCAGTCTCCAATCTTGAACGTTGGCAAGAGCTTGATGCACTGGTGAATGGACACAAGGTGAACTGGCAATGGGTGAAAGGGCATGCCGGCCACCCGGAGAACGAGCGCGCCGATGAGCTGGCAAGGCGGGGAATCCCCAAAGTAGATTAACCGCACTTTTCAATGAACGGTCGATATGATGGGATGCGGCCATGAAACTCCTTTCCGATCTCTTCCCGGTTCTGCTCTTCTTTATCGCCTATAAGGCCTACGATATCTATGTCGCCACATCGATTCTGATCGCCGCCTGCTTCGTTCAAACATTCGGCCACTGGTTGATGCACCGCAAATTCGAGAAGTCGCACATGATTACACTGGCGCTGGTCTCCCTGTTCGGAGGAGCAACACTGCTGCTGCAGGACGAAATGTTTATCAAATGGAAACCAAGCGTCATCAACTGGGTCTTCGGTACGGTATTTCTTGGCAGTCTCTTCATCGGTAAGCAGCCACTAATCCGGCATATGCTGGGCGGCAAACTGGAACTCCCAGATCAAATCTGGCGCAACCTGAACACCGCATGGGCACTGTTTTTCATTGCACTGGGCTTTCTCAACCTCTATGTCATCTACAATTTCAGCACCGATGCATGGGTCGATTTCAAGATGTTTGGCCTGATGGGGTTGACGCTGGCTTTCATACTACTGCAAGGCATCTACCTCTCCCGATATATCAACCCGAACATCTCCAAAGATGACGCATAGGGGCACCCAACAGGTGACATCTTTTGTCACCACCTCTCTCCTCCCCTTTGTTTTCAACAAATAACATTGGCATTTGCCTTGCTTCAATATACACGCGTTTTGAAAAACCCAACCATGGAACGGGCTTCAAAATAGTTTGAACTTTACAACCTAGGAGTAATTAAGATGATGGATTTAATTCGTAATCTAAATAAAAAGAAGGAAGCTGAGAAAGGTTTCACGCTCATCGAACTGATGATCGTAGTAGCTATTATCGGTATTCTTGCAGCAATCGCGATTCCGCAGTTTGCTGAATATCGCAAGAAGGCATTCAATGCCGCAGGTGCAGCCGATGCTAAGAACGGCGCCACTGCTTATGAAGCATTCTACACTGACGAGTACACTTACCCAGATGACGTTGCTGAGGCCGGTGGTACCGCACCTGGCAGCGTTGACCTGGTTAACACTGGTGCAGGTGGTACTGGTACTGGTAAATGGAACTACTCTAATGGCGTAAGTGTCATGGGTGATTCCGCAGGATCCAGTAACGCTCGTTTTGCGCTTGCTACCAAACATACTGGTGGTGATAAGGCATTCCATGCTACCTGTGCAAACCCTACTGTTGCTGAATCAGACTCTACAGATGGTATTACTACTAACTCCACTGTTGGTGACTACGGTATCGCAGCACCAGCGAGCTGCTAAGCACACTGTCCGAAGAAGCAGGGCCTTCATGGCCCTGCTTTTTTTTGTCTAGACTTATGCCCGTCCCATAAGGAAACTTGAAATCCATGCAGTTCGACCACCTGACAAAATCGTATAACGGACGCAAAGCTGTCTGTGATGTTTCAATAAAAATTGAACCCGGTTCAATCTATGGACTACTCGGCGCAAACGGTGCCGGCAAAACCACTCTTATAAAAATGCTTCTTGGCCTGGTCCGTCAGGATAGTGCCTCCGTACACCAGGATATGTCACAGCATCGGATAGCTTTCTTGCCCGAACACCCTTATCTGCCTCTAACACTATCCGCTATCCAAATCGTTTCACACGCATCTAAAATCAGAGGGCTGGACTCTAAAGAGGCCGAAAAAACACTTGAACGGGTAAACCTGAATCGTGACTACTGGCATAAACCGGTTCGTGACTACTCTAAGGGTATGCAACAACGAACAGCTATTGCCTATGCATTAACCGGCAAAGTCGATTGGCTTATTCTGGACGAACCCATGAGTGGCCTGGATGCTCTCGGAAGAAGGCATATGCTGGATATCCTCCTGCAAATCAAAAAAGAAGGAGTAGGAATATTAATGTGTAGCCACAGTGTTCCGGATCTGGTTCGCTCGTGCGATAAAATTCACATTATGGCAAAAGGCCGTATATGCGAAACCATTACCATTGAGGAGCACTCACTTCAGGAAGCAGATATCATCGAATCAAAATTAGCGCATCACACCCGCATGATCGATGCCAATCAGTAACTACTTATGAGTTCACCCGTCTATCTTATATGCAAGCTGACCTGCCTTGAATTTTATCAGAGCAGGGCGCTTCGAAGTATGGCAGCAGTTCTACTGCTTCTGCCACTGTTCGCGTTCATCTTTGCCAACCTTTTCATGATGAATATCGGAAAAGTATTCATCGATGCCCTGGCTGGCCTCAATCATTTAATTGCAACTGTCTTCATTCTATTTTTCATAGTGCCCCTTTTGGCCCGAGATATTGAATCACGGGTCTGCTATCTGCTCCTGACACCGCCAGTAAGCCGGCTTCAGTATATTTTAGGCCGTTTCACAGGGGTTGTTTTCACCTTTTTTGCATTAATGCTATTGCTGATATTAAGTGGGACCCTGTTTACTTTACTATTATTGCAAGGAAGCCTACCAATTTATCATGCTGGTCTGGAATCCTCGACAGTAGCTTCCCTTATATTTTTCCAGCTTTTCCACTATCTGAGTTTGATCGGAATTACCTTCTTCATATTCAGCTGGGCAACTGGTATGGCAGAGATCATGCTTTTCACCTCTGCCGTCACTTTTTTTTCCTGGTCGTTCCCGCCTGTGCTCGCTGCACTGAAAAGTCCTGAGGCCTCCAGAGACATGCCTGTCTGGATGAATACACTATTAGACTCTATATACCAAATTCTCCCTCATCTCAATGGCAATCAGATTACCCTCATGTTAGGCCATGGCATATCCGTCTCACTTCAAGAGATTGCGGCATATTGTCTTGAGCACCTGACATACACTGCCGCCGGGGTCATTTTAGCGGCCCTGTTCTTTAGGAGAAGGGATCTTTGAGACTCTCACTAGACCATACAGACAGATGGCTGTTTTTACTTCTGGCAGTTACCGTTCTATGCCTGACCTTTTCTCGACAAGAGTACATACAACATCAAAAGATTGCATGGAGCTCAATTGAACGTACCCCACTTTGGTTAGAGCAAGCTATTTGGGGCCCAGCCCAAGGCGTTGGTGCAGATATCAAAATGCTGGATGCAATGGTGCACTATTATGATGCCATGCACCAAGCAAAGAACGATCCCGAGGCATGGCAAGCCATTTCACGATTGCTTTTCCGTGTACAGGAGCTTGATCCAAAATTTCTTGATACCTATCACCTGGGGATTGTGGTGCTTGCCTATGATGCTGGCATGCCCGAAAAGGCCGTTCAACTTGCCTTACTTGGCGCAGAACAACTACCCGAAGACTGGCAAACTCCTTTTACAGGGGGATTTGTCGCTTATGATAAACTGCGTGATTATAAGAAGGCTTTCGAATTAATGGATATGGCTGCTCAACGTAGGAATGCACCTCTCTTGGCTACCATGCTGGCTGCCCGATTCAGAATGAAAAAAGACAGTACTGATATCGTAATAGCATACCTGAAACAGAAGATGTTAACACTTCCCGAGGAGTATCGAGACGGTATCCGGGATCGAATCAAACAGTTGGAACAACAGAAAAAGTTCGGGCCAGGTGAATAGCACTCTGATTAATCACAAGCTACAGCCTTTGCAACTGACGGTTGCCATAGCAGGGCTGCTCTTTTTCATTTCACCGGTGCTGCAGCCGGCTTTATACAATCAAAATCATGTTCCATGGTTCAGCATCCCAGCGATGGCCCTGCTTGCATTTTCAGTTTATTCTCTGGCGATTAGGCCCTCTGTTAAACTGGACCTACTCTTAATCACTGCTTTGATACTAGCTGTAACTCCCGTCGTTATACATGCGGGTAACATAGATGTTATCCACTTTCTCTATATCTCAGCATTTATTATTGCCATAAGTTCTGTCTGGCTTTGGGGAGCGCACGCTTCACAACCACATTTAAATATTATATTACTTATGTTCACCGTTGCTGCTTTTATATGGTGCACGTTATCTATTGCTGTCTGGGTTGGACTAACCGATGGAGAACGAGTTCGCATAGGGCTGTGGACACTCACCACAGTCATCCAATCAAAAATAAATGGCCCTTTCAGCAACGGTAATGTCCTAGGGATACTAGCATTTTGCGCATGGGCGACCGCGCTCTGGTTTTGGATCAATGAAAAAAAACGGTCCGGAAAAGTTGTGTGGCTGGTACTCCTTACATTCTTCTGGGCAGTAGGCCTAAGCACTCTCTCACGTGGAGCTTGGGTTGCTCACCTGATCGTATTGTTGATCACTATACTCCATCTGTTTCAGCAAAAGAGAAAGTTCGATATTGTGAAGATTTGCATATCTTTTTTGGTCGCGGTTATTTTATTTTATGGTATCGATACATCGAGTATCGACACATATAATCTATTCCCGGTAGAGAGACAAATTGAGACAACCGTCCAACTCGATTCAGGGCGGCGAAAATTGTTGTGGTTAACTGCTTTTGAAATCTGGAATCAACACCCGATCGCCGGCGTAGGATACGGGAACTTCAGTGCCCACTTTTTAACGGCCCAGGCAAACACATTACCCGCTTTAGACTTTAAATATTACGGATTTGAATTTGTTACAAATGCCCATAATATTTTCCTTCACCTTTCAGCAGAGGCCGGAATTTTCGGAATGGCTCTCGTTCTCTTGATAACAGGTCTCTTGTCCGTTCTTGTGCTGCAAAACAGGAACCATATTAATAGCCCGGTCTGGCCGGCCACAATGATGGCTGGCATGCTATGGCTTCAGGGGATGAGCAATATTACCATGGCCAAACCCTTTCCCATTCTTCTTTTTGCTTTCGTTTTGGGAGTGGCTACTTCCCCGTTGCTAAAAAAATATTCCCTGCAAAAACATTCAATCTCATTAAAAACCATTCTTCTTCCGACTTTACTTAGTATAATTATACTCGCTGGCTGGGGCATTAATCAAACACGGGCATGGATCGAATATGAGGAGTGGATCACAACTGAAGGCGATCCGGAAAAATCAAAGTCGTTAGCCATATCACTTATTCAAACCCCTGACATGCTGCCTTTTGTAGTAGCACACACAATGTTAGATGTAATTCACAAACCTGAACATCACCAGCATGCTGTTCCTATGCTTCCTCTAATCCATGAGGCCATACAACAAAAACAGATGATTATTTTGTATCAAGGGCTGTTTTTTGCACAGGTTTCGAATCATGACTTAAGCGGAGCATGCCAGACAGGACAATTTATCAAGAAACAGCACTGGATGCGGGATATGAACAATGATTTCTACGATGCAGCATGTAACAACACGCTAAACCCTGATACTTTTCAAATCGAAAACCATATCCCCTGAGACCTTATTCAGATGAAAGGGGCCATCTGGAACGAACATCCCAATCTTCCACCAGCTCAAATTGGCCGTTAAAAGAACGAAATCCCGCATAAGCAATCATCGAAGCATTATCGGTACAGTACTTTGAATCTGGTAAAAATACCTCTATGCCGTTCTCACCGGCAACTGAAGCGAGTAGCTTCCTGAGTCTGGAATTTGCCGCCACACCACCGGCAATAACCAAACGCCTTACATTTTCCTGAATACAGGCACGCACACTCTTTTTGAGCAGCACATCACAAATGGCTGATTCGATTGAAGCGGCCATATCTGCTTTTGCATGATTATCCAAGGTACCAAAGTCCTTTATCGTATACATCACAGCTGTTTTTAACCCGGAAAAACTAAAATTAAGATTGTCCCTGTTTAACAAAGGGCGAGGCAACTTGAAGCGATTGGCATCGCCTTGCTCCGCCAATCTCGAAATTTCCGGGCCTCCCGGATAGGAAAGCCCCAAAAGCCGGGCAGCTTTATCAAAACACTCTCCGGCTGCATCATCGATCGTCTGCCCGATAACCTTATACTCTCCAATGGCATTAACACGCACCAGCATTGTATGACCACCGGAAACCAGCAATGTAATAAAGGGAAAGTCAGGCAACCCCACTTCAGACAACCCTGGTGCCAGCAAATGCCCCTCCATGTGATGTACCGGCACGACAGGAACATTGTTCACACAGCCTAATGCCCGCGCGTAGGAGACCCCCACCAACAGCGCTCCCATCAAGCCAGGGCCTGCAGTTACAGCAATTCGGTCTATTTCAGGCCAAGAACACCCACTCTCCTGCATTACCTCCGCGACAAGCAGAGGCAACGCTTTCAGGTGTTCGCGTGATGCCACCTCCGGCACTACGCCACCGAACCGCGCATGCGTTTTTATCTGGGATACAATGCGTTCCGAAAGAATATGACCAGCAGACCCACTATGTTTGTAGAGAGCTACAGCCGTTTCATCACAAGATGTTTCTATTCCTAATATATGCATGCACTTCCACTACATTGATAAATTTCAGATGCGCAAGGATAACCTCAACGTAGTCAACATCTACCGGCTTTTGTGACAGTGCACACATCCAGCCATTGAAACCTGTCTTTAGCGTCACCTGAACCTAACAGGAGTCTACTTTATGAAAACCCTGAAACTTTGCACCGCCGTTCTGTTTATCTGCTTTGAGGTATTCTCAGCCCACGCTGATGAAACCGTCTCTCTTAAACTCGGTTATGCCAGCCTCACCGCATCGGGCAATATGTCTGCAACCGCACTCGGTATTCAAGGCACAAACTTGAGTGATACGAC
The DNA here is from genome assembly GCA_050304695.1 of Mariprofundaceae bacterium. Classification (GTDB taxonomy): domain Bacteria; phylum Pseudomonadota; class Zetaproteobacteria; order Mariprofundales; family Mariprofundaceae; genus WSZY01. The sequence goes on from JBNLEB010000019.1 coordinate 15,276, forward strand.
ACTGGGACTGAAACATAGTAATAACGTTACAGCTGAAATTGCTTTCCAGCTCGGTGACGGGCGCTTTACCGCAGCTTATCTTCCTCTGAAGTTTACCGGTGCATCAACACTGACAAATAATATCAACTTTAACGGACAACTGTTCACAGCCTCCACGCCTATTACGAGTGAGTTAAAAGCAGACCTGATGGAGCTTGCATACACTCACTATCTGGTAAATATGGATGATATGCCTTCCAGACTCCAGTTAGGCATCGAAGCTTCACTGAAGTACATCCGTGTCGATGCCTCCCTTCATGGAGGCGGCGTCACTCAGAACGCCTCTGGCACACTGCCATTGCCGACTATCGGTCTCCGGGCCCGTGTTGCTTTAGCCGACTTTATCGGGCTTTCCGGCCGTGTCGGCTACATCGGCTATAATGGCAATCAGTTTACTGATCTTGATGGGCAAATTGAATTTTCACCCATCCCCACGCTTGGTATCTACGCCGGTTACCGCCACATTAATATCAACGTTAACTCATCGGGTGTAGCAGTAGATAGTCGTTTTTCAGGGCCATATACGGGAGCTTTCTTCAGATTCTGAAACAGTCAATGCGCCTGATAGCTTGCAGATAAGCCATCAGGCCATCCGACTTATATAATAAGAACATCACTCTTACGCCCTGTCTTTCTTCAACCAAGCACCGCATTAACCTTGCAATTTCAATAAGTTCTGCTAATCTGCTCGAGTAATGGATTGTATCTTGCGCCTAACTTGCGCTTGGAGGCTTACAATGTTGCGCATTTTTTTACTCTGCTGTTTCATGCTTGCCGGGATTCAACTGGCCTTCGCTGAATCCGAACCGGTGCCCATTCCAGCTGATGATGAGCCACTACCTGATGCAATGCAGCACGTTGAACAGGCGCCTGAAGTTGACTTTGCAAACCTTCGCGACCCTTTTGCCTCCTACCTTGCACTGGTCGCCGAACGTGGCCGTGCACTGCTAGAAGTTCAACGCCTCCGTTTGGAAAACAGGGAACGTGAGGAGCTTGAAAACTTTGACCTCAGCACACTAAAACTTGTCGGCGTCTATACCATGGGCGAAGACCGAGTGGCTATGGTGGAGGATTCGACCGGGGCAGGCCACACTGTCCGACGCGGCAACTATATGGGCAAAAACAATGGCCGCGTTGAAAAAATCGACTTCAATACCCTCTATCTTGTTGAACAGGTGATGAGCCCTGCCGGTGAGATTATTGATAATCAGGTAACGCTCACTCTTGAAGAGGTTAATCAATAGCCGATCCCTCTCTCCAGCTCCATGAATCGCGATACGATTATTCGCCTGTTTAAACACCTGCAGGCAGAATCTCCTGAACCTAAAACCGAACTGAACTACAGTTCCCACTTTGAATTATTGACTGCAGTCATGTTATCGGCTCAATCCACCGATATCGGTGTAAATAAAGCCACCGCCAAACTATTCCCTATTGCCAACACGCCGCAAAAAATCGCAGACCTCGGTGAAGAGAAGTTAAAACAGTACATCTCCTCACTCGGTCTTTATAACAGCAAAGCCAAACACCTGATTGCTACATGCCAGATTATTCTGGAAAAATATGAGGGCAAGGTTCCCAATAACAGAAGAGCACTTGAGAGCCTTCCTGGCGTGGGCCGAAAAACCGCTAACGTTCTGCTAAATATTCTGTTTCAGGAACCAACTATCGCAGTAGACACGCATATTTTTCGAGTTGGTAACAGAACGGGGCTGGCAACGGGAAAAACACCTCTGGATGTCGAAAAAAAACTCAATAAAGTCGTTCCGGAAGAGTTTAAACTTCATGCGCACCACTGGCTTATTCTTCATGGTCGATATATCTGCAAAGCCAGAAAACCCCTTTGTCATACCTGCCCTATCCGCGAAGAGTGCGAATGGCCGGAAAAGCCAATATCCTAATCTTTATACTTTAAGCCAGCAGAAGCACAGGCCATATAAACAATATAACAGATACGGTGCCATCTCTAATCCATGCCGACCAGTGCCACCACTTGGTTTTCCCCCGCCAAAGCGGCAGAGCTGAGCGAAGAGAGTGGATAAAGAAAAAGACTCCCAGCAAAAACGAACCATATTGAGCAGACAGCACAAGTGATACAATCAAAAATCCGAAAACAATCCAACACGTATGAAATAGTAGTAAGCGAAACGATTTAGCGCCTGCAAGCATAGAGTCGACGACTACAACAACTATCAATAACAGGCTACCCGAGATATTAAGGCTGGAAGCAACAACAGTAGGAGAAACATCCCATTGAAAAGCCACCGCCGTAATGCTTACAGCCAAAGGCAATGCCAACAACAGTGAAAAAAAGATATAAAGATAGAGTCCAAAATCGACTTCACCATTCTGGCTACTCAATGAAGCCTCTCTTCCGACGCCTCCGGATCGACGGTCGGTTCAGCCGGAATCGCATAACTTCCATCCGACCAGTTGCCCAGATCAATCATCCTGCATCTCTCACTGCAGAACGGGAAACTTTCTACGTTACGCTCAATAGCCAACTTGCAGATTGGACATTGAAACGTCATCCGATGGGTACCATCATCGTATAATAGGGCAGTTCATGATCAACATCCTGCGCAGGTTTTCCTGCCACCCACTGCTGGAAGCGAACACGTATAGCGTGCCTGTTTCCCGAACATTCCGGGTTGATCCCCTGCTGAACCAGTCCCTGTTCGAGGCCGATAATCAGCAGTCCGTATTCAACACCACGTTCAGGAGTAATCTGATCCGTACCAAATTCAGCATGGCGCTTTTCCCATCCGACAAAATCATTAAGCATAATATCAAGATGAGTTACGGCCGCATGCAGATCATGCAAACTCTCACTTAGCATATCCCTATGCTTTGAAGCGCTACAGATAGCAACCAGATTTTGAGAGAGTCCCGGTTTGTGTGCCAGCAGATCCTGCTTCTTTAGCGCATTGAAATAAGTTGTGATCAAGGCGTCTTCACAGAAAAATTCAGTCGCATCATGAATGTTTGAGCGCATCGACTCTATGTACTCCTCGATCATATCGCATGCTTCCAAAATTTTCTGCCGATATTCAGGGTGATTCTCAACCAGTTGTGTCAGGTGTGTTCTCATCGAAGCAAGCAGTGTCACCAACTCCGGTATCGCCTGCTTACGCCCATGCTCACCCAGTAGAGAGGTACGCACATCACAAGCTGCCAGCAACCATGCATATGGGTCTCCATGCCGCGCCCTCTCCAGACACCTGAGGCCATCTCGCAGCTCCATGAATGCCCGCATTCTGGGTGTCAGGGCAAAGCCAAAACGAAGCAGATCACTCAAACCGTTTCCCCTGCATTCCGCCAACTTGCGACATGTGTCGATATAGAAAACTCAACCTTCAAATTCCAAACCGCCCTATCCAAGCATCGACATGGTCGACAATCTCACTGTAAACCCTGCGAAACGTCTCCTCACTTCGACCCATGGGATCAGATATCTTACCTCCACCGTTAGGCTGAGACAGCATCATCACCTTGCCAATATGCTGAGGTTTCATTTTGCTAAGATGCTGCCGCTGTTCCGGTTCCATCACCATCACCATGGCAGCTCGATCCAGGTCAGGTGCCAGAAGTGTCTGTGAAACATGGGGACTAAGGTCAACATCAAACTCTTTTGCCGTTTTAAGAGCCATTTCAGGAACCTTTTTTCCCGGCATTGCCAACAGCCCTCGACTGAAACACTCAGCAAAAGCCCCTTCCTCTTCGAGTCTCTTTTTCATGTATGCTTCGGCAAACGGGCTCCGACACAGGTTACCTGCACATATAAAAAGTATAGGGGAAGGCAGCAACATTTAGTCTGCAACTTGCCAAATTAACTGCCCATCACTCTCTTGATGGATACGCTTAAGCAGAGCCTGATGCGCAGCCTGTTCATCCTCAGTCAACTGCAGTGGTTTACGCTGCATGATGGTCGCCGTTTCGGCCTTCTCATCCCGGCTGCGGGCGGCACGTGAAACCTGTACAAATGACGAAGCTGGTTTCGACTGCACGTCCATACCCAAAGAGAATTGCCTGCCACCTGTCATTGCCAGGTAGACATCCGCAAGCAGCTCCGAATCAAGCAATGCGCCATGCAATTCCCGGTGGCTTCGTTCAATGGCATAACGATCACACAATGCATCAAGATTATTCCGCTGTTGAGGATGCTGTTTACGTGCCAGCTCCAGTGTATCGATCACAGGCACATGACCGATACCCGGCTTATTAAAAAGATTCAACTCATTCATAATAAAACCCAGATCAAACGGAGCATTGTGAATGACCAGTGTCGCCCCCTGAATAAACTCCAGAAAATCATCGGCAACTTCTGCAAAAGTCGGTTTATCTTTCACCTTTGCGTTATCAATACCGTGAATCCGAACCACCTCTTGCGGAATATCTCTTTCAGGATTGATGTAGTGGTGAAAAGTACGGCCTGAAAGCTTGCGGTGGCTCACCTCAATGGCCCCGATCTCAACTATTCGATCCCCATTTTGAGCTGAGAGACCAGTGGTCTCGGTATCCAACATGATCAGGCGCATAGCGGTATTATATGACAGACGTTGTTTTTTGCATCATGTAAACTGACATCTGTTACGGATTCGTAACAACAGGCTCATCCCCAAACCACTTGCGTGGCAGATTCAGGAACAACTCAACCATACCCGATGATGCCAGCCCCGCCTCTTCCGGAGAGACCTGATCAACTTTAGCATCAGAAACAGGACCATACACATGGTATACACGACGCATAAAACTATGGGCAGCTCCACCGAAGATATCACGGATAAGTGGTACTTTGGAAAGTAAGGCGTCCATATTCTGGAATGGCCTCATTACGAGCGTCAGATCCATATGTGAATTCTCCAGATTCATATCGCCTTGCCCGGCAACATCCATAGCACTGGCTCGCATGGCCAGTTTATGAACTTCAACATGATTATCGTGCATGATCGCTTCCATCTGGAGTCGTTCATAGCCCAGACCGGGTTTGGTTAAATCATCACGCCCCCCAAACACAAGCCCCGGAAGATCAACAATGCTGATAGCGGCAAGAAACTTAGACAGGGTACCACCCTTTAAAATCCGCCCTTTATCAACGCGCATTCTTAATCGACCATCCAGTCCCTGCCACCATGGCTGGTCACTAAAAAGATCGCCCTGCCCTGAAAACAGAAGACGCATTTCGCCATCCCTGAAGATATTGGAAAGATCCGCCCTGTTAACCATATCGCCAAAATTACCCGACAATTCGGCAAACCCACGCCATCGAACTCCTCGATCCTCTTCGGCAAGCATGGCGGAAAGTTTAAGGTGAAGACTATCCAGCCCCGCTTCAAAAGAGCGTAGATCAATCACACCATCTCCCGGCATAGAAAAAATTGCCAACAGTGCATGCAATGACAGCTCACCATTGTTTAATGATTCCGCTTTCAACACGGCAACACTGTTTCGTGCCGAAGCCAGATTAATGGATGCGTTATGAATCTCGGCGTTGTCCCAAACGAACCGCTTTAACTTGGCTCGAAGTGCCCACGGTTTTCGAGTCGTATCCGGGCTTCTGGCGACAGTGAGCGGAAGTGCATCCCGGTTGAGATATGCAGCGTCGACATCAAGCTCCCACGGATCCGTTCCAAACGGAGCAAGGATATGAATCGCCCCATCAAACAGTTCGGTTTTCATTTTCTCCAGCTCAAGTCGCAAACCATTCTCAGAAACCTCTCCACTCCCCTGTAGTGAGAGGAGCGAGTCATTACAATGAATCTTCTCAATGATCAGGGATGGCATCCCCATTTTGGTACCGACCACCCCTATATAATCGATGGACAATGGTTCATCTAACGATTTTTTCATGCCCAGAAAGTTCTTCCACGCTGCCTTTTTCAAATCGATCCGACCTTTCCATTTTTGATCAAATGCGAGCGTCATGCTGATTTTTCCCTGAGCGGCCTCTATTGGGAGCAAGAAATAGGAGGCAAGGTTTCCCAATCCCCCATCCGCCTCTGAGCGCATGTCCACAATATGCCACTTCTTCAGATCGTCTTTTAACGCCGTCATATCAGTTTTGACATTTAAATGAGGAGTAGACCAGAGCAGTTTTTTCAATCGAACCTCTTCCTTAAACACCCACTTTATCTCACCCGACTCAACCTTTAGCGGCACCTCGTTCAGTTGCAACGCCCAAGCCGCCTGAGGCCTCAGCTCTATCGATGCATACCTTGGCTCTTCCTCCTCGGGTATCCAGCGAACGATAAAGCTGGTTTCTGCCGGAGCAGTCCCCCATTTCAATTCTGTTGCTTTAGACTCATCGATCCATGCATGCAGTTTCCCGGCATCCACTTGTCCATCGCCATGCACATCAATTTCAAGGCTCTGCCATGGTATTTGCACACCACCACTGACCTTGCCAACTTCATGGGGAAGCACGGTTGAAGCAACAATGGCCTTAAGCCCATTCTGATCCAGTTCAATATCAGCTTCGGTATTGGTGATCAGATCGTCATATACCCCAAGAGAGATATCTGCATCGGATAGATGACCATTCACGTGAAACTGTAGACTTGCCAGTTCATGTTTACCGGGAGCAGTTGACCAGGGATCTTGCCAGGCCATCTGCAACTCTGCCCTTGCATCAGAGGCAACCCCTCTCTTCATACTGGCCAGCCATGCATGCCACTCTTTACCACCCAAAGGCCTAAGAGCCTGCCAAATCAAAGGCATAGCCAGATGCGGAGAAGAAGCTGCGACTTTTAACTGTCCGTTCTGCCAACCACCTGTCGCACGAACCTGGCTCTTCCCATAAATGTACTCCATCGATTTTACAGATATAAACAGCGACTCTTTTGAATTCTCTGAACTACCGACTTCAAACTCACATGACAGTGAATCAAACAGCCACTCTACATTCATCAACTTTAAAGACGCTCTGTCGCCAACAGACTTCAATGCGGCCTCTACCTTCCATGCAGATGGACTTGTATGATCCATCCGGGCAACACCGGAGACCGACTCCGTCAGAAAACCTTTCCACTGATCAGGCAACCAGCTTAAATCCGAAAAATTGACTTCGAGCCGTTCTGGCAACCATGATTCACTCAATTCTATTTGAAGGTGTGAACCGGGAACATGCAACTCCGCCCGTCTTGAATCGCTATCCAGCGACATACTAAAGCGTTCCAACTCCCCTGAAAATTCGCCATATCTCCAGCGAAGCTGCATCTCCTTTAGAGCAATTGATCCGGGCATCGGCATATTACGACTTCCGGGAAGTGCATCCAGCAACATATCCATATTGCCACCACTCAGGTGCACCCCCGCAGGTACCAGTTTGCCGGATATAAAATCAAGAACCGAGATATTTACCGTAATATCACTTTTATGCACCGCCAGCGAGCCATCATGCGATGTGAAAGAGCTGGATGCGGCCTTTATCCCGAAATGCCCCGCCCAGTACCAGGAGAGCTCTCCAAGCTCGACTTGCTGGAACCTCAGCTCATCTTTCAGAAAACGCTCAATGTCCGGACGCAGTGTTTTCACATCGGGAACGAACATCCATGCTAAAGCACCGGCCAGAATGAGAAGTGCCATAAAAAGAAAAATCACGTGCCGACCTGCTGTCAACACGTGATTCAGCTGAAAGGGAACTTTCAATGGACTGGCAAAATCAGGCCTGGTCCTCAGCTTCCAGTTTGCTGACCTTGTTTTGCAAAGCCTGCACGAGACCGGAGAATCCACCATTCTGTTTAATTCCGGCACTAAAATCTTTGCGGAAGTTACTAACCAGGCTCACACCTTCAATACGAATATCATATACCTGCCAGCCTGTTGCAGTCTGATGCAGGCGATACTCAACCGGTGTCTCCTTATCGATATCAACAACCCGAGTTTTTACTCGCGCCTTATCTTTTTTAAACTGAGCATCGTCAAACACAACTTTCTGACCATGGAAACCTGCCAGCCTGTTACCATAAGAGCGCTCAAGAAGCTTGCGAAACAGCTCTGTAAAATCGGTTTTTTGCTGCTCAGAGATGTCATTCCACGTCTGGGCAAGACTACGCTTGGACATCTCCCTGTAATCAAAACGACCATGGACAACCTTGCGAATTTTCTCCCGATCCTCTTCAGTCAAACGACTCATATCCTGTCGGGCTTCCAGCACTTGTATAATACCATTTACAGTGGTTTCAACGATGGTTTTGGGGCCATTTTCCGCCCAGGCACTCGATACACCGGCCATCATTATCAGCAACGCTGCGATCAACTTGACTGGAATCACTCTTTTCATGTCAAACTCCATATTTACTCTCCTAATCTTGCGCTTTTGAGCATTTCGATTAAAGAGAAACCTACCTCTTCAGCACACCTTGTAAGCGTGTAATTTATTCGTTGCCGGAGGAAAAAATATACTTACTGACCAGATCTTCGATGTTGATGGCCGACTCGGTCTCCTCAATCTCATCACCTGCTTCCAGCATCTCATCGTCTCCACCCTGTGAAATACGGACATAACGTTCACCGATAATGCCTTTGGTTCGCACAGATGCGATGGCATCCGATGAAACCGGGATGCCTTCATTAATCAATAGTGTTAATTTGGCGCGCGATCGTTCATTCACGACCACTTTGTCCACCCGGCCGATCACCACACCCGCCATCATGACATCACTGCCGGCCCTCATACCTCCAGCATCCTCGAAGATCGCTTCCAGTTTATAGCCTGCTGCTCCCAGACCACCGATCTGACCCAGCTTAATCGCCATCCAGCTGATGCTTATCATTCCCAGAAGCACAAAAGCACCCACAATCATCTCTATCTTTTTATATTCATTCATTATGTCTTCCTCAACATCCCCATCACAGGAAAAATGATGTTAAAATATAATCCAGCATCAAAATACCAACCGAGCCAATAACCACCGCCTGAGTCGTTGCTTTTGCCACACCTTCCGTGGTTGGCACAGCCCGATAGCCCATGTAAGTACACACCGAGCCGATCAACAACCCGAATGCCACCGCCTTGGTCCAGCCTGCATAAAGGTCTTCCGGCAGAATCTTGGCAATCATCTCACCTGTAAATGCCCCCGCATTGACCCCCAGCATCTCCACACCGATGATATAGCCGGCCCCGAGACCAATAATATCGAACATCGACACCAGCAAAGGCAGGGCAAGGGTCGTCGCTACAATACGCGGCAGGATAATCCGCGCCTGTGGATTCACAGCCATCATCTGCAGTGCATCCAGTTGCTCGGTAACCCGCATAATGCCGATCTCGGCTGTGACACTGGAGCCTGCCCGCCCTACCAGCATCAAAGCTCCGAGAACCGGACCCAACTCGCGAATAATGGATAGTGCCACGGCAGAGCCGAGAAGCGATTCCGAACCGAACTTGGCCAGCGTGTAGTAGCCCTGAAGTGATAGCACCATGCCGGTAAAGGCACCGGTAATGGCAATAATGATGAAAGAACCAACGCCCAGAGCATAGAGCTGCAGAACAAAATGTTTTCCCTGCCATGGCGGTGCAAAAACAAGTGCCAGTGAAGATGCAGTAATGGATGCCATGTCCCCCAGCCAGCTAACAGCAGAGAGTGCTCCACGGCCAAGCCGCCCGAGCAGACGCTCAAAACCGTTTTGAGTTAATGTCTGCTCGCTCACTTTAACTGCTCCGGCACGATTCCCAAAATATCCTCAACATACGGTGTTTTGCTACGCGAAAACGGGATCGGCCCATCCGGTCGACCTTCGATAAACTGTCTGACACGCTCATCGGTACTCTGTCGAATCTGTTCCGGCTCACCCTCGGCAATAACCTTGCCCTGCCAGAGAAGAATGACATGATCGGCAATCGACAAACCGGCGTGAACATCGTGCGTGACAACGACCGACGTCATCTTGGTCTTCTCGGTCAGTTCGTGAATAAGCGTTGTAACCACACCGGCCGAAATCGGATCGAGACCGGATGTCGGCTCATCGAAAAAGACCACTTCCGGATCCATTGCCAGCGCACGGGCAAATGCAACACGCTTTGCCATACCGCCGGATAGCTCAGATGGCATCAGGTGTTCGAAGCCGCGCAACCCTACCTGCTCAAGTTTCATCGAAACGATGGTGCGAACCACCGACTCATCCAGATCAGTGTGCTCATGCAGCGGAAACGCAACATTGTCATAGACATTGAGCGAATTCAGTAGTGCCGAATACTGAAATACCATCCCCATCTGCGAACGCAACTGATAAAGTCGCTTCCGACTTACGTGAGCCAGGTCATCGCCATCAAACCAGATGGGGCCGGAAGTCGGCACATCCAGCGCAGCAAGCAGCCGAAGCAGCGTCGTCTTACCGGAACCTGATCCACCCATGATGACGGTAGTCGCATGTTCACGGATATGTACAGTCGTATCATCCAGCGCCAATGTATCGCCAAACCGACGTGACAAATGTTCGGCACGAATCATTCGGAACAGGCCATAATAAACGGACTCATGCGTCGAAATGTAATCCCTTCACCTCTGCTTTGCACCCGCATTTTTGTTAATTTTTATTAATCAATCCGCATGTATGATTTCATCTGCTCTCGAAATGTGGGACGACTCCATTTAGTCTCGGGATATGAACAGTGACGCGATTCTAAAAGCCTGCGAACAATTCCCTCAGTTCGCTGTCGACATCGCTCGTCTTTCGGAGCTTTCACCACTATTCAACACGCTGATGCGCACAGCAAGCGAAGAAGAGAGATATACACTGTTCCAGCCGGAGGATCGGGCACTACTACCCGATGCTGCTTCGCCATGGGTTCCCGAAACCCGGTCAGACAACCTGAAAGAAGCAATGGATTCACTCCGTGCATGTAAACAGCGGGGTATGCGCCACCTGCTCTGGTGGGAGCTGGGTCTTCATGCAGACATAGAAGCCTCGGCAAAACACCTCGCCCTCTGGGCAGGCGGACTGCTGCAGGTATCCTGTGAGCTGGCCAGACAATTGATTCAACCCCGTTTCGGCTCTGTCGCAGGCGGAGCATTCACCATCATCGGCCTCGGCAAACTGGGTGGCATGGAGCTCAACCTCGGTTCCGATGTCGATATCCTCTTTATCTGGAAGAGCAGCACCCGGGAGAGCCGCGGTGGGCGAAAGTCGATATCGGCTCAGGAGTACTATCAGCAACTCTCCCGCATGATCATCAAACTGATGAGCGAATACAGTGATGGTGGCATTGTCTGGCCAGTTGATATGCGGCTGCGCCCCGGCGGCGATGGCAGCGCCATCTGTCTCAACCTCGATGCCACACTCGACCACTACTGCGACTACGGCCAGACATGGGAACGCGCCATGCTGATCAAGGGGGCCCCGGTTGCAGGCGACCTCGATCTAGGCAATGCATTCATCGAAGGTGTTCGCCCCTTCATTTACCGCCGCTATCTCGATTACACCACGGTTCAGGCACTGGCCAGGATGAAACAGCGCATCGATACGCAGGGCAACCTGCATAAGATTGGTGAAGGCTTCGATGTAAAACGGGGTCGCGGTGGAATCCGGGAGATCGAATTTCTCATTCAATCACTGCAACTCCTCCATGCAGGACGCAATCCGGATCTTCAGATTCAACCGAGCATGGAAGCCCTGAAGCGATTAACCGAACATGGTATCGTCTCCGAGGCAGACCATCAGCAGCTTCGCGAGGCTTATCGATTCTGGCGTCGGATTGAGCACGCCATCCAGGCCCGCAAAGGAGAACAGAGCCATAAACTTCCTCACGATTTTGAGGCGTACCTGAATAGCGTCTTGCAACAGGAAAATATTCTGCAACAGATGCAGCAACATGCTAAACAGGTGCACAAACTCTTTGCGGAACAATTTTCTGAAATAGAGCTGGAGCAGAGCACCGGCACTGCATGGCTTGAACTGGAGACGGACGAACTGGAATCTCTGCTTAAAAATTTCAGCGCCAGCGAAGTTCACCGGTTTGAGCTGGCCCTGAAAAAGGTCGATACCCAACTGGATCGGGGCGTTCTGCCCGAACGAAGTCGGCAACAGGTCGAGAAAATTATCGCCTTCTGCATGGAGGCGTGGCATACCGACGCCAATGGTGTTCAGGCACTGGAACAGCTGGCCGAGCTGTTCCAGAATATTGCAGGGCGTGCAACCTGGATCGATCTGCTTGCCACACATGAAAATGTTCTTGGCTGGCTGGTCAGCATGCTTTCAGCCAGCCACTACATTGCTGAACATCTGGTTAAAAACCCCTCTTGGCTTGAGTGGCCGATTGAGGAGGAGCGTGGCGCAGGGCGGATTAAAAGTGTCCTCAAACAGCTTGAATCACTCGATCCCGAACAACTTGATGAAGAGGCTTTTCTGGCCGACATGGGAAGACTTGCCGATACCGCACGCCTTACCTGCGCCGTAGAAATTGCCTCCAACGATGAAGCCGACCCACTCCTGATTGGCAAATGGCTGGCCGATAGCGCCGATCAGGCAACCGCTGCAGCCCAACGACTGGCCCTGCATCAATTCGGGCTCCCTTCCGACTTCCCAATAGTTGCTGTTGCGATGGGCAAACATGGCAGCCAGACCATGGGACTGGTCTCCGACCTCGATATGGTTTTCCTGTTTATAAGTGACGATCCATCCGATATCGGCCCGGAAGACCGCAGCATGCGCGACTGGGCTCAGCGAATCGGACGACGAATGATCCAACACCTGACACTGAATCCACCATTCGGTGCCGGTTACGAATTCGATTCTCGCCTGCGCCCCTCCGGTGCCAAAGGCGCGCTGGTCACCACACTGAAAAACTTCCGTGAATATCAGTTGCATGAAGCCCAGACATGGGAACATCAGGCCCTGACACGAGCACGCCCGGTCACAGGAACGGATGACCTGCAAAACCGGGTCACTTCTGAAATTGAGTGGATATTAAACCAGCCACGTAAACTCAAACCGCTTGCAGAAGAGGTGTTAGTCATGCGCAAAAAAATGGTTGAGCATCTGGCCAGCAAAGATTCGGAACTGATCAACATCAAACAGGACCCTGGCGGTCTTGTCGATATCGAATTCCTTGCGCAGTATGCACGACTCGCATTTGGAGGCAGTGAGAAATGCACCGCCAGCATTCTCAAAGAGCTTCCTGATTCGTCTCCGGCCATCTGGCGAGAGAACGTAGAGATTTTGGTCAACACCTTCATCGACTACCGGAAAATGGAGAATGCGCTACGCGTGCACCTCTGGGCATCGGTTGGAAGGCTGCCGGTAGACGATTCAGCTTCGGAGTGGGAGACGCTGAGGCGGCATGCGCCCATTAAGAGCGTCACCGATCTGAAGAAACGCATGAGAGAGATTCGGGAACTCTACTTGAAACTTCTTAACGAAGTTCAATAAAGTAGGAGCCCCCCGGCTCATGGATGGGCCAGCACAATCTGTGCAGGATAGCCGGATTGGACGGCAAAGCCGAAACCGCACTTTTGGCTTTGCGTTAGCTGATGTTATGCAGGGCGTATGCATCAGCATCTAAAAGAAGAACGGAGTGAGTATGAACTTTGCTGATCGTGATGGTTTGATCTGGTTTGATGGTGAGATGGTAGACTGGCGCGAAGCCAAGGTTCACGTACTGACCCATACGCTGCACTACGGCATGGGTGTATTTGAAGGGGTACGTGCCTATCACGCCGATCAGGGTACCGCGATCTTTCGCCTGAAAGAACATACGGATCGTCTTTTCCGATCGGCCAAGATCATGAATATGGATATGCCGTTCTCAAAGGATGAACTCAATGCAGCTCAGGTTGCCGCAGTCAAAGAGAACGGGTTGGATTCCGCCTATCTCAGGCCAATGGTTTTCTATGGTTCCGAAGGGATGGGGTTGCGCGCCGACAACCTGAAAACACACGTCATTGTTGCCGCCTGGGAGTGGGGTGCCTATCTCGGTAAAGAGGCGCTGGAACAGGGTATCCGCATCCACACCTCCTCGTTCACCCGTCACCACGTCAACATTGCCATGTGCAAAGCGAAGGCAAACGGCAACTACATCAGTTCGATGCTGGCGCTCTCCGATGCGATTAAGGATGGCTACGACGAAGCACTCTTCCTCGATGTGGATGGCTTCGTTGCCGAAGGGTCTGGCGAGAACTTCTTCATGGTCTACAACGGCGTCATCTATACACCGGAGCTGACCAGCGCACTGGATGGCATTACCCGTGCCACCGTGATGCAACTGGCCAGAGAAGAGGGTTATGAAGTTCGTGAGAAGCGGATCACCCGTGATGAGGTCTATGTGGCCGATGAAGCCTTCTTCACCGGCACCGCTGCCGAAGTAACTCCGATCCGCGAACTGGATGGCCGCACCATCGGCTGTGGTTCACGCGGGCCAGTTACCGAGAGACTCCAGAAGAAATATTTTGATGTGGTTTACGGCAAAAGCAGTAAACATACCGATTGGTTGTCTGTTGTCTGATGAAAGAGTATCACCCTGCCTTAGCCATCAAAAAAGCCCCGGTAAGATACCGGGGCTTTTTTTGATCCACCAGAGGATGGGTACTAGTGTTATTTAACCACCAAATGAGATATAGACTGCTATAGCTAACAGCACCACAAATATTGCCGCCACTATAGCCTCCTCGATTATCAGCTGTTTATCACGACTCATATAAATAAAGTATCGCTCATGACAGAAAAACGTCTATCGCATAAAAGGGTTAGCATATTCATGCTATCGAAACCGCACTATCGATCTCAGTCATCTTCACCACGATACTGCAACGCTTCGGCGATATGCTGACTGGAAACATTCTGTTCCCCTTCGATATCGGCAACTGTGCGAGCCACCTTCAGAATACGATGATAGCTGCGTGCAGAGAGATTAAATCGAGACATGGCAGCATCCAGTAACTTCTCACCTTCCCGGTCCGGTTTGGCAACATCTTCCAGCTGTGAAGGGGTGAGCCGGGCGTTAACCACACCATCACCTTGCCTTGCATACTGGCTCAAGCGGGCTGAGTTGATCCTGGTCGCAACATCGACCGATGCCTCACCGCTTTTCATACTCATCAACTCCTCTTTTTCGACTGGCGGTACATGAACCCTCAGATCGAACCGATCAAGCAGCGGGCCGGAAATGCGGGTACGATAGCGGCGAATCTGAATACTGCTGCACTGACAACTGCGGCTCGGGTGCCCGAAATAACCACATGGACATGGATTCATCGCTGCTACCAGCTGAAATTGCGCCGGGAATTCCAATGTGTCCGCAGCTCGTGCAATACAAACGTAACCGTTTTCAAGAGGTTGCCGAAGCACCTCCAGCACCTGCCGCTTATATTCAGGAAGCTCATCGAGAAACAACGTTCCATGATGTGCTTTGGAGACCTCACCAGGTCTTGGCACACTGCCCCCACCAATCATTGCAACATCCGAAGCTGAATGGTGAGGAGCACGATAGGGTGGCATGGAAGAAAGCGATGGGCGCCCTCTCTCACCGGCAATACTATAAATACGGGCCACTTCCAGTTTCTGATCGGGGGTTAACTGCGGAAGGATGCCCGGAAGCCTCTGTGCCAACATGCTCTTGCCAACACCCGGCGGGCCGGAGAGCAACAGATGATGGCCACCTGCCGCAGCAATTTCCAGTGCCCGGCGGGCCTGATACTGACCACGAATATCAGCCATATCCGGCACAACATTCTCTGGCGTTTGCACCGCCACATCCGGCTCAAACGAATCTAGTAGTTCCTGACCGGCCAAATGTCGCGCAACGGCCAGCAGACTACTGGCAGGAAGTATCTCCATATCATCGACAGCGGAAGCCTCATCGGCATTCTTTTCGGGCAAAATAATCGAAGTATAACCATGTGCTCTGGCAAAAAGGGTCAGCGGAAGCGCTCCGTTAATTGCATTGAGACGACCATCAAGAGCCAGTTCTCCAACCATGAATGGGAGGTTTTTAACGGCTGGAATCTGACCGGAAGCAATCAGTAGTCCAATGGCGACAGGGAGATCGAAGTAGGAACCGTCCTTTCGCTGATCGGCAGGTGATAAATTGACCGTGATATGACGAAGAGGAAATTCAAAATGGGAATTTAAAAGTGCTGCACGAACACGATCTCGCGATTCACGAACGGCGGCCTCTGCAAGGCCCACCATCGACCAGGATGGCAACCCCCGAGAGAGATCCACCTCGACATCAACAGGCTCAGCATCGAGCCCGCGCAGTGCGGCTGAAGCCAGACGAGCTAACAATGTAGAACCTGCTATTTGTGCTCTTTCAGTTTCTCTTCAAGCTCTTTGACACGCGCATCAAGTGCGGCAAGCTCTTCGCGGGCCTTGCCCAGCATCGCTTCCTGAACCTGCATGCGTTCGTGTGTCACAACATCAAACTGTTCCAGCGCCCCTTCAACAATACTGCGCACCTGCGTTTCTGCTTCCTGTTTGACTCCCCCGAGCATCCGCAGGCCTCCTGCAATCTTCTCGGCAATATCATCCAGTACTTCGTTATTCACTACCATTTCCGCCTCCAATAGAGGTGAAGCATCTCATTTGCCTGCAAATCCAGCAAGCTCACCCTTGAGAAAGGCCTGTTTTCCCGATGGCATGATAACCCTCAGCCATTCCGACTGACTCACCTTGTAAACCTGAAGCCTCGCTCCAGGCCTGTACCAGCCAACTTTTTTCGCCATGCTCTCCGGCTTTTCACGAATATATTTATAACCCCTGAAGTCAAATCTGTCAGAGCTTCTGGCTCGCTTGGCCTGTTCACGAACAGCGGTTAGCAACGCACGCTCAATAGAATCTTCCCGCATGGCACCACCGCGCACCTTAACCTCAACGGTTGTCAGGCTTCGGGTCTGTTTTCTCAAATCGATCTGGCCATTGAGCTTCTCATTACCAAAACCGATCAGATAGCCATCCTCTTTCGGTTCGAGCAGGTCAACTTTAAGGTCTGCTTTTTCTAGCCCCCGTTGAGTCGCCACAAGTGCCGAACGCATCGTGATAGAGAAGCTCTCCTCTTCACCATCGAACATATACACCACGCCTTCGACAGCCGAACCGGAAACGGCTGCAATGACCGCACACCCTGACATCAACAGGGAGGTTATTAGCGCTATAATCAGTCGCCCCATCTCTGAGCCTCACGATTGTCAACGCCAAGATGATCCATCACCCGATCCACGATAAAATTAACCAGCTCATCTACCGACTCCGGACGATGGTAAAAACCCGGCATCGCCGGAATGATCTCTACACCCATTCTGGAAAGCTTAAGCATATGTTCCAGATGAATCGTCGAAAGAGGCGTCTCCCGCGGCACAAGAATAAGGTGACCGCGCTCCTTAAGCATCACGTCGGCAGCCCGTTCAAGCAGATTATCGGAAATTCCGCCTGCGATGCGGGCCAGCGAACCCATTGAACAGGGAATCACCACCATATGGCGAATACCTGCCGAACCGGATGCAACAGGAGAGAACCAATCCAGTTGATGGTAACTGCGAAGATGGCTGTCCGAAATCTCAAGGTGTTTTGCAATAACCTTAACCACTTCATCCGGCGCTTCCGGAAGTGAAAGGTCTGCCTCCTGCTTCAATACTACACGCGCCGCATCGGAAAAGAGCAGATGCTGGGTTACTTCGGCCTCTGCCAATCGCTGAATTAACCGCAATCCGTAAGCAGCGCCGGATGCTCCGGTCATGGCGATGACGATCTCCTTCACCAGCTAAACCTCATGGCCCTTAATTGACTGCTCATTCAAAACTCCTCGCATATCTCTACTATCTTAGTTGATTCTTACTCGGGCGGTGAGAGTCGTCACATCGAAAAACTCTCTCCCAGATAGAGCCTGCGAGCATCGGGATGATTGACAATCTCATCCGGCGTTCCCTGCACAAGGATCTCTCCAGCACTCATCAGATAGGCACGGTCACAGATACTTAAGGTGTCTCGTACATTGTGATCGGTAATCAGGATACCGATACCTTTCTGCCGGAGATCGGCGATGATGGCCTGGATATCCTCAACCGCTATCGGATCAACACCGGCAAACGGCTCATCAAGCAGCAGAAACCTTGGCTTGGTTACCAACGCCCTGGCAATCTCAGTTCGCCGCCGCTGCCCACCTGAAAGCGTATAGGCTTTCTGATGCTGGACACCTTCAATGCCGAGGTCGACAAGCAGTGCTTCAAGCTCCTCTTCAACCTGTGCATCGGGAAGCCCCAATGTCTCAAAAATGGACATGAGATTCTCTCTTACCGTCAGTTTACGAAAGATACTCGCTTCCTGGGGCAGATAACCGATCCCTTTTCTGGCCCGCATATGCATCGGTAGCGCTGTAATGCTCTCACCATCAAGCTGAACCTCACCGTTATCTGCCTTAATCAGGCCGCAGACCATATAAAAGCTTGTGGTTTTTCCTGCGCCGTTCGGCCCAAGCAGGCCGACACACTCTCCCGAATAGACATCGAGGCCAACCGAATGCACCACGGTCTTTTTCCTATAACTTTTGTTCAATCCGTCAGCGGAGAGGTGGTGCACAGTGCTCATGGTTTTGTACCACCGTTCGAATCAGCCTGTTTTCCCTTGTCCGACTCAAGCTTCTCATCCTCAATGAAAAAGCGGGCACGTTTGCCCCGGACACCCTGGAGCACCACGGTCTTTTTAGTATTAATATTATGAACAATCTTCTCGCCACGCACCATGCCGCTGGTATCCTCCACCTTTGCACTTCCGATCAACGTTAATATGCCTCTATTCTGTTCATAAACAGCCTCGTTCGAGGAGCCTTGCTTCTCTCCCTGCTGCATGGAGACATTGCCATAGGCCTCTGCATGGTCAAGTTCACCCCCCATTTTTTCATGATATTCAACGACCAGTCGATCGCAGCGCAGTTCAAAATCGTCCCGTTTCAGCCAGACACTCCCCTTAAACTCGGCCCGTTTGATACCATGCTCCACCAGTAATGACTCTGACCTGATCTGTACAGGCTCGGCATTTGCCATGCCGGACAGCAGTACGACACAGAGAAAAAGCAACCAGCCCTTCACCGCGCCCCCCCCAATGTCCGGGTTTCATCCTCAATCCAGACATCATGATCGACTCTCAACTGCTGGCTTTTCCTGTCCACCCGCAACCCTCTTCCACGTAGCGTAAGTCCCGGTTTGCTTGCCCTGAATTTACCGGGAACCCGTACCTCATCGAGGCTGTTTTCATAACGGAGCTCCTCGCTTTTCAACATCCACTCCTGATAATTTACAACGACATCCCCTTTGAAATGGATATTTTTTTTCAGTGGCTCAAACCAGGCCTCGCGCCCACGAATAGGTATCACCTCTCCTGTTTCGGTAAACAGCTCCAGTCTCGGCTCTTTGAGTTCCATACTCTGGAGATGCTGTTTTGCCTCATCTGCCTGAAGGCGCCATATAAGACGATCGCCCTTACGCTCAACAATGAGAGGTTTTTCAACCTTGGTTTGTGGTTTTTCACTCTGCTGTTGTGATTGTCGGGGATTATCTTCCATAACCCCACCCTCTGAATTAAGCCACATGAGAATCGCAGCCAAACCAATGCTTCCAACGGAGATACCCAGGCTTGTCCATTTCACACTGCGCCAGAACCGGCTATTCATCTGCTGCTATCAGCGCACCGACCAACCACAATCTTGTGGTGAAAGTCCGTACGCCTCTTCAACGACCTTGCTCCAATAACCGCTTGCAAGAATAAGTCCTTCGGCAGCCTGACGGACGGCACCCCTGCCGCCGCGATAGTCCGACACCCAGTTCACCTTCTCGATCACACCCTGATGTGCATCACCCGGTGCCATACTAAGGCCACACTTCGCCATAGCGGGAAGATCAATAACATCATCGCCCATGTAAGCGCACGCATCCGGTACGATACCGGCCTGCTGACAAAGCTCGTCAATACCGTCCGCTTTTCTCAGGGAGCCCTGAACCACATATTCGATACCCAGATCCCGGGCCCGGTTTGCAACCACCTGCGAACTTCTTCCGGTGAGAATCGCTACTTCGATACCTGTTCTTTGCAACATCTTGATACCGTGACCGTCGCGCACATTAAATGCTTTGGACTCCTCGCCCCGATCATCCATAACGATCTGCCCCTCAGTCATCACCCCATCGACATCCAGCACCAGCATCTCGATACCTTGTGCACGTTCAAAGGGGAAACTTTTGTAAGAATCACTCATGCGACACCCGCTTTCAGCAGATCATGCATGTGCACGATACCGACCGGCGGCAACCCTTCGTTATCCACCACGAACAGTACGGTAACCTTGAACTCCTCCATCAGGCGAACCGCTTCGCTGGCCAGATGGTCAGGCTCGATCGTACGTGGATTCCGGTGCATCAGGGTGGATACTTCAGCATCGAGATCGACCTGGCCGGACTCCATCAGACGACGCAGATCGCCATCTGTCAAACACCCTGCAAGTGCATCTTTATCGAGAACGCCAGTGATACCGAAACGTCGGCTACTCATCGTCAAAATAGCCTCGCGCAGCGACGTAGAGAGCTCTACCAGCGGCAGCTCATCGCCCTGGTGCATTACGTCTGCCACGCGCATCAGCTTGCGTCCGAGGCTTCCCGCCGGATGAACACGCGCAAAGTCCTCCTCCCTGAATCCCCGCTGCTTCAACGCCACCACAGCCAACGCATCTCCCAGCGCCAGCGCAGCGGTTGTTGAAGCCGTCGGTGCAAGATTCATAGGGCACGCCTCTTTTTTCACAGGCACTTCAAGAGTGATATCGGCATAGTGCCCGAGCGTTGAGTCGGGATTGCCCGTAATAGCGATAACGGTTGCACCGAGTCGTTTGATGGTCGGTAACAGGCCACACACTTCGTCGGTCTCACCACTGTGAGAGAGTGCCAACACCGCATCGTGGCTGGTAATCATGCCCAGGTCGCCATGTTGCGCTTCGGCCGCATGAACAAAAAAAGCCGGTGTTCCGGTTGATGCGAATGTGGCGGCGATCTTTCGTGCAATGATTCCGGACTTGCCCATACCGACTACAACCAGCCTGCCTTCCAGCTTCAGGATCGCGGCAATGGCATCGGCAAACGCTTCGCCAAGCGAGTCGCGCTGTAGTTGCAGCGCTTCAATTTCCACATCCAGAACCTTGCGCGCCTTACTCAGCCACTCATCTCTATTCTCTTTCATATTCAGGTTAACCGCCTCATATCGAAGTCACTTTCAAACATTCAAGTCGCTGACCAACGACGTTACTCCCAAGCCACCGCCAGCAATGGCGCATTCAGCCGTGCCACACTACGCGAGGTAATCTCCCTGAACCGGGCCAACTCACCTGCCGGCACCGGTTTTGCCGGTGCATGTTTAATCGCCAGCGGGTTCACCGCACGACCGCGAACCCGGAATTCAAAGTGAAGATGCGGTCCTGTCGCCAGCCCGCTCATCCCCACATAACCGATAATCTGCCCCTGCTTCACCCGTTTGCCATGCTTGATACCGCGCCCGTAAGCACGCAGATGAGCATAGGCGGTCGAGTGCGCGGAGTTCGTATGTTTGATCTCAACAAAACGTCCATAGCCACCTTTCCACCTGGCAGTCACAACCCTGCCATCACCAATGGCCCGAATCGGCGTGCCGCTGGATGCGGCATAATCAACACCTCGATGTGCCCGGGTGTAACCCAGAACCGGATGTTTTCTGCTGGTCGAGAAACGGGACGAGATACGTGAAAACTTCACCGGCGATTTCAGATAGGTCTTCCGCATACTGCGTCCGTCGGGGGTGAAATACTCGGTATTACCATTGGCCAGTGTGTACCGAACAGCCTGATAGACCTCACCCTGATTGATGAACTCAGCCGACAAAATCACCGAATTCAGCAACTTGCCACTCTCGTCGTACTGCTCTTCGTAGAGAACCGTGAAACGATCACCAGTGCGCAGATCCCTGGCAAAATCGATATCCCAGCTAAAGATATCGATCAGGTTCATTGTCGTTCTTTCATCCATGCCTGCTGCCAGAGCAGCGGAAAAAAGAGAGTCTTCGATCTTTCCGGATGCCCGGGCCTGTCGGCGGTTGATCTCCCTGGGCTGAACCTCTGCCTGCCATGTTTCGCCTTGTGATGCGTAAAGGTGCAGCCGCTGTTCGCTGTCGATGTTATAATAGACGTGGGTTTTGGATGCTTCATCCTCCCGCCAGAAAGCTTGGCCTGCACGCACCTGCCGAAGTGAGTAGACAGACTTCGAGGCCTGCGACATCTGCATCGCTTCAGCAAAAGGAAAGCCGAGCTTACCCAATGCCGAAACGGTCGCATCGCCCGGCTGGAGAACCACTTTCTGTTTGATGGCACCCTTGGAGAGGTCAAGCGGCTGAACTTCGAGCCACTCCTCCTGCATCGTGGCCACGCTGGCATCCACCTTGGAGCCGACCAGAAGCAGGGTAAGCATGAACAGACCGGCCACGAGGCCTGCCGCTCCCAGCATCACCGGCTTCACCGAAAGCGACTGCATGGATGCACGCTGCCTCACCTTCGCAGAAGGGCGGATATTCTTCCGGGTACTCTCCCGAACATTCTCCCGGGCGTTCTCTGTTACAACGTCTTTGGCAAAATCCTGTTGCAATACCACTCCTTGCACTCCATCACCTTGCGATTTAAACGGTGAAAAGGCGTAAAAAAGCCCATGCTTGAAGGTTCAGGCGATATTGTCAAAAAAAGTAGTGCCCCCGTCAGGCCAGCAGGGAAATTAAACGACCGTTTCTGCAGCGTCGGACTTGCGGCTCTCCCGCGCATCCTCGCCACCGTAGAAGAATACCTCCTGCCGCGGATATTCGAGCCCTTCCACTGGCAACATCGACTCGAACTTCGCCACCTCGCTCTTCTTGCCGCGCGTCTCGGGATGTTTGGCAATGAGGAAAGAGCAGATATCGCAATACTCTTCGATAGAGATATCGAAGGTGCCGATCCGCTGGCCCAGTGCCACGATCTCCTCCTTGTCATATCCGATCAACGGCGAGAGCAGCGGCAACGGACTGGCGTCATAAATAGCATTGATGTTTTCCAGCGTCTGGCTCGCTACCTGACCGAGCGAATCGCCGGTCACCAGTGCGCTCGCCTTCACCTCTTCGGCCACCTTGCCTGCCGAGCGGATCATCTGCCGTTTGTAGATAATCATGCGGTAACGATCCGGCACCATGGCGATGGCGTGACGCTGGAACTCCTCCAGATCGATCATGATCAGCTGGGTGCGCCCCTGATAACGGGATAACTGGCGCGCCAAATCCTTAATCTTGGAAAACTCGCGATTGATGGTGCTGTTATAGAGATGAACCAGCACCACCTCCATGCCGCGCTTCATCATGGTGTAGGCCGCCACCGGAGAATCGATACCACCGGAGAAGAGCACCACACCCTTGCCGGATGAACCAACCGGCAAGCCGCCGATCCCCTTGCGCTTGTCGGTATAGATATAGACCTCGTGCTCGGTCACCTCGACATGCACGGTGATTTCGGGGTTATCGAGACTAACCTCTAATCCCAGCTCCGCTTTCAGATAACCACCCACTTCATAATTGATCTCGGGGCTGGTGAGCGGAAACTTCTTGAAGCTGCGGCGGGCATTGAGCCGGAAGCGTTTGCCTTTCACATCGCCGAAGGTATCGATAATCAGTTGTTTGGCCACCGCCCGTATCGAATCAACTTCCGGTTCAGCCACCTCCACCTTGGCAAAGTTGCGTACGCCGGGAATCAGTGCCAGATGCTCCAGCATCTCATCGGTCACCGTTTCGACATCGAGTAACATCCGCCCGTGCTGACGGATCACCTTCTTCGGCTTGATCAGGCGGCGCAGGTTGGCCCCCATCTGATTCTCGAACTTGTACTTGTTCTTACCCTTGAGCGAAAGCTCGGCAAAGTGGATCAAAATCTTCTGCATCGCGGCAGGCTAGCGTTTCTCAAGTTTGTTTAAATAGTGTACTGCATCCTCAAGGGCGCCTTCACTGAACACGCGGACGCCATGATTTTCAAGCGCCTCTGTGACAACACCTCGTCCGGGAACCTTGGTTTTGGAAAAGCTGCCATCGTTGATTTTTGTAGAACCGCACGAGGGGCTTCCCTCTTTCAGGATAGCAATGTGAATATCGTGAGTTTTACACAGCTCCAGTGCCCGTTTTGCTCCCTCTTTAAAAGCAGCTGTCACATCCTCTTGCTTAAAATTGATCACCCGGCCATCGGGCTGAATCTCGGCAGGAGGGCGCGGTATCGGCAGACCGCCTGAAACCTCAGGGCAGAGCGGGATCACTCTCCCCTCCCGTTGCCACTGCTCAAGTAGTCCCTGTTGATAGCAGTCGCCGCCGTCATAACGAACCTTTTCACCCAGCAGACAGGCACTGACCAGTAGCTTCTGCATCACTCCGTACCCTTCAACACGAGGCTTTCAACAACCCGGTGACTGCATCACCATCCGGCAGCCCCTCTCTGGCACCCAGTTTTGTGCAGGTCAGAGCACCTGCTGCCGAGGCGAAGCGGAGGAGCTCAGTCCACCCCATGCCACGCGCCACACCCAGTACAAAGGCACCGTGAAAGGCATCGCCGGCACCGGTCGAATCGATGGCATTGATCTCAAATGCAGGCAACGAACCTCGCTCGCCACCGCGTGCCCATACAAGGCCTCGTTCTCCGAGTGTAATGACAACGTTATCGCGCTGAGCAGCCAACTGTCTCAGAGCCGCATCCATATCCTCCGTAGCGCAGAACTGGCGAGCGAACTTCTCGGATGCAACCAGATAGTCGACCTGCATAGCCAGAGCCTCTGTGCCCCGATGCAGCGATCCCGCATCAAGCACGGTGGGAATCTCCTCACCTATGGCCCATTCGATGATCGCTTCGGAGATCAATGGCTCATGCCCGTCAAAAAGAATCGCTTTCGGATTTGATCCTGAAACATCCACGGCATCGGCGGCCAGCCACGGCGTATCCACCTTATAGTTAACCAGCGAGCGGCTACCGTCCGGCTTGGCCAGAATCTGGGAGATGGAGGAGGGGTATGAGCCGCGAACCAACCAGCCGAGATCGACACCGT
Source organism: Mariprofundaceae bacterium (assembly GCA_050304695.1). Lineage (GTDB taxonomy): Bacteria > Pseudomonadota > Zetaproteobacteria > Mariprofundales > Mariprofundaceae > WSZY01. The sequence goes on from JBNLEB010000019.1 coordinate 40,352, forward strand.
CGGATTCAAGCTCGGCGACATGGGCATCGCCGTAGATGTCATTACCGAGATAACCGCAGAAGGCCGAGACACCACCCAATCGGGCAACCTGAACAGCGCCATTGGCAGCAGGCCCACCGCCGCAACTCTGCATGGCCGTTGCCTGCAACTTCTCATCTGCACCCGGATGATGACCCACCGACATGGTGACATCGAAAGCCGCATGGCCGACACAGAGAACATCAATCATGGTGATGAGATTAAAACAAACCTGAGCGCATGAAAATCTCCGCGTTCATTTCCGCACATGGAGGTGCGGCGTTAGTGTAACCGTCCCCACAGGATGTGGGGCGAGCGAGTGAAACAAGCTCGTAAGTGAAGCAAGACCGACACAATTTCTCAGGACAGAGAAATTGGACGCCGAAAGGCGCAGCAAAACTGGGCGAGGCATGGATGCCGAGCGTCACTCTTGCGGAACGATAGAAGGCGAAGGGCACGACTGCATGGCAGAGATTGTTCCTACAATCTTCTGCATTTCCCACATCCATGTGGGTCAGATGCAGGAGGTACGAGCCCAAGGACGGGCGAAGGTAGAACAATGCAGGAGCAATTGTCGAGAGCAACGCATGGAGCAGTTGCCGAGGACGCCTTTTGCGGATGCCATAACTAAAAAGGCCCGCCAATGGCGGGCCTTTCCTATCTTCGCAAAGATGAAAACCTTTCTATTAGAAACGGCTCTCGCGTGGACGTGCTTCGTTGACACGCAGGTTACGTCCACCTACTTCCGCTCCGTCAAGCGCTTCAATCGCTGCTTTTCCTTCGTCATCATTGTCCATTTCAACAAAACCGAAACCACGGCTACGGTTTGTTTCACGATCCATGATCACTTTTGCGCTTGCGACTTCTCCAAACTCAGCGAAAACTTCGCGCAGCTCTTCGTCGTCTGTACGGAAAGAAAGATTTCCAACATAAATATTCATACTAAATTATCCTCAAATATCAAAACTCAAATCCATCGGATTCGGACTTCGCCAAAGTGGCGGTCATTGAACCCGCGGAAAAAATCTATGGATAAAATCATCGGGGAAAGGACGTGCACAACTGACAAAATCGGGATGTATACTAGGGATGCTTTGTGACACGGCAAGGACAAATAGCTTCGGACACCTGTCGATTAGCGCAAAAGGCCAGCATGACATTCGTCATACTGGCCTTATAAGTGGTGCCGGAGACTGGAGTCGAACCAGCACGAGCGGAAGCTCACCACCCCCTCAAGATGGCGTGTCTACCAATTTCACCACTCCGGCAGGAGGGCTTTTACACCCGTAAAAGGCATCCTGCCTTTTACTTGAATCGCTCAGCAAGAACGCAGTCTTGCTTCACTTACGAGCTCGTTTCACTCGCTCGCCCCACTTCCTGTGGGGGTCGGGAGGTCTTTGAACCGCCCTTCCGGCCATGGATGGCCGGCTTTAGTGAGAAATTCGGATTTCGCAAAATTCGAATTTCGTCAAAGGCTGAAGGCAGGATGCTCTTCAGCCGTATTAATCAAAAACTACTCCGCTGTTGGAAGACCGTCGTCAGCATTACTGCCAGACGAATTGCTCTTCAGAGCATTCGGATCAAAACCTTCATTGGCCGGTGCCGTTGCGGGCGCAGACTCAGCCGGAACAGGCTGGGTCAGGTTACGCTCGACCACAGAACCACCCTCCTGCTGCGAGAAGAAAGCCAGCGTCAGGCTGGTCACCATAAATGTAGCAGCAAGACCACCGGTCAGCTTACCGAGAAATGAGCCTGAACCACGGCTGCCGAACAGTGTCTGGGCACCGCCACCCCCGAAAGATACACCCATATCTGCACCCTGACCGCGCTGGATCAGAACAACACCGATGAGCAACAGCCCAACGATAACGTGCAGGATAATCAACATTGTAGTCATTCGACTCTCCTCAGCTCACTGCCTGTGCAGCGGCTTCAACAATCTGCATAAAGGAGTCGGCCTTCAGGCTCGCTCCACCCACCAAAGCACCTTCCACACCTTCACAGGCCATCAGCTCTCTGGCATTGCCCGGATTCACACTGCCGCCATACAGCACGCGGCAATCCTTACCCAGGCGTGTTAACTCTTCGTGTACGAAGGCGTGCGTCTCAACCACCATCTCAGGTGTAGCCGTCCTGCCCGTACCAATCGCCCAGACCGGCTCGTAAGCAACCGTCAGTGGCTTATCCTTCGGCGCACCCTTCAGCACAGCCAGCTGCTCGGCCAGCACGTGGTTGGTCACACCCTGTTCGCGCTGCTCCAGTGTCTCGCCGATGCAGAGAACCGGCTCAAGGCCATGCAGCCAGCAGGCGTTCAGCTTGGAACGAATCTGCGCATTGCTCTCACCGATGATACTGCGCCGCTCGGAATGACCCAGAATCACATAGTGGCATCCCGCATCACGCAACATGATCGGACAGATGGAACCTGTGAAGGCGCCCTTATCCTCGAAGTAGACGTTCTGCGCGCCGAGCACCACGCCCTTGTCCTCAAGCCTCTTATACATCGGATGCAGCAGCGTAAACGGCGGCATCAATGCCATCTCGATATGTTCAGGTGCAGGGTTTTCACGCAACTCCGCAATAAAGTCCTCAGCTTCCTGAAGGATTCCGTTCATCTTCCAGTTACCTGCAATCAGCATCCGTCTTGAACCGCTCATGTCACCCTCCTTGAAGCATGGAGTACCACCAAAATGGGGCGCGAAGTGTAGGAAAAATCAGCTTCAAAGCAAGAGAAACCGGAAGAAAACCCGCCAATCCCTTGTCAACTCCTCACCAACCGCTCGCCAAAACAGCGGCGACAGGTAACCTTACGCCATGAGCAGTGATTCAAAACCGTATGCCAAGAAGGCGCTCGGCCAACATTTTCTTAAAGATCGCAGCGCCATCGAGAAGATCGCCGCTGCGGTAAGCGAGAGCGCCAACGCGATTGAAATCGGCCCCGGCCCGGGCGCGATCACCGAACATCTGCTGAATCGTGTCGCCAAGCTAACGGTGATTGAGAAGGACAACCGCTTCGCCGAGCATTGGCAGCAGCGTGCCGAAGAGCAGTCCAACCTCGCCGTTGTCCACGGCGATGTACTCGATGTACTGGAGAAGGCGGTCACGCAATCCGGTGCCGACTGGGTGGTCGGCAATCTCCCCTACAACATCAGCGGTCCGCTCACCGCCCGACTGGCAGCACTCAACCTCTCCGGCGGCATGGTGCTGATGTACCAGAAAGAGGTGGCCGACCGCATCGTCTCTGGCCCCGGCGGCCGCACCTACGGCAGCCTCTCGGTGATGGTGCGCCACCACTACGAACCGAAACGGTTACTGGTACTCCCACCCGGCGCATTCTCGCCGCCGCCGAAGGTGCACTCCGCCGTCATCACACTGACTCCGCACAAACGCCGTCCGCCATGCGATATCCGCGCGCTGGAAGCCACCCTCCGCGAAGGCTTCCGCCATCGACGCAAAACCATCGCCAACAACTTCAAAGGCAAACTGAAAGGGGTGGACTGGATGGAACTGGTGATCGATCCCGACTCAAGACCGGAGACACTCCCCTATGCCAAATGGGCCGCCATCGCCCGCCGCCTCTACCCCGACGGCCTCGGCATCCGCCAAGGTTTAGGTGAGTGGTAAGCTGAAGCCGCTTCATTGCCTGTTCCGCCCACCTTACCTATAGTGGATATGTTCGGGAGGTAGGGATGACTCAAAGCTGTACCCTTTTCACATATTCAATATCTACCAGTCAAAGCACGCAACGTAGCTTTATAAAAATATATTTTCCCTCTTTGCGTCCAGTTAGCTCGCCAGAATATGCACCATATTTGGTGTATAACATATGTTATGCATAAAGTGATCATATGAAGCTAATTGATGAAATTATTGAATTGCTAAGCACTGAAAAAGGTAGCCTTACGGACGCTTTATTAAAAACGAAAGTGCTTTTGCACTCTCTTGGACAAACAGAGCTTATCGCGTGGGTAAATAGTGAATTAAACGGCTACCATGAGGGCCAAGACATACCTGATTATAGAAAGGTGCCTGCTCAAGTTCTGGCGAACCTTACTAGCATGACTTTTCAAGCGAACTCACATCCCTTGCCAATAGGCCATCTATCCGAAGAGCAACGTGAGAATTTAGAGTCATCAAACATGACTCAATCTCTCGCAGTGCTAGAAAAATTTTCCGAAAGTCCTGACGGAAGTCTTTCTTCCCCAATACCCCTTGAATACAACGGGTTGCTCGGAAAAAATCTCGCCAGAGGAGTTTCAATTCAGAGGGCCTGGTCACAAATTGAAGTTTCTTCCGTAATTCAAATTCTAACTGAAGTAAGATCTCGCCTACTGGATTTCGTACTGAACCTCAAAGATCAGCTACCTGAAGAGCCTAGCCCTCAGGAACGGCAAGCTGTAGATACCAAAGCGCTATTCAATAATGCAATATTGGGTGACAACGCCACTATTATCATCGGAGATAAGAACAAAGCCGATATTGTAAATTTGCATTTGAAGGGAAATTTTTCGGCATTGGAACATGAACTTAGAAAGTTCAATGTTGCCGACGACGATATTGCTACACTGAAACAGGCAGTGGAAGCTGATCAGTCAGAAGTTGATGAGACTAAAAAGGAATTCGGGCCTTCTGTAAAACAATGGATGCAGAGTATGTTACATAAAGCCGTAGAGACCTCGTGGCAAATAGAGTTAAACATGGCGAGTTCGATCCTCGTTGATGCCTTAAAGCATTTCTATGGCTGGTAAAATGCATAACAAACACATCAAAAATCGCTCCACTTCGTTCCGCTGGACCTCCTTACGCTCCGCTCCAGTCGGCCCTTTATGTGGGCGTTAGCGCGATCAAGGTTCGGGAAGAGAAGAAATGGAAATAACGTGGAAAGAGTATAAGGATATTGTGTCTCAACATATCGAGGCCCAAGGAAGCTATATCTATCGCGGACAAAGTGATGCTAGCTGGACCTTGGTTTCATCCCTAATGCGAAGCGACCTCATATGGTCGAGAGAAGATTTCAAGAGCTATTTTAATTTTGTGTTGCCTCAGGTGAAGGAAAAAATTCAGGCCTGGGAAGGCAGAGACTGGAATTTAGCAGACAATCTTGGATTGGCAGAGTTTGTTGCTTATCTTCAACATAATGGCTTCCCCACTCCGCTTTTGGATTGGACATTCTCGCCCTATATTGGAGCTTACTTCGCGTTTGAAGAAGTAAATCATTTTGATCCTCAAACTGATCAGGTTGCAATCTACAGTTTCAATCAAGACGCATGGTGCAAGAAATACAACCAAGAGTATGACATCGCACATGATACAGACCACGTTTCAATTCTCCGACCACGGATGGTCGGCAACCACAAGCTTTCGCTTCAACAAGGCTGCTTCACGTTCTCAAATGTGCGGGACATCGAGTTGCACATAAAGGCACACGAAGAGCACGTAAAGGAGACTTACCTGCACAAATATACCTTGAAGGTTTCAGAAAGACCTCGAGTTATAAGCGAGCTTGCATTAATGGGAATTTCAGCTGTGCAATTGATGCCGTGTATTGAGTCAGTATGTAAGAAGGCATTGAATGATCTTATTGGCTTGCATCCGGTTGGTCGGTCGAAGAGAGTATGAGCGCTAACAAGGCGCTCGTGTGGGGCACGTGACGCGCAGCTTAATCATTAACTGGCCGCAGGCCAGGAGCTGGTTTCGGTACCGGTAACCCGGTAGAGCGGGGCCACATCTTCCGGGGCGCTTTTGGTGACGTTGAGATCATGCAACAGGCCATCTCTCACACTGTAAATCCAGCCATGCACCGATAGCGGATTGCCGCGCTCCCAGGCATTCTGGACGATGCGGGTATGGCAGATGTTATCCACCTGACGGATGACATTGAGCTCGCACAGGCGAGACATCCGTTTACTCTCATCGAGCCCATCCAGATGCTCTTCATGCAGCATGTAGGTATCGCGAATGCTGCGAATCCAGTTATCGACGATGCCGTGGTGCTGGCCTTCCATCGCGGCGCGCACGCCACCGCAATCGTAGTGGCCGGTGATGATGATGTGTTTTACGCCCAGTACATCGACGGCATATTGCGCAGCGGAGAGGCAGTTCAGATCGGTGTGGTGCACCTGATTACCGACATTACGATGAACGAAAACCTGACCCGGTTTCAGGCCGATGATCTCATTGGCCGGAACGCGAGAATCGGAGCAGCCGATCCACATATAGTTGGGTCTTGTCTGCTCCGAGAGGTTCTCGAAATAGTCCGGATTCTCAGAGAGCCGCTTGGCGGCCCAATGGGCATTGTTCTTTAGTAGTTCCTCAGGATTGCACATGAGGAGGGAAAGTTACGTGTTCGCCACCCAATTATCCAGTTCGCCTTTCCGATCCAGTGCGTAGAGATCGTCGCAACCGCCGACATGGCGATCATTGATGAAGATTTGCGGGATGGTGCGCACACCCGGCGCACGCTCGGCCATCTCGTTACGACGATTCGGTTCTGCCTCGACATTGTACTCGGTAAACTCAAGACCGCGCTGCTTCAATAACGCCTTCGCCCGTGTGCAGTAAGGGCAGTAATCCCCGGAATAAACTTCAATCTTTGCCATCTTATCTATTTCTCCTTCGGAGTCCGCGCCAATGAAAGGGCATGTATCGGCTGCTTTAACGAGCGCAACGCTTTGGATGCGTAGTTCAACGTTGCTCCTGTTGTCAGGATATCATCAACCACCCAAACCTGCCCTGTCACCGGATTTAATCTCCAATGTTCAGACCAATAGTCGCTGTTGAGGGCAAAACTCTTACGGAGATTTTTTCGGCGTGCAACGCCTGAGAGAGCCGACTGCCGCTGCTGCTCGCCGACACGTCTAAGCAGCTGCCAATCCCATGCACACCCGGCAACCTCGGCCATTGCTCTCGCCAGATTGGCAGCATGGTGTTGCCCGCTTCTGCGCATCCGTGAGAGCGGCATCGGCACGGGAAGCAGCAGGTCGTCCGGCTGAATCAGGCTCTGCAGTTTCGCTTTAGATGACTCGACCAGCCAGCGAACCGCAGCATCCTCACCACCCAGCTTCCAGCTTAAAATCGCATCGCGCACCGGCCCGTGATATCGGAAGAGGCTCACCGTCTGCTGCTGAAAAGGTGGCGAGCTGAGACACTTCCCGCACGGCCCCGGCGCCAGATCGTCCGACAGCGCCACACCGCAACGGCGACAAACCGTTGCCGGATGCGGCCGAACACCCTCCAGACAATCCCTGCAACAGCCCGATTGATCGAGCGGCGCATGGCAAAAAAGGCAGGCGGGTGGAAACAGTAGCTTCACGCTTTGGTTAACCAAGCTCCTGCATTTGGTTGACAGCCTTCCCATACCCATGAGCATGGCGCAAATGTCGAATTCTCGCAATTGGTTCAAACCCGTTCCTGCTGAACGTAGAAGGAGGCTCGCCGCCTCGCAGCGCCGTGGCATCCTGATTGAGCGGGATGGCCGCGAGCTGATCAATTTCGCCTCCAACGACTATCTTGGTCTCTCTGCTCACCCGGATGTATGCCAAGCCGCCATCGAAGAGATTAAGCGAAACGGACTTGGCAGCGGTGCATCGCGCCTGATCAGTGGTGACGATCCGCTATTGCACCGGCTTGAATCGGAATTGGCAGCATGGAAAGGATTCGAGGCATGCCTTGTCGTCGGCTCCGGTATGCTGGCCAACATCGGTCTGTTGCAAACTTTAGCCGGACGCCACGCTCACCTCTTCGCTGACCGCCTCAACCACGCCTCGCTGGTCGATGGCGCCCGACTGAGCGGCGCGAAGTTCTCCCGCTTTGAACATCTCGACTACGCCCAGTTGGAATCACTGCTGCAAAAGAGTACGGCTGAACAACGTATCATCGTCAGCGACGGCATCTTCAGCATGGATGGCGACGCTGCCGATCTATCCACCTTGATAAAACTCTGCGAACAGCACGATGCACTGCTGCTGATTGACGATGCCCACGGTGCAGGAACAGTCGGCGAGCGCGGCAAAGGCCTTACCGATCTGGCTGGCATCGCAGGCCATGAACGACTCATCGAGATGGGCACGCTCGGCAAATCATTCGGCTGCTACGGCGCCTTTATTCTCAGCACCGCAGAGATGATCGAGGGGTTAAAGCAGCGGATGCGTACCCTGATCTATTCCACCGCTCTGCCCGCAGCCCTTCCGGCCGCTGCACTGGCAGCCCTGCAACTAATCCGGCAGGGCGATGCGATTCAACAGCTGCAAAACAATCTAACACTGTTCAAACAGGAGACATCGGCACTATCCCTCATGCCTTCCGACACACCGATTCAGCCGCTGCTGATCGGCAGCGATGCCGATGCCCTGAAGGTGGCAGCAGCGCTCGCCGATAACGGTCTCTTCGTCCCGGCCATTCGTCCGCCGACCGTACCGGAAGGTACCTCCAGACTTCGTATCACCCTCTCTGCCGCCCATGCAGAAGCGCAGATTAGACAACTGGCCGATGCCCTGCGGAGGCTGGTGTGAACACACCGATGTTTTTCCTGCACGGCTGGGGCCAATCCCGGCAGGTCTGGTATCAACAGATGGATACCTTTGCCGATGCACAGTTTTTGAACCTGCCGGGTCACGGCGGTGACTCTCTGCATAACGAGGCTTCGCACGACGACTGGATTGAGGCCATCGCCGAACAACTGCCCGAGACTCCCGGCATCATCGTCGGCTGGTCGCTTGGCGGCATTATCGCCATGCAACTGGCGCTCAAATACCCCGAAAAGATCAAAGGGCTGGTGCTGGTCTCAACCACGCCCTCTTTCTGTGATCGGGATGATTGGGCACATGGCTGCGACCAAACAACCTTCGATGTCTTTGAAAACGGCATCAAAGAGAACTCAGCCAAAACCATGGGCCGCTTCTTCATGCTGATGTTGCAGGGCGACGTCATCAGTCGCAGCGATTATAACCAGATCGCAAGATCGGCCATCGACAAGGATCATCCGCCATCACAGGCGATACTGGAGAAGGGACTGCACCATCTCGCCACCACCGATCTGCGCGAGACGGTTTCATCCATCTCCGTGCCGACACTGATGATGCACGGTGCGGAGGATGCGATTGTTCCGGTGGGTGCCGGAGCATGGCTTGCCGAAACGTTGCCGCGAGCGACATGGCAAATGTTCGACAAATGCGGTCACGCACCCTTTCTGACACACCCTGAAACATTCAACGAATCACTTAAGCAATGGTATCACGCAATATGAACCAGACTGATATGAGTCAAACCGACAGCCACATCGATAAAGCGCGTGTAAGGCGCTCCTTTTCATCGGCAACGAAGAGCTACGACGAGCACGCCGTGCTGCAACGTGAGATTGGCGAGAGGCTGGTCAACCATCTCGAGTTCATCAAGATCGACCCGAAGCGGATTCTCGATATCGGTTGCGGCACCGGCTATGTCACCCGCCTGCTCTGCCAGCGTTACAAAAAGGCGGATGTCACCGCGCTCGATCTCTCCGAAGGCATGGTGCAGGCAACCTGCACATCCCACGCCCGCCGCATGCCGTGGCACGGGCGTCGCCATCATGTGGCCGGTGACGGCTGCGCGCTCCCCTTTGCCGACGGTTCGTTCGATCTGGTCACCTCCAACCTCGCCATGCAGTGGGTGCCGGAACCGATGCAGATGATGCGGGAGATGCGGCGTGTGCTCGCTCCCGGCGGACTGATGATCTTCTCCACCTTCGGACGGCGAACCCTATCCGAACTACGGCAGGCACTGGCTCAAACCGCGAACGAGCGGGCGGGGCTGGTGCTGCCCTTCCCCGATGTGATGTCGCTGGGCGATTCGTTAACCCAACTGGCCGTCGAACTGCCTGTCACCGACACCGACATCTTCACCCTCACCTACCCCGACACCATGGCACTGGTGCGCGAACTCAAACATATCGGAGCATCCTCGGCGGCCATCCAATCGCGCCCGGGCGGCCTCTACGGGCGGAGTCTTCTCAAGCAACTCGATGAGGTTTACAGCAGCAGATACAAGGATGAGGAGGGGCGTGTGCATGCCACCTTCGAGGCGCTCTATGCGCAGGCATGGTACAAAGAGGCAGGCTTTGAGCACGCCGAGCGGGTGATTCCGATTCATATGGATGGTGTCGAATAAACGATGGGCAGAAAGATTTTCATCACTGCTACCGATACGGGTGCTGGCAAGACATTCATTACCGCCAACCTGATCAGGCTGTTATTAGAACAGGGCATCGACGCCTCGGCCATCAAGCCGGTCGCCAGCGGTGTGGCAGAGAACGGCATCAATGAGGATGTAGCAGCACTGATGCAGGCGCAGCAGCTTAGTGATCCCGACCCGGTCAACCTCTACACATTCCAACTGCCCGCATCACCCCATATCGCTGCGGCAACCGAAGCACAATGCATCGAACCGGAGGCGCTCGTTGATTGGTGCCATGCACAGGCTGAGAAGGTCGATCTCTGCCTGATCGAAGGGGTCGGTGGCCTGATGGTGCCGCTGAATGAAAGCTATCTGGTCAGCAACTGGATCGCCGATCTGCACGATTGCGAGGTAGTGCTGGTGGTCGAAGCCAGACTGGGATGCATCAACCATGCACTGCTTACCATCGAACAACTGAAACACCTCAACATGCCGCCGAAGTTCATTGTTATCAACGCACCGGATGAGAGTGATATCGCCAGTCAGGCAGAGGAGAGTCTGGCTGTTTATCTACCTGCTTCATCCATATTGCTTCGTATCCCTTTCAGGGCCAGGCCTGGTGATTTTTCTACTCTTTCCAAGGCCATTCTTGCCAACTGACAACCACCTCAACTAGGATTATTGTCAGGAAGGGGGTGGATTCAAATGAAACTGCTGCTTATTGATGATGACTCGTTGACCCACGAGGTCGTCAATCTATTCATTCATCGCTACACCAAAGAGCGTGATCTGAACATTCATATTAAAGCGCTACACGATCCGGTGCAGGGGTTACTTGAAATCTCAACGCAGGGCGACACATACGATGTCATCCTTCTGGATCAGGGCCTGCCGAAACTGGGCGGCGATGAGATCTACCGGAGTGTTGCCCACAAGATGCCGCAACTTCTGGATCGTATCATCTTCATCACTGCATCACCGCATCGCCTGCATGAGAAGCTGCCTGATCGCGATCTCTGCGTACTGGGCAAGCCCTATCGTTATGAAATGTTCGAGTGTCTGATCGACCACGCATGTCCCCAATTCGCTGAGAAGCAGTAACGACCCTATAAACTTTCAGCGACTCCGGCATTTCCGAACGCCATTAACAGTGCCAGTAGTGGTGCTCCGGAGTTGATACGCCCACTGGCAACCCACTCCATCGCCTGGCTTCGAGCTATCCAGAAAGGACGAATATCTTCGTGCTCATGCTTCATGCCACCTCCGTCTCCGGTCGGTTTCGATTTGTCGACCAGGCCAAGGTAGAGATCGATCCGCTCCGAGGATCCTCCCGGTGTCGAGTAGTAGCGGCCCAGATGCTCAACTTTGTAAGGTTCGTAACCCGCCTCCTCGACCGCCTCCCGCCCGGCAGCGGCTTCGGGAGATTCCCCCTCATCGATCATGCCGGCCACCACCTCGATTAACCACGCCTGGTCACCGCGTATGGCCGGACCGATCCTGAACTGCTCAATGAGCAACACCTCATCACATTCCGGATCGTAGAGCAGCATGGCAATGGCATCACCTCGCTCGAGGTGCTCACGATGTATCTGAAGTGCATCGCCCTCAAAAGAGTCATGCTCAACATCATAACCATCGAGCTTGAAGAAGCCGCGATAGAGCGGTTTTTTACCGGTTATTTTGTACTGCATAGATCACCTCTGCCATCACACTATCGCTATTCTCGCCAAACTGGAATGATGGCTCTGTTGCATTCAATACCCAAAGCACACGGGCAATTTTACCCGGAATGGAGCTTCCCCTTCACGAAACCAATCGGTTACTGCTACACTGGGGCACATGAAGATTCTGGTCGTTGAAGATGAAGAACGCGTAGCCCAGTTCATCCAGAAAGGACTGAAGGAAGAGGGCCATGCAGTTGACGTCTCTTATGATGGCGAAGATGGCGGTTTTCTGGCCGAAGTGAACGATTATGACCTGATCATTCTCGATCTGATGCTACCGAAAAAGAACGGTCTGCAGACCTGTAAAGAGATTCGCGATCATGGGGTTAATACACCTGTTTTGATGCTGACCGCCCGGGATAGTGTCGAAGACAAAGTACGTGGTCTCGATGCCGGAGCAGATGATTACCTGCCGAAACCGTTCGCATTCGAAGAGCTTCTGGCCCGTGTCAGGGCACTACTGCGCCGCCAGTCGGAGAGCAAGACACCGACACTGCAAATTGCCGACCTGGAGCTCGATCCCATGAGCCGCCAGGTCACCCGTTCAGGCAAAGCGATTCGACTGACCACGAAGGAGTATGCACTACTCGAATATCTGCTGCGCAACCCGAAAAAGGTTCTTTCGCGCACCCTGATCGGCGAACATGTATGGGATATGAACTTCGATCCGGAGAGTAATGTCATCGATGTCTATGTCAGCCACCTGCGCACCAAAGTCGATAAAGGTTTTGAGCCGCCGTTAATTCACACGCTACGTGGACAGGGTTATATCCTGAGCGACGAAGCCCCCCCAACCTGAACAACCGGAAACCGCTCTGTCTTCACTTAGCCCCAACTCCCAACTCAATCGTCTGCGCTCCAATATATTCCACACATTTCGTGGGCGCCTGGCCATGCTCTACATCGGTGTCGAACTTCTCATTCTGCTGCTGGCAGCCATTCTGATCTACCTTATCCTCTCCCTGCAGGTCTACGATGAGGTTGATGAATCGCTCTACCGACAGGCAAACACTGTGGTCACCGAACTGGAGCATGCCCGCTTTCATTACTGGTCATTTCATCTCAACGAATTCGCCAAACATTTTAACGGCACCGTGCAACTGATCGGTGCCAACGGCATTGTGCAGTTCGCCACGCGCAGCAACCTGATCGGTAAAGGTGGCAATGAAGTAAGCATCGCTCTGGGCCGGGCCCTGAAAGGCGAATCAACCGTATTCATCTCGACCCGCTCCCTGCTACGTAAAGACAACATTCGCGTTATTGCCATGCCGGTTCACCGCGCAGGAAACGTGATTGCCGTACTCCTGCTGGGCCGAAACACCAATGAAATCCAGGGATTTTTCAAATGGCTCTATCTTGTCGGCGGTGCCCTCGGTCTGATATCCATGCTGATCAGTGGCGTGGTCGGTTATATCATGGCCGGTCGTGCCTTAAGGCCGATCAACGAGATCACCTCCACGGCCCGCGCCGTTGCTGCCGGAGACCTGACACGCCGGTTATACTCCGAGGTTCAGGATAAGGAGATTCGCGTGCTGGTGAAATCCCTGAACAAAATGTTCGAGGATCTTGAATCGAGTTTCATGGCTCAAAAACGGTTTACTGCCGACGCATCGCACGAACTTCGTATTCCCCTGACCATTCTCAAGGGCGAGGTCGAGGTGGCGCTCAGGCATCCACGTAGTGAAGAGGACTACAAACAACTGCTCAAACAGCATCTGGACATTATCGAACGCATGCAGCGTATCGTGAATGACCTGCTCACCCTTGCACGTGCCGATGCGGGTCTGCTGGAGCTTGCTCAGGAGCCGGTGGATCTCTCCCTGCTGCTGCAGGAGGTTGCGCAGCATCACCTGATCCTCTTCGCCGACAACCATATCAATCTGGCCATGGACATTCAGGATAACCTTGAGGTGATGGGCGATGACAATCATATCGAGCGGGTTATTTTCAATTTGTTGAACAATGCATTCAAATATGCCCCGGAGCTCTCCACCGTCACCCTTTCAGCACATGCGGAGGATGATATGGCCATTATCTCCATTATGGATGAAGGCCCCGGCATCTCCGAAGAGCACCAGAAACGCCTGTTTGACCGCTTCTACCGGGCCGACGATGCCCGGGCCCGCAGTGAAGGTGGCGGTGCAGGCCTGGGACTGGCCATCTGCAAACGAATCGTCGATGCGCATCATGGTTATATTATTGTGGATAGCAGCCCCGGTGAGGGAGCACGCTTTATCGTTAAGCTCCCCCTGAGCAACGCCGACCCACAGTTTGCCGAACGGCTGAACAGTGTGATCGACCGGACATAAAAAAAGGGCGGTGCAATGAATGGCACCGCCCTTTTAGTTTCATGCACTAAAAAGAGAGATCAGTCTGTGGTTTCCAGCATCGGTACTTTGATCGACCAGATATGGAACTTACCGATCACGCCTTTAGCCTGCCGGGCCTGCTTCGTATCTTCACTGATTTTACGATCGGAGTGAAAATAGATACGACCATGACTGCCGACTGTCGGTGCTCCATCCCGTGCTTCATCCATGGTGATCTGGGAGAGGTTCTTACCTTCCCGGTCAATCGCCCAGATATCCCAGTTGTTCTTTTTAGGATGCCGCAGATCCATCTTGGAACGATTCGAGGTGAAGATGATCCACTTACCGTCACGACTCCAGGTCGGCTGCACATCGACACTGCGATCATCGGTCAGTTGCGTAAGATCATCACCATTGCTACGCATCATATAGAGATGATAGCTACGACCGACCGGCAGGGAGAATGCAATCCACTGGCCATCCGGAGAGAGTGCCGGATTGATACCCTGACTCAGCACCTTCTCCCGCCCATGTTCATTGATGTGGACGATCTCAGTACGATGCCCCGGAATACTCCAGTTCTCGAAATCATCGTATTTACGCTGAAAACTGCTTTTGCGTTTCCCCTCTGCTTCGATACGAACGGCAATCACACTGCCATCGGAGAGCAGGATCGGCTGGGTAAACTCACCGTTCAGCTCCTTGGCACGGCGAACGATACCTTGCCCGTCCGAATTGCGAATCCAGAGCCCCAGGCCACCGGCACGTTCGGAGAAGAATGTGATCGAATCATTATCAAGCCAGCGAACCGAATCCACTGCCCGATCATCTTCGGTAACCACACTAAGAGGGTCGCCATTCTCCGTTGCACGCTTTGAAACCCATGAGTCCTTACCGTGATTGGCGGTAACGATCAGATTGCGGCCATCGTTCGAAACCAGCGGATACATCTCCGCCTCTTTGGGTTCGAGTGTCAGTAGCTGGGCACTGTCCGATGGTTTCTCTGCTGCTTTGCCTTTGGATGCCGTTGCACTCTTCAACCAGTCAAACAGATCCTCGGCATGTGCAACAGGCATCATGACCATGAATGTAATTGCTAAAGAAATAACCTTGATCATTTTCATTTCAATACCACCTTCCAGAGATTCCATTTCACATTTCCAACCAGCTGAGGCTTTTTAGGATCGCGATTGGAGTGAAAAATAATTGTACGATTGTCCAGCCATGCTGGCCCACCATCGGTGGTTTCGACACCATTGGTCACCCGTTCGATTTTTCCACTCTTCAGATTCATCACATAGATCGAGGTTTCGCGCACGTTACCTTTCGTATCGCGATTCGAGATAAAAGCGATCTTGCTGCCGTCAGGGCTGAAGACCGGTTCGAAGTCACCGAACTCGCTGGTAGTCAGCTGCACCAGGTTCTTGCCATCCACATCCTGCATCCACAGGTCGTAGTTACCTTCATGCTCACGAACGAAGACGACCCGCTTGGCATCGGGCGAAATGGTTCCGTTGAAAGCGTTTGGGATCATCATCAACTGACTGCTGTTACGATCGAACAGGAAAAGAGATGGCGCCTGAAACTTGTTTCTGGTTCCGGTCTTGGTTGGGTAGTAGCCCTGCTTATAACGCCATGCATCGGAGTGATACATACGCCACTGCTGACCGATCAGCTCAGCCTGTTTATACCCATCACGAAAATCATCCAGAATGCGGGCACGACGTGTTTTTTCAAGGGATGAATCAAACACCCACAACTTTCCGTCTGGCGATGCTTTCAGGTTAGCTGGCATCAGTGCGCCGGTAAAAGTACTGATATTTCCGATGGCGACATGACCATCGCCCTCTGCCTGGCGCATCCAGGCCGAGATCGGTCCCATACGGTTGCTGATATAACCAACAGCGCCATCTTTCACGGCCACGCCGTAACGAATGGCTTCATTCAGTTGCTCTGCTTTAATGGAGCGACCCTGAGCATGCAGGTCTCCTTTCGATACGCGAACCACACTGAACTCATTGCTGACTCGCTGTGCATACACAATAAAATCGCCTGCGACATTCGGGTAGACGGTTTCACGTTTACCATCTTCCAGTACGATCTCTACAGGACGGATCGGATCGGGAACCTTCTGATCGGTACGTGCCATCGCAACATGACCGAATGAGAGAAGAATCATCAACCCAACAATTATTTTCATCCATGAGCTATTCATTCTGTTACTCCTATCAATATTCCTTTCAGCCAAGGCCATAAAGACCAAACGCGGCGAATCATGGTAAAGGTTGATATTATCAACAAGTTACATGAAACGATCTTAATCCTCATTTCATTTTACCCGGCCACAAGTGAGAATTTCACACCTCTAAACGTTAATATTCCGATGCAACTTTAACGAAATAAGTGCCGCTGTAAGGGAAAAGAGTGCGGCAACCAGCAGGCACCCTTCCAGCCCGTAGAGTTGAAACAGAATGCCGGAGAGGAGCGTACCTGCCAGTCGTCCACCCGCATTGGCCATATAGTAGAAACCGACATTCATGGAGACCCGGTCACGATCCGACCATGAGACGATCAGGTAAGAGTGAGCCGAAGAGTTGATCGCGAAGACAATACCGAACAGGGTCAATCCGCCAATCAGTACAGCATTCAGACTCCATGACTGCTGCATCGCACCGACGATGGCCAATGGCACCAGAAACAGCAGCCCGGCCCAGAGGGCCAGTGTCCGGCCATCGACCGAACTGCCGGAGAGTGTGCGGAGGATCTTGGGAGCAATTCCCTGTACCAGGCCATAGCCGATCACCCAGAGTGCCAGAAACGTGCCGACCTGTACGAAACTCCAGCCGAGTACCGACTGCAGGAATACAGGCAGAGCGACGACGAACCAGATATCCCTGGCACCGAAGAGAAAGAACCTTGCCGCTGAGAGCCAGTTCACCGCTGACGATTTGGAGAACACTTCGCTGAATTTTGTTTTGGCACTGCTTCTGCCAATATCGGCAGGAAGTTGAACCCATGTCCAGATCAGCACCAGCGTGAGCATGGCCGAAAGAGAAATCAAAGCCCCACGGAAACCGAGCCAGGCCAGAAGCGCTGCCCCGACAAAGAAGCCGAAACCCTTCATGGCATTCTTGGAGCCGGTCAGGAGAGCGATCCATTTAAAAAGGCGATCCTCTGCGCCCTCGTGTAGAAAGAGTTTTACACCCGCCTTGGCACTCATCTTGTTCAGGTCCTTGGCTATACCCGAAAGAGCCTGTGCCGCCATCACATAGGCGACCGAGAGCCAGCTATCAGGAACGGTCAGCGTCATAAGCGCCACGATCTGTAACCCCATACCGATATGCATGGTGTTGTTCAGGCCAATGCGGGAGCCGAGCCAGCCGCCAACAAGATTGGTGACAATGCCGAAGAACTCGTAGAAGAGAAACAGCATGGCGATCTCGATCGGCGAGTAACCGAGCTGATGGAAATAGAGCAGCACCAACATACGAATAGCGCCATCGGTGATAGTGAAAGTGCAATAGCCAGTATTGACAATCAGATAGTTGCGAAGACTCTGCTCCATCATCACACCTTAACAGGCAAGGTGTTCACAGTGACCGAGCCACCTTGCTGGTCAGCTCCATCATCCGGTTTACATAGCCCCACTCATTATCATACCAGGCAAGCACCTTCACCTGCGTTCCATCAACAACCATGGTTGAAAGGGCATCGATAATGGAGGAGCGGGGGTCATTGGTATAATCGACAGAGACCAACGGGCGCTCCTCGTAGCCAAGAATCCCTTTCAGTTCGCTCTCTGCCGCCTGAGCAAAAAGCATATTAACCTCTTCAGCCGTTGTTTCCCGTTCTGCTTCGAAGACAAAATCGGTAAGCGATGCATTAAGCAATGGTACACGCACAGCCAAACCGTTCAGCTTCCCTTCCAGTTCAGGAAAGATTTTGGTGATTGCTTTTGCTGAACCGGTGGTTGTCGGGATCAACGACTGACTACTGGCACGGGCACGACGCAAATCTTTATGGCCTTTGTCGATGATGGTTTGCGTATTGGTGATGTCGTGAATCGTTGTCATGCACCCGTGCCTGATACCGATACCCTCGTGCATCACTTTAACAACAGGGGCCAGACAGTTGGTCGTGCACGATGCAGCAGTAAGCAGATGGTGTTCATCAGGATCATAGAGATGATCATTGATACCATAAACCACATTGAACGTCCCTTCTACAGGAGCTGCAACGATCACTTTTTTAACGCCCTGATCAAAATAGGGCTGTAACTGTTCGATTTTACGAAACCTCCCTGTCGCCTCAATGACAATATCGCACGCCGACCAGTCGGTATCCTCAATCGCCCTGTTGGATGAATAATCGATCTCGCGATCATCGACGATAATTGCAGCTCCTTCACCGGAACAGTCGTATGGCCAGATACCATGCACCGAATCAAACTCCAGAAGATGTGCCGAGCCTGCGCTATCTACGGCAATCTCGTTGATCCGGACAATATCGTATGAGCTATCGACCCAGCCCGCTCTCAGACCCAGCCTTCCCATTCTGCCAAAGCCATTGATTCCCACGTGTACTGTCATATCACTACTCCTGTAACGGGAAGAATATTACATATTCGCATGGGCGAATATGTAATTGGCAAGATTAACGGCACTCCATGTCAGGAAGAAGACACAGATCTTCAGAAAGCTGTTTCTCCGAATCCGATAGTTGCGCGATAAGAACGGCCAGCTTTTCTACAAGCTGGTGCTCATGACTCAGGCGGTAATAAACCCATTTTCCCGATCTTCTCGAGTGAACTATTCCGAGTGTCCTGAGGCGGGCCAGATGCCGGGAGATACTGCTCTGAGGCAGCTTCAGAACATCTGTTAACTGACAGACACAAAGCTCAGGACGCTGTGTCAGCAAAAAAACAAGGCGCAATCTGAGTGGATCAGAGAGCGCCTTGAAAATTGAAGCAGAATACAAATTACTCTTTCGACATGGGTGAAATTCGTTGCAGTGAACGGTGCCCCTTGATCTGGTGCAGTATCACCATGGCGACATGGCCGATCACATAGTAGAAGAGCAACTCGCCGAGCACCTCATGCACCTCTTTAAGCATATGGACAAACCCGTTCATGGTGCCGTTAATCGGGTCCATGCCGACAAACATCGCTGTACCGGTCAGCCCCATCGCCAGGCCAAGCAACAGGCCCAGACCATGCACCAGACCAGCAAGGCAATCCTCATCGGTCGGAGCCTTGATCTTACCCATGAGAAGCTCCTTGAGATCGGCAAACACCCCCTTCATTCGTTCACCGGAGAAAAACGGAAAGAAGCGCTTCACCTCTTCGGGGTGACCGAGCATCATCATGAAACGCAGGCCGACAACGATCAGCAGGATCACACCGACCCACTCATGCGCATCGAAGAAGAGAATCTGCTCATCACTTCTTACACGGGGAACGCCATCGACCAGCTTGGGACGTTTCATCAACTCCTCGCTGATCAGCTGGAACACCATCATCAGAGCAAACAGCGAGTGAAGAATACGATTTATTTTTGGATAGGTTTTCATCAAATTCCCCGATGTTGTTACTGATCTATTTTTTGCCGGACAGGGCTGCCATACGCAACCGCAGGGCGTTGAGCTTGATGAAGCCACCGGCATCTTTCTGGTCGTATGCGCCCTCATCGTCTTCAAAAGTGCAGAGACGCTCATCGAACATCGAGTTCTCGGAGCGGCGACCCACCACTTCGACGTTGCCTTTATAGAGTTTCAGCCGCACGTCACCATTCACATTCACCTGCGAAACATCAATCGCCGCCTGCATCATCTCGCGCTCCGGTGCAAACCAGTAGCCATTATAAACCAGCTTGGCATAACGCGGCATCAGTTCGTCTTTGAGATGAGCCGCTTCGCGATCCAGCGTAATCGACTCGATGGCACGGTGCGCTTTGAGCATGATCGTGCCGCCCGGTGTCTCGTAGCAACCACGCGACTTCATACCGACATAACGATTCTCAACGATGTCGATGCGGCCGATACCATGCTTGCCGCCCAGACGATTGAGCTCGGTGAGTACCATGGCCGGACTCATCTTCTCACCATTAATGGCCACGATGTCACCCTTCTCATAGCTGACTTCGATGGTCTCCGGCTGATCCGGCGCGTCCTCGGGCGCTACACTCCAGCGCCACATATCCTTGCCCGGCTCAACCCACGGATCTTCCAGATCGTAACCCTCATAGGAGATATGCAGCAGGTTGGCATCCATCGAGTAGGGCGATTTGGAGCCCTCGCGCTTGCGCTCGACCGGAATCCCATGTTTTTCGGCAAAATTCAGCATATCTTCACGCGAGACAAGATCCCATTCACGCCACGGCGCAATCACCTTCACATCGGGTTTGAGCCCATAGAAACCGAATTCGAAACGAACCTGATCGTTACCCTTGCCGGTCGCACCGTGAGAGACGGCATCCGCCCCCTCGGCATTGGCGATCTCAATCATCCGCTTGGCGATCAGCGGTCGGGCGATAGAGGTGCCGAGCAGGTATTCCCCCTCGTAGATGGCATTGGCGCGAAACATCGGGAAAACGTAATCGCGTACAAACTCCTCACGGATATCCTCGATATAGATGGCGTTCACACCACACGCTTTCGCCTTGGCGCGGGCATCCTCCACCTCTTCACCCTGACCGAGGTCGGCGGTAAATGTAACGACCTCGCAACCATAGGTGTCCTGCAACCATTTCAGAATAATGGAGGTGTCCAGCCCTCCGGAATAGGCAAGAACCACTTTATTTATACCACTATTGCTCATCTGTTACCTCTGTTTACGTTCGCGCGCCGCATCATAGCCACCATTTCTGACACATCAATGTCATTCCGTGTTACTTATTAAGCAGAAATTCAAGCAGGGCCTTCTGAACATGCAGCCGGTTCTCCGCCTCATCCCAGACTACCGATTGCGGGCCATCGATCACCTCGGCAGAGACCTCTTCGCCACGATGTGCCGGCAGACAGTGCATGAAGAGTGCGTCGGATTTCGCAAATGCCATCACGCGCTTGTCCACCTGATACCCGGCAAATGCCTTCTCACGCTCCGCCTGTTCATCTTCCTGCCCCATCGATGCCCATACATCGGTGGTGATCAGGTCGGCATCGTGCGCCGCCTCAAACGGATCCGCACTGATGGTGACATCACCACCGAGGTCACGAGCGGCCTGCAATAGCCCCGCATCCGGCGCATAAGCATCGGGACAGGCAAACTTCAGTTTGTAGCCGAAAGCGACAGCGCCATTGATCCACGAGTGGGTCATGTTGTTTCCATCGCCGATCCACGCCACCGTCTTACCACGAATATCTCCCCGTTTCTCTTCAAACGTAAAGATATCCGCCAAAATCTGACAGGGATGCGTCAAATCGGTCAGTGCATTGATCACCGGCACCGATGAATAGGAGGCGAACTTCTGAATCATCTCATGCCCATGTGTACGGATCATCACGCCATCCACCATACGGGATAACACACGTGCCGAATCTTCAATCGGCTCACCACGCCCCAGCTGTGTTGTGCCGGAGTGCAGAAAAAGTGCATGGCCGCCGAGTTGGTACATTCCCACCTCGAAAGAGATGCGGGTACGGGTACTCGCCTTATCGAAAATCATGCCAAGTGTTTTACCGGCCAGTGTATGGTGAATTTCTCCACGCTTCTGCATCGCCTTCAGCTCGGCGGCACGCGCTAAAAGTGCGCGAGCTTCATCGGCGGTAATATCCAGCAGTGTCAGAAAATGTCTCACTTGCCCACCTCCGCTTCAAACTCGGCAAATGCCTCTTCAAGAATGGCCAGTGCCTGTTCCACTTCACTGGTTTTTATGTTCAACGCAGGAAGCATTCTGATCACATTGGGACCTGCAGAGAGCACCAGCAAGCCTTTCAATTTACAACTTTCAATTATCGGTGCAACCGCAGAAGAGCAGGCGAGCCCCAGCAGAAGCCCGCTTCCGCGTACCGCCTCAACCATTGAGAAACGATCCACGAAGCTCTGCAGTCCGGCTCCAAGTCGCATGCTCTGCTCATGAACATTTTGCAGCAGTCCCTCCTGCTCGATCGTCTCGAGCACTGTCAGTGCCGCCCGACAGGAGAGTGGATTACCGCCAAAGGTGGAGCCGTGCGTCCCGGCGCCAAAGGCCTCTGCCACCCTCTCACTGGCCAGCATGGCGCCGATCGGCACACCGCCACCCAGCCCTTTGGCCAGCGTCAAAACATCGGGCTGAACATCGGCATGCTCGAAGGCGAACATCCTGCCCGTCCGGCCGATACCGGTCTGCACTTCATCGAGCATCAGCAGAATCCCGTGCTCATCACACAGCTCACGCACAGCTTTCAAATAGGCTGAATCTGCAAGGTTTACGCCGCCCTCGCCCTGCAACGGCTCCAGCAGGACAGCTGCCGTCTGATCGTTGATGGCGGACTTCAATGCCTCAAGGTCATTGAGCGGCACATGCACGAAACCGGGTGGCAGCGGATTAAAGCCGATCTTCACCTTATCCTGCCCGGTTGCTGTCAATGTAGAGAGCAGCCTTCCGTGAAACGAGTTGGTGGCGGTGATGACCGTACGCCTGTCGGAGCCGGCATCGTGGAAATATTTTCTCGCAATCTTGATCGCCGCCTCATTGGCTTCGGCACCCGAGTTACAGAAGAAAACTTTGTCCATACCCGAAAGCCAGGTGAGCTTGTCGGCCAGTTTCATCTGGTTTGGAATATGATAAAGGTTGGAACAGTGCAGCATGGTAGATGCCTGCTCGTGAATGGCACGCACCAGTGCCGGATGTGCATGCCCCAGCGTATTAACCGCTATCCCGGCAACAAAATCGATATATTTGTTCCCCTCATCGTCATACACATATGACCCTTCACCCCGAACCAGGGTTAACGGATACCGTGCATAGGTCTGCATCACACTACTCATCCGCCCGATGCTAAAGGGGAGAAGGGACAAACGCACGTTTTCTCAAATGTTCAAAGCAAAGGATGCAACATTGCCCAAGTGTCGAAACCCTTTTAAGGTTGGCTGATGAAAGAGAAGCATCATACGCGTATCAAAGTATGCGGTATCACGCGGCTGGAGGATGCCCAGCTCGCATCGGTGCTGGGCGTCGATGCTGTCGGCTTCGTATTCTATCCCAAAAGCCCGCGCTATATTGCGCCAGACAAGGCTGCAGCGATCATTCGACAACTGCCGCCGTTCGTCTCGGCCGTGGGTCTGTTTGTTAATCCGACCCAGGAAGAGATCGCCGAAGTACTTAAAACCGTGCCGCTGGGTGTCATCCAGCTGCATGGCGATGAGACTCCGGCTTTTTGCAAATCACAACGACAGCGCGTACTCAAGGCCATTTCAGTTGGCAGCAAGGACGACCTGAAGAAGGCGTCCGGCTACGACTGCCCGATCCTGCTCGATGCTAAAGCACCGGCGGGTGTCTATGGCGGCAGCGGCACCACCTTCGACTGGTCGCTACTTGAGGGGTTCACGCATCCACATCCGCTTACACTTGCCGGAGGCCTCAATTCGGAGAATATTGAGGAGGCACTTTCTCATCGCCAATGGTTTGCCGTGGATGTATCCTCCGGCGTTGAAGTTTCCCCCGGAATCAAGGATGAAACAAAGCTGCGCGACTTCGTTGCCCGCGTGAACGCTTATTCAAATTAAGTCGAAAGGAATTCTTACACCGAATGGATCGCCCAGATATCGACGCTATCTACAACCTTGAGATCACGCACAGACCGGATCAGAACGGCCACTTTGGCCGGTTTGGCGGTCGTTTTGCGGCCGAGACCCTGATGGGCCCGCTCAAGGAGATCGAGGACGCCTTCTTCGAAGCGTGGGCCGACCCGGCGTTTCATGCCGAACGCATGGATCTGCTGAAGCACTATGTCGGACGTGCCACACCGCTCTACCACGCCAGGCATCTCTCCGCCGAAGTCGGCGGGGCTCAAATCTACCTGAAGCGTGAAGACCTGAACCATACCGGCGCGCACAAGGTCAATAACACCATTGGTCAGGCGCTGCTGGCACGCCGCATGGGTAAGAGGAAGGTGATCGCTGAAACCGGTGCAGGCCAGCACGGTGTGGCAACAGCAACGGTGGCCGCCATGTTCAACATGCAGTGCGACATCTACATGGGCCGAGAAGATATCCGCAGACAGGCGCCGAACGTCTTCCGCATGAAGCTGCTCGGTGCCAACGTGGTGCCGGTCGACTCCGGCACTTCGACATTGAAGGATGCAGTCAATGAAGCGCTGCGCGTCTGGGTGGCCACCTGCGAAGATACCTACTACATCTTCGGTACGGCGGCAGGTCCGCACCCCTTCCCGCTGATGGTACGCCAGTTCCATACCGTCATCGGCCAGGAAGCACGCGCCCAGTGCCTGGAACAGGCTGGTCGCCTGCCCGATGTGGCCATCGCCTGTGTCGGCGGCGGTTCCAACGCCATCGGACTTCTGCAACCGCTACAGGATGACAGGGATATACGGCTGGTTGCCGTGGAGGCGGCAGGCCACGGGCTGAAATCCGGCGAGCATGCGGCCTCTCTCGCTAAAGGTCAGCCGGGTATTATTCACGGTAGCCTGAGCTATCTGCTCGACGATGCCGAAGGCCAGATACAGGGCACGCACAGCATCTCGGCAGGGCTGGACTATCCTGGCGTCGGCCCGGAGCTGGCAGCAATGATGGAGTCCGGACGCCTCGAGGTGGAGAGCGCCACCGACCAGCAGGCACTGGAAGCATTTCAGACGTTGACACGAGCCGAGGGCATTATCCCGGCACTGGAGTCAAGCCATGCGCTGGCGGCGGGCATCCGTATCGCTGCCGACATGAACCCTGACCAGACGGTATTGATCAACCTCTCCGGTCGTGGCGATAAGGATCTCGGTACCGTGATGGAGATGCTGGGTATGCCGGAAGGAGATGTGGAGGGGGATGCATCATGAGTGCTCAACAGAGTGATCGCTTAACCCAGGTGTTTGAACGCTGCAAACAGGAGTCCCGCGCCGCCATGGTCGGCTACCTGACAGCAGGCGATCCGGATGTGGCCACATCGGAGGAGCTGCTGATGAGCCTCGCCGAGCAGGTCGATATTCTGGAGATCGGCATGCCGTTCTCCGATCCGATGGCCGATGGCCCCGTCATTCAGGCAGCCAGCGAACGGGCGCTCGAAGCCGGTGCACACATCAGGGATGTATTCGCCATTGCAGCCAAAGTACGCCAGGCCCATCCCGATATCGGTATTATCCTGATGGGTTATGCCAATGTCCCTTACACCATCGGTTTCGACACCTTCTCCAGCGAAGCGGAGATGGCCGGTGTGGATGGTGTTCTGATTGTCGATATTCCGGCTGAAGAGGGCGACATCTGCGATGAAGCATTCAAAAAACATGGGTTACACCGCATTCTTCTGCTCTCTCCAACCTCGTCGGATGCGCGTATTAAACTTGCATCGGAAGCGGCAAGCGGCTTTATTTACTATGTGTCTTTGACTGGAATTACCGGAGCCGAGTTGGGTGAAACCACAGCGGTGGAAAAACAGATCGAAAAGATTCGCACCTTTTCGAACCTGCCCATTTGCGTCGGTTTCGGTGTGAAAACCGCCGACCAGGCGAAAAAAGTGGCGGCATTTGCTGATGGCGTAGTGGTTGGAAGTCACTTTGTTTCTCATATCCCCCAACATCTGGATGACCGTAAAGCCATGCTGCAAAGCATGCATACTGCTGCCGCCGCCATGCGTGGTTCTATGGACAGGTCGGTCGTATGAGGCCGGGCAGATGAAGATCAAGGTGCTCGGCTGCTATGGAGGCCAGCTACTCGGCTTCCACCTGACATCGTTTCTGGTGAACGACACGATCCTGCTCGATGCAGGCTCGCCTACTGAAGCATTGACACTGGAACAACAGGGAAAGATCAAACATATCTTCCTTTCCCACACCCATCTGGATCATATCAAAGACATCGCCTTTCTTGCCGACAACCGCTCCCTCAAACGGCTCGGCAATAATAATAAAGGCCACTGTATTACCATCCACTCGCTGCAGGAGAATCTCGATACGCTGAAGGAACACTTCCTCAACGATCATATCTGGCCCGACTTTACCGTCATCCCCACCAAAGACGACCCCACGCTTCGCCTGGAGGCGATCGAGCCGGAAAAGACATACGAAGCAGAAGGGCTGAAGATCACACCGATACCGGTCACTCACCCTGTGCCATGTACGGGATTTCTGATCGATCAGGGCGACTCGCAGTTTCTCTACACAGCCGATACAGGTGTAACGGATCGAATCTGGGAGATCGCCAACCAGCAACCCAATCTCAAGGGGGTCATCATCGACTGCTCGTTCACCAATGCGCATCAGAAAATTGCCGATATCAGTGGCCACCTGACGCCACATGGCATGGCCAGCGAACTGCGCAAACTGGATAAATTTGGGGAAATCTCCATCTACCTGTATCATATGAAACCAGAGACACTGAATATCATTCAGGCTGAGGTCGTTGCCGAAGATATCCCATATCTTCGTATGCTGACCCAGGTCGATGAACTGCTGATTTAACTTAACGACTGGAGTAACAGGCAAACAATATGAGCTGGCTGACCCGATTGATCGAAAGTCCGAAGAGTATCCTCTCCTCATCCGATAGTTCCTCTACACCTGAGGGCATGTGGCTGAAGTGCCCCGGTTGCTCGGAGACGCTCTACAACAAGGAGCTGATGCGCTCCAAAATGGTATGCCCCAAGTGCGGCGAACATTTGCGTATCGAGGCGCATATGCGTGCCGAATTCCTTTTCGATGCCGACACCTTCGAAGAGAAGGATTGCAACCTGAGGTCGGAAGATGCTCTCAACTTCAAAGATAAAAAGCGTTATAAAGACCGTATCAAAGAGGCCAACAAAAAGGCCGGCCCCTGTGATGCGGTACGCAACTATCTCGGTGATATCGAAGGCCGGATTACATCCGTCTCCATTTTCGATTTCCACTATATGGGCGGCAGTATGGGCTCGGTGGTCGGTGAGAAGATCGCCCGCGGTATGGAGCGAGCCCTTGAGATGCAGTGCCCTTATCTGCTGATCACCGCATCCGGTGGTGCACGCATGCAGGAGGGTGTGCTTTCGCTGATGCAGATGGCCAAGACCTCATCGGTTGCCAACCGTCTCAACGAAGCCAAGCTTCCCTTTATCTGCCTGCTGACCGATCCGACCATGGGCGGTGTCTCAGCATCGGTAGCATGGCTGGGCGATGTGATTCTTGCCGAACCCAAAGCACTGATCGGTTTTGCCGGTCCACGTGTGATTCAGGAGACTGTCGGCGAGAAGCTTCCGGAAGGGTTCCAGCGTTCCGAGTTCCTGCTCGAACATGGCCTGATCGATGACATTGTCGATCGCCGGGAACTACCGGAACACCTGAAGATGCTGTTCGATCACCTGATGCACCGCGCCTACCGTCAGGCAGGCTAACAGCACACCCGGACGGTCTCTGGCCGCCATGACACCGGAAACAACCAAACCCGAAACCATCGACCAGTGGCTGGAGCAGCTGGGCCAACCAGCGGCTGACCGTGACTACAAGCCGGGACATGAGCGGATGCATGAACTACTGGCTCCCCTCTCCAAAACAGACAATCTGAAACGCCCCAGACTGCGTATCCGCATCGCCGGCACCAACGGCAAGGGGTCCACCGCCTTTATGCTTTCAAATGCGCTACAGGCCTGCGGCCTGAAGGTCGGCCTCTACACCTCGCCCCATATCCTCCGCTTCAACGAGCGTATCCGTATCAACGGCGAACCCGTCTCCGATGCGACACTGCTCTTACTGATCGAATCCATGATGCCGACCGCCCTTAAAATCGGCACATCTTACTTTGAAACCGCCACGGCACTCGCCCTGAAACATTTCAGCGACTCGGCAGTTGATGTTGAAGTTCTCGAAGCCGGCGTCGGCGCAAGGCTCGATGCCACCACGGCTGTGGAGGCCGATGTTGCTCTGATCACCCCGATTGCACTGGATCATCAGAACTGGCTGGGCGACACCATCGAATCTGTGGCTGATGAGAAGAGTTACGTGGCCGACGGTTGCACGATGGTGCTGAGCGCCATGCAGCCGGAAGGTTTGCTGCCGATCCTGCTCAGGCGGACGCCGGAACTGGAGCTGGTCGAACCCGACCTGAATCTCACCCCGGCAATGCCCGGCGATCACCAGAAGCAGAACGCAGCTCTCGCGTTACAGGCCATGAAGCGTTTGATAGCTGGTAGTCAAATTGAAGGATCAATGGAGTTGGCAAAGCAGGCCATTGAATCAACTGTCGTTCCGGGCCGTTTACAAAAGGTTCCATTCGGTGAGGCAACCCTCTGGCTCGATGCCGCCCACAATCGCCATGCCGTGGAGGCACTACTGCCAACGCTCAAAGAGCTGAATCTCGATTCGGTCTTCGTCTTCACCCGCGAAGATCGCGATCTTCGCGAATGCATCCCGCTTTTCCGCCAGTGCGCGAAACGTGTCGTTGGAGAAGACGGTTCGGTCTTCGATGCCAGTTATCTGACCATTAACGATGCGCTAGCCAATGAGTTAGGAAAGCGTCCTTCCGGCAACCACCTTGTTCTCGGTTCGTTTCTCACTGTTTCTGCGGCCCTAGAGTGGATTAGAAAGTTGTCATCAATCTAATTTGACCCCCTTGCGGTATATCAGATGGGTAGTGGTGTGATGGTACCATTGGTTTGCACACTTGATGTTGAAGCAAAAAACACCGCGTCGTAGTTTTCATGGTATTGTGAAATGATTCCAACGAAGTCCCAAAATAATCCTCGGTTTATAAACACAGGGCCGCCGCTCATACCGCCAAGGGCATTAATGCTCATATGGTGTTTTTTACCAAAAGACTTGACCCATAATTCACGTTCAAAAGCAGATATAAATTGACCTTCGCTTACTGAGGAAATTTGAGAAGCACCGCTACTCCAGCTCTCAAATATATACTCATCAAATGAAGCAACTGTCCGTAAACAGCCTGGAAAACCACCAAATGCGACGAATTGACCTTGTTTTAATTCATCTTTTGGTGGCCACGTATTTGGTCGAAAAACACAAGAGCCGATTTCACCTTCTGACGTGATAGATTTAATTTGCTGATCTGTCAGGCGAATGGTTGCTATATCAAGCCTCTCGTTCTTATCAATTAGTTGCTCGAGAACATTGATTTCAACAGAGCCAATTTGAAACACTAAATTATCGTATGTCTCTGCCATCTCTATATAACCAGCAATTACGTGTTCACAGGTAATTGCAAGAGGGCCTTCACCAAGATCAATCAACGATACGCTTCCATTTCTAACTTGGCTTGGTTGGTTGTTCGATGGGCGTTGACCAAAAAAAGCTGTTTTAGCAAATAAGAGTGGAAACTTTGCTAGTGCTTCACCAAGTGCACCGGCAGCGAGTTGCTTGGCCATAGCAATTTTTTCAGTCTCATCCATGAGGTGTAGTCTACATATATTTAGACGACACGTTGAAAGTAGAAAAACAAAAAAGTCTCGGCAGGTTGCTCTGGCCAGGGCTTTTGCGTTTTGGGAAAGGACGGTGTCAGCTATCGACAACAAAGCCTTTTTGGCCGCGGCGCATGCCGACCGGGCCGGTACGGGTCATCTCGATGATGCCGAACGACTTAAGTCTTGTTCGCGCATTCTAATCCTTTCCCTGACCAGCCAGATGCTCTCTCATCTGCTCCTCAAACGTTTCTCCGAGGTTGAGCCAGTAACGCGTGCCTTTGAGTTTGCCGGTTTTGACCAATGCTCCGAGTTCGACAAGGGCCTGAAGGTCTCTGCTGGCGGTTCTGTTTATGGTTCCTGTGATCTTCATATATTTGTTCGCAGACATACCGCCTTTGAAGCCTTCAACGCCTTCCGCGAACATACGCAGCAGGGCCTTCTCCTGACGTTCATTGACTTGGCCACGAACGCGACCGAGCAATCGACTCTTCTCGACGATGAACTGAATCAGTTTCTGAGAATGGGCTACTGCGTTGAGTACGGTATCGGCAAAAAAGGAGAGCCAGCTATCGATCAACAGGCTCTTCTGGTTTCGCTCAAGCTGACTGTAGTACTCCGGTCTGCTCTTCTCGATGGCATGTGAAAGCGCAATGAGCGCCGGTCGCCCGATACACTGGGCCAGCGCCTTTTCGCTCAGGACACGGCCGATTCGACCATTGCCATCCTCAAAGGGATGGATGGCCTCGAAATAGATATGAGCAATAGCGGCACGTTCCAATGCAGGCAACGGACTCTTCCCATCCGTTGCGGTATCGTTAAACCATTGAATATAAGCTTCCATCTCGCCGGGAATACGTGCTGCGGGTGGCGCTTCGTAATGAACCACCTGCTGCCCCTCATAGCCTGAAACAATTCGCATCGGCTCGGGACTGGTTCGATATTTTCCAACGTCGCGCACAAAGAGAGATGGCGCGACGATACAGGGATGCCACCTGAACAGAAGTTCATGCGTCAGTGGCTGATCGTAGGAGTGGTAGTTATCGATCATCAGGGCGGCGATGCCCTTCTCTTTATCATTGGCACGATGATCACTGTATTCAGGAGCGAATCCGAACTGACGCAGCAGTGACGAGGCCACGCTGTCCCGGTTTAACAGTTCACCTTCGATACCTGAACTCTTCAGGGCCTCTTCACTCATCAGGTCAATCATGAAGCCCTGTTGTTGCTCCTCGGTGATGATTGATGTTGCCCCGATAAGTTTCGAAGACTCCAGTTTAAATCGTTCCTCACGCCCCTGTAGGATGGCGGGATCGTAGTCGAAGTGAGGCCAGTTCGGGCGCTGCCAATTCCATTTCATCTGGCAACAGTAAGGCTAATGTCCAAGAAATCAATATTTATAGGACATGAATATGATACATTATGTCTCATATAATCGTTTTTATTAGCCAAACATCTACAGAATATCGGAACCGGGAAAAAGCAGGGAGCCCGGAGCCGCGCTCCGAGACTGTATGAGTCAAACTAAACGACGAAACCTTTTTGGCCGCGGCGCATGCCGACCGGGCCGGTACGGGTCATCTCGATGATGCCGAACGGCTCAAGCGAGGTGAGAAAATCGTCCAGCTTCTCTGAAGCGCCGGTCAGCTCGATGATGATGTATTTCGATTCGGTCTGATCGACGATCTTGGCGCGGATATCCTCGGCCAGCTTGACAACCTCGGCGTGCGACGTATCCGTGGTTGCAACCTTGACCAGCAACATCTCCCGCTCCAGATGAACCAGATGCGAGATATCCTCGACCTTGATTGTCGGAACCAGCTTGTTGAGCTGCTTCTTGATCTGCTCGATCACGCGCTCATCCCCTCGGGTGACCAGCGTCATGCGACTGACCGTCTCATCCATGGTCGGTGCCACGTTGAGGCTCTCGATGTTGTAGCCGCGCGCAGAGAAGAGCCCGGCGATGCGGGTCAGCACGCCGAATTCGTTTTCGACAAGAACTGTGATCGTATGCCTCACATTGCACCTCCCGAAGCCTTGGCCATCAGGATTTTCGTGCAAGAACAAGGCGCGCCCGCTTTGAGAAGCGGAGCGTACTCAGCAGGTACGTGAGCATCGCAGAAACGGTCGCAACGCAGTGGTTGTGCGAAAAGACGATGGCTACTCATGCTAATACCATTTCGTTGAGGGCTGCACCGGCAGGCACCATCGGGAAGACGTTCTCCTCTTTCGATACGGCAACATCGACGACAACGAAGCGATCATCAACTTTCAAAGCTTTATCCAGCGCCGCATCGAGCTCTTCCAGCCTGTCAACGCGCAGACCGACACCACCATAGGCCTCGGCCAGCTTGACGAAGTCGGGCAGCGAATCGAAGTAGGAGTGCGAATAGCGCGACTCGTAAAACATCTCCTGCCACTGGCGAACCATGCCCATGTAGCCGTTGTTCAGGATGACAACGACAATCGGCAGATTGTACTGGAAGGCCATGGAGAACTCCTGGCTGCACATCTGAATCGATGAGTCGCCGGTAAAGAGAACCACCTTCTCGCCGGGGTTGGCAACCTGCGCGCCGATGGCAGCAGGCAGACCATAACCCATCGTGCCGAGTCCCCCTGAGGTGAGCCAGCGGTTCGGACGATTAAATCCATAATGCTGAGCCGTCCACATCTGATGCTGGCCAACGTCGGTGGCGACGATGGCGTTGCCTTCGGTCTTCTCATAGATCTTGCGGATCACCGTCTGCGGCTTGATCGCAGCGTCAACCGGCTGCTCGAAGCCGAGCGAATCCTTTTCGCGCCACTCGTTGATCTGCTCCCACCACAGCTTCAGCGCCGCCGCATCCGGTTTGGCATCCTTGCGGGCGATCTCTTCGAGCAGCTGTTTCATAACAACGGCAACATCGCCGACGATCGGCAGATGAGCGAAGATGTTTTTCGAAATGGATGAGGGATCGACATCGATATGGATCACCTTGGCATCGGGGGCGAAGGCCTCCAGCTTGCCGGTCACGCGATCATCGAAGCGGGCACCGATGGCAACCAGAAGATCGCAGTGGGAGACCGCCATATTGGCCTCATAGGTGCCGTGCATGCCGAGCATGCCGAGAAAGTGTTCGTCATCGTGCGGGAATCCACCCAGCCCCATCAGGGTATTGGTCACCGGTGCATTCAAGGCGTGCGAAAGCTCACGCAACAGCGCTGCAGCGCCATGCGCGCCGACAATGCCGCCACCGGTATAGAGCACCGGACGCTTGGCACTGAGCATGGAGCGAACCGCCTTCTTGATCTGGCCGGGATGACCATGGGTCACCGGCTGGTAAGAGCGCATGTCGACCTTTTCCGGCCAGACGAATTCACACTCATCCGCCGTGATATCTTTCGGGATATCGACCAGAACCGGGCCGGGACGCCCTGTAGTAGCAATGTGGAAGGCCTGACGAATGATCATCGCCAGATCCTCAACACGTTTAACCAGAAAGTTGTGCTTGGTTGCCGAACGGGTAATACCGACGACATCGGCCTCCTGGAAGGCGTCACCACCAATCAGGGATGAGGCAACCTGACCGGAAAAACAGACGGTAGGAATCGAATCGGCATAGGAGTCGGCCAGACCTGTCACCGCATTGGTAGCACCCGGTCCCGAAGTAACAAGGGCAACGCCGCACTTGCCGGATGTACGCGAATAACCATTGGCGGCATGAACCGCGCCCTGCTCATGGCGAACCAGATAGTGTTTGAAGTGATCCTGCTTGAAAATGGCATCGTAAATATACAATACGGCACCACCCGGATAACCAAAGATGGTATCGACATTTTCACGTTTCAGGCATTCAACGAAGATTTCGGCGCCGGTCATTTTCATGGTATCTGCAGTCTCACACGGTTTAAATGAATCGCGACCTTAGGTTCAGCCCCTGTGGGTGTCAAGAAAACCAGCCCAAAACCCTTTTAAAATAAGGCTTATCGCCACAACAGCCATCCTGTATCGCAATGAAATACGTGACGCTAAGAACAGTTATTCGGCAACATGGTGCATCAGCACCGCATCTTCACGGACTTCGTCTTTTGAAGCGGGAACGTAGTAATCCTTGCGAATACCTGAACGGACAAAGCCGAGCTTGTGGTAGAGCGCCTGTGCAGCTTCGTTGGAGGCACGCACCTCCAGCATCAGGGTTCTGCCCTGCTTCTCCAGCATCAGGGTTCTACTGAGTTCCTCGGCAATACCCTGCCTGCGATATTCGGGGGCGACAGCCACCTGCATGATATGGACTTCATCGAGGATATCGCGACTGAGGATGTACCCGGCAAGTCTCTCCGTGTCACTGTCGGTCTTCTCATCAAAACAGACAATGAACTCGTAGCCCGATTCCAGCGCATCGCTTAAACCCCTGCGGGACCAGCTCTCCGGAAAGACCTCAATATTGAGCTCATAGATCGCTTTCAGGTCTGCCGCATCGCCGGCCCTGAAGGTTAACGACATTAACTAAATATCCGATCAGCCCATGGACGGACTGCAAAACAGGATGTATTGGCAGATGGTTTTGTGAGAGAGGTGAAAACCGAGCTTTTCACCTCTCGTGAAAGAATAAGGGCAGGGATGCGCTTATCCGTATCCAAAAATCAGGCTTCTTCCGGAGCCTCGACCTGCTCCTTCCAGCCGCACTCCTCATTGGCGCAGACATGTTCCGTTCCACGACGCTTGGTCACTTTCTCGGTGACAAACGGAGCACCGCACTCAGGGCACGGCTTCTCAATCGGCTTATTCCACAGTGCCTTCTTGCACTTCGGATATTCCGAGCATGAGTAGAAAATTTTACCACGACGGGACTTCTTCTCGAGAAAGGTGCCTTTGCCGCAGTCGGGGCACTTGATACCGGTATCCTTCGGCTTCTCCAGCGGCTGGATATTCTTACACTTCGGATAGGCCGAACAGCCGAGGAACTTGCCGTAACGGCCATGCTTGATCGCCATCGGCTCACCGCACTTATCGCACTTCTGATCGGAGAGTTCAGGCTCGGTCTTCTCGGCCTCGCCATTTCCATTGATGGGCCTGGCGACCTTGCACTCCGGATAACCGGTACAGGCCATGAACTTGCCATAACGCCCCAGCTTGATCGCCATCGGCTTGCCGCACTCCGGGCAGACCTCGTCGGTCTCCTCTTTCGGACGCTCCGCTTTGGCCGCTTCATCCACCTTCGCCTTGAACGGATTCCAGAAATCACGCAACAGCGGTTTCCACTTCATCTTGCCATGAGCCACCTCATCGAGCTGATCCTCGATTTTGGCAGTAAAACCAGGCTCGACAATATCTTCGAAATTATCGACGAGGAACTTGGTTACCCACTCGCCAGTATCGGTCGGCACGAAACGTTTGCGATCCATCTCGACATAATTGCGTTCGCGAAGCACGTTGAGGATCGATGCATAGGTGGATGGCCGCCCGATGCCATGCGCCTCCAGCTCTTTCACCAGTGAAGCTTCGGTAAAACGTGGTTTCGGTTCGGTGAAGTGCTGCCTGGCAACCGAATCTCTGATCTCAATCGCATCGCCTGTATCGAGCGGCGGCAGCAGGCGATCCTTATCATCATCCTTGGTCGGCTCATCGGTTCCTTCGATATAGAGCTTTCTGAAGCCGGGGAATGCCAGCGTGGAGCCAGTGGCACGCAGGGTCAGAGTATCGTTACCCGTACCCGATTCGATATCGGCACGCACCTGATCCAGAATCGCATCCGCCATCTGTGATGCCAGTGCGCGCTTCCAGATCAGGCTGTAGAGCTTATAGGCATCGACCTCAAGCGTCTCCTTCATCACCTCGGGCGTCCGCATCGCCGAAGTTGGACGAATCGCCTCGTGCGCCTCCTGCGCATTCTTGCTCTTGGTCTTGAACTCGCGCGGCTTCTCAGGCAGATAATCGTCGCCGAAGCGGCTCTCGATATGAACCCGCATCTCATCGACCGCTTCAGTGGCAAGCGAGACCGAATCGGTACGCATATAGGTGATCAGGCCGACCGGCTCGCCATCCACCTCGATACCTTCATAGAGCTTTTGAGCAATCTGCATCGTTTTGCGGGCGGTAAAGCCAAGCTTGCGCGATGCCTCCATCTGCAGGGTGGAGGTGATAAACGGAGCGGCCGGTTTCTGCTTTGCCTTTTTCTTGGTCACTTCGGCAACCTTGAAACCGCCCTTCTGTACCTTACTGGCAATCAGTCTGGCATTCACACCGTCGATGATGGCAAACTTGGTTAGTTTTTTGCCTTCCATGGCATAGAGCTGAGCGGCGAACTGCCCCTCTTTACTTCCACACTCAGCCTCGATACTCCAGTACTCCTTCGGCTTGAAATCGCGAATATGCTGTTCGCGCTCACAGATCAGACGCAGTGCCACCGACTGCACACGTCCGGCAGAGAGACCGCTTTTAACCTTTTTCCACAGCAGTGGCGAAAGGGTAAAGCCAACCAGGTAATCCAGCGCACTGCGTGCCTGCTGGGCGTCGACCAGCTGCATATTGATCTCGAGCGGATGGGCCATCGCCTCATCGATCGCCTTTTTGGTGATCTCATGGAAGGTGATACGACGAACCTTCTTACCTTCCAGTGCACCGCGGCTCTTCAACTCATCGGCCACATGCCATGCAATCGCCTCACCCTCGCGATCCAGATCGCTGGCGAGGATCAGTTCATCGGCCCTCTTCATCGCCTTCTCAATAGCGGAGATACGTTTCTCTTTATCGGCAATGACCTGATATTTAAGAGCAAAATCGTGTTCGGTATCGACCGAACCATCCTTCTTGGGGAACGCACGCACATGACCGTAAGAGGCCAATACTTTATAACCTTTTCCGAGATATTTTTCGATGGTTTTAGACTTGGCGGGAGACTCCACCACCACAACTGCACTCATTAAATTTTGCCCCCAAGAGAGTAACGACTACCGGGCAGACGTTCGATCACGCCCTGCAGTTCAAGCGCGAGCAAGCTTGGCGAAAGTTGGCTCACGGTCAAGCCGCAACCCTCTGCAAGCAGATCCAGATGCAGGATTTCGCGGCCAAGTATTTCGATAATTTTTCGTTCCTCTTCGCTTGCCGGCTCATAAACCGGAGCCCGCTCTTCGATCTGCGCCGCCCAGCCAAGATGCTGCAATATCTCCTCTGCCGAAATAGCAATCACGGCACCATCGCGAATCAGGCAATGGCACCCCTCATGCCCATCGTGTAGCACCGAGCCAGGTACTGCCAGCACCTCACGTCCATAAGTCAATGCCTGCCCCGCCGTAATCATCGAACCGGAACGAAGGCCCGCCTCAACCACCAGCGTGGCCTGCGACAATCCTGCAATAATCCGGTTTCGCTGTGGGAAGTGCTCTGCCCTGGCCGAAACATCAGGCAAGTACTCACTTACCACACAGCCCTGCTGCATGATCGCTTCAACCTGTGGACGCTGCGTATCCGATAACTGCCCGAGACCACATCCCAGCACGGCAATGGTTGGACTATCCCCCTCCAGTGCACCGCCGTGGGCAGCAGCATCGATACCATAAGCCATGCCGCTAACCACTGCGACTCCCCGTTTGGAGCAGTATGCACTCCAGCGACGCGCAACCAGCTTGCTCTCACGGCTCGCCTTGCGGGCACCGACAACCGATAGCATATGCGGATGCTGGAGAGCCGTGACGTCACCCAGCGTAAACAGCAACAGAGGTGCATCGTCACAGACCTTCAGTGCGGCAGGGTATGCCGAACCCTGCAGTGAAACGATCCGGATACCCGAATTCAGGCAGTGAGCAAGGATCTGTTCAGCATCTTCACGGTTTGAGGAGAGAATAGTCGATACAAGTTTTGGGCCGACACCATCGACCTGCCGAAGTTCATCGGCCGACATCTGCCACAGTTTTTCGATAGAGCCGCAACTGGCAATAAGCTGCCTGGCTGTGCGCGGCCCTATGCCACGCGCCATGAC
This sequence comes from Mariprofundaceae bacterium, assembly GCA_050304695.1. Taxonomy (GTDB): domain Bacteria; phylum Pseudomonadota; class Zetaproteobacteria; order Mariprofundales; family Mariprofundaceae; genus WSZY01. The sequence continues at coordinate 78,032 of JBNLEB010000019.1, forward strand.
CAGACGCAGATAATCTACGGTAACGTCGTCGGAACAGCCCACCAATTGAAGTAAGCGATGTAAAAGTTAGTGCTCAGCCTGATTGCGAACCACATCTCCAACATTGATAGCTGCAGTCGAATCAACCACCAGAGCCAGCGAAGCGCCTGATTGCGGAACCAAAACCAGCACCTCACCAATCTTCTCTTCAGGAAGCCGGACTTTTTTACCGGTCACGGCATCTTTAACGATACGACCGGCGCGATGAATCGAGAGTGCCGTTCCGGGTTTCAGGCCACTGCTCTTGCCGAGATTGATGCCAATCACCTGGTTCTGTCCCGCCTCATTCGCGTGATCGCGAATGTAGAGCACCTTGCCTGCCAGTGAACCGGGCGGGAAAGAGGATGTAATACGTGTATTGATCTGTTTCACAGGTTTCAATCTGTCACCACGTGACAACTCCTGGAATGTGTTCAGTACCACGCCGCGGTAAATACCACCGGATTCGGTGCGAACTTCAATCTGACCCAGATGATTCACCAGCATACCAACCACTTTACCGCTATCGGGGTCTTTAACCGGATCACCGGTGCGGAACACATCAAAAACATCCCCATCCTGGGCCGATACTGACATCTTCAGATAGACCTTGTCGTTGGCGCCATAGTTGATGCGATCGTCCTCCGAATGAAGAATATAGCCAACACCATCGATACCATCCGGTTGAATAAAATCCTGCCTTGTCAAAGCAGTCAAAAGCTGACTGGTATCAATTTTAGGCTCCAGTTTTTCAACAGGCTTGGAAATAACAGCCGGTTGCGGCCGAACCTTGGTCAGTCCTCCGCTTTTTTTCTTCTTTTGTACATCGAACCAGATCTCATTACCGGGATAGATCAGGTCAGGATTGGTAATATAGAGGTTGCGCTCCCAGATTTTCAGCCACTTCTCGGGATCCTTAAAAAAGTAGTTGGCAATATCCCACAACGTATCTCCCTTCTTGACGATATAGGGCTGTGGCAGGTTTGGCTTAAGGTCGGCCTCCGTCACTTCCGGGGCCGTTACCTCCTGAGGCATATCGAGATTATCGGCACTCGCCTGAAGTGGAACCGCACAGATGCCTAATATCCATGCAATTACAAGAAAGTGTTGAAGTTTCATATGAAGCCCCCAGTCCTAACTACTGAATTTATCAAAGGTTGGCATATACTGAAAGATAGCGCAACTCCGTGAATAGAGAAGAGCTTATTCCTGCGGCAAAAGTGATGAGTCCATCACGATGATTCGGATGTTTTCCCACCCGTCTTCGGCTCCTGACCGGCAATCAGACGTTGGATGTTACTCCGATGACGCAGAATCATCAGCACCCCGAGCACCATGCATATGCCGAATGCTGCCCACGATGCCTGCAGAACCAGGGCAAACAGCGGCATGGAGATGCCTGCAAAGATCGAGGACAGAGATACATAACGTGTTAATTTAAAAGAGATGAGCCATACGATAAATGCACCCGTCGCCACCCATGGAAGCCATGGCAACACAACACCGAACATCGTTGCCACACCTTTACCGCCTCTGAAACCGAGATAGACAGGAAAAATATGTCCGATAAAAGCGGCAAGGGCCACCAGCGCAATCAACGGCTCGTCCCCGTCAAGTGCGATCACCGCAGCAACCGGAATGGTGCCTTTGACGATATCGGCCAGAAGCGTGAGCGCCCCGACCTTCTTGCCCCCCGTCCGCATGGCATTGGTTGCACCGATATTGCCACTGCCATGTTCACGCGGATCTTTTCCGGAGAGCATTCGTGCAAAGAGAAGGCCGAACGGTATTGCTCCGATAAGGTAAGCGGCTACGACAGCACTGACGGAAAACAGAATCAATCAACCGGCTCCGTGTACGGAAAAATTATCAGAACCACTATCGATGCTGGCGATAACGGGAACGGCTATGATTGAGAAGACGTTGCAGCCGCCCTGCCTGACTCTGGCGAATATAGCCAGGCAGAACCGCCTCCAGATTGGCAGGCTTGCCAAACCGTGCCGGAAAAGCCTCCCCATCCACCACATTGTCGTGTTGAAGCAACTTAAGCTGGTCGGAGGTCAACGGAGGGGTTGGTAACCATTGCATAAACAGCGCCATAATCTTCGCTGCAAAACCCGGTACAGGAACAAGCAGACGGCAGCGACCCAGCTCTTTCATCAGCAACTGCATCAACTCCATAAAACGGTAGCTCTTCGGTCCGCCCAGCTCATAAACCTGGCCGAATGTGTGGCGGTCTCCCGCCGCCTGAACAAATGCTCTTGCCACATCTTCAACCCAGACCGGCTGAAAACGGGTATGACCGGCAATCACTGGCAGAACCGGCAACAAGCCTGTCATCGCCTTGAACTTATTGAAAAAAGAGTCCCCCTCACCATAAATAATAGAGGGCCTGAAGATGGTCCAGTTTAGTCCTGAACGACGTACACGAGCTTCCGCTTCACCCTTCGTACGAGAGTAACGGCTCTCCGGTACTTTCCCGGCACCCAGCGCACTCATGTGCAGGTAGTGCGACACACCCGCTTTTTTACAGGCATCCAGCAGCTGTTCCGTGCCACTGACATGAGCAGCATCGAAAGAGTAACGGCCACGCTCGAACAGCAGACCAACCAGATTGATCACAACATCCGAACCGGCTACAGCATCGTCGAGACCTCTGCCATCCGTAATATCGACTTTTGCCAGTTCAATACCATATACCAGCAGATCCCGGGCCCGCTCAGGGTGTCGGCAACCGACGGTGACCCTGTGCCCGGCCTCCGTGGCTTGCCTGACGATAGCCCGTCCGACAAACCCACTACCGCCGATAATGCATATCTGCTTGGACATACAACCTCCCTGAAATTTACTTTGTGTTATGAATGATGGCCGCTAAGGGAACAATTATGCGAAAGAGTGGATCAAGACGCAATGCGTGGTTTTCAACCTTTCCAAACAGATGGGCCGCCCTGAAAGGCGGCCCCTGTTCAAGTCGTGCCCATCTCTTTACGGGAGTGGCGATGTATCGGGTGAATCGGCAAAAGTTTTCAGTTTCTGTGCCCTTGAAGGATGACGCAGTTTACGCAGCGCCTTGGCCTCGATCTGTCGAATACGTTCACGGGTGACCCCAAACTGTTTACCCACCTCTTCAAGAGTGTGATCGGTATTCATGCCAATGCCGAAACGCATGCGCAGTACTTTCTCTTCACGCGGGGTCAGGTTATCCAGCACCTCAAGCGTTGCTTCACGCAATGCTTCATTAACCGCACCATCGAGCGGATTCTCGGCATTCTCATCTTCGACAAAGTCGCCGAGCTGCGAGTCTTCATCGTCACCGATCGGTGTCTCCAGCGAAACCGGCTCCTTGGCCACTTCGAGAATCTGTTCCACCTTATCGACAGGCATCTCCAGATGTTCGGCAAGCTCTTCAGGAGTCGGCTCACGACCGATCTCCTGCGCGATTTGACGGGAGACACGCATCATCTTGTTGATCGTTTCGATCATGTGCACCGGAATACGGATCGTGCGCGCCTGATCGGCAATCGAACGGGTGATCGCCTGACGAATCCACCATGTCGCATAGGTCGAAAACTTGTAACCACGACGCCACTCGAACTTATCCACCGCTTTCATCAAACCGATGTTCCCTTCCTGAATCAGGTCGAGAAACCCGAGACCGCGGTTGGTATACTTCTTGGCAATAGAGATCACCAGACGCAGGTTCGCTTCAATCATTTCACGTTTGGCCTGGCGCGCCTTGGCTTCGCCCATAGTCAACTTACGTGCGACGCTCTTCAGCGCCTCCACATCCATTTCACTCTCCTGCTCAACACGTTTCAGGCGACGCTGGTTCTCGCGCACTTTACCGGCACACTGATCAAAGGCTTCCGCCCATGGCTTATCGCCATGCTCCTTAAGAATTTCGTCCGCCCAGCGTTCGTTGGTCTCGTTTGGCAGGAAGCTTTCGATAAACAGCTTGCGCGGCATCTTGGCTTCCAGCGCCAGATCACGAATAGTGCGCTCATACTTACGTACACGCTCCACCGCATTCTTGAATCGCTGCACCAGCATATCGATCTGCTTGGTTGAGAACGGAATCGCCACCAGCTCCATCAACATGGCATCGAGCACTTCCTGTGTCTGTTTGGCCAGTTTCTCATCGGACGGCTTCTTATCATGCTTTTTCTTCAGCTTGATAAACTGATCATGCAACTCTTTGGCTGCCTCAAAATGCTGCAAGGCCTCTTCGAGCTGCTCCTCTTTGGTGATGACCGTCTCTTCCATCGGCGTGCCGTCCGGTGTCGCCGTACGTGCCTTGATCGCTTCAGATAGCTGATCAGGATCGAGCTTATCCGTATCGATCGGTTCTTCCTCTTCATCCTCGCTCTTGCTTAGACGATTCTCATATTCGGCAATCGCAGCGGCGTTCACCACTTTGTCATCGATATCGAGAATATCCCGGAAATTCGGTCCCTCTTCGAGCTCCTGCTCAATCGCTTCATCGCGAATCTGAATGACACGCTCACCCAACAGCATGATCTCCCGGAAAGTGGCCGGGCAAAGGCAGATCGCTTCATGCACCTGAAGACGCCCCTCCTCAATACGACGGGCGATCTCGATCTCGCCTTCACGTGTCAACAGTTCGACGGTTCCCATCTCACGCAGGTACATACGTACCGGGTCATCGATACGAATCACCGTACCCAGTGTCGTGGTGTCGGCACGCAGTGCGGAATCCTCTTTACGCAAACGATCCTTACGCATGGCGTAGGCACCGGTCGGCGCACGCTCAGGATCAACAACCTCAACGCCCATCTCGGTAAACAGATTGATGATCTGTTCTACCTGATCGGCTTCAACCAAACCTTCCGGCAGGTGCTTGTTCAGTTCGTCATAAGTGATGTACCCGGCCTCTTTACCTTTGGCCATCAGGGAGCCAAGCTCCTTGACCCGGAACTGATCAACTGTTGTTTGTGTCATTCGTTCAATCCTCTGTCTGCTTCGTTAAGCTCTGCTTGTACTTTCTCACGTTCCCGTTGCAAGGACTCAATCTCTTGCTTCAACTTTGTCGCCTTACCCACATCGTCACGCAGTTGTGACTTTATTCTCTCTTTATAGCCTATCTGCATCGCAAGCACTACACCGGTAAACTCCAGATCCGACAGCGGCTTCTCATTGATCCGGCGAGCAATGGCTGGCTGCGCATCGGGAAACTCCCGCTGCAGAACTGCCACAATCTGCTCAACCTCTCCGATCCCGGAGTTTTCCTTCAAAGAATTCGCCTGCGAAAAAGCGCGCGTGTATAGCAAACGATCCTGTTCACTGTCAAGAAAAAACTCTCCTGCTTCAGCTGGAAGCTGCTGAAATCTCGATGGTTTTTGCATTAGCCCGGCCATGAACTGATCCTGCGAAAGGTTGACCCGAACGCGCGCAGCAGGACTTCTTTCAACCGCCAGGGAACGCTCGCTCCCACCTGTCTGCTGAAGCCGTATCTGAGTCGCCTTCTCAACCTCCTGACGCCATGCCTGACGTAGATAATCATCTCCCATCGTAGCAAGCATATTGTCCGCTTTTTTCGCCATGCGTGCCCGCCCATCGGCACCCTGTCCGGCAATATTTTTCAACCCCTGCAACCATGTCTCCAGAACCGGGCGCGACTCATTTTCGATACGGGCTGCGAACGCCTCCTGTCCCTCCCTGGAGACCAGCGAATCGGGATCTTCACCTTCGGGAAGATAGAGGAACTTCGGTGAGTGCTCGGACTTCAAAACCGGCAGCATTCGTTCCAGTGCACGCCATGCCGCCTGCCTGCCTGCACGATCGCCGTCGAAACAGAAAACCGGAGCATCATGCAACCTGAGAATCTCCAGAATCTGGCGCTCACCAATGGCTGTGCCGAGCGGTGCCAACGCAATGGGAAGGCCATGAGCCGCCAGTGCCAGCACATCCATATACCCCTCGACCACCACCAGCATTTTTCGCTTGCGAATCTCATCGCGATGCTCTGAAAAACCGTAAAGCAGATCGGATTTGTGGAAAAAGGGAGTCTCCGGCGAATTGAGGTATTTGGCGGTCTTCTCATCGCCCAGAACCCGGCCCCCGAAACCGACCACTTTGCCGCGTCGATCCCGAATGGGAAACATCAACCGATTGCGGAACCGATCCACATGGCCGCGATCGCCTTTGAACAGCACGCCGATCGACTCAAGCTGTGCCGCCGTTCTGTTGTCGGTACCAAAACAGTGCTGCATAAACCCGTACCCATCCGGTGCAAAACCGAGCTTGTAGCGGCGCACGATCTCTTCGGGAAGCTTACGCTTTTTCAGGTAGTTTCGTGCCACCTCACCACGCTCCGCAGAGAGCTGTCGGGCAAAGATATCGGCCACCTTGGCCAGCATCTCCAGTGCCCGGTTTCGCTTCTCCTGGTCACCCGGCTGGGAAGCAGCCTCTTTGGGTATTTCAAGCCCGGCCTTCTCGGCCAGATATTCGACAGCCTCGGGAAACGAGTAACCATCATGATCCATCAGGAACTGGAATGCGCCTCCACCCTTACCGCAGCCAAAACAGTAAAAGAGCTGTTTGTCTGCCGAGACAGAGAATGAAGGGCTCTTTTCGTGGTGGAAAGGGCAGAGCCCCATCAGATTGGAACCGGAGCGCTTGAGCTCGACATGCCTGCCAATGATCTCGGCAATATCGGTACGCGCGAGAACCTCGTCTAGGAATGCAGGGGAGAAACGGGCCATGATGTCCTATTTAAGACTGCTGCTGTACGTTAGACAAATGGCTGGAAAACAGCCCTGATCAACCCTGTAGCTGCTGCTTGATCAGCGATGAGACGAGCCCCATATCGGCCTTGCCCTGCAGTTTCGGACGGATGATCCCCATCACCTTGCCCATATCCTTCATGCTCTCTGCACCGCTTTCACTGATCGCCCGGTTCACCGCATCAGCCACCTCGGCCTCGGAGAGCTGTTCGGGCATATAGACCTCGAACACTTTAATCTCTTCCAGCTCTTTGGCAGCCAGCTCTTCACGACCTGCCTCGCTGTACTGGTTGGCGGCATCCTTGCGCTGCTTGATCAGCTTACCGGCAACCGCCACCACATCCTCTTCGATGAGCGGATGCATCAGCTCGATCTCTCTATCTTTGAGGGCGGCCCGCAACATACGAATCGCGCCAAGCTTCACCTTATCGCCATCCTTCATCGCCTGTTTCATATCATCGGTAATCTGCTGCATTAACATAGAACTGCTCCGTACTGGATATAATCAAATATGCCTGACGCCAAGTCAGGCCAACATTTTTGATCAGGGACGATCAAACAAAATCGTGCGGTCCTGCGCGATTTTGTAGCAAAAGATAAACCGCGTTTTTCTTTTGCGGCAACTGATCTGGGCAGGATGCTCCAGATCAGTATCAAACAGCTAAAAAAAACAACGCCGGACTGAATCAGTCCGGCGTTTTATATCACAATCTAAGCATCAAGGCTTGGATAAACCGGCTTAATAGTCGCGATTATCCCGCATACGCATACGACGCAGACGCTTCATCAAACGTTTACGCGCTGCCGCTTCCTTGCGCTTGGCCGCAATAGAGGGTTTTTCGTAAGCCTCACGACGACGGCACTCGCTAATCACGCCCGCACGCTCAACCTGCTTACGGAAACGCTTCAGTGCCAATTCGATCGGCTCTTCCGGATTTACTTTAATTCCTGGCATGTAAAAACATCACCCCCTTCGGCCACTCCGAAGAAATTTTTCTGCAACATGGTCTTGTTCGTATCAATCAATCCCGTTGCATTCTCCTTCTACCCTCTGCACGCTTTGCCATCGTAACCTGTACAGGCATGGGCATACTGGGGTTAAAAGGGCCGCGCATTATGAGCAACATCGACGCCAAGTCAAACAGTGACAACAAAAACGCTGCCAACAGCGCCTCGACAAGTGCCTCGAAGAGCACTTCCAAAAGCGTACTCGGTGCTGCCTCGACTGTTGGCGGCTGGACGATGCTCTCCCGCATCCTCGGTTTCATCCGCGATATCATCCTCGCCCGCATCCTTGGTGCAGGCCCTCTTGCCGATGCATTCTTTGTCGCCTTCAAACTACCCAACTTCTTCCGCCGCATGTTTGCCGAAGGCACCCTTACCGTGGCGCTGGTGCCCGTACTGGCCGATGAGAAACAAAAAGGGGATGAGGCAAAAAACGACTACCTTAACGCCCTGGCCACACTGCTACTGACCGTTCTGCTCATCTTTACCGTGCTTGGTATTATTTTCATGCCGTGGCTACTGCTCGGCTTTGCACCCGGCTTTCATGATGAGCCGGATCGCTGGCACTATGCGTTAACACTCTCCCGCTGGATGTTCCCCTACCTGCTCTTTATCTCGCTGGCCGCCATGGCATGGGCCGTGCTCAATGCCCACAAGCGCTTCTCACTAGCCGCTGCCAGTCCGGCCCTGCTCAATGTCGCCATTATCTTTGCCGCCATTGTACTGGCCCCCTCATTCGCCAATCCGGCCGAGGCTCTCGCTGTCGGTGTCGTACTCGGTGGCGTTCTGCAACTCGGCATCCAGTTCCCGGCACTCAAACGTATCGGCTGGATTCCGAGGCTCTCGTTCAGATTCAACAACCCGGCCATCATGCAGACCCTGAAACTGTTCGGCCCGGCACTGTTAGGCGTGGCTGCGATTCAGATCAACATCCTTGTCGGCACCATTCTCGCCACCCTGCTTCCGGCTGGCTCCGTATCCTATCTCTACTATGCCGACCGGATCGTGCAGCTGCCGTTGGCACTCTTCGGTATCGCCATGGGCACAGCGCTGCTGCCCGCTCTCTCCGATCATCTGGCCAACAGACGTGACGATGCTGCAAAAAACGACCTGCGCAGTGGGCTGGCATGGCTGACATGGATCACCCTTCCAGCCGTGGCCGGGCTCTTCATGCTGGCCGAGCCGATCATCGCCACGCTGTTTGAGCATGGCAGGTTTTCCCATGAGGCCACCGTTGCCACTGCCAATGCGCTCAAGGCTTATGGCCTTGGCCTGATCGCCTTCTGCTGGGTGCGCGTGCTCTCCACCGCCTGCTATGCCGGCAAAGATGCCAAAAGCCCGATGAACTTCGCCGTCATTGGTGTCGTCGCCAACATCATTCTATCCATTATCCTGATGCAGTCGCTGGCCCATGTCGGACTGGCGCTGGCCACCTCACTGGCCGCTTTTGTTAATGTTGGGCTATTGATTCGTCATGTTCGCAAACAGCGCGGCGCCATTTTCGATCGTCAGAGCTTTATGCGCATATTCAGAGCTGCTCTGGCCTGTTTGCCGATGGTTACATTTCTCTTCGCCCTGTCGGTGCTCTGGGCATTCCCTGCCTCCAAACTGCTGCAAGGTCTCTGGCTTACCATAGCTGTCGGTGGAGGTGCTATAATCTTTTTCGCGGCCGCCTATCTATCCGGTGAGAAGCGTTTGCTACAGAGGGGGAAAGCCGATGCGACGTGATGTAATCATTTTTGATACCGAGACGGTGCCCGATGCCGATGCGGCACGGCGGCTGTTAAACCAGCCAGAACTGAGTGACATCGAAGCACGCGATGCACTTGCCGCCTACTTCCTGGAGAAGACCGACGGCAAGAACGATTTCCCACGCCAACCGTTCCACCAGATTTGTGCCATCAGCTATGCCCATCTGATTGCCGAGCCAGGAGAGACAGGGCGGGAGCTGGTGGTGCGCCGCATCGCCTCCGGCGGCGAGAAAGAGAGCAGCGAAGCGGAACTGCTGGAGGGCTTCTTCAACCTGATCGAAACGCGTGCGCCGCAGATTGTCAGTTTCAATGGCCGCGGCTTCGATGTGCCGGTGCTGAAGTACCGTGCCATGATCCACTCCCTCTCCTGCCCGCGCTGGTTCTCCGAAGGGGATAAGTGGAAAAACTACGACTCCCGCTATGATGCCACCTACCACCTCGACCTGCTCGAAGTACTCTCCGACTACGGTGCTTCGGCCCGCTGCTCCATGCATGAAGTGGCAAACGCCTTCGGTGTGCCAGGCAAGCTGGAGACGGCGGGTGACAATGTGCGGGAGATGTTTGAGGCAGGGCAGATCGAGGATATCCGCAACTACTGTGAAACCGATGTCTGCACCACGTTATTGATCTACCTGCGCTTCCAGCTCTTCAACGGGGCTCTCTCCGAAGGTGCTTATGCCCGCGCTGTACTCGGCCTGCGCAATTATCTCGAAGAGGAGACAGCAAAAAGAGAACATTTTACCGCTTATCTCTCGGCATGGGATGCGATTGAACCGGACAAGTAACAAAGGGGCTGCATGAAAATCTACCGCCATTTCATCGATGGCATTCCATGGTATCTGGCACGCCACTACTGGTGGGCCTATCTCTGGAAACGCGCCGTCTGGTTTTTCGATCACCAGCCAATCATCAACGCCATCCTCTTTGGCCAGTATCGCAATCTGATGCATGCCACCATGGAGAGGTTGGAGAGGTTACCGAATGAACAGGTACTGCAACTCACCTGCGTTTACGGGGAGCTGACACCCAAGCTCTCGACGCTTGTTGACGGTGCGATCCACATTACCGATGCAGCCACGGTGCAGCTCGATCTTGCGCGCAAGAAGTGCGACTCCGAAAAGTTGATGGCGACTCGCATGAATGCCGAATCGCTCGGTTACAAGGATGACAGCTTCTCCACTATCATCCTCTTCTTCCTGCTGCATGAGATGCCGCCGGAGGCACGCATCAACACGCTCTCCGAATGTATACGTACATTGAAGCCGGAAGGCTCTTTACTGTTAACGGAGTATGGCCATCTTCCCACAAAACACGTGCTCTACCGCTTTCCACCCTTTCGCTGGACACTGACAAAGCTGGAACCCTTCCTCGCCAGCTTCTGGGAGATGGATATTGAGGGTGAGATAAAGCGACTGGCGGCTGAACAAGGCAAAGCGGTCGAGCTGGTATCGAACCGATCGATCTTCTCAAGCTTCTATCGGGTGATGGAGTTCAGGCTGTCAGCAGACTGTCCGGCATGCCTTTCATCCTAAGCTCGCCCATAATTGATTTCTCACGATTACGCACTTCATTGCTTAAACGAAGGCTGTTCTCTTCATCATATTCGATCCCCATACCCGCCTTGCAGTAGCCCTGCTTGTTTTCCGCCCAGGAGATAGCCCCCTTCCCCGAGAGTTCATGGCCGTGCAGCCTCATGGAAAACGACACGACTTCACCTGCCTGGAGGGTGGTTTCACACTTGAACATCAAACCAAATCCGGTCGCCGAAAGATGATGAACCATACCCTTCCACTCTTTATGATTGCTATCCTTCAGGCTGACAGGAATCGGCTGATCGGTCTGAACCCGCATCTCGCGCCGCGTTTCACGATCAAGCGGCTCAAAATCGCCATACTGAAGATGCACGGTCTGTTTTGTTGCCTCTTCAACGATCAAAGAGACGCTCAGATCGCTACTGGGCAGGCGTGTATAGGCACGATTACCTTCATCCGAAGCCACCAGAACATTGATAAGTTCCTTATTTCGCTTAATCGTAAAGCTTCTCTCCCCGACATGTAGAAGCGTGACGACTGCAGAGATCGGCAGCTCTTTGTAATAGTTGTAGATAATAATCTCTTTTTCATGTCCCCACTCATTTACCGCCCGGCTCAGGAGATGAGCACGGCCTTCGCGAAGGAGTTCCGCCTGCATCTTTTTCCACTCCTGCGAATGCTGATTCTCCATCGCGGTCATCAAATAAGAGGCAAAGCGATCATGATGAATGAGAATCTGTTTCACATAGGCTTCCTGCTCCTGTTGCGGCAACTTCTTACGGAGCATCAACATCATATTGCGACAATAAACCAGCGTCAGATAGATCTCATGCGGGGTACAACCATCCTCCAGTAACTTGCCCGGCAGCAGGGTTGAAGAGACCCTGGAACCCAGCATTTCGTCCAGCAGGAGCTCGCGGGCATCCTCCGACGCATGCGAAAGAACCCGGTTAAGCCGTTCATTAAACTTCTTTCGCAGCAGTTTCTCTACTTCAATATCAAAGGGGAGAGCCATTATCCTCAGCCCTCCTCATCCGTTTGGTCGATCCGGGCCACGATACCGGTTGGTGCTTTCGACTGGCGCCAGTCATAAACCACCGTGAATGCCAGCACCTGCTGCACATAACGGCGGGTCTCTGCATAAGGAATCGTCTCGATCCATATATCCGCCTGTTTAAAGGGGCTCGCTTCGAGCCACTGTGAGACACGCTTCGGCCCGGCATTGTAAGCCGCTGCTGCCACGGCCCGATTACCATCGAAACGCTTCAACATACCGGAGAGATAGAGCGCCCCTAAACGAATATTGGTTGCCGGATCGAAAAGGTCGGGACTCTCTTCGGCAATACCATACTTCTCAGCCACCTCTCTGGCCGTCGTCGGCCTTAACTGCATCAGCCCCATCGCACCGGTTCTCGAAACCGCACTGCTGTTAAAGGCCGACTCCTGCCGGATGATACTCCAGATGAGCGAGGGGGAGAGGCCACTCTCCTGCGATGTTTCGGTAACAACCTGACTGAAAGCGGTCGGAAAACGATATTTCAAGGCGTCATGATGACCGGATCGAAAGGCAGCATGAATGGCACGATCATGCCAGTTCCACCTGGCCGCTATCCATGCAGCCGCGCTCCACTGATCCGCCGTAGCATACTGCAGTGCCTGATACCACTCCCTGGATGCTCGTCCCCTGTCACCCAGTTGCCACCACTCGTAAGCCCGGACAACAGCTGGGCTTTTCCTGAATTTACGAACATCGGCTGAACTCGCCTCAAGATCGCTCGCTCCCATCAGATAGGGTATACCAAGATGCTCTGCACAGATAAAACTATAGAAACCCCGGCCTGTCGAGCCCTTGAGAAAGAGGGCTTTGGCCTCTTCTTCTCTGCCAAGCTCCTCCAGGGCCCGCGCCTGCCAGTAGCTCCAGCAACTATTCTCCCGTTCACCCTGTGGCAACGCCCTGATCGCACTCAGTGCATCGCCCCACTTGCCATACAGCAGATGCAGGCGAATATGCCAGGCTCGTGTATTTTCACTCTGAACCGACTCGGGCAGCTCGCTTAACCACCCGGCAGCTTCAAGGTGACGTTCCGTAGCAGCGCGAAGCGCTATTTTTTTTCGCAAACGCCACATCTCATCTTTTTCAAACAACGTCTCGAACCGGTCAAACAACTGCCAGGCGGCAACTGCATCCTGACGGGAGAGTCGCTGCAGACCATCTTCGACCATTGCCGCTTCGGCAGGATGACGCCCATCCGGCTTCCACCGACGCAACACATTCAGAGGATCTCGCTGCAGTTGTTTCCAGCGCTCAACCCGGTTCCGATCGACCCCGGACAGCCCATGAGCTACTTCACCGGCACCCTTCCAGTTACCGCTACGTGCAAAGAAGCCTAATCTGCGCCAGCTCTCATTTCGGGTCGGATGTCCTGCCTCCCGCCACTTCTGTTCGAGACGATAGGTGAGATCGGAAGTATCGCGACCACGTTGCCACCGCATGGAGTAGAGACGCAGTGCCTCCTCTTTTCTGCCGCTGTACCAGTTGGCCAGCATATGAATCTCCGGCAAACGTTCTCTGGCTTCGGGATACCTGTCGAAGCAAACCACCACATGCGGCCACTGGCCTCGCTCAGCCAGGTTGTTGATATAATCGAGCTGAAGATCGACCGCCTCCGGAATAGAGGCATGTTTATCCAGTACCTGCAGCACGATATCATCCCGATGCTGATCGAGTTGCTTCCTGGCCTTCCATATCTCCAGGTATGGGGCGAGCGGATAACCTGCGAGCCTATTCTTCAGCGCTCCGAACCGCGCCATATCGCCAGACTCGAGCGCCGCTTTGGCTTCACCGAACCACTGTCGTTGTTTCTCCAGCGACGTCGATGCCATCGCCTGCTGCAGCGGCAAAAATATCAGTAGTGTGAGTGCAATTCGGATCACCTGTAATATCAACCCCTGTTCCGCTTTATACGCCCCAGAAGCGTATCCCGAAACCCTTGCAACAGCCAACCCTCTCTTTTGGCCGCACCGTGAGATGCAACGGCAGTGGAGAAAACAGTGATGATCTTCCAGTATCTGCACACCCTCAGCAATGGAGCAGAACAGATGCATTTCAAAACCACGGACCTCTACGATGAACATCTTGAGACACTGCAGGTGGCAGCACCGATCTTTCGCGATTTCGGCGGCAGAGTACGATTCCATGGCCGGATCGTTACCCTGAAAGCACTGGAGGATAACACCTATCTGAAGGCCGTATTTGAAACCGACGGCAGGGGTAAGATACTGGTGGTCGATAGTGCGGGCTCCATGCGTTGCGCCATGATGGGTGACATGATGGCAGCCCTCGGCGCCTCCAACGGCTGGGAAGGTGTGGTAATCAACGGTTGCATTCGGGACTCCGCCGATGTTGCCAGGGTCGATATCGGAGTGAAGGCGCTCGGCACGATTCCGAGGAAAACAGTGAAACGAAACCAGGGCGTATGCGATATTCCGCTTCGTTTTGCCGATGTGCAGTTTAACCCCGGCAGCTACCTTTATGCCGATGAGGATGGCATCGTGCTCTCCGATACACCTCTGCCCGGAGAGTAGCCAACAGGCAACCCCGATTTCCATGAACTATAATAACTGTTGCCTCTCTTTAAGGCCTACCCTTCAGGAGCAACATCATGCAACGTTATACCATTCAACTACTTACCCTGTTTATGCTCTCCTTGACCATCCATGCGCCCGGTGCCGATGCGGCAAGCAAGGTTGAGATCGATGCCAAGGTCAAATCAGCTCTCTCCCTCTTTTACGAAGAGGTCGGGTCAGGCAAAGAGCTGACCGGAAAAGCCAAAGGCGTTCTTGTCTTTCCGGAGGTACTCAAAGGCGGTATCGGAATCGGCGGCGAGTACGGTGAAGGTGCCCTGCTAATCAAAGGTAAAACGGTTGGTTACTACAGCACTGCCGCCGCATCGATCGGCTTCCAGCTGGGAGGTCAGATCAAGTCGCAGATCATCCTCTTTATGACAGACAAAGCACTTAAAGAATTTCGCGACAGTGACGGATGGAAAGCCGGTGTCGACGGCAGTATAGCCATCGCCAATCTCGGTGCGGGCGACAGTATCGATACGGAAACGTCCAAAAAGCCGATCATCGGCTTCATCTTTTCCAACAAAGGGCTGATGTACAACCTCTCTTTCGAAGGGGCAAAGATCTCAAAGCTGAAGAAATAGTTGCAGTTATTTTGCACGCTTTTCATCATCCTTATCCATCACGCATCGACATGGCCATGGCGTGACGACTTTTTACTATTGTAGTGTGTACAAAACACGCCGGAGTTTTTCGAAACCGACAGGTTTTTCCAGCACCCCCTTAATCGCATAGCCGGAGAGATCTACCTGCTTGAACTGCATCGGGTTTGCGGTGATAAGGTAGCAGGGAATTTCGGGATAGTGGCTGAGTACTTCATTTAATGTCACCAGCCCGGTGATACCGGGCATATTCATATCGGAAAAAATCATTTGCGGCGGCCTGTATCGATTTTCTCTCATAAACTGCAGATAACTGCTTCCCGAAGAGAATTCGCTTGTCGAAAAACCAAATGTCCGAATGACCTCGACAATTACCTTTCGATACAGATCATCGTCATCGATGATATGAATAGCCCCCATGTTTTGCCCCCATTGACTGAAATACAACTATCATGATGAATTGAAACGGATATTCATAAACCCCGTTGTATATGATTATAGATCATTGATTACAACACAACAAATGCTTTTAAAGCATTGCACGAAAAGCAGTGTGAAATATTGTGCTGTATGGACATTTTTGAAGCGGTAGGCCACAACATCCGCAGCCTTCGTCAGGCTGTCGATCCGCCTATCAGCATTAACCGCCTGGCAACCGCTGCCGAAATCGATCCCGGCCAGCTTAGCCGAGCCGAACGAGGACTGGCGGGACTCTCGCTTCCTGCCATGGTACGCATAGCGGAAACACTGGGTGTATCGCTGGCTCACCTGATTGACCGACAGGTGGAAACTTCCGAATCCGGACAACCATATCTGTATACGAGAAAAAAAGATCGCGCCTCGCTGATAAACGAGTTGGCTGAATCGGTTCTAAATCGCACACTCGGTGAACACCCCGGCCTGACTGTCGGGAAAAGTCAAAAAGAGTTGTTTGTTCAACAGCTCGAGGCCTCAATTGAAGAGGGTGTCATCCGGGGTCAAATCAAGGTGGAAGGCGAATTGGCCAGCCTTAAAGATGATATGGCCTGAGCGAAGTATAAACACTGGCCGATATCGATTCGATTAAAACAGATTCAAGCATTAAGTGTGTAAAGGAACAGCTATTATCCCAACTGGCTTCATAGTCACACTCAAGGAGGGCATATGAAGTGGCAAAACCCTGACGACAAAACAGTGGCCGATCTTCTCAAAAGCGCCAGGACCATTGCAATCTACGGCTGCTCACCCAAACCGGATCGAACCAGCCACCGGATTGCCGCTTTCCTGATCGAGCAGGGTTACCATGTCATTCCGGTTCATCCGCAGGCAGAGACCATCCTCGGTCAGAAGGCCTACCCGCGCCTTGCCGACATCCCTGTTCATATCGACATTGTCGACGTCTTCAGGCGTGCCGAGTTCACCCCGGATGTGGCGAGGCAGGCGGTGGAGATCGGGGCCGGAGCCTTCTGGCTACAGCTGGGTATCGTCAACGAAGAGAGCTGGCAGATCGCCACCCATGGCGGCGTCACGGCGATCATGGATCGCTGTATCGCCATCGAGTATCAGCGACTGGTATATCCTGACTGACCTATCCATGTCTTGCCGCTGTCATATTCGATCCATAGCCTCAGGCGATTGATCCAATGGAGTGCACCATGCGAAAAATTCTTGTTCTGCTTATCTCTATCACCGCTTTCGCCGCTACGGCCAGTGCGAAGAGCCTGACCTACACCATCGACCACGGCACCGTCGGCGTAATCAGTAGTGGTAGCGGCAGTGCACGACTGGTGATTCAGGCCAGTGGCGATTGCAAGCAGATCCCCTACTCGGTCGTGACAGATGGCGTACTGGCCTCCAAAGGCACATTTGACCTGGGCAGAGAGCGCTCCATGCCACTGGACTACACCGAGGTCACCCTCTCCTGCTCCGACAGTGGCGTAACCGCCAAAGTCAACCAGGTCGAGAAATCCGGCCTCTTTTAGGTTTACAGCCAGCTCCCGGCTTACGCCGCCCCACAACATTTTTTGAATTTCCTGCCACTGCCGCAAGGGCACGGCTCGTTGCGCCCAATATCTGTCAGTCTGCACTCACCATCCAGATAGACCCACGCTCCATCGTAACGCACAAAACGACTGGTCTCGTGCAATCTTCTTCCTTTGGCGCTATCACAGAAACTGGCGATAAAACTGACCGTCCCCTCACTATCCTCGGCCTGCCCTTTCTCCGTACCGATAATCTCCAGCGCGATCCACCTCAGCGCTGTGCCGCCGAGCTGTTCGGGACAGGTAGCCGGATGCCATGTCCGGCGAAGGTAATCATGATGATTTAACACGTATGCCGAGTAACGGGAGCGCATCAAGGCTTCGCAGCTCGGAGCCGGCTCTCCATCCAGATAACGGCCGCAACACTGACTCAGATCGAAACCGGAGCTGCATGGGCAGCGGTTCAATGCGTTGTCCCCATCCCTTGCCAGATCATCTCTACCCGCTTCCGATTTACACCAAAATCGGAGTGCCCGACCCGCGATGCCGAACGGATATGAATGAGTCCCTCCTGTCGATCCATTCTCAATTCCAGATCGTCCATGAAACGGAACAGCGACGATGAAAACTCGGCATGCAGGTAACCGTCATCTTCACGGACAATATTGCCTCCCTGATCGACAACCGCCTGCCCGAGCAGCTTCCATGGGGTTACTATATCCTTGCCACTCACTTTCACGGGCGGAATTTGATGAGACATATTCGCCTCAGCATAACTTTCACTGCAGACACAATTGGGAGAAGCTGAACATGGACGAAGTTTACCGTTCACAAGGCCGAGATCCGGCTCTTTGAAATGGGACCAGATCGCCAGCGCCACGATTGCCAGCAGTGCAACCACAGCCAGCGAAATCAGGGCGATCATCAATTTGCCAATCATCCTCGTAGCATAAACGGGAAACACTCAAAATATAAAGCGTTTTCATTGTCGGCTGTTTATTGGCATGCTTGGCACACTGCTCTACGGCAGTAACACCATACACAGGAGTTGATGATTCATGAGTTTTTCCTGTTTTATAAAACTGGCAATCGGCGCACTGCTTTTATCGGTCGTCGGAGTCTTTGCTGAGAAGATGCTCGGCCTCTCCGGAATGATGCCCGCCTCCTCACTCTTCGGAACAGGCCTCTTTATCGGTGCTATAATCGGCGGTGTTGCCACTGCACTCTATCCGGTGGGTAGCTTGGGCAGTTCCGATATCGGCACCATCTATGTCGGCAATCTGCCGTTCTCTGCCACCAAGGAGGAGGTCGAAGACCTTTTCCGTCCTTACGGCACCGTCCATACGGTACGCCTTATGACCGGCCCGAACCGCCGCCCGAAAGGTTATGGTTTTGTCGAAATGGATAGCGAAGGTGCCAAAGAGGCGCTGAAGCTCAATGGTGTGGATATGGGTGGCCGCAAGCTACGTATCAACGAGGCGAAGGATAAAAACTGATCACTGTCATTTGAAACAGACAAAAAGGGACGGCAAATGCCGTCCCTTTTTTGTTAAAAACGTTATCTTTCAGCGAACCAATTTCACTCCTGCGATCCAGAGATGAAAATTGGCGATCAACACATAAGCCACCGCCGCAATCACCAGCACCATCGCATCGTAACGAAAAGAGACCCGTCCACTGCCTGGTGTCGCTCCCCTGCGATTGGCCGAATACATGGCAAAGAGCGAGTAGGCGAGGAATGAACCGAACAGCATCATGGATGCCTGGTCTCCGTTGGTAATGAGATGCCCACCGGCCCAGAAGGCGACACCCCAAAGCATCGGATGGGCGGTGAAACGTTTGATGTTCGACTTCATGTTCATCGCCACGAGCAGGTAGAGCGATACCATCATCGAAACATTGGTGATCACATAGCTCCACTTCGGCGGCTCCCAGAGAGCAACGAACGGAGCCACACCCTTGCCTGTAACAATAAAATAGAGACCGATAAACGAGATCAGGGCATAGATGCCTTTGTATACCTTCTCCCCCAGTCTGGCGAACAGGGCATTGCGAGCGGATGGTACCGATGGCAACAGATGAATGGCGAAGAAGATCGTTAATCCAAGCATCAAACGGGTCATCGCTATCTCCTCCAGCTATCGAATCTTAAGCTTATGATAGCCTAATCATCCGCATTCGACACCTGTTCGACATCCATCACAGCTCCTGAGGCTCTGCCTCCAACTTATGCTCACGCTGCGCATGGTCGGTCGCCAACAGCATGTACATGGCAGGCACCACGAAGAGGGTAAAGAGCGTGCCGATGGAGAGACCTGTGAAAATCACGATGCCCATCGATTGACGTCCGGCAGCACCCGCACCGCTGGCCATCACCAACGGCAGTACGCCAAGCACCATCGCCGCTGTCGTCATCAGGATCGGGCGTAGACGAATCGCTGCCGCCTCCTCAATCGCTTCGCGCTTGCGAAGACCAGCCAGCTGCAGGTCGTTGGCGAACTGCACGATAAGGATGCCGTGCTTACTGATCAGGCCCATCAGGGTTACCAGCCCCACCTGCGTGTAGATATTGAGCGTGGTGAAACCGATATTGATAAAGAGTAGCGCACCCATCAATGCCAGCGGCACCGAGACCAGAATCACCACCGGATCGCGGAAACTGTTGAACTGGATAGAGAGTGCTAAAAAGACGATGACAATGGCGAACATCATGGTGAAGACGAAACCACCGGACTCCTGCATGAACTGACGCGACTGACCGGAGTAGTCGGCAGTGTAACCGGCTGGAGCCACCTCTTTCAGGGTCTGGCGCATGAAGTCAAGCACCTGCTGCTGCGAAATCCCCGGCGCATATACACCCTGCACTGTCGCCGAATTGAGCTGCTGGAAGTGGTTGATCGATTCAGGCACCACCTCATGCGTAATACTGGCGACTGTAGAGGCCGGAATCACCGTGCCATCCGCCGCACGGATGTAATAGTCGAGCACCTGCTCAGGGTTCAGGCGCGACTCCTGCAACACCTGCGGAATTACCCGGTAGGAGCGTCCATCAATCGAAAAATAGTTCACATAACCGCCACCGAGCGCAGCACCAAGCGACTGGCCGACATCCTGCAGGCTCAATCCCAGTGTACTGACCAGATCGCGATCGACACGCAGCGTCGCCTGCGGCTTATCGATCTTCAGATCGGAATCGATGAAGAAGAACATGCCCGAGGCCTGTGCCTTGCTCACCACCTTATGCGCCACCTCGTTAAGGTTCTCAAAACTGTCGGTCGTTTTGATCACGAACTGTAGCGGCAACCCCTGTGCACCGGGCAGCGGCGGGAACTGGAATGCGGCGATGTGGGCGCCGGCGATGGTGTTCCACTTCTCCTGCAACACCTGCTGCAGCTCCTTGGCGCTGCGCTCGCGCTCATCCCACGGCTTGAACAGCACGCCGCCGATGCCCTGATTGATGGTCGGCATACCGGTGAGCTGGAACATCTGATCGTACTCGGGCAGCTCTTTGGAGAGTTCGAACGCCTCACGGGCATAACCCAGCATCTGCTGAGATGTGGCATTGGGTGCGCCCTGCATATGTGCGGCAACAAGCCCCTGATCCTCTTCCGGCGCCAGCTCGGAGGCCGAGGTGGCAAAGAGGTACACGGCACCGACAAGCAGCAATACACCCATCACCACCTGCACCTTCCAGGTATCGAGCGAGCCGTGCAGACGGCGTTGATAGGAGGTGTGCAGACGGTCGAAAACAGCATCGATCTTGTGCACCAGCCAGGTGTCATCCTGATCGGCGCGGAACATGCGCGATGCCATCATCGGCGATAGCGACAGCGCAATCACACCGGATACGGTGACGGCACCGGCCAGCGTGAAGGCGAACTCGGTGAAGAGCGCGCCGGTCAGGCCACCCTGATAACCGATCGGCACATAGACGGCGATCAAGACGATGGTCATGGCGATGATCGGGCCACCCAGTTCACGCGCGCCGAGCAACGCAGACTCGAAGGGTGATTTGCCCTCCTTCATATGACGATCCACATTCTCCACCACGATAATGGCATCATCGACCACCAGACCGATGGCCAGCACGAACGAGAGCAGGGTGAGCAGATTGATGGTGTAACCGAACATCTGCATCACGGCGAATGCGCCGATCATCGAGAGCGGAATCGCCACCAGCGGCACGATCACGGCACGCAGGTTGCCCAGGAAGAGGAAGACGACGAAGGAGACGATCAGCAGCGCCTCGATCAATGTTTTGAGCACCTCATCGATGGAGCTGTGAATGAACTTGGTACCGTCGTAAACGATCTCACCGGTCAGGCCCACCGGCATCTGCGACTGAATCTCGGGGAAGACCACTTTGACGCGATCGGTCACCTCCAGCACGTTGGCATCGGGCGCCACCTTCACACCGATGAAGACGGAGTCGCGGCCACCGAAGGCGGTGGAGAGATTGTAGTCCTCGGCACCGAGCACCACATTGGCGACATCTTCCAGACGTACGATAGCGCCATCCTGCTGCTTGATGACCAGTTGCTTGAACTCATCGACCGAGTGCAGATCGGTAGCGGCGGTCAGCTCAACACTGACCATCTGCCCCTTGGTACTGCCGAGTGCCGTCAGGTAGTTGTTGCGGGCAAGGGCTGAGTGCACATCGGCGGCGGTGATGTGAAAGGCGGCCATGCGCTGCGGATCGAGCCATGCGCGCAGAGCGAACTGGCGGGCACCGATAATCTCGGCCTGCTGTACCCCTTCGATACCGTCCAGCTGCGGCTTGACCACACGCACCAGATAGTCGGTCAGGTTGTTATTCGGCAGATCCTTACTGAAAAAGCCCATATACATCGATGCGACCGTCTCACCGACCTGCACCGTGATCACCGGCTGCTGCGCTTCGGCAGGCAGCTGGTTGAGCACGGCATTCACCTTACTGCTGATATCGGTCAGCGCTTTATTCGAATCGTAGTTCAGACGCAGTGTCGCACTGATGGTCGAGACACCACTGATACTGACCGACGACATATAATCGATGCCGCCAGCCTGACCGATGGCCGATTCCAGCGGCTGGGTGATGAAGCCTGCCACCGTCTTCGCATCGGCGCCGTAGTAGGCGGTGCTGACAGTAACAATGGCATTCTGCGTCTCGGGATACTGGCGTACCGGCAACATCGAGATCGCCTGCAGGCCAAGCACCAGAACCAGCAGGCTGATCGTGGTCGCCAGTACAGGTCTGCGGATAAAGATATCGGTAAAGTTCATTCGCTGATTCCCACTCTTCCTATTCGTCCTTACTGTTCCTGCGGCGTCGGTGCCGCTTCATTGGCCGGTGCGTGGCTGTTGTTGATGATCAATGGCGTACCGTTTTTCAGCTTCATCTGGCCGCTGGTCACCACCATATCGCCCTCTTTGATACCGCTGAGCACAGCCACCTGATCGCCGCGAACCTCGCCGGTCTTCACGAAAATCTGCTCGGCCATCGGCATCGGTTCTTTGGCATCTTCTCCACCATTCTCTCCACCACCTTCGGCAGGTTTGCCAGGCCGTGCGACGAATACCGTTGAACCATAAGCGTTATAGGTGATCGCCGTCTGCGGCAGCGTCAGGTAGGTGTTGGCGCTGCCTGTTTCAACCTTCACCTCGGCAAACATGCCCGGCATCAGCTCTCCCTTGGCATTATCGACCAGCGCTTCGACATGGACATTGCGGGTAGCCGCATCGACCTGACTGTCGATGGCGACGATCTCGCCTTTGAACTCGCGTCCGGCAAAGGTATTGCTAAACAGACGAACCGCCTGCCCCGCCTTCACCTCGGATAGCTGCCGTTGCGGAATATTGAAATCGATCACCATCTTATCGCTCGACTGCAGCGATACGATATTGGCACCCGCCTTCAGATATTGCCCGACACTGATGGTGCTGACGCCGAGACGACCGGAGAAGGGGGCATGAATCTGCAGCTTGTCGAGCACAGCCTGCAGTTGCTCTGTCTGCGCCTGCTTGGCCTGCAGGTCGGCTTTGTCGGCATCCAGTTGCGCCTGGCTGATGGCATGCACCTTGATCTGCTCCTCATCGCGTTTCACGGTCACCTTCGCCAGCGCCAGCGCTGCCTGTGCAGCCTTGAACTGCGCCTTCTCTTCACCGGCCTCAAGCTCCAGCAGCAGTTTACCGGCACGCACCTCTTCACCCGCCTTGAAATGAACCGTTTCAACGGTGCCGCCACGCTCGGCCACAATCATTGCACCCTGACGGGCACGCAGGCTGCCGACCGAACGAATCTGCGGCTGCCAATCCTCGAATTTCGCCGCCATCGCCGTTACCGTGGCAGGCGGCAGACCGTTACCGGCCAGCCACTGTGCCATCATATGGGCCATGAACTGCTGGAATCCAATCACAGCACCAAAGAGCACAGCCACACTGATCAGCATAATTGTCATACGTTTTTTCATTCTTGTTTCTCCGTTGAACTGTTCGTGTCACTGTCAGCTGTCTTACTACTGCTCTCACCACTAATCTCACCATCAGTCGGCTCCCACCAACCGCCACCGAGGGCATGGATCAGTGCCGCCGAATCGGCAAAGCGCGTCGCCTCCGCCCTGGCCAGCGAAATCACCGTCTGCTGGTACTGCTGGCTGGCACCCAGCAGTTCGAGATAGCTGGCGCTGCCCGTTTGATACTGGTGATCGGTTAATTCATACGCCTCTCTGGCGGCTCTGGAGGCATCACGCTCCAGCGCCAATGTGCGTCCATCCATCTCCAGCGCCAGAAGGGTATCGGCCACATCACGGAATGCCTGTAACACCGTCTCCTGATAACTGGCCTGCGCCTGCTCCAGAGCAGCTCCGGCGGCACGACGTTTGGCTCGCAACTCACCGCCGTGAAAGAGTGGTTGCACCAGTCCGGCACCGGCACCCCACACCGTGCTACCGGCACTGAACAGATTGGATACCTGACTGTTTTCGCTACCGAAAGTGCCGGTCAGGGTAATACGCGGATAGAGGTTGGCCGTCGCCACACCGTAATTGGCATTGGCCTGATGCAGCAGCGCCTCGGCAGCAAGGATATCGGGCCGTTGCCGTGCCAGCTCCGATGGCAGGCTCAAAGGAAGTGTCTGCGGAAGCTCGAATGAGGCCAGTGTAAACCTGGGCAGCCTGACACCGGCCGGAAGGCGTCCTGCCAGCACATTGAGCAGATGCCGGTTCTGCTGCAGCTGTTTCTGCAGGGCAGGCAGCGTGGTACGCGCCTGTGCCAGTGCGGTTCGCTGACTTAATACGACGCCTTTCGATACGGCTCCCACAGCATACTGCTGCTCCACCATCTCCAGCTGCATTTCACTATCGACAATGATCTGCTTTGTCGCCTGAATCTGGCTGCGCAGCGATGCCTCCTGCACAGCCGCCGTCACAATATTGGCTGCCAGCGACATGCGTGCGGCCTGCAACTGATATCTCTCGAAATCGATCTGCGCCTTCAGCCCCTCCAGATAACGCCTGCTGCCACCGAACAGGTCAACGCCGTAACTGGCTGTCACCGAAGCGTTATAGACATTATAAATATTCGGCCTGCCGCCAAAGCCTGCACCGGAGATCTTCTGCCTGCTCGCTGAGCCCTGCCCATCGACCGATGGATAGAGCACGGAACCCACCTGCGCATTCAGGTTCTCCTTCGCCTCTTTCAAACGCGCTTCGGCGATCTGAATCGTTGGGCTATTGGCCAACCCCTGCTCGACCAGTTCGGAGAGCACTTTCGATCCAAACATTCTCCACCAGTCGGATGGTAGCGATGCACCGGCCTCGATCTTCTGACCTGTCGATGCTTTATCCATGTTGATTTCTATCGATGTATAGCGTTTGCTTTTTGGTGCTTCGGGTCGTTTGAAATCCGGCCCTACAGCACAGCCAGCCAGCATCGACACAGCCGCCAATGCGGCTGTGAGTGAGCCATATTTCATGATTTCAGTCCTTGATAGAGCAGATCCATTAAAGCATTCAGCCGCTCCTCCATCACCGGTAGCGACTCCTGCATAAAGATGGGGATACAGAAAATAACGGTCGCCATCAGAATAGAGCCCGCTTCGCGCTGGCTATCCATCTCACGGAATTCGCCGCTCGCCACTCCCTGCTGTAATACTTCCGCAAACCAGTCAGTCGCCCGCTTATCGAACTTTTTGATCAGTTCGCCATGTTTCTGTGTGATCAGTTCAACCAGTTCGAACATATGCACATTGTTGCACGACATCTGATAGGTGTATCGCAACCGGGCCAGCATATATTGCCGCAACCGCTCAAATGCGGAGGCTTTGGGATCGGGAGCGCTTTCACACACTTCGGCCTTCTCGGCCATCTTGATCTCCACACCGGCCATAGCAATGGCTTCCTTGTTTTCAAAGAAACGATAGATATTTCCCACGCTCATATCGCAGTCTGAAGCGATTTCAGCGATCGTGGTTTTGCCGTAGCCATAGTGGGTGAAGCGGGCTTCGGCCGCTTTGAGGATGGTTTCACGGGTTGTCTGATCTTGCATGCCCGCTATTCAAATACAGTGAATAGTGAATGTAAACGATTTTATTCATTATTCACTGTATGCTCACTTTATATTGCAATTACATATTGCAAATTCCACGTCTGGCAGCTCCCAGGCAACAGAACCGGGAGAGATTTACAGGTTGTCACGATGATCTCAGGGCTGGCACTCCGGAGATGAACCGTTGGCGATTACCAGGGTTTATGAATCGCTATCACCCATGATCTCGGAAATTTTCCGGCTGAACTGATCCACCTTGAACGGTTTCATGATCACCGCCTCCGACCGTAATGCGCCTCCTTCAGCGCTATTGTCCGGGTCATAACCGGTCATAAACAGAATACGAGCGGACGGATTTATCGAGCGAACCTGTTTTGAAGCATCAATTCCACCCATCTTCGGCATCACCACATCGAGCACTACCATTGAGATCTCTTCACCCCGATCACGATAAATTTCGACGGCTTCGAGCCCATTCTTTGCCTGAAGCACCCGGTAGCCGAGTTCGTTCAACAGCAGATCGACCACCGCCAACACCTCATCGTTATCGTCCGCCACCAGAATCGTACCGCCCTCCCCTTCACTGGCTACTTCCTGCTCAGCCTTCACCTGTGAATCAGCCTCACGCTCCAGTTCCGGAAGATAGACCCGGAAACAGGTACCTCCTTCAGGCCTGGCCTCAACCGTTAATACGCCACCATGCGACTGGATGGTTCCGAACGCCATCGATAAACCGAGACCGGTGCCGTTCGTTTTCGTGGTGAAGAAGGGTTCGAAGATATTGGCAAGCGCATCCTCATCGATGCCACAGCCATTATCGCAAATGGTAATGCGTGCGTAATCCCCGGCCTGCAGCTCTGGGTGGTGATGAAGAAACTCCTCGTCTGCCGTCCACCGCTCTGCCTGCAGTGTGATGACCGGCATTTCGACGTCGGTCACGGCATCGCGGGCATTATTCAAAAGATTGAACACCACCTGCTCCAGCTGATTGTCATCGCCGTGAATCAGTAGCTCACCCTCCACCCCGTTTTGAAACTCGAACTGCGTACTGACCGGCACACTCACCTGATAGAGCTGGACTGTCGTCTCCAGCAGGGCGGAGAGTTCGATGGCACGCATCTGGATCAACCCTTTCCGCGAAAAGGCCAGTAACTGTTTGATAATGCTGGCGCTACGAAACGAAACCTCCTCAATGCTATCGAGCATCGCCAGCGCTTTCGGATCGTGTTCGATACTCTGTTTAACCAGATAGATATTACCTGTGATGGCTGCCAGCGTGTTATTGAAATCGTGGGCAATGCCGCCTGCCAGCGTGCCGATGGCCTCCATCTTCTGGGAGTGGATAAATTGTGACTCGATACGCCTGTGCCTCTGTTCGGAGAGGAATGCCTTGCGGCGGTGATAGTCGGTGAGATAGGCAACGATGATGCCGAACAGCGCGGCTGCAAACAGCAGGTAGAGATAGACCGGCAGGTAATCCAATGGCATAGGCCTGACATACTGATAGAGGAAAAACTCGGCCATAAACACCAGCATCACCACCGCTGCCTGCCGGATGTTCAAACCGGAAACCAGCCAGACCCAGACCACCATCAGGTAGCCTTCGCCCGCCAGTTCGTAGAGTGCGCCGTTTCCGGTCAGGTAGAGGTGGCCGCTCCAGGCGATGATGACACTGCCGGCAACCATGCCAACATGATAAGCCATCGCGTCAACTTTCAACGAGAGGAGCACCAGCACAAGAAAGAGCAGCCCCTGAGCCAGGTGAATGTTGCTGGCAAGCCCGGCAATCGAATCGTCGAGCACCATCGGATCGATGAAAGAGATGATGCCATAGAGAATGGACGGCATTAGCAATCCGAAGCGCATCTGCGTCCTGCGCTCTTTGCCGGTCACCGCCTGATAGGTCTGTTCGGCTACGGCATTGTCAAATGTCATGGATAGTTTTTTCTTCAAAGTGCGTCCTTGCTACCGGAATGGCCTGCAGATATAAGGCTGAAAGTAACCCCTCCAACTGAATAGTCCAGTGGATAGCTATTTATATGTAAAGTGATGAAATGATCACGAACACCGTTTTATCTATTGGCAGATGCCACTCAGAGTTTCACCCCATCGACCGCAATCGCCTCGAAGCTGCCAATGCCCTCACGAAGTTTACGCGCCTCTGAATATTCGGGGGAGTGATAAAATGCCTGCACATCGGAAAGTTCCGGAAATTCGATAACCACGATACGGCGGGAATCGGCCTGCCCTTCCAGCGCGACCGTAGCGCCGCCCCTGACAATGAATTTCCCACCGTACTTCTTAACGACAGGTGGAGCCGCATCCTGATAGGCCTTGAGTTGTGCCGGATCGTCTACAGCGACCCTGATAATCATATATGCGGGCATCGGATACCCTCTTGCCTCATAACTTTCCTTCGATAATGAGTATGGTGGCATCGCAACCGAACAGGTCACCATGCTCAATGTTTTTCGGGATGTTAAGCATATCGCCTGCTTTTAAATGGTATTCACCCTCACTCGTCCACACTTTCAACGTGCCGGAAATGACGAACAGGATTTCATCGTGCTCTTCATTGAGATGTTTAAAGCGGTGATCCCCATCTATTTTCTGACACGCCAGATTCAATGACTCTGTTTCCGAGCACGGGATGAACTGTTTGTTCCTTCCCTGATTCAACTTCTCTATGACCGATACAACACCTGGACTCACACATCACTCCTCTTGGACACAAAATACTTTTATACGGCAGAGATGATACATATTTTGCCACAGTTATAATCAAAGCTCTGACCCTATTGGTTTGCTGTAAAGCTCTGTGAAATTTTTTCGATCATTCCCAGAATACCAGTACTTTGCCTTCAGGCGAATGCTCTCTGATAGCTCGGATATATTCGAAACCAGACGGGAAGACCATTCCACCTGACATAACATAGCCTGTATTCACTTTACTCAGAGTCGTGGTCGAGCTACGCATCACTTCGTCAGTGGTTAATAATATGGCATATTTTTCACGGCTATTATTAATGTGAACGCTGCCCGACAATATAAGGAACTCATATGGAACCATTCGAGTATTCGTATCTACCAATCGAATTGGAGCAAACTTTCTATCAAGCAACAGAATCTTGGGATAAAAAAACGGGTTTGGGGTTTTACCTGGATTAATGTATGTATATGTTTTTATATCATAAGGCCGCTTAAATTCGGGAAGTTCAAACGCAATATAATAACTTTTACCACTATCAAAGATGTATGAATCCTGAGATATATCCATTCGCCTTGTTTTAGCAGTTAATGAACCTTGATTCATTTCAATATATTTAAATTCAGAAAGGTCTTTATGTTTTGTCTTTGCAAACTGCAGTCTACGATGGACTCCATCCTTTACTGATGCCCTAATGGCAGGAAGTTCATCAAGCCTTTCAACTGCTTTGTCCATAGATTCTTTTTGGAAATCGGGAATCGGATGCCCCCCTGTTTTGCATCCAAATAAACAGCCCGCTATTACAATTGCTGATAAAGTAATTGGCCTCACAAGCCTCCCCCATAAATATTACTTAAATATGAATCGCCTTGCCGTCCGAATCGAGCACCGACTCGTGGATCATCTCCGAGAGGGTCGGGTGCGGGAACATATGATGCGCCAGCTCCGCTTCGGTGGTCTCCAGCGTTCTTGCCAGCTGTAGCGACACGATCAGTTCGGTCGCTTCGGCACCGACGATGTGAGCGCCGAGCAGTTCGCCGGTCTCGGCATCGAAGATCGTTTTGACCATGCCTTCGGTCTCGGCCAGGCCCATCGCCTTGCCGTTCGGGGCGTAGGCCATCTTGCCCACCTTGATCTCGTGGCCCGCTTCCTTGGCTGCCTTTTCGGTGAGACCGCATGAGCCGACCTGCGGTTGGCAGTAGATGCAGCCGGGTACATTGCCGTAATCCACCTTGTGCGGCTCAAGCCCTGCAATCGCTTCGACACAGACAATACCTTCGTGGCTTGCCACATGCGCAAGGGCCGGTGCGCCGACGACATCACCGATGGCATAGACGCCTGCATGATCGGTGCGGTAGTAGTCGTCCACCTCGATGGTGTTTCTCTCCACCTTCATGGATGTGTTCTCAGCGCCGATATTGTCCGTGTTGCCGAGTACGCCGACAGCGACAAGGCAAACATCGCCCTCGATGCTCTCTTTCTTGCCCTTCACCTCATACTCGACGACAGCCTTACCTTTCACATTCCTGGCGGAGGAAACCATAGCTCCTGTGACCACCTTGATCTTCTGCTTCCTGAAGCTGCGCTCCACCATCTTGGAGATGTCGTGATCCTCGAGCGGCAGCACCTGCTCGGCGGCTTCGATGACGGTCACGTTGGAGCCCATCGCATTGTAGAAGTAGGCGAACTCCATACCGATGGCGCCGGAGCCGATGACAATCAGATTCTCAGGCAGCTTCTCGGGAACCAGCGCCTGACGATAGGTGATCACCACCTCGTGATCGACCTCCATGCCGGGGAAGGCGCGTGCCTTGGCACCGGTGGCGACGATGACATGCTTGGCTGTCACCTGCTCTTGTTCTTTCCCATTTGGCCCATCCTTCTCGACCATCAGTTTGTTGCCGGCCTCGAAGCTGGCGAAGCCCTCGATGTGTTCGATCTTGTTCTTCTTGAAGAGGAAGCCGATGCCCTTGTTGAGCTTGTCGGAGATGCCGCGCGAGCGCTTCACCGCCTTTTCAAGATCGGGCGTGGTATCGGAGACGCCAAGGCCCAGCTCATCGCCGTGATGTTTGATGATATTGACCACTTCGGCGGTTCTGAGCAGCGCCTTGGTCGGGATACAACCCCAGTTCAGACAGATGCCGCCCAGATGGGTGGACTCGACACATGCCACCTTGAATCCCAGCTGTGCTGCGCGGATGGCTGCAACATAGCCGCCCGGACCGGCACCGATGACCACCAGATCATACTCGCCATCTTCGTTGAAGATACCGGCAGGTTTCAGATTGAGTTCGCCCTCATCAGCATGGGCATCGTCTTCCGAAGCTGATGTGGCCGCGGCGAGCGTTTCAACCACCTGTTCCGGTGTAGCCACGGCAACTGCTTCCTCGACAGCAGGAGCAGCCGTGCCCTCCGGCGTATAGTCGGCGGCAATCTCTTCACCATCCTCGGCGATCACCGCAATCGGTGCGCCGACCGGCACGATCGAGCCCTCCGGCGAGAGAATCTTGTGCAACACGCCTTCGTCGACCACCTCCATCTCCATGGTCGCCTTGTCGGTCTCAATCTCGGCCATCACCTCGCCACTCTCAAGCGTATCGCCCTCCTTCTTCAGCCAGCGGGCAATGCGCCCCTCGGTCATGGTCGGCGATAACTGGGTCATAAAAACATCAATCGGCATTCGGTAAACCTCATATTTGTGCGATACGGCGTCGGAGCGTGATTCGGGAACGTCCATGTCCCTCACCCTCCGGGCGGAAAGGCCGTCCAAATCGGCTCTCCTGCCGATTTGTCCTGCCCTCGGCCAAGGTTCTACTTTTCATTCTTCACGTCAAAGGGTGGCACATTTATCGCCTAATTCAAATCAGCACCGAGGCAGGAGTCTCAAGATGTTTCTTGAGAGCTGCAAGGAACTCGGCGCCAACGGCGCCGTCGACGACGCGGTGGTCGCAGGAGAGAGTCACCGACATCATCTGTTTGATGACCACCTGACCATCCTCGACCTCGGGGCGCGTCTCGGTGGCACCGACGGCGAGGATCGCACCCTCGGGCGGATTGACGATGGCCTGGAACTTCTTGATGCCGTACATGCCGAGGTTGGAGACCGAGAAGGTGCCGCCCGAATACTCCTCCGGCTGCAATTCCCCGGCGCGGGCCCGCGTTGCCAGCTCTTTGACTTCATTGGAGATATCGACGATCCCCTTCTGCTCGGCAAAGCGAATGACCGGTGTGATCAGGCCGCCCTCGATGGCGACGGCCACCGAGATATGGGCGTGCTTGTGCATCAGCGTGTCGCTCTCGCTCCAGCTGGCGTTGGCAGCCGGAACATCCTGCAGAGCTTTCGCCACCGCTTTAATAATGAAATCGTTGACGGAGAGCTTGAAGGCGCTGTCGGCCGATTCGTTGAGCTGGGCACGCAGGTCGAGCAGGCGATCCATCGCCACGTCGATGGTGAGATAGAAGTGGGGCACCTGCTGCTTGGATTCGACGAGGCGACGGGCAATCGCCTTGCGCATCATCGAGTTCTCAATGCGCTCGAACTCGTCCTCGTGGTAGGGGAGCGGGCCTGTCGGTATCGGGCGCGGAGCGGGTGCGACAAAGCTTTCGGCGGCTTTGTTACCAATAGAGCCAAGATTGATGCCGCGCTTCACGGCGTTCTCTACGTCACTCTTGGTGATGCGTCCCTTCGGGCCGGTTCCTGTGATGGCGCCAAGGTTGATCCCCTTCTGTCTGGCCAGGCGGCGCGCCAGCGGACTCGCCTTGATACGTCTGGACTTGCCGGCCGGGGCGGAGGCTGGTGTGGCCGGAATCGGTGCGGGAGTCGGTTCGGCTGCCTTGGCAGGCGCTTCAGGCGCACTTGTCTGGGTTGGGGCAGGAGCCGCTTCGCCTGCCGGTTCGTAATCGTCCGGCACCTCCTCGTCCTCCTCGCGGATGACGGCGATCGGGGTGCCGACGTTAACCGTCGCCCCTTGCGGAACGACGATCCTGTGCAGGATACCCTCGTCGACCACTTCGAGCTCCATGGTCGCCTTGTCGGTCTCGATCTCGGCCATCACCTGGCCGCTTTCGAGCTTGTCCCCCTCTTTCTTCAGCCAGCGAGCGATACGACCCTCGGTCATGGTCGGGGAGAGCTGGGTCATCAACACGTCAATCGGCACGGGGTTCCCCCTGTTTGTTTGATGCGGCCTCGGGCATCCATGCCTCTCGCCTTTGGGACGCAGCGCGAATTGTGCGAAATTCGCGCCGCTCACTAGAGCCGCACATCCATGTGCGGAAGGGCAACTTGTTCATCGTCCGTGCTGTCTTAAGCACGGTTACACACCACGCGTGCTGCCTCAATGATCTCGGCGACGCTCGGCAATGTCATCGCCTCAAGATTGGCAGCATACGCCATCGGCACATCCTTGCCGGTGACACGGGCGACCGGCGCATCCAGATCGTCGAAACCGCGCTCCATGATACGGGCGGAGATCTCGGCGCCGATACCACAGAAGCGCCAACCCTCTTCGACCACGACAGCGCGGTTGGTCCTGGCGACCGATGCGAGAATGGTGTTCTCATCCAGCGGCCGGATGGTGCGCGGGTCGATCACCTCGGCATCGATCCCCTGCTTCGCCAGCTCCTCGGCGGCAGTCAGTGCGAAACCGACCATGCGCGAGTGGGCGACAATGGTGACATCCCTGCCCGCCCGTTTCACATCGGCCTTGCCCAGCGGAATGATATGTTCGCCGTCCGGAACCTCGCCGACGTCGCCGTAGTTGATCTCGTTCTCGATGAAGCAGACCGGATCATCATCCCGAATCGCCGCCTTCAGAAGTCCCTTGGCATCGGCCGGGTTGGAGGGCATCACCACCTTCAATCCCGGCACATTGGCCATCCAGTTCTCCAAGGCCTGGGAGTGCTGGGCACCGACACGGGCGGCCGAACCGCCTGCCCCACGGAAGACCATCGGCACACTGTACTGGCCGCCGGACATATACTTCATCTTGGCCGCCGCATTGACGATCTGGTCCATCGCCAGAATGGCGAAGTTCCAGGTCATAAACTCGATGATAGGCTTCAGTCCGGCCATGGCAGCACCAACACCAAGTCCTGCAAAGCCGAGCTCGGTGATCGGCGTATCGATCACACGTTTCGGACCGAATTTCTCCAGCATGCCCTGCGAAACCTTGTAGGCGCCATTGTACTCGGCCACCTCTTCACCCATCAGAAAGACGCGCTCGTCCTTCTCCATCTCTTCGCACATCGCCTGATTCAGGGCTTCTCTGTATGTAATTTTACTCATCTCACCCTACCTTGCCCGGATAGGGGTAGGCGCCCTCGATGGGATCGTTGTAGATGTCCGTCCACAACTCGGCCGCATCGGGCTCCGGCTGCGCCTCAGCTGCCTTGGCGATTTCGGCTACCTGTTTCTTGATATCCTTGTCGCGTTGCTTGAACTCCTCTTCGCTCGCCAGCCCCGCATCGATCATCTGCTTCTGTAAACGGGCAATCGGATCGCGGCCGCTACGCCACTCATCGACCTCTTCACGAGTACGGTAAGTGGCCGGATCGGACATCGAGTGGCCTCTGTAACGATAAGTCACTGCTTCGACGATAATCGGCCCTTTGCCGGAACGTACATGCTCGATCGCCTCACGCATCTTGCGTTCCACCTCCAGCACATTCATGCCGTCGACCTGCATACCCGGCACCTTGAACGAGATACCGCGTTTGAATAGATGGGTCTCTGCCGAGGCTCGATCCAGAGAAGTGCCCATGGCGTACTGGTTATTCTCGATGACAAAAACAATCGGAAGTCTCCACAGTGCCGCCATGTTGAACGATTCATAAACTGCGCCCTGATTGATGCCGCCATCGCCCATGAAACAGAGGGTGACACGGCCATCCTCCCTGTACCAGCTGGAGAAACCGAAGCCCAAACCGATCGGCACCTGCTCGGCGACAATGCCGTTACCACCGGCAAAATTCTTCTCCACATCGAACATATGCATGGAGCCACCCTTAGCCTTGACGATACCGCCGGCGCGACCGAGCAACTCGGCCATGACAGCAGTCGGGTCGGAACCGCGCGCCAGAATCAGACCGTGATCGCGATAACTGGTCAGCATATAATCGGTCGGCTCGGAGGCAGCTTCGGTACCGACACAGACCGCCTCCTGGCCGTTGCAGAGATGGCAGAAGCCGCCGATCTTTTTCAGCCCATACATCTGGCCCGCCTTCTCCTCGAAGCGACGAATGTAGAGCATCTTGTCGTGCATCTGGTTAAGCGACTCGACAGAGTACTCCCGACCTTCGTAAATCAGAGCACTCACTGAACTACCCGCATCTCTCTCTTTCAGCTTGGTTGCCCGATCGACCTTCTGCTTGCTCTTCTGCCTGGCTGCCATGGCACCCCCGTACATTGCCTCATACAATGATATTCATAGCGCCGAATGATGCCGGAGGCAAGCCACAGCGACAACCAAACGGCGAGTATGGTTATATCCGACTAAAAAAATCGGATAATATCAGAAAACATATATTTACCAACGTTTCTTCCCTAAACATGCAAAGGGCGGCAGAGACCGCGATTTGCCGCCGCCGTCTCTCTTCTTCATACTGCCGCCATGTACTTTTACACCTCAACGAGCAGAGCATGAGCGGCAACCATCGACTCGTCTACTCCACCGAACAGGGCCAGGTCGGCAAGGTGATGGAGAAGAGCGGCAACAAAAACAGCAAAGGGAAAAAGCGCAGTCATAACAAGGGCTCAGCCCAGAATCCCTCGCCCATTATCAACCCATCCAAACAGGGTGTTCGCATCCGGCGTGAGTCGAAAGGGCGTGGCGGCAAGTGCGTCTCGGTGATCGACGGACTCCCTTTGGACGAAAAGGGCGTCAAAGCTTTGTTGAAAAAGCTGAAAGGGCAGCTTGGAACCGGCGGTGCAGTCAAAGGAAACGTGCTCGAAATTCAGGGCGACCACCGCGAAAAACTGCTGCAAATGCTCGAAAAAGAGGGTTATAAAGCCAAGCTGGCCGGCGGATAGCGTTACCATTCCCGTTTAAGCCATTGGGGCAAGCCGTTGGGAATATTCGATTGTATAAGACCGACGAGGCTTATAAAGTTGGCCGCTCATTTTGCTCATCCCGGCACGCAGATGCGACCGACTGCAAACAGATCAAGCAAGCGATTAAAAAACGAGAGACAGCACTTATGACCAAAACAGACATGACCCGTAACCTGGACCTGACCAAACACGATACAGGTACCGGTGCCCATCGTTCACGCAAACCTGTCTACATGGATTTTCTCCCGCCCTGCAACAACGCCTGCCCGGCGGGTGAGGATATTCAGGCATGGCTGGCGCTCGCTCAGGCAGGCGAATATGAGGCCGCATGGCAAAAACTTCTCGAGAACAATCCATTTCCTGCCATTCATGGCCGTGTCTGCTATCACCCGTGTGAAACCGCCTGCAACCGTGCCTACACCGATGAAGAGGTCAGTATCCACGCCGTCGAACGCTTCCTTGGCGATCTGGCGATGGAGAAGGGGTGGAAACCGGAATACACCGCCAAACCGGGCGGTAAAAAAGTACTGGTGATCGGTGGTGGCCCATCCGGTCTTTCGGCTGCCTA
Source organism: Mariprofundaceae bacterium (assembly GCA_050304695.1). Classification (GTDB taxonomy): domain Bacteria; phylum Pseudomonadota; class Zetaproteobacteria; order Mariprofundales; family Mariprofundaceae; genus WSZY01. The sequence goes on from JBNLEB010000019.1 coordinate 114,117, forward strand.
TCACCTGACCCGTCTGGGCCACGAGGTGGAGATTCGCGAGGCAGGCCCGGTTGCCGGCGGCATGATCCACTTCGGCATTCCGGCTTATCGTATGCCACGTAAAGAGCTGCAGCAGGAGATCAAGCGCATCGAGGATATGGGCGTAAAGATCACCTGCAACCACCGTGTTGAAGATGTGAATAAAGAGAAAGCGGAGGGTGGTTTCGACGCAGTCTTTATCGCCATCGGTGCCCATCTGGGCAAGAAGATCGATATCCCGAGCCGCGATGCGGGCAAGATGCTCGATGCGGTCAGCTTCTTAAGAAGCGTCGAGAATGGCGAAGAGGTGAAGCTGGGACGCAAGGTGGCGATCTATGGCGGCGGCAACACGGCCATGGATGCGGCACGCACCGCCAAGCGCCTTGGCGCCGAAGAGGCGGTGATCATCTACCGCCGCGACCGCGCCAACATGGCCGCCCACGAGTTCGAGGCCGATGAAGCGATCGAAGAGGGCGTGAAGATCAACTGGCTGCGTACCATTAAAGAAATTGATGCCACGACTTTTAAGGTCGAGGTGATGAAGATCGATGAGAATGGTCGCCCGCAACCGACCGGCGAGATCGAGACACTCGAGGCGGACTCGCTGATCATGGCGGTCGGCCAGGATACCGATACCGGCTTTTTAAAGAGCGTTAAAGGGATCGAGTTCGAACGCGACGGCACGGTGATTGTGAACGACCATATGATGACGGGAGCCGAAGGCATCTTTGCCGGTGGCGACATGGTGCCGAGTGAGCGTTCGGTCACCATCGCTACGGGCCACGGCAAGAAGGCGGCTCGGTACATCGATGGCTGGCTGCGCGGAGAACCTTACGTTCCGGCTGAAAAACATCCTATTGTCGATCACGAAAAACTGCGTCTCTGGTATCGCACCGAAGCGCCACAGGTCGAGCAGGGCGAGCTGCCGCCCGAAAAACGGACTGCCAGTTTCGACGAAATCCTTCAGGGCCTGACCGAAAAAGAGGCCCGCTTCGAGGCCAAGCGCTGCCTCTCATGCGGTAACTGCTTCGAGTGCGACGGCTGCTATGGCTCATGCCCGGAAGATGCGATCATCAAACTGGGCAAAGGCAAACGCTACCTCTACGACTACGACAAATGCACCGGCTGTGCATCCTGCTACGAGCAGTGTCCGTGCTACGCCATCGAGATGGTGAAAGAAGAGAGCATTGAAGCAGGGCAGAAATAAGATGAGCGAGAAAAAGATGAACAACCAGGCGAAATCCGAAGTGAAACAGGCAGCTATGGATGGCGGCACTGCCGTCGCCCATGTCGCCTACCGGGTCAGCGAAGTCGCTTCGATCTATCCGATCACACCCTCTTCCGACATGGCGGAACTGTGCGACCAGTGGTCTGCACACGGATTGAAAAACATCTGGAACCAGGTACCCGATGTGATCGAGATGCAGAGCGAGGGCGGCGCTGCCGGTACCGCACACGGCGCACTGCAGACCGGTGCCCTGACCACTACCTTCACCGCATCGCAGGGCCTGATGCTGATGCTGCCGAACATGTACAAGATTGCCGGTGAACTCACCTCCACCGTATTCCATGTGGCCGCACGCTCTCTGGCGGCACAGGCGCTCTCCATCTTCGGTGATCATCAGGATGTGATGGCTGCACGTACCACCGGCTTTGCCATGCTGGCATCATCTTCAGTGCAGGAGGCACATGACTCGGCTCTGATCGCCCACTCGGCAACGCTGAAGGCACGTGTGCCGTTCATCAACTTCTTCGACGGCTTCCGTACCTCACATGAGGTGAACAAGATCAGCGTCATCCCCGATGAACAGATTCGCGCCATGATCTCTGACGAACTGGTCTATGCCCATCGCGAACGCGCACTGAATCCGGACAACCCGTTCATTCGCGGCACAGCACAGAACCCCGATGTCTATTTTCAGGGCCGCGAAAGTTCCAACCCGTTCTATCACGCCGTTCCCGGCATTATTCAGGAGACCATGGATGAACTGGCCAAACTGACCGGACGTCAGTACCACCTTTTCGACTACTATGGTGCCGACGATGCCGAGCAGGTGATCGTGGTGATGGGCTCGGCTGCCGAAACCATCGAAGAGACCATCAAGGTGCTGAATGCGGGAGGTGCAAAACTGGGTGTGATCAACGTCCGTCTCTTCCGTCCATTCAGCGCGGAACATCTCGTGGCTGCCATGCCGAAGAGCATAAAATCGGTCGCCGTACTGGATCGAACCAAAGAGCCGGGAAGCGCCGGTGAACCGCTCTATCAGGATGTGATCACCTCTCTGGCCGAAGCACTCTCAAGCGGTAAAATTACCACCATGCCGCGAGTGATTGGCGGTCGCTACGGCCTCTCCTCCAAGGAGTTCACGCCAGCCATGGTGAAGGCGGTGTTCGACGAGATGAAGAAGGACGCACCGAAGCACCGTTTTACCGTCGGCATTCATGACGACGTCACGCACACCAGCCTGGATGTGGATGCGAGCTTCAACATCGAGCCGGAGAATATGACCCGCGCCCTCTTCTTCGGGCTCGGTTCAGACGGCACGGTTTCGGCCAACAAAAACAGTATCAAGATCATTGGCGACAACACACCACTCTACTGTCAGGGCTACTTTGTTTACGACTCCAAGAAGGCGGGCTCGCAGACCGTTTCCCATCTGCGCTTCGGCCCCGATCCGATTCATGCCCCCTACCTGATCGAGTCGGCCAACTTCATCGCCTGTCACAAGTTCAACTTCATCAATCAGGTGGAGATGTTGCGCTGGGCTGCTCCCAAAGCGGTCTTCCTGCTCAACAGCCCCGTTGCCGCCGACAAGGTGTGGGATGAACTGCCGGAGAAGGCGCAGAAGGATATCATCGAGAAAGAGATTCAGTTCTATGTGATTGATGCCTCGACCGTGGCCCGCGATGCAGGCATGGGTCGCCGCATCAATACCATCATGCAGACCTGTTTCTTCGCCCTCTCAGGCGTGCTGCCGAAAGACGAGGCGATCGCCCAGATCAAGAAGGCGATTGAGAAGACCTACTCGAAGAAGGGGGCTGAGATCGTGCAGCTCAACTTCAAGGCAGTGGATGCATCGCTCGACCACCTCTATCAGGTGAAGGTTCCGGCCAAGGTCAGCAGCAGCAAAGCGATGGCGGCCATGGTGCCTGCTCATGCACCTGAATTCGTGCAGGAGGTAACCGCACCGATGCTGGCCGGTCACGGTGATGACCTGCCTGTCTCCAAGATTCCGGTGGATGGTACCTACCCGAGCGGCACGGCGGCATTCGAAAAGCGCAACATTGCCGACTTCATTCCGTTGTGGGAACCGGATCTCTGCATTCAGTGCGGCAACTGCTCCTATGTATGCCCGCACAGTGTGATCCGGGCCAAGTTCTACAACGAAGCGCTGCTCGAGGGTGCACCGGAAGGATTCCAGTCCACCGAGGTGGCGGCACGCGGCTTCCCCGAGACCCGTTACACCCTGCAGATCTATGCCGAGGATTGCACCGGCTGCGAGATGTGCGTGAACGCCTGCCCGGCACTCGATCCGGAGGACAAGAGCCGCAAAGCGATCAACATGACCGCCAAAGCACCGATCCTCAAATCGGCCAAAGAGAATGTGAGCTTCTTCGAGTCGCTGCCGGTCAACGACCGCGCCTCGATCGACTACTCATCGGTTCGCGGCACCCAGTTCTTGGAGCCCTTGTTCGAGTTCTCCGGCGCCTGTGCCGGTTGTGGCGAGACCCCTTACGTGCGTCTGCTCACCCAGCTCTTCGGCCCGCGCCTGCTGGTAGCCAACGCAACCGGCTGCTCTTCCATCTACGGTGGCAACCTGCCGTCGACGCCGTGGACGAAAAACAGTGAAGGCCGTGGGCCTGCATGGTCCAACTCGCTGTTCGAGGACAACGCCGAGTTCGGTCTCGGCATGCGTCTGGCTGCCGACCATCACATGCATATGGCGCAGCAGACCGTGCTGGAGCTGGCACCACAGATTGGCGACGATGAACTGGTCAACGGACTGGTGCACGCCGATCAGAGTATCGGTTCCGAGATCGGCAGACAGCGCGAACGCGTTGAAGCCCTGAAAAAGAAACTCAAAACCATCGACGATCCGCGGGCGAAAAACCTGCTCACCATTGTCGATCACCTGGTACGCCGAAGCGTCTGGCTGGTCGGCGGTGACGGCTGGGCTTATGACATCGGCTCATCGGGGCTGGATCACGCCCTGGCATCGGGCCGTAATATCAACGTGCTGGTGCTCGACACCGAGGTTTACTCCAACACCGGCGGTCAGGCTTCCAAGTCCACACCGGTCGGTGCAACTGCCAAGTTCGCCTCTGCCGGTAAGCCGGTGGGCAAGAAGGATCTGGCACTGCAGGCGATCTCTTACGGTAATGTCTATGTGGCGCGTATCGCCATGGGCGGCAATCCGCAGCAGACACTGCTTGCCATGCGCGAAGCCGAGGATTATCCCGGCCCGTCGATCATTCTGGCTTACAGCCACTGTATCGCTCACGGCATCGACATGCGTCAGGGCTTGCATCAGCAGGATATGGCGGTGGCATCCGGCTACTGGCCATTGATCCGCTACAACCCTGCGCTGCGTCAGGCGGGTAAACGGCCATTCGTACTGGATTCACCGCGTCCAACGATGAAACTGGCCGATTACGCCTATACCGAACAGCGTTACAAACTGTTGCAGAAGACCAACCCTGACGAGGCGGAGCGACTGATGAAGCTGGCTCAGGAGGCCGCCGACCTGCGCTGGGCTACTTACGAACACATGGCCAATCAGGATCCGTCAGAGTTCGTTCCGGTAGGTTGACCATTCTCCACTCTACCCAAGTCAATGTGTCCGGGATGTATAAACCCGGACAGACTGGCTTGGCATGGAATTTGATATTCCTGCCGTATGAGTAGATATCCATGAAAACGGATGAGAAAAAACAGCTGCTGCTGGAACAGAGTCTTCTGTCTGCTTTAAATCGTGCTCTGACACTATTCATCACCAGCACCTCATCCCGGGGGGCATTTGAGGCACTGCTTAATGAACTGTTACAGATTACACAGAGCGAATACGGTCTCATTGGCAGGGTTCTTCGTGATGAAAACGGAACGCCCTATATCAAAACGCTTGCTATCACCAACATCGCCTGGAATGAGGAGATGCTTGCCTACCATGACGAACATGTAGCGGAGGGCCTTGAGTTAAGGAGTACCGACTCCCTTTTTGGTCGAATACTGACAACCGGTGAAACCATCATTGCCAATGATGCATCAAATGATTCCAGGGGCTCGGGCGTACCGCATGGGCATCCATCGTTGAATACTTTTCTCGGCTTTCCCATCTATGCTGACACCGATCTGGTGGGTATCCTTGGCGTTGCCAACAATCCGGAAGGTTACAGTCAACAAACCGTTGAATTGTTAACCCCTTTCACCGCAGTTTGTGCTCAACTGATTAACGCATACAAAGCGCTCAGACAGCGTGAAGAGATAGAAAAAAAGCTGAGCAACGCGATCGATTTTCGCGATCAACTGCTCGACCAGGCCGCCGAAGGCATCGTTGTCTGGCGATTATCCCACACCGACACCTTTGCCGAGTTCATCACCTGGAACCGCCGTATGCAGGAGATCACCGGTTACACCAAAGAGGAGATCAACTCGATCGGCTGGCTGAAAGCTGTCTATGCGGATGAGCGCCAGCGGGAGCAGGCCCGAAGCACCATGATTCAGGTGATCGAGGGGACAACCAACCATGGCAAGGACTTCTCGGCCGTAACCAAATCGGGAGACCATAAAATTCTGCACATCGCCTCATCACCGATTTCAGGCGAAAACAATGAACCATGCGTTCTGGCTATTGTCGACGATGTCACCAAAAACAGAGAGCAGCAGGATCTTTTGAAAACCAGTAAGCGTCGCTTCCAGACGCTGTTCGACTCCTCCACAGACGGCATCTTCATTCTTGATATGCAGGGGAATTTCATCGACCTTAACAGAACGGCACATGAACGGCTCGACTACACCAAGGAGGAGATGCTGGCCAGCAACATCAAAGTGCTCGACCCACCTGAATTCGCTGAAAAAATACCGGCGCGAATGAAACAGATCATCGAGAGTGGTTCGGCTGTGTTTGAATCGGCCCACTATCGAAAAGATGGCTCGATCATGCCGGTAGAGATCAATGCCCGGCTACTGGAGCTGGAAGGCGAACAGATCATATTAAGTATCGTTCGTGATATCTCGGAGCGAAAAACGCTCGAGGAGCAGTTGCGGCATTCGCAGAAGATGGAATCCATCGGCACACTGGTTGGCGGCATTGCTCACGATTTCAACAACATGCTGGCTGCAGTACAAGGGAACGTCTATCTCGCTAAAAAACAGTTGCCGGAACATGCTGCAGCCGGGGATAAGCTCGATAACATCGAGAAGCTGTCAAAGCGGGCTGCCAATATGGTACAGCAGCTACTTACCTTTGCCCGCAAGGATATTGTGCAGATGCGGGTATTAAGTCTGAACAGATTCATGGAGGAAGGTTACACCCTGACCAAAACCGCCATCCCGGAGAATATCGATTACAAAACATCCATCTGTGAGGAACGACTGAATATCAATGGCGATACAACACAACTGCAACAGGTGATGTTCAACCTGTTAAATAATGCTGTTGATGCTGTCGCTGAAGCTCCGCGGCCTGAAATCCGCTGTACCCTGGAACACTTTGATGCCGATCGACCGTTTTTGCATGCACACCCTGATGCCATGGAAAAAGAGTTCGCCCGCATCACAGTCAAGGATAACGGACAGGGCATCCCTACTGAGTATATCAATCAAATCTTCGAACCCTTCTTCACTACCAAGGAGGTCGGCAAAGGAACGGGACTGGGGCTCTCCATGCTCTATGGCGCCATTCAGACTCATGGCGGCATCGTCGAGGTGGAGAGTAAGCCGGGTAGCGGAACCGCTATACACGTCTATCTGCCGTTGAGCGAAGAGAGCCCGGAAATATTACCCGAAAAGCAGCCCGGCAACTCGGAGAAACACGACCTGACCATCCTGCTCGTCGATGATGAAGATGACCTGCGTAAAACAACTGCTCAAGTCCTGATCGAAATGGGTTACCGGGTTGTAGAAGCCGCAAATGGCGAAGCCGCGCTTGAGCTGTTCACCTCGACAGAACAGGAGGTCGACCTTGTCCTCACGGATGTCATCATGCCTAAAATGGGCGGCATTAAACTGCTTCAGGCACTACGCGAACTCAATGCGAAGATTCCGGTTATTCTTACAACCGGATATGACGATACGGTTCTCGATAAAGGGTTCCATCCCACACGATGTGAGGTGGCAAGAAAGCCTTTTGATTTCGAGCTGCTCTCAAACAGCATCCGAACCATGATAAAAGAGAGCCAGAGTTAGTGCCTTTTTTCCGGCAACCCTCCGGAAACGGGATCGACTAGAACGGATCGATGCCCTCCCTTCGTTTTAATAAGCCTTTTCAGGTTCTGACTCAATTTACCGATACTCACCCGGGAACGGATGCCCGCCGGACACTGGCGGACTATATCTCCACTCCCAATATTTATGCCGCCGGGCGCCTTGATCGCGACAGTGAAGGGCTTCTGCTATTAACATCGAATGGCCAACTGCAAAACCGCATCTCTCACCCCGATCATAAACTTCAAAAAACCTATTGGGTTCAGGTGGATGGAGAGATCACGGATGTGGCTATCGCCAGACTCCGAAGCGGTGTTGAACTCAAGGATGGAATGACTCGACCAGCCAGAGCTGAAATAATTTCAGAACCGGCATCACTCTGGCCACGCAATCCGCCGGTTCGTTTTCGCGCAAAGATTCCAACATCATGGATTCAACTGAAAATTCGTGAAGGTCGAAATCGACAGGTACGGCGCATGACCGCAGCGGTCGGGTTTCCGACGCTCAGGCTGATCCGCTATGCCATCGGCCCGATCACACTCGATGGCTTAAAGCCTGGTGAATCGGAGGAGATAGATGAACAGCAGCTCTGGAATCTTTTTCCCGGCAAACATTCAGATATGCGCCCTTCGCATCGGAACAGCAGGAAAACAGCTCACAGATAAATCTGAACCGGGCTCCGTTAATCCTCATCCTCATCCCGGTCGGGTGTACGCACAGGCCTCGTCTCTTCCTGCTTTTCAGGCAGTCGTTTCAACCGGATATCCTGCTTCTTAACAGATCTCTTTTTTACCGGTCTCGGATGCGCCTCATAACGGTCGGCTCGATAGATAGCCCGCCCGCGTTCATAACCTTGCCAAAAACGCTGGTGCTTCTTTCCCGTACAAACACCGGAATAGGGTTGATTGGTCTGACCGAAATAGAGGCCCGTTTTATAAGTGCAGTAGCGTTGATTGCCCCGCTGCCAGCCTTGACGATAACCCTTTCGATCGGCAGCGATACCATAATTTCGGCAAACAGAAACGATCTCTCCGACCCGACGCCGGAAACCATCCTCGCCATCCCGGAAACCGGTATCGAACCAGTCTCCACTCGTGCATGCTTCAAGTGCAATCAGGGCAGCATCGCTTTTTGCCTCCCGGTTTTGCAGCATCGCCAACCGGAGAAGCCGTTTTCGGCGCATATCCGGACTCTTTTCCATCATCAGCTGTTTCTCTGTTTGCGCCACTTTTCGTTCAATACTCTGATGTTCATCCCTCGCTTTGCGCACATTCCGACCCAGTCGATAGAAATTATGATAAACAGACGTAAGACCGGCAGGGCAGACAGCATTGTAGCTTTTTCCGCTCAAACCCTGCCGCAGACCATTTTCTGCTGTGCAGTGGCGGCGCATCCCCCGTTCCCAGCCTGCGATGTAACCGGCAGAAATATTGGCAGGGCATATGTTTCTATATTCTTTACCTGCTGCACCAAGCCGATAGCCACGGTCAGCGGTACAATAATTACGAATACCCTGATTCCAGCCATGGCGATATGCCTCATGATCAGGGGCGACCTTAAACTCCGCACAATATTGACGATGTTTTTCCAGCTGGGTGTAGTGAATGCCACGCGACCCGTCGCTGTAGCCCAGCGACTCCCAGTTGGTATTGAGGCAATCTCTCTTCGACACCGACGAACAACCGCCAAACAGCAGGCTGAAACAGAGAGTGATGAGCACCAGGTTGTATCGTTGCAGATTGTATTGCGGCATAGGGGGCCTCCCGAATTGGTAAAGAGCAGACTGCCCCACCGATCAGGTAGCGACAAGTGTAACAACCACGGCCAAAGCGTAGAATCACCCCTCGGAAAAAACAGTTGAGGCCGCCCTGTGTGATAAACATCGGACGGCCTCAGATGCGGACGATTGTTCCGCTGTAGAAATATCGACTTGAAAAAGGGTTAATGAATCTCAATCGCCTTTGGTTTGGCGTTTTCACGCTTGGGAAGGCGCACTGTGAGCACACCATCCTTCATATCGGCATTAACCTTCTCCGCATCGACATTGGTAGGAAGGCTGAAACTACGTGTAAATGAACCGTACGAGCGCTCGATGCGATGAACGTTCTCCTCCTTCACATCTTTCTCGTAACGGCGTTCACCGGAGATGGTCAATACGCCATCCTTCACTTCCAGCTTCACATCTTTTTTATCAATACCAGGCAGTTCAGCCTCGACCATCAACGCCTCGTCGGTCTCACGAATATCGACCGAAGGAGCCCAACGACCCATCTCATCATCCAGGGATGTGCGAGAATCATCGAGCAAACGGCTTAAATGATGGTTCATGGACTCAAGCTCCTGCCAGGGTGTCCAACGTACCAGAGACATCGCTCTACCTCCTGATTCACGGTTTAACAGGCCATAAATTACCTGCCTATCTATTCTATAGTTCCTCTTTTCTGCCATTTCAACCCCTCGCAAGCTGTTGACAGAAGGCGCTCACTCCCCACTATTAGCACTCCTTTTTTGAGAGTGCTAATAGGAAGCTCCGGAAAGGTATTGATGGGCAGCGTTGTTGCCCCAATCGTGAAAATTGCCAGGAAGATGGCGCAGGTCGTAGCAGCGTTACGATGCCAAGCCGGATGACGAAGCAAGGGCGCGATTGGAGCACAACCCTATGGGGCATTGGCCCTACATGCCATTTGCTGCGTTTCGGAATTTGATGATGGATGGCCATTCATCTGCATTCCGCGCCTTGCATCTGAACATGTATGGCCATGCCGTTGACCAAAAATACCTTTCCAGAGCTTCCTCATTCGAGAGGAGGGGTTGAATCGGCCGGGGCCGGTTCCTATATAACAGTTTCCAATACTTGTATTTTAAGGAGTAGCAACGATGGCAACAAAGGTTCGTCCTTTACATGATCGTGTAATCGTCCGTCGACTGGACGAAGAAGAGAAATCTGCCGGAGGCATCATCATCCCGGACTCGGCCAAAGAGAAGCCGGTTCAGGGCAAGGTAATCGCGGTTGGCAAAGGCAAAAGCCTGGAAAACGGCGAGGTTCGCCCGCTGGACGTGAAGGAGGGAGACACCGTAATCTTCTCAACTTACGCAGGCACCGAGATCAAGCTGGATGGCGATACGTTCCTCATGATGCGGGAAGACGACATCCTCGGCGTAATCGAATGATACGTAAAAGTTCATCCTGAACTTTTACTTGAACGGAAGCGGAAAAGCGTAGCTTCCCGCTTCCTCACAAATCGGAGATTTGCCGGCCATCCATGGCCGGAAGGTCTCGCGAAAACAGTTTAAAAGAATAGAAAACAGATAGGAGAAGGAAGAATGGCTAAAGACATTCATTTTGGTGAAGACGCACGCGCCCAGATGATGGCCGGCGTGAACAAGCTCGCCGATGCAGTAAAGGTAACCCTCGGCCCGAAGGGTCGTAACGTGGTTCTGGAGAAGTCCTGGGGCGCTCCGAACATCACCAAGGACGGTGTATCGGTCGCCAAAGAGATCGAGCTGGAAGAGAAGTTCGAGAACATGGGTGCCCAGATGGTGAAGGAGGTAGCTTCCAAGACCGCCGACATCGCCGGTGACGGTACCACCACAGCAACCGTGCTGGCCCAGTCGATCGCCAAAGAGGGCGTCAAGGCCGTAGCTGCCGGTATGAACCCAATGGATCTGAAACGCGGTATCGACAAGGCGGTTGCCGCTGTCGTGGCCGGGCTGGCCGACCTCTCCAACGAGGTCCAGAACCAGGAAGAGATCGCCCAGGTCGGCACGATTTCCGCCAACGGCGACGAAGAGATCGGCAAGATCATCGCCGATGCGATGGAGAAGGTCGGTAAAGAGGGTGTGATCACTGTCGAAGAGGCCAAAGGCCTGGAAACCGAGCTGGATGTCGTCGAAGGCATGCAGTTCGACCGCGGCTACCTCTCCCCCTACTTCGTCACCAATGCCGATCGCATGGAGTGCGAACTGGAGAGCCCGTACATCCTGCTGTTCGAGAAGAAGATCTCCAACATGCGCGATCTGCTGCCGGTTCTGGAAGCGGTTGCCCGCTCCGGTAAGCCACTGCTGATCATCGCCGAAGACATCGAAGGCGAAGCACTGGCAACCCTCGTGGTCAACAAGATGCGCGGCGTCGTCAACGTTGCGGCTGTGAAAGCGCCCGGCTTCGGCGATCGTCGTAAGGCGATGCTGGAGGACATGGCGATCCTGACTTCAGGTAAGGTCATCTCCGAGGACCTCGGCCTGAAGCTGGAGAACGTCACCATCGACGATCTCGGCACAGCCAGTACCATCCGTATCTCCAAAGACACCACCACCATCGTCGATGGCACCGGTGCCAAGGCGGACATCGAAGCACGCGTCAACCTGATCCGCAAGCAGATTGCCGACTCCACCTCCGACTACGACAAGGAGAAGCTGCAGGAGCGCGTGGCGAAACTCGCTGGCGGTGTTGCAGTCATCAAGGTCGGCGCTGCTACCGAAGTAGCGATGAAGGAGAAGAAGGATCGCGTCGACGATGCCCTGCACGCCACCCGCGCAGCAGTCGAAGAAGGAATCGTCGCCGGTGGCGGTGTTGCCCTGATCCGTGCCCGTGTATCCCTGGACAGCGTCAAGGGTGAGAACCACGACGAGGACACCGGCGTCAACATTATCCGCCGCGCTCTTGAAGAGCCACTGCGCCAGATCGTCACCAACGGTGGCGGCGAAGCATCCGTGGTGGTCAATGAAGTGGCCAACAACAAGGGCCACTATGGCTTCAATGCCCGCACCGAGGAGTACGGTGATCTGGTCAAGATGGGTGTGATCGACCCGACCAAGGTGACCCGCTCAGCGCTGCAGCATGCAGCTTCGATTGCAGGCCTCTTGATCACCACCGAAGCGATGGTGGCTGAAATTCCGAAACCGGAAGCAGCACCAGCGCCTGACATGGGCGGCATGGGTGGTATGGGCGGCATGATGTGATTTGTTGTTAGAAGCGCTGACATTGCACATCCTGTGCATGCAGCGCTACGGCCGCCCGTCCCTGGGCGGTTCAGGGAATCTATCAACCGCTTTGCTCCGGCAAACAAAGGGCGACCCTTGGAAACAAGCGGTCGCCCTTTCTGTTTGTAGCTTCGGCAGATGGACAAATCGGCGTTAACAATTACCATCTCGAACACCTCGGGAAGGGTTTGGAACGATCAGGAGTTACGGATGAACACAGAAGCCTTTGAAATGACGATCGAAAAGAGCAGAGAGGAGCTGGAGAAGCGCCCGGCCAGAAAAAACATCACCATGATCGCCATCGCCCTGATTCTCTTCTTCGGTGCGGCATTCCTCTTCTTCAACCAGCCGGACAGCGTTTACAAGACCGCCTATGCACCATTACTGGTGGGATGGCTGATGATCTGTGTCTGGATCGGCCATGTCATCTCAAGTGCCATGTTCATCTCTCGATCTGTCGAGCTGCAACTATCTATTGAAACAGCATCGACCATACTGGAACTCGCCAAAGAGCGCGAAAATGACAACAAGTAACTCAGACAAATAGAACACTTTGATTCCGCTTCGCAGGCCATCCGTTACACCATCATGGACGATCATCGAACCGCCTCTCTTTTGCCTATTAACCCGTTAAGGCACTACAATCGAACCATGTGGTTTATCTGTCATGAACAGTAATGGGAAAAGCGTGCTCGGATGGCGTGAATGGTTATCGCTACCGGAACTGGGCATCGAATCGATCAAGGCAAAAGTGGATACCGGCGCTCGCACCTCCGCTCTGCATGCATTTGAACTGGATACTTTTGAAGAGGATGGTATTGCTCGTGTCCGCTTTTCCGTTCACCCGTTTCAACATGACAGCCATACCGTACGAACCTGCACTGCCGATCTGCTTGATGAACGAAATGTGAGCGATTCGGGAGGTCATCAGGAGCTGCGTCCTGTGATCTCCACAGATGTTCTGGTTGGCAATCTCCGCCGACAGATTGAAATCACCCTGACCAATCGGGAAACCATGAAATTTCGCATGCTGCTGGGCAGAACAGCCATGGCTGGCACATTCATCGTCGATCCGGGTAGCTCTTACCTGCTTGGTGAGCCAACCGAAGGAACGCTATCATGAAAATCGCCATCTTATCCCGTAACCCGAAACTCTACTCGACAAGAAGGCTGGTCGAAGCGGCCAGAGAACGTGGCCATGATGTTCATGTGTTCGATCATCTGCGCTGCTACATGAATATCACCTCGATGCGCCCATCCATCCGCTATAAGGGTGAGGAACTTGAAGGGTTCGATGCCGTGATTCCGCGCATTGGCGCCTCGGTCACCTTTTACGGTACGGCAGTACTGCGCCAGTTCGAGATGATGGGTGTCTTCCCGCTTAATGAGTCCGTCGCCATTTCACGCTCACGCGACAAGTTGCGTTCGGTTCAACTGCTGGCAAGGAAAGGAATCGGCCTGCCGGTAACAGGTTTTGCACGCAATCCGGACGATATCGATGACCTGCTCAACTCGGTTGGCGGCAACCAGTTCGTCATTAAACTGTTAGAAGGAACTCAGGGTATCGGTGTCGTTCTGGCCGAGAACAGAAAGGCGGCCGAGAGTGTGATCGAGGCCTTTCTGGGACTGAATGCGAACATTCTGGTACAGGAGTTCATCAAAGAGGCCGGTGGCGCGGACATTCGCTGCTTCGTGGTCGATGGTAAGGTTGTCGCAGCCATGAAACGGCAGGGCAAAGAGGGCGAGTTCCGCTCCAACCTGCATCGTGGCGGCTCCGCCGAGCTGGTGCGTATCACCCCGGAAGAGCGTTCGACAGCGGTCAGGGCCGCAAAAATCATGGGGCTGAATGTGGCAGGTGTAGACCTGCTCCGCTCCAACCACGGGCCGGTTGTCATGGAGGTCAACTCCTCCCCCGGACTGGAGGGGATCGAGAAGGCAACCGGCAAGGATATCGCGGGCATGGTCATCGCCTTTCTGGAGAAGCAAGCCAGGGCGGGCCGCACCCGAACCAAGGGCAAAGGCTGAGCACTACCTTGCCCGCCCCTATCCGTATCGCCGATCATGAGATCAAACCGGGAAGCAGGCAGATCATCGATTTCCCGCTACCTCCACTCTCGGCTCACTCGGAACTCGACATTCCCGTACATGTGATCCGTGGTAAAAAAGATGGGCCGACCCTGCTGGTATGTGCCGCCCTGCACGGGGACGAG
>JBNLEB010000020.1:0-2188 GCA_050304695.1 Mariprofundaceae bacterium
GGAGCAGAAGTGTCCGATACACTGGCGCCCTATGTCGGCGCCCATCTGCTTTTGGTGGAGGACAACGAGATCAATCGCGAATTCGCCGAAGAATTGCTACACAGTATGAATATCGAGGTAAGCGTTGCGGTGAATGGCCTGGAAGCGGTGAAAAAAGCACAGCAAAGCTGCTACGACGCCATTCTCATGGATATCGAGATGCCGGAACTCGACGGCCTGCAAGCCAGTCGTCGCATCCGCGCCCTGTCAGAGAAGGAAGACGACTGGTTTGCCCGTACCCCCATCATTGCCATGACAGCCATGGCAATGGCGGAAGACAAGCAGAAGTCATTCGATGCGGGCATGAACGACCACGTGATCAAGCCCATCGACCCGGAGCGACTGGCCAGGGTACTAGGCAAGTGGATAGATATCCCGCAAGAACGGCGCGTGGCGGCCAAATCGGCGGAGGCAACGCAGCAGGACAAAGCCTCGGAAAACACTGACCTGCTAGCTCTGCAACATCTGAATACTGCGCAGGGTATACATCGTATCGGCGATAAGCCGGATGCCTACCGACGCCAGTTGCAACGTTTTCACGCTCGTTACAGCGATGCAGCGAAGACGCTGCAGAGGATCATAGATGAACAGGGCCTCGATGCGGGTGAGGCCTATTGCCATGCTCTCAGGGGTATCAGTGGTAGCATCGGTGCCACTGCGCTGTCCGACTGTGTCACTGAACTGGACGATTTGCTCAAACAGGGCGAGCGACCTGGAACTCTGCTGTTCGAACGCTTCGCCCGGCGCCTGTCAGACGTGATGCTGGAGCTTGACAGGCTTGTCCTGTCCAGCCAGCCAGTAGCCGCCACGCCGTTGGATATGACTGAGTTACCTGCAAAGCTGGCGCGCCTGAGGACATTGCTGAATAACGATCTGGGTGCCGCCGAAACCCTGCTTGGAGAATTGCGTTGCAGCTTGAGAGGCACTAAGCAGGAAGAAGCGATCGAACAGGTTGCCTCTGAGATGGAAAAATTTGAAATAGACAAAGCGCTGCTGCTGCTCGATAACTGGGGTAGCCATCAGGACAAAGCACAATGACCATGGAAGGAAAGTCTAAAATACATAAGGTAACAGTCCTCGTGCTCGATGACGCGGATGCGAAGGTCGAGGGATTTTACCTTGGTGCCGCTGACTACATCAGCAAACCTTTCGATATCGATGAGGCTGAGGCCTTGAAAAGAAAAAATGACAGAATCCAACGCTAAGCCAAAGATCCTCATCGTGGATGACGTTGCGGAAAATCTGCACTTGATGATGAACATCCTACGTGAAGAGTTTGCCGTCATCGCCGCAACCACTGGTGAAAGAGCACTACGGCTGGCCAGAGCTAGCCCCGTGCCTGAGCTGATCTTGCTCGACATACAAATGCCGGATATGGATGGCTTCGAAGTGTTGAGACATCTCAAGTGCGATCCCATAACGGAACAAATACCCGTTATTTATATCACAGCCCTGACGGATGAAGGTAATGAGGCAGAGGGGCTGAGCCTGGGAGCGGTGGATTACATTACCAAACCGGTCAATGCCGCTATAACCCTTCTGCGGGTGCACCATCAAATCAAGCTGAAACAGGCTCAGAGGGAGTTGGCAGAGCAGGAAACGATGCTGCGGGCCATTACGGATGCCGTACAAAGCGCGGTCTTATTGATCGATGATCTGGGCCGCATTCAGTTCGTCAATCCTGCTGCTGAGAAGTTGTTTGGCTACGACCAGGGCGAACTTATGGGCCTGAAGGCCCACGAGACTCTGACTCCGGAATCATTACGCGAACAAGCACGCAGAGGGTTGGAGGAACTTTTCCGTACCGGTACTGAACTGGTGCTGCAAGAACCGCTGGAGTTGGCCGCGCTGTGTAAGGATGGCAGCGAATTACCGATCGAGCTTTATGTAGAACGCATCCGCCGAGGCGATCACTGGTGGGCGGTGGGCTCTGCCATCGACATTACCGAACGCAAGATTCGTGAGGAGCACCTCTTAGATCTGGCCGAAACCGACCCGCTAACCGGTGCAAGAAACCGGCGTAGTTTCATGCAATTGGCAGAGCAGGTGATGAAGGATCGCCGGGAAGGGAAGGACATCCCAATATGTTATCTAATGTTCGATCTGGATCATTTTAAACGCATCAACGATAACTACGGCCATGGGATAG
>JBNLEB010000021.1:0-170553 GCA_050304695.1 Mariprofundaceae bacterium
CATAGTTAAATTTGTTCTCCCCTCTTTTTCCGTGCTTCTCTTCGACCTGCTACCGACTCTTTTGGCAATAACACCGTTCGGTTAGCAGAGAAATGCACAGACCTTTCCGGAAGTACGAGGCCAACAGTGCGCGACATTCACCATAGGGTCAACCTGCCACACCTCATGTGTGTCGATTTGTCACAGGTCTGTTTTGATACGCAAAAGGACGCGATACAGGTATCTATGCAGCCGAAGCCCGGAGCAATGCCCTGTTTGACCCCGGTCATCCCTTCTTCGTCATGCCAGACTCGATCTGGCATCCATGGATTTTGTTCGCAGCATGGATTCCGGATCAAGTCCGGAATGACGATTATTTAATCGCCATCTACGGATGCATCGCCTCGATAAAGATACGATCTACATTTTGGTTCCAGTGCCCATGGTATGCATCCAGCCAAACCTCAGCCTGTGTCTTACGATGTTTCACGGCATGCTGCATCGGTGCAAGAAAGATCGATTCATTCTCACCAAGAGAGTTGACCATACCAATACTCTTAAGTCCCGCATTTGCAATAGCGACCATCCGCTCACAAAGCGCATGCACATCACCATCTCTGAATTTCGTGTCGAAACCATTGCGCGGCACCTCGGCCCGCAGCTGCAACACCTCTTCGTACGTCCAGTCGGCCACCATCTGGCATGCACTCTCCAGCGCCTGCTCATCATAGAGCAGCCCTTTCCACAGCGCTGGCAGCGAACAGATCCAAGCCTGCGGCCCGGCATCCGCCCCCCGCATCTCAAGAAACTGTTTCAACCGCACATCGGGGAACAGCGTGCCGACATGCAGCTCCCAGTCAGCCATCGACGGTCTCTCATTCGGCAACGATGCAAGACGCCCATCGAGAAAATCCCGAAAGCTCAAACCCGAACAGTCGATAAACCCACCCTCGCGAATCACGAAATACATCGGCGCATCCAGCGCCCACTCGGTGTAGCTCTCGAAACCGAAATCATCATCAAACACACATTCGGGAATTCCGGTACGCGCCGGATCGGTATCGAGCCAGACTGCCGCCCGGCTGGAGAGATACCCTGAAGGCTTGCCATCCACAAATGGAGAGGCGGCGCAAAGTGCAGTGACCAGCGGTTGTAGCGCACAGCTCACCCGCATCTTTCTGGCCATGTCGGCTTCGGACGCGAAATCGAGATTGGCCTGCACGGTTGCCGTACGCAGCATCATATCCAGCCCATGTTCACCCACCTGAGGCATATACCTGCGCATCAACGCATAACGCGCCTTCGGCATCCACGGAATCTCCTCTCGCTTCCACTTGGGCTGAAAGCCGAGCCCTAAAAAACCGATTCCCAGCTTCTCTGTCGCCTCTTTCAGCAGTCGCAGGTGGTTACCTGTCTCCATACAGGTCTCATGAATCGTCGCGAGCGGCGCACCGGAGAGCTCAACCTGACCGCCCGGCTCCAGCGTTACCGATGCCTTATCCCGTATAAGACCGACCATGTTGGGCCCCTCGAAAATCGGTTCTCCGGCCTGTTGCCTCAACAACTCGAGCAGAACCCGGATACTGCGCTCTCCCTCATAGGGAATGGGGCGCAATGTATCGACACAGAAACCGATCTTCTCGTGCTCGGTGCCGATACGCCACTGCTCCTTCGGTTTACAGCCGGAAGCAAAGAGGGATGAAAGGTCTTCGCGGGTTACGATATTTGTATTCATTGTCGCCAACCTAATCGCTGGTGACCAACACTGTCAGCAGGTTTGTTTATCACCCTTTACCGCACATGGATGTGCGGCGAGCGAATATCATGCGCTCGCAAGCGAAGGCGGACACGCGCCGCCGTAGCGCCATACGTAAAAGGCAGGACGCCTTTTGCGCATCTACCCAATCACCTCAATGGCATTGCCATCCGGATCCCTGAAAAAGATCGCAGCCCTGCCGGATCGACTCCTTGTATATATTATAGAAGCTTCATTCAATCGAGCCGTAAAAGAGTCCAGATCATCGACTGCCAACGCAAAGTGGTAATCCCTCCCGCCGTGAGCAGGCCGTTCACAACCATCATACGGATAATCGATCTGCATCAGGTGAAGCTGTTGACCATTGCCCAAGGAGTAAAACAGCCCGGGAAACCCAAGATCGGGACGCGACTCCCGAATCAAACCCAGAACCCCCTCATAAAACGCGATCGAACGATCCAGATCGCTCACAATAAGGGTTACATGATGTAAATACATAACAACTCCATTCAGGCCGACACCCCATCCATGGATGGGTGGCTTTAGCAAGCATTTGAAAAGCACATTTTTCAAATGCGCCAAAGGCCGAGGGCACGACTGCATGGATGCAGGAGATAGAGCATCACATGAAGCAGATGCCGAGGAGCCCGAGGCCGAATCAAACACAACATTTACCGAGACGATCAATCCTGCAACAATCCGCCCCTCTTATGAACACAACCGCTGAAACCACTGCAAAAATTCTCGATGGCAAAGCGCTCTCCGAGCGTATGCGCGCAGGCATGCACGAGACCATCGCCGAACTCAAAGCGACCCACGGCCGCGCTCCCGGACTCGCTGTCATCATTGTCGGCAACGATCCGGCCTCACATGTCTATGTAAAGAATAAGAAGCTGGCCTGTGAGAAGGTCGGCATCGTCTCCTTCTCGCATGAACTACCCGCCGAGACCACCCAACAGCATCTGCTCGGCCTGATCGGCGAGCTCAACGCCAACCCGAAGGTGGATGGTATTCTGGTGCAGCTACCCGTACCCGACCATATCAATTCCGAAACCATCATCACCGCCATCCATCCGGACAAGGATGTCGATGGCTTTCAGCCCTACAACATCGGCTCGCTTGCCGCCCGCGTTCCAGCGCTCCGCCCCTGTACCCCTTACGGCTGCATGAAGCTATTGGAGGAGACCGGTGTCGACCTCAAAGGCCAGGAAGCGGTTGTGGTCGGCGCCTCCAACATGGTCGGCCGCCCGATGGCGCTGGAACTGCTGCTGGCCGGAGCCACGGTTACTGTCACCCACCGCTTCTCCAAAGAGCTCAAACCGCACATCGAACGCGCCGATATTGTGGTTGCCGCGGCTGGCAAACAGGGACTGATCAAGGGCGAATGGATCAAGCCGGGCGCCATCGTCATTGATGTCGGCATTCACCGCATGGAAGACGGCAAGCTGACCGGCGATGTCGATTTTGAAGAGGCGGCCAAGCGTGCCGCATGGATCACACCTGTTCCCGGCGGCGTCGGCCCGATGACCATCACCATGTTACTGCATAATACGATTACAGCATTCCTTAATCACATCGGAGAGAACGCATGAGTTCCGAATCGACCTTAGCCGACACATCATTAGCCAAAACACCGCTGTTCGACGAACATATCCGTCTCGGTGGCAAGATGGTGCCCTTCGCAGGTTTTTCTATGCCGGTTCAGTATCCGCTCGGCGCGCTGAAGGAGTATCAGGCGGTACGCGATGGCAAGGCGGGCATCTTCGACATCACCCACATGGGACAGGTGCGTGTCACCGGAGCCGATGCACTGACATTCCTTCAGTACGTCACCACCAACGATGTCTCCAGGCTGGCACTCGGTCAGGTACACTACTCTTCGCTTTTGAACGAGCAGGGCACCTTCATCGACGACATCACCACCTACAAGATTTCCGATACCGAATACTACCTCTGCATCAATGCAGCCAACCGGCATAAGGATGTAGCACATCTGCAAGCACAGGCTGCCAACTTCGATGTAACTGTTGTTGATGAATCGGATGACACCACGCTGCTGGCACTACAGGGAGCCGAAGCACAATCGCTGCTGCAACCGCTTAGCGACACCGATCTGGAGAGCATCGGCTACTACCGCTTTGCCCTTGTGAAGCTGGATGGTGTTAACGCCATCGTTTCACGCACCGGCTACACCGGCGAGGATGGTTTCGAGATCTATATCCCCAACAGTGCCGCCAAAAACATCTGGCTGAAGCTGGAAGAGGCAGGTGCTCTGCCGATTGGCCTTGCTGCCCGCGATATGCTGCGCACCGAGATGGGTTACGCCCTCTACGGCCATGAGATTTCCGATGCCGTGACACCGGTCGAGGCAAAGCTGATGTGGATCACCAAACTCGATAAAGGCGACTTCATCGGCCGCGCTGCCGTGGAGGCACGCAAGGCTGCAGGTGCCAAGCTTGCCATGATCGCACTGAAACTGACCGACCGCGGCATCCCGCGTGAACATTACAAGGTGACCGCCAATGGCAAAGAGGTCGGTGAAGTAACCTCGGGCATGCACTCACCACTGGCAGCCTGTGGGGTTGCCATCGCCTATGTCGAACCCGAGTATGCTGCCTCTGACAACCTTGCCATCGATATTCGCGGCAAGGCAGTGCCGGCGGAGAGAACAACGACACCTTTTGTACGTTCAAACGTCAGAAGGTAATTATATAAGAAGAGAGAGCATCAAATATTTTGATCTCAGGCAAGGCGCAGGAGGATGAGGGAGCGGAGCATACTAAAAGTATGTGAGCATCCCAAAGATGACTGTAACGCAGCATGAGAACAAAAGATGCCGATGCGAGGAGAGATAATGAGCATTCCAGCAGATTTAATGTATACCAAGGATCACGAATGGGTTCGCATCGATGGCGACACCGCCACCTTCGGCCTGACCGACCACGCTCAGGAAGCACTCGGCGACATCGTGTTTGTCGAGCTGCCTGAAGACGGCCGCACAGTCGGTGCAGGCGATGCCTTTGCCGTCGTCGAGTCGGTCAAGGCGGTATCCGATGCCTATGCGCCTGTCGCAGGCGAAGTCATCGAATCCAATGGCGAGCTGGAAGGCACACCTGAAAAGGTGAATGAAGACCCATACGGCGACGGCTGGATCGCCAAAGTAAAAGTAACCGACGGCGACACCTCGCACCTGATGGATGCCGACGCCTACGCGGCCTTTCTCGAAGAATAATTAAATCATTCACCGCGAAGGACGCGAAGGGACGCAAAGGACAAAGAAGCAGGGTGAAAAACGAATCATCTCTTCTTTATTGCTTTCCCTTTGCGAAACTTTGCGCCCTTTGCGGTAAATAAACAGGACAACTGAATTGCGCTTTTTACCACACACCCATGCCGACAGGGCGGCCATGTTGGAGAGCATCGGCGTCTCCCATATCAACGATCTGTTCAGCGACATCCCTGCCGAGTTCCATATTGAGGCCGACAGCCTGAACCTGCCCGATGCACTCTCCGAGACGGCCATTGTCCGCAAGTTCACCCGTGCTTCGGAGCAGAACCGGCATGCATCTAACAGCAGCTACTTCCTCGGCGGCGGCACCTACCACCACTTTGTCCCTTCGGTGGTCGATTATGTGATCTCGCGCGGCGAATTCCTCACCGCCTACACCCCTTACCAGCCGGAGATTTCGCAAGGCACACTTCAGGTGCTCTTCGAATATCAGACCATGGCGGCGCGTCTACTGGATATGGATATCTCCAACGCTTCGATGTACGACGCCGCCACAGCAGTGGCCGAAGCAGCCCTTACCGCTCGCCGCGCTACCCGTCGCGAGCGAGTGGTCGTCGCAGGCAGCGTGAATCCGCGCTACCGCAATGTCACCGGCAACTATCTTTCCCACCTCGGTGGCGAGTTCGTCATCACTCCGTCGCCTGGGCCATCGGTTGGTTTCCGTACCGATATCGACAGCGTGGTTGCCGCCATTGATGAAACAACCGCCTGCGTCATCGTGCAGTATCCCGACTTTTACGGCACGGTTTACGACCTCGCCGACATCCGCAAAAAGTGCGATGAGACCGGCACCCTGATGGTCGTCGCCTTCTCCGATGCCACCGCCTTCGGGTTGATCCGTGCACCGGGCAGTTTCGGTGCCGATATCGTCGTCGGCTCAGGCCAGGCGCTCGGTATTCCGATGGGCTTCGGCGGCCCGCACCTCGGCATCTTCACCTGCACCCAGAAACTGCTTAGGCAGATGCCGGGCCGTGTCTGCGGCATGACTCAGGATGCCAATGGCAAGCGCGGTTTCGTGTTGACCCTCTCCACCCGCGAACAGCATATCCGCCGCGAGAAGGCGACCAGCAACATCTGCTCCAATCAGGGGTTGATGTGTACCGCTGCCGCCACCTACATGACCCTGATGGGCGATGCGGGCCTGAAACGCGTGGCCGAACACTCCGCCGCCGCACTTGAGATGCTGGTGAACGGCCTGCCATCAGGTGTCACCGCTGCGGGCGGTGCTCACTACAACGAGACAGTGCTGAGCTTTGTCGATCAATCGGTACGTGATGGATTCCTGGAGCGTGCGGAGGCCGCAGGCATCTTTGCCGGCATTCCGCTGGAGAAATTCGACACAGCAGTCGAGCCGAAGCATCTGCTCATCGCCACCACCGAGATGGTCGAGGAGAGCGACGTTACCCGCTATCTGGAGCTGCTGGGAGGTGCCCGATGAGCACAAGTTCACAAGCAAACGCCTCACTCTATCAGGGCGGCTCACACGGTCTGATGCATGAAGAGCCGCTGCTCTTCGAACATGCCCACGAGGCGCCGGAGAGCATCAACCTGCCGGGCGTTACCGGAACCATTTCGAACGATCTGAAAGCGTTTGCCCGCGAAAACAGTGCCGGTATCCCCGGTCTTTCGGAGCCGGAAGCGGTGCGCCACTTCGTGCGTCTCTCACAGTGGAACCACAACATCGAGACCGGCTTCTATCCGCTCGGCTCCTGCACCATGAAATACAACCCGCGCGTCAACGAAGATGTTGTACGCCTACCGGGCCTTGCCCATATCCATCCGGATCAGCCGGAATCGACCGTACAGGGCGCACTCGAACTTCTTTACGAACTGCAGGAGTGGCTCGGCGAAATCACCGGCTTCCCTCACTGCACCCTGCAACCAGCCGCCGGAGCACATGGCGAGTGGACAGGTCTGATGATGATCCGTGCAGCACTCAATGCTCGCGGCGAAGGGCACCGCACCAAGGTACTCGTACCTGACTCCGCCCACGGCACCAACCCTGCATCGGCAGCGCTCTGCGGCATGAGCACGGTCGAGATCAAATCGACCCCCGAAGGCCGTGTCGATCTGGAAGAATTAAAAGCAAATTTGGATGGCGATGTGGCAGCACTGATGCTGACCAACCCCAACACCACCGGCATGTTCGAGTCTGACATCGCCGAGATCTGCCGCCTTGTACATGAGGCAGGCGGCCTTGTTTACGGCGACGGCGCCAACCTCAACGCCCTGGTCGGCAAAGCCAAGCCGGGCGACATGGGTATCGACTGCCTGCACATCAATGTGCACAAAACCTTCTCCACCCCGCATGGCGGCGGCGGCCCCGGCGGCGGCCCTGTGGTAGTCAACGAAACGCTTGCCCCGTTCATGCCGACACCGCGTATCGAGAAGCGCGACAACGGTTACACCATCATCGCTGACGATGCGACCAGCATCGGCTCCATCTTGGGCTCCATCGGTCAGGTCGGCGTACTGCTGCGTGCTGCGGCCTACATTGCTGCGTTTGGTAAAGAGCACATGCATCTCATCGCCGAAGATGCCGTACTCAACGCCAACTACATCCTCTCGCGCCTGAAAGATGCTTACGACATACCGTTCAAAGGCATCTGCAAGCATGAGTGCCTGCTCACCGACGAGCTTCAGAACAAGCATGGTGTGAAGACCCTCGACATCGCCAAGCGCCTGATCGATCTGGGCTTCCATCCGATGACGGTCTATTTCCCGCTCATTGTACATGGTGCGATGCTGATCGAACCGACCGAGAGCGAATCGAAAGAGACGATTGATGCGTTTTGTGACGCCATGCTCCAGATCGCCAAGGATTGCGAAAATGGCAACACCGATGAGCTACACGCAGCCCCCGTTCTGCCAATCCGTTCACGCCTCGACGAAACTGCCGCAGCTCGCAAACCTGTGCTTGTCTGGAACGATTAACGAACAATCAAATGGATATTGAAGTTACTTATTGTTTGCGTTTAGGAATTCATCTTTAGGCGGGCCACTGGTAAAGAAGACCTCGACTTTTGGTTCGCCGAAAAATCCATTCCTTGTTGCCACAAAGCGCCAATGATCCATCCATTCAGTTTCTTGCCCCTTGAAAGAGCGCGCAAGAACAAGGTCGATACAACTATCAGAAACATCGTGGATATCTAAAACAGTCCATGTTTGGTCAGAAGGTTCATTCATACGTTTTTTGACCTGGCTCCAAAAAGCCTCATCACGCTCAGCACTCTCATTCAACCGCTTCATAATAAACTCTTTATCCATTTATTATCTCCCTATCCCATAGGTTTTATTTCTATTCAAATCTTTTTCCAATATTTGATAGGGCAATTGAGATTACTCCAAAAGCTATGGATGTTTCATGTGTTGGCTGCCAATTGCCGAATAAACTCGTTAATCCATACTCGGCCATTACCAGAGCGACAATAGAAACCATTAGGCACACATTGGCAGCGAAAAAATAATTGGATTTCATGACGGCCTCCCCTTTTTAATGCATCATAGTTCAAATGTTAGATACCTGCATTTACCAAAAGGGTGCACTCTCGACTAAACAGGTTTGACGACCACCATAATGACAATAGCAATGAGAATCAGTGTCGGGAACTCGTTGTAGTAGCGATAGAATTTATGATCGCGGCGATTCTCACCGGCGGCGAAAATACGAACGATATGACCGCTATAGAAGTGGTAGAAGAGTAGCGGCAACACCAATGCTATCTTGATCCAGTACCACGGTTCACCCTGTACATACTCCCACTCAAACACCGACAGCGCCACGCCGCAGGCGACGGTCACAATCATGGCAGGCTGCATGATGTATTTGAAAAGCTTGAATTCCATGACGCAGAACTGCTCATGCACCGGGCCATCCTTGTGCATGGCATGGTAAACAAAAATGCGGGGCAGATAGAAGAGCCCTGCAAACCACGAGACCATGGCGATAATGTGAAAGGCCTCGACCCACTCGATTGTTCCTGATTCCATGACTGGAAGCGTACTACTCCGGCAACTCAATCGCCAGAATATCCTTGGGTCTCACCTCCAGCAGTTCGCCTGCCTCGGAGGTGAAGAAGCCCCACTCAACCCCGTCAATCGCGCGCCACTCTTTCGGCACCGCCATCACCGCGTGGTGTTCGCCGTGATCGTCTTGATAAACGATGCGGCAGTGATCGCCGGTTGCAGCGGCATAATTGAAACGATCATGAATGGAATCTGAGGCACTCATGCAACAATTATAGACCAAGGCATATCTTTTTCGGGAACCTTTTGCCTGCTCGATTGTATATCGTTGTATGATTGGCAGCATGACAGACGATAACAGCGTCATCGAACGCATCCTCAACGGCGACCGCGAGCAGTTTCGCACGCTTGTCGATCGACACAGGAAGGTCGTGCTCAACTACATCTGGCGCATGATCCGGCACGCCGACGATGTCGAGGAGATCGGTCAGGAGGTGTTCCTGCAGTCCTATCGAAACCTCGGAAAGTTCGAGCCCGGTCGTGGTGTTCCCTTTGTTGCATGGCTTTTGATTATCGCCCGCAACCACTGCCTCAACCACATTAAGAACAGGGATCATCAGATTCGATATCAACAGCAGGCATGGCAGGAGGAGCAGAGTTCGGAAGATACACCCGACGAACTACTGCATCGAAAACAGCAGGCAGAAAGCCTCAACGATACCCTGCAGGAGATGCCGCCCGAATTCAGGGAGACCTTCATTCTCAGGGAGGTGAACGGCCTGCCCGTCAACACCGTGGCCGATATCCAGAACATCGCCATCGGCACGGTAAAATCGCGATTGAATCGCGCTCGCAAATATCTTCAGGAGGTTTGGGATCAAGATGAATAAGCGTAACCCCGACAAACACCCTCGCATGAGATCGCTCAAGGAAGAGTTCAACATCTCCGCAGATTTCACCGACAACATCATGCGCCGCATCGAGCATGAAAAGACACCCAAAGCTTCGATATGGCACAGACTCGATCTGTGGGAGATCAGATGGTCTGCCTCACCGAGCAGTGTCATCGCAGTTCAGGCAGCAGCAGTTGTTGCCGGTCTTTTCAACCTCGCAGGCCTCTACCTGTTTCTCTTAGGCATATAATTTAAGGAACACCATTATGAGCAATATCTCACCCAGAAAACCTGTGATCGCAGCCCTTCTCTCCTTCGCCATGCCCGGACTCGGCCAGTTCTATAACGGGCGCAAACGGCTTGCCGCCGCGATATTCGCACTGCTGCTGCTCGCTTCATGCCTGCCTGCTGCCGTGACCGCAGTCGCTCCGGAGATGCGGCTGCCGCTTTTCCAAACAGCGCTGCTGGCAACGCTGCTGATCTATCTGGCTGCAATCGGGCAGGCATTCGTGAACGCACGTCAGTTAAACGAGTATCGATTAACCGGCAGTAATCACGGCTATCTTTATGCAGGCATCTGGATCGTGGCGACCGCGCTGCTACTCACCCTGACCTTCACCGAGCGCAGCTTCATTGTTCACGCATTCAAAATTCCCTCTTCGAGCATGGCGCCTGCCGTTCAACGAGGCGACTATCTGTTGGCGACCAAACGGGCAGGACAGATTCATCCGGTAAAACATGACGACATCATCATCTTCATCGCACCGGACAATCCGACCCTCTACTACATCAAACGCGCTGTCGGCTTGCCGGGCGATCAGGTGAGCAGTAATGGAAAACGCCTTTTCATCAATGGTGTAGATAGCGGTATCTACAAGGGCGAAGCATTCGACATGCAGGTGCCGCACGGCCACATCTTTGCCATCGGCGATAACCGTGAACACACATCGAGCAGCCGTGATTTCGGCACGGTTCCCATCCGTGACATCATCGGCAAACCGATCCTGAAATGGCGTGCCGCCGATGGAGAGACCGGGCCAATGTAGCCCCTAGACAAAACACAGGCTCTTTTGCTCTCCCCCTGTTTACGATTAGATTCACCGGATGCGCAGAATCGACCAGATCGAACCTTTTCGGGTGATGCAACTGCTGGAGCGGGCCAAACAGCTCGAAGCTGAGGGGCGGGAGATCATTCATATGGAGGTCGGCGAGCCCGACTTTGCCACCCCCAAAGCCGTGATCGACTGTGCCAAGCGGCAGCTGGATTCGGGCAATCAGTTCTACACGCCATCGACCGGCCTGCCCGAGCTGAAACAGGCCCTGTCGGGCTGGTATAAAACGGAATACGGTCTCGACATCGATCCCGCCCGCATCCTGATCACACCGGGGACCTCCGGCGCCTTCAGCCTGATCTATGCGGCACTGATCGAGGCAGATGAATCGGTACTGCTGCCCGATCCCGGCTATCCGTGTCAACGCAACTTCATCCGATTAGCAGGCGGCAATCCGATCAACGTCCCGGTCGGCCCGGAGACAAAATACCACCTCTCAGCCGAACGGGTGGAGAAAAACTGGCAAAAAGAAACCCGTGCCGCAGTGGTGATCAACCCATCCAATCCGACCGGCACGCTGATCGATCCGGCAGAACTCGAAAACATCGCTGCTGTTTGTCACGCACATGGCGGCCACCTGATCTCCGATGAGATCTATCATGGTCTGACATATGGAACCCAAGCACCCTGCGCACTCCAGTTCGACGACAACGCCATCGTCGTCAACGGCTTCTCCAAGCGCTGGGCGATGACAGGCTGGCGTATCGGTTGGGTTGTCGTACCGGAAAGTATGATCGATGCCTGCCGCCGGGTGATGCAGAACATCTTCATCGCCGCCCCCACCCTCTCCCAATATGCTGCCATTGCGGCCCTGAAAGAAAATACATCGATTGAGGCCATGCGATCAGCTTATGATGAACGCAGAAGATACCTTTTAAAGGAGCTCCCTGAACTCGGCTTTGAGATCGTGGTGGAACCGCAAGGAGCATTTTATATCTATGCTAATGTCGAGAAACTGACAGACGACTCCGGAATTTTTTGCCGGAATCTGCTTGAAGAGAAGGGAGTGGCAGTCACCCCCGGTGAAGATTTCGGCACTTTTAAGGCCAACACCCACCTTCGCCTCTCCTACGCCACGAACATGGAAAAGCTGAAAGAAGGCATCAACCGTCTTTCGAAATAGCATTCCATAAAACGATTGGCCTTTATTACTACTTCGCTATACTCTCCATGCATCGGAGAATATTGATGGATACATATTCAGTTTTTATTGTTGAAGACGATCCGGTCACGCTCAAGGTATTGATTAAGGTCGTTGAAAAGGAGCCGCAACTTACACTGGCTGGAACAGCCAGCAGCTACAGCGAGGCAAGGGCGACCCTGGATTGTCAGCCAAATATCCTGCTTGCCGATATCGGTCTGCCGGACGGTAGTGGTATCGACCTGATTCAAAAAGCGAAGAGAGAGTGCCCCGATACCGAAATCATGGTCATATCAAGCTACGGCGACGAATCCCATGTCGTCGAAGCTATTGAGGCCGGTGCCACCGGCTACATCCTGAAAGACAAATCACTGGCAAGTGTCGCACCGCATATTTTGAGCCTGATGAAGGGCGACTCTCCCATCAGCCCCGGCATCGCCCGCTATCTTCTACGCCGTTTTCAACAGGAACCGGAACAGGAGGTTGAGGAACAGACTCCGAAGCTGACCGAACGGGAGGAGAGTGTGCTAACCCTCATTGCCAAAGGTTGCAGTCGGGCGGAGGCTGCCGAAACACTTGGTATGAGCCAGCATACGGTCACCACTCATATTAAACATATCTACCGCAAACTCTCTGTCCACAACCGCACCGAAGCAGTATTCGAAGCCTATCAGATGGGGCTCATCAAACCCTACGACTGATCTCATTAGCCGCCCTGTTCACATATCCCCTTTTCGGGGGATGCCGACCCGAAGTCGCCCTTCCTATACTTCGCTCCATCTGTTAATTAAACCTAGCAATGAAGGGAACAACGGATGCTAGGATTGGGAAGGGTCGAGGGGGCATGATGTCCCCTCTCTTTTTAATCATACCTCTTCGGCCCACCCTCAATCTTTATCGTTACGGCAAAACAAGTTTTGCTCCACTTGCCAAAGTTCACATCCCAGAAGTTCACACCCAACATAAAGGGTAAGAACACCTAAAAGCAGAGTCATCTCAAGGCATAGGATGACATCCTCTCCTCCATCGTTAGACTCACCGCTTTTTCAATATATTTGTAATGTCACTGGAGCCTATCTCCCTATGTTTAATGTACTCACCAAACTCTTCGGCAGCCGCAACGAGCGTATCCTCAAAGAGCTCTACCCGGTTGTAGATCGTATCAATGCGCTGGAAGATGAGATCAAGGCACTCTCCGATGACGAATTAAAAGAGAAAACCGAAGAGTTCAAACAGCGCCTGACCGATGGTGCATCAGTCGACGACCTGCTTCCTGAAGCCTTTGCTGTCTGCCGTGAAGCATCAACCCGTGTGCTCGGCATGCGCCACTTCGACGTGCAGTTGATCGGTGGCATGGTATTGAACAGTGGTAAGATCGCCGAGATGAAGACCGGTGAAGGTAAAACCCTGATGGCGACCCTGCCGGTATACCTCAATGCATTGACCGGTTACGGTGTACATGTCGTGACCGTCAATGATTACCTGGCTGCACGCGATGCGGAGTGGATGGGCAAGCTTTACGGTTTCCTGGGCCTGACCACCGGCACCATTGTCCACGGCATCACGCCGGAAGAGCGTCAGGCCGCCTACGCCTCCGACATCACCTACGGCACCAACAACGAGTTCGGTTTCGATTACCTGCGCGACAATATGGCTTTTGTCCGTGAAGATCTGAGCCAGCGCGAAAAGCACTTCGCCATTGTCGATGAGGTGGACTCGATCCTGATTGATGAGGCGCGTACACCGTTGATCATCTCCGGCCCGGCCGAGCAGGCCACCGACCTTTACAAACAAGCTGACGGCCTGATCAAACAGCTCGATGAATCGGCTTATGAGAAAGATGAGCAGGACAAAGCGGTCTCCTACACCGAAGAGGGTCTGGAACAGGTGGAACAACTCTTCACCGAAGCAGGGCTTCTTACCGAGGGCAACCTCTACGATCCCGAGAACGTCAACCTGATGCACGCCGCTACACAGGCGCTGCGTGCCAACACCCTCTTCACCCGCGAAGTCGATTACATCGTTCGAGGTGGTGAGGTCATCCTGATTGATGAATTCACCGGTCGTATGACACCGGGACGCCGCTACTCCGACGGCCTGCATCAGGCGCTGGAGGCCAAAGAGGGGGTCGAGGTTCAGCCGGAGAACCAGACACTGGCCTCGATCACCTTCCAGAACTACTTCCGTATGTACGACAAGCTGGCTGGTATGACCGGTACAGCCGATACCGAAGCCGAGGAGTTCGAGAAGATTTATAAGCTCGAAGTGGTGATCGTACCGACCAACCGGGAGATGATTCGTAACGACATGGCCGACCTGATCTATCGCGATCAGGATGATAAATACCATGCTATTCTCGACGACATCATCGCAACTCATGAGAAGGGACAACCGATCCTCGTCGGCACCACCTCGATCGAGAAATCGGAGCTGCTATCCAAGATGCTTGCATCCAAGGGTGTAAAACACGAAGTACTCAATGCCAAACACCATGAGCGCGAAGCGGAGATCGTCGCACAGGCGGGCCGTAAAGGTGCCGTCACCATTGCCACCAACATGGCAGGCCGTGGTACCGATATTATGCTCGGCGGCAATCCCGACATGCTGATCTCACAACTACCGAAGAAGCTTTCGGACAATGAACGTGCCGCCAAGGCCGAAGAGATTCGCACCGCCTGCAAAGTCGAGCACGATGAGGTGACAACTGCAGGAGGCCTCCACATTCTCGGCACTGAACGTCACGAATCGCGTCGTATCGATAACCAGTTACGTGGTCGTGCCGGTCGTCAGGGTGATCCGGGCTCCACCCGATTCTACCTCTCGATGGAAGATGACCTGATGCGTATCTTCGGCGGTGAAAAGATGCAGGCGATGCTGACCAAGATGGGCTTTGAAAAAGGTGAAGTGATCGAGCATCCATGGGTGACCAAGGCGATCGAAAACTCGCAGAAGAAGGTCGAGGGTCGTAACTTCGATATTCGTAAACAACTGCTCGAATATGACGATGTCATGAATCAGCAACGCGATGTGATTTACTCCCAGCGCCGTGAACTGCTCGAAGCAGATGACGTACGCGATGTGATCGAGGATATGCGTCGCGACTACGCCGCCCAGTTCACCGCCAAGTTCCTGGCCGGCCATGCCGAAGAGTGGGATATGGATACCTACCGCGAAGCACTGAAACAGGGACTGACACTTGAAGCCGATGTCGAAGCGTGGCGCGATGCCTGCGACATTCAGGATGTCGACTCCATGGCCGGGAAGATGGTTGAGGCGCTTGAAGCGCATATTGCTGCGAAAGAGGAGATCACCGGCAGCGGACAGATGCGCGGTTTCGAGAAGTGGCTGATACTCAATGTGCTCGACCATCACTGGAAAGAGCATCTGCTGGCTATGGATCATCTGCGCCAGAGTGTCGGCCTGCGCGGCTATGCCCAGAAGCAGCCGCTACAGGAGTACAAACGCGAATCGTTCGAACTCTTTGCCGGTATGATCGATAAAATTCGTGAAGAGGCGATGGTAACCCTGCATAGCGTTCAGATCGAACAACAACCCGAAGCGATCGAACAACAAGCACCGAAACAGCCGGAGAATGTTACCTACAGTCGTGGCGAAGAGGATGAGCAGGCTGAACCTGGCCATACCTACAAACGCGAACAGCCGAAGGTTGGGCGTAACGATCCCTGCCCGTGCGGTTCAGGCAAAAAGTATAAACAGTGTCATGGTCGCAGGGGCTGATTGTTTGATATGGCTTCGGGCTCCTCGGCAACTGCTCCATGCATTGCTCTGCCTCCTGCATCCATGCAGTCGTGCCCTTCGCCTTAACCGCTACGCAAGAGCGCGCTCTTGCGCAACATTTTAAGAATGAAACCATGGATGGCAAAGGACGGAGTAAACTAACATGGCTGTAAATGCACCACATCTAAGAGCTGCCAGAGCTGTCCCCGGCTTCAAAGTCGGTACGGCATCGTGCGGTGTGAAATCACCGGAGCTCAAAGGCAAACGTCAGGATGTCACGCTGATTGTCTCCGATGTGCCATGCCATGCAGCAGGTGTGTTCACACAGAATCGTTTTCGTGCAGCCTGTGTAAAGCTGGCTGAAAAGACCGTAACAGATCATGCGACCGATATCCGTGCCATCATTGCCAATGCCGGTAATGCCAATGCCGGTGTCGGCGAGATGGAGATGCAGTGGTCCGAGGCGCTGATTCAGGCCGGAGCCACTGCAGCCGATGTGGATAGGAGCCAGGTACTGTCCGCTTCCACCGGTGTGATCGGTACCCCCTTCCCTATCGAGCGGATTCAGGCGGGCATGCACGAGGCCTCCGAAAGCCTGAGTGAAAACCACTGGGAGATGGCGGCACATGCCATCAGAACAACGGACACCTTTGCCAAGTGGTCCACCGCCAAAGTGGGCGACTACACCATTACCGGTATCGCCAAAGGCTCTGGCATGATCCACCCTAACATGGCCACCATGCTGGCCTTTATCGCAACCGATGCACCACTGACCTCTGAACAGCTGCAGCCAATGCTCAAGCGTGCTGCGGATCGCTCGTTCAACTGCATCAGCGTTGATGGTGATACTTCCACCAATGACACCCTTTATCTTCTCTCCAGCGGCATCGGCCTTGGCCATGAACCGATGGACGATACCGCTGCATTCGAACAGGCGCTGACCGATCTCTGCATCGAGCTGGCACAGCTGATTGTACGCGACGGCGAAGGTGTATCGAAATTTGTCGAAATCGATGTAACTGGTGCCGCCAGTGAAGCCGATGCCAGAGCCGTCGGTCGCGCCATCGCCATCTCCCCTCTGGTGAAGACTGCATTTGCAGGAAGCGATGCCAACTGGGGCCGTATTCTCTCGGCCATCGGCAATTCGGGCGTTGCCATCGATACAGACAAGGTATCTTTGAAGGCAGACGATGTAGTCATACTGACCTCCGGTAACCTGCACCCGGACTACAAAGATGAAGATGGCATGGCTGTGTTTGCCAAAGATGAGTTTACCTTGCACATTGATCTCGGTCTGGGCAGCGCATCCGCAACTGTCTGGACGGGCGACCTGACGCATGAGTACATCACCATTAATGCGGAATACCGTACGTAGTTATTTGAACCGCAAAAGGCAGAAGGCCTTTTGCTTGCCACGCTCTCGACGGCACATGTCCGCCTTCGCTTACGAGCTCGTTTCACTCCCTCGCCGTACATCCATGTGCAGGAAGGTTTTGATCCCCGCTTATAGCTGTCCCGAAGCAATGATTCCAAAATGGATAAAGCGCAAAATTCCTGTTTTATTTTGTGCCCGTTTTGGAACCATTGCTGAGGATTATGACAGATATCCGCGGGCGCCCTTCTTTGGTTCTTTCTTGGGCATGCAAGAAAGAACAAAGAGTCTCTCCTTATGAAGGAGCAGGTCATTGCACTTGTTGCCGCTTTTAACAGCAACAAAGAACTACTGCTACTCAAACGTCCGGAAGAGGTTCATCAGGGCGGACTCTGGTCGTTTCCCGGTGGCAAAGTCGAAGGTAAAGAGATGCCACTGGACACAGCCGTTCGCGAGCTGAAAGAGGAGACCGGACTATCCGGGAAACTGTGGCGACATCTGGGCAAAGCATCGCACAGCTATAATGACCGCGAGCTACACTTTCTCTTCTTTATCTGCTACTGCCCCGACATATTATCGCTAAACTGTGAATCCCCCCACGCATGGGTTGATCCCGGCCAGTTAGGCCATTACCCGATGCCGGAAGCCAACAATAAACTTGTTCCTATGCTTACCATTCCGGAAATGGACGTCTATCTCGACCAAATAAATTAGACGTACACATCATATTACAGATACCACTTTCGCGCGATGGTGCTGAAACCGTCGTTGTCCATAATTTACCGTTTTAAGAAAAAGGTTATTTATCAATAAACTTCTACGGTGATAAAGGCGGCAGACGGATGAGAAAATATAAGGTTGTGGTGGAGGGGAACAGTTACAAAACCGCGAGAGGCAACAGGCCCCGGAGACTCGGTTTTTACACCACACGATTTATCGAAGCCAGAGATTGCAGCACAGCTAAAACGACAGCGCTGGAGCTGGTAACAGAAGAGCTCGGTCAGATTGTTCGTAACAACCCTGAAGAAGCACCACATATCGATGTCTCGCAACTCGACGAGATCGACTCTTTCGCTGGTTGCGAAGTCCCGGGGAGTGGCTTTACCTGGTACATGGAAGGATAACCAAAACCATTCTCATCCTGGCCAACCGACCGCTCTGGCCAGTACCTCTCTGAACATAGCCTCAGTCAACCGCCTAGTCTGAGTGTTGTAACGGGAACAGTGGTAGGAATCAAACAGTTTCCGACCATCCGGAAGCTCATGTTCGGCTGCATGACCGAATTTCAAACTACTGATCTTCAGATTGTATGCCCGGAGCACCGCCTGATGCGCAATCGAGCCGAGTGCCAGCAAATTGCAGCCATCGGGAAGCCCGGCGATCTCTGCAGCCAGAAACGGATTACACTCACGGATCTCTGCGGTCTCCGGTTTGTTTTGCGGCGGCAGGCATTTCACCGCATTGGAGATACGCACACCTCTCAACTCAAGACCATCGTTCGGATCGTCCGTACCCGGAATATTGGAGCAACCAAGCTCGAACAGCGTTTTGTAAAGCAGTATGCCGGCATAGTCACCGGTGAAAGGACGCCCTGTGCGATTAGCTCCATGCATACCGGGAGCCAATCCGACAATCAGAAGACGAGGATTGACATCACCGAAAGCGGGAACCGGTGCAGCGAAGTAGTCCGGATATTTCGCTTTCACCTCATCGAGGAATCCGGCCAAACGCGGACATCTGCAGCAGACAGGGTCGAAGACAATATCAGACAACGGCTTTCAGCCTCTCGGCAAATATTTTCAACGCCCTGCCGCGATGCGAAACACTCGCCTTC
The DNA here is from genome assembly GCA_050304695.1 of Mariprofundaceae bacterium. Classification (GTDB taxonomy): domain Bacteria; phylum Pseudomonadota; class Zetaproteobacteria; order Mariprofundales; family Mariprofundaceae; genus WSZY01. The sequence continues at coordinate 19,081 of JBNLEB010000021.1, forward strand.
TCCTCAGGCGTACTTGAAGCAAAGCTCTTCTTGAGGTCGAAGGAGAAGAAGAGCGGATCGTAGCCGAACCCCTGCTCTCCATCGGCCTCTTTGAGAATTGCACCATCCGTTTTTCCTTCGGCAGAGATCGTTGAACGGCCATCAGGAAAAGCAAGGCAGAGTGAACAGATAAAGTGGGCAGATCGATTTTCAACACCTTCAAGTTCACGCAATAGTTTGCTGTTGTTATCGGCGTCCGCTGCACTTTCACCGGCATAACGACTGGAGTAGACACCCGGTGCACCGTCCAGCGCATCGACACAAAGACCGGAATCATCGGCCAGTGCCGGAAGCCTGTTGGCAGCGGCAAAGGCTTCGGCCTTTTTACGTGCGTTGTCGGCAAAGGTTTTGCCATCCTCCGTCACATCGACAGATAACGTTTTATCGGCTGCAACAAGCTCTATACCGAGGTCGGCAAGAATGGATGCCAGCTCTTTGCGCTTTTTGGCGTTGTTGCTAGCCAGAACGATCTTCATGGGATGGATAGCGTTTATGCGTTGGCTGCTTCTAACTGTAGCTTCGCCAGGTCGGCGATACCTTTATCGGCCAGTCCTTTTAATACCATAAACTGATCCCATGACAGTGGCTTATCCTCGGCAGTTGCCTGTACCTCGATGACACCGCCATCAGGCGTCATCACGAAGTTGGCATCCATCTGGGCATTGGAATCTTCGGAGTACTGCAGATCGAGCAGGCCCTGGCCCTCGACAAAGCCGCAACTGACTGCCGCCACCTGACCGATAACCGGATCGGACTCCAGCATTCCGTTCTCCAGTAGCGTGTTAACAGCTCTCCGCAATGCCACCCATGCGCCGGTAATGGCGGCAGTACGTGTACCACCATCGGCCTGCAGCACATCGCAATCCAGACTGATCGAGCGGGGGCCGAGCATGTCGAGATCGACCACGGCTCTGAGTGAGCGACCGATCAGCCGTTGAATTTCAACCGTACGACCACCCTGCTTGCCGCGTGCCGCTTCGCGACCACCACGGGTATGTGTAGCTCTCGGCAGCATGCCGTACTCGGAGGTGACCCACCCCTGCTCCGTACCCCTGAGAAAGGGCGGCTGCTTCTCCTCCACACTGGCGGTGCAGAGCACGCGTGTATGCCCGAAGCTGATCAGAGCCGAACCCTCGGCATAACGGTTGAATGTGGTATCAATGGTAACAGGACGGAGTTCATCCGCCTTTCGATCTTCGCGCATAGTCTCCTCGTGAGGTGTTACATTTCAATGTTGCAGGCGCCCGAAGACACCAGTTCTATTTTCCGGCAGCCAGCCAGGCCTTTAACTTCTCAGCAGGAACCGCACCACTCACTTTACGTCCGTCGCGAGAAATAATGGTGGGTGTACCGCCAATATTGAGCCGGGCAGCAAGCATAGCGATATCGTTAATCGGGGTCTTGCATCCACCACCCTTGATCGGTTTACCCTCAAGCATCACCTGTGTGAGTGCCACATGGCGATCCTTCGAACACCAGATAGCTTCAGACTTTCGGGCCGCATCGGGATGCAGCTGGGTCAGTGGCATCAGGAAAGTATAGATTTTCAGTCCTTTCACACCCTTCAGGTTCTCTTCAAGTTTTCGGCAATATGGGCAGTCCGGATCGGTAAAGATGGCCATCTCCATACCATCGGCATCGCCCGAAACAATGGCCTTATCAAGCGGCAAAATACTCCAGTCGATACGATTGATATCCTCCAGTCGCGCCGCTGTAAGATCGCTCTTTTTGGTGGTATCGAACATATGTCCATTGACCAGATATTTCCCGGTACGATCAACATAGAAGATATTATTACCTATGATAATCTCATAAAGGCCGGACATGGGAGTACGTCGGATCGAACGGATGTTGAGATCACTGTTTTGTGAACGAATCTGCTCGGCAATCTTCGGTGCTACATTCGGATCGTCCGCTGCGTAGAGTGTGGCCGGTAACATCATCAACACAAATAGTAATAATCGCATCATCTACCCCCGTTATGAACTGGTGGCCGCCATGGTGGAGAATGCTTCCTCACCCTGCAAGTGCAAATTCCCTATAATAGCGAAATGGAACAAAATCTTCAGAACCGGATCAGTGTCAGACAGTGCGATATTACCACGCTCGCGGTCGATGCTATTGTCAATGCGGCCAACAACTCACTGCTTGGCGGAGGCGGCGTGGATGGTGCCATCCATCGGGCAGCCGGGCCGGAACTACTGGCCGAGTGCCGTACCCTGAAGGGTTGCAAGACTGGCGAAGCAAAAATCACCGGAGGATATAACCTCCCGGCAAAATGGGTGATCCATACGGTTGGACCTGTCTGGAATGGAAATAATTGGCATGGTGGTCATGAGGGCGAAGAGGAACTTCTCGCCTCATGTTATCGTAACTGTTTTCAACTGGCTGAAGAGCATCACATCGAAACAATCGCCTTCCCCGCCATCTCAACCGGGGTCTACGCCTTCCCGCTGGAGAGAGCAACTGCCATCGCCGTGCGCGAAACCGAAAAAGAGCTACGGAAAAGAGGCTCGTCCCTGTACGTTACATTCGCCTGCTTTAGCCTCGTCGTGGCAGAGGCCTACCAGCGATTAACCCGCCCTTCTTGATTCCCGGTTCCGTTTAACTTTCAGGACTTAACGCAGCCAGGAAAGAGGCTCCCTCACCTCCGTTCCAATCGACAACACCTGTGCGTGTCTTCACAATCGAGCTATCGGCGCCAATAACCACGGTTGTTGGTAATCCACGCACACCCAGCCTCTGGGCACGGCCCATATCACCCTTCAAAGCTGTGAAGCTGATATTCTTGGACTCCAGAAATGCAACTGCATCATCGATATCTCGATCAAGTGTCACGACAATCAGTTTCACATCCCGGTGTTCTCTGCTCCACGTCTCAAGCTCCGGCATCTCCTTACGGCATGGCGGACACCAGCTGGCCCAGAAGTGTAGTAGCAATGGTTTACCTTTGTAATCGGCCAGTGACTTCGCCGCTCCCTGAACATCCGTCCACTCATACTCTGCAGCGAACAACGAAGGTGCGGCAAAGAGCATTGCTATGAATATAAATCCGATTTTCACATTCCGATAAGTCATCTCAGGTTCCCCTTACATTACATGTTTTAGCAGGTGGTCGAACAACGTTACACTCCCTTACAACAGGTGCAACTTCTTGCCACAAGGCATTTCGCCTGTATAGATTCCACACCATGCGCCGCATCACATCCCTGTTCATGATTGCAGTTCTGGTCTCCGTAACCAGCGTGCCACTACTGCCCAAGGCAGCGATCTGTCACGCCGCAGAGGCTAATGCCGGGTGCGATACATGTCATCCGGTCAAAGCAGCCATACACGAGCATACGCATCTGCAAACCGGCCCCGGCATGGGGATGCGACAGAGCATGGCTCACAACGGCCATCATGGCTCGATGATACACCGCGATATGTCGAAGCATTCCGATCACAACATGGAACAGCCGAAAGAGATGCACAGGCATCAGAACCAGTTATCGGCAGCAGAGAAGAGCTGCCGTATCGAGTGCGGTTGCGGATGTCACCGTAGTGCTGACGGTTTCCCGCATCTGCTGGCGCCGCATATCGCGGCCATCGACCAGTTTAATGTAGATGAACAGATCGTTCGCGCCGAGCAGGTGACTTACCCGGCACCTCGATCAATCATACTGGCCAATCCACCACCACCTCCCAAGACTGTCTGATCAACCCCACATTTTTATGACCGCTTCTGGCGGAATAACGATGCATGCCATCTGAACCGATCCCGGTTCGGGATGCTGCGCATGCATATGAATGATCAGATTTTAAATTTAGGAGAGTTATTTTGAAAACAATGAAATTTTTGGGCGTTGCGATGACAGCAGCGCTGGTTATGGCCGCACCGAACAAGGCGGCAGCAAGCGAATGCGGCCTCTCATGCTGTATCGCAGCAGGTGTAGATGGTGTTGGCAGTTCGACCGGTTTTGCCGCCACATTGCAGTACGACACCATGAATATGAAAACCATCCTTCAGGGTACCACCAAAGTGACGCCGGATCAGGCGATTCAGAGTGCACTGGCAGGCAAAGCCGGCATGTACTCGGTACCGACCAAAATGGTAATGAGCAAGATCAGCACCAACATTTCCTACCGTATGGATGAGGATAATGCATTCGTTCTGAGCGTACCTTATATCATCAACGATATGGATATGCGCATGGGCATGAAGATGATGGCGATGAGCCCCATCATGTACTCCAACATGACCATGGACACCATCAAAGGCATCGGCGACACCTCGCTGATCTACCTGCGTGATATCTATAAGGATGCCGATATGCGTACCCGTCAACGCTTCTCAGTCGGTGTGGGTGTCAAGGCCCCAACCGGCAAGCACAAATCGCGTAACGGAAGCGGCAGTCTCGTTCATATGATGATGCAGGCCGGCACCGGCTCATGGGACGGTGTTCTGCTGGCCAACGGCACTTTCGGCTTTGGCGAACATGAAGATGGCGGTGCCCTCTGGTTCCTTAGCCCGTCGCTCATGTATCAGGGCAACACCAAGAACGATCTGGGCTACAAGGTGGGCAATCGCCTGAACTATGACCTCTCCGCGAAATACCGTATCTCATCCCAGTTCACTGCGAAGCTCGATTTCAACGGTGTATGGGCAGGTAAAGACAGCACCGATGGCACCATCGATGCCACCTCCGGTCTTGTCGCCTACCAGAATCCGATGATGTCGATGATCGATAATGTTGCCAACACCGGCATCAACTCGATGTTCATCTCACCGGGCTTCCAGTGGCTGGTCACACCTGGCTTCATCGTCAGTGGTGAATACCGCATCCCGGTTCATCAGAATACCAACGGCATCCAGCAGGTGACCGACAACTGGTTCTTCCTGCGTGCGACATACCGTTTCTAAAAAGCGTAAAAAACGGTGTAAGGATTACACCGCGACAGTGTATTTAAAAAGGGGGGAGAGCCGCTTAGGCTCTCTCCTTCCCAACCCAGGAGAATAATATGAAACGAATAACGATTCTGATCTCTCTGCTTCTGCTTGTGCCGATGCAGGCAATGGCCGAAATCATGGTCGAAGAGGCGTGGGTTCGCCTGCCACCTCCGGTCGCCGATACCGCTGCCGCCTACATGACCATTAAAAACAGCGGCGACAAGGATGTCGAGATTACCGGCATCAAAACAAGCGCAGCCACCCATCCCGAATTTCACTCCATGGAGATGAAAGATGGTATGATGCATATGCAGAAGATGGAGGAGGTGATCATTCCGGCTCATGGCGGTATCCGCTTCAGTCCGGGCGGCAACCACCTGATGCTGACCGGCCTGACCGGATCGTTGAAAACCGGCGCTCATGTCATGCTAACACTGCAAACTTCGGATGGGGCATCTATCATGGTGCATGCTGAGGTTCGCGATGTGCGCAGCGGTATGGATCACTCATCTCACAAGAAGTCCGACAACTCATCCGATCATAGCGGCCATGACATGCATGGCATGCATCACTAAGGAGGGAAAGATGAAAAACGAAACAATCTCAAGCGAACGTCGCGATCTGCTGGTCGGAGCCGGAACCCTCGGCGCAGGCGCTCTGGCCACCTCACTGCTGGCCGGCAACGCCTTTGCAGGCGAGCATATGCACATGGATCACAGCCAGCACACCGGCAGCAAACATGCGAAAATGATCGCTGCCCTGCACGAGTGCATGCGTACAGGCGATGCCTGCATCAACCACTGCCTGATGGAGTTCAAGGCTGGTGACACCGCCATGGCCGACTGTGCCCGCAAGGTGCTGGAGACCGGCGCTTTCTGTGCCGCCCATGCCAAGCTGGTAGCGCTCGATTCCGATCGCATGAAAGAGCTGTGCGAACTCTCCATCAAGATGTGTGGCGACTGCGAGAAGGAGTGCCGTAAACATGAGAAGAAACACTCCAGCTGCAAAGATTGTGCAGACGCATGTGCCGCCTGCATCAAGGAGTGTAAGGCATTCCTCAAAGCGTAGTTGCTCTGTTTGTGCTGGCGGAAATTCCATCCGCCTTGGGTTATATCGTCATTCCGGGCAAAACTTAGTTTCGACCCGGAATCCATGGATGCCAGCTTGAAGGTGAATTGTGCTTGCACAAGAGAAGCCACTCTGGGGTGCCGCTGGCATGACGGCAACAACCGTTTATTTGCAGTCCGTCCATGGACTGCGGCTCAAAGCTACATTTGACCTCTCGAAGTGGAGGCAACAGCATAACCGGCCGGTGGATTTATCCATCGGCCGTTTTTGTTTCAGGAGTTCCCAGTGGCATCTTTTTTCTCAAGACTGACTAAAGGTCTGACTCGTAGTCGTGACAACCTCGCCGCCACCCTGCCGGTGGAGAGCGAGAAGCCGATGTCCGATTCGGACTGGATGGATGTGGAAGATGGCCTGATCATGGCCGATTGCGGCGCAGTCCTTTCGGTAGAGCTTATTGAGGCGGCACGCAAAGAGCGCAAAACCCCGTTGGCAGCATTGAAAACTGCGATGATCTCGAAGCTGGAAAATCCGAAACCGATTGCTTATCCCGCCTCCGGCCCGTTCGTGTTGCTTGTCGTTGGTGTCAACGGCACCGGCAAAACCACCACCATCGGCAAGCTGGCGATGATGTTTGCCAGTGAAGGTAAGAAGGTGCTGGTCGGCGCTGCCGATACCTTCCGAGCTGCAGCGGTCGATCAGCTGGCTGTCTGGGTAGAGCGTGCAGGTGCCGAGATGGTGCGCCAGCATGAGGGCGCCGATCCGGCAGCCGTCGCCTTCGATACGGTACAGAGTGGTGTGGCCCGTGGTTATGACGTGATTATTGTGGATACCGCCGGACGGGTGCAGACCGACAAGGGCCTGATGGATGAACTGGCCAAGGTTCGCCGTGTCATCACCAAGGCTTACCCCGATGCACCGCATGAGGTTTGGCAGGTGGTCGATGGTGGCACCGGCCAGAATGCCGTGGTGCAGGTGGAGAAGTTCCGCGAAACGGCAGGCACCACCGGCCTCATCGTCACCAAGCTCGACGGCTCCGCCAAGGGCGGCATCGTCCTCCAGCTGGCCGACAAGTTCGGCCTCCCCATCCGCTACGTAGGCGTCGGCGAAACACTGGAAGGCCTGATGCCCTTCGATGCAGAAGCATTTGTTTCCGGGCTCTTACCTGAATCCAAACCTCACACCGAGTAATTTATATCTAATCTTTTTCGACTGACTTTCTGAAATCTGCCACAGTCCCATTTTCATTCAGCTTAATAGTCAATTCTTTGGAAATAATACCGTTTGAACCAGCTACCCCCGTACTCCCAACAAACCGATACGTAATTTGGCTGCCTTTTTTCTCATCAATTAACGGGAAAACCATTTCGCCAACTGGCGGCCCAAATATTTCTTCAATATCGTGACGAGTACTTTTCCCTTTTTTAATCAAAATGCTTTTTTCAATATCAAAATCAGTCGAGGTATCAGAAAAACTACTGGTATATAAATACCCTATAAGGATTCCATCTGAGAAATAAAACGAAGCAGCATGTCCAACAGGGCCACCTCCTGTAGCAAACCCCTCAGCTGTAAAATAGGCATATTGGATACGTTCAATTCGCTTACCATTTCTCTCGGTTCGTGAAACAGAGTCTGGCTTTTCACCACTAGCAACAATCTCACCCATTGTCGTTTTATTAATTTTTATACGCGTAAAATCAGGGCGCTTAAAATTATGTCCTGTACTGTAGCAACCCGACAACAAACCCAGCACAAGTACAGTGGCTAAAAACTTCATCAATCTCATGATTCCCTCCAATGGGTAAATACAGTTTATTTATTAAAAACCAAATCCCAAGAAAGTTAAAGGGGTCAGAGCCCTTTTAGGTTAAAAAAGCTCTTCGGCAACGGAATCGGCAAAGGGTAGTCCTTTGTCGGTCAGGTGTAGGTAGTCGCCTTCCCAGGCTAACTTCTCTTGAGCCAGCCACGGGGTCAGTTCGCTGCCGAAACGGGTTTGAATGTCGGAACCAAAACGGTCTGCATACCATCGGTTGCTGATGCCTTCGGTTCGGCGCAGCCCCTGCCACAGCGCTTCGGCTTCGGCCGTCCCTTTTGGCAATCTTTCATCGCTATTGACCGCCCTTCCTGTGCTTAGGGCGGCCTCGATGTACTTCTCCGGGTTTCTGATGTTCGTGTAGCGGGTGACGCCACCGTCATCGTTTGTTCCCGAGTGGTCCCATTTCCCCGATGCGCCGGCGCCGATGCCGACGTAATCACGGTAAAGCCAGTAGCCGTCGTTGTGGCGGCACCCGAATCCCGGTTTGGCGAAGTTGGAAATCTCGTAGGCATCGAAACCCGCCTCGGCCAACCGCTCACGGGTTCGATAGAAGAACTCCAGCGCCAGTTCATCGTCCGGCAGCTTGTCGGAAACCCTGTCAATTTCAGATGCTAATTTGGTGTGCGGCTCAACAGTCAATTGATAACAGGAGAGGTGCTCGGGGTTCAGCTCGATAGCACGATTCAGGCTCTCCATCCAGCCGTCGATCGTCTGGTCTGGAAGACCATAGATCAGATCGAGATTGATGTTGGTGAACCCCGCCGCCCTTCCGACCTTAAGGGCGGCAACTGCCTCTTCGCCACTGTGGATACGTTCCAGCCATTTGAGTTCCCTGTCATCGAAACTCTGTACACCGATGGAGAGACGGTTGACTCCCGCCTCCCTGAACGCCCTGAAGTTCACGCTATCGAAAGTGCCGGGATTGGCCTCCAGTGAAATTTCGATGCCATCCCCGTTGTTTGCATAAGGGCGAAAGCGCTCTTTCGCTGCATCAATGACATCCTTGATCAACCCTGCCGATGCAAGGGAGGGGGTACCGCCACCGAAGAAGATCGATTGCAGCTCCCTCCCCTTGAACCATGGCTGTTTTGACCAGCAGACGAGCTCCGTTAACAGCGCTTCGCCATACCGCTCCCAGTCGACGATTCTTCGTGCATGCGAATTGAAATCGCAGTAGTGGCACTTATGTACGCAATAGGGAATGTGAACGTAGAGCATTAAGGGATTAAACATTATTACTTACTGGAAATCCTGATTTGCAGTAAGCACAAGGGTGCCAATCAAGACGCGAGAAACACAGTTTACTTGCATGTAAATAAGTGACGAGCAACGAAGAGTGGCATCCTTGTGCTTACTGCAAAGCTATTTCGTAGTGTTCGGGGGATAGCTTAGGGTCGCTTTTAAAACTGATCTCCTTTTTAAGGAAATGCTCCAGCGCCGCCACATCCTCGCTCTCTTCACCGAGCAGCAGGTCGATCAGGCTGGGGTGGGCAATCACCGTCAGCTTCTCACACGGATAGGCACGTGCCTCGGCCACAATTTCACGGAAGAGCTGGTAACAGATGGTGACCAGACTCTTCACATGACCCGTGCTATGGCATCTCTCACACCCCTCCTGCAAGGCTCGCTCCAGTGAGTCGCGCGTACGTTTACGCGTCATCTCCACCAACCCGAGCGATGAGAAGAGGGCAATGTTCGTTTTTGATTTATCACGCTTGAGCGCCTCCTCAAGCACCTCCAGCAACTTCGCCTTGTTCTCCTCCTCCTGCATATCGATAAAATCGACCACGATAATGCCACCGAGATTGCGTAACCTGAGCTGATGCACGATTTCGCGCACCGCCTCGAGATTGGTCTTGAAACCGGTCTCCTCCATGTTTCTTGATGCCACGAACGAGCCGGAGTTCACATCGATCGCCACCAGTGCTTCGGTCTGTTCGATCACGATATGGCCACCGGACTTGAGCGGCACTTTGCGTTCAAGAGCACGATTGATCTCCTCCTCAACACCGTAAACATCGAAGATCGGCCGTTCACCCGGATAGTAGTAGAGGCGCCGTGCCACTTCCGGCATGAAGTGTTTGGCAAAGCGTTTCATGCTCTGGTAGGCCTCACGCGAATCGACATGAATCTTCTCCACCTCATCATCGACATAATCGCGCATAACGCGCAGATAGAGGTTGAGATCGGTGTAGATCATCGAGCCGGACGCTGCATTCCTGCTACGTTTATCGACATCGCTCCAGAGCTTAATCAGAAAATTGAGGTCCTGCTTCAACTCCTCCTGGGTGTGTCCCTCGGCCACGGTACGAATGATCAGCCCCCCGCCATTCGGCTTGATCGCATGACCGATGGCGAGCAGGCGTTCGCGCTCCTCCATATCTTCCAGCCTGCGAGCGATACCGACATGATCGACAGTGGGCAGGTAGACGAGATAGCGTCCTGCCAGACTCAACACACTGGTAAGCCTCGGCCCTTTCGATGCAATCGGATCTTTGGATACCTGAACCAGAAGCTCCTGATTATCTTTCAGCAGTGTCGAGATAGGAGGAATGGTCGGGCGCTGCGGCTCATCCTGCTCAACATCGCTCTCCACCTCATCTTCGGGGGCATTCTCCACCTCTTCGGCAACCGCCAGCTCCGCCTCTTTCGATTCGGGTACGGCCACATCACCGGCGTAGAGAAAACCCGCCTTCTCCATACCGATATCGACAAAGGCGGCCTGAATACCGGGAAGAACCCGCTGAACCTTGCCCTTATAGATGTTGCCCTTGAGGCCGCGCTCATGCTCGCGCTCGATATAGAGCTCTTCAGCCTGTCCATCCTCGACACGGGCGATACGCGTTTCGAACGGTGCGACATTCACCAGCAGTTCGGCACTCATCTCCTTATCTCCTCAACTTTCAACAACAGCTCCTTTGTCAAACCGACCGGCAGGCCGATCACGTTGTCCATCGGCCCATCGATGGCGACGACAAAACCGGATGCCCCGGCCTGAACGGCATAGGCCCCAGCCTTATCCAGCACCTCATTATGCTCGAGATAGAGAGCAATTTCATCCTCATCGATATCACGAAAGCGAACAGAGGTGGAGATCGTGCCATTGACCATACTCTCACCAAGCCGGGCACAGACAGCAGTGAAGACCTGATGCACCCTGCCGGAGAGTCGGCGAATCATCCTTCCTGCCGCCTCCATATCCTCCGGCTGACCCAGCGCTTCACCATCCAGCGCCACCAGTGTATCGGCTGCAATCACAGGGCGATCGTCCACAGGGCATGCCTCGGCCTTCATGCGGCAGAGGCGAGAGACCATGGCGTGCACCTCTTCACCGGGAAACGGTGACTCATCGATATGACTCGGCATCACCTCCACAGCAAAACCTGCCGCCTGCAATAGTTGCAACCTGCGCGGCGATCCGGAGGCGAGCACGACCATATTATCATAGCCTTTTTGATGGGCACTCTTTTGGCTCATGCAGCGATATTAGTTGGAATCGGTAAAAATCACAGGCTTTTAAGCAGGCAAAAGAAAGCATACTATGCATCCCCATCCACCGCCCAACCATGAACCGACTACGATCCCAACAACGAAACTAACCACGGAGACAACCATGAGTTTCAAAAATGCAGAGATAAAAAAGCAGGCCAACATCTATGACGGCGGCAAAGTGACCAGCCGAACCGTCACCACCAGTGATGGTAAAATTGTCACGCTCGGCATCATGCTGCCGGGAAGCTACTCATTTAACACCGATGCTGCCGAAGTGATGGAGTTGCAGAGCGGTGCCTGCCGCGTTCGTCTGGCCGGGCAGTCTCACTGGCAGGAGTATAGCGGCGGAGAGAGTTTCAATGTGCCGGCAAAGAGTTCGTTTGATATCGAAATCACTGAACTGCTCGATTATATCTGCCATTTCGAGTGAGCAGTTCCATCTCACTCGAGTGGCTGGGTGTTCGGCCCTATGAGCCTGTCTGGCAGCAGCTCAGGCAACGAGCCACAATGATCGCGGCCCATAAGGCGAATGAGATCGTCTGGGCCTGCGAGCATGAGCCGGTCTATACCACAGGCCGCCGCGCTATCGACAACCGGAAGAGTGAGCAGCTCCCTGCCCCTCTGGTGCATACCGACCGGGGAGGCGAAACCACCTTTCACGGTACGGGTCAACTGATGCTCTATCCCTGCATTCAACTGAAGAAACGTAACATCTCACCACGCGCTTATGTCCGGCTGCTGGAGGAGTCCTGCATCGAACTGTTACGATCTATGGACGTAGAAGCAGGCCGCATTAGCGATTTTCCGGGAGTCTGGATAGATGAGCAAAAGATCGCTGCTATCGGCCTGCGTATTCAGCATGGAGTTGCCTACCACGGCATGGCACTGAACATCGCCGTATCCCCGAAGTGGTTCAAGGCGATCAATCCGTGCGGCACAGGGAAAAGCATCATCAATCTTGCAGAACTATCCCCGGAACTGCCGAGCATGCATGAACTGGCCGCTCGGTGGCATCGCCAGCTGGTGTTGCTTTTAGATCGGAATTGATTGAACTTTTATGCTTAGGCGCTAATGTTCGCGCCTTCCATTAAAATGGGGTATACTCATTGAAAGATTTTCATGCTCTGGAGGCATGCGATGGCACTGACTAAAAAACAACTGGGTGACTTTGAAAAGCAGCTGACCGAATGGCGCGCTGATCTTGCAGAGGGACAGACTGAAAACATCCACGCACTGCATGAACAGGAGCAGAGTGCCTTCCCTGACCCAACCGATCAGGCCAGCATGGAAACCGACCGTAACTTCGATCTTCGCATCAAGGATCGTGAACGCAAACTGATCAAGAAGATCGATCAGGCACTGCTTCGTATCAAAGATGGTGAGTTCGGCATGTGTGAGGCATGCGGTGGAGATATCAGTGTAAAGCGTCTTCAGGCCCGCCCTGTAACGACTCTCTGTATCGACTGTAAAACCGAACAGGAGCAGGAAGAGCGCACCCGCAGAGACTAACCCTCTGCTCTTATTACAGTAACACGGAACGATTGTTCTTATCGCAGCGAAGCTGCTGTCTTTCTTCACTTTTTTCCATTTAGTAGCTACGCTCTCCGGTGACGATTTTAATATCAGATGCCTGCTGGAGGGTGAGTGCTACAACCCATTGCCGAGTTTATCGAACGACATCAAAGCTGGTTTGGCTACCCGCTCATCATCACGATGTCGCTGCTGGCATTCTCCATGGCAATCATCCGGCCGGACTTCATTGAACAGATCGAGTTGAAATCGCTGGATGCACGATTTAAAACCCGCGGCCCGATCACACCGGACCACCGTATCGTGATCGTTGCAGTCGATGATAAATCTCTCACCAAAATTGGCCGCTGGCCATGGTCTCGCGACAAAATCGCACAAATTGTCGATCGTCTTATCAGCGAATATGGCGTTAAATCAATCGGTTTCGATATTGTCTTTTCCGAAGCCCAAAACAATCCGCTTAAAGAGACGGTCCGCCTGTTAAAAAAATCCGGCAACAGTGACAACGATGTCAGCCGCTGGTTGATGAAACATGAGAACGAAGGCGATCTTGATGCCATCCTCGAAGCTGTACTGGAGAAACATCACGGTAATCTGGTGCCAGGTTATTTCTTCTATGCCAAGGGCAGCGATGCGCCACAGGTTGCTCTGAAACGGGCCGATGAACAGGCAAAGCTGATGCTCTCCTCAGCCCTGACAACCGAAATCTCCGATGACGCCATTCAGATGGCTCCGAAGATTGCAGCTATCGAAGGTAATCTTCCCCGATTCACCCAGGCTGCTGACTCGGTCGGTTTCTTCAACTTTTTTCCTGATTCGGATGGTACGGTTCGTCGTATTCCCCTTATCGCAGAATACAACGGCTACATCTTCCCAAGTATGGTCATGCAAACCTTGCGCACCTATCTCGACTGGCCCGAAGCATCTGTAAAGATCGATATTGGCGGTGTAAAAGAGATTCGCCTCGGTGACCGGGTGATTCGCACCGACCATACGGGTGACATGCTGCTCAACCATTACGGCCCGGGGCTCACCTTTCCGCATGTCTCAGCTGCAGATATTTTAGAGGGAACGGCTGACCCGGCCATTTTCAAAAACAGTATTGTTGTGTTCGGTGTGACTGCTGTCGGTGTATTCGACTATCGTCCCAGCCCATTCGATTCCGTCTTTCCCGGCGTGGAAGGACATGCCGCTGCCATTTCAAACATCCTCAATAATCAGGAGATTCACCGTCCCGGTTACCTGGAGCTCGTTGAACTGCTCTCCATTCTGGTGCTCTGTCTTCTCTCCGGTTACCTCGTACATCACCGAGGTGCTGTTATTCAAACCCTGAGCATTTTCGGTATACCGATCGTGATCATCTTCATCGCCACATGGCTCTTCTCCGCCTACGCCATCTGGCTCAAGGTGACCTACCTGATTCTCGGCATCCTGATGGCAACCGTTCCCATCACCCTGCTCGAATATGTGATCGAATCGCGTAAACGCGCCTTCATTCACGATGCCTTCTCGCACTACCTGGCGCCTAAGGTGGTGGAGAATCTGACCGAACACCCTGAAGCACTGCAACTTGGTGGTGAAGAGCGCCATATGACCGCTTTTTTCTCGGATATCGCCTCCTTCTCCTCCTTTTCCGAGAACCTGACACCACAAGAGCTGGTCCACTTCCTTAACATCTATCTCACCGCCATGAGTAATATCATCCTCGAACATGGCGGCACCATCGATAAATATGAAGGGGACGCCGTTATCGCCTTCTTCGGTGCACCGCTGGATATGCCCGACCACGCAACACAGTGCGTACTGGCCGCACTCGAACAGCAGAAAGCGCTGGTGTCGCTCCGCCATGAATGGGCGAAAGAGGGGTATCCGGAAGTGCATATCAGGATTGGCGTTAATGTCGGGCCAATGGTGGTTGGCAATATGGGTACCGACACACACATGAATTACACGATGATGGGGGATAATGTAAATCTGGCCAGTCGCCTCGAAGGCGTCTGTAAAATGTATCGCGTACCGATCCTGATGAGTAAGGATACCTATCTTGAAGTGCGCGATGAGATAGCCGCCACCTTCGTTGACCGGGTCAAGGTCGTTGGCCGATCCACGCCGGTCGACCTCTACCAGCCTCTGGCTGCTCGCGATGAGATTACCGACAACGACCTGAAGCCTCACCGGACCTATGAGCAAGCCTGGAGCCTGATGCATCAGCGACTGTTCGATGAAGCAGACAGGTTGTTTGAAGAGCTTATGAAGATGTATCCGGAAAATGGACTCTATGCAGTGATGCATGCCCGCAACAGGAACTATATCAAAAAACCGCCACCACAAAGCTGGGACGGTGTCACCGCCCTCAAGAACAAGTAAGAGTTTAGCGCAACGATTCCGGAATACTGAAGGTAACGTTCTCTTCAACCACTTTGGAGACACATACATCATCAAAACCTGCCGACTGCAGATACGCCAGCACCTGCTGAACCAACACCTCAGGTGCTGAAGCTCCGGCTGTAATGCCAATATCCTTCCGCCCCTCCAGCCACGCCGGATTGATATCGCCAGGTCCGTCGATCAGGTAGGCTGTAGCCCCCTTTCGTTCAGCCACCTCGCGCAAACGGTTACTGTTGGAAGAGTTTTTCGAACCGATCACAAGAATCAGGTCGCAATTGTCGGAGAGCTCTTTCACCGCCGCCTGCCGGTTGCTGGTGGCATAGCAGATATCCTCGCGTTTTGGCCCCTGGATATGGGGAAAACGTCGCTTCAACGCATCGATCACATCGGCTGTATCATCCACACTCAGCGTTGTCTGGGTCACGAATGCGAGTCTGTCCGGATCATTTACTTCAACGGCTTCAACATCTTCGGGCGTGGATACCAGCAGCACGGCTCCCTCCGGTGCCTGCCCCATCGTTCCCTCCACCTCGGGGTGTCCGGCATGGCCGATCAGGATCACCTGATTACCGCGCTGGTAGTGGCGCAGCAGCTCCAGATGCACCTTGGTCACCAGCGGACAGGTGGCATCGATGATCCGTAACCCCCGCTCCTCGGCTCGAACCCGTACCGCTTTACTCACCCCGTGGGCGGAGAAGATCAGCAGTGAACCATCCGGCGCATCATCCACTTCATTGACGAAAATCGCGCCTTTGTCCTTCAGCCCTTCGACTACGAATTTATTGTGTACGATCTCATGGCGCACATAGACAGGAGCCCCATACACTTCGAGTGCACGCTCGACGATTTCGATTGCCCGATCCACCCCTGCACAAAAACCGCGAGGCTCCGCCAGCACCACCTGCATTCATCACTCCTTATATACGCGACACATACACAATACCAAAGATTGAATTGGGGAAGTTATCATTCATGATTGCCCCATGAAAGGAGCAGAGCATGAGTGACTACAAACTGAACCCCGGTGATGCAGCACCCGATATCGAGTTGCCCGCCTACTCTGAAGAAAATCCGGAAGACTCTCTGAAGCTCTCAGACCTGAAAGGCAGATGGATCATTCTCTACTTCTATCCGAAGGACAGTACACCAGGCTGCACCACCGAGTCATGCGGCTTCCGCGATGCGCTGCCCGATTTCTCCGCTGCCGATGCCGCTATCATCGGTGTCAGCCGTGATTCAATGAAATCGCATGCCAACTTCACCGCCAAACAATCGCTCAATTTCCCGCTGATCTCCGATAAAGATGAAACGCTCTGCAAGGCTTTCGACGTGATGCAGTTGAAAAAGAACTATGGCCGCGAATATATGGGTGTGGAGCGCTCCACCTTCATCATCAATCCCGAAGGCGATGTCGCCTACGCATGGCGCGGCGTGAAGGTGAAAGGGCATGTCGAAGAGGTGCTTGCGACACTCAAGGAGCTTCAGAGCTCATGAACGAACCTATCAATCGTTTGGCTGACGCAATTCAGGCCAGGCCCCTTTTGTGGAAAAGAGGAGAGTGAAGTTTGGCAGCGCCAAATGAACGACACGCAACGCCGCATGGATTGATGTCAGGCAAGCGTATTCTGATCGGTATCGGTGGCGGCATTGCTGTCTACCGTGTCGCAGAACTGGTACGCCTGCTGATCAGGCAGGGGGCAGAGGTTCGCTGCGTGATGACCAAGTCAGCCTGCGAGTTCGTCACCCCGCTCACCTTCGAGGCGCTAACCGGCGAAGAGGCACATACCGAACTCTTCGATCTGACTGGTGAACGAACCATGGGACATATCCAACTGGCACGCTGGGCCGATGCTGTGATCATCGCTCCAGCCACGGCCAACCTGATCACCAAGCTGGCTTACGGTATTGCCGATGACCTGCTCACCACCATCATGCAGGTGAATGAAAAACCTGTATTGATCGCTCCGGCGATGAACCACTCCATGTGGGAGAGCCGTGCCACACAGCAGAATATTGAAACGCTACGCTCCCGCGGCGTTCACTTCTCCGGCCCTGCCGAAGGAGAGCTGGCCTGCGGCGAGACAGGTGCCGGACGTTTGAACGAACCTGAAACCATCGCCGATGCTCTGCTGCCGTTACTGGTTAAACAGTCGCTCTCGGGTCAACACTGGATCATCAATGCCGGGCCGACACGGGAGCCGTGGGATGCCGTCCGCCTCCTGACCAACCGCGCCACCGGTACACTCGGAAGCAGACTGGCCGATGTAGCCTCTGCCTATGGCGCTAAGGTGACCCTGATCGCAGGCCCCGGCACCCCGGCGGGCAGCCACAGGGTTGAGCGTATCAGTGTCGAGTCTGCCGCCGATATGCTTGAGGCGTGCCGACAGCAGGCAGAGAACACAGGTGTTTTCATCGCTACGGCGGCTATAAGCGATTTTGCCTTTAAGGAACCGACAGAGAACAAATTGAAACGTGGCGACACCACCGCCATGCAGGTTGAGCTAACTGCCAATCCCGACATTGTCGCCGCCATTGCTGGCATGGATAAGAGGCCAAAATGGGTGATCGCTTTCGCTGCCGAATCGACCGATCATGTTGACCACGCGAAAGAGAAACTGGCCCGCAAGGGTGTCGATGCCATCGTTGCCAATGATGTCAGCAACATGGGTAGCGACCATGCAGCTGGCTGGTGGGTCAGTCCAACTGCCGAAGAACAGATTGAGGCTATGCCGAAAGCGAAGTTAGCCGAAAAGATCATTGAAAAGATTATGGAGTTACAGAAATGAGCGAGAATTCAACCAATGGGCCAACCGTAGAGATCAAACGACTACCGCATGGCGAAGGGCTCGACCTCCCCTTCTACGCCACCCTGCACGCTGCCGGAGCCGATCTTCGCGCCGCCATCGATGCCGACAAGGTGATCGAGCCGGGCGAACATGCCCTGATCCCGACAGGTTTTGCCATGGCACTGCCGGACAACTACGAGGCGCAGGTGCGCCCCCGCTCCGGCCTCGCGCTCAAGCATGGCGTCACCGTGCTCAACACTCCCGGCACCATCGATGCCGACTACCGCGGCGAGGTAGGCGTGATCCTGATCAATCATGGTAAACAGCCATTCCACATCCAGCGCGGTGACCGCATCGCCCAGATGATCATCGCCCCGTTCGTACAGGCGCAGTTCGAGACTGTGACCGAACTCTCTGAGACTGCACGCGGTGAAGGTGGATTCGGCAGTTCCGGTAAAAAGTAATCTGAAACTTCAGGCCATGCCTGCTACCCTTCTCTACCAGTCGGCGATCGACAGCATAAGCAGCGATCTCCGTATCGCTGTGGTCAATGCCCATGCCGATCCGCTGCTCAAAGAGATCGGCAAACAGTGCGGCGAGATGACTCTGCTTCAACACTTCAAACCCGAGTATGATGAACTGTTACGGCTCGGATTGAAGAGTTCCAAAACACTTACGGACGAGTTTGACCTTATTCTGTTGCTGCCATCGAAAAACAAACAGCAGACGCTCGGCTGGATGGCCGAAGCGATGCTCAAACTCGCTGATGGCGGCAAGTTGATCAGCGCCTGTGCCAACAATCACGGCGCGAAGAGCTATGAGTCGGCACTGAAAACATTGGCTGGTGGTGCCAGTTCATCCTCCAAATCGAAATGCCGCATCTTCTCGGCCAGAAAGAGTGTTGCACTCAACCATGAGCTTGCTGCCCAGTGGATTAAGGATGCCGCGCCCGCAACTATTGAGAGTCACGGCCTTGTTTCACAGCCGGGACTGTTCAGCTGGGATCGACCAGACATCGGTTCGACACTGCTTTTGAACCATCTTCCCGACTCACTGACAGGCACAGGCATGGATCTCTGCTGCGGTTATGGCCTTCTCTCCGTTCATCTGCTGGAGAACAACCCCAACATCGAATCGCTCTACATGGTCGAAGCCGACCAATTGGCTCTGGACTGTGCTGAAACGAACGGCGAAAAATGGAAGGAGAAAGTGCAGCCCCACTGGCTTGATGCGACGACCGATCCACTACCCTTAAAGCTGGACTGGATTGTCTGCAATCCCCCATTCCATACAGGGCAGGCACGCGATATCGATCTGGGTCAAACCATTATCGCTAACGGCTGTAAGTCGTTGAAGAGAAACGGCAAGCTCTACATGGTCGCCAATCGCAAACTGCCCTATGAGGCGGTACTGGATCGTATGCTGATGCGACACAACACCATCATTCAGGCCGATGGGTTTAAGGTGATTGAAGCAACCAAGGGCGGACAACGAACCGAGCGCGCTCGCAAGACGGAAGAAGACGAGTTGGAAGGATGGACCATCTTTGGTGAATGAGCATGGCAAATGATTATGGCAACTAAAATGGAACGACTCGACAAACTACTCTCCAACCTTGCCTACGGCTCACGCAAGGATGTGCAGCGCTGGGTCAAGCAGGGGCTGGTCGAACATGATGGTAAACCGATCAAATCAGCTTCGGAGAAGGTCGATCCGTTAAAAGTACTCTTTGACGGAGAGTCTCTCGATCACCCCGAAGGATTAACCATCATCTACCATAAGCCGCTGGGGCGGGTCTGCTCGCACAAGGAGGAGGGCATCCTGATCTACGACGACCTGCCCGAGCAGTGGCAGTATCGCAAGCCTGCGTTCTCCAGTGTCGGACGATTGGATAAGGAGACCGCAGGCCTGTTGATCCTGACCGACGACGGTCAGCTCAATCACCACCTCACCAGTCCGAAGCATCACATCTCCAAAACTTACGCGGTAACGCTCGACCGTCCGCTTCGGGGTAACGAGGTTGATCTCTTCGCCAGCGGCACGCTGATGTTGGAGGATGACGATAAACCCTGCCTGCCTGCCGAGCTGACAGTGATCGACGAAACGTACGCCTCGCTGGTACTACACGAAGGGCGCTACCATCAGGTGCGCAGAATGTTCGCCGCTGTCGGCAACCATGTGAACGAACTGACCCGCACCCACATCGGCAATCTGTCGCTGGCATCGACCGGGCTGGAACCGGGTGATTATCGAACCCTGACACCTGACGAATTGCTGGAGATGATCACACCGAAGTAAAGAGGCTTGTATGCACTGGATCTATCTTGTTTGCGCGATTGTATTCGAAGTAGCCGGAACCACCTCGATGAAGCTGGCCGAAGGCTTCTCGAAACCTCTGCCATCGGTTTTGATGGTAATCTTCTACATCATCTCTTTTGCACTGTTCGTGATGAGTTAGAGGGTAAGGGCATGTGCCCGCATCCCGTATTAATTAATCCGACCTGAAATGAACCTTGTTATGACTGCCGTCGCAGAATGGTTTATTCTCCGAAGCACCACAGCGACATAAGAAGAGCTCTTCACCTCGTGCGACCAGCTCCCCTTTGATATCTCGCACCTCGCAACCGCCCTTCACCATCAGCGGCCCGTCCTGGATGTCGATTAACTCCAGCTTTCCATTGCATGCTACATCTTCGATGTTGCCGTGCATGTTTCGTGCATCATGACGAAATCCCGCCGCCTTATGGCTGTTGTCACAGTAAGGTGGTTTCGATGTTTTGCCGCAGCGACATAGTGCAGCACGGCAGGTCGGTTGCGTTTCGCCATTGATGCCCATCTCCGCATGAATGTATAGCGCGCCATCGGGCATGACGGTAATAGTATTAACCGCAGGCTTTTTCCCACAATGCTCGATACCATTCATTTCATAGGTCAGAGCCCCAGACGGACAGGTCAGTATCACAGCGGCCAAAACATTGGTATCGGCTGCATCCGGCATCACCCAGGGACGTCGATTCACATCAAATACATCAGGAAGCTCCTGCACACATTTCCCGGCATGCATACAACGATTCGGATCGAAATGAATCGTAATCTTTTCGCTTTCATAAATCTGAACATTTTTCGCCATCATAGTCTCCGGGGTTATCCTACTATTTATAGCTTAGCCGAATTTTCCGGACAAAAAAAAGCGCCCTGATCGGGGCGCTTTTTTTTATCGAAGATCAGTACCTGTCAGGGTTCTTGTTGTGATCCTCGTGCTTCTTTTCACGAGCTTCTACCTTCCTTTCATCTTCCCGCGTATACTTTTTCTTATCCTTGTCATGGCCATCATGTTTCGAATAACGGTGATCGCGATCATGTTTATCTGAATCAGCCATAACTGGTGTTACAGAAAAACCGGTCAAAAATAGAATTGCCATCATTTTAATCATCAGGTTTCGGATCATCATCAACCTCCAGTTGTGTCCATTTCATATATAGTATCACTGAACACATTCGTGAGAATAGCCTCACCTGCAGCATTTTACAGGTGAAATTATTTCGCTGTAGTTGTCACAGGTCACAACGTTATACAATATCGACACATGCAATATCGAAAACTGGGAACCACGAATATCGATGTCAGTGCCATCTGCCTTGGCAGCATGACATGGGGCAAACAGAATACAGAGGCTGAAGCGTTCGCCCAGATCGACTACGCACTCGATCAAGGCATCAACTTCATCGATACCGCCGAGCTCTATGCCGTACCTCCGGAAGCCAAAACCTACGGTGCCACCGAAACCATCATCGGCAACTGGTTAAAGAGGTCCGGCAAACGCGACGAGATTGTACTGGCCAGCAAGGTATGCGGCCCGACCGACTGGTGCCCGCATATCCGTGGAGGGAAATCGAAACCGGATCGCACGAACATCTTTACCGCCATCGAAGGAAGCCTGAAACGACTACAAACCGATTACATCGACCTCTATCAGGTGCACTGGCCGGATCGCAATACCAATTACTTCGGCAAGCTTGGTTATGAAGCAGTTGATAATGAGGCGTCGACTCCAATTGAAGAGACACTCGCAGCTCTTAATGAACTGGTCACACAAGGGAAAGTACGGCATATCGGTATCTCCAACGAAACGCCATGGGGCACCATGCAATACCTGAAACTTGCCGAAACATACGATCTTCCCCGTATCGCATCCATTCAGAACCCCTACAACCTTCTTAACCGCAGCTTTGAGGTGGGGCTGGCTGAAATCGCCCATCGTGAACAGGTAGGGTTGCTGGCCTATTCGCCACTGGCATTCGGTACACTCTCCGGGAAATATGTCGATGGAGCTCTGCCACAAGGGAGCAGACTCACCCTCTTCTCGGATCGCTACTCACGCTACTCCAATCCCGAGGGCGTTAATGCAACGCGAAGATATGTCGAACTGGCACATGAGAGTGGAATAACGCCTGCCCAAATGGCGCTGGCGTTCGTAAACGGCAAGTCCTTTGTAACAGCGAACATTATTGGTGCTACAAGCATGAAACAGTTAAAAGAGAACATCGGAAGTATCGACATCGCTCTCTCCGATGAGCTTCTGGAGAGCATCGAAGCCATTCACATTACACAACCCAATCCTTGCCCATAGTCAGTTCCGAAATCTCGTCTATAATGCCCGCCATGAATTTCAAGGCTGCATCTGTACGGACAACTTCTCTTACTATGCTAACAGCTCTTCTGCTGCTGTCCGGCTGTGCCACCGTGGAAAACAATCGCGACCCGCTGGAACAACTGAACAGGGGTACGGAGGTCTTCAACGACACTCTGGATCGGTACACATTGAAACCTATGGCCGAAGGCTACATGGAAGGCAGCGATCCAAAAATGCGGAAAGGCATTTCAAACTTCTATGATAATCTCACCTATCCCAATACGGTTCTGAACACTTTCCTGCAGGGGAAAGGGCACCAGGGGGTGGAAGACCTCTTTCGATTTATCATCAATTCAAGCGTTGGTGTTGTCGGACTGGTCGATGTCGCTTCGAAAGTCGGCCTGAAAAAACATAATGAAGACCTCGGCCAGACACTCGCCGTATGGGGTGTTCCGCAGGGTGCATACATTGTCTATCCTGTGATGGGTCCCAATTCAGTTCGTAAAACACCCGACTTTATTACCTCCACTGCAACAGACGGACTTTTCTGGGCATCGTTCGTACTGGCCCCGGAAATAACCATTCCATTCACGGTACTAAAGTTTGTAGAGAAGCGTGCCCAACTGCTGGATGCTTCAGACATGCGCGATGACCTTGCTCTCGACCCCTACGTCTTTACACGTGAAGCATGGCGACAGAATCGTGAATATCTGATCTATGATGGCCACCCTCCAACCCAAGAGCCGAATGGTAATGATGGCTGGAGCGACGATGATGAGTGGAGCGACTCGCCTGCCGACGAATGGAGTGACGAACCTCCGGCCAACTGAACAGCGAGCCTGAATAAGACCTGATTAAATCCTGCTTGAACGATGACGGAGCAGATGATCGGCCAGCACCAGCGCCAGCATCGCTTCGGCAATCGGCACAGCGCGAATGCCTACACAGGGATCATGCCTGCCCTTGGTGATAATTTCAGTTTCATTGCCGTGAACATCGACCGTCGGGCGCGATTTGAGAATGGATGAAGTCGGTTTCAGAGCGATACGCGCACGAATGGTATCACCATTGGATATGCCACCCAGGACTCCACCGGCGTGATTGCTGGCAAATCCTTCTCTGCGCATGGCATCTCCAAATTCGGAGCCTTTAGCCTCGACACAGGTAAATCCATCTCCAATCTCAACCCCTTTCACAGCAGGAATCGACATCATCGCCTTGGCAATATCGGCATCCAGCCGATCAAAAACCGGCTCACCCAATCCGGGAATCATGCCATGTGCCTCAACCGATACCGCCGCACCGATAGAGTCGCCATCTTTACGCAACTCATCCATAAACCCGGCCATAGATTTCGCTGCCTCGGCATCGGGACAGAAGAATGGGTTATTGCCAATTTCACGCTTATCAAAACGCGATGTGTCGATCTTCACCGGCCCGATCTGATCGACCCAGCCAATGATCGAGATACCACATGAGGCCAACATCTTGCGGGCAACCGCTCCGGCAGCGACACGCACGGCTGTCTCGCGAGCGGAAGAACGCCCGCCACCGCGATAGTCGCGCAAACCATACTTCTCAAAGTAGGTAAAGTCGGCGTGGCCCGGACGAAACTTATCTTTAATATCAGAGTAATCTTTACTGCGTTGATCCGTATTACGTATCAGTAATGCGATGGGACAACCGGTGGTTTTTCCTTCAAAAACACCCGAGAGAATTTCAACGATATCATCCTCTTTTCGCTGGGTAGTGTACCTGGACTGGCCGGGTTTACGCCGATCCAGATCGGGCTGGATATCCGCCTCACCAAGCTCCACTCCGGCAGGACAACCCTCAACGATAGCTACCAGTGCCGCCCCGTGCGATTCACCAGCCGTTGCTACCCGAAAGATATCTCCGAAGCTGCTACCGCTCATGCCTCATCTTCACCGGGATCACCGGCACCAATATGGAAACCGGCATCAACATAGTGTACTTCGCCGGTCACACCGGAGGCCCAGTCGGACAGAAGATATGCAGTGGCATTGCCCACTTCATCCTGTGACACATTACGTTTGAGTAACGCTCCACGTGCGCTCTTGGCCATCAGGTTACGGAAATCACCGACACCGGAAGCGGCCAGGGTACGGATCGGTCCGGCAGAAAGCGCATTGACACGAATACCGTCCGGACCGAGGTCCTGAGCCAGATAACGGGTCGAGGCCTCCAGTGCCGCCTTGGCCACGCCCATAACATTGTAATTCGGAACGGCACGTACTGCTCCAAGGTAGGACATGGTGACCATACTACCTCCCTCCGGCATCAACTTCGCCGCCCGCTGAGCACAGGCGATAAAAGAGTATGCAGAGATATCGAGCGCCAATTGAAAGTCGGAGCGAGTGGTATCCATGAAGCGCCCCTTGAGTGCATCCTTGTTGGCGAATGCAATCGAATGAACCATAAAATCGAGCTTACCCCACTGCTTCTCCACCTTCTCGAAAAAATCGTCAAGCTGTGCATCATCACTAACATCAAGCGGCTCGACAAATGATGCATCTGCAGACTCGGCCAGTGGACGCACCCGTTTCTCCAGCATCTTTCCCAGATAGTTAAACCCAAGTTCGGCGCCCTCTCGTTTACAGGCTTGTGTAACACCCCAGGCAATGGACTTATCGTTTGCCAAACCAAGGATCAAACCTTTTTTACCTTCAAGAATTCCCACGAGATCCCCCTGTTAACCAAAAGTAGTGGTGATAGTGCCGCAATCTAGCAGCGATATGATCAAAGCGCACGCAGATGACGCTTAAGCTCCCATCGATTCCAGGCTGGTACCTGGCCATAACACTGGGCCTCCCAGGCCCTCACGAATCGCTGCCACGCTTTGGCATTCACGCCTGTCGGCACAGTAAGGTGCCTGAGTGTCTGGAACGGTTTTCGCTCAACACCACGACTGGTCAGCCAGCGATCCAGCAAACTTTGCCGCCCTGTCGCAAATATCGACCGAAATGGATTCACATCCAGTCGTCTTGTCCACACCACGGCAATACCAACCATAAACGCCGGAAACAGCCAGATAAAATAGCGCTTGAGCAGTGTTATTGCCTGCCGGAACAGCTCACCCCTGTCTGAATCCTGAAACTCCAGAATATAACGATACCAACTCAATTTGATACTCTCCCACACTTCGTCCAGAGCGGGGAAACTAACACCGGTGAGCTGCCATCTGGATGAGGGAGTTGGATCAAACCGTCTCCACTGCCCACCAACCCAGGCTTCGATCCAGCTATGTGCATGCTGCTGGCGGATGAGATAGAAACCGCCCACCTCATTCCACTCGCCTCCGGAGTAACCGTTCACCACCCTGGCCGGTATCCCCTGGGCGCGCGCTGCCAATGCCAATATCGTGGCATATAACTCACAATGGCCACGCCTGAGACGCATAAATGAACCGACCGGATCAACATCGTCAATCGGAGCATTCAGGTCATATTTCCACCCGTGAAGTTCCTCCTCTAATAATTTCAGTTTTTTTACGGGTTGTAAGGCATCACCGGCAACCTCTTCCGCCCAGCGGTTTACCACCAACGGCACGGAGTCTTTCTCTACTTCCTGTTTCACCGGCGCCCTTAAAAGCGACTGAGGCATAGCACGCCCCTGCAGTGACATCAGCACTCTCAACCGCCTCGATGGCGGCACCCTATAACGCACGCCCCCCTGATCGCCAACCTCAACAGGGAAAGTCATGTTTTCGATTTCGGAGAGCCCGTCAGGCACAAAGAGATAGGGATGGTCGCTCGCCTCGCGAAAAACGGCAATTCGAAGATCGGATGGTCGATCGGACAACACAAGATTTTCACCGCCTGTCTTATAAACCAACGGCCTTTCAGCTACTGCTTCCCAGCCACTACCCGTATAACGGCTAAGGGAACGGCCCCGCCAGTAACGCCCCATCATGACCTTACGAAAGCGTTCGATATCACCATCCAGCGCTTCGACGCGCAGCACAACTGTTGGGTTCAATTGACGAGCGAAGTCACCAAGCTGGACACTGGCAGAGAACCCACTGGTCTGCATACGCGGCTGCACCGGCTTAAGATAGGAGTGGAAATCGAAACGCGGAAGAAGAACGAATATCAAGCCTGTAGCAACGACCATAACGGCCATTAGTCGCAGGTCGACCCTCCAGTGTGTGAGAGGCAGGTCGCCACCGGTAAGCTGCATACCATAAAGACACTCAGCAGCCCGCCAGACAAACCAGAGAAATGCAGCTAGAGGTAATACATAGAGGACACTATCGGTTAAAACTGCTGCACCAAGAATCAGAAAAAAGCCGACCAGCATTCTGTGAAGGTGATTACGGGGTGTGGCTTCCTCAATAATCACCGCTAACGAGAGGATCAGTAGAAAGTCGGTGAAGGCGACAATCCATGCCCGGCCGAGAAGCAGCTCCATACCCACCCAGAAAAGTCCCGCCCAACCAATCAGACTGGCATAAAGCTCCCGCAGAGCGAAAACCGGCCCTTGCCGCAACCTCACGATGGAGACAACCACCACCATGCTCCAGTAGAAGGGGCTGACAAAATCGGAGAGTGCCAGTGAAGCCACACCGGAAAGAAGAACTGCCAGTGTCAAATGCTCGGCAAGGATCAGTCTGTCCGGGTATGCGCGGGCCATGCTTATCCTTCTTCCATCAATGAAAGCAATTGCCCGCCCCGACCGGCCGGGGAACTACTCTGTGGCGTTGTCTCAGCAAGTGCCATAAAAAAGGCTTCACGCTGGGCGAGCGATACCAGATCGAACTGCTGCTGGCCGAGAACCACCTTGAGCTGTTTTTCTCCGGCTTTCAGACGGGAATCGACCCAGTACCAGACCCGCCCCAACAGCTCTTCGAACAGGCCTGCATCAACCGATTGCGGCAGGCGCAAATCCACCCGAAGCTTGTTTGTATAAAGTTCGGATGCATGCTGCTCAAAACGTTTAACCGTCCATTGCGAAGCGTCCGATGCAGCTTTACGCCAGTGGATTCTCGACAGAGCGTCACCAGGGACATAGCTGCGTAAATCACGCAACTCATCTCCCTCGAAAGGCCTGGCATAGCGCGCACCACTCAACACGGATTCAACCCAGGCAACCGGCCTGGGTAGTACTGCCCATGAACTTAATTCATCTCTCCAGCAACTGATTCTCCACAAACCCAATGGTGCGGTCGTTGTTAAGCGTTGCCGATCCAGATGGATCAAAGCGCGCTGTTCCGCATGCAGTCTTCCGGTCAGCACTGTTGGTCTGTCCAGTCGCACCTGGAGCACTACGGGCTGCTGCTCACCGAACCATTGAACATCGACGATTCCGGTTTGAGTCGATATCGATGGCACATCTTTTCGCAGGATAAAGGACTCTCCGGCCTCGGTCGCACCGGGCAGAAGAGCGGCCAGTGGAGGGGTCGATTTCAGCAATCGAACACCTTGCCATATCGATGCAAACGTCAGCGCGCTCAACATCGCACCACAAAGATAGAGGAGGTTATTCCCTGAATAGAATGCGGCCAGCCAGAGCCCTGTCAAAACAGCTGCCAGCATCACACCCGGTCGGGTCATGCCTATTCGCCATGTCGGTGCCAGGGGGAGCTCGATACGAATCAGTTTGTCGAAAAGTCGTAGAAGCCAGGGAGGAAGCCTTAAATCGGCTGGGTCATATGCCAATTTATTCTAACCCGTCTTCGGACCAATTTGTGAACATGGCACCCTCATCCTCTAACGAAATCACAAAGTTTGATTTGCAATTTCTCACTAAAACCATCCATCCCTGGATGGAAAGAATCATCCTTGCCTTAGGATAAGAACAGCTCATCTACCATCTCACCACCCGCACATGGATGTGCGGTGTATGGCCTGCCATACGTAAGCATTGTAAAAACCACGCTTTTTACAATGCGCCCCGAGCAAAATATATGGACATATTTTGCGTATCAAACAACTCATGCAGGAACCGGCACCTGCTCCAGCAACTGCATCAGCGCGGCCTCATTATCACCCGCCGCCACCACACGGTGCGCCAGACACGGTAACCACATCTCCTGAACATCAGCTGCTGCAACAAAATCTCTGCCCTCAATCCACGCCTGCACTTTGGCAGCCTGCAGCAGGTCTTTTCCGGCTCTGGGCGATACTCCTTGCTTGAGCCACTCACCACTCCGACTTAATTCCAGCAGCTTCAGCAGGTAATCCATCAACAGATCGGAGACATGCACCTTTTCTGCCGCCTGACACGCCATATCGATCAGCTTCATATCGGCCACCGGTTTTAAATGCCCCAGTTGGGATCGTCCCGCTTTACCTCGCAGCAGTTGCCGTTCGGACGCCTGATCCGGATAACCAAGCGAGAGCCGCATAAAAAACCGATCCAGCTGCGATTCCGGCAACGGAAATGTTCCAAGATGCTCCTGCGGATTCTGTGTCGCCAGTACAAAAAAGGGCTCCGGTAGTCTGCGCGTCTCCCGCTCGATACTGACCTGCCCCTCCGCCATCGCCTCCAGAAGCGCCGACTGCGCTTTCGGTGTTGCACGATTGATCTCATCAGCCAGTACGATGTGATGAAAGACGGGACCGGGATGAAACTCGAACTTTCGCTCTGCCGGATTGAATATCTCAACACCGACAATATCGGCGGGAAGGAGATCGGCAGTGAACTGAATACGTCCGAAATCGGTATCGAGACTGGCCGCCAATGCCTGAGCCAGGGTGGTTTTACCCATACCGGGAAGATCTTCAATCAATACATGTCCGCCACAGAACATGGCGATCATCACCTGGCGAATCGCTTCAGCTTTTCCTGCCACCACCGTCGATAGCTGGGCTTCCAGCTTTGTAATCTCTTCTCTTACATTCGCTGACACGTGCTCTCCTTCTCGGCCTCCGCTTCGACTGCCAACATATCCGCATCACTGAAACCGAAGTAGTGACCGATCTCATGAATCAGCACATGGCGAATACAGTTCTCAGGCTGCTCCCCGGTTTCGTCGCAGAAAGTGAGGATTGCCTTACGATAGAGATAGATAGTGTCGGGTAAGTGACCTGCATAACTAACGCCGCGCTCCGGCAACGGCCATCCCTGATAAAGCCCGAGAAGCTCGTTCGCTGACTGTGCATCCATCTCCATCATCGTATCCGGATCGGCCTCCTCCTCGACACAGATCACCACATTCTCCATAGCATCACGGAACTGATGCGGAAGTGATGCCATCACCAACTCTGCCTGCCGTTGAAATTCATTCAGATCCATCATTCAAGTCCATAAAGGCAGCATAGCACGGATTTTAGCCTTATCCCTCTTCTTCATCCTCTTCCTCAATCAGGGCTTTGATACCGATCCTGAAGTCAGGATAGTTGAGTGTTTCTAACAACTCCGCGTGAAGCAAACGGTTGGATACCCTTTTGTTATCGCGAAAGAAGTCGAGCATCGCCGGTGAAAGCACACACTCACCCTCTTCGGGAGTCAGCATCTCCGGCTGCGATGCTCCGGTCATCCTTGCCACCTGGGCCACATAATCGGCATGCGGCAACGGCTCATCATCGGCCAGATTGACAATCCGACCTACTCTCGGATGACCCATCGCTGCCATCAATGCAGCGACAATGTCATCCACATGGATACGACTGGAGTAGTGTGGTGGATTCCACTGAACTGCCTGATAACCGCCCGCTCTGAGCTTTGACAGGATGTTGCGCCCCGGCCCGTAGATACCGGCAATGCGGAACACTTCGGCAGGCAACCCACTCTTAAGCCATGCGTTTTCGGCCTTCAGCCGCTCACGACCACGGGGACTACCCGGATTGCACGGCCACGACTCATCCACCCATGCCCCGTCCGCATCGCCGTAAACACCGGTCGTAGAGAGATATCCGGCCCACTTGAGATGACGAAGACGCAGAGCGACCTTCGGCAACCACTCGAGCTGTGAAGCATGCAGGCCGTTTTCGTCCCGGCTTAACGGAATGGAATCGAGGACGGCATCACACTGCGCCAACACCTCATCAGGTAACTGTTCGGGTGAATCCACAACCACGGCATCAACACCCATCGCCTGCAGTGCCTCAGCCCGCGCCTCGCTTCGCGTGGTTCCGGTCACTTTGATGCCTTCCAGCAGACATGCTTTGGCCACCCATTCACCAACATAACCGCAACCGAGAATCAGCAGATGTTTTATCGTATCACTCACGACTTGGAGACTAAACGCTTATGACCAAACAGCAATTCGACGAAACTGTTTTTGTTCACTACCTTCCACTGTATGAATTGGAGGTGACAGCTTGGAGAATCGACTGACCATTCTGCTGGTCAAAGCCTGGGAAACCCTTCGCTGGGATATTCATGAGCTGGTCATGCCAATGATTATCTTTGCCCTACTGATGGCCTTCTTTATTCCAAGGCTTGTTGGTCTTCCTCATGCATCTATCGCCATCACATTTTATGTGCTCTGGTATATCTGGAATATCCTCACCGCTCGACTACGCGTACATATCGGTTTCAAACTGGATCTGCTGTTTGCCTCGGTCTATTTCATTCTATCAATCGGTTCTGTCGCCAGCACGGCAGCCGCGCTTCTCTCCTGATATTTTCCTGACTGCTGATAGGATGTCGGCATGCCGTTCGACCTAGCCGTCATTGATCTTGATAATACCCTCTATGCCGCTGAATCGGGGGTGTTTACCCGCATGGACAAGCGGATGACCGCCTATGTTGCCAATGAGCTGAACGTCGATGCAGAGACAGCCAATGAATTGCGGGTAAAGTACTGGAAAGAGTATGGCACCACGCTCAGAGGCATGATGCTTCACCACGGCATGGAGCCGGAGGGCTTCCTGCACGATGTACACGATATCGATGCGCATGAACTGTTAGAGAAGGATGAGGCCCTTGATGCGGCTCTTTCTCGTCTTCCTGGTCGCAAAGTGATCCACACCAACGGCATCCGCGAACATGCCGAACGCATTCTTGAAACGCTGGGTGTGTTGCACCACTTCGAGCGCATCTACGATATCCGATTCAATGAATACATCCCGAAACCGGACAAGCTCACATTGGCTCTGCTGATTGAGAGTGAAGGGGCTGAACCGGAGCGGACGCTGGTGGTCGACGACATGCCGGACAATCTGGCTGCCGCCACGGAACTCGGCTGTAAAACCGTCTGGATTGATCACCATTTTGACTCACAAACGAACGAAGGCAGATGGGACTACCACCTGCCTTCGTTTCACTCGTTAGCCGAACACTTTTAGGCTTCCTCTCCGCACACAGATGTGCGGCTTTAGCAAGCGAAGCAATTTCGCACAATTGCGAAGCGCTTCAAGCGCGAGGCACGACTGCATGGACGCAGGAGGTAGGGCAACGCATGGAGCAGTTGCCGAGGATGCTCTCGCGCGGATACCTCAACTACTGGTTCATCTTATCGAAGAACTCCGCATTGTTTTTCGTTGAACCGAGCTTATCGACGAGGAACTCCATCGCATCCACCGCATTCATCGGCGAGAGAATCTTGCGCAGCACCCAGACCTTCTGCAGATCGTCGGCAGGTGTAAGCAGCTCCTCTTTACGAGTGCCCGATGGCGCAATATCGATGGCCGGGAAGACACGCTTATCGACCAACTTGCGTTCCAGCTTGATCTCCATATTGCCGGTTCCCTTGAACTCTTCGAAGATCACCTCATCCATCTTCGAACCGGTATCGACCAGTGCTGTAGCGATAATGGTGAGTGAGCCGCCGCCTTCGATGTTTCGGGCCGCGCCGAAGAAACGTTTCGGACGATGCAGCGCATTGGAATCGACACCACCGGAGAGAATCTTGCCGGAGGATGGAACCACCGTATTGTAAGCACGGGCCAGGCGGGTAATGGAATCGAGCAGGATAACGACATCCTTGCCGTGTTCGACCAGACGTTTGGCCTTCTCGATCACCATCTCGGCCACCTGCACGTGGCGCTGTGCCGGCTCGTCGAAAGTGGATGAGACCACTTCGCCCTTCACCGAGCGTTTCATGTCCGTCACCTCTTCCGGACGTTCATCGATCAGCAGTACGATCAGTTCCACTTCGGGATGATTGGCCTCAATCGAGTGAGCGATCGACTGCATCATCATCGTCTTGCCGGTACGTGGAGGCGCAACCAGAAGACCGCGCTGGCCTTTACCGATCGGTGAAACCAGATCGATGATACGACCTGTCATGTCCTTACGGGTCGGGTTCTCGATCTCCATGTGAATCCGCTCATCAGGATAGAGCGGAGTCAGGTTATCGAACAGCACCTTGGTACGAGCTTTTTCAGGTGCCTCGCCATTGGTGGAATCGACCGTTTTCAGTGCAAAGTAGCGTTCGCCACGCCGTGGTGGTCGAATCTCACCGGTAACGGTATCGCCCTTACGCAGGAAAAATTTACGAATCTGATGGCTGGAGACATAAACATCATCCGGACCCGCCAGATAGTTAGCGTCCGGTGATCGCAGGAAGCCGAAACCATCGGGCAGAATCTCAAGCACTCCCTCGCTATGGATGGTGCCACCGCGCCGGGCATGTGCACGAAGAATAGCCGAGACCTGCTCCTGCTTACGCATGCCTGCTGCATTATCGATACCGAGCGAATCGGCCTTCTCAAGCAGCTCAGTGGGTGTCATATCGGCCACATCACGCAGGTGAAGGGTAATGCCGGCAAACTCATTGGATTCGGGCTCTTCCTCTTCCTGCTCATGTTTACGCTTACGCCCACGTTCACCGTTACGCTTATTGCGCCCGCGTCCACGTTTGCCGTTACGCTCTTCGTCTCCTTCCGATGCCGCCTCATCACCGGAACCGTTGTCACCTTCATCTGTCGAGTCACTGCCATTCTCGGAGCTCGCTATCTGTTCAGCGTCGGCAGCATCCGCATCTTTGCGCTTGCGGGCACGAGGACGGCGAACAGGTTTCTCCTGTTTCTCTTCCGACGAATCAGTGACTTCGATTTCTTTGTTTTCACTCTCTTCAGTGACGTTTTCAGTAGCAGACATGCTTACTCCAATTGTTTTTTTTAAAGTTGTGACAGATTATTAAACGGCAACACGAACATTCTGAGATCAGAAAAGAATTATCTTATTGACCAATGAGAACAGCCGCCAGAACCGGCAGCAGATGCATTGCTACCCAGCACACATGGGTGTGTCAACTGTCAAATTGCCGTACGAGCTCACCGTGCAGCATCTCAATTTCGCGCCGGAACGATTCCATATCGCCATTATTGTGGATAATGTCGTCGGCATAACCGACCCTGGTATCATCACTACACTGACGTGCGACAATGGCATCGAACATCTCCTCATCGATCTTCCCGGAGCGCTCCAGCACACGCCTTTTCCGAATCGCTTCATCAGCCAGCACGACAATCACCCTGTCCATACGTCCAATACCGCCAGACTCAATAAGTACAGCCGCTTCAACAATGACATAAGGGGCGTGCTGATTTGCAAGCCATTGCTCCTCCCGTTTCCAGATAGCAGGGTGCATAATACGATTGAGCTGTTCGGTCAGGGACACCGAAGCAAAGGTTTTTTCGGCAATCTTTGTGCGGTCGATCCCTCCATCCGGCCGGAGAACCTCTTCACCCAATATACGTTCCAGTTTTCTCCTGACTTCCTCATCTTCCCGGAGAACGGCATGCCCCACCTTGTCGAGATCGAGAACAGGTACATGAAGCGATGCAAAGATCGAGGCTGCACTGCTTTTCCCGCTTCCAATACCACCGGTCAGACCTATAACAGCAGGTCGGCGTTGCGAAACTTCAGACACGTATCAGTCCGGCATACCACCGGAGAATATCCGCACCCCAGACGAACCAAAGTATACCTGCGGCAGCAAGATAAGGTCCGAAAGGGATCTCCGAACGCATCTGTTTACCGGCCAGTACGAGTAGCACCGAACCGATGATGGCGCCAACCAGCGAAGATGCAAAAATGGTAAATGGCAATGCCTGCCACCCCATGAATGCACCAAGCATGGAGAGCAACTTGAAGTCACCGTAACCCATCCCTTCTCGCCCGGTCACCAACAGAAACAGGCGTGCCACCAGCCAGAAAACAGTGTAACCGGCTACCGCTCCGATAAGAGCATCCTCAAAATAGCCAAACCAGTAGGCAAACATCAGTCCGATAACGATTCCGGGGAGGGTCAGCACATTGGGAAGCAGCCCTGTCTCCAGATCGATCAGTGATAACACCCATAGAAGGGAGACGAAAAAAAGAGCCTGTAGCAGTTGAGGGGAGAGACCGTAGCGCCATGCAAGAGCTGCCCAGCTCAGGCCCATGAGCAGTTCAAGAACCGGATAACGAACAGAGATCGGTTTTTTACAATGTCTGCACTTTCCACCCAACACAACCCAGGATAGAAGAGGGATATTATCATACCACGCAATCGACTGCTCACACGAGGGGCAACGACTACCCGGAGAAACGATGGAGAGTCCCAACGGAATTCGGTGAACGCAGACATTTGCGAAACTGCCAAAAACAAGGCCGAAGATGCCGACCAGTAAAACTATCATCCAGAAAGCACTCACGCTTCATGATCCTTTATACCCAGTTTTTTAAGGCGATATCGAATGGATCGAAAACTGATCCCCAGCACGCTGGCCGCTTTTGTTGCATTCCCCTTTGACTTCTGAAGTGCTTCTGAAAGGAGCTTTCTCTCCACATCTTCCAGGGCCTCATCCAGGCTCACACCCTGCTGCTGCAACTGTTCCAGAGAGAGGGACTCCCCACCCTTTTCCGGATAGAAATCATCCAGCAGTGACTCCTCAAGCAGATCGCCATCGGACAGGGCAATCAATCTCTGTAACAGGTTTTCCAGCTCCCTGACATTACCCCATAACGGCAGCCTGGAGAGACGCTGCAAACATGAATCGCTTATCCGGGTTTTCTCATCGCCCCAATGATGCAACATCGACTCCACAAGGGCCGGGATATCTTCTCGCCTCTGTCGAAGTGCCGGCATATGAATCGGCACCACATTCAGGCGATAAAAAAGATCCTCTCGAAACTCTTCCTTCTTCACCGATTCACTCAGGTCACGATTGGTTGCAGCCACAACCCGGACATTGACCTTACGTTCACGCTCTTCACCCACTCTTCGCACCTTCATATCCTGAAGAACACGTAGCAGTTTAACCTGTACGGGAAGCGGCATTTCACCGACCTCATCGAGGAAGAGGGTGCCACCATCTGCGGATTCAATAAGCCCGAACCGGTCGGAGTCGGCCCCGGTAAACGCGCCTTTGCAGTGTCCAAAAAGTTCTGACTCGAACAGCCCTTCCGGGATGGCGCCACAATGCACAGGGATGAACGGGCCGGAACCACGAGAGGAGTGCTTGTGTACAAAGCGAGCCGCAAGCTCTTTTCCCGTACCGGATTCGCCGGAGATCAACACCGTAAAATCTTTTGTTGCAGCCCGCAGCAGGCGTTCCCGTACCCGCCGCATGATACTGGAGTCGCCTACGAACACTTCATCTTTGACTACAGGTCTCTGAGAACCCGACTCTTCGCTATCCGATGCAAGAGCCCTCTCGATGGCAAGTCCCAACTCCTCGGCAGAAACCGGTTTCGTCAAATAATCGAATGCGCCCAGTTTCATCGCCTCGACCGCTGTCTCTGCACTGGCATAGGCTGTTAACAACAGTGTCCTGGCTTTGGGGCACAGAGTGGAACTCATGCGTACAACATCGATGCCTGCATCGCGGCCATCCATCCGCAAATCCGTCAGTACAATGTCAAAACCTTTTGACTCCAGAAGAGCTTTTGCTCTGTCCGGACCATCGGCTTCCGTTACGGAGTGGCCTCGCTCTTCCAGACCCAGTGTCAGTACCTTGCGAGCATTCGCCTCATCCTCTACCAGAAGTATCTCAGCCATGGTTACTATCCCCTTCCGGATTCGGTAAATTTCTGCCACGAATCGTAAATTGTGTCCCTCCATCGACCGGCTCGGTATAAACATGCCAGCCATTGGCCTGGCAAACCTGCCAGACAGTCGCCAAACCCAATCCTATTCCTGATGAACGACCTGTCGCAAAAGGTTCGAACAACCGATCTCTGACAGCCTCGGGAATGCCCCCTCCCCGGTCGCTGATAGACAGCTGCCAATAGTGATCGTCTGATGAGAGTTTAACGGAGACACTGGCCGGTTCGGGACTGGCTTCCACCGCATTGCGTAACAGATTATCCAGTGCCAGGCGAAAATGATCGCGATCGATGGTTAACTGTTCGACATCGCTCTGCCATTCGATCCTGTACTCCTCCTGAAGGTCGACCTGCACCACCGATGAACCGATCAGATCAGCACATGAGCACTGCACAGGTTCCGGGTTCAAAGGCTGAACGAAATCCAGCATATCGGAAACCAGTCGGTTCAAACGATTAACCTCCTCCTTAACAATCCCCTGAATATCGTTTCTCTTTTCACGAGACAGTTTTCCGATCAATTCCACAGACTGCCCTATGGTCTGCAGTGGATTGCGAAGCTCGTGGGCCAGCATCGCTACCATGCGTCCCATCGCTGCAAGTTTATCCTGCTCCGCCAGCCGCCGTTCCAGCTGTCTCACATCACTGATATCGACCATGGTCAATAGCCAGCATGCTGACGGATCGTCGTCGGGAAGTGCGGTTGCTATAACCAGGGAGATTCGTTCATCGGTTTTCCATTCGCACTGGAAACTATCCTTTTCACCATGGCAAAGAAAGTTTATCAGGCTATCGGGAATACCATGAAGTGTCTGGAGATTCAGGCCTGAAAGGCTATATTGGCTACCCGCGAAGTGCCAGGCTGCAGCATTGCTGTCCTGAATATTGAGAGCTTTATCGAGGATTAGAATTCCCTCCTGCATGGAGCTGACAATCTTCTCGTGTAACTCCTGCAACTGAAGATGCTGGCTAACAGCCTGGTAACGCTCCTGCTGCAGACTCGAGTGTCGTCTTGCAATGGCAGCCATCACCCCGCCGACAAGGAAGAGAGCCGATGTCTGAAGCAGGATATGCAGGTTCTCGGGCAGTGTGATGGTGATATCTTTCCAGGAAGCAAAGCCATGAATCGAGCCGAGATAGCAAATACAGGCCAATATCGTAGTTAGCAGGACGACCAATACATGTGACTGCGTGCCAGCCGCAACAATCACCAGTCCGAAGAGGAAAACGAATGGACTCAGTATGCCACCGGTTAACAGAACAAGTAGCGAGACCAGGAGCAGATCCAGACTGAACTGCAACAGCAGTTGAGAGACAAACGACAACCCGGAACCGATCAGTATGCGTTCCATTAACAGAAATGCTACGGCACTCAGGGCAGCTGCTGTAAACAGCTGGCTTTCAAATGGATTTAGTGAAGCAAAGAAGAAATAATACGCAGCCAGGAGAACCGTCACTGTTCCCAGTAGCCGGTAGGTCACCAGGCGGCCCAGCCGCTCTTTCCCCTCCCTGAGAACACTCGACATGGGGGAATTGGAAATCATGGGCGTCTGCCAGCTATATGAATGCTATGTAAAAAGTCTGATCAGATAACCGATGCCATCTGGAAAATAGGCAGATACATCGAAATGACAAGACCACCGATAACCACGCCGAGGAAAGCCATGATAAATGGCTCCATCAACGCCGTCATATTATCCACGGCAGTATCCACCTCTTCTTCGTAAAAATCGGCAATTTTTGAGAGCATCTCTTCAAGACTACCGGTCTGCTCACCGATCGAGATCATCTGAGTTACCATCAGGGGGAAGATACCGCTCGCCTCCATGGGCGCAGTAAGCGTATTACCCTGACTGATCGAGTCTTTCGTTTTCAGGATCACCTCTTCAATCACCACATTACCCGAAGTTTCCGCCACCGTATCCAGCGATTCCAGGATGGGTACACCTGCAGCGCTTAACGTTGAGAAAGTACGGCAGAAACGGGCGACGGCTCCTTTACGCAGCACATCTCCGATTATAGGAATATTCAGCAACAGCTTATCGATCTGGTAATGTCCCTGTGGCGTCTTGTAAATTGACTTAACGGCAAATACCAGAGCAACAGGCGCGAGTAGTACCACATACCAATACTCCACAAATGCATCGGAAACCGCCATGGTGATCTTTGTCGGCCCCGGAAGCTCAGCGCCAAAGTCTCTAAACATCTCACCAAATACCGGAATAACAAAGATCATCAGAATCGACGTCACAATAAAGGCGATAACAATAATAGAAGCCGGATAGACCATGGCGGATTTGATCTTCGCTTTAAGTGCCAGCGCCTTCTCTTTATAGCCACACAGACGCAGGAGAATGGTATCGAGGATACCGCCCTGCTCACCGGCTTCGACCAGTGAACATGTCAGGCGATCGAACTCTTTCGGAAACTGCCTTAATGTCTCACCAAGCGGCGCTCCGCCCTCCAGTCCGCTACGGATATCCTTCAATAATTTAGCCATCGCCTTTTTTTCCGACCCCCGCTCAGCCAGTTCAAAACACTGCACCAGCGGAAGTCCGGCGTTAATCATTGTGGAGAGTTGTCGGAAGAAAATACTGATATCCTTCTCTTCAACCTTTTCAGGAAGGATCTCTATTTCGATGGGCTTCTTTTTAACCTTGATATCGGTAAGCCCCTGTCGCCTGATCGTAGCAATCGCGATATCTTTGTTGGCTACATCCAGCTCACCACTTTTGGGCTGGCCCTGTTTCGTTAGCGCTTCCCATAAATAAATTGCCATTAGTCACCCACCGTTACACGCAAGCACTCTTCCAGTGACATGATGCCCTCTTTCACTTTGTTCAAGGCTGCCATGCGCAATGTTTTCACGCCCTGTGAAATGGCGATTGCGTTGATTTCATCCGAATTTTTTCCCGCATATACCGCATCGCGAATTTCATCGGTAACCGGCATAACCTGATAGATACCGACCCGGCCTTTATAGCCGGTTCCATTACATACACCGCAGCCTTTACCCTGTTTGGGCTGGAAGGTTCCGATCTCCTCTTGCGGAAGCCCCGCATCAACCAACGCCTCTGCAGGAATATCGACCGGCTCCGCGCACTCAACACATGTCCTGCGGCCCAGACGTTGGGCTGTAACGAGATTCACAGCCGATCCCACAAGGAACGACTCGATCCCCATATTTACCATTCGGGTCATCGTTGAAGGGGCGTCGTTGGTATGCAGGGTCGCCAATACCAGGTGCCCTGTCAAAGCTGCCTTAATACCGATCGCAGCCGTATCGTAATCTCGAATCTCACCGATCAGGATGATGTCGGGATCCTGTCGAAGAAACGACTTCAGGGCTGCCGGAAAATCCATGCCAATCGCGGCATTCACATTCACCTGGTTAATACCCATGAAGTTGAACTCTACCGGGTCTTCAGCGGTACAGATATTCACGCCCGGCTGGTTCAGCTCGGCCACAGCCGAATAGAGACTCACCGTTTTACCGGAACCGGTCGGGCCCGTGACCAGCACCATGCCATACGGTTTATGAATTTCATGTTTGAAATCCTTTAACTCTCTCTCTTCATACCCGAGCTTCACCATATCCAGTTGCAGATTGGATGCATCCAGCAGACGCATAACAACTTTCTCTCCGAACAGGGTGGGCAGACATGAGACACGGAAATCGACCGTTTTGGCCTTGGAGAGCCTTAATTTGATACGGCCATCCTGCGGGACACGACGCTCGGAGATGTCCAGACGCGCCTGAATTTTAATACGCGAAACAATCGCATCCCGCATCTTCATCGGCGGACGCATAATTTCATGTAACACGCCATCGATACGGTAGCGAACTCTTAACAGCTTCTCATAAGGTTCGATATGGATATCCGAAGCGCCGCGCTTGATTGCATCGAGCAGAATCAGGTTCACCAGCTTTACAACCGGCGCCCCCTCACTTTCGGTGGCCAGGGAGTGCTCGTCGACCTCTCCCTCTTCCGTCTCGACAATCTCCATATCCTGGGCGCCGAGTTCACCCATCACATCTTCAAGATCCTGGGCACTGCCGCTCATCTCATCCAGACGTTTGAGCAACTGGCTCTCAGGCACGATCACCACATCACACTGGCTGCCACTGATAAAGGCGATCTCATCCAGACTGTTGATATCGTAAGGGTCTGCGACGGCAAGCGTGAGAACATTGCCCTTGCGATCAATCGGTATCGCCATGTTCTTACGCATGACATCCGCTGACAGCTTGGTCAGGCTCGGATCGATCTCGACCTTTTCAAGGTCTATAACCGGACGTCCGAACGATTTACCGATAAATTTTGCCAGCTCGATCTCTTCAAAGATGTTCTGTTTTACCAGTTGGGACGTCAGTGTATCCCCGTTCAGCTTCATCTCGCGAATCACATTGTCGAGCTGCTCTTTCGTAATCGCCTGCTTTCTGAGCAGAATATCCCCTAAACGAGTCTGCTTCATGCCAGGACCTCCCAGCCGGACATATTAAGCGGTAACCGGCCAAGCCGCTCTTCCATCCAACGCAGTGCTCCCAATGAGTCGGGCCGTTCGGACGGGTGCCACAGAGAAAACGAAGCCGCTCCCTGAGCAATCAGCATTGGCAGGCCATCCACAGCCACACGGCCCGCTCCGGATGCGGCTTTGCAGAATGCCGTATCGCCATCCGGACGGTAGACCGCATCGATGGCGACGCCCTCTCCGGGCAGGGCAAAAGGAAAAACATCGCTGCCATCAAGCCCGATAGGTGTTGTATTGATCAAAACTGCTGACTTCAAACAAGCTGCCTCAACATTCGCATCTCCCCATTCAACCACCTCACAACGCATATGAGAATAGTTTTCTCTTAAATGGGCTGCAAGCATTTCGGCCCGGCCCCGGTTCCGGTTAGCAATATACAGCGTGGCCACATTGAGCTTCGATAATGCATAAAGCACTGCTTTGGCCGTACCGCCCGCCCCGAACAGGACAACGCTGACGCCATCGGTTTGAATGCCTGTCGCTTTAAGCGAAGCCGTAAACCCGATCCAGTCCGTATTGGTTGCTTTCCAGCCCTCATCGCCACGCGCAACTGTATTCACAGCACCGATCATGCGGGCGCTCTCATCGGCTTTAACATAGGGAAGCACGCTCTCTTTGTGGGGCACAGTGACATTGAACCCCTGCACGCCCAGCGCCCAAAGCCCCTGAACAGCCGACTCAACATCCTCCTCCTGCACACGGAAAGGGAGATAGGCCGCATTAAGCCCGCACTGAGCCGCAAACCACGACTGAAACAGCGGTGAGAGCGAGTGCTCAATCGGGTTGCCGATAATGCCGAATATTTTTGTGTTTCCATTGATTTCCACGTCTTCGTTAGCGTAAGGATTTAACGATTACATGTCAAAATGGAACATCTTTCTCAATAGTCCGGCGAGTCGAAATATGATATAATTATTATAAGTTACTGAATCACCCAGCGAGGATGCCTATGCCCAAACTGAAACACGAGGAGAAGCACCACGGTCACCAGTGGGGGCTGCGTGTCGGTACCGAAATTGTCGCCTCGACCATGATCGGACTCGGCATCGGCTTCTTTCTCGATCGCTGGCTCGATACACGTCCTCTCTTCCTGATCGTCTTTGCCATTTTCGGGCTTGCCGCAGGCTTCATTAATCTCTATCAGCTGATGGTCGTAGACATGCAGAAACGGGATAAAACATGAGTATGCCTATGAGCATAAACATGGGCAGCGCACTCGAACATTTCAGGGTGGTTGTTCATCACGAACTTCAGCTTGGCATAATTGATGCGTCCATCACCAACACGGCGCTTTTTATGTGGCTTGCCGTGGCACTCGTCGCCATCTCATTGCGCCTGTTGATACATCGCCCAAAAATGGTCCCCGGCACCGGTCAACTGCTGGTTGAAATGCTCTACGGTTTTGTCGCCCGTCAGACACAGCTCAATATCCATCGCGAGAGCGAACGATTCATCCCGCTGATGTTTACCCTCTTCACCTTCATTCTCGGCTGCAATCTGATCGGACTCATCCCCGGCTCCTTTACGCCAACCTCGCAACTGGCTGTCACCGGCACACTTGCCATCGGTATTTTCCTCTTCGCTACGGGACTACGTTTCTACCGTCATGGCTGGGGCTTTTTCCGCGCCTTCGCACCGCAAGGCGTACCGGTCATAATGCTGCCACTGATGATTCCCATCGAGGTTATCTCGTTTCTGGCACGCCCCGTAACTTTAGCAATACGACTGTTTGCCAATATGACTGCCGGCCACACAGCACTCGGCGTTCTTGCTGTGCTCGGCCTGGCATCTCCATGGTTCATGCAGTGGTTGCCACTTGGATTTACAGTGGTGCAGATTGCACTGGAGATCGTCATCGCCTTTATCCAGGCCTATATTTTTGTTGTGCTATCATGTGTTTATATTGATGACGCACTTGAGGAGCATTAAATCGCACAGGGCATCCGATGCGATGCAGCCCATAGAAGGGCTGGCACATTCCAGCAGGACAGCTGGAATGGACGGCATAGCCGCCGAAAGGAGAGGGACAGGAGTCCCGAATCAAATCGGGAGCTTCGGTGAACGATTTGTGAGTAAAGCTAAAACCACGCAAGGTGAATGCTGCGATAAGCGGCAGAGAGGGTGCCCTGGGGTGCTTTTAGCTTTACGTGATGATTCAAGGCAGGACGCCGAGCAATCATTTTAAAACAACCCTGGAGGACTCTATGGATACAGCAGCAATGATACCAATCGGCATGGGCCTTGCCGCCGCCGGCATGGGCGGCGCTGCTCTCGGTATCGGCATGATTTTCAGCAAAATGATCGAGGCCGTAGCCAGGCAACCGGAAGCCGAACCCACGCTCGCCAAATATGCCTGGATCGGCTTCGCACTGGTCGAAACCATCGCCCTCTATGCACTGGTCATCGCCTTCATTATCATGGGACAAGGATGATTATTTAGAAATGAAAAACTGCTTCCATGCATTTTTTCATCACGCAAAGTCAAAAGCACCCCAGGGCACCCTCTCTGCCGCTTATCGCAGCATTCACCTTGCGTGGTTTTATCTTTGCTCACAAGATCAGGAAGATACGCTTCTGATCTTGGCGGCACTTCCATGTGCCGCATTCATCTCATAGATTCTCTCAATGCCACAATTCGATGTTACATTCTTCGAATCCCAAATCTTCTGGACGATTATCTCCTTCATCGTCCTTTTCGTACTCCTTGACCGCTATGTTCTTCCACATATCGCCAATGTCCTGAAAAAGCGAACGCAGCTAATCGAAAAAGAGATCGTCGAAGCGCACCACGAACGTGAAGAGGCGGAACGGCTGAAATCCGAGTACGCCACCAAACTCTCCGACATCGACCGGGAAGCGAAAAAGATGTTCGATGAATCGGAGAGACGTATTGCCGAAAGACGCAATGAGATGATGAGCGAGTGGAATGCCGAGATGGAGCGTAAGAAACGCGACTTCCTCGAAGATGCAGAAGCGACCCGACGCCGGGCCATCAAAGAGATTCGCAACCAGTCAGCCGAACTTGTTGTCGCAGCCGCAGAACAGGTGATTCACGAAAGGGTTTCCAAAGCCGAAGCAAAGAGTGCGCTCGATGAATCCATTGAAGAACTTGAAAAACGCAAAGACAATTAAGTAACAGCAAAACCTGGGGTGACCGCAAAACCTGGGTGCCCGTGAAACTCCCGAACAATCCGATCCGATCCGAAACCTGAAGTTTACCGATCCAGCTTCAGTTGCTGGGCTTTATGGCCGAACTTCGAGTTCTCCAGCATATCCTGAATCGAGCCGGATGTGATCGCATCGAGCGTGCCGGT
Source organism: Mariprofundaceae bacterium (assembly GCA_050304695.1). Classification (GTDB taxonomy): domain Bacteria; phylum Pseudomonadota; class Zetaproteobacteria; order Mariprofundales; family Mariprofundaceae; genus WSZY01. The sequence goes on from JBNLEB010000021.1 coordinate 63,555, forward strand.
CAAAGCATACTGCCCGGCCATGGCGCCACCCACCGCGCTTTCAGATGCGTGGACATCATCGTTGGAGTGCTCCAGATGCCTGTCCAGCTTCGCATTCGCAAGGCTCCATGCATCGGTCACACCGCTCTCGTCGAACTGCTCGACCATCTCACCGAAGTCGAGCACCTGAACATTCGCTCTCAGTTTTGAATGCCCGGAGTCATCTTTCGAGCTATGGCCATGATCGTCATCATGCTTCACGGACTCGGAGATGATCTGCAGCTTCTCAACACCCTGATGATCACCTGCAGCATACCAGTCACGGAAAGTGATACTGTCGGACGCACCGACATCGAGGATCAGGTCATTGCCGCTCTGGCGCAGTGCCAGGTCAGCGAAGTTAACACCGCCACCGAGAGAGATCGTGTTCTCAGCCTTCGCATCGGAGAGCACGGTGTCGTTACCATCACCAAGATTGAAGGCAATCACATTGTTGCCCGAACCGCTGTGGATCAGATCATCACCAGCTCCACCGATCAGCATATCGCTGCCGACGCCGCCGTAGAGGGTGTCGTTACCGGCACCGCCATCGAGCAGGTTGCCGGATACATGACGATGCTCTTTGTCGGAGCGATCGCGTTTGTCATCGTGATTATCACCATGCTCACGATCATGCTCGTCGTCATGGTCGTCATCATCACAGCACTGCGGTTCTGCCAGCCATGGCGCACCACCCAGCTGGGAGAGATCCATCGGCTCTTCAGCGATCAGGATGTCGTCCCCTGCACCGCCTTTGAGGATGTCGATGCCGGTGCCGCCAATGAGCACATCGCGGCCGCCAAGGCCGGATAGAACATCGTTATCACCGAAACCGTAGATGACATCACGCAGACCGCTTCCGGTCAGGATATCCTCTTCACAGGTTCCCTTGATCAGGTCGGCTACATCCAGCGTGAAATCCTGGAATGCGGAAGCGCCGTGCTGATCGGTTGCGGTCACACGAACATCCCAGACACCGGCAGCAGAACCATCCGGCATATCACTGTTGAATGTCTGCGAAGCAGAATCAAACACCAGCCAATCCGGCAGCGGCTCACCGCTTGCCAGTGTAGCGCTGTAGCTCAGCACATCGCCCTGATCGATATCGATGAAGGCATCGGCAGGCAACTGATAGCTGAACGGCACCTCTTCGAATGCCTCCTGATCGGCGAGTGGGACATTGACGATCGGAGCATCGTTGGTACCGGTGATCGAAACGGTCAATGTAGACGGGGTATTTGCCATGCCGTCGGTGGCGACGTAATCAAACGACTCACTTACCACCTGACCTTCGGCCAGGGACTGAACTGTCATTGAGCTGTTATCAAGGGCATAGGTGTAGGAACCGTCAGCATTCAAGGTCAGCGTACCGTAGGTGCCGACGAAGGTGCCTGCATTGGCTACGGAGAGAACATCACCCTGGTCGATGTCGTAGTCATTAGACAAGACGTTGCCGGTAGCAGAAAGAACAACATCTTCCTGAACAGCCGCAACATCAGCTGCGACGATTGGAGCATCGTTGGTGCCGGTGATGCTCACCGTGAGGGTTGAAGGTGTGTTTGCCATGCCGTCGGTAGCTACGTAATCGAATGTTTCGCTTACGACCTGACCTTCGGCCAGTGACTGAACTGTCATTGAAGCGTTATCCAGTGCATAGGTGTATGAACCGTCAGCATTCAAGGTCAGCGTTCCATAGGTACCAACAAAGGTACCTGCATTGGCAACACTCAGAACATCGCCTTGGTCGATGTCGTAGTCGTTAGACAAGACGTTGCCGGTAGCAGAAAGAACAACATCTTCCTGCACCGCGTTGGTATCGGCTGCAACAATTGGAGCATCGTTCGTGCCGGTGATAGACACCGTCAGCGATGATGGCGTATTTGCCATACCGTCGGTCGCAACGTAATCAAACGATTCGCTCACCACCTGACCTTCTGCCAGGGACTGCACGCCCATTGAAGTGTTATCCAGTGCGTAGGTGTAGGAACCATCACTGTTCAGAGTGAGGGTTCCGTAGGTACCGACAAAGGTGCCTGCATTGGCAACACTCAGTACATCGCCCTGATCGATGTCATAATCGTTGGCGAGAACATTACCGGTAGCAGAGAGAACTACGTCCTCCTGAACAGTCGCAACATCAGCAGCCACAATCGGCGCATCGTTGGTGCCGGTGATACTGACGGTAAGAGTTGAAGGTGTAGAAGCAAGACCGTCAGTTGCCTGATAGTCGAAGCTCTCGGTAACAACCTGACCCTCGGCCAGTGACTGGACGTTCATCGAAGCGTTATCGAGGGCGTAGGTGTAGGAACCATCGGAGTTGAGCGTCAGTGTGCCGTAGGTACCGACAAAGGTGCCTGCATTGGCAACACTCAGTACGTCGTTCTGATCAATATCATGATCGTTGGACAATACATTACCCGTCGTCGTCAATGTAACATCTTCCTGAGCTGCGCCGAAGTCAGCTGCAACCACAGGTGCGTCATTCGTACCCGTAATGGTCATGGTCACTGTTGTGGTGATGGTCGCACCGGCAGAATCCACAATGGTGTACTCGAAGGTGTCGGTTGTTGTCACACCCTCGCCAAGGCTCTGGAAGAGGCCTGCATGATCGTAAACCACATCGCCATTCACCAGGCTCACCGATGCACCGGCCGCCGAAGTGGCGGAGACGGATTGGATCGACATCGTGTCGCCGACATCCACATCGGTATCGTTGGCCATCAGATCGGCAGCAGTCAGTGTGACGGCATTGCCGTCCTCAACCGCAGCACCGGTATCCACGTTGGCTACCGGACCGTCGTTGGTACCGACGATGGTGACATTCACCACGCTGGTCGCCGTCGCACCGTTGCCGTCGTTAATCGTGTATTCGAAGCTGTCATAGACCACAGCACCGGCTTTGAGTTCCTGGAAGCGGTTGCCGATGTCGTAGTGAACTTCGTTGCCGATCAATGAGACCGCCGCACCGATGGCCGATACACCGACCGACTCAACGGTCAGGATATCGGTTGGGTTCGGATCGGTATCGTTGGCCAGAAGATCGGTCGTCGGTGTGATCACAATGCCGCCATCCTCGAATGCCGTCATCGTGTCCGCATTGGCAACAGGAGGCTGGTTGAACAGGCCTTCGATACCGATCTTGTCCATGAAGCTTCCGTCGCAGAACTCGATCCGGTTCACACCCTCACCATTGAGGAACCAATCCTTCAGCGTGATCGAATCGGTGGTTCCCGTCAGGCGGATCACCGCATCGTTACCGACGCGCTCGCCTTCGATATTGGCGGCGGTCAGATCGTTGCCGATGAAGACGGTATCGCCACCGAGTGCATCGTCGATGACATCCATGCCACCGCCCAGATTGAATACGTAGCGGTCGTTGCCCGCGCCACCCATCAGGGTGTCGTTGCCGGCACCGCCGTAGAGCTTGTCGTTACCGGCAAGGCCCTCCAGCACGTTATCGGCCCCGTTGCCGTGGATGATGTTGTCACCCGCATTACCGCGACCGCTGGCTGCCGTACCGGTCAGCGTCAGGTTCTCGAGGTTCGTGCCTTCAAGCGTGTAGTCGATCGAGGACTCGACCGTATCGATGCCCTCACCCGCATTCTCGACCACGACGTCACCGGCGTTGTCCACCACATAGGTGTCATCACCTGCGCCGCCCGCCATGGTGTCGGCACCGGCTCCGCCATCGATGTGGTTCTTCAGGATGTTACCGATGATCTCGTTGTCCTGCGCATTACCGGTTCCATCCATGCCGAAGGCCAGAAGATCGGCCTGCATCTGAGGATCGGCTGCCGCAACACCTGCTTCGTCGTAGATCAGCTCAAGACGCTCGATGTTGTCGCCCATGACAAATCCCGCACTGGAGATCACCGTGTCGAAGCCCTCACCGGCATACTCGACCACCGTGTCCGTCGTCCACTGCAACGCTTCCGTCGCAACCGCATCGCCGCAATCATCGATGATCGGCGTGCCCGGAACCTTCACATAGGTGCCGTCGACAACGTAGGTGTCGTTGCCCATGCCGCCTTCAAGGTAATCCTGGCTTGTCTCCGCATCCAGAAATTCCCGCTTGAATACGAACGGGATATCGGCATTTGGACCACCTACAATTTCAACATTGATCGAATATGGACCCGCCGAGTCATCGAACGAACTTGATGGCCCGCCATACTGCGTCGTTGTCGATGTAAACGGATCATTCGGACGTGTATATCCATCCGTTACCAGCAGGTAGTAATCGCCGTCCGCGGGAATATCGAATGAATAGGCCGTATTCGTATTATAATTGCGGAGCCTGTTTCCGGCACTGTCATACAGATTGAAACTCTCAGGTCTAAAGTCGATCTGGTTCGAGGCGACTTTTAAGGCATCACCACCTTTAAGCCCTTGGAACTTGTAGAAATCGAAATCCCAACCTGAATATGCCCCGTTTGGATGCCGGGTTGCAGTATTCGAGTCTCCAAGAACACCCTCCAACAAAAACCTTGTGCCGATGCCGACATCATTCGCCGTTGGGATGGTTGCATCCTCTTCACTGCTGACAACCGTAATTGGACCGTTCGCCACAGCCGCTTCTTGAGGGCCGAAGCGGCTGCTGTAGATGAAATCGCTGCCATCGCCGCCGTAGACGATGTCTTCGCCCGCACCGCCGACCAGCGTATCTGCACCGGAACCGCCATCGATCTCGTCACGGCCTGCGCCGCCATCGATGAAGTCATTGTTGCTGTCCAGTACCGATCCTCCGCCAATGGTGGCTATATCACCATCATCACCGCCATAAATGACGTCGTCCCCGTCACCGCCATAAATGGTGTCGTCGCCCGCCTGGCCGTCGATGTAGTCACTGCCACTGCCGCCATCGATCCAGTCCCTGTTGGACATGGGCATCTCCTGCCCTGTTGCAGGATCGTAATAAATGCCATCCCATCCGGTATTGGAATCACCGCCGTAAATATCATCGTCGCCGGCACCGCCCATTAGCGTGTCGGCATCCGATCCGCCATCGATATAGTCATTTCCGTCACCGCCATCGATGGTGTCTTTATTACTGGATGCGACTTCATAGGCATTGTCATCGCCTCCGTAGAGGTCGTCATCGCCTGTTCCGCCACTGATATAGTCGTCCCCCGACTGGCCATCGATCTCATCATTACCGGCCTCTCCATAGAGAAAGTCCCCATTGTCGGCCCCGGATTCGTCGTACCCACCGTCGATGAAGTCGTTGCCGTCACCGCCATAGATCGTGTCGATTCCCATGTCGCCATCGATATAGTCATGACCGCCCATGCCGAACAGCAGGTTGTTATCGTAAGTGCCGTAGATGTTGTTATTGAGTTCATTGCCGGTTCCCGATAGATCGGAGCCGTATATGCCGCCATCAGGTGTCCAGACATAATTGGTTAGTCTGAGATTCTCAATTCCTGAACCAAGCGTGTAATCGACAACTGAGTAGGCCGTGTCATCACCGCCGCCACTGGCATCCTCCGATGCGATATCGGCGGCATTGTCGACGTAATAGGTGTCATCACCCAGGCCGCCATCCATCGCATCGGCGCCCAAGCCACCATCCAGGGTGTCATTACCGGCCATACCCAAAAGTACATTATCGCCGTTGTTGCCGGTTATGTTGTTGTCCAGGCTGTTGCCTGTTCCGTTTGTGTTGTTCACACCGGTCAGGATCAGGTTCTCGACATTGGTTTCAGCAAGTGTGTAGGTCACGGATGCCTTCACCGTATCGATATCGGCCACCATATATTCATACGGTTGTTGCTGCCATGCAGTGCCTGTCCATACCCAGCGATAACCAATCCGGGTGCTGCCTACCTCGTTCTCGATCACCTGGTCGGCACTGTCATCGACGATATAGGTGTCCGTACCCGCACCGCCATTCATGACATCGATACCGGCTCCGCCATCGATGCTATCGTTACCCTCCATGCCGTAGATGGTATCGTTACCCTCCATACCGTAGACGGTGTCGTTACCCGTACCGGCATCGACGAAGTCATCGCCCGCACCGGCATCGATGGTGTCATCCCCACCGGCGGAATAAACCGTGTCATTGCTCTCCAGCGCATGGATATGATCTTTCAGTGCCGTGCCGCTCAGGAAATCATCGTAGGGGGTACCGGTCAGATCCAGGCCGATATCGAGGAACTGTTGCAGTGTGAAAGTCCGGTCTGCGAACTGGAATGTATCGATCGGGCATGTATTCAGTGCGTCATCCGGATCGAAACCCTCGATGTGCAGCACATCGCCCGGATGATTGGCAAAACTGATCTTCAGCGACCCAAGCCCCAGCAGCAGGCCTGAACCGGCGTAGTTGAAATTGAATACGACTTTATTAACGCTGCTGCGGACGCCTGCCGCATTAAATTCAGCCACATCCGTAATACGGTCCTCTCCCGAACCGGCAGAGAAGATGTAGGTATCATTGCCCAATCCGCCCGAAAGCGTGTCCACCCCTGCGCCGCCGTCGAGCGTATCATCGCCTGCACCACCGGAGAGAATATCCTCTCCGACTCCGCCGTAGAGCGTGTCATTGCCGCTGCCGCCATAGAGACTGTCCTCACCGGCATCGCCGTAGAGCGTGTCATTGCCCTCTTCACCTGCAAGCAGGTCGTTACCGTCGCCGCCACCCAGCGTATCGTTACCGGCACCACCGAGCAGGGTATCGTTACCGGCCTGACCGAGAAGCCGGTCATTCTCCGTGCCGCCATCCAGGTGGTCGTTACCATCACCACCCTGCAACTCATCAATGCCCGCACCGCCAAGCAACGTATCGTTGCCCGCATCACCGAAAAGAAGATCGTTATCGGCACCGCCGATCAACGTGTCATCGCCACCCTGACCGACCAGCTGATCATCACCGGCACCGCCGTCGATATAATCATTGCCATCCAGAGGCCCATCGAAAGGTGCACCGGATTTATACATATCGCCCCAAAGCTGATCGTTACCGGCACCGCCGAAGATCACATCCGATCCGGCTTCGCCATAGACAAGATCGAGACCATCGCTACCGAGCAACGTATCGTTGCCATCGCCACCGGCGAGGCTGTCGTTGCCTGCGCCGCCATCGATCGTATCGTCGCCGCCATTGCCCTGGATCAGATCGTTGTCAGCACCACCTGAAAGATCGTCGGCCTGGTTATGGCCAACGATCAGGTCGTTGCCCGCACCGCCATCGACAGTGATCCCCTCCTGCTGATCCGCAATCGATCCCATATAATGGCCCCATGTCGATGCAGGGCTCATGCCCATCGGCGCCAGTGTCGGATGAAAATATTTCGCACCAAACGTTCCACCGGAGATGGAGAACTCATAGCTCCAGCCGTTGCCCATCGATGATGCGCCCGAGGCATTAAAATTCAGCGGCACACCGCCACCAAACCATGTGTTGAGATTGCCATTGGCATCGAGGGAAAACTGCGTTGAACCGACATTGTTCCAGTGCTGAATCAGGTCGGCCCAGAACGCATCCCGGGTCACCGGTGTGTTTGTCGTACCGATGGTCATCGCCTCATAGGCATTACCGGCAACAATATCGTTACCATCGCCTGCATTGATGGTGCTGCCACCGTAAACATTGGTGATCAGGTCATCGCCTGCGCCGCCACTGATCTGGTCGGCGCCGCCGTTGCCGATGATCCAGTCGCCATCGGCACCGCCGTCAATCACATCGCCTGTGCCCGAGCCGAATATCTCATCGCGGCCCGCATTGCCGTTGATCGTAGCCGCAGTTCCCGTACCGCTCTGGTAAGCATCCAGATAGTCCGCACCTGTCGTACCATCCAATACGGATGTCGAAGCCGGCGGCGCAACATCTGCAATGTTCAAATTAAAGTCATTGGAAATGGCTGTAGTTGTCTGGACTCCGTTCGCATCTGTAGAAATAATCTCAGCTTTAAAAACTACACTCTCATTCTGAGTAACCTGCCCATTATGCCGAATTGGAATCGTCAGCGTATTCTGACCCTCCGGCGCTTCAAGCAAATATTCTCCTGCTACTGCATTCGGGATTAAGAAATCGGTCAGCACATCCCAATATGAGCCCTGAGACCCTTGGGCAGTCAGTTTAATCTTATCTCCGGTTTTAAAAGACTTGTTCACCTCGATTTCTATCGTAGCGACCTGCCCTTCAGTTACCCCACCGGAAGCAGGTGCCGCAGTAAAAGCAGCATTGTTATAGGAGTTTCCTGTGGCAGCAACATCAAGCGAGACTTCTAATGGCAAGGGCAGATCGATTCCAAAGCGATCCTTCAGTGCTGTTACATTATCGATACCTGTGATGGTAATAGTGTCCATCGCTCCGCCAAGAGCTGCACCACTGATCGTGACCGTCTTTTTCAACCCGTCGAATTCAAATGTCTGAATACCGCCGATACTATCCCAGCGATAGAGCTGCCTGTTCACATCTCTGGAAGAAAGCGTAACTCCGGCACCCGTCAATTCACCACTGCCAAGTCCGTTTCCACCAATGATAATCTTGTTTACAGCGGCATCACTGTCGATGATCGTATCCAGACCGTCACCGGGATTGTAAACGTACGTATCGCTTCCAGCCCCACCCTTGAGAATATCGGCATCTTTACCACCGATCAGGACATCGTTGCCAGCACCACCATTGAGCGTATCTGCACCACCTTCTCCTAGCATGATGTCGGCGCGGTCACTGCCGGTGAGCGTAGCTGCATGATTTGGATCGACCGTTATTTCTCTATTATTTACCCTTCCAGAATCAATTAACACGTCAGTCGAAAGATAATCACCCGCGTTGAGATTTAATGTCGAGTTATTTGCATTCAGATCATCAATAAGCGCCACTTTCGCATGATCCAGCGACTGCTCAAGCCCTTCGATTGTAGGTACCCGGATTGCTGCACCCAATCCAGAAAGCGTCTGATTAATAGCCGCAACATCATCCCTTGCATATTGGAAATAGTCAGTGCCGCTGGTTCTCGCAGTATCCCAAGCAGGATTCATAGCATGAACTGCATTCGACTCACCTTTATGGAGAGCAAAAATACGATAAACCGCTTTGGCTTCATCGGGGGTGATATTGTTAGGATCTGCATAAAGACCGAATGCCTGAGATTCGATGATACGGCGCTTGTATTGATCCCCACTCCAATATCGAATCTGGTACCAGATTTCAGCACGAGCTTCAGCCGGATCGGTATATTGATTTACTGCCCTTCGCAAACTTGGCCCTAATAACGGGTCGGCAGGATCTGAATTGTAATGGAGCGAGGCGAGAACAGCTCGCTCGGCAGAAAACGCCGTTACCCCTGTAAGGTTTTGTGCCGCCGTATCATAAGTACCGATAATTCCATCGAAGACGGATTTCATTTGCACATCCGTCATCGAAAAGTCAGTAACCCCACGAACTGTCTGATTGACCAAATCAACCAAAGCCTGATTTCGTGCATTGGTCTCTGCCTGGGTGGTAGTCGGCATACCCTGAACTGTGCTTAGTGCTGGTGTACCCCAAAGGGCGGCTACGGCTGCCTGTTGGGTTGCATTAAGAGCTGTTGTGCTATTCTGAAAAGTAATGCCACTAACCACCTGATCAGCCGCAACACCACCCAACATATCCTGCATTTGCTGCTGCGTTAGAGAAATAGTCGTGGCCCCACGCAAAATTTGAGTGAAGTGATCTGCCAGGCGTTGATTCTGTGCATCTTGCTGAACTTTAGTAGCATGCGGATCATTACGGATATCCGCCAGTGTCGGCGATCCCCAAATATCGTTAATCGCTCTTATTTGAGCATCATTTAACCCCATGGAGGTCAGAATCGAGGTTCTGCTGCTTCTTTCTGCTGGTGTAGAACCATCGATATTAAAGCCGACCCCGATCGTAATAATCGGTGGCGTTGCCGTATCGAAATATGGAGTAGGAATCTTCCCCTCAAGTTGAGCGATCAAAGCATAGCGAAGCTTCTCATATTCGGCTTGAGCATTCGTTCCTGTTATCGTATCTGAAATAGTAATTGTCATAGCCTAATCACCTTATTGATTTCTGGAACGTGGATATAAAAAACCGCAGATATACCTACCATGCATCCATGAAGGTACGGTAGGGCGCAAAGACTTAATCCTTTCAAGTCGGCTAATGGACATGGCTACAGTGTCGGCGCCAGACATATATCCTGTGCCGTTGTGAAGAAACAGGAAAAATGCGAGTAAGCTACTTGCCCCCGCCCCTCTATCTCCGGAAAGGATGAAATCCACCTTTCGCTTCTCTGGCTCATATAGAACAATATAATCCCCTGGCTGTCCTTCCGTGCCTTCTATTCCCAAGCGTTCTATGTAGTGCTTACCACACTCAAGAGTCTGGCGGGTAGCTTCCGGATTGGAATAATTCGAAGGGCACTCGGCATACCATCCTTTTTTCCACTCTCCAGCATCCCGGTTACGTGAATAACCCAATACGGTCTCCAGCGGCCCATCAGCTTCGAATCGCACACGAGCTATTCGCAATCGTGGTCTCCAAACCATACGCGTTTGACCCAAACGGGAACCCTTCCCGGAAGCCCCGGCTTTCATATTAGCCAGATACGTCTTCTTCCAATCATCGAAGGACTGGGCCTCTGACGGATAGATATGCATCAATTTGTTCTCGATGGTATAAACCACATCCAGATAATCCTTGATATCCAGTTCCTTCCATTCCGGCCAACTGAATTGCGTCATCTTTGGATCGAATACGACTTCGGTACTAAACGATGCCAGAGAGGGCTGCACCCTGTTCATATTCTCGGCCATATCGTGGCAAACGGCTCTGTCGTTGCCACCTTCCAGCTTAAACACCAATGTCTTGTTTTGCTTGGAAGACTTGGAAACCTCCGAAGCAGTTTTCTCATCAGGAACCGTTTTAGCCAGGCTTGCAATTCGATCCTGACACTTTGTTTTGACGCATTCCGAATTCACGCATTTGTTGCGCTCTTTCATCCACCCACGTTGCTGTTGTTTGAGAGTAGAAGGATCAGAACTTTCTTTGAGCGCTTTGCTGTAGGCGGCACTCAAATTATCATCCAGCTTGGAGAGTTCGGCATCAGCGCAGATCATCTTCTCAACCTTTGTGCCTGCCTTGGCGCAATCGTAGCTCGCCGCGCAAGAGGTGTTGGCGGTCAGAAGCATCACTGCAAATATCAGATGGATGTATTTCATGAAATCCCTCCCCAAATCAATCGGCAGCACTCTGCCAACGAATATCATCAATCATATCGCATGAAAATGCGATATCCAGCCTTAAGCCGCGCGGCTCAGGTGCACTTCATCATTAGCTGCATCATTGAATGCCGTTTCTGTACCGATGAAGTCGAGCGCCAGTGTCGGATGAAAATATTTCGCACCAAACGTTCCACCGGCAATAGAGAACTGGTAAGTCCAGCCGTTACCCAGCGATGAATTCCCCGAGACATTGAAGTTATAAGGAACACCGCCACCAGACCATATGTAGAGGTTCCCATTGGCAGCAAGGGAGAACTGCGTTGAACCGACATTGTTCCAGTGCTGAATCAGATCGGCCCAGAACGCATCCCGGGTCACCGGTGTGTTTGTCGTACCGATGGTCATCGCCTCATAGGCATTACCGGCAACAATATCGTTACCATCGCCTGCATGGATGCTGCTGCCACCGTAAACATTGGTGATCAGGTCATCGCCTGCGCCGCCGTTGATCTGGTCGGCGCCACCGTTGCCGATGATCCAGTCGCCATCGGCACCGCCGTCAATCACATCGCCTGTGCCCGAGCCGAATATCTCATCGCGGCCCGCATTGCCGTTGATCGTAGCCGCAGCTCCCGTACCGCTCTGGTAAGCATCCAGATAGTCCGCACCTGTCGTACCATCCAATACGGATGTCGAGGCGGGTGGTGTAAAGTCTGCCACGTTCATGGTAAAGCTGTTGGCTGAAGTCGCTACCGTCGACTGCACACCATTCGCATCCGTGGCAAGCACCTCGGCCGTGAAAGTTACGCTCTCGTTCTGCGTGATCTGTCCGTTCTGACGAACCACGAACGACATCTGCTTCTGCCCCTCAGCGGCAGGGATCAGGAACGATCCATCCGCCTCCTGGGCATAGGCCACATCCCCCACCATCAGATCGATCAGACCGTTCAGGCCACTGCCGATAATCCTGATAACATCGCCGACACCGAAGGCGCTGTTCGCCGCCATAGTGACACGGCCCTGACCGCCCTCCTGCATCGTCGCAGTGCTATCGGTAAATGAAAACTGATCGTGTTCATTCAGGGTCAGGCCAAGCTGTCCGGCCTTATAGTTTTTAACCAGCACCTTACCATCGATCACCAGATCGCCGCCGGACTTGATATCCCCGGACTTGAACACATAGGTATGCTCGACACCAAGCGCATCCGTGCCCTTGAACACCTTGCCATCCGCATCTGCCCGGTTACCGCCGGTCAGCGGTGTCGAGTTGATTTCGATGGCGCCGATACCATCGGTATCGACGATGGTGTCGAAGCCGTCGCCTGTAGAGTATTTGTAGGTGTCGTTACCGATACCGCCCTCAAGATGATCATTGCCTTTACCACCTACAAGCAGATCGTCACCGCCATCGATGATATCGCCCTGACCCGAACCGAAGATCATATCCCGTCCGGCATCGCCATTGATGGTTGCCGCCGTGCCAGTTCCACTGGGATTGCCCAGATAGTTATTATCTGCTGTGCCGGTCAGCGTTGTTGTCGTTGCGTTCGGAGTGGGCGTAACTGCCGCACCCAGCGTAAGCCCCATGTGGTTGCCGGTTGCAGGATTATACCCCTTCACCAGCATCTTGCCATCGATCATGAGGTCGAGAGGTGATCCAGCATCGGCGGATCACGGTGGATAATCATCGTTCACAATATCATGGCCACTGAACTTTGCAACGCCGGTTGTACATGTTTTTGCAATTTATGTACAACCGGTCTAATATCCATCCATGGAACATTGGGACAGAGCCATACAATCCGTTTACGCCAATCTGTTGGACAGTGTCAAAAGCGATGCTGGCCTGCCTGCTTCCGGTTCCGTTGTGACCAGCATGTCGAAAGGACATGCCTACAATCAGCACAGAATATCCTATGAAGGGACACCCATCTCTTTAACACTGGAACAGGAGAGAGCCAGCACAGACGGATGGCCGAACCGGAGAAAGCTGGTTGCCACACTTCTCGCTTCAGGCGCCAACGTACCTGACAATCCAACTGCCAAAACCATCGAACTGCTCGATGCCATTGGCTGTTTCTCTTTTCAACGGGCCATACTCATCGGATCGCATGCATTTAACGCCATCGGCAATAATCTCGGTGTAACCTGGGATGCCGGGTTTGAAACCAAAGACATCGATCTTGGACGCATGGTGAAGGTATCGACATCGCCCAGCCATAAAACGACCGAGATACTGTTGAAGGCAGGATTCAGGCAAATTCCGCAACTGAATCGAAAGCACCCGCCTACCAATTTCATTCACAAAAAAAGCGGCATGAAAATCGATTTCCTTACACCGATGATCGGCAAACCGAATCATACACCTGCACACCTGCATGGAACTGACATCCATGCCGAACCTATTCGATTTTTGGACTATCTGATCAAAGACCCGCAGGAGGCAGCTATTCTCACTCGAAACGGCGTACTTGTTTCCGTACCCCAATCTGCCCGGTATGCACTACACAAATGTATTATCTATCAGTATCGACGCGATGACATAAAGCGCCAAAAGGATCTGCTGCAGGCGCAATCGATCCTGAACGTACTGGAAGAGCGCATGCCTCATCTGATTATGGAAGCGTGGGACGATCTGGAGTGGCAGGAGAAGGCGATGACAGGCATCTCCGAACTGCAGGACAGTGAGCTGAAAGAGAGGCTGATCGACCTGCTTACATAAACCGTACCGTCGACATCTGCACCCGGCCTGTATCGAGGGGGCTTTAAACAAAGATAATATGACTTTTATTACGGATACTTTTGTTTCTTTTTCAAAACAAATGTGCCTCCGCTGAAGGTTATTCTTTTCCAGTCATTCGAAAAACCGCCCCAGGCCTTCATCAAATTACTATGCGCATTCACACACTCGAAATTCTTCCCCGGCTTCAAATCGCAAACCCACATTCCACCATAGTCGATGACATATTTTCCGTTTAAATCATTGATTGTTACATGCACATCGAATTTGTCCGTATCGGGCATTCCATAGGTAAATCTCCAGCCGACAGTTGGCTGATCGGGCCCATCGAGATCCGAAGAGTTGTTACCACCTCCCGTGCCGCCTCCACTATTTGCCTGTTCGATAAATTGTATGATCAGTTCATTTTCGTTAATCGGACGATCCGATATCACAAGAAACGTGTACTGTCCTTTCCGGGGAACAGTCACTATGGAGTTCCATACGTTCGAGTTGTTATCCTCGTCAGGGCCCGGATTCATACCAAGCACCGGGTTGAGTGCAGTTACAGTGATATTTGTGCCTATAGGCGCCATCACAATGCAACGATGGCTGCCCGCATTCAGTGTTCTGTTAATTCTTATCCTTCCCATTTCGTAACCTCCTGAACAGATAACCGGGCAATAGATATAGCTGCTCGCCCATCTGTTGTTCTCCTATATAAAGCACTTTTTGAGTGATAAAGCACCTTTTTGGAGTTCAGGGAAGCGAACCCGCCCGGAATTCAGGAGTTTCGAATGAAAAGAATCGCGCGCTTTTCCGGCTATTCCACAGTCACGGACTTGGCGAGATTACGCGGCTGATCGACATCGGTGCCCTTGAGCAGGGCGACATAGTAGGCGAGCAACTGCAACGGCACGCTATAGACAATCGGAGCCGTGCCGGGGAAGATGTCCGAGAGGGTCAGGTTCCGGTACTTGTCCAGGTCGATCTTCACCTTCTGATCGCTGAAGAGGAAAAGCTCGCCGCCACGGGCGCGCACCTCCTGAAGGTTAGAAAGAACTTTTTCGAGCAGCGGATCGTCCGGCAGTGCGCAGATCACCGGAATGGTCTCATCGACCAGCGCCAATGGGCCGTGCTTGAGCTCTCCGGCCGGATAGGCCTCGGCATGGATATAGCTGATCTCCTTGAGCTTGAGCGCACCCTCCATCGCCACCGGATAGAAAGCGCCACGCCCAAGGAAGAGCGCGTTCTGCTTGTCGGCAAAACCCCCGGCCATCTCTTGAATAGCATCGGCAAGCTGAAGCACCACCTCGACCTGCCTCGGCAGAGCGTGCAGCTCATTAACCATGGCCGCTTCCTGCTCAGGCGTCAGCCCCTGGCGGCGAGCCAGGGCTATCGTTAACAGGCGCAACGCCACCAGCTGTGTGGTGAAGGCCTTGGTGGAGGCGACACCGATCTCGGTACCGGCACGGGTCATGAAGCAGACATCGGACTCACGCACCAGCGAACTCTCCGGCACGTTACAAACCGTCAGGCTACCGATATAACCCTGTTCGCGACTCCCCTTGAGTGCTGCCAGTGTATCGGCCGTCTCGCCCGACTGTGAGATAGTGATCAGAAGCGATCCTTCCGGCACCACGACTTTTCGGTAACGGTATTCACTTGCCACCTCGACGTTGCAGGGGATACCGATCTCCTCCAGCCAGTAGCGGGCGACGAGCCCGGCATGATAGCTGGTACCGCAGGCAACAATCTGTACATGTTTTGTCTTATCCAGCAGCGCCCTGGTCTCATGGCCGAAACTATCTTCCAGCAGGCGACCCCGATGGATACGCCCCTCCAGTGTCTCCGAAATCACGCCCGGCTGCTCGAAGATCTCCTTGAGCATATAGTGGGCATACGGCCCCTTATCGACACTGTCACTGGAGAGATCCGACGCTTTGACCCGGCGAGCCACCTCTTTGCCATCCGCATCGAACACCGTGACACCATCACGACGCACCTCGGCCATGTCACCCTCTTCCAGAAAAACAAAGCTGCGCGTTACCGGCAATAGCGCCATCACATCCGAGGCGATGAAGTTCTCCCCCTCACCCAGCCCGATCACCAGCGGACTGCCCTCTCGCGTCACCACGATCCGATCGCCGTCTTCAGGACTTGCCGCCGCCAGCGCATAAGCGCCTTCAAGCTCTTTGCTGGTCTCTTTCAGTGCCGTAAAAAGATCGACACCGGACTCCAGTTTACTGGCCATCAGATGAGCGATCACCTCCGTATCGGTTTCGGAGGTGAATTCGTAGCCAAGCTTTAACAGGCTCTCTCGAAGTTCGGCATGATTCTCGATGATGCCATTGTGAACCACTGCCACACGCACGCCGCTCATGTGCGGGTGGGCATTGCGCTCGGCGGGCACACCATGGGTTGCCCAGCGGGTATGAGCGATACCAAGGGTGCCGGTGACATCGGAACCCTCCACGATCTCTTTCAACGCTGCCACCTTGCCCAGCGAGCGGAACCGTTTCAGCGTGCCTTCCCCGTCGCGCACGGCCACCCCGGCCGAGTCGTAACCGCGATACTCCAAACGCTCCAGCCCCTCCATCAGGATGGGCAGGACATCTCTATCCGCAATCGCTCCGACAATGCCGCACATTACTTATCCTTCTTTGGCCGCTGCCAGTCACGAATATGACGTTGTTCCGGGCGTGCAGAGAGGGTCAGACCTCCCTCACTCACCCGCTTCGTAATAATGCTGCCTGCGCCGATAGTGGCATCACTGCCCACCTCGACCGGTGCGATCAGTTTGGTATCGGAACCGACAAAGACATCATCGCCGATGATGGTCTTATGCTTGTTGGCGCCGTCATAGTTGCAGGTGATGGTGCCGGCACCGATGTTGCAGTCGCTGCCCACCTCGGAGTCACCGATATAACTGAGGTGGTTCACCTTACTTCCATGCCCTACCACGGCATTCTTGATCTCGACGAAGTTACCGATGTGCACCTCTTCATCGAGCCGCGCACCGGGACGCAACCGCGCAAACGGTCCGATTTTCGCATTGGAAGCGACACTCGCACTATGGATATGGCTGAAGGCGAAGACATTGACACGATCATCCAGCCACGCATCCACCAGCACAGCGTTGGGGCCGACCCGGCAGTCGTCTCCAATATGAGTGGAGCCGATCAGATAACATCCTGCCTGAATCACACTATCGACACCGATACTGACACCGGCCTCGATACGCACGCTCTCCGGCTTCTCGATGGTGACGCCATTCATCTGCCAGTCGTGGATAATCCGTTTCTGCATCAGTGACTCGACCTCGGAGAGCTGCACTCGATTGTTCACACCCAGCATCTCATCCGGATCATCCATCACAACGGTCTCGACAGACTTTCCAGCAGCCAGCGCCAGCGGCACGATATCGGGCAGGTAGTACTCGCCCTGTGCATTGCGATTGCCGATCTTGTGCAGCAGGTCGAAGAGCACATCGTGCTTCACACAATAGATGCCACTGCTGACCTCGCGAATCTCTTTTTGAGCATCGTCCGCATCCTTCTCCTCAATGATCGCCGTAACCTTGCCCTCGCCATCGCGTACAATTCGGCCATAACCGTGCGAGTTCTCAGGTTCGGCGGTAAGAACCGTCACCGCTGTATCGAGCTTTCGATGCCGGTCGATCAGAAGTGCCAGAGTTTCCGTTCGCAGCAGAGGTGTATCGCCGCAGACAATCAGCACATCACGCACATCGCGAATAACGGTCTCGCACTGCTGCACGGCATGCCCCGTTCCGAGCTGTCTGTCCTGAATCACCCACTCCAGATTTTGAGGCTGGCCGACATGTTCCTGCACCTGTGCCGACTCATGCCCGGTCACCAGTGCGATGGCTTTGGGCCGCAACCCCTCAACCGTATGCAGCAGGTAGTCGATCATCGCCCGGCCAAGCACCGGATGCAGCACCTTCGGCCTGGATGAGCGCATACGTTTGCCCTGACCTGCAGCCAGTACACAAACCTGTAGATCGGGATAGTGAAATTCCTGACTCATCTCTCCTCCATAGATACCGGGACGATGCCTGATACGCAAAAAGGTCGCACAATGTGCGACCTTTGCAAAGATTTAAGCGCCGATTAAGTGGCCTCCGATGATTGAGTAGCCTCTTAGTGACCTTTCTTCTTCTTACGAAGCCATGCGAGCCGTGCAGTCATCATGGAGAGTTCCGCTTCAGCTACGGCGATATCAACTTCGCCATGCTTACCTTCAACCACTTCCTGTGCCTTGCGCTCGGCAGCCAGTGCAGCCGCTTCATCGATATCGGTTGCACGCTCCGCCGAATCGGCCAGCACGGTGATCATATCCGGTTGCACTTCCATAAAGCCGCCGGAGACGAACACTTCATCGACCTCTTCAGGCCCTGTCGTGATACGCAGTTCACCCGCAGTCAGGGCGCAGAGCAGCGGCGTATGCTTCGGCAGGATACCGAGCTCACCGGCTACACCCGGAGCTACGACCATCTCGGCCTCGCCGCGATAGACTTCACGCTCAGCCGTGGCAACGAGTACTTGAACGGTAGAAGCCATTAGCCTTTAGCCGCCATCTTTTCAGCTTTTGCAACGGCTTCATCGATGGAACCGACCATGTAGAAAGCCTGCTCCGGCAGGTGATCGTATTCACCGGCAAGAATGTCCTTGAAGCCCTTGATGGTGTCGTCCTTCTTGGCATATACGCCAGGCGCACCGGTAAAGACTTCGGCTACGTGGAACGGCTGGGAGAGGAAACGCTGAATCTTACGGGCACGTGCCACGGTCAGCTTGTCCTCGTCGGAGAGCTCGTCCATACCGAGAATGGCGATGATGTCCTGCAGCTCTTTGTAACGCTGCAGCGTCTGCTGTACGCCCTGGGCCACGTCGTAGTGCTCGATACCGATGATTTTCGGATCCAGCTGACGGGAAGTGGAATCCAGAGGATCCACCGCAGGGTAGATGCCCAGCTCGGCGATCTGACGGGACAGTACGATGGTCGAGTCCAGATGCGCGAAGGTGGTCGCAGGTGCCGGGTCGGTCAGGTCATCCGCAGGCACGTAAACGGCCTGTACGGAGGTGATTGAGCCAACCTTGGTCGATGCAATACGTTCCTGCAGACGGCCCATCTCTTCGGCCAGGTTCGGCTGGTAACCCACGGCAGACGGCATACGACCGAGCAGTGCGGACACCTCAACACCGGCCAGTGAGTAACGGTAGATATTGTCGATAAAGATCAGTACGTCCAGACCCTCGTCACGGAAGTACTCGGCCATGGTCAGGCCGGTCAGGGCCACGCGCAGACGGTTACCCGGAGGCTCGT
This sequence comes from Mariprofundaceae bacterium, assembly GCA_050304695.1. GTDB lineage: Bacteria > Pseudomonadota > Zetaproteobacteria > Mariprofundales > Mariprofundaceae > WSZY01. The sequence goes on from JBNLEB010000021.1 coordinate 82,813, forward strand.
TCATCTGGCCGTAAACCAGCGCCACCTTGTCCAGTACGTTGGACTCCTTCATCTCGTAGTAGAAGTCGTTACCTTCACGGGTACGCTCACCCACACCGGCGAATACGGAGAAACCACCGTGCGCCTTCGCGATGTTGTTGATCAGCTCCATCATGTTCACGGTCTTGCCCACGCCGGCACCGCCGAACAGGCCAACCTTACCGCCCTTGGCGATCGGAGCCATCAGGTCGATCACCTTGATACCGGTCTCGAGAATCTCCTGAGCAGGCGAGAGCTCTTCGAAGGTCGGAGCCGCACGGTGAATCTCCCAGCGATCTTCGGACTTCACATCCTCGCCGTCGAAGTCGATGCCTTCGCCGAGCACGTTCATGATACGACCGAGGGTCGCCTTACCGACAGGAACCTTGATCGCTGCTCCGGTGTCTTCAGCCTCCATGCCGCGGCGCAGGCCATCGGTGGTACCCAGCGCAACCGCTCGCACGGTGTTGTCACCCAGATGCTGCTGAACCTCAAGCGTCAGCTTGGGATCCGTCATCTTCAGCGCGTTGTAAATCTCCGGCAGCTCACCCGCCGGGAAGCGGACGTCAACAACCGGGCCGATAACCTGAACAATTGTTCCTGTGCTCATCTTTAAGACCTCACTAATAAATAAAACTTAACCTGCAGCTGCAGCACCGGCACAGATCTCTGCCAGCTCCTGCGTAATCGCTGCCTGGCGTGCCTTGTTGTAGGTAATGCTGAGATCCTTGACGATCTCCTTGGCATTATCCGTTGCAGCCTTCATCGCCACCATTCGGGCCGACTGCTCGCACGCCTTATTCTCTAACACACCATGGAAAACGATCGACTCCACGTAACGACGCAGCAGTCCATCCATCACCTCTTTACTATCGGGCTCATACAGGTAATCCCAATAGCTCTCATGCTTCTTATCATCGGCAATCGGGCATGGAATCAGACGCATGCTCTTCGGTGACTGCGTCATGGTGTTAACGAATTCACTGTAAACAAGATGGACTTCATCGAGTTCACCGCTCATATATCTGTTCATCGCCAGATCGACCACACCGAGGATGTCGGCAATCTCAGGTGAATCGGGAACATTCTCGACAGAGCCTGCAATCGTCGCAAAACGTTTCAGGAACGCACCTGCACGACGACCGATGGTGAACACCTCGGTATCGACGCTCTGCTCTTTCAATACCGCAATCGCCTTCTTCAGCGCATTGGTATTCAGGCCGCCGCAGAGACCCTTATCGGTGGTGATCACGATGATACCCACCTTCTTCACCTCGCGTTCGGTAACGAACGGATGCTGGTACTCCGGATGCGCCTGCATCAGGTTGGATACCACCTGCTCCAGACCCTCGGCGTAGGCACGGGCGTCCACCACACGATCCTGGGCCTTGCGCATCTTCGATGCGGCAACCATCTCCATCGCCTTGGTAATCTTACCAGTGTTCTGGATCGCCTTGATCTGACCCCTAATTTCCTTTGCAGATGCCACGTTACGACTCCTTGACCAGGTTGCCTTAGTAAGTTCCGGTCGCCTTGAAGTCGGCAATCGCCTTCTTCAGACCTTCGGTTACTTCATCAGTCAGCTCAGGCTTGGCATTCAGACCGTTCATCAGGCCGGCTTCGGCAGAAGCCAGGTGAGCCAGCAGGCCCTTCTCGAAATCGCGAACCTTCTTCACTTCGATATCGTCGAGATCGCCGTTGTTCAGTGCGAAGAGAACGGTTGTCATCTCAGCTACGGACTGCGGAGAGTTCTCATCCTGCTTCAGAATCTCAACACCGCGCTTACCACGCTCGATCTGCTTGCGGGTCGCCTCATCCAGGTCGGATGCGAACTGTGCGAATGCCGCCAGCTCACGATACTGAGCCAGGTCGAGACGCAGGCCGCCACCGACCTTCTTCATCGCCTTGGTCTGTGCTGCACCGCCCACACGGGAAACTGACAAGCCAGCGTTGATGGCAGGGCGCTGACCGGCGTTGAACAGTGAGGTCTCGAGGAAGATCTGACCATCGGTAATAGAGATCACGTTGGTCGGTACGAATGCAGATACGTCGCCTTCCTGAGTCTCGATGATCGGCAGGGAGGTCAAAGAACCGGTCTGGCCCTTGATCTTGCCGCCGGTGAACTTCTCGACATAGGTCTCATCCACACGCGATGCACGCTCCAGCAGACGGGAGTGCAGGTAGAATACGTCACCAGGGTACGCTTCACGGCCCGGAGGACGACGCAGGATCAGGGAAACCTGACGGTAGGCCCATGCCTGCTTGGTCAGGTCATCATAAACGATCAGCGCGTCTTCACCGCGGTCGCGGAAGTATTCGCCCATGGTGCAGCCGGTGTACGGTGCGATGTACTGCAGTGCCGCAGACTCGGATGCAGAGGCGGATACGATAATGGTGTTATCCAGTGCGCCGTGCTCTTTCAGGGTACGAACCACGTTGGCAACAGTCGATGCCTTCTGGCCGACAGCCACGTAGACGCAAGTCACGCCGGTATCTTTCTGGTTGATGATGGTATCGATCGCGATCGCGGTCTTACCGGTCTGGCGGTCACCAATGATCAGCTCACGCTGGCCGCGGCCAACAGGAACCATGGAGTCGATCGCCTTGATACCGGTCTGCAGTGGCTGATCCACCGACTTACGCTCGATCACACCGGGTGCGATCTTCTCGACCGGACTGTTCAGCTCAGCATCGATCGGGCCCTTGCCATCAATCGGCTGACCCAGAGCGTTGACCACGCGACCCTTCAGGCCGGGACCGGTCGGAACCTCGAAAATACGACCTGTGCACTTGACCTGATCGCCTTCGCGCAGGTGGGTGAACTCACCGAAGATCACCGCACCGACCGAACCCTCTTCCAGGTTCAGTACCATGCCGAATGTATCGCCAGGGAACTCCAGCATCTCGCCAGCCATTGCAGCGGAGAGACCGTGGATCAGGGCAACACCGTCACCTACGGAGATCAGACGACCGACATTCGCGTCGGTAGCACCTGCTTCAAAGCCCTTGATCTGCTCCTTAATGATGGAACTGATTTCAGCGGTATCGAGTTTCATATCTTTTAACCTCTAATGACCAATCAATAATCTTTAATAACTTATGCAGCCGGTTTATGCAGCCACTGCCTTACGCAGGCCTTCCAGCCTGCCGCGCAGTGAACCGTCGATCTGGCGGTCGCCGATATTGACAACCATGCCACCCAGAATCTGCTTATCTTCAACAATCTCCAGCTGCACCTTCTTCTTTCCGGCCAGTCCGGAGACAGCAGCTTCGATCTTCTTTTTGGTTGCCGCATCCGGCTTGGCTGCCACCACCACAGTAGCGACAACGCTGGCTTCGGACTCGCGAACCATCTCAGCAAAAATGTCGTTAATCTCAGGAATCAGTGAAGCCTTACCACGTTCGCAAAGCATGGTGACAAGACGATCGAGCTCCTTCGATGAGGTGCCGGCGATCTTCCTGAGTACCTCTACCTTCTGCTCAGCAGAGATATTCGGCAGCTCCAGAAACGCCTGCACATCCTTGACCGAGGCAGCCTCAGCCAGAGCGGCAAGACCGGTAGCCACATCGACGCCCTCTCCAGAGAGTTCAAACAGAGCCCTGGCGTAACGGCGTGAAACAGCAAGCGAACTCATGCGCGACCGAACCCTTCGCTGACGACATTGTCGATCAGCTTGGCGTGACGTTTGGCATCGAGCTCTTCGTCGATGACACGCTCTGCAGCCAGCATGGCGATTGCCGCCACCTCTTTCTGCAGCGCCTGACGGGCACGATTCGCTTCAGCTTCCACTTCACCGCGAGCCGACTCAACAATCTGCTGAGCATCCGTACGGGCTTTGGTTACAGCCTCTTCACTCAGTTCGGCAGCACGCTTTTCAGCCGCTGACACGATCTCCTGAGCTTTTGAGCGAGCCTCTTTCAACTGAGCATCAATCTCAGCTTCAGCCTTGGCTTTCGCTTCCTTGCCGGCATCCGCCGCTGCAAGACCCTCAGCGATCTTCTTGGTACGTGCCTCCATGGCATCGTTCAGAGGACCGTAGAGATTCTTCCACAGCAGAATCACCATGGTCATGAAGACCACAATCTGGCCGATAAATGTTAGGTCGAGACTCATGCGTTCACCTTCCTGTTACTTTGTTAATGCGTTCCGTTGCTTATCCGAGGAATGGGTTGGCGAACAGGAACCACAGTGCGAATGCCATGATGATGAACGGGAAGGACTCCATCAGACCTGCGAAAATGAACATGTTGAACATCAGCTGCGGGCGCATTTCAGGCTGACGCGCGATACCCTCCAGGGTCTTCGAGCAGATCAGGCCCCAACCGATAGCTGAACCCAGGCCGGCAGCGGCCAGAATCACACCTACGGAAATTGCTGAAGCAGCGGTGATAATCGTTGTTGCATCCATTGTTTTTACTCCTATGCAGTACTTAAAAAATAAAACTTAGTGTTCAGCCGGCTGGTGTGCAATCGAGAGGTACACCACCGTCAGAATCATGAAAATAAACGCTTGCAGCAGGCCGATGAAGAGATGGAAGAAAGACCATCCCAGACCGACGAAAAAGCCAGCTGTCATAGCCACCCATCCGCCGCCGAGCAGTAGCGATGCGATCAGCAGGAAGATTACCTCGCCTGCAAACATGTTACCGAAAAGTCGGAAGGAGAGAGAGAGCGGCTTGGCGATCTCCTCCACCAGCTTCAGAATCAGGTTGATCGGAATCAGTGCGACACCGAGCAGCTTCACAATCGGGTTCTTCGAATCCAGCAGCAGCGCTGCGAACGGCTGCAGCAGCAGCTCCTTGCAGAAGTGAACCGGCTTAAGTTTAAACTCGTAGTAGAGCACCATCAGGAAGACGGAGACCGCCATCGCCGCCGGCAGGTTCAGATCGTTGGTCGGAACCGGGCGGAAGTGGTGCACACCGAACATGTTGGCAATATGGCCCATCATATAGGCCGGCATGATGTCCAGCGAATTGCAGAGAAAGATAAAGACGAAGATAGTGAAAGCGAGCGGTGCCACCATTGGGTTGTGAACCGGGAAGTTGTCTTTCACCGTCTGATCGACGAAGCCGACGATGGTCTCCATGAAGTTCTGCGCACCGGTCGGCGCACCCTCGGTAATTTTACCCTTCAGCCACATACCGAAGCCAACCATCAATGCTGCGATGGTGACTGTAAGAATCATCGTGTCGATGTGAATCTGCATAAACGGATTGCTTTCGTCGATCTTGTACGTCCAGTACTGAAGATGACTCGCAATTCCGTCGCCGCCGCTATGCTCAGCCAAAGCTTTCCGCCCCTAGTTTAATCTTATAATAAATCAATCGCTTGCATCTGTGGCCTGTGAAACATGTTTCACAATATAGATATAACCACCGACATAAGCTGTAAACATTCCCGCAGCAACCGCGAGAAGATGGAGCCCTATAAAATATGCACCTATCAGTGCAAACACCAGCAGAAGAAAACGAACCGCCGCCGAGCGATATAACACTCCCCGGCCATCTGCTCCCTCCACCCGGGAAGAGCTCATAACGCTTCTGGCAAGAAGAACGCTGTTCAGCCCGACCAGAATGCCGCCCGACAGCAGAGAGACAGCAACTATCCCGCCCTGCCAGAACCACGCAAAAAACGATACAACCAATGCTGTTAAAAACTGAATCCGGAAGAGCCCGGAAAACTGTTTCTGCCAAGCAGTCGAAGGCTGCTTTTGTTGACGATCAGACAAGCCTCAGGCCTCCCATTTTCAACAATAAAAACCACCCTCTTTTTTTGCGAGGCCGATTTCTACCAACATCATCTTCCGAATGCAAGCATCGAAAATCCATACGCCGGAAACAGGTCGGAAAGGGGTAATAAATCACTCGTATACCGAGATCAGCCCCTCCAGATAGATATCCGCCCGGCTCTTGCCACCGGGCAGTTGAACATCCGGATCTTCTCCCAGTGCCTCGACCGACGCCCTGGCATAAGCGGAACGTTCATCCTGACTCATCAGCCGCCAGTCGCTCGCATCCACGATGCCGTCTTCTGTCTTATCGAAACGGGCATCGACGGAGATATTGTCGCCCGCACTCGATGCCAGCGGCATCACAAACAGAGCAGCCAGCAACAGAGCGGAGGGCAGGTGCGCGCAGAGAGAACGCAACTTAATAACGGTAGTGGTCAGGCTTATACGGCCCCTCGACAGGGACCCCGATATAATCCGCCTGCTCCTGCGACAGCTCGGTCAGGTTAATGCCGATCTTGGCCATATGCAGGCGTGCCACCTCTTCATCGAGCTTCTTCGGCAGGGTGTAGACCTCGTTCTTATACTGGCCGGTCTGCGTGAACAGCTCGATCTGCGCCAGTGTCTGGTTGGTGAAGGAGTTGGACATCACGAAGCTCGGATGGCCGGTCGCACAACCGAGATTCACCAGACGTCCTTCGGCCAGCAGTGTGATTCGCTTACCGTCCGGGAAGATGATCTGATCCACCTGCGGCTTCACATTCTCCCACTCGTATTTCTTCAGAGAGGCAACATCGATCTCGTTGTCGAAGTGGCCGATATTGCAGACGATCGACTGATCCTTCATGGCCGCCATGTGGTCGTGGGTAATCACATGGTAGTTGCCGGTGGTGGTGACGAAGATATCGCCCAGTGCCGCCGCATCGTCCATATTGACCACGCGGTAACCCTCCATCGCCGCCTGCAGTGCGCAGATCGGATCGATCTCGGTCACCCATACGGTGGCACCCATACCACGGAACGCCTGCGCACAACCCTTACCCACATCGCCGTAACCGAGCACGACACAGATCTTACCCGCGATCATCACGTCGGTGGCACGTTTGATACCGTCGAGCAGCGATTCACGGCAGCCGTAGAGGTTATCGAACTTGGATTTGGTGACCGAGTCGTTGACGTTGATGGCAGGGAACGGCAGATCGCCCTTCTCCTGCATCTGGTAGAGACGGTGCACGCCGGTCGTGGTCTCTTCAGTCACACCCTTGATCGCCGCTTTGCGCTCGGAGTACCAGGTCGGATTCGTGGCCAGCTTCGCCTTGATGGCGTTGAACAGGGCGACCTCCTCTTCACTACCCGGATTGTCGAGCACGGAGATATCCTTCTCCGCCTTGGAACCCAGAATCACCAGCAGGGTGGCATCGCCACCGTCGTCGAGGATCATGTTCGGCGTGCCGCCGTCATGCCACTCCATGATGCGGTGGGTGTACTCCCAGTAGTCCTCCAGCGTCTCGCCCTTGTAAGCGAAGACCGGCACGCCCTCGGCAGCGATGGCCGCGGCGGCATGGTCCTGGGTGGAATAGATGTTGCACGAAGCCCAGCGAACCTCGGCACCGAGCGCTGTCAGCGTCTCGATCAGCACGCCGGTCTGGATAGTCATGTGCAGGGAGCCTGCAATGCGGGCGCCCTTCAAAGGCTGCTCTTTCGCATACTTCTCACGTGTCGCCATCAGGCCCGGCATTTCGGTCTCGGCGATGGTCAGCTCTTTGCGACCCCAGGAGACAGTCTCCGGGGACATATCGGCCACTTTATAATCATTGAAATCAGACATTCTCATACTCCTGTCGTTTGCCTAAACAGACATAAAAATATGAGCACCGTTGGATATGTTATTATCGTCGACTGAGCCTGGTTCCGTTTTAATTTAGAACTGCAGTGCTCCTCAGTCTGGAAATTTATTAGATGTTGAATAAGGCCATCCTGACCTTTTCAACTTACGAAAAACAAAAGCGCGGTTTTGTTTTTCTCACAAAATCAGCGCTGCCGATTTTACTCGCCCATCCATGGGCTCGATCGCTCACACCGGCGGAGGTTGGATTTTGATTTGAGGCAAGGCGTGAAGCGCGCAGAACCGGAGCATATCGGAGATATGTGAGGATTCGGGCACTACAACAACACAGCATCAGATCAAAAGGCGACCTCCCTATACGCCAGCGGCGGCTTTGAGGGCTGCAGCCTTGTCGGTGCGCTCCCATGTGAATTCCGGCAACTCACGACCGAAATGCCCGTACGCAGCAGTTTTGCTGTAGATCGGACGCAGCAGATCGAGCTCCTGCACGATCCCTTTCGGACGCAGATCGAACACTTCACGAACGGCCTCAGCAAGCTTGCCCTCGTCGACCTTGCCGGTGCCGAAGGTATTGATCATCACACTGAGCGGGTGTGCCACACCGATGGCGTAAGCCACCTGCACTTCACAGCGATCAGCCAGGCCGGCCGCCACGATATTCTTGGCGACATAACGCATCATATAGCAGGCGGAGCGATCCACCTTCGTCGGATCTTTACCGGAGAAAGCGCCGCCACCGTGATGACCGAAACCGCCATAGGTATCGACAATGATCTTACGTCCTGTAACACCGCAGTCGCCCACAGGGCCGCCGATCACGAATCGACCGGTCGGATTGATGTGATATTCGGTGTCTGCATGCAGCAGGCCGGTGCCGCCCAGCACCGGATTGATCACTTCATCCATGATCGCTTCGGAGAGCTCTTTATGCTCAATGTCGGGATTGTGCTGGGTGGAGAGTACTACCGCATCGATCGCCACCGGCTTGCTATTCTCATAACGCACCGTCACCTGTGACTTCGCATCCGGACGCAGGAAGGCAAGCTTGCCGCTCTTGCGCACTTCAGACTGTTTAGCGACCAGTTGATGAGAGAGATGAATCGGCGTCGGCATCAGCACGTCGGTCTCATTCGAGGCATAGCCGAACATCAACCCCTGGTCGCCTGCGCCCTGATCGAGATCAATACCTTCACCCTCATTCACACCGGCAGCAATATCCACCGACTGCTTATCGAGCGAGACCAGCACCGCACAGCTCTCCCAGTCGAAACCCATGCTTGAAGAGTTGTAGCCGATCTCCCTGATCGCACCGCGTACGATATCCTGATAATCGACAACAGCCGAAGTGGTGATCTCACCGGCGATCAGCGCCATGCCTGTAGTCACCATCGTTTCGCAGGCAACGCGGGCATACCTGTCCTGCTCCAGAATCGCGTCGAGCACGCCATCGGAGATGCGGTCGGCCACCTTATCGGGATGCCCCTCGGAAACTGACTCACTGGTAAACACAAAATCACGACTCATATATCATATCCCCTTTATCCGGATCAGGACGAAAAACCTGCGGCAGACTAATCCCTGAAGCAGTTAAATCAAATTCACGGCAAAAACCCTGTCTCAACGACGCCACAGTAACAACAGGCCACCGACCAGTGCAATTGCGGCTCCGGCCCAGATCACATCGGCACTCATGTTACCCCATCCCACTCCCGCAAGCACACCCGATCCGACAAACAGGGAAATCGCGGCAAGCTGTAACACGCCCGACTGTTCAGACTCCTCAGCGGCACGCTGAACATGTTGTTGTGCCACGATCTTCTTAATCTCCTGAGGCAGTTGAATCCAGTGATCGACACCTGCCTTCAACTCTTTCGCCGCCTGCTCAATACGCGCCCTGGGCCCCAGATGCTCGGCCACCCACTTGCCGACCAGTGGCTTGGCCAGTGCCCAGACGTTGACCTCCGGCTCAAGCTCGCGTGCCACCCCTTCGATCACCACCATCGTCTTCTGCAGTAACAACAACTGTGGCTGCGTCTCCATCTGGAATCGTTCGGTTACCGAGAAGAGGTAGAAGAGAAGCTCAGCCAGTGAGATATCCTTAAGTGGCCGGTTGAAGATCGGCTCGGCAATCTCGCGCATCGCATCCTCGAATGCCGAGACATCGGTATCGACCGGCACATAGCCCGCCTCCAGATGTACCTCGGCTGCACGCCGGTAATCCTGTTTCAGGAAGGCAAGCAGCATATCGGCGATATAGCAGCGCGAACGCATGTTAAGCCGACCGACAATACCGAAATCGACCAGCAGAATCTCGCCCTTGTCGGAGACGAAGATATTGCCCGGGTGCAGGTCGGCATGGAAATAGCCGTCGACAAAGACCATATGGAAAAAGAGCGCCGCCGTCCTTTCGCACAACTGCATCAGGTCGTGTCCGGCAGCCTCCAGCTTCTCACGCTCATCGATCTCGATACCGTAGACCCGTTCTGTCACCAGCACCTCGGTAGAGGTGTAGTCCCAAAGCACCTTCGGCACCGAGACTCCCTCCACCTCTTCCAGGTTCCCGGCAAAACGGCTGGCATGGGCCGCCTCGGATCGCAGGTTGAGCTCGCCCATGATGGTGGCTGCGAACTCATCGACTACACGCGGCGCCTTCAGCCTCCCATACTCGGGAAAGTATCGATCGAACAGCTCGGCCAACAGCCTTAAGATATCGAGATCGGCCTCGATCGTCTTCTGAATGCTTGGGCGACGTACCTTGACCGCTACATGGGTGCCGTCGTGGAGTCTGGCGAAGTGAACCTGCGCAATCGAGGCGGCAGCGACAGGCTCACGGTCGAGCTCAGCAAAGACACCATCCTCACCGGTCAGCGGCCTCTTGTAGGCGCGACTCAATACGGATTCGATGATTTCAATCTTCTCCGGCGGCACATCGTCCTGCAATCTTTTGAGCTCCAGTGCCACATCCATCGGCAGCAGGTCGACACGGGTAGAGAGCATCTGACCGAACTTGATAAAGGTGGGGCCCAGTTGCTCCAGCACCTGCCGGAACTGAATGCCGACATCTTTGGGAAGCTCATCTCCGGTGAAGAGGCGCACCATCCAGGCGTAGGGGCGGAAGAGACGCATACGCACCGCCAGTGCAGCCATGCCGTGCGATGCCAGAATATAACCGATGCTCAACAGTCTCAGGTTGCGCTTGAACCGGGAGGAGAGGATCACCGGGCTCCACCCTTGCCAGACTCCTGGCCGGATCCCTTATCAGGTTCCCCGGTCGAATCATCCAGCCGATGTTCAACCCGCGTCACACGCCCCTTCACCCGGCTGATTTTGCGATGCAGATCCTCCACACCGGCCTGCCATGCCTGGGCACGTTCACCGCCCGGAACCTCCATCCCGGCCAGTTTTTCATCCAGCAGCTTCCGGGTCGTTGCCGCCACCTTCCGCTCGGCCCTGACCAGCGCATGGGCCGCTGCTGCAACACGACTGCCAAAATAGTCGCCGAAGGCGTCTCTCAGTTCGCGCTCCCAATCGAGGTCGGCCTCGGCCAGCAGTTTTTTGAAACGCAACATCGCCTCCGAATCTCCCGAAAGCTTCAACACCTGTTCGAAGACCAGCTCATCGGGATCTTCATGGGCAAAACAGAGACGGGCGAAGGCGGCCGTGGTCGCATCGATCTCAACAGAAACGTCGTCCCCACCATTATCACCGTGCTTCGGATGCACCCAGACCTGACCACGCTTGAAACCCATAAAGAAAACAGCGCCGGTATCGCGCACATGAATACGGAAAACGCGGCCGTTCAACCCTTCCAGCGCCGGTGCCAGCGACTTGTCGCGTGCAAAGAAGAGCCCCAGCACGGTGGAGAGCACCACACATTGAACGGGAACAGGGATTAACCTGAGCGGCAAAAACATCACACTCATCGGGCTACGCCCTTATTGATTGATCCGCAAAATGCAGGACAGCATTTTGCTCGTAACGATTCCCGAAGAGCGCGGTCTTTGGGAACCTCACGAAACTGCGTTTCGCCCGCCATCCCTGGCGGGAACATGGAGACACTTACGGCGCGCTGCGCCGCCACCCTTCCATGGGTGGAATTTAGATCGTGCACAGATGACGGAACGGCACCGCCCACCCGCACATGGACGTGCGGCTTTAGTAAGCCAGCGTAAAACCGCGCTTTTGCGCTGGCGTCCGAAGGGTGAGGACACGACTGCATGGATGCGGGAGGTAGAGCATCGCATGGAGCAGATGCCGAGGACGTTCCGAACCCGTATCTCACAACCTTCAAACCTTATACCCGCGGTGAAGGGCGACGATACCACCGGTCATGTTTTCATATTTCACCAGCTCGAATCCGGCCCAGTCGATCAATTTGGCGAAACGTTTCTGATCGGGAAAACGGCGGATCGACTCGACCAGGTATTGATAGGAGTCGCGATCGCCGGTCACGAACTCGCCCATCGCCGGAATCACATTAAAGGAGTAAGCATCGTAAACGACATCGAGCAGTGGTACTACAGGGCGGGTAAACTCAAGGCAGATAAACTGGCCGCCCGGCTTGAGCACACGATGGAATTCGGCAAGCCCCGCCTCGATATCGACAAAGTTACGAATACCGAAAGCGATCGATACCACATCGAAAGAGTTGTCGGCAAAAGCGAGTTTCGTGCCATCGGACTGAATGCAGTCGGCCCTGCCGGGGAGCAGCCCCGCATCGAGTACCCGGCGTGCTCCCTCAGCCAGCATCGGGCCGTTGAGATCGGTCAGCACGACACGGCCGGCAGAATCCCCGGCACGTCCCATCTTCTTCATCAGGCCGATGGAGATATCGCCCGAACCTGCCGCCACATCGAGCACGGCCGAATCCGGTTTTACGGCAGCTACCTGGATCATGCGCCGCTTCCACAAACGGTGCAGCCCGGCACTCATCAGATCGTTCATAATGTCGTATTTGTTGGCAACGGATGAGAAGACACCCATCACCTTGCCGGCCTTCTCGCTGACATCGACCGTCTCATATCCGAAATGCGTCTGGGTACTCATAGGCGCGCAAGCGTAACAGAGGAAGATAGGAGGGGTAAGCATCAATGATCGCAGAACCGTTAACCGCCCATGGATGGGCGACGACTGAGTGAAACGAAGTCGTGAGCGAAGCAAGATCGACACAATATATAGTAACACCCCACCACTATATATAGTTACATCTTTTTCCCACCCAGAGACAGAAACAGCTTTAACCGGCACAGCTAACCTGTGAAAAGACTGTGGAAAACCGGTGCATAGACATTGAATGGTCAAATACCACACATAGTGCGCTCATGTTGCTTGACACCCAAGATATAGTGCTTCATATTCCCGCCACCAAACATACTAAAACACGATTTCGCACACGTCTGGAGGGAGAAACAGTATGAGCGCAGCCACCACCAACACGGCAGTCAAGGCCAAGGCAGAGGAAACCGCGGAAGCAACCGGCGAATACAAGCTGGCTTCCGAGGTCACGCTGCAGCCTGCATCCGAAGATATCTGGGATAAGAAGTACCGCCTGAAGGATAAAAACGGTAACGCTGTCGATGTCGATATCGAGGCGACCTACGAGCGTGTTGCCAAGGCGCTGGCTGCTGTCGAGGAGAAGGATAGGCAGGAGTTCTGGTTCAACCGTTTCACCTGGGCGCTGCAGCAGGGTGCCATCCCGGCCGGTCGCATCATGTCCAACGCCGGTGCCGAAGCGCATAAGCCCGCCACCTCCACCATCAACTGCACCGTATCCGGCTCGGTTCCCGACTCGATGGACGGCATCCTCTCCATGGTGCGCGAAGCCGGCCTGACGCTGAAAGCAGGCTGCGGTATCGGTTATGAGTTCTCCACCCTGCGTCCGAAGGGCGCTTATGTCTCCGGTGCCGGTGCCTACACCTCGGGCCCGCTCTCCTTCATGGATATCTTCGACAAGATGTGCTTCACCGTATCTTCGGCAGGCGGTCGTCGCGGCGCACAGATGGGCACCTTCGACATCCACCACCCCGACGTCATGGATTTCATCCGCGCCAAGCGTGAGGACGGTCGCCTGCGCCCGTTCAACCTCTCCTGCCTGATCACCAAGGACTTCATGGAAGCGGTGAAGGCCGATGCCGACTGGGATCTGATCTTCCCGGCTACCGAGCAGGAGGCCGGGAACAAGGAGGAGCGTATCGTCTGGAAACAGATGCCGCACTTTGCAGGTTCGGCCATTCGCAACGACAAAGGTGAGGTCGCCTGCAAGGTCTACAAGACGATCAAGGCTCAACGTTTGTGGGATGTGATCATGTCCTCCACCTACGACTACGCCGAGCCGGGCTTCATCCTCATCGATGAGGTCAACGAGAAGAACAACAACTGGTTCTGCGAAGATGTGCGCGCCACCAACCCGTGCGTTACTGCCGACACCTGGGTACAGACGTCAAACGGTCCGCGTCAGGTGAGCCATCTGACCGGCACAGGCTTCCGGGCAGTTGTTGACGGCAAGGCGCATGCCACAGGCGAAGAGGGATTCTTCAAAACAGCACATAAGGATGTGGTTCGCCTGCAAACTCGCGAAGGCCATGCACTTCGCCTGACCGGCGACCACCGCGTGCGCAAGGTGACCCGTCTGACACGCTGGTCATGCGACACCGAATGGACAGAGGCGGCAGATCTGAAAGCGGGCGACCGGGTGCTGCTTAATGACCACGGAAGCCTTGCATGGGAGGGAGCCCTCAACAGAGATCAGGGCTACCTGCTCGGCCTGCTGGTTGGCGATGGAACGCTGAAAACGGACAAAGCCGTGGTCTCCGTCTGGGCGAACCGTCTGGTTGCCAATGCGTCCACGGGACAGGGTGGCGACTCCGCATATGCACTCATGCACGAAGCAGAGCAGGCCGCCCGCACGCTCCCCCACCGCGCCGACTTTTCGGGTTTCCATGAAGTAGACGGGCGCGGGGAGTGGCGCATGTCGCTTTCGTCACTGCGCGACCTGGCCTTTGAGTTGGGTATGACACCCGGCAACAAATCCATCACCCCAGCCATGGAGCAGGAGTCGTCCGGATTTTATGAAGGTTTCCTGCGCGGCTTTTACGATGCCGACGGATCGGTTCAGGGCACTCAAGCCAAAGGCGTATCGGTACGCCTGGCACAGAGCGACCTCTCCCGCCTGGAGGCGGTACAACGCATGCTGCTTCGTCTGGGCATCGCATCCACCCTCTACCGGAATCGTCGCAGCGAGGGCGAATCGCTTCTGCCGGATGGCAAAGGCGGAACGAAGCATTACGCAACAAAGGCTCAACATGAACTGGTCATCTCAGGCTCGAACCTGCATCTCTTCAACGAACGGATTGGTTTTGCCGACACGGAGAAGCAGGCGCGGCTGGATCAGCTGCTGGCCGGCTACAAGCGTCGGCTCAACCGCGAACGGTTTGTCGCCGAGGTCGAATCGATCACAGCTGACGGTCGCGAAGATGTCTTCGATGTACAGGTACCGGGCATCAACACCTTCGACGGCAACGGCCTGCATGCCCATAACTGCGGAGAACAGCCGCTGCCGCCATACGGCGCCTGCCTGCTCGGATCGGTTAACCTGACCAAGTTCGTCCGCGATCCGTTCACCGACAAGGCCCGCTTCGACTGGGATGCCTACCGCGAAGTGGTCTCCATCTTCACCCGCATGCTCGACAATGTAGTCGAGATCAACGGCCTGCCGCTGGAGAAACAGCGTGATGAGATCATGGGCAAACGTCGCCACGGCATGGGATTCCTGGGCTTAGGCTCAGCCCTGACCATGCTGAGGACTCCATACGGTTCACCCGAGTCGCTGGAGTTCACCGATAAGATCGCTTACGAGATGGCACGCACCGGCTTTAAGGCCGGCATCGAACTGGCCGAAGAGAAGGGCCCTGCACCGATCATGGATCAGGAGTTCGAGATCACCCCTGAACTGATGGCCAAACAGCCGAAGATGGCCGAAGACGGCATCAAGATCGGCGACAGACTGAAAGGCAAAATCCTCTGGGCCAGGTATTCGAAATACATGCGCCAGTTCGCCACCAGCGGCAACATCGAAGATGCCAAGATGCTCAAGGAGCTGGAGGAGAAGGGTTGCCGATTCACCCACCACTCGTCCATCGCACCGACCGGCACCATCTCGCTCTCCCTGGCCAACAACGCCTCCAACGGCATCGAGCCGAGCTTTGCGCATCACTACTCACGCAACGTCATCCGCGAGGGCAAGAAGAGTAAAGAGAAGGTGGATGTATTCTCCTACGAGCTGCTCTCCTACCGTGAAGAGATCAATCCGGATGCGATGCCGTTCTCGACCGATGAAGCGACCAAACTGCCGAGCTACTTCATCTCTGCCGATGAGGTGACGCCGAAACAGCATGTCGATATTCAGGCTGCGGCACAGAAGTGGGTGGACTCATCGATCTCCAAGACCGCCAACGTCCCGACCGACTTCCCGTATGAGGATTTCAAGGACATCTACATGTATGCCTACGACAAGGGACTGAAAGGATGCACCACCTTCCGTTTCAACCCCGAAGCGTTCCAGGGCGTACTGGTCAAGGAAGAGGATCTGGCCAACACCACCTACAAGTTCACCCTGGACGACGGCACGGTGGTTGAGGCCAAGGGCAATGAAGAGATCGAGTACGACGGTGAAATGCATACCGCCGCCAACCTCTTCGATGCACTGAAAGAGGGTTACTACGGTAAGTTCTGAGTGAATACGGGATAGGAGTATGGATACCCCTATCCTTTGACGGAACAACAAAAACATCGTTTTGCTGTTCCTCACAAAGCCGGCGGCAGGATGCCGCCGGTTTTGGCGACACATCCCTGTGTCGCGTAACTGAAGCCGAGGAGGTTCATATGCTTCAGGGCTACAGAGAGATTACATGGCCGGACTTAAGGTTCCCGCCGATTAACCTGTGGGTGATGGCTTCGCTGGCGAACAGCGAGGCATCAGCAAGTTCCGAGGAGCCAGCGACGAGCTCGGTCGAATCGGATACCCGCATTCACCGGAGGCAGCGCCCGGGTCTGACAAGGACAAACGCGCTGCATAAACATTTACATAGGCGACTGGAGAGCATTCTGGCCGTCCGTGGAGGAAAGCGATGAGCATCAAGATCGAGAAGAAGATTACCGGTTACGAAGTGGCCAAGCCGAAGGATGAGCAGGAGAGCAATGTTGCGCATATCGCGCCGCTGCTGGAGCGCGACGATATCCTTGAGGGCAACACCTACAAGATCAAGACGCCGCACTCCGAGCACGCCATGTACATCACCATCAACGATGTCGTGGTTAATTCAGGCACCCCGGATGCGCATCGTCGTCCGTTCGAGATCTTCATCAACTCCAAGAACATGGAGCACTTCATGTGGATCGTGGCGCTCACCCGCGTTATCTCCGCCATCTTCCGCAAAGGCGGCGATGTCAATTTCCTCGTTGAAGAGCTGAAAGCGGTCTTCGATCCGATGGGCGGTTATTACAAGAAGGGCGGCAAATATATGCCATCCATCGTTGCCGAGATCGGTGAAGTGATCCAGCAGCACCTTGTCTCCATCGGCATGATGGAGGGCAAGCTCAACACCGCCGAACTGCAGGCCAAACGCAAAGAGGCCGAAGAGAAGCTGGGCAGTGATGCCGTCGCCAAAGGCAACCTCTGCGACAAGTGCGGCGCCATGGCCGTCGTCCGCCTCGACAACTGCAACTGCTGCCTAGAGTGCGGCGACTCGAAGTGTGGGTAGTATAACTGATATGTAAACTTATCAGCTGGGTGGATTCTTCCACCGAATCAACGAAAAAGGCTGCTATCTATTGTGATAGCAGCCTTCTTTTTTTGGTTGTAAAGCACCTGCAAACGCTTGAGCTTATAATATTAAGTGGGAACTAACTGCTGAAGGACTGGTACTCAATGGTTTTTGCTACCAAGTCACCCTCGATAATACCGCCTTTGTTTTCATTCACTGCTCGCCAAACACGAAACCCTTCTAAAATCGCACGCTCCCATTCATTCATTGAACAGCGACTAACTTCTAATCGAGCAGTCATGTCTTTAATGATCCTCAATAACTCGTACGCAACGGTATCAACTCCATCGTAATATGAATAAGCCTTAGCATGATCAAAGACTAATGCAGAAATCGCCTCATCAATTACCGCTGCCCGACCTCCATCTTCAACCTCATCAACTTTAAGATCGCTTTTTCTCTTTCGATTGAAAAACCTTCTACAAATCGGCGACCAACCCAGTATGGCCAGGTATGCTAAGTGGAAAACGTCATGGAATCGGTAACCATCATCTTCATACGAGTTATCTGTTAATTGATCACCAAACGAGCCTTCATCCCATTCGACATGAACTTTCATGCCTCCTTCAACCATTACCTCTCGAATTTCAACTCGAAACTTTCTTGGAATCTGCTCTGCAATTGGAAAGTCTTCATCAAACAATTTTTCCCCAAGAGCATCTGGATGGGTTTTACTTAACCATCGATCGGTTGTCTTTGCCAAATTCTGTTCAGCAATTTCTGAAAGATTTAACTTTTGGCGAGATGCAATATTTGCAACATACCAAAGAATATCTCCCAATTCTTCTGTGATTTTCTCACTAAAAAGATAGTAAGCATCGCCATCTCGAAGATGTTTTTTAAACTCGGTTAGTAGCGAGCCAGCCTCGCCAGTCAAACCAAGCAGTGAAATCATTAGCCCGCGCTCGTCATCAGGCATTGTCTTGTCAGTTTTTGTTGCTTCTTGCTGAAAATAGTTAAATTCCATAACCCCTCCCAAGGCCCCTATTATTTTGCACCTAATTCCTTTTCAATTTTAGAATTAATCCCCCATTTTGGTGGATACCAATATTCAATTGGCGAGCAATTCATCCGAAATTTCTGTTTAATTTTTTTCCGTCCAGAAATCCCAGATATTTCAGGATGAACTACTCGCGAGTATTTATCCACTTCACAAAAAAGGTTTTGTGCATCTATAAGCTGAAGAGGACGCCCCCAAAGGGTTTGAAAATCTAAACCTAAACGCTCGAACTCCTCATTTTGCCTATCAGCCATAACTTTAATGATATCCGCTTCGTTTAAACCGCCCAATGAACTAAAACACTTCCTGATCCCATCTCGGGCTCCTGGTCCCGGAACAGTAAATTCCATCTCACTAAAATCCGTCAAATTACTGTAGTTTATATCTGTAATGTATTGATATGCTAAAAAATCCCCAATTAAAGGATATGACCTAAACAGCTTGAAACCTTCATACATGCTCTTTGCTTCAACTATTCGAGATGGTAAATCGTCTTCCATCATCATCACTATAAGCATCAGATGAGCTTGGTGTTTCCTAGCAACATGAAAGTCTTTAGAGCCAGATGCCATCATGTATGCCCCTGAATATATACTCCTCCCCTTTGCCATAGTTTTCGATAATACTTTGTCATACTTCTTTTGATTGAATTCCGAATAGCGAAGCTCTCCAAATTCATTCTTTAAAAGCTCCCATGTTTCAATCTTATTGAATAATTTGAATAAAATCGTGCGGAAAAACACTTCTTCAGGCGATTGCTCACCTTTATAGATAACATGTTTAATCAAGTACTGGCTGACTCTGTCAGATGCCCTATAAGCATTGGTAAATTTATGCTCAGTTAAAACCGGGTCATCAGTCCAAGGGAGCATCTCATTTGCATACCGCCTAAAAAAAACTGCCTGCCGTTCCGCAGCAAACCGCCAATACGTATCAAACACAACTGTGGGCTTCGCTGGTGAAATTGAACTAAAGATAAACGGAGCCTTTGGTTTTGCCTCCACCGCATTATCTTTTTCCCATAAAATTTTTTGTTTCCTCATATCTCCCTGGCTTCTTTAGCATTAATATATTCACTGATATCGGTTGCAAGCCCACTCAACTGCTTGATCGAACGATCTCGTTTTGCAACTGACGCAATACAGGTTACTTGTTCCAGTTTTAGCCCCATATAATGAGCCATAAATTGGCCTAAATTGCATAACCCAAGGTAATTTCCGTAAGCTTTTTCAAATTGATATTGCATTGCATAATATCCGGTAACACACAACCCATTCGTGCCCACTGGAGTAAAGCTCACCTGATGCAAACATGGAAACCCTAATATAGGTGCATGCGAATGATCCAACGCCGGATCAAAAACGGTTGCTAGAAGGGCACTTCTTCTATGGTTCTTATGGTATTTATAGGTATCAATCACATGCCGCAATTGGTTGATGCCACCTTCTTTTTCATTTTGCGAACGGAATGATGTTAGCCGTTGAAAATATGTTCCTGATTTATTTGCTGCAGGCTGCGCTTTTCTCACTCTAGGCCAAATGTTATTAAAGCGTGCAAACATATGTTCACCATCATCATTAATTGATTTGTTCCATAGCGATTCAGGAAAAATGGTATGTGAAACTTCACTACAGCTCCGCTTGCCAACTTTTCGAAGCTCATCATCAAGCCTATTCCTTATGAACGAATCCTCAACAGCATTTCCTTCTTCAAAATCCCTTATCGTAATAACTGCCGGAGTCAATTCTTCCATTCTTGGCTCCATCATTGCCAGTAATGTCTCCGCCCAAGCCATGGAGAGATTCTCATGTGTTGTAGTGAAAGCTACTTTCGACATATTACACTTCCTCTTGAAATCTGAATTTTGCTCGCCCTGCAAACCCTTTACGTGAAACACGGATAAATGCTGACCATCCAGAGGACCTATCTTCAATCCGCCCGATTCCAGGTGTTATCGCTTGAACAACAGACTTATTGTCATACTGTTCTACAAGCTCTATGTGTGGGCACTCAATTTGGATGTTTGGAGGCAATACACAGTAGTTTGATGTTTCAACATCAATAGCACGGCCACTCCAAGCTTGGCTGGCTACGATTAAATCCTCCACACACTGCCTACCAAGCAAATTCGAACGTATCTGCCGCGGTGACTTTTTCAGAAATTTGCTCGCTTGACTGCCTGAGATAATCCTTAGTGAATACTGCATATGAGTAATTAATGTTGAGTAACCAACACCAAAAAAAGTTGCCACTTCATAAACAACTTCAGATGTACATGACATTGGATTAGTGCCACGCAGTTTAAAAGCGTGAATTACAGCCGTTTTAGGCATTAACAAAGCGCTTGCAAAACAATCTGCAGTAAATTCATCAGGTTCAAATTTTTGCTGGTCCTTTCGCTGATTGACCAACTCATCAAATTTTTCACCATGCCCAAACATATGATGACCTAACTCATGCGCACACGTAAAAGCCTGCCGCCCTTTCGGACGTAACGAGGAAACTATTATTGTTGGTCGATCACCTAATAGATATATCCCTTCCATAGATGGTATATCAGCTAATCGTAGCTCTACTTCCAATCTATCAACCAAATCAAAAACGCAAACAGGCTCAACAGGTGAAAGCCCTAAACCATTTCGTACCTTAAGTGCTTTGGTGATCGCCGCCATGGCCAATGACCTTCTACTGAGGGTCATTCTTACCTTCTGTTTTCCTCAACATGCTGACAATCGACATGAGACGATCAAGATCTTCGTCTTTCATAGCGCTCAACCTTCTCGCTGCCATCAATAGTTTATCGTCGCTTGCATCCAAGGCTTCTTCATTTTCTGAAGTCAACCAAGCAACACTGACTCCATACAACTCAGCAAAAGTTGATAACTCTTCGGCCGAGACTCGTCTTCGTCCCGCCTCAATTTCGGAAACAGTTGGACGATGAATTTTCATTAGCTTTGCGACTTGCCCCTGACTCAACCCAGCCTCTTCTCTGGCTGATCGGAGCCTGGCAGCAAGTATCGCTCTTTTATTTTCCTGCATTTTTTAAATACCCACAAAGTAGAGATGTTATTTCATCAATTGTGAGTGCTCTTGGGCACTCTTCTTCAGCAATCAATAAACAAACCTTCTCTGGAATTTCAATATTAAATCTGGCAGCTATTGCGGCAGTAGCCTCAAGTGCATTGTAACTATCAAATCCCGTCAACCCGCCGATGGGACACATGCCTCCATCAATAGGCTCTTTCTCTCTACCGCTTATTTCTTGAATTTCTTCAATGACTTCAACAACTATTTTTTTGACTTCATCAACGTCCATCATGTGAATCTCCATGAGTCTTACCGACTAGTAAGAAATTCTTACCGATCTCGTCTTTGTTGTCAAATATTATCTACAAAGGAAAAGCCTCAAGTTGGACACCTTTGGCTCCATACCGCATGCAACCAAAGGGATAAGGGCCATTCCCAAGCCACCAGAAGCTATTCGTGCATTGAGAAGAAATTGGCGGTGACGGCATCCATTGTGGCGATGTGCTGTTGCAGCCAGGCGGGGGTGCTCTCTTTGAGGAAACGGGCGACGGGTTGCAGATCGCCGTTTGAGCGCCAGTCGGCGAGGATGGCATCGAACTCGTTCAGATATTCATCGTGCGCCATCTTGTGCATCGGGTAGGGAGGAAAACCTGTCTCGATCATCCGCTCCCTTCTAAAGAGGAGGAAGTAAACCTTTAGTATCTATTCATCCATGGGTGATTTTCTATTCACTTCTGACACATGAAAAACCAATTATTGTTGACACATATAGCTTTTAACTTGATGGTTTGCCTGTTTTATCTATTCACTTTTCTATTCATGGAGTGGCAATGCAGGCATCCGTTGAACATCTGAACCGCCTACTGACCAGCGAAGGGCCGCAAACCTCATCGCAGATTCAGCAGCGGCTCGGCATCAGCCAGCCAACGGCATCGCGCCTGATCCAGCGGGCAGGCGAAAGCATTGCCCGCATCGGACGCGGCCGCTCCTCGCTCTATGCACGCATCCGCAACGACTTCGGCAACACCCGATTCCCCATCTACACCATCAACGCCCTGGGCCATCACGTCCAAATTGCCAGCCTGATCCCGCTCAGTGGCGGCGGCTACCTTGTCGAAGGGGAAGCGCTCCAACCATACCTGCTGGGCCATCACGGCAGCGGCCACTTTGAAGACCTGCCATATTTCCTGCAGGAGATGCGCCCTCAAGGCTATCTCGGACGGCGGCTGGCCCGACAACTTGCGGCCACCTACCCGGAGAACCCCGAGCAGTGGAGCAGTGACCATATCATCCGCTACCTGATCGATCATGGTAGCGATCTTCCGGGCAACCTGATCCTTGGCGATGTTGCCCGCGCCCGACTGAACAACACACCCATCACCGGCATAAGCCATCGCGCTACCCATTACCCGGCGCTGGCTGAGCAGGCCATCCACGGGGAACTTCCCGGTTCCTCGGCAGGGGGAGAACAACCCAAATTCACCGCCTATAGCGAAGATCGAGGGCATGTCATCGTCAAGTTCTCTCCCGCCGGCAGCGCCCCTGCCGATGTTCGCTGGCGCGATCTGCTGATCGCTGAATATCTGGCCGCTAACACCATCGCGAGCTTCGGCATGCCGAGCGCCGAATCCTTGCTGCACTCATTCGAGGGTCGAATCTTTCTGGAGAGTCGGCGCTTTGACAGGGAGGGGCAACATGGCCGCAAGCCGATGATCTCGCTGTTGATGGTTAATGCCGAGTTTGTTGGCAGCAGCGGTAACTGGATTGATGCCTGCGAACCACTCGTTAAGCAAAAGCGACTCAGCCATGCCGATTTCCAACAGGTGCTCTGGCTACACCACTTCGGCCAGTGGATCGGAAACTCGGACATGCACCTGGGCAATCTCAGCCTTTCCCCATCTGCAGATGGCTTCACCCTCCTTCCTGCTTACGACATGCTACCCATGCGCTATGCCCCGACCGCACAGGGGGAGATCCCCGAGCGCGGCTATGAGGTGCCTCTCATGCGGGCAGGCTATCATCAAGTCTGGAAGGATTCGGGAGTGGCCGCCATCGAATTCTGGCGGCAGGTTGAAGGCGAAAGCCTTATATCAGAAGACTTTAAAGCGATTGCCCGCAAGGCCGGCAGCGATATTCAGATCGCCATAAACGCTGAAGCTCAAGGATAATACTTAAACTCGCACCGATTTCGGACACAACGGCGTATTGCTACTCACACATCGAAAAGAAATTGGCGGTGACGGCATCCATCGTGGCGATGTGCTGTTGCAGCCAGGCGGGGGTGCTCTCTTTGAGGAAACGGGCGACGGGGTGTAGGTCGCCGTTTGAGCGCCAGGCAGCGAGGATGGCATCGAACTCGTTCAGATACTCATCGTGCGCCATTTTGTGCATCGGGTAGGGAGGAAAACCTGTCTCGATCATCCGCTCCTCCTCGCGGGCGAAATGGGCATGGGTGTGCGCGGCCAGTTCATCGAGCTTTTCGGCCAGCTCCGGCACCGCCTCGCCTGCATCAATGCGACCAAGCAATTCGTACAACGCATTGAGCAGCGCCACCTCTTCGAGATGGGTCTCGTGCATGAACGGCATGGTAACTTCGGGAATGGAGGCGGGATCGATCTTCATCTTCGCAACCTAACAGAGCCTGCCTCGGTCAGGGAGCTAAAAAGGCTCTTCTGAAAACTCCTGCTGCAACTTGAACAGCGAAACCTTATCCGCCCCCATGCGCGTGTAGTGGGCTTTGATGATAAGTAATAACGGAACCGTCCAGATCACCAGCACCAGCACGATACTTCCTGTGCTCAGCTCGGTCAGGAACCAGCTTGATTCGCCTGAGGCGCCAACCGTATGCGGTGCGGAAGCGACGACCCCTGCCAGCACCACAATGAGCGGCATGATCGCCAGCGCGATCATGGAGAAGAGTTTGATCCGGCATGTTCTGATCTCGTGTTGAAGTCTTCTGATTTTTGTCCGCTTTTTGATATCGCTGTCGTCTAACATATGCCCCTCACCGATCCGTACCACCACGTATCAGATTCAAGCGCATATCACATTTCTTTGAAATCCCCCGAAACAGGGACGCATAAAAGGGGTACCCGGCCATCCGATTCATCATTGCACCATCGGCGCTGGATTGCGTGCGGATGAATGGTTAACGTACGCGGCCTAGAAGAGCCACATAAAGGAAGAGCCATGACCGTTGACGACCTGACCATTGATTTCGAAGAGGGTGGCATCCTGACCACCAAACAGACCGACAAGATGATTCTGAGCAAGGGCGCATGGGTCACCATCATGTTCCGCTACCAGAACTGGGATGCGGCGACCAAGAGCTACGGCGAAGACAAATACACCATCCGCCGCTATCAGAAGCGCAACGGCGAATATACGCCGCGCTCCAAGTTCAACATCACCAACGCCAAACAGGCCAAACTGATCTCCGATACGCTGCTGGAGTGGATTAAGTAACTTTGATCGCCTCGGTCTGAGGCGTATCAATACTGCAACAACACCTCAACCGGGTAATTCTCGCCGACTGAAAATGCTGCAATCCTGCTTAGATGGCTATAAGGCAGTTTTGTCTCGGCATGCCAATCGTTGAAACGCTTCTGAATCGCTTGCATATCGCGTTTGGAGCTCGGGTTATCAGCCACATCGAGCCCACTCTCCTGAAGAGCGCGCACCACATCGGCCGTAAGCACAAAGACATCTTTACCGACATTGCGCAGGAAACGCTGGCCGGTCATGCCGCCCAGCCGGGAGCCGCGCCGCTTCAAAAGATCGAATAGCCCGACCAGATCGCTGCATGGCCAGTCGGCGATGAACTGCGCAAAACTGCCGTGCTCCATCATCACATCATCAATAAAACGGGCATTGGCCCGCACCGCATTGATCTTCTGCCCGTTGCGCACGATGCGCTCATCGGTCGCGATCGCATCCCACTCCTCGGCCGGCAGGGCCAACAGTGCATCGACATCGAAACCATGGAAAACCGCCTCGAATCCCTCCCACTTCTGATCGATGACGCGCCAGACGAAACCGGCCTGAAAAAGACAACGTGCCATCTCGGCAAGAAAGCGGCTATCCGGTTTCCCGGCAATCTGCTGTGCACCGGGCAACTCCGGCAACAGGCTCTGCAACGCCTCCTCTCCACCTTTACGCGCAACCGCCCGATTGTAGATCGGCTCAAACTCTCCCTTGGCCATCTCCTTACCCCCCTGCTGCCGCCACGGCGTTCATGGAGCCGACCACATTACGAAACAGCGCCGGATCTTTTGCCACTTTGGCGATCAGCAGCGCCCCCTCAAACAACGCAAAAATGTTGTGCGCCCGCCGCCTCGTATCTCCCGCCGGAATCTCCTTCGCTACCACCGCCCGCTGCAGGGCTCCTTCGATATAGTCGCAATGGCGCTCGAATACCCGCTGCGTGGTCTGGCGGATCGATTCATCCTTGTTCGCCATCTCCTGCCCGAGATTGCCGAACGGACAACCGAGATAGATGCCCTGGCTTTTCAGTTTCGAGGATTGAATCTCATCGACCTTATTCATCAACTGCTGCAGCTGGGCAAGGCCCCCCTCATCACTGCGGAAAATCGGAATGAAGATGGTCTGCTCGACACTCTCCCAGGCCGCCTCGATGGCTGCGACCGCAAGCTCCGTCTTGGAACGGAAGAAGTGGTAGAAGCTGCCTTTGCGAATATCCGCCTTTTTGCAGAGTGCATCGACACTGGTTCCCTGAAAACTCTGCTCCCAGAGCAGGTTGATCGTTGTACTCACCAGTCGTTCATGGGTCATATGTTCGGTATCGGCCATGGCAACCCCCCTTTTATGAATCTTTTATAGATAGACAGGACAGACGCAGCATAGAACTTCTTGACCGACCGGTCAACTGGTGACATGCTTGACCGATCAGTCAAGAGGCTGCGCTCCACTCCCTATAACCATCATCACCTGATCGTTACCGCGGGGTTACTGCGAGGTTGTTGCGGAAAAAAAAGGATCGCCAGCAAACTTGACTGACTAGTCAACTAACAGGAGAAATATGATATGAGTCTATTTACACAACACACCGTTGAATCGGCACCGCAGGGTGCATCGGAGGTACTGGCGAAAGTCGTCGAACGCTACGGGTTCATCCCTAATCTTGCAGCCTTTGTTGCCGAATCGCCGGTAACACTGGATGCCATCATGGGTCTGTCCGGACAGTTCGACAACACATCGCTGAGAAAACAGGAGCAGCAGATTGTGCTGATGACCGTCAGCAGTATGAACGGATGCGACTACTGCAAAACCGTGCACAGCGCGCTCGGTCGTATGGCCGAGGTGGATGCGGCCATCATCCGTAACACGCTCGCCCTGGAGCCACTTGCCGATGCGAAGCTCGAAGCACTGCGCAAGTTCACGCAGCAGCTGGTGGAGAAGCAGGGTTATGCGGACGATGCTGAGATCGAGGCGTTCCTCGATGCCGGTTACAGCCGCTCTCAGGTGTTCGAGGTGGTGATGGGTATCGCACTGAAAACCCTGACCAACTTCAGCAACCACCTGGCAGGCGCTGTGCCCAATCCCCAATTCATCGAAATGGCCCAGGCGGCATAACCGATGATGAAAAGCTGCCGGCTGCCGGTCATGAATGACCGGTGGTCGGCACGATTCATCACTGTAACAAAGCCAACAATTTGACCGGTTCACGACAGATGCACTATCTCTAACCCATTGTTTTAAAAGGAGTTCGAAGCTGGAACGATTCTTGCCATAGAGGTTAACAAGAATCATTTTTCAGGAGCGGCTCATGGATCAGGCATTGCGACAGAAACTCATCGAAGGGATCAGCGACGGAAGCATCGTCCCCTATCTTGGCGCCGGAGCCCTGACCGGTTCGACCTCTGTCGAATCCGGCGATCCTATCCCGGCGGACAGCGATAGCCTGATCTACGCCATCAACAACGGCTCGCCCATGGCACCGAAGCTGATGTACGAGTTTCCCCGCGCGGCGATGAACCTGGAGCTGAAGAAGGGGCGCAGCTATATCACCCGCTCGCTCAACACCATCTATGGCGATACCGAATGGAGCCGCGCACCCGTTCACGACTGGCTGGCCGAGATCAAGCCGCCGTATGTCGTCGACATCAATCGCGATACACAGTTGCAGGAGAGTTATGCTGACCAGCCGCACACGCTGATTGTCGGCCTGGCACGCCTTGGCGGCACCCAGTACCGCTTCAAGATTTTCAGCTATGCCGAAGGAACATACAGCGAGACCACGCAGGAAGAGGTCGACACGACACTGCCGATTCTCTTCAAACCGATGGGTACCCCCAATCCGGAACCGCTCTATATCGCATCGGATGCCGACTACGTGGACTACATCACCGAACTGATGGGCGGCTTCGCCATCCCCTCCTTCCTGAAAAAGTCGCGTATTGCCAAGCAGTACCTCTTTATCGGCCTGCGCATGACGCGCGATACCGAGCGCATGGTCATGTCCGACATCGTCTACGGCGCCAGTAAGCCGATCGGCTGGGCACTGATTCCCGAACCCAATGCCAAGGAGCGCCGCTTCTGCAAAAAGATGGGCATCGAGATCATCGAGGCGGACTTCGATGCACTGCTCGATACAGACGAAGTGCTTGTTCAGGCCGCGGCCGAACAGCAGGCACAGGTCGGCTGCTGATCGACGGAGAGGATGAAGCGATGCCCCTGATCGTCTACGACACGGAAAAGCATCTGCTCGACATGGGCGAGATGGATGCCACGCACATCGATTTCATCAAGCAGGTCAACGCTCTGGAATCGATGACTGGCGAGGAGTTGCAGGCAGGCTTCCATAACCTGCTCAACCACACCGTCCGCCACTTCACGCGCGAGGATGAGCTGATGATCGAATGTGGATTCCCACAAATTGCCGAACATCAGGCCGAGCATCGCAAGGTGCTGGCCGAGATGCAGCGTTACGAGAGCCAGCTTGCAGAGGGCAAGAGCAGCTTCGCCCGCGTCTATGTGCGGGAGCGACTGCCGCAGTGGTTCGAACTGCATCTGGCAACGATGGACAGCGCCCTGGTCTGGCACCTGAAACAGTACGAAGAGAGCACCCGCCAAGGAGCAGCCCATGCCATTTGAACTCTCCCCGCTACCCTATGCCAGGGATGCACTTGCCCCGCACATCTCGGCGGAGACACTCGACTACCACTACGGCAAACACCACGCCGCTTACGTGAACAACCTCAACAACTTCATTGTCGGCACCATCTTCGAGGAGAGCACGCTGGAGGAGATTATCAGGGAGGCGGAGGGTGTACTTTTCAACAATGCCGCCCAGGTATGGAACCACAGCTTCTACTGGAACTCCCTCACCCCCAACGGTGGAGGTGAACCCGCAGGCGAATTATCGGCTGCCATCGAGTCGGCGTTCGGCTCCTTCGACGCATTCAGGCAGGCATTCACCGCCTCGGCCACGGCCCAGTTCGGCTCCGGCTGGACATGGCTGGTGAAGCAGAGCGACGGCACGCTTGCCATCGTCAACACCGCCAATGCCGCCAACCCGCTCACTGATGGGCAGACGCCGATCATCACCTGCGACGTCTGGGAACACGCCTACTACATCGACTACCGCAATGCCCGACCCGCCTACATCGAGGCATTCTGGCAGCTGGTCAACTGGGAGTTCGCGGCGAACAATTTTGCGGCAGGCCTTTCGGATTAAGCCGTGAACGAAACCATGCCCTACCACGATATCCATGTTGAAGATC
The DNA here is from genome assembly GCA_050304695.1 of Mariprofundaceae bacterium. Classification (GTDB taxonomy): domain Bacteria; phylum Pseudomonadota; class Zetaproteobacteria; order Mariprofundales; family Mariprofundaceae; genus WSZY01. Next base: position 111,996 of record JBNLEB010000021.1, read on the forward strand.
TACCCGGCTTCATCGACAAGCATCGACCGGTGATTCTCGACATGCGCGATCCGGTCGCCTTCAAGAAGGGGCATATCGAGGGCGCAATTCCCGCCGATGAATCGGAGATTCGCAAACTGATGCGTCAAAAGGAGCAGCCGGTCCTGATCTGCTGTTACCATGGTCACTCCAGCCGTGAGCTGGCTACCTTCCTCTGCCAGATGGGGATGAAGCATGTCTACAACCTGGAGGGTGGCTGGCATGCCCTCTCGGCTTACCTGGAGCGGACACCTGCCAACCCATCGGCCTACCTTCAGCAGTGGCTGAAGAAGCACGGTTTCCGGCATACCGATTCGGCACAAAAACTGATCCATGCCCGTATCGACAGGGCGATGAGCACACTGATGGTGGCCGCCATCGACGGCGAGCCGACCATTGCCGCCGAGCTGCTTGAGCTGGGGGCTGACATCAATGCCGAGAACGCCGACGGCAACCAGCCGCTCTGGTTTGCCGCGGTCTGCGATAGTCCGGCGATGCTCGACCTGTTTATCGAGGCCGGAGCCGATATCGATCACATCAATTTTAACGGCTATACCTGCCTGATGTATGCCGCTTCGACCGGCAAGCTCGCTATGGTCGAGAAACTGCTGCAGGCCGGAGCTGCAACCGATATCACCAGCCCGGAGGGGCTTGGCGCGCTGGAGTGCGCCGCCACGCTGCCGGTACTGAAACGGCTGCGACACGAATGTCGTATGCATTGAAGACATATACACGAAGATCACGAACAAGGAGTTCATCATGACCACAGAAGAGAAAATCAGGGCCCAGCTGGCCGAAAATCCGATCATCCTCTACATGAAGGGTGTGCCCGAAGCACCGGAGTGCGGCTTCTCGGCCAAAACCGTGGCAGCCATTCAATCGACCGGTTTCGATTTCGCCTTTGTCAACGTACTGGCTGCCCCCTTCATCCGCGAGAAACTGCCATCCATCTCCGACTGGCCGACCTACCCGCAGCTGTTTGTGAACGGCGAACTGGTCGGTGGCTGCGATATTGTCGTCGATATGGCTGAGGCAGGCGAACTCAAACCGCTGCTCGAAACCGCGGCAGTCTGATCATGGCAGAAGAGACCAAAGAGAACGAAGCCCTCGCAACCGGAGCCATCATCGCCAAGGTACAGAGCCTCTATGCCGATGCCAGAGTCGAAGTGAACGGCGAAGGGTGCAACCTGGAGCTGCTGGTTATCTCCGATGGCTTTAAAGGGATGCCGGTGATGCGACGCCAGCAGTCGCTGCTCAGGCTATTCGCCGGCGACCTCACCAACGGCCGCCTGCATGCGCTGAGCGTGCGCTGCAAAACGCCTGCCGAGGTTGCCGCTTCCAGTTCACAGTTCGTGCAGCTGGAGATGTAACGTAACTGTAATGAGACAGGGATAACATGAGATCTGCTCGGGAATACAGGAAATTACAGGGGAAGATGCATGGCGGTACATAAACAGCTCTACATCGAAGAGATCGACAAAGAGAGGCGTATTATTCGGATCAAAGGGGAGGGGGTGCTGAATCAGAAGAAGTTCCGTCAGCTATTCAAATCGCTGATTATCCATCCGCAATACACTCCCGAGATGAGCCTCTTCTGGGATCTGCGCCAGGCAAATCTTCACAGCTTCAATTATCTGGAGTTTAAAGGTCTCGCACTCTTCATGATGCTCCGTCTTGAGCGGCTCCCTGAACGACATGCCATTGTCGTCGACCACGAGCAATACGGCATCATGCGAATCTGGCACTCCATCGCCGATCGCTGTGTGCCGAAGGAGCGCCATCTATTCAAGGATGCCGAAGAGGCATACCGCTGGCTGTTATCGAGGCAAGCTTCGTCCAAACATCTGTTCGACCATCGACTGCCGACTCATTCTCAGGTGTGAAACAGTTTAAGTCACCGGAGATATAAGACCCGTAACGATTCACCCTCTCCCGGTCCGGGGTCATTTTTGATAGTTCGCAATGATGGTCGTCGATGTCACCGACGGCTCGAAATAACGTGTGCGAACATCCAGATAGGCTTCATCCGCAAAGAAGGCGCTCTTCGACTCCTCCGATTCGAAGAAGATGGTGAAGACCCGGTTAATCGGTGCATCGACCTGACTGAGCAGCACCTCCGATACTCTGAAATCGTAGCCGAAGCCGCCACCGTAGCTTTGCAGAATCGGCAGCATCAGTTCGCGGTAACGCTGGTACAGATCGTCATCCACCACATATACGCCTACAAGCATCTCAATACTCATCACGCTCTCCTTGTTTATCCGGTTATCACTGCTCGCTGATATTTAGCCAGCAGGTCGGGATTGTCTATTGATCCATGGTGGTGAAGCTGTTGCCAGCGGCCATCGCTTTTGAGATAGGTTCGGCTGGTGCGAATGGCAAGTTCCATGATATCCGATCCCTGCTGAAAGTGGCCCCGCTCCCGGCCGACAGCGACGAACATATCCCCGGCAGTGTGAATCGAGTAATCATAAAACTCGACATACACCTTCGCCGTGCCGTTAAATATCTTGTGGTAAACTTCGGCTATCTCCCGCCATCCCCGTTTGATCCCGCCCAGCGGGTTGGACATGCTCACCGCCTCGCTCTGTTGCCAGTTTTCACCCATCAACGTCAGATCCCCGTTGTTGAATGCCCGGTAAAACTCAATCAGCACACCGGTCGGCGTTGCCGAATCCTCCGGGACCGCTTCAAGACCTGTAATCACTGTATATTTCATGGCTCCTCCTGTTAATAAGTTGTATATGCAACTAATAATTCAAAAAAATAGTTATTTGATGCTGTTCATACCGTCCCGCAGCTGGCCGACCAGCGACTCCAGCCGATCTTTGCCGATCTTGGAGACCATGGTTCGGTATAACTCATCGCCCAGCGACTCCAGCGAGGCATGAATCTTTTTTGCCGCTGCAGTCGGATGGATATTCTGTGCCCGGCCATCAGGGGCCACACCCTTTGTTCTGGCAACCAGCCCCCTCTTCTCAAGAGAATCGACAAACCTCGTGATGGTCGACTTTTCGAGCCTCAACTCACTCGCCAGCTCTTTCTGGCTGATGCCGGGTTTGGCGAGAACGACACGCAACAGATAACCGTGCGCGGGCGAGAGATCGAATGCAGCGAATGCCTCAGCCCACTTTTTATTCACCACGCGGGTGAGTGCATTGATGTTGAAATAGAGGCAGCGGTCGAACATGGGGGTATCCTAATTGCAATTAGTTGTATGTGCAACCGTTCTTGAAGAACTCCTTGAGACGAAACAGATGTTCATCAATCAACCTTGTGTTTCACAACTTTCTCTACATTGAAACCAGTTCTATTTTGTATCCATCTGGATCAACTATGAATGCGATAGTTTCATCGCTACCACTACGCGGCCCCGCATCGCGCACGACATTGCCGCCACTCCGCCTGATCGCATCACAAACCGAATAACAGTCATCCACGCCTATTGCGATGTGTCCAAATGCGTTCCCTAACTCGTAATCAGTGACACCCTCGTTACAGGTCAGCTCAATTACGCATGAGTCGGACTCATCCGCGTAACCGACAAAGGTAAGCGCATATCCCTCTTCCGGGTGTTGCTCCTCTCGTAACACCTTCATGCCCATAATCCGGGTATAAAAGTCGATAGCGCGTTTCATATCGCCGACGCGCAGCATCGTATGAATGACTCTTCTCATAATATCTCCATTATTTCAATCTATCTTTAAAACCATCGTTATGATCAGGTGCAGGGGAGCTAGGCTCCCCCAATCCGACTCTTTTTTACATAGTTACGACGTGAAAAATGGCGAGTTCATGGCCCTACTTGCCGCTTCGACACGAGAGCTGCTAAACACTCGTGTGGTAACGCCAATGTTAAGTTTTTTGGCCTTCTCAAGCATAAAACCTGTGGCATAACGCTTTGCATTCTCGACGCTGTCGAACGCATAAAACCCACCTATAGAATTATTATCGGCTCCTGAAAGCCATGTTTTACTAATAAATCCGGGTTGTTTCCTGATATCTTCATTATCGTTTGCCCAGTCGAACTCTTCGAACGGAATAGATGCCTGCGCCTCTACATAAACAAATGCATTAATCATACTTTTTCTCCTTTATTGGTTTGTGCGGGGGGTTGAATCCCCCCCCCTGTTAACTTTCTTTACCCTTTTGAGATTGCTGCTCCGAGTTCTTCATTGGTTACGGCGCGACCATCGAAATTCCATGCGCCATCCACGGTGTGCAGCACATTGAAGTAGATATGATCTTTCGGCTGTTTGCCGCCGGAGAGCTCGTAAATGATGTTGGTAGCATCTTCAGAGAAGCCCAACTGAACCTCCCTGGTGTTGAATGCGAAGGATGGCACCTTCCATTCGATCCACGCTCCGGAGAACTCCTCACCTCCGGAAAAAGTCGATGCCTTCGGCAACACATGCACGTGCGCCGTGACATTGGGAGTCAGCACCTTGTTCCCGGTCAAGCCATGCCATTTCAGCATCGCATCGGTTATTTTCTTAATAGCGATTCGTTCGCTTCCTTTTGGGATCACTCCCTCTGTTAATGTAAGTGTCAGTGGCATTTGCACTCTCCTTTTCATGTTTTATCGGGGCGAACCCCATTCGATCGCCTTTAAATAACGATCGTTATGCGAACCATAGGATAGTGATCGTTATGCTGTCAAGTGTAACGATCGTTATTTATCTGTTATGCTTCGCGGATGATGGATTCATCACGTTGAGGTAGAGGCCATGAGATATAAACCGGATCAAAAAGAGCAGACCCGAAAACGGCTCATTGAGGCAGCAGAGCAGTGCTTTAAAGAGGGTGGTTATGGCGGCATCGGCGTTGACGGCCTGGCCAAAAAGGCTGGCGTCACCTCGGGCGCATTTTACGGACAGTTCAAATCCAAGGAGGAAGCGTTCGGCGCTGCCATTTCATCTGGGCTGGATGTGGTCAAGACGGGCATCGAACATCTGCAACGTGAACATGGCGATGCATGGTGGGGAGAGTTCATCAAATTCTACATGGGTCAAAAAAGAGAGTGCGACCTTACCGAAAGCTGTGCGCTACAGAGCTTGTCACCCGAGGTCGCAAGATCCAGCGAAACCATCCGTGCAGTCTTTGAAGATGAACTGATGAAGATTTTCGATGCTGCCAATAAAGGACCAGCCAATACCGGAGCCGATACCACATGGGCAACACTGGCCATGCTGGTCGGCGGCGTCACACTGGCTCGCGCTGTCGCCGATCCAAAGCTTGCGAACGACATTGCAGCGGCGGTTGAAAAAGAGGTGATTCAAATTCACCAGACATCAACAAAATAACCACGAAGGCTAAAGCGAAGGCTCCTCTTCAGAGGCGAAACAGACGGAGAAATCTGCACAGGCGTCACAGGTCGGTGCCGGGCAGGCGATGATCCCTTCACGCTCGCAGAGCTGTTTATAGATAAACTTCTTCCACTTCATATCGCGGTCATTTCTGGCAGCAAGTTCGGGGAAGTTCACTCCGATCATGGCGGTCAGATCAGGCCTGCTGAAGAGGCCCAGATCCTCCCACAAATGATGATGACCGGCGCTACCGGCAATGATGATGGCAGCGATCCAGCCGCGCTCGGGTTCATCATCAACGGCGAACTCGGCAAAGAGCGCTTCAAGCTCCCCCCGCTCCGGCATCATCTTCAGCCACGCATCGCTCAGTTCAGGGCGCAAAGGCAGTTCAATGCCGGGAAAGAAGTGCGCCCCCATCTCGGCGAAGGATTCCGGGGCAAGCCCCAAATAAGCAGGCATCACACCCTCTTCGGTGGCCCACGATGTCAGCATCGATGCCAGGAAATAGGCATTGGCACCACCCCGGGCATTCGCCATCAGCGAGGCGAACAGCTGCTCCCGGAAATCGGGTTCCATATTCGCTGCTTTACCGCTCAACATCCACCACCCCGCAGCCGACAGCGAATGCATCGACACGTTGGCCGACCCATGAGAAGAGACAGATAACTTCGATATTTGCCATAGCTCTCTCCTGTTCGAAAAATTGAGGCACGCCCGGAAGTGTCGTGAACACAATCAGCTCCAACTTGGCAGAAGCGTTGCCAGTGACTCGGATGCCAGGCGCGCGACGCGCAGCGATGGAGCCGTACTCAATTGTACGGCGACCGAGCGAGCACCGCGCAACGCCGCAGATGGACTCCTCACGAAATCATTCTTGAAAGCGTCGGAAATGTTGCGGATGCAAGACGCCCGGAGCACAGCGACCGAAGCGTATTGAATGATACGCTGAGGAGGCGAGCACCGCGTAACGAAGCAGACGTGACATTTCCGGCGCTTTCCGAAGATCAAGCTGGGCGGACGCTGATATCGCCAAGCACCTGCGCCTGACACGCCAGTCGCATATGCTTCCCGGCAAGGTTCTCCTTGAGCACCTTCGCCTCGACGACGGAGGGTTCGGAGAGGTTGCTCCAGCCCTCTTCCACCTTCATCAGACAGGTGCCGCAATCGCCCTCTCTGCATCCATAGATCAATCCGGCTCCTACTTTCTCGGACACCTCGATCACCCGGGTACCGACTGGTACGCTGACGGTCAGCCCGAGATCAAGAAATGTTACTTTTGCCTTTGCCATTTTTTATTCTCCTTCTCATATCGATCCCGCGAACGGGACTGTTTTTTTCATCTATTACGAAGCCGGTTCAGCCACTGGCTGTCCCATCCCCACAATTCGTTTCTCTCACGCGCTCTTGCAGCTCACGCCGTCCGGCTGAGTGCAACGCTCCAGGTCACCGGTAATCTTCTCGGCAGCCATACCGAGCATGGAGGAGACCTCATCGGCGTCGAAACCGCAGAGATAGAGCGATTCGCTCTCCATCAGAGGCCTTCTGATCAGCAGCGGATCTTCGATCATCAATGCCAGCGCCATATCCGCATTCACACGCTCCGGAATCACCTCACCGCTCTTCACCCGCGGTGCTGCCTGGTTGAACCACTCGGCCACCGGCTTTGAACGGAAAAAGGGGCGCAAGCGCCCCGGTGTCCATGCCTCTGCCAGCAGATCACGCTCGACCAGCTCATGCCCGGCACTCTTCAGAATCTTCTTCTGCTTGCTGTTGTTGATGCAGCCCGGCTTCTCGTAAAAGATGATGCGCGCCATCAGAAGGCTTCCTCCTTGTTAAACGCTCTTTTGAACATCTTCATCGCGACTGAATCTCGGCCATCGCTTCAGCCATCTTCTCCGGAGGAATACCGGTCAGCGAACCTGCCGGATTCACCTCTTCGCCGAGGCTGTTCAGGATCGCCCCTTCGATCGGGCAGATGCTGGCGCACTGCGGATGGGCGTGATCGCCCTCGCACTCGGTGCACTTGGCCGCATCGATCTTGAAATGGGGGGCTGCCTCATAGATGGCATCGCTCGGGCAGACCGGCAGACAGGCCCAGCAATTCACACATGATTCGATAATGGATAGTGACATGGGAAGCCTCCTTACGCCGCTGCTTCGGTCGAAACGACCTCGGCAAGTTTTCCGGACTGAGCCATTTCAACATAGACGGCAGCCACCGCCTCTTCGATCGGCTCCATGGCATGCTCGCCATTCGGCATGATTCCGGCCGCCTCAAGCTGATCCCAAGGCTCATAGCCGATCTTCGAGCAGAGCACCGCCTCGCACCCTTGCAGGGTACGGATGGTGGTAGTCAGTGAGCTCTCTTTTTCGCCGCAGGTGTCATCACCAATACAATACTGATCGGTCTTGCGATGGCCGATGAAGCGCACCCCTTCGGTAGAGGCTTCATAGACAAGGAACTCTTTGGCATGGCCGAAGTGTTGATTGATCAAGCCGCTACCGCTGGTAGCCACCGCCATCAAGACAGGGCGCGAACCGGCAGGCACATCGATGTCAGGCGCTGTCTCTTTGGCACTCTCGGCAGCCAGTGCCCTGGCAATCGACTCATGCACCTTGGCACGGTTCACCATCGCCTCTTCGTAATCGATCTCCATCGTCTCGATCTTGTCCAGGGTAAACTCTTCGCCGCGATCCTCGCCCAGCATGCCGACCGCATCGGCACGACACTGGCGGCAGTGACGCATCATGTTCATATCACCGGCGCAGGCATCCTGCAGATCGGAGAGTTCATCGGGGTTCGGGCCGCGCTGACCCATGACGCCGTAGAAGGTGCCGTGCTCCGCCTCGGCGATCAGCGGCATGACGTTGTGCAGGAAGGCTCCCTTCTCCTTAACGATACGGGAGACCTCTTTGAGATGTTCGTCGTTCACACCCGGAATCATTACCGAGTTGACCTTCACCAGGATGCCGCGCTCAACCAGCATCTCCAGCCCCTTCTGCTGCTGTTCGATGAGGATCTTGGCCGCCTTCACGCCCTTGATGCGGCGGTTGTTCCAGTAGATCCACGGATAGATCTTCGCCCCCACTTCGGGATCGACACAGTTGATGGTGATGGTGACATGATCGATATTGTGTTTGGCCAGTTCATCCACCGCATCGGGCAGGGCCAGGCCGTTGGTGGAGACACAGAGCTTGATGTCCGGTGCTTTTTCGGAAAGTTCGCGGAAGGTCTCGAAGGTGCGCTCGGGATTGGCCAGCGGATCGCCGGGGCCTGCGATGCCGAGTACGGTCATCTGCGGGATGTTGGCGGCCACCGCCATCGTCTTCTTCACCGCCTGTGCAGGGGTGAGCAGTTCGGAGACCACGCCGGGACGCGATTCGTTGGCGCAGTCGTATTTCCGGTTGCAATAGTGGCACTGGATATTACAGGCCGGAGCGACCGCCACATGCATACGGGCAAAGTAGTGGTGCGCCTTCTCGGAGTAGCAGGGATGATTCTCCACCTTCTCGCGAATGTGATCGGGCAGGTGACTGACCTGATCATCGGTGGAACCGCATGACCCGGCAGAGCAACCGCCGCCAGCCCCTTGATTTGCTGTGTCGTCTCCAAGAACTGTTAACTCCATGCCAACCTCCGCGTATCAATCGGTTTAGGGGGAGTACCCCGCTATCCCTAAGGCAAGCGGCATGCCAGCAGAGCGCCTGATCTAACACATTGAATTAAAGGAGATTTTCAGAATGCGACATTCCATGTGTCGCAAAGACAACAGAGCTTTCGCAACCATTTGTCCCGAACCGGACAAACACCGAAACGTTAGCCTTCGGCCAAAACCGGAGCTTCGTTCTGGCGGCAGGCTTGAAGTTCTATCAATAACTGTGCGATCTCGCTAAGTATGAAGACTGGTGGAAATCCGTGTATCAGTCACTTGATATGAGTGTACAAGACTACCTGCAACTTTATCTTCCAAGTAAATTGCATAATTGTCACCACTGCCAACAGAGCTCTTGTAGATAACACCATCAAAACCAGAATTTTTGATCAGCTCACATAAAAGCTGACTAGGCAAATATTCTAACTGTGCATTTCTTGGCAATATGGCTTTTGATAGCTCTTCTCCCAGCCGACACAAGTATCCGATATCAGCGAACAACTTACTTAGAAAGCTATCTTCAACTGAAAATGGGGAAATTGATCTTCGTGGATTGCGGAGGTCGACAAAGGTTAGGCTCTCTCTAGCCTGAAAAGTTGCAACTGAAACATTGTCTCCCTTATGGGGTCTGCATTCAGCAATTGCTGTTTCCGGATCAGAAGCCACATATAAATAGGGAATCCCTATCGGATTAGCTCTACCAGCCTGAGCCAACTCGGATGGTGGTGCCCCCATTTTCGCTAACTCGATAATCCCTTCGCCCTTTTCAATCCTAGAACGAAAAAAATCAACCCTAGGTTGGATAACTATTTCCAAATAGCCAAAGAGTTCTTTTAACTGCTCATAATTAGGCTTTTGCTCTGGGAAGTATCTATTCTTGTATTTCAATTCATCTTTGAACAAATCCCATTGCGTAATAGCCTCATCTTCATCAACTTCTAATCTCTTAATTAATTCATATTTTGAGCCTTCTTGGATTTCTCCAGGAAAGATTACTTCTAGCAATGAGAAACACTTGTCATCTTCCAGAGAACCAAATAAAGCCCAATCACACTTGAGGTTTTGCACCAAGTTTCTTTCAGATTCCGCAGAGGGAGCGTAAAGGTCCAGAACGGGTTGAATCAGGTCTTGTAGTTTAGAGGGTTCAAGAAGATCAACATCCAAGGTGAGGCAATAGTCACATTGCCCTTGAGAAACGCTCATATCTTTAATCTGATCCGCCAAAAAAGAATCATCAAAGCAGTTGCCGCAACAAAACATACCTCTTACCCTCGAGTAAGATAATCTGCCATTAACTCTAAATGGTGCTGCATTGACAGCTTTTTAACATAACCCAATCCAGGATAATGCCCTTTTTCATAGAGCTCTTGGAACTCTGCTACTGCCCTTGTTATTGGGATATCCCCCCCCTTAAGCCCTTCAATTAAAGCAGCTAAAGCTTCAGCAAACTTACCACCAGGGTTTGCTGGGGTTTTTGACGCCTCGGACTTAAAGTGCCGAACATACAACACTTCTTCTTCCCCAAAATACGTCAAATGTATAGCAACAGTGTATGCGGGCCCTCCAGATTCGGAAAAGGAATCACCAACGATTGAAAAGTCCCCAAAGCCCTGCATGCCGTATTCTTTAAAAGTTAAATGCAACTCCGAAAACGGCTCCTTGTCAGGATGGTCTGAGTTTCTTAGACGCTTATTAAAGCCATCTTGTAATAACACTCTCTCATATTTTTCAAATTTTTTTCTGTAAAGAATTCCATGTTGTGAGTCATTAATAAAAAAATGCCTTTTAACATTTTCATATTGATCAAGCGCACTACTCAATGCAGAAGGCTGTGGAAACCCATCATGGATGATTGATACTGAATAGTCCCTATGCTCATCCACAAAGTCAGTAATATCTGTAAGACTGCTACTTGCATCAACAATATAGCCTAAATGCATGCCTTCGTATCCCTTGATGGCATTTTCTGTGATCAATTCAATTAATGAGGAAGTGTCGTTTTCTAAATCCCCTTTTTTTGGATTCATAATAAGTACGAAATCCGCAGACGCGGTCATTAATGAGCTAATAGCTCGACCAAGTGAAGAAATGCTTTTCTTTACTGGCTCAATTATTGGAATAATTCTTGCCTCAGCCAATAATACTGAGTTTTCTTTAATAGCAATTAGTTCGTATTGCTTCCCTCTGAAATAAGGAAAATACATAGCCCCTCCCAATTATGATGAAACACAGAGAGATTTATACTCCAGCCTCAACATGTCATGGAAGCGTAGACTGTTTTTTTGCTTCATGCCAGATGACACACAATAAGCATGGAAACATTCAGGGATAGAATCAAGAAATCCTTCTAATGACAGTTCCTTGTTTCTAAGTTTTAACTGAACAAGCATTTCATCATGTGCTTCCTCTGGAGATAATTTGGAAAACAGTTTCTTACACTCTGCATAAATTCGAGTGTTTGGAACTTTTGGCACCTCTCCATACCTGTTTTGTATTATATTTATGTATTCGTCCTTTCTAAGCGAATCAAAAATCACATCAGGAGAAACATGTTTTTTGCACGATACCGGCTCTTGAATAACATTTATTTCATTATCCTCATCCAGCAACAACACTCCAACATCACTTTCCACTTGCTTCAATACTTTGTTAAGTTGGCTTTCAGAAGTGATTACTTGGATATGATCAAACATTTTTCTATATGATCTTAACTGTCGAGAGAGTCTATCAATGTTATCGTATTCCGACTTTATTTCGTAAACCGTAGAAGTTCCATTTAGGATAACTGCATCTGCCTTACACTCTCCCGCCCTAAGCTCGGTAAGCAAAGTGGATTTATTTAACGAGTGTCTCCCTAATAGAACCTGATTAACCAACGCACTCTTATATATATATTCATTACGGTAGTTCTGACTGAGGTAATCGTAAACCCACTGGAACAAGTCACTTACGCTTAGTATTTGCCCTAAAAATTTATCGAGGCCAGAAGAGAGGATGATTTCCCTAATGAAAGGAGATGACTTATTCTCCACCAGTCCATTAATAGTACTGGAGAAAAAGAATTTAGATAACTCTCTGTTCCATTTTGGATCCAATGTAGGCTCCCTACTAATAAATATGCCCTAAAAGCTGAACTGTGCATCAAGCTTAGGTGCAAACATTAACATAATTTAACAATTTTAGCACAAAATTAGAAAAGGCTAATACAGTAACGTTGGGGTCGGGTCTTGCAATACGACAAAACATATCGACTCCACTAACATAGCACCTCCTGAATGGGAGGCACGCATGGATCAGATAAAACGCTGGATTGAAAAGCTTGGGCTTGCGCCCCACCCCGAAGGGGGTTGGTACAGAGAGGTCTATCGGGCTTCGGAGGAGATTGAGGCTGCCGGACTGCCTGCGCGGTTTGGCGGGGCGCGATCCTTCTCGACTTCGATCTATTTCCTGCTGGCGGGAGACAACTTCTCGGCCTTTCATCGCATCAAATCGGATGAGCTGTGGCACTTCTATGCCGGGGACGGGCTGACGGTGTATATCATTGCGCCGGATGGCGAACAGAGCATATTGAAACTGGGAGCCGAACCGGAGGCGGGCGAGACCTTTCAGGGGGTCGTGCCTGCCGGAAGCTGGTTCGCGGCTGAACCGAAAGATGGCGGTTACGGACTGGTCGGCTGCACTGTCGCCCCCGGCTTCGACTTTGCCGATTTCGAGATGGCGGATCGGGATGCACTGCAAGCGCAGTTCCCGCAGCACAGCGACTTGATCGAACGACTGACGCGAAGCGCCTGAACTATATTTTCTGTACTTTGATATTGAGCGTCTGGATGCGGTAGGCGATCTGGCGCGGGGTCATGTTGAGCAGCCGCGCGGCCTTGGCCTGTACCCAGCCGGTCTGCTCAAGAGCTGCGATCACCCGCTCACGCTCATCCATCTCCGGATCATCGAAATCGACAGCGGCACGTTTGCGCGGTGCGGCCTTCGGTGCTGACACACCATAGAGCTTCTCTTCGATACCCGTTAACCCAATCGCCTGTGCATCGATGGTGCCGTCGCTACACATCACAGCTGCACGCTCCAGGCAGTTCTCCAGCTCGCGCACGTTGCCCGGCCAGTTGTAGCGCATCAGCACACGCACGGCGCTGTCGCTCAGGGTCAGCTTGCGCCCCTGCTGGCGACCGATCTTATCGACCAGATAAGCGGCCAGATCAGGGATATCCTCGATCCGCTCGTGCAGTGATGGCAGATTGATCGGCATCACGTTGAGGCGGTAGTAGAGATCTTCGCGGAACTCGCCATTCTCTACCTCCTGCTCAAGATTCCTGTTGGTAGCAGCAACGACACGCACATCGACCTTCAAGGTCTTGGTACCGCCGATCCGCTCGAACTCACCCTCCTGCAGGACGCGTAACAACTTGGCCTGGAACGCCGGGGTAATCTCGCCGATCTCGTCTAAAAAGATGGTGCCGCCATCGGCCTGCTCGAAGCGGCCTTTGCGCTGGTTCACCGCACCGGTGAAAGCACCCTTCTCATGTCCGAACAGTTCGCTCTCCAGCAGGTTGTCCGGCAGTGCGGCACAGTTGAGCTTGATGAACGGGTCGCCTGATCTTGGCGAATTGTAGTGGATCGCATTGGCGATCAGCTCTTTACCGGTGCCCGACTCACCGCGAATCAGCACAGTGGTGTTCCACTTCGAGACCTGGCTCACCTGGTCGAATACCCGGCGCATCGCCTGCGTATGACCAACAATGTTATCGAAGCCGTAGTTGTCCTGCACCGCCTGGCGCAACTGGTCGCGCTCGTTGGTCAGCGTCCGCTTCTCATTCTCCACCTCCCATGAGAGGCGCACACTCTGGGCGATCAGGTTGGCCACCATCTTCAGGAATCGGGCACGCTCATGCAGCAACATCACCCGGCCTGGCGCAGGCTGGGCGGCGATGACGCCGACAGGATCGAGGTTGCCGATAATGATCGGTTCGGCCAGGAACGGCAGTGTCGGATCGTAGTAGCCGAGCCGGTCGAGGAAGTCGGGCTCCTGGTCGAGCCGCTCGATCACCATCGACTGGCCATCCTCGAGAATACTTCCGAGAATACCCTCGCCGGACTGATAACTGACTTCGGCCACCACCTCGGGGGCAAGGCCATGCACCGCCTTGACCGACAATTTATCACTGTTCTGGTCATGCAGCGCCACCATGCCGCGCTCCATGCCGGTCTGGTCGTTAAGCACTTCGAGCACCGCTTTCAATGTTTCGTGCAGGTTGAGCGAACGGCTGAGCACCTTACCCACCTGAAACAGCGCCTCCAGCTCCGCCTCGATCAGCGAAGTACGGTCGAAGAAACCGAGGCCGTCATTGATATTGGAACTATGCATCGCTCACACCCTTACCGTGACCCGTAAGCGGAAACTGCAACCTCACACAGACGCCGCCTAAACGGCTGTTCTCGATCCAGATCAGGCCACCATGTTCGGAGACCACGTTCTGGCAGGTCGGCAGCCCCATACCGGCTGCCCCTTCATCGCTCTTGGTACTGAAAAACGGTTCGAACACCTGACGCCGGAGCTCATCGGGGATGCCGGGACCACTGTCGCAAATGTGCAGCTTGATCATCTCGTCACTCAATTCGCTGCGCAGCATCAGTTCACGCGGTGCATCATTCACCCGCGCCAGTGCATCCAGGGCATTGTCGACCAGCTGCTTGATCACACCGCGCAGTTTCCATAGCTGCCCCTGCAGTTTCGGAAGATCGGCCTCCGGCTTGAAATCGATCACCACATTCAGGTCATGAATACGTTCACCGGAGATCAGCAGCACATCGCGGATAAGCTCGTTGAAATCGACACTACCGCTCTGCTCGACCGGATCGGCAGGCCTGCTCGCCTTCAGCAGCGAGACGGTCTCGTGCCCTGATGCCAGCGCCTGGTCCAGCGCCTCGACCATGGAGACCGAACAGCCGCCGCGATCTTCACGCGCTTTGAGCATCTGTACCACGGCCCCCATCACGTTGAGCGGCCCCTGTAGCTGGAAGGCCGCACCGGAGAGTACTTCACGCAGGCTCTGGATCAGTTCCTGCTTGGCCAGTGTCTCACGGATGGCACTGGCACGGGCGGCATGCTCCTGCGCCTTCAGGTTGGTGATGTCAGTGGCGACCAGCAGCAGCCGGTCGGTGCTGGTACGTTCAAAAAAGGATTCGGCCCGCTCATCGCTCTCGGCGAACCAGACACCGGAGCAGGAGAACCAGCGAGGTTTCCTGGCCCCACCCATATCGAAGCGCACTTCGATACCACTGAAATCTTCGTGTTTACCGTTAGAGCTGCGGGCAAAATGGATGGCCGATTGCGAGAGAATATATTGTGCTGGCTCCTCTTTACGGTAGTCGGCCATCAGCGCCTTGTATTCGAGGTTGTCCATCTCCACTTTGCCATCGGCATTAAGCACGGCCACCGCCATCGGCGCCAGATTGATCACCGACTCGATCACCGTCTTCTGGTTGTGCACCTGCTGTTCGAGGCGATGCAGTTCGGTGACATCGCGGTGCATGCCGAGATAGTGGGTCACCTCGCCATCCTCGCCGATCACCGGGGCAATGGTCAGGTCGGCCAGGTAGCGGCTGCCATCCTTGCGCCGGTTGACCAGCACGCCGGACCAGCTCTTCTTCTGCTGCAGGCGGCTCCAGAGCGCCTGATAGACCACCTTCGGCGTGGTTTTATCGGATAACATCGATTCATTGCCGCCCAGCACCTCTTCGATCTCGTAGCCGGTCACACGGGTAAATGCCGGATTGGCATAGATGATATTGGCCTTCAGATCGGTAATCGAAGTGGCAATCGCCGATTGCTCGACGACCTGATAGTAGAGCTCCCTGGGCAATCCATCGAATGTCTTCATGCCATCCCTGTAACAAGAGCTGTGCCTGAGCGGCGCATGGTCGGATCTGTTGCAGGGCAATGTAAATATAAAGCTTTGGATTGTAGGGTTTACGACAATCACCCATCTGCACCCCCTGAAATGTCGCAAATACCACCCGCGATTAGCTGCCTAATATTTAATCAAACCATGCCTAAATATTGGTAAAACGGCCTGAAACAAGCCCCTTGCGCAACACCCCTGCGAAGCATCCGGATATGGCACTCTTCCTGCACATATTCGGATATGATTTTATCAGGAGAGATATCATGACCGATTTTGTACTGCTCATCGTCGGTACGGCACTGGTCAACAACGTGGTGCTGGTCAAGTTCCTCGGCCTCTGCCCGTTTATGGGGGTCTCCAATAAACTGGACACCGCCATCAGCATGGGGTTTGCCACCACCTTCGTACTGACGCTGGCGGCCATCTCCAGCTGGCTGCTGGAGAGCTTCATTCTCGAACCGCTCGACATCCAGTACCTGCGTATCATCTCCTTTATTCTGGTGATTGCCGCCGTGGTGCAGTTCACCGAGATGCTGGTCAGGAAACTCTCGCCGATGCTCTACCAGCTTCTCGGCATCTTCCTGCCACTGATCACCACCAACTGCGCTGTGCTCGGCGTGGCCCTGCTCAGCGTGCAGGAGAAGAGCAGCTTTATGGAGAGTGCCATTTACGGGTTCGGTTCAGCCATCGGCTTCACACTGGTGATGGTGCTCTTTGCCGGATTGCGGGAACGACTGGCTCTGGCCGATGTACCGAGAAGTTTTGCCGGAGCTCCCATCGGTTTCATTGTCGCCTCGATTCTGTCGCTGGCGTTCATGGGCTTCACCGGACTGGTTCATTAGATGCTGAACTCATACGTCACTGCATTCGTTCAGCAACGCGACACAAAAGCACCCCAGGGCACCTTCTCTGCCGCTTTTCGCGGCATTCACCTTGCGCGGTTTCGTGTCGCTCACAAAAACGGACTTCTCCGTTTTTGGCGGCTCATCCATGAGCCACAACATAAGGGAGTTATGGAGGTTGTTCGATGATTGAAGGCATTTTCACACTGGCCCTGCTCGGCCTGACACTCGGCATCTTTCTGGCGCTGGCGGCCCGTTACCTGAAGGTTGAGGCCGACCCGATTGTCGAGGACATCACCGCCATGCTGCCCGGCTCTAACTGCGGCCAGTGCGGCTTTGCCGGTTGCGGCCAGGCTGCCGAAGCGGTGGCCGATGGAACTGCCCGGCTCGATATGTGCCCACCCGGCGGTAAGAGCCTGATCGAGAGCCTTGCCACCCGGCTCGGTGTGGATTGGGATTTCAGCAGCAGCGCTGCCACCGCTCCCATGGTCGCATGGGTAAGCGAAGAGACCTGCATCGGCTGTACCCGCTGCTTCAAGGCGTGCCCGACCGATGCCATTATCGGCGCTCCCAAACAGATGCACTCGGTGATCGACAAAGCGTGCAACGGCTGCACCCTCTGTGTTGATGTCTGCCCGACCGAATGCCTGAAGATGGTCGAGGTACAGACCACTCTGGAGAACTGGCGCTGGCATAAACCGCAGCCACAGATGAAAACAACCTCGTCCGGTTCACAATCCGGACCGCAACAGCTCCCGCTGGCGGCCTGAGGTAAGAGAACCATGCCGAAACTCAATATTCGCGGTGGTGTGCATCCCGACGAGCGCAAACTCACATCCGAGATCACCATCACCCGTGTGCCGACGCCCGAGCGCCTCTACATGCCGCTCAAGCAGCATATCGGCGCGCCTGCCGCACCGGCCAAAGAGATCAACGAGCCGTTTCACAAACATCACATTGTCGCCCGTTCGCAGGGTAACATCTCGGCGCATATCCATGCTCCGTGTGCAGGGTATGTGGAAGATATTATCGAATTCGCTGCTCCCCACCCGACAGGCTTGCCGACCACGACCATGGTACTGGTCAACGAGGGTACGGAGATCGTCGATGATGTATCGGTGCCGGTAAACCCATTCTATCTCAGGCCCGAAGTGATCGCCGAGCGTGTCGCCAATTCCGGCATTGTGGGCTTAGGTGGTGCCACATTCCCGGCGGCAGTGAAACTCACCCTCGGGCAAAACCGCAATGCGCCGATCCTGATCATCAACGGCTGCGAGTGCGAACCCTACCTCACCTGCGACGATCGCCTGATGCAGGAGAGAACCTCCGAAGTGATGGACGGTATCCGCCTGCTGTCGCAGGCGCTCTACGGGCCGGAGACGATCATCGCCATCGAAGAGAACAAGCCCGAAGCGATCAGGATGATGCGGGAGGCGTGCAAAAACTTCGGCAACATCCGGGTGATGGCGATGCCGACCCGCTACCCGATGGGTTCGGAGAAGCAGCTGATCGAATATATCACCGGGCGCCAGGTCCCCAGCGGCAAACTCTCCGCCGATATCGGCGTGATGGTGCACAATGTCGCCACCGCCTACGCTGTCGAGCAGGCGATCCGGCATGGCAGGCCGCTGACCCACCGCGTCGTCACCGTGGCCGGTGAAGCGGTGAAAAGGCCGGGCAACTACGAAGTTCCGATCGGCATGCTGATCTCCGAACTACTCGAATTCTGCGGCCTGAAAGAGGAGCCAGCACGACTACTCATGGGCGGGCCGATGATGGGCCAGTCGCTGCCGCACACCAATATCCCGATCACCAAGGGCTGCAACGGTATTCTGGCGATGAGCAAAGCCGAGGTGAGCAACCGGCAGGAGCACCCATGCATCCGCTGTGCCTCCTGTGTCGATGCCTGCCCGATGGGGCTATCGCCACTGACCATGTCGGCACTACTGAAGAGAGACAAGCTGGATGAAGCGGTCGGGATCGGCCTGAAAGAGTGCATTCTCTGTGGCTCATGCTCCTTTGCCTGCCCGTCGGCCATTCCGCTGGTTCACTACTTCAACTACGGCAAAGGCGAAATTGTGAGCCGTGTTCAACAGCAGCAGAAGGATGAAGAGATCAAGCGCCTGATTGCCGAGCGACAGGTGCGCATGGAACGCCTTGAGAAGGAGAGAGAGGAGATGATGGCCAAACGTATGGAAGCCATCGCCAAACGCAAAGCGGCAGAGGCTGCGGAAAAACCTGAAGAAAATACTGCCGAAGCCGCAGAGAAAGCCAAAGAAAAAGCCAAAGAAAAAGAGAAGGAGACAGCCTGATGCATAAGCCGCTCCCCTCCCCCCATATTCCCGGCAAGGTGACCGTGCAAAAGGTGATGCTGCTGGTCGCTCTGGCACTGCTGCCGGGCACCATGTTCGGCATCTACCAGTTCGGCTGGCCTGCCCTCTTCCTCTTCCTGATCACGGCAGGCTCCGCTGTACTGTTTGAAGCACTCACCCTGAAGATGGCCGGGAAGCCTGTGAAACTCTACTGCATGGACTACTCCGCCCTGCTCACCGGCTGGCTACTGGCGATGACCCTGCCGCCATGGGCGCCGTGGTGGATCGGCGTGCTCGGCAGCTTCTGCGCCATTGTGATCGGCAAACAGATCTTCGGCGGTATCGGCCAGAACCTCTTCAATCCGGCGATGCTGGCTCGCACCATCCTGCTGGTATCCTTCCCATTGGAGATGACCACCTGGATTGCGCCGAAACCGTTCGACTCTGAAAACGCTCCCGATGCAGCGGGCGGCTGGGATATTACATGGAATGGAATAGCCGATCACTTCGGGAGCCTCGATGCCATATCCAGCGCCTCGGTGCTCGGCCACGTACGCACCGAGCTGGGCCGAGGGGAAACGGTGCCCGATATCCTGTTGTCGATCTATGATCCGCTTGCATCAGGCATCGGCACCATCAGCGGCAGTTTAGGAGAGACATCAGCGATTCTCTTCCTGCTCGGTGGCCTCTTCCTGCTCTATAAACGGGTGATCAGCTGGCATATTCCCATGGCACTGATCACCACGGTGCTGCTGCTCTCATTGATCTTTACCCTGAGCGATCCGGACCACTATCCCGGCCCGTTGTTCCACCTGTTGAACGGTGGCCTGATGCTCGGTGCCTTCTTCATCGCTACCGATCCGGTCACCTCGCCGGTTTCGAACATGGGCAAGATCATCTTCGGAGCAGGCTGCGGCGCACTGCTCTTCATCATCCGCAGCTGGGGCGGTTATCCGGAGGGCATGGCCTTCGCCGTGCTGTTGATGAACGCCGCCACGCCACTGATCGACTACTACATCAAACCCCGAATCTATGGTCACGAAGGCGGTCGTATCGGTCGCTTCTTCAGAAGCCTGAAACAGGAGGAGTAGTGGCGTGAGCGATAACGTGAACAGATTCAACGACATCAAACAGAAGATGGCCTATCACCCGGTTCTGCTCGGCGGTATTGCCCTGATCGCAGGCGCCATGCTGGTGTTTGCCGATGCAGCGACCCGCAGTGCCATTGCCGAACGTCAGGCCGAAGACCTGCGTGCATCGCTGACCCAGGTGGTACCGGACGCCATCCACGACAATAATCTGCTGGAGGACAGGGTCATCCTGCATGCACCGCTCGAGTTCGCCGATCATGAGGCGGGCATCACCTTCTACCGCGCACGCTTCAAAGGCGAAGTGGTGGCAGCAGCCTTTCAGGTGATCGGCATGGGCTACAGCGGTGCGATCAACATCATCATGAGCGTGGACCGAAGCGGTGCAATCCTGGGTGTCCGGGTTATCTCCCATGCCGAAACACCGGGGCTGGGCGACAAGATCGAGGTTGCCAAGGATGACTGGATCAAACGCTTCAGTGGCCTGTCACTGGCCAACCGCAATGCCAGGGCATGGGCGGTGAAGAAGGATGGCGGCGAGTTCGACCAGTTCTCCGGCGCCACCATCACACCACGCGCCGTGGTGCGCGCCGTGCACAAGGGCCTCGAATATTTTAATACGCATAAACAGGAAATTCTTGCAGAGAAACCTGTACCGCTCAGTAAAAACGCTGCAGCTCAAAATGCGTCCAATCAAGGTGCGATGAGTGAAGTTTGGCAGCGCCAAATGAACGAGGAACAACGCCGAGTGGCCGCATTTGAGGCGCAGCCGGTAAAGGGGGCAACGTATGGCTGACTTCCGACAGATCACGCGCGACGGCATCTGGGACAACAATGTCGTCATGGCGCAGATGCTGGCGCTCTGCCCGCTGCTCGCCGTCACCAGCACCGCCACCAACGGCCTCGGCATGGGGCTGGCGACACTGGCGGTACTGCTCGCCTCCAATGTCATCGTCTCACTGCTACGTAACATCATCAGCAATGAGGTACGTATCCCTGTCTTCATCCTGCTCATCGCCACCATCGTGACGCTGGTGGATCTCTCGATGAACGCCTGGATGCACGATCTGCATAAAGTGCTCGGACTCTTCATTCCGCTGATCGTGACCAACTGTGCCATTCTCGCCCGTGCCGAATCATTCGCCTCCAAAGAGTCGATCGCGCCCGCTGCCATGGACGGCCTGATGATGGGGCTTGGCTTTACACTGGTACTGGTGGTGCTTGGCGGCGTTCGCGAAATCATCGGCAGCGGCACCCTCTTCGCCAATGCCTCCCTGCTGCTCGGAGAGAGCTTCTCCTTCCTCGACATGACCCTGCTGGACAACTACCGCGGCTTCCTGTTGATGGTGCTCCCCTCCGGCGGCTTTTTAGCGCTCGGGTTCCTGCTTGCCGGTAAAAGCTGGCTGGATCACCGCAAGGCCGACCGTGAGGAGGCAGAAGCAACGGCTGCCAAAATCGCCGCCATCAACGCCATGGGCGAAGAGGACGAAGCCTCCGGCGATGAGACGAACAACACGAACGACGAGGGGGAAAAGCCATGAATGTAAGCCTCGCCTTTGTCGAAGGAGAGAAGCAGGTCTGGCAGAAGTTCGAGATGCCGGAGGGCTGCACCATCCAGCAGGTGATCGATATTTCGGGTATCCTCGATGAGTTTCCGCACATCGACCTGGAGACACACAAGGTCGGCATTCACGGCAAGATCGCCGAACTGTCCGACACCCTGAAAGAGGGCGACCGCATCGAAATCTATCGCCCGATCACCGCCGACCCGGCCACGGTGAAGCGGCGTTCGGTACCGGTTAAACAGGCATAGCCCGGCACATCTTCGGGCAGCAACATCACACACAAACGAATAAGGAGTTAAACAACATGAGTGTATTGGTAGGAAAACAGGCCCCGGACTTCACCGCGGCAGCCGTACTGGCAGATGGAAGTATCAAGGAGGACTTCTCACTTTCGGACAGCAAGGGTAAGTATGTCGTGCTCTTCTTCTATCCGCTGGACTTCACCTTTGTCTGCCCATCGGAACTGATCGCATTCGATCACCGGATCAAGGAGTTCGAATCACGCGGCGTACAGGTGATCGGTTGCTCGATCGATTCACAGTTCACCCATGCAGCATGGCGCAATACAGCGGTAAACGAGGGTGGTATCGGCGAAGTGGCTTATCCATTGGTGGCCGACGTCAAACATGAAATCTGCCAGGCCTACGATGTCGAGTGCGCCGACGGTGTCGCCTTCCGCGGCTCTTTCCTGATTGATAAAGAGGGCACCGTTCGCCATCAGGTGGTCAACGATCTGCCACTGGGCCGTAACATCGATGAAATGCTGCGCATGATCGATGCCCTGCAGTTCACCGAGGAGCATGGTGAAGTCTGCCCGGCCGGCTGGAACAAGGGTGATAAGGGCATGGTTCCCGATGCCGACGGCGTTGCGAGCTACCTCGCTTCCGAATCCGACAAGCTATGATCGGGTTTCGACTCAAAACGAAAGGGGCCATCCGGCCCCTTTTTTGATACCGACAGAAGGCGAACTACTCCCCGATATCCTCATTCCACAGCTCGGGATGAGCAACGATAAACCGCTCCATCAACTCGATGCATTCGGCATTGTCGGTAATCACCACTTCAACACCGCGCGAACGGACATACTCTTCCGGGCCTTTGAAGGTTCTGTTTTCACCGACCACCACCTTCGGAATACCGTAGAGCAGCACCGCACCGCTGCACATGTCGCATGGCGACAGCGTTGAATAGAGGGTGGCGCGGCGGTAGTCGGCAGCCGTCAGGCGCCCGGCGTTCTCCAGGCAATCGATCTCGGCATGCAGTACAGCGCTTCCTTTCTGCACCCGCCGATTGTGCCCGCGCCCGACAATCTCACCATCGATCACCAGCACCGACCCGATAGGAATACCGCTTTCGGCCAGCCCCTGCTTCGCCTCTTCAACTGCTGCCTGCATGAATATATCCATAGCTACACTCCCCCTGCTCAAGGTAACACTATCATTTCAGACGCTTCATCGCAGACGTTCGAGCCGGTCGGCAAGGCTTCGGAGCAGGCCGGATCGCTATCCCTTGCGATCCAGTATCTGCCGGATTTTGCGACTGACCTCCGCGATCGAGAATGGTTTCTCCAGCACCTCATCGGCTCCCACATCGGAAGCCGCCTGTTCCCTGCTGTCGTAGCCGGTAGCATAGAGCAGCTTCACATCAGGTCGGATCTGGCGAATCTGTTTGGCTGCATCCACTCCACCAAGAACAGGCATCACAACATCAAGCACGACCAGGTCGATCTCATCGGCATGCTCCTGATAGAGCTCCACAGCCTGACTACCGTTTCTGGCCACCAGCACCCGGTAATTCAGCGAGCCGAGAATTTCACTGAATGATTCGACCACATTGGCATCGTCATCGGCGATCAGGATCAGCTCATCCTTACCCTCGACAACTGCCTGCATATCCTGCTCGGCTATCGTCTGCCTCTCGATATTAATCGGCAGGCAGACCGAGAAAGTAGCCCCTTTGCCGGGAGTGCTGGCCACCTCGATCACGCCGCGGTGGGCCTGCACCACGCCATAGGTGGTCGCCAGTCCCAGTCCCGTTCCCTTGCCGACCTCCTTGGTCGTAAAGAACGGCTCGAAAATATGTTCGATATCCGCTTCGGAGATACCGCAACCGTTATCGCTCATCTGAATGCAACCGAACTCACCACCCTTCTCCAGTTCCGGGTGACGCCGGTAGAAGGCTTTGTCCGGTTGATAGCGATACAGCTTCACCATAATAGCCGGATCATCCACCTTCCCGACAGCATCACGCGCATTGGTGAGCAGATTGAGAAACACCTGCTGCAACTGAGTGACATCGCCGCTGACCGGCAACATATCCTCGCCATAATCGACCGTCAGCCGGATATTCTCCGGAATAGCCACACGGTTGAGTTTCGCTGCCTCCTTGATGAACGGCACCAGCATCATCGGCACCTTCTCCACCTCGCCTTTGCGGGCGAAGGTGAGTAGCTGAGTCACCATGCTCGCCGCCTCGAAGCTGAGTTTCTCGATCGTCGTGATACGCCGGCCGATATCTGAATCGGCATCGACCGATTGTCTGACCAGGTAGAGATTGCCGGTCATTGCCGCCAGCTTATTATTAAAATCGTGGGCAATACCGCCAACCAGCGTGCCGATTGCCTCCATCTTCTGCGCCTGCATGAGCTGCTCCTCCACCTCGTGCATGCGACTGATATCCTGTACCGTGCCGATCGAGCGCAGTGGCTTACCCGCCTCATCGTAGAAGCTGCGGCCACGTTCCAGCACAAATTTGATCCGGCCATCCGGCATTAACAGCCGGTGGTTGACCTCATATTCGATATGCTCCTCCACCGACCGGGTGTAAGCACGATCGACCATGTTACGGTCGTCGGGGTGGATCGTCTCGAGGAACGCCTCGTAAGAGGCGCCGAACTTCTCCTTGTCGATCTCGAAGATCTCGAACACCTCATCGGACCAGTGTAACTGGTTGGTCACCAGGTCGAGTTCCCAGTTACCAATCTGAGCCACCCGCTGCGCTTCGGCCAGCTCCTGCTGACTCTTCACAAGTTTCAGTTCGGCCAGTTTGCGTGCGGTAATATCCATCGAGATGCCGAGCAGATGGGTCGGATTTCCCTGATCATCGTAGAGGCCGATCTTGTAGGTGTGCAGCCACTTCTGGCTACCATCGGCGATCGTGACCAGTTCTTCGGGAGTCTCCATCGGCTGGCGACTCTCCAGTACGCTGCGGTCATTCTCAGTAAAGGCATCGGCCTGTTCGGCGGGGAAAAAATCATAGTCGTTCTTACCGAGCAGTTTCTCGCGGCGGTAGCCCAGTATCTCTTCGCCAGCCCGGTTAAAGAGTTCGAAACGGAGCTCATCCGCCGATTTCAGAAAAATCATCGCCGGCATGCTTTCGATCACGGAGTCCAGCAACGTCTGCGTCCGCTTCATTTCGGTCAGGTCCATGAAGGTGACCACGGCACCCTGCGCAGGCCCCTTCAACCCGATCGGATGGGACCAGAACTCGACCGGAAAACTGCTACCATCCTTACGCCAGAAGGTATCTTCAGCTACATGCGAGCGTTTACCTTCGCGAATGGCCCAGTGGGTCGGGCACTCCTCAGGTGGGTAGCCCGAACCATCCGAGCGACTGTGATGCATCAATGCATGCATATCCTGGCCAAGCAGCTCCGCCTCGCTCTCGTAGCCGAGCAGCTGTACACAGATGGTATTGGCAAAGGTACACCTGCCCTGCTCATCCTGCCCGTAGATCGCCTGTGCGATGGAGTTGGTCAGCAGCCGGATATCGGCCTCTCTCTCCCCGGCAGCAGTCAGTGCCTGCCGCTCGCGTCGGCTATTGGCATAAATGCCACTGATTCCCAGCAGCCAGATAACACCGTGTCCGGCAATCAATACGATCCACTCGTTGCGGTAGGTCTTGTTATACTCATCCAGCGGCAGCGAAACACTGACCCCACCGTGCACATCACCGACCGCATATCCCCGGTCTCCATGGCATTTCAGGCACGACTCCTCAATCACCATCGGCCTCATCAGTCGAAATGCACTGCTTCCATCCGCCTTCTCATCGATGCCCGAGACCACCGAATCGCCCTGCTCGAATGCCTTCAGCGCCGCCGTTTCCCATGCGTCGGCTCTGTTGACCGGGTTGAGCGGATGCAGGCTGGCGATGTGGCCACGTGCCTCGGCCTGAAACTCATCCAACAGATCGTGCACCTGACGTGTCATGTAGGATGAGTTGAGCAGCGTCAGTTTGCGACCCGATGGTGTGACAATATCCCGCTCCGGCACATGGGTGAGATATTTGCTGGGTGGTGTCTTTTCGGTCACCGGCACATAAACACCGCCATGACCGATCACCCAGTTTCGATAAGCCATATCCATGGTATGGATGCTTTTCGCCCGAGCCTCTAACTGATTTATAAACGATTCATAAATGTGATCAGAGGTAAAGGCGAACGACAGGCCGACAATCACACTCCAGACAACCATCAGCAGCAACATATAGCGCCGGATCTTCCCCTCTCTTTCGTTACCTGGTTCCATATTTGTCATCTTCCCCATTATGGCCGAAATACCTTCGATACAAAACAGCGAAGGATCACATTGATATCCCTTTTCACCTCTTCTTACTCTATGCGGCCGATATACATCATAGATACCTTATCGCCAACTTCACCATTTGCTTTAAACAGAACTTATGGATTGGGCCACAAAACCACTGCTACTATTAATAAAGTGGATATCCTCGCTCGACAGTGAGGAGTGGATGGTGCGACGATAGTCGACCGTTCAGATGCCCGGCTCTCTCCAGTCAATCGATCTCGGCAATCAGCGCCACCTGCATGAACATCTCCATAGCAAAGCGACTCCGGCCATGCACACCACCACGCTCGATGAGGGTGGAAAGTCGAACTGGTCGGAGAAGAGAATGCCGCACACGCTCGCTACGGCAGCAATGGTTATCGCATAATGGACTGGCCCGTTATCGCCATTCCGCCACACTGCCAGCCCCGGTATCACCAGCATGGCGAATACGAGAATAACACCCACCGCATAGATGGCAGGCACCACGGCGATGGCGAGTGCACCGTAGAAGAGCACACGCCCCAGAAAGCGATCGCCGACCTGCCCTGTTGAGAGCCACCTTGAAAGCCCCGTTGATAAGAGCAATGCAACACCTCCCGAAACGGCCACGATCGTCAGCTCGAGTTCATTCACCCCGAGCACCGAACCGAACAACAGCTCCATCATCTGCCCCTCGGCATGCGGCATCACGGCCAGCACCATCATCCCCAGCGAAGCGGCAAGCGCATAAAGCGCACCCATCACCGCCTCCTTGGGCAGATCGCTCTGTTCGGGAAGCAGAGCCAGCAGCACCACGGCAACGGCTGTGATCGCCGCGGCATAGAGCATGCCGTTGCCATCGAGAGCCATGCCGACGGCATAACCCACCGCCGCCACCTGAGCCAGGGCCAGATCGATAAAGATCACCCGACGTTTGAGAATCTTCTGGCCCAGCACCGGCAGGAAGAGCGATACCAGCAGGCAGGCGGCGAGGCTGAACCAGAGAATCATGGCCGACTCCCGGCAGCTGTTTCCAATAGTTGCCGGATCATGGACAGGTAACCCTCGCCACCCTCACCCGCCACGGCATCGGGCATGATGGTGACAGCCGCACCGGAGAGTCCGGCCACCCGCTTGGCAATGCGGCCCTGATGGTATGGCTCCACCCAGAGCTGGACGACCTTCCGGCTACCGATCAGGGAGACCAGCTCATCGAGATGGCGGGTCGAGGGCTCCACACCGGGTTTCGGCTCGATGAAACCGGCAACGGGAATCGCGAATCGCTCGGTGAAATAGCGGTAAGAGTCGTGATAACTGACTATCGGCGCCACCTTCGCCAGTCGCGGTTGCCACTGCGTTACCAGCTTCTGTAATTGCTCGGAGAACACGTTCGCACGCTGCCGGTAAGCGGCTGCATGCGCCGGATCGAGCGCCGCCATCCGCCCGGCAACGGCTTCTGCCACCGCTGCCGCTCGCAACGGATCGAGCCACCAGTGAGGATTGCCCTCCGGATGCACATCGCCCATGGAGCGATCCACACGCGCCATCGCTCCCAACACCTTAATCGCACCGGCTCCGGCAAAATAGCCCGGCTGCCCCTCCCGGATACGGCCATTGCGCGAAAGCTCCACCAACGGCGGCAACCAGCCCGACTCCAGAGCGAGACCTGCTGTCACCAGCAGATCTGCAGCCGCCAGGTGACGGGCAAGCGTCGGCTTGGGCGGTACGAAATGAGGGTCCTGCCCAACCCGGGCCATCACGCGTACTTCGCCATCCTCTCCGGCAACTGCGGCCGCGATCTGCCCCAGCGCAGGAAGCGTGGCGACAATCTGAAGCTCTGCCTGAGCCAGGCCGGGAAGCATCAGCGTCGCGAGCATAAGTATCTGTTGAATCATCTTCATCGTATGCTCCTTAGTAGGGGTGTGCGCCGTGCGGACCGATGGCAACGACCCAGCGCAGGTACCAGGCATTGGCACGGCCACCTGCAGCGATACCGAGATCGTTCGCCACTTCGGCCAGCGCATTGCGGGTATGTTTGTACTGCAGGGTAATATTCTGGAACTCGCTGATTCGCCAGACGCCACCAACGGAGATGGCGCGCTCGTTCAACCATGCCATTGTAAGCGGATCATACTGACGGGAATCATCGAAGCGGGAGAAGAGCTGCCAGTTACGGTTCAGTGCCGCTGTTGCCAGCAGGTAGCCGCCGTCACTCACCACACCCGCATTGCCTGCTCCCTGCTGCTGCCAGCGCCGCAGCCACTCCCCTTCCAGCGTGAACCCCGCCTGCGAGAGATTCTGATGTTTCAGGGCAAAGTGGCCACCGGCTATCCGGGTCAGCGAACGGCTGTCGATACCGTTCCTGCCCTGAAGATAGTTGGCACCAAGCTCCAGCGTGGTCGAATCGTTCACATCCCAGAGACCGCTCCAGCGCACCAGCCCTGCATACTGATTGGCACCGGTCGGATCGAAAGCGACACTGTTTTGCGTGCCGAAGATCCCCGCTGTTAACGTCTGCACCGAATCACCAACAAAGAAGGGGCGATCCAGCAGGATACCATCACCGGCAAATACCTCCGGCCCGAACAGGTTGACCAGACCATTTGGACGATCGGCATAGATCAATGCGTGCGGATGCATGCTGTTGGCACGCCCGACCGGCAGGAACTTACGACCGGCACGCAGGTTAACACCCCATGGCAGATAGGCGGTGATATACCCCTCCTCCACGGCCATGCCGCTATCGGTGCCGGTCACGGTCACATCGAGCCGGGCATGCGGATCGATATTCGCGGCAAAGATGAACTCGGCCTCCGATAGCGGCAGGAAACTGCTGCTGTGAACACCGCCACTGCCGTTGATACGCTGACCGGTGAAGTTACCCACCACCGATATCGAGGGGTTGCCACTGTTCTCACCCATAGCGGCGGGTTTGGGTGTGCCCGTTACGGCCGCCACCAGCGATGGTGCCTGTGGCCTCTCCGCTTTGGATTCGACAGCCGCTGTCCGGGACTCGCGCTTGCCACGCTCCGTCTCAACACGCGCTTGCTGCGCGCGCTCTTTCTCTCTTAACTCCAGCTGTTCGATACGTTTCAACAGCTGTTGAACCTGAACCTTCAGCTCTTCAATTTCGCTTGCATATGCATTGCCGCCGCTTAAAAGCAGCACGGCAAGCATGAGGCACCGTTGTGCAAATCTCATGACTATTCTCCTGATTGTTATATCGATCTAAAACGCCGTGAAACGACGCCGGTTGAAGTCAGGAGAAAAGAGGTGGGGCGCGGATAGGAGCCGCAGCTCTTGCTGCTGCCGCACGAAGGGCAGCGAACGAGCGAGTTGGCTCGATAAAGGAGAGGTTTGGATTCGGCTGGACGACAAGCGTAATGCCCGACCCGTGAGCCGTGACATCTTCCAGGTTACAACTGATACAGCTATCGCCAAGCGTATGCAGGCCGCTTTCGTGGCTATGGACACTGGCAACCGACCAGAGGCAGAGCAGCAGGGCCACCATGGAGAGCATCCACTGCATACGTTGCGTGGAACCCTGCGTAAGACTCGAACTGCCAAAACTGCTGCCAAACCGTTTCATCGGCGCGACTCTATCCACAAAAAATGCAAAGTCGAAATTTCAACGCCCCTTCATAATTGAAAACGCATCACGGCTCTTGTCAATCAGCTTGCAGACCAAACCACCGACAGGACGCGCCCTGGGTGCTGACAACGTCTGTTTAAGAAAGTCGGCAACGGCGGTTTGCGGATCGCTCTCGGCAGTCAGCGCCACCTTGATCCCCCGCCTCTCCATCTTCCCGGCGAAGCTCTCGCCGGCACTGGCTCCGATCACCACACTGCAACCATCCAGCGGATGAGAACCCTCTTTCCCCGCGCCATCATTGTAGTGGTGGAAAATCAGCTCTTTGGGCAGGTGAACACGTTCCACCTCCCTGACATGATCGGCCGCTTCGAAGACGATCCAGTCGGCACACTTGCCGATATGTCCGGCAACCGTTTCACCATCGCGGCTGGCGACAGCGATCATGGCATGATCGCCTTTCACCGGTTGAACAGGTTCCTGATCCACTGCTTCTGTGCCAGCTGCACGCGCTGCTTCAACAGATGTTCGCGGATCATCGGCTCCGCTTCCTCCAGCGAGGCGGTTCCGGCTTCGTGGATTTTAGTGCAGCGGATGATATGGAAGCCGACCGGCGATTCGACGATGCCGCTGATCTCACCCTCACCCATGGCGAAGAGTTGCCTGTCCAGCTCCGGATAGAGCTTCGCTTTGGGAAGTTTGCCGAGGAATCCGCCCTCAAGTGCGGTCGGGCATTCGGAGTGGCGCATGGCCAGATCGGCAAAGCTGTCGGGCTTGTCGGCAAGCTGGGCGGCGATCTTCTTCAGGCGACTCTTCACCGCCTTTCTCCGATTCTCAGGAAACTGCGGATTGATGGTGATGAGAATGTGGCTCGCTTCACGCAGTTCGGAATGCTCGAACTTGGTCAGATTATCGTTGTAAAATACCGACACCTCATCATCGCTAACCACAACCGACTCGGCGACCTTCTCCATCACCGCATCCACCTTGAGTGTCCGAATCAACGATGCCTTCAGCGTGCCCTCGTTCAGACCGTTGCGGACGAGATCGCTGAGAAAGTCGGCGTGCGACGGATAACGCTCCTCGATCTCTTTCATCGATGCTGCAATCGCCGCATCGTCAACCGTGATGCCGACAGCCTCATCGGCATCCAGTATCTTCGCCTGCATCAGGCTCTCTTTCCCGGCCAGCTCTGCCGCCTGCTGACGCTCATCCTCACTCAGATCGGCAGGCACCTTCTCAAACAGCTGTACCGCCGCATTGAGTAACAGATAGGCATCGACCGGTTCGATCGCTTCATTCACCGCTTCGTTTTTTAACACTTCATTGGCCATGCGCGGCCCTCTCTTCGCCAAGCTTCTGCCGCTGCAGCTCGTTCAGATGTTCAAGATCGGCCTCAAGCGCACTCTCCGGCACCTGTAGCGAACGGCCGGGGAAACGCACCTCGTAAGCGACACCGCCCGGTGCATCGCGCAGCACCTTCTCGATCTCGCCGGATGCACCCGCCTCGACAATCACCTCACCATTAATGCCAAGCGACACCTTGGCCAGCACCCGGTCGCGATACTCGAAAAGGCTATCGACCCAATGGTCGTCTGCTGCAATCAGCTCCTCCTCACGGCAACCGATCACCCGATCCTGCTCGACAAAATGGACGGTGTAGATGATCTGATCCTGCAGAAAGGTGCCGACATCGCGTACATGGCCGATACTGCCGCGCCGGATCAGCAACTGCCCCGTCTCCAGCCCCGGATAGGTGCCGTCGTTACGCACGTTGCGGATCACGCGAACCTCATCGCCGAAATCGTACTTTGGTCTCATGACAGAAGCGCCTCTACTTGCCCATCAACTGATCCACGGAGATAAACACCTCCTGCGGCTCATGCATGTGGAACACCTTGAACACCTTCTCCGTCTGCGCATCGGAGTCGACGAAATCGAGATAGGCCTTGGCCAGCAGCATTTTGTGACGGGTATAGCGTTCGGACAGCTCCATCGACTCAAGCCCCGCCTCGGCGGAGAGGTAGTTATGGAAACGTTGCAGGATATGCAACCGGTTCACATGCACCACAGACTGATCGAATGGAATCTCGAAATATTCGAGGAAATCCTCGGCACTCACCAGCTCTTCCATATCATCATCGAATTGGTCTAAATCAATCTTCTCTGCATCAAAATCTTCCATAACAATCTCCTTCTATTCACTCTTCCGCTTCGGCATTTTCCACCACCTGAATAATGGCGCGCGTGCCGAGCCGATCCTCGCTATCCATCTCAGCGACCATTTTCAGCCGCATCAACCCCTCGTCCCGGCGCCCCATACGCAGGCAGATGAAGCCGGAACCCTTCAGTGCCAGCAGGTAGTAGCGCACCATCGCCATGTTGCTCTCGTTCGCTTTCAACCGTGCCAGCGTCGCCTCGCTCCAGTGGCCGAGAAAGCCGAGCGAGATACCGGAATCCTCCAGTGTGCGCTCGGCAATCATCAGCGCCTCGGCCAGCCGATGCTTGTAGTAATAGTAGCGGTAGAGCGCCACATGGATCACCGGATGGTGCGGCTGGATCATGTAGGCGCCGAGCAGCATGAACTCCGATTCAGGCCGGTGATAGAGCGATGCCGCCTGCGAAATCACCTGCTCAAGGCTCTCCGGCAACGGCTGATCGAAGTAGAGATCGTGATCGCTCATCTCCATCAGATCGATGCCGCCGCCTGCCATTCCAACAGCCGCCATCAGGCAGCCTCTGTCCGCGCATGCACATCGCAAAGCATCCCGGCACTGCAATCGCTGCACTCATCCTGCTTCGCTACGCCAACGGTATCGCTGCCGAGGCGGGCAAGCTCGGCCTCCATCTCCTCGATACGCTCAAGCAGGCAACTCATGGCGCGACCCACCGGATCGGGAATCAGGTGATGATCCAGATCGATGCCGAACGGGTTGGGATGGCCCGCCTCTTTGAGCTTCACCACCTTGCCGGGAATGCCGACCACCGTGCAGCTCTCCGGCACATCCTCGATCACCACCGAGTTGGCGCCGACACGCGCTTTCGCATGCACGGTGATCGGGCCTAAAATCTTGGCTCCGGCACCGACCATCACACCGTCGCCCAGAGTCGGATGGCGTTTGCCCTTATTCCAGCTGGTACCGCCCAGCGTTACGCCGTGATAGAGGGTCACCTCTCTTCCGATCTCCGCCGTCTCGCCGATCACCACACAGGCGCCGTGATCGATGAAGAATCTTCTTCCAATCGTTGCGCCGGGATGGATATCAACATTGGTGACAGCGCGAGCGACAAACGAGATAAAACGTGCCGACAATCGCCACTGCCGCAGCCAGAGCCGGTTGGCGATGCGGTGAAGGATCAGCGCATGCACACCCGGATAGGTGAGCAGCACCTCAACCCTGGTACGTGCTGCCGGATCGCGTTCGAAGACGCAGCCGACATCCTCTCTGATCAGTTTCAGCAGCCCCAGTTTCCGCTTTGATGTATATGTAGGAATCGCCATCAGCAGACCACCTTTTCGATCCCGTGATCAAGCACCTGAGCAACTCCCTGACGTGACTCCTCATAGAGCCTGAGCAGGTCATCCGTGGTCGGCGTACGCTTGCTGGTTGTTACAAAGCGGCGCAGCAGGCTCAGCACCTGCGATGCCTCAAGTGGATTCAGCTCCATACCGATCTCGGCAAAGGCGAGTTGCACACCACGACTGCCGGAGTGCTTGCCCAGCACCAGTGCATGAGCGCGCCCCAGCTCAGCCGGATCGAAACCCTGATAGTTCACCGGATCTTTAAGCAGGCCATCGACATGGATACCTGCCTCATGGGTAAACACCCCTTCGCCGACCAGACTCTTCTGCCATGAGAGTTTGCGCCCGGATGCACTCTCTACAAAGGCCGAGAGTTCCGAGAAATTCCTGAGTGATACGCCGCTATCGCGGCCATAAAGATGTTTGAGTCCCGCCACCACCTCTTCCAGCGGCGCATTGCCTGCCCGCTCACCGAGGCCGTTGACGGTGGTGTTGATATGCGTAGCGCCGGAGATTGCGGCAGCCAGTGAGTTGGCCGTAGCCAGACCCAGATCGTCGTGGGCATGCATCTCGATCTCCAGATCGGAGTGCTGGCGCAAAAATTTAATTCGTTCGGCCACACCGAACGGCTCCATGATGCCGACGGTATCGGCAAAGCGGAAACGGCGTGCACCGCTCTCGGCTGCCACCTCCATCACCTGCAATAGAAACTCGGGATCGGCACGCGATGCATCCTCGCCGCCGATGCAGACCTCCATCCCCATATCCAGCGCACGTTTTACATGGCGCGGCATTTCAGCGAGCAGAAACTCACGGCTCTTGCCGATCTTCTTGCCGATCTGTTGATCGGAGACGGGAATCGAGAGATCGACCATATCGACATCAAGGCCTGTGCAGGCATCGAGATCGTGGTCGCACATGCGGCACCAGACCAGCAGTTTTGAATCAAGGCCCAACGAAGCCAGCGTGCGAATCTCCTCACGCTCCTCCACGCCCATGGCGGGAATACCCACCTCCAGTTCGGGAACACCCAGGGCTGCAAGGCTGCGGGCGATGGTGATTTTCTCTTCAAGTGAAAAAGCCACACCGGCCGACTGCTCGCCATCACGCAGCGTGGTGTCGTCGATGATGATGCGGGCCTCTTCGGCGCTGTTCATTGCGGTTCCCATACCGTGGTATTGCAATCGCCATGCCACGAATGAATATCTATGATTTCAACATGTTACAAAAATATTGTCGCATCTTCCAAGCGACATAATTTCGCTTTTGTCGTATTTGCGACAATGGCATTGAATACAATTTCATCTATCCTATCTTGCCTAGAGGTAACAGATGACACACGAGTTCGATGGAAAGAAATATGAAAAGGCATCCGACCACCAGAAGGAGTGGGGAAACAGACTCATTGCCGAACTGGAGCTGAATGGTTGCGAACAACTCCTCGACCTTGGCTGCGGAGACGGAAGCCTCACCAGCAAGATTGCGGAGCTTCTGCCCGAGGGAGATGTTCTCGGTATCGATGCTTCACAAGGCATGATCGATACGGCGCTTTCCAAAGAGAGAAACAATCTTCATTTCCGTAAAATGGATATCGACCATCTGGATTTCGATAACAGGTTCGATGTTCTCTTCTCAAACGCCACTCTTCACTGGATAAAGGATCATCAAAATCTGCTCCGGAACGTTTACCGGGCACTCCGGCCGGGCGGCCGTATCCGGTTCCAGTTCGCCGCGGAGGGCAACTGTGAGAACTTCTACGCAGCGGTAAAAGAGGCAATGGCGCTGAAGGAGTTCCAGGGCTATTTCGCCGATTTCAAATGGCCCTGGTACATGCCTGCCGTGGATACGTATCGACAACTGGTCGAATCGAGCAAGTTTCATCATGTGCAGGTGTGGAGAGAAAACGCAGATCGCTTTTTCCCCGACGCGGAAACGATGATCCGATGGATCGATCAGCCAAGCCTCGTACCTTTTCTTCCGCACATTGCCGATGCTGCAAAAGAGCCGTTCCGTAAATATGTCATCAACAACATGATCGAGAGAACGAGACAGGAAGACGGAAGATGCTTCGAAACCTTCCGGCGGATCAATCTGTCGGCTGTGAAATAAGCTCTCCGGATCTGAATTTCAGGGGCAGTTGAAGAGATAACATGAAACTCAGAATCCTTCTCGCAACGATTCTTATGCTGCTAAGCGGCTGCACCAAAATGCAGATGTTTGCCCATGTCTACGGCGATCAGGCTCCTGCTGCGAACATCTTTCACTACCGGGATGGGGAAACCAGCCTCTTCTATCGCTTCGATACCGACCAGGCAGCATCCACACCTGAAACCTTCATCTTCTTCTACGGCGGATTCGGCTGTGCAAGCTGGAAATATGTGATGCCCGGCTATGTCGACGGCCTTGGCGTGCCGACGCGGATCTTCGTGCTGAACAAGCGTTTTGTCGGTGATCGAAGCACCGGCATGTTCGAGTGCGGAGAGGCGTTTCACCTGGCAAACAACCCCGGCCAATGGGATCGGGACTACGCCGAGTTCATCACGACACAACTTCAGACAAGCGAGAAGAAACCAACCAGCGTGGTTCTGGTCGGCGTATCGGAGGGAGCTCCTATCGCTATCCGCACGGCATCGCACATGCCTCAGGTCACCCACCTTGTCCTGATCGGCGACGGCGGTTATTCGATGCGCAAAGTCATGACCGCACTGCATCGTAAAGGAGATATCGGTTGCGATATCCAGGCGGCATGGCCCGCCATTGCCAGGGAACCTCTGAGCCTTGAAAAGAGCTGGTGTGGCAGTCCATACCGTTACTGGTCGGATGTGATCGATTTCGATCCGCTTCCCGACCTGCTGAAGCTGAAGATTCCCATCCTTGCCGGAATGGGAGAAAACGACCGAAGTGTGCCGGTGGAGTCTCTGCAATTTCTGGAAACGACATTCCGGGAAGCCGAAAAAGAGAACCTGACCGTACGCATCTATCCCGGCGCCGATCACACGCTCAAGGCCGGGGATAACTCCTTTCGGAATAATTTCTTTGCAGAGCTTGGGAAAATGTTAAGCGATTAAAATCAAAAAAAGGGGGTCTTTCGACCCCCTTCATCTGTTTTAAGGCAGTATCATTAGCGGTTCATTCGACCGCCACCCGTACCGCCACCTTTACCGGAACCACGACCACCACCCATTCCCTGGCCCTGGCCCTGGCCTTGTCCCTGCATCCCTCCACGCCGATCAAGCGGCTCATCGGGGATACTCTTTCCCTCCTCTTCAGCTCGCTCTTTCATGCGCTCGTGTTGCTCTTTTCGATACTCCTCGCGCTCCTCTTCATCCATGCTTCGCATGGTCTGGCGATGTTCGCGCCGCTCCTCTTCACTCATCAACTCACGGCCCAATACCGTATCGTCATCTGCAATGGATGGCACCGGAGACCCGGCCATTACGACCGGAAATAGCGCCGCTATGACTAACATATACTTCCTGTTCATAAGACACCTCCTGAACCCAACCTGTTTCTATTTTAAACTGCTCTTTGAAATTAACAATATGGCAAAATGTCACAGCAGATGTGCCATACTTGGAGTGTGCGGCCATCCGCGCAGGAGTCAGCCATGAGAATCATCCCCTGCATAGTCCTTACCATGCTGCTGGCTGCACCCGCCTTCGGCTACGATCTGCGAATCCACGATGCACCGAACTGGGTCAATGACGGCACCGTTTATACAACGGTGCAGGGCGAGCGCTACTTCTACGGTGTCGGCTCATCACCTGTTGTCGGCGATCCCGATCTGCAAAAAGCGATCTCCAAAAGCCGGGCAACGAGCGAGGCGAAGCGCCTCATCACCGGTTGGCTCGATCTGCTGAGCAATGACTACGTGAAAGCCACCCACACCGATCAGACCACACTGCAAAGCCAGCTCAAAGGTCTGAAGGATGCTATCGTGGAGAAAGCCGAACTCGCCGCCCGCTGGCGGGACCCGCGCACCGGCTCCCTCTACTCGCTGGCACTGCTCGATATCGCCACCGTCAAACGTATCGTTCAGGAAACCACACAAGTCGATACGGCGCTGCGCAACTTTATCGGTCAGCGCGGCAATAAGGCATTCGACAGCATCAAACGAAGCAGCACGAAACGCCCGCACAGCCCGCAATAACCACCGAATCACCCCACCTTTGCGGAAACCGAATCTGTGCCTGAGTATTGACAACTTTCCGGCAAAAGCTTTAAGATGACGCTCATAATATAAATGGTGGGCGCATGCGATACAGTACGGAACACAAAGAGGAGACACACAGGAAGATCGTTCAGAAGGCTGCCGAAGAATTTCGTCGTAATGGTCTGGACGGCATCGGCGTCAGCGGCCTGATGTCCAAACTCGGGCTGACGCACGGCGGTTTCTATGCCCACTTCCCAACCAAGGATGCACTGATCGGCGATGCCAGTGCCTGCATCATGCATGAGAATCTGGCTCGCATGGTGGAAGCCGCCGAAGCCGCCCCGCAGGGCAAAGCTGTGCAGGCGATTATCGACAAGTATCTCAGTACCCAGCACCGGGATAACCCGGCCATGGGATGCGCCATGCCCGCACTGGCCGCGGAGTTGGCCCGCAAACCGGAAAAGATTCGTAAAAACTTCACCAAAGCGCTAGAGGATGTTTTTAACCGTCTTGCTACGTTCATGCCGGGAGACAGTGATGCCGTACGCAAAGATGCGGCGATCTCGCTCTTTACGGCGATGGCAGGCGCCGTACTGGTTGCCCGCGCCTCAAGCGATCCGGAACTCAGCGATCGCATCCTGAGTAGCGCCCGACAATCACTGATAGAACGTTTCACAGGATAGCAATTTTTTTTGGCCTATTTATATGATGACCATAATATTAAAAGGAGAACACAAATGACTAAACTTGAACGAGAAATCGAACTAGATATTTCCGCCGAACAGGCTTGGAACGTACTGGCGGACTTCGAAAACATCCACGCCTATGCCCCCGGCATCAAAGCATCCCCACTACTGGGTGAGGAAAAGAACGGCGTTGGCGCCTGCCGCCGTTGCGACTTCAGCATGGGTGGCATGTCCATGACCGAAACCATCACCGCCTGGGATGAGGGGCGAAGCTATACCGTCGAGCTCAGCGAGTTTCCGATGCCGTTTCACCGAGGAAATCTGACTTTTGTCGTCGCACCGCTGAACGACACCCGCTGTTCGGTCAAAACTCTCTTTCTCTACGAGATGAAATACGGTTTTGTCGGCGCGATCATGAATGCAGTGATGGTCCGCCCGATGATGGGAATGCAATTTAAAAAGTTACTCAAGGGGATCGGAAAGCATGCCAAAGCCAATCCTGTAGCAACACCGCTAAACGCAATCTGAAACCACTGGACAATAAAAGGAGTACTACCATGAAAATATCGGAAAAGGGCGATCGTCTGAGAAAAATCTTTCTGTTTTGTATGTTAACAATCATGTTGCCGGGCTGTTCGCTCAGCCCCATGTCCTGGAATATGTGGGGGCCGGTCAACAAACGATCCGGCGTAGCTATGTCGGGTTACGACGTCGTTGCGTATCGTACAGATGGCTCTGCAAGCAAAGGATCGGAGAAGTTCACCTATCGCTGGAAAGATGCTGAGTGGCGTTTCGCTTCAGAGGAAAATCGTAAATATTTCTCCGGCGATCCCGCTCGCTATGCCCCTGAATACGGCGGTTATTGCGCCTATTCAGCGTCTAAAGGAATCACGTTTTACGGCGATCCTGAGTACTGGGAAATCAGGGACGATCGTCTCTTTTTCTTCTTTAACAACTACACACGAAGCAGTTTCGATGAAGAGATCGATGACGGTGTGATCGAGCGTGCCGACGCCAACTGGAAACACGCCTACCCCGAAATGCCATGACAACACTTTTAGCGAAATTCTCGACCGTCCCGCTGATCTTCATCGCTCAGGCCTTTGCAATCGCAATCGCAGCGCGACGTGCAAGCCACCTGCATCAGCTGCGCTCGCATCACTTCATTGAGGCCATACTCATTATGCTCACCGTCTGGGGCATTTGCGTGAGTACGCTGGCGCTGAGTGGAAGGCTGACGGAACCCGACTTCCTCAACTCCTATCCAGCTGTCTGGATGCCGTTTGTCCCCGTCGTTCTGACGTTCTCGATCATCGCACTGTTTCCGAAAGCCGTTGATGCCATCCGTTCGCTGATCGATGCCACGCCCATGCAGTGGCTGACCGGTATTCATGCCCTGCGCATTCTGGCGATCGGCGGCATCATCAAGGGCATGCGCGGGGAGTTCCCCCTCTCTTTCGCCCTCTGGATCGGTATCCCCGATTTCCTGTTCGGGCTGAGCGCATTGCTGGTAAGCTGGCTAAGCGTCAAAAAACGGATCGGAACAGGCGGACTTATCGTCTGGAACCTTCTCGGCGTGCTGGCCATCCTGCCCGCCGCTCCGCTGATCGGGCAGATGGGGTTGCCGGGGCTACTGCATAGAATTGACGAAACCCCTTCGAGCGAGGCCCTGTTCACGTTTCCGATGGTGCTGGCGCCCGCACTCGTCGTCCCCCTCTTCGTGATGATCAACATGGTCGTCGCCATCCGCCTGATTGAGCGGTCGAGGGCCGAGACTTGAGCGAAAGAAGGTTGAACCGTATCGCATTGATACACACCTCAGGCCAGGCCAGCCATCTGGCGACGCAACGTATTTTCGGCTGGCTGTGCCTTCAAGACAGAAGGAATCGGAGGTTATCATGCAGATTTTATTTCTTGTATTCGTTGCAATAATCGCCCTTCTCGTGGCGCTGACCATAGAGTTTTATCTAACAGGAAAGGCGCGCACGGCAACCCTGACCGGTTTAACTCTCTGGCTCGCCTATGCCGGTACCCTTGGTTATTTCGGTATCATAGGCGGCGGCATATCGGGAGGACCACCGGGACCCGCCTTCGTCATTGTTCCGTTCATGTTATTTGCCATTCTATTTCTGGCACGCAGCAATGCGGCGGTGAAAATCGCTTTCGCCATCCCGCTAGGGTTATTGCTCGCTGCCCAGGTCTTCAGGGTCGGCGTCGAAATATTCCTGCACCAATTGGCAAATGAGGGAGTTGTACCGACCATGCTGACCTTCGAAGGCGCCAACTTCGACATCCTCATCGGCCTCTCGGCCCCCATCGTCGCATGGGCATATGTACGCGGCCATTTGTCGGCCCGAGGTGCCCTGATCTGGAACGCGCTCG
This sequence comes from Mariprofundaceae bacterium, assembly GCA_050304695.1. GTDB lineage: Bacteria > Pseudomonadota > Zetaproteobacteria > Mariprofundales > Mariprofundaceae > WSZY01. The sequence continues at coordinate 152,577 of JBNLEB010000021.1, forward strand.
GCATCGCCATGCTGGCCAACATTGCGGTGCGCGCGGCCCTGACGATGCCCGGCCCGATGCATCTGCTAGCCACCGACGTGCCCAACCTGGCGATCGGCACCTTTCCCTACACCTTCATCCCCGGCCTGATGGCACCGCTGGCACTGACACTACATATTCTGGCAATCAGGGTATTGAGATCGCATGTGAGGGCGAATAGCCCCGCCAATGACCAAAATAGATAATACAACCTCAGGTAAAACTAATAACATTAGTGTTCGAGAATGAATTGAATTTCTAACGCCCATCCATATGCTCACCTCCGTTATTTTGTGCTCAGAGGTTGTGAATGGACTACGACGTATCTGTCTCGGAAAACGGGAATTATATTATCATCAAGGTCAATGTACCAATGACCAACGCCTTGGGCGTTCGCTGCGGCACGGATGCCAAGGCGCTGGGCGATCAGCGCGGTATCGAGCGTTTTCTTTTCGACTCCAGAGGAGCTCCGAACATCGAATCCGTAACAGCGAATTACCAGTTTGCTTATGAAGATATCGGTAACTTCGAGTTTCCCAGATTGGCGCGCTCAGCACTGCTTGTCGATCCGGACGATCACTCTCTCGACTTTATGGAGACCGTATTCCTCAATGCAGGCTACAACGTCAAACTCTTCTCCGACGAGAAAGAGGCCATCGGCTGGTTAAATAGGTAGACGGCAGGTTTCGAGATCTAAAAAAAGGGGCCCGGATGGGCCCCTTGTCATGCCATACATACTATTAAGAGGGAGGTTAGGCATAAGTGGGTGCGAAGAGTTTCTCAGGATCTTCGATCGGGCCATCTTCACCCCAGTAGGGCGAAAGTTTACGCAGCTGCGCCATGATCGGCGGCACCGCCTCGATCACCTTCTCGATCTCATCCATCGTGTTGTAGCGCGACAGTGAGAAGCGGATGGTGCCGTGGGCGGCGGTGTAGGGAATCTCCATCGCCATCATCACATGCGACGGCTCCAGCGAACCCGAGGTACAGGCCGAACCGGATGAGGCGGCGATGCCGGATTTATTGAGCAGCATCAGGATCGCTTCGCCCTCGATATATTCAAAAGCGATGTTGCAGGTGTTGGGCAGCCGGTTCTCCACATCACCGGTCGGGAAGGCATGGCTCACCTGCGACAGGATTCCCTCCTGCAAACGGTCGCGCATCGCCCGGACCGTGGTGTTCTCGAAGCGCATATGCTCGGCCGCCATCTCGCACGCCTTGCCGAGCGCGATGATCGAGGCGACGTTCTCGGTGCCGGCCCGGCGTCCGCGCTCCTGATGACCGCCGCGCAGCAGCGGGCGGAAGCGGGTGCCGCGCCTGAGGTATAGAACGCCTACCCCTTTCGGCGCATGCAGCTTATGCCCGGAGAGCGACAGCATATCGATATCGCTGTTTTTCAGATCCATCGGAATCTTGCCGACCGCCTGCACCGCATCGGTGTGGAACATCACCCCGGCATCGGATGCCATGGTCGCCATCTCCTCGATGGGGAAGATGGTGCCGGTCTCGTTGTTGGCCCACATCACCGAAACGATGGCGATCTCACTTCCGTGCTCGACGAGCACGCCGGCATATTCATCCAGATCGAGACGACCCTGCTTGTCCACTTCGAGGCGGTGGATGGTGTAGCCGTCCTTCTCCAGATAGTCGCACAGGGAGAGCACCGCCGGATGTTCGACGACGGTGGTGACGATATGTTTGCGCTCGGGCTGCGCCTTCAGTGCCGAGAGGATGGCGGTGGAGTCGGACTCGGTGCCGCAGGAGGTGAAGACGATCTCCGAATCGTGTTCGGCACCGAGCAGGTTCTGCACCTGCTGGCGCGCCACTTTCAGGGCACGACCCACCTTGTTGCCGAAGCTGTGGATCGAGGATGGGTTACCGAACTGCTCGGTAAAATAGGGAAGCATCACCTCCACCACTTCGGAATCGACCATGGTAGTGGCGTTGTTATCGAGATAGACGTCCTTCATTTCTGTTGCCTGTTCCGTTGCCGTGCTCATGCCGCCACCTCCGGCTGCACCAGCGGAGCCTTGGCCGGAACCGGCACCACACGAACGAACTCGCCGAGGTCTTCGATCATCTGCTGCTGGATACCGCTGACGGTCAAGGATGCCATCTGGCAGCCGGAGCAGGCGCCGACAAGGTTGATGAAGACGGTATCGCCATCGACATCGACGAGGGTGACATCGCCGCGGTCGCGTTGCAGTTGCGGACGCACCATTTCGATCACCCGCTCGATGCGTTTGATGCGTTCGATGTTGCTCATGCCGCCACCGGGCACTTTCTGCGCGGCTTTCGATTCGTGCAGCTTCTTGCGCGAAGCCTGTGCGGCGAAGGCTTCGCCGGTCTCGGCCAGCACCTTGGTCAAAATCTCTTCGATACCCTCATGGCAGGCGGTACAGCCGCCGCCGGCCTTGGTGTAGTTGGTGACATCTTCAACGGTACGCAGATTATTGGCGCGGACGGTATCCTCGATCATTACCGCATCGACGGCGAAACATTTACAGATCAGCGCGCCCTCTTCGTGGTCGTCCTTCCACTCTTCACCGCGGTAGTTGGCGACAGCCGCCTGCAGCGCTTCGCGTCCCATCACCGAGCAGTGCATCTTCTCCGGCGGCAGGCCGTCGAGTTCGTTGGCGATATCCTGATTGGTCACCTTCAGCGCTTCATCGAGCGTCTTGCCCTTGATGATCTCGGTCAGTACGGAGGAGGAGGCGATGGCCGAGCCGCAACCGAAGGTCTGGAAGGCGGCATCGGTGATGGTCTCGGTCGCTTCATCGACCTTCAAGGTGAGACGCAGTGCATCACCGCACTGAATCGAACCGACATCGCCGATGGCATCGGCGTCTTCCATCGCCCGTGCGTTCTTGGGATTGAAAAAATGTTCTTTTACCGTATCTGAATAGTCCCACATGGAAGACCTCCGTTAGAATTTTATGTAGCAACTCGTTGAAGTTGCGGTGCAGCCCATGGACGGGCTGCCAAAATCGCGCGTTATACGCGGGATTTTGTGAGAACAGGCGAAACCGCGTTTTTGCCTGTTCGTCAGCGGTTTCAGGCAGGAGCCTGACAACCGCTTCAAACAATCAACAACTAAACGATTTGCCGCATGAGCAGCCGTTCTTGGCATTGGGGTTGGAGAACTTGAAGCCGGAGCCCTCGAATGACTCGACGAAATCGATGGTGACACCTTCAACCAGCGCCGCACTCTCGGGATCGACAAAGACCTGCACGCCGTTGCAGTCGAGCACCATATCGTTGCCCACGGAAGTTTCCTCCAGCCGCATGCCGTACTGCATGCCGGAACAGCCGCCGTCCTGAACCATGATCCGCAGGCCGGTGAGCGGCTTGTCGGCTCCGCTGATGAATTTTTGTACTGCGCCTGCAGCGTTGTCGGTCAGTGTGATCATGGCTCTTCTCCTTACGCATCGGCCTGGGTTGAACCGGTTGGCAGATGGTTTGCGTTATCGTTACAACGTGATCCAACGCAAAGGCAGTGCCACAGGCGAAAGGTGCATTTAACTGGCTGATAAATAAGACTTTTAAACTATAAAATGTAAGGTTTATGATAGTCGCAAACAGCACCACACCCGGTTTTTGTCGGATTTACTACATGATGAGACACCCATGAGGAGAGAGCGATGACAATTGAGCAACTACAACCCGGCGATATGATCTACGCCGCCACCGATATTCTAAACGACGGCTCCATTCCCGACCTGGCCGAAGGCGAGCTGATCGCGGCAAACGGCTGCCGCGGCGTACTGGTCAACACCGGTCATCTGGAAGAGGATGAAACGAAGCAGATCTACCTTGTCCGCTTCGATGGTGCCGGTGGCGAACTGCTGCCGCCGGTCGGCTGCTGGCCTGAAGAGCTGAAGATTCAGGAGGCCTGATGCAGGGCAAACCCCTGACAGTTCGGGACTACCACTTACTGAGCAGCCATCGACTTGATGGCTATGCCCGGGGGCCTGAGGCGCTGGACTGGAGCGGGCAGCCCGACCCCTTCCGCCACTTTGAAGGAGCGGCACAAACAGCGCTGCCGCTGCTAAGCGAGAAGCATGAGGGTGCGACCTTCGGCCAACTCTTCCAGCCCGGCAGCGTTACACCCGCACCGATGGATATCGCCTCCATCGCCGCCCTCTTCGAGCTCTCGCTCGGTCTCTCCGCCTGGAAGGCCTACGGCCCTGATCGCTGGGCGCTGCGCTGCAACCCCTCCAGCGGTAACCTGCACCCGACCGAAGGGTATCTCGTCGCCGCAGGCATCGGCGGCCTTGAAGATGGCAGCTACCACTACCGCCCCGATGAACACCTTCTGGAGCAGCGCGCCGTCATCCCTCTCTCCAACACTTCAGAGCATGAGCCGCGCCTGCTCATCGGCCTCTCCTCGATCCTCTGGCGCGAGGCATGGAAATACGGCGAGCGCGCCTTCCGCTACTGCCAGCTCGACATCGGCCATGCCATCTCCGCCTTCGCCTACGCTGCCGCCACACTTGGCTGGCAGCTGCATCTGCATGACCACCACGCTGACCGTGAGGTGGCAACACTGCTGGGCTTAAACGATGCGGAGAGCTTCAGCGAGGCCGAGCCTGAAGTGGCGGAGCTGCTGTTCGAGCTTACCCCGCACCCAATCAATCAAACCACCACTCAACCGATCCCCGAAATATGGTTCAAACAAGCCGCCGAAAGTAAGTGGACAGGCTGCGCCAACCGCATCGATCCCCACCCCTACGGCACATGGCCCGTTGTGGAAGAGATCGCCCGCGCCACCATCAAAGCAGAACGAACAGAAATTCGCGAAGCCGACCCAATAACCGACACCGAACCCCGCACCCTTGATGATCACGACGATCAAGACATACGGGCCGCAGCCCTGATCAAACAGCGGCGCAGCGCCCAGCAGTTCGACCCGCGCGTGATGATGCCGCTGGAGTCGTTCCTGCAGATCCTCGATGGCACACTTCTCCGAAACAGCCTGCCGCCGTGGCCTGCCAATGCAGCGCCTGCGGCAACACACCTGCTCATCTTCGTGCACCGGGTCGCAGGCCTCCGCCAAGGCCTCTACGCCCTGCCCCGCTCACCCGAAGGTCTCGCCCTCATGCAGCAGGAGATGAGCAAACAGTTTCTCTGGGAGAAGGTAGAGATTGCGAACGAACTACCGCTCTACCTGCTCATCCATGCCGACAGCCGCAACGCCGCAAAAACACTCAGCTGCCATCAGCCCATCGCCAGCGACTCCGCCTTTGCCGTCAGCATGCTGGGCGAGTTCGACCGTAGTGTTGGAGAGACTCCAGCCAACTACCGCCATCTCTTCATCGAGGCGGGGCAGATCGGCCAAGCCCTCTACCTCGAAGCCGAACTCACCGGCTTTCGCGGTACCGGCATCGGCTGCTATTTCGATCCCGCTATGCACCAGACCCTCGGTTTCGAAAGCACGGCCCTACAAGCCACCTACCACTTCACCGTCGGCACACCGCTGATCGATGATCGCATCGAAACCCAGCCGCCCTACGCCCACTTGGAGAGAATGAAAACATAACCACGATATTTCCGGGTAAACGTATATCGACAGATCCAATTTGCCGACTGAACTATTCACGTTTATGCTCAACCCTAGATCACTAGGGGGCGGGCTAACCATGATCACCAAACAAAAAGATACGTGCGTATATTAATAAGTTATATGACAAATCGAGATTATGAGTAAAATTGGAACAGGGTTTAAAATAAAGCCGCTTGTTGGATCTGTTGAAGAAGACCAGCAATTAATACGTTATTTTCCTAAAATCCGGTTTGTTCAACTTCTAGAAAATGAAGGGCTCTGGTTTAGTAGAACCTACCAGTGGAAGGATATGGATGCTTGTGAAGCGAATTTGTTACCTTCGTATAAAAGACATATAAAAAATTCATTAAAGAATGAAGCTGAAGTGCACTATTTAAAAGCGTTGATGGAATTCGGTTTATGTGCTGATTTGGGTTGCTGCTTTTCAATGTACGATTCTACTGAAATTGATTCAATGTGGCGAGCCTATACACCTGGTCCAGATTATGGTGTAGCTATTGTAATACGAGCTTCGGCTTTAGAAAACGCACTAAAAAATGTACGGGGCAAGTTTAAAGGAACGCTGCTGTCAAAAGTAAAGTATTTGAGTGATGCAGAGGCTAACGCAATGAGTGTTAAAAACGCCATACATTCAAGAACAAAAAGAGGAGATCTTGAGTGGGATGTTTCAGAATGTCACTTTTACAAAAGGAAAGCCTTTAAACCAGAAAAAGAAGTAAGGGCAGTGCTTTGCTCAAAAGACTCATGGACAGAGCTGTTTAAAAGGTATATTGAAGAAAATGACATATCTAAAGTAAGTGTAAATACTCCAACTCCTAAAGATCAACCATATTTTAGGATAGATGCGCGCAATAATATGCATTTTGTCATCCCCACGGATTACAGCGTCTTGCTAACAGTTGATCAAGCAAAGAAAATGACCAGATATGTCGAAGACAATGCGATATCACATCTTGAATCTTCATCTGACGGATTTGGTTCAGGTGGCTATATCCCATTTAATATTCATTCTATAGAGAAAATAATATTGCATCCTTCCATCGTTAGTAACGATGTGGAAATCAGTTTCTATCATGATTTAATAAAAAAACACTGCCTTGTATCTGAAATATCAAAGAGCATATTGTATGTCGATACGTGGTAAAGTCATATAACAAAAAGCTGCATAGGACGTTTTGCTCCGCTCCACAAAACGCCTCTGTAACACTTGGGGTCAGGTCTTGAATATTGAATCACCGGCTGCGGTCGGGATTGCCCGACCGCAGTGTGGTGTTGCTCAGCAGCGCAGCAGTGCGTTGGCCAGCTTCTCGGAGAGCTGATCGGCGCTGAACTGCGGTTCGTTGGGCGGATAGAAAAGCTCCTCATCCACATCGAACCCCTCCTCACGGGCCAGCTTGATCAAATCCCTCAGCTTCTCGCACGCTTTGAGCTTCTCTCCCATCGCCGCATCGGCACGGGCCTTGGTTGAAAAGTCGCGAATCGTTTGTATCGACATTCTAAAACTCCATTGCTTGTTGATTGTTGGCCGACGATGGTCGGCGCACACCGTTAGCAATCGCTGTGCCCTGCCGGAAACCCTTTAAATCAGCGAATCGCCGCTGTGTCGTTCGCAACGATTGTTATCTTTTTAACACACGATTGTCTGATAGACGGATGGATATATGGATGCCGGATCTCGGCAACTGCTCCATGCGTTGCTCTACCTCCTGCATCCATGCAGTCGAAGTCCGGCATGACGACTTCGGATAGCCTAAAAGAGCAACAACGAACCGATTCGTATCATCAAACGGCGACACCCGCCCCGATCACGCTATCGACACGCAGCCTTGCCTTGAACGCTTTCATCACCGGGCGTGAGATCATGGTCTCGGCCAGCAGGCGCTTCGCATCGAACGAATAATGAGAAGACTGTCAGCGATGGTCGTTTAGCTAATCAATTCCAAACGGTAGTTCTTTCAAACATTGCAACGCATCCAACTTGGTTCTACGCTTGATCGTCTTCGTACCAAAACACTTAGAGTTCAGCATCAAAGAGTTAAAGCAAAATCCATGAGCTATTTTAATAGCGAGGCAGCCAAACAATTCATGGACTGCCAAGGATAAGCGCCTGTTACATTCTACTAATGCTGTTTGCCTTGTTCACTCGGACTCTGGTCACTTCACGTAGCTTGGCGCTAAGTTTTCAAAGTTGTGCTTGAGGGAGAAAAGCAATGAAGCTAACAGTAACTATGATTTGTCTGATCATTCTAAATGCGATCCCGGCCTACGCCGGTGCAGGAAAATGGCACTACTATGTTGGGGCAGGGGCACCATTCTATAATACCAATGAGCTTTTAAGTGAGAGTGTGATATCACTCGACAAAGCCGTCATTTACGGTCTTCGTAGTGTTGATGGAAAAGTAGAAACACTAACAAACCCTCAGCTTTCAGCAGGATACCGCCTTGTTCGCTTACTAGGCGTTGATTTTCCGGTTTCTCTTTATGCTGCAGAGATCCCCCATGAGTATTTAGGCCATGGGTTCCCCGCTAAAAATTACGGCGGAAATATAGACAAGGTTAACATTGGTTTCCCCCCTATACCTTATGATCTGAAATATAGCTCAAGCACAACTACCAGTGGAGAGAATGTACCAGCTAATATCTATGCAGAATGGTCTAACCATAAAAGGGCTAATGGACTTCAGGTAGAGAACTCCATGTCCCACCTCATAAAAAATAAATTCTGGCAGGCCACTACAGCGGACTACGATCTCTCCCTTTTACTGCTCAAGACCACTTATGCGCCTGGATGGTATGCTTTGTTCAATCCACCGAAAGCAGCAGAAATTGGAAATGTAAATGCGACCAACGATATCGCAGCACTCGCAGCTCGGTACTCAAATTTATCTGGCAAGCAGTACACGGCAAGCAGCATCAGGAATAAATCCTTTCTCTACAACAGCCTTAATCCTCTGGTTCTTTGGAGTTGGTATGGGGTGTTTAAATATATAGTAACAGGAGATTCAGAGACCGAGCTTCCTTACATTTCGATTTTTAATATCAAATGGATGCCGGGAATATCCTATACACTTACCGGCTACGGTGAGGAGTATGTGCTAAGCAACTATTTTCTGACGGAAGGGGGTAGATCTGGTTCACTCGAGATTGCTATGGGCAGCGTTGACAATAAATATCGCACCTCAATACAGGTCAATAACCTGCTGGGTGAATCCAGTTCTGATTTTGAGTTGGGAGCAGAACTTCATCATTGGAAACAGCGAAAAACAGGAAGCGCAGCTTTCATTGATTTGAATTATTATCCCACTGAATCAAAGTCCAAAGGTGTTCACTTAAAAGCAGGTTATAAATCTTTTGGCTACTTGAGGGGGTATGGCATAAAGGCAGGGGCTGCTATAAGTTTGGGTGCCGTATATCGCCTCGACTAGCTTGATATGAATAATGTGTTGTGGAAATCACACCAGTCCAAACACGGATTCGAGTTGTTTTCTCACTATCTTAAACAGCCACCCCGCTTCCAATCAGACCATCGGCACGTAATCGTGCCTTAAAGGCTTTCATCACCGGGCGTGAGATCATCGTCTCGGCCAGCAGGCGCTGCTCGTAGATGTGCATACGAAGTTCATCGCTCATCGCCTCTGACCGGGCCTGCCGGATCAGTTGGTGGGTATTCCCATGCAGATGGTGGCCGGTTCGATCTTTGAGCAGATCGTAGAGCTGCTCCATGACGCGCTTACCCGGCCCGCTCATTTTACATTTGCCATCGAGAATCTTGAGCATCACGGTGGTGACGCAATCGATATCGACGGGGCTGAGTTGCTGACTCTCGATCCAAGCCTCTTCTTTTGACTTCATGCTGAGCATCTATCCAAGGAGCGTGCCAATCCGATTACCTTCTCCTCTCATCAAAAATAATGCATAGCGATAAAGATATAAGCGCTTCACATTCGTGGGCATAAGTGTCAGTTCATTTCCGTGCGTCATTCCCGCGATACCCCAGGGTAGCTTCTCTTGCGTAAACGCAATTCACCTTCAGGCGGGAATCCATTCTTTTCAGCGTTCTCATGGATGCCCGATCAGGTCGGGCATGACGGATTATTGAAATGGAACAGCAATGGCTCTAACGCTTGAGGTACGGATACAGCCTCTCATTTGCAGCAATAGAGGAAAAACAAGCTTGTCGCATTTCATACAATGTCTCTCTTTGAGGGTGAAAAGCGTGTGGCATAAAGACGACAAAAATCGCGCTATTTGTTTGCTGTAAACAGTTCTTCACCTCTCGCTCAACTGGTTTGAAAATTGCTCTGAAAACAGAGCATAACTGTTTAACCCTTCCGCAGAGGAGCATCGACATGAGTGAGATAGGTATATTTTTCGGCACCGATACCGGCACCACCCGGCTGATCGCAAAGAAGATGGCGAAGAAGCTGGGCAACAAGGCTGCCAAGCCGCTCAACGTCAACCGCACCGAGGTGGGTCAGTTCCTCAGCTACGATGCCTTCATCCTCGGCACCCCCACCTACGGCATCAATCAGTTGCCGGGCAGATCGACCGACATCGAGGCGGGCAGCTGGGAGGAGTTCCTGCCCGAACTCGACATCATCGACTTCACCGGCAAGACCATCGCCCTCTACGGTCTCGGCGATCAGGAGAAGTATCCCGACCGTTTCCTCGATTCGATGATCTTCCTCTACCGCTTCTTTGCCGAGCGCGGCGCGACCATCATCGGCCAGTGGCCGGTTGAGGGATATAGCTTCGACTGCTCCCAAGCGGTGGTGGACGGGCAGTTTGTCGGGCTGGCGCTGGATCAGAAGAGTCAGGCGCTGCTCACCGAAGAGCGTATGGATCGCTGGCTTGCGCAGATCACCGGCGAGATGGCAGGAGCATAGAGGATGCGCCACGAACCCACCGCAACCGAGTTAACCTATCTCGATGATCTGGAGCCGGATGAACGGCTGCACTACTTCATCACCCGCACCATGGAGTCTGAGGAGGTGTGGCGGCTCTGCAACGCTGACGACTGGGTCACCCGCGAAGTGGACGGAACTGCCATGATACCGCTCTGGCCCTACGCTGGCCTGGCTACGGCATGCGCGGAAGCCGGTGAATCTGCCGATGCGGTATCGCTGGAGTATTTCGTCTATCATGAACTGGCCGAACTTGCCGCTGAAGGTGTGCAGGTTGAGGTGTTTCCCGGCAAGCGTGAGGGGGTACGCATGGATGCGGCGATGCTGTTTCGCATATTTGATGGTAAAATGGATGAGGAACAGTATTTTATCGAGGGTTGATTGAACGAAGATGATTTATCGGCATCCTGCCGAAAATCATTACGTAAAGGCAAAACGCGGTTTCGCCTTTACTCACAAAATCAACAACTCAACCTGTTGATTTTGGCGAGCCATCCTTGGCCCGCACAGAAGCGCCGAATGAATCGGTGCTCCTAGATAAGGAGATAAAGCGTGACGAAAACGATCAGGAAAATAGCTGGCAAGTTGCAAAAAGGAGAGGTGACGATCCGCAATGCAACCACAGCCGACCTCGGTGGCATGACTTCGCTGCTGGGTGAGCTGTTCATGATCGAAAGCGACTTCACCCCCGATGTCCGACGCCAGCGGCAGGGGCTGGCCAGTCTGATGGCAACCAAGGGTGCGACGCTGCTCGTTGCCGTTGAAAAGAAACAGATCGTCGGCATGTGCACGCTGCAACCACTGATCTCCACTGCTGAAGGAGGAACAGTCGGTATGGTCGAGGATCTGGTGGTCTCGGAGAAGTGTCGCGGTCGCGGTATCGGCGGTATGCTGCTGGACCGGATCGAAGAGGTTGCAAAATCTCAGCAGATGAGCCGCCTGCAACTGCTCACCGACCTGGATAACGATCAGGCTCTCGAATTCTACAACAAGCACCAGTGGGAGCGGCTGAACCTGATCGCCATGCGCAGGAAGTTCGACTGAACCGTCACGGTCATTAGCGTAACGGCGTCTCTTATTGAACGATCGTTGATTCGACTCGTTTTTCGGCTTCCCGGATCACCGTTTTAACCTTTCGCGTATGCGCCCAATCCGGCAGGTCGGGAATCAATTCAAAGCCCGACTCGCCACCCTCGACATGGCCAGTGACCACATCCGCGCTACCGGTGAGTGAAATGGAGAAAGCAACTCGCTCCGGCCACGTATCATTCGGATAAGGCAGGTAGGGATCGAAACGGATCGACATCACCTCGGCCTTCGAATCGCCTGCCTGCCGTGCGGCAAACTGCCTGATCTCCCGGAGCGCAAGCTGCTCGCCGCGCCTGAGAACTAGCAACGCTGCCTTCTCCGAAGTGAGATGCAGCGAATCCTCCGCTACCTCATCGATCACATAGTCCTGTTTTCGCTCGCCCAGCGAATAGCGCCACTGCGCACCTAGAGCGAGATGCTTCGGCATCGCGACCGATGAGAAGAGCGTGTTCTGCGCAAAGACGACACCGATACGAAAATGATCGCTGTAGTAACCCTTCATCCCCTTGAAAAAGAGCGGCACGTAGGTGTGCACCGGAAGCTGATATGAGTTGCCATCGAAGCTGATACTGCTGGCCGGGTCTGCCAACGAACTGGTGGCACGCGTCATCACCGGCAGCGCACTCTCGCCCGCGTGCCCCTCCGGATCGGTCAGGCCACCGTATTTGGCCGATGGCTCGCTTGCAGCTATGAACCTGAAAGCCACCTGCTCACCATCGGCAGTCTTGAAATCCAGTGTGACCTCGGGGCGGCCACCGTTCAGCGAACAGGCATAGGCGATGGCGGCATGGTGGGATTCCCGCTGTGGTGCATCGATGGCAAAACGTTTGAGATCGCCCTCAACGTTAAAGTAATCGACCTGAGACTGATCGTGACGGGTCATGATCACCCGGACATGGGGGCTTCCTCCCGCATCCGAAATCATCGCCTCCACCGCCTCGTATTTCGGGTGCCCCTCAAAGTAGAGCATCACATGCTTGTCGTAATGTTGATAGGAGAGCGATAGCGGCTGAATGATAGCCGGCAGCCCGGTGGCTCCGGCGACAAGTGGAGTGAATGTTGCCAGAAAACAGAGTAACGGCACAAACCGGACCGAACGATTGCGAAACATCTATCTCCCCTTCATCCATTGGTATAACGCCACACTGCCAAACGGCTACGGCAATCGCCATCCTCGATTTAACTCGCTCCCAGCAACTGCAACTTCCACAGTGAGCGAGTATCGAAACAGCCAATCAAATGGTAACCGGCGGCATCGAACAACGCCTGCCACTCGGCCGCCGTGCGTTCGCGCCCCTCGGTACCCATCAGCATCTGCATATCGAACGAGGTGACCATCAGGCTCTCGCCCTGCTCCGCCATTACCGCATCGAAGATGGCGACATCTCCCTGCGAGACCTCTCGAATATTGCGCAGGATTCGGATCGAGTCGGCATCGCCAAGGCCGTGGAAAACGGCGCAGAGCATATAAACATCCCGCTCGCCGCCCTCCGGCACACACTCCCTGGCATCACCGCTAACAAACTCGATACGCGAGAGTACGTCATCATCCACCTTCCCCTGCCAGTAGCCGCGCGCCTCTTCGATCACCTGCTCGCGATCGAAGACGATGGCCTTCAGCTTCGGAAACTTCTTCAGAATAGCAATCGCCTTGGAGCCCTTGGAGCCGCCGACATCGATGATCCGCTCATAGCGGCCCCAGTCGAAATCGGTGATAAATGCATTTCCAAGCAGCGCCTCGGTGGTATCCATCGCTCTGGCAAAGAGGCTTTCGAACTCGCCATGGTGATCCATGTAGTCGAAGAGGTTTTCTCCATGTACTAATCTGAACGGCACTTCGCCTGAACGGATGCCACTCTCCAGTTCCTCCGTCCATGGCCGCGTCATCTCCGGCGAGTTGTGCATCAGGATCATGGCACGCACGCACTGGGGATGGTTTTCGTCCAGATAATTCGACGTCTTGTTGTTGGCAATGCTGCCCGGTTCCGGTTCAGAGAAGATACCCATCGAGATCAGCATGCGCAGCAACCGGTAGAGACTGCCGGCATGGCAACCGGACTTTTGTGCCAGCTCCTCGACAGGCATAGTTCTGTCGCCGAGTAGCGTGCCGAGATCGAGCCGGGCCGCCACATAGAGTGCCCGCGATTGCCAGTAGAGCGATCCGATCTGAATCAGCCGCATCGGCGGCGGCATCATCTTCCCCGGCAACTTCTGTACCCAGTCGGCAAAGCCGAGTGCCTTGTTGAAGCCCCTGACGGCCATCCTGTTTCTAGCGAACGAACTCATGACTTCACCTCCTCTCCGCCATCGAGTGGCTGCACGATGCCGTACGTCATGATGCGGGTGTAAAAGGCCGAGAGCCGGTCGAAGAAGGCCTCATCAATCGGCTCCTCGAACTGTTTGGCGAGAAAATCGCGGATCAGCATCGGCATCATCGACATACTCACCGCTGCGATGCGCAGCAGCTCCAGATCGACATCTGGCGCGATCTTCCCCTCCGCCTGCATCCGTTTGCCCCACTGGATTCCCGACTGCCTGCCACGCTCCAACACCGTCTCGCAAAGGAAGCGGGCACCCGGTGCATCGCCCAGATTGAGCGTCTTCATGATCAGCAGCGGAAATCGTGGGTGCGCGAGAGCGGCCCGGTAGTACATACGGAAGAAATCTTCGATGGAGTCAGGAGACCCTTCCACCTGCGGTGATTTCATATTGTCGATCAACGGCTGCAGCCATGAGCGCAGCACCTCCTCGAACAGCCCCTCCTTGTTGCCGAAGTAGTAATAGATCATCGACATGTTGCTGCTGGCATCTTCGGCCACCCGCCGCATCGAGACACGGTGGTAATCCTCATTCATAAAACGTTGCAGCGCCGCCTGCAGCAATCGACTGCGCACATCAGGCAATTCGCTCATAGCCACCCCCTTGATCAACTGATCAGGGAGAGCGTAGACCGACATAAAAAAATTGAGAAACGGTTTCGTTGATCAAATCGGCCGATTTGATCAAACGATCGTTTTGCAAAGCAGTTGACCGCACAGCGTGAAGGTTGTCGCTTCATAGGGACTCATTGCATACTGCGTAACAACAACCGGGAGAACGTATGAAAAGACGGAACATGCGGAAACGTGCGTCAAACACGATATTTGCCTCCGACAGGCATGCCTGGAACATTGCATGAAACAGAAATTCGAGGCGCTGCGCGTCCTGTTAAACAATGTCAGTCCGATCCCCGAAACGGAATGGCAGTTCCTCGCCGCCACACTCAAATCCTGCGCCTATGCACCGGGAGAGACGATCATCCGTCAGGGGGAGAGAGACGGCGGCATCCACTACCTGCAAACCGGGCTGGTGCGTTACTACTACCTGACCGAAGAGGGAAACGAACGAAACCACACCTTTGCCATGGACGGAAACCTTGTCGGCTCGCTGCCGGTCTACACCGGCACAGGCCCCTCTACCTTCACCATCGAAGCGATCGAGGCGACCGAAACCCTGCTGATCCCCGGCAACGTGTTCATGTCGCTCGACGAGCGGCACGAATGCTGGCTGCGACTGAAACTAAAACTGATACAACTTGTCGCGCTCAGAAAGGAGCGGCGCGAAGCCCAGTTCCTGCTCGACTCCGCCGAGGCCCGCTACCGCCAGTTTCTGGCCGACTACGACACGACAGCCGAGCGTATTCCGCAATACCACATCGCCTCCTGGCTCGGTATCACGCCCGTCGCTCTCAGCCGCATTCGCAAACGCATCCGTTAACCCAGGTTAATGCGCCACCGCTTCATCTTCCCCACTCTATCGCCCATCTCAACAGATGGAGAACGGAGTATGAGTCATGAGACATGCACTATCGATATCAGTGATCGCACTGGCGATGCTTTCGGGATGCGCCGATATGGATAAGGAGACAGCAACCACGCTTAAACAGGCCGACACTGCCTACAGAGAAGGGCGTTTCGACACTGCTGAAACGCTCTATCGTCAGGTACTGACGATGGAACCCGACTTTGGTCGGGTAGAGGGACAGCTGGGTATACTGGCGCTATGGCGCAACGATCTTACCGAAGCCGAACGTCTGCTGAGGTCCGCTCGCAAGAATGGGCCATGGTGGGCAAGACGCTGGCCGGTGACTTGCCAGATCGATCACTACATCGCACTGGCCGCTCTCCGTGGCGGGCGCGTCCGCGACGCCGCCGAACGGCTCAAACAAGCGGCCGGGCCATGGCCTGTCGGACCGTTTAAAACGCTGAAAATCCACGGCGAGCAACTGGCGCTGTTCGACGATAGCGACTTCTACCGGATCGAGGGACCGGAGCGTTCGGAGATTCCATTCGTTATCACCGATCCGCTGCCGGTGATCCGGGTGTCGGTCAACGGCTCAGAACCGGTCAGTTTTCTCATCGACACCGGCGCCGAAGGGATCATGCTGGATCGGGAGTTTGCCGAAAATGTCGGCGCGAATATCGTCGGCGAGTACGCCGGTGAATATGCCGGTGGCAAAGCGGGCGTGACCGGTTTCGGCAGAATTGACCGGCTACAGATGGGAGATATCTCGGCAATCAATGTGCCCATCAGTACGGTCGATTTCAAACCGACCTCGCAGCGGGTCTTCGACGGCATGCAAGTGGTCGGCGCCGTCGGCACCGGTTTCCTGATGCGATTCCTCGCCACCCTCGACTACCCGAACGCTCGTCTGATCCTGCGTCGCCCTGCCGAATCGGAGAGCGATCTGGCCACCGAACTCGCGCTGGATGGAACAGAACATCGTTTCCCGTTCAGGCTGATCGAGACGCACCTGATCTTTACCGAAGGCTCGGTCAACGGCCGGAAACCCGGCATGATGCTGATCGATACGGGGCTGGCAGGAGCCGCCTTCATGACATCGAAGGCGAACTATGCCGCTGCCGGAATCACCCTGGACTGGAGCAAGGCGGGCATCGGTGCCGGTGGCGGCGGTGAGGTTAAAGGTGTGGAGACCGAGGTTGCCGAAATTCGGCTTGGTCAGAGCAAGCGCTCTCTGGTGCATCGCCATCTCAAGGGGATCGCGACCGAAACGGATAACTCGCTATTCAACGGTTCGCTCGGTTTCACGGTCGATGGCCTGATTTCGCACCAGTTCTTCCTCGACCATGCACTCACCTTCGATTTTCGGAACATGCAACTGATCGTGCAGTAGCCTTGGTTACTCGAACCTGTTTATCCAGAGCATATCAAGACCAATAAGCCGAGGCTTCGTGCTTTGAGTCGATCAATCTCTCGCCGGGCTCATTCATCATTTATCGACAAATGCCTACACGGAGTGTTCCAATAGCGATACCAATGCTTTCGTATCTGTCAGATACACCTTTCCGCGACCGGTTTTCACCCACTTCCGAGCTGAAAACTGTCCCAAAAGTCTGGCGATAACCTCGCGACTGGTGCCGATATGAGCGGCAATCTCCTGCTGGGTTTTGAATACCGTGAGATCGGCAGAACGGGCATGGGACAACAGAAATCCGGCCAGACGCTGATCCAGCCGCTGTGCATGTACCTGCTCCAGCTCCTCTATCAAACGGAACAGCGCCGTAGAGAGTGCCTTGACTGTCAGATCCTGAATCGTCTTCTCCGAAGCGAAGAGCGAGCGATAGATATCTCCGGGCAAAACACCCAACTCGGTTTCGCACTCTGTCTCCACCCAGGCGGGATAGAGGATACGATTGAACATGCTATTGAGCGCCAGCACACAGGTTTCGCCCGGTTCGATTAGATAGAGCGTCGCCTCTTTGCCGGAAGGGGTATAGGTGTAAACCCGTAGCCTGCCGCGCAGCACAAAGTAGGCACCGGAGACATCATCACCCTTGGCAATCAGCTGCCGCCCTTTGGCGATACAGCGACGCTTCAAACGACTATCGAAAAGTCTGCGCCCCTCCCCTGACAATCCGGTAAAGAGTTCGGTATCTGCAACGGTCTGTTTCCTTCCGCTCGTATCGCTCATAGAGCCCAATCTAACACACTGCTAACAATGAAAAACAGGAGAAGCAGCCGCATCGATAAATACGTCGTGCCACTTCTCCTGTTTGGTGAAGGGATCACACCTCTACAGCATGAGGGCGAAAAAAGGTGTCTCCGGCGGTTGCCGTTTTCACCTCGGTAATCGAGTCGAATGGCAAACCGACCCGCTCATGCGCTCGCCGTACCGCCTCGGCATCCGGTGCCATGGTCAGGCAAAAGGCACGACCATCATCGTAACCAACATGCACATTCAGCGAAATCACACCCTCGGCCTGGCATGCCTCTTCGTATTGAGCATAAAAACCTTCGAACTGCACCGGGGTCAATCCGGCCGGAAAGGTCTCTTTCTCCTTATCATGCGTATCTATAAAAAGTTTCATCTTTTGCATCTTGTTTCTCCTTGGTCCTGTTGGAC